>NZ_OY726397.1:4090030-5453374 GCF_963378095.1 Mycolicibacterium sp. MU0053
CCGTGGGCCTGCCGCACGGCATGCACGTACACGTCGCAGTAGAGCTTGTCGTCGACCTGGATGGGACGCAGGAACTTCAACTCCTGATCGACCTGGACGATCTTGGCGTCGTGAATGCCGATATCGGCGCTGGCGAAGAACGCGCGCTGAGCGGTGTAACCGAACACCGAGATGAAGGTGAGCGGCGCCAGCAGACCCTGGTAGCCCAGGGCCTCGGCGGCCGATTCTTCGAAGAACGCCGGATCGTCGTTCTTGACGGCGGTCGCGTACTCGCGGATCTTCTCCCGCTCCACCACGTAATGGTCGGGGTAGCGGTAATGCATCCCGACGATGTCTGCGGATAGTGCCACGGGCTAAAACCTACCTAGTAGATCCCGGCAAACCGGCTTCGGTCTGCGCCGATGGAACGCGTCAGCGAGACTCGCGATGGGGTTGGTGCTTAGCGCAGTTCGGGCAGAACTTCTTGAGTTCCAACCGGTCGGGATCGTTGCGACGATTCTTCTTGGTGATGTAGTTGCGGTGCTTGCATACGTCGCAGGCCAAGGTGATCTTGGGCCGGACGTCGGTACTGGAGGCCACTTTGGCTGCTCTCCTCTTTTAGGGTCATGCTTGTCTTGTAGCGGTGGGGGGACTCGATCCCCCGACCTCACGATTATGAGTCGTGCGCTCTAACCAGCTGAGCTACACCGCCCCGATCGACGCGGTCGGCACCCCGTCCGGCATCCACCGAGCCCCCTAACGGAATCGAACCGTTGACCTTTTCCTTACCATGGAAACGCTCTGCCGACTGAGCTAAGGGGGCCGAACTGCGTGGCCCGCGCGGTCCGTTCGGAAACGGCGGGCGGGCCTTAAAGAGGGTACAGTCTGCGGCATTTGTACGCCAAACCGCTGGTCAAACGGGGTGCCACGGGCCGAAAACCCGCAAAATCGCGCCCCGACCCCCGGCCGGGGCGCGATTTTCGCCGGTCTCCTCGCCCGCCCGAGCGGACTAGCCCAGCAGCCAGTCGTTCGGGCTGAACAGCTCGCAATGCACCCGGTGCTCGGGCACCCCCCGAGTCGCCAGCTGCGCCCGCACCGCCTGCACGAAGCCGTTGCTCCCGCACAGGTACACCTCGGCGCCGGCCGGGATCTCCGCGAGCGCGTCGAGATCGAGCAGCCCCGCGTGCACACCGGGCCGGCCGCCGGTCAGGCCGTCCTCGTACCAGACGTCGAGACTTGCGTGCGGCAACTGCTCCACCAGCTCGCGCTGGCGCTCGCGCAGCGGATGCTGCTGATCGCCGCGGTCGGCGTGCAGCACCTGCACGGTCGCGTCGGTCCGGCGCGCGGCGAAGTATTCGAGCATCCCGATCATCGGGGTGATCCCGATGCCCGCCGAGATCAACACCACCGGGGTCGCGGCCGAGGCCGGGGCCGGCAGGTCACCGAACGGGACGGTGACATCCACCAGGTCGCCCACGCAGATGTTGTCCCGGATCCAGCTGGACACCTCGCCGGCCGGTGCACCCTCGACCGCGTCCACGGGCCTGACCGCGAACGTCAGTTCGCCGCTGCCGGGCACGTTGATCAGGCTGTACTGGCGGAGTTGGCGGGCGCCGTCGGACATCGTGACGCCCACCGACACGTACTGGCCGGGCACGAAGTCACCGAGCGGACCGGCCAGCGGACGGACGGTGATCAGCACCGCCCCCGACGGGTCGGCCACCCGGGAGAGCACCCTGGCGCGCCGGTAGACATCGCCGGCGGCGACGCCGGCCGCGTCGTACAACTCGTGCTCGAGGGCGATCAGGGTCTCGGCCATCATCCAGTACACCCGGTCCCAGGCCGCGGCGACCTCCGCGGTCACGGTGTCGGCGCCCAGCACCGCGACGATCGCCGCGAACAGGTGCTCGTGCACGATCGGGTACTGGTCGGCGGTCACCCCCAGCGAGGCGTGCTTGTGCCCGATGCGGGACAACAGGTCGGCGGGGTGCGGCAGGTCGGGATCCACCAGATGGGTGGCGAACGTCGCGATCGAGGCGGCCAGGGCCCGCTGCTGGGCGCCGCTGACCTGGTTGCCGCGGTTGAACAAGTTGCGCAGCAGCGCGGGATGCGCGGCGAACAGGCCCTCGTAGAACCGCCCGGTGATGTCGTCGATGTGGGCGCCGATCAGCGGCAGCGTCGCCTTGATCACCTCGACGTGGTGCGGCTCGAGCTCGACGCGTACGGCCGACGATCCGGGGGTGGTGACGGTCATCGTGGGGTCCTTTCTCCAGTGAGTTGCAGAACAACCGGGAGGCTTGGGCTCCCGGCCAGATCGGTGACCGTGTATCGGTCGAGTTCGCGGTAAAACGCCTCTTTGGCCTCGGCGAGCGCGCGGCGCAGTCGGCAGGCCGCGATCAGCGGGCACGGGTTGTCCCCGCCGCATTCGATGACCTCGCGGTCGCCTTCGAGTTGGCGCACCAGCCAGCCGACCGACGCGGTGCGGCCGGCCTCGGTGAGCAGCAGTCCGCCGACCCGGCCGCGGCGCGCGTGCAGCATGCCCAACTCGGCGAGCCGGGACACCGCCTTGGCGACGTGGTGCTCGGAGGCGTGCGCCCCGGCGGCGATGGCGCGGGTGGTCACCCGCCGGTCCGCGGACTCCCCGGCCGCCAGCAGCATCATGGCCCGGAGTCCTAAATCGGTGAACCGTGTGAGCTGCATGAAGCTGACGGTATTTATTGCGCATCCCAGATGCGAATTTTGGCGGTGTGTGGTTAAACACCGTGTGAAGTGCGGTTTTTTGACCTGCAATGATGGAGGCATGGCTAACCCGACAGCTGCTTCGACATCCCAGGACCGGCTCTACTTTCGCCAACTTCTGTCCGGCCGCGACTACGCCGTCGGCGACATGATCGCCGATCAGATGCGCAACTTCGCCTACCTGATCGGCGACCGGGAAACCGGTGACTGCGTGGTGGTCGACCCGGCCTACGCGGCCGGTGACCTCCTCGACATCGCCGAGGGTGACGGCATGCGACTGTCCGGTGTGCTGGTCACCCATCACCATCCCGACCACGTCGGCGGCACCATGATGGGGTTCACGCTGGCCGGCCTCGCCGAGCTGATGGAACGCCAAAGCGTGCCGATCCACGTCAACACGCATGAAGCCCAATGGGTTTCCCGCACCACCGAGATCCCGATGGCTGAGCTGACCGCCCACGAGCACGGCGACAAGGTGAGCGTCGGCGACATCGAGATCGAATTGCTGCACACCCCCGGCCACACCCCGGGCAGCCAGTGCTTCCTGGTGGACGGTCGACTGGTGGCCGGCGACACGCTGTTCCTCGAGGGCTGCGGCCGCACCGACTTCCCGGGCGGCGACGTCAACGAGATGTTCCGCAGCCTGCAGCAGTTGGCGGCGCTCTCCGGTGACCCGACGGTGTTCCCCGGGCACTGGTACTCGGCCGAGCCCAGCGCCCCGCTGGAGGAGGTCAAACGGACCAACTACGTCTACCGGGCCTCGAACCTGGACCAGTGGCGCATGCTGATGGGCGGCTGAGTCCCGCGTGACCGCCCGGCGGTAACGTCGAGGTCGGTCATCCCACGTGTCATCCTCGAGGAGCATCATGAGCGGTCCGGTCACCTATCGCCACGACGATTCGATCGCCGTGATCACCCTCGACGACGGCAAGGCCAACGTCCTGGGCCCGCAGATGCAGCAGGCGATCTCCGACGCGCTCGACCGCGCCGAGGGCGACGGCGTCGGCGCGGTGGTGATCGCGGGCAACCAAAAGGTGCTCAGCGGCGGGTTCGACCTGAAGGTGTTCCAGTCCGGGGACCCCGAGGCCGCACTGGCGATGCTCAAGGGCGGTTTCGAACTGTCCCACCGACTGCTGTCGTTCCCCAGGCCGGTCGTGATCGCCTGCACCGGGCACGCCATCGCGATGGGCGCATTTCTGCTGTGCAGCGGCGATCACCGAATTGCGGCTCCCGGCTACAACATTCAGGCCAACGAGGTCGCCATCGGAATGGTGTTGCCGCATGCGGCGCTCGCGGTGATGGAGCTGCGGCTGACGCCGTCGGCCTACCAGCAGGCGGCGGGCCTGGCCAAGGTGTATTTCGGCGAGGCCGCGCAGGCCGCGGGCTGGATCGACGAAATCGCGTTGCCGGAACTGGTTTTGGAGCGCGCCGAGGAGGCCGCCCGCGAGTACGCCAACCTGCACCAGCGGGCCCACCTCGAGTGCAAGCTGCGCGCCCGCGCCGACGCCCTGGCGGGCATCCGCGCCGGGATCGACGGGATGGCCGCCGAACTCGGGATGCCCTGAGCGGTTTCGCCGCTCAGAGACCGAGACGGTGGGCCAGATCCGGCCCGCCGACGGCGGCGATGAACTCGGGATCCCCGCAGACCACGAGCTGATCCCGGGCCCGGGACAGGCCCACGTACAGCCGTTCCCGGGAGCGTTCGAACTTGGCCTGTTCGTTGACCACCAGCACCACGGCGCGCCGCTCCAGACCCTTGAACCCCAGCACGTGTCCGTAGAACACCTGGTCGGTGTCCCAGAAGCTGTCCCAGTAGGCGTCGTGGCCGCCGGCCTGGCGCGCCACCTGTTCGGGGTGCCGGCTTCCGGTGGTCAACAGCGCGACGTCCTCGGGACGCCAACCGGCATCCAGCAGTAGATCGACCTGATCGTCCCCGGCCGCCATCGCATCCGCCGCGCTGCACGCGACGTAGGTGACCGCGGGGCCCTCGCCGCCGAGGAACCGCATCGGATGGTCCACCAGCGGCTGGAACGCCGTGGCGATCTGCCGGGTGTTGCGCAGATTGTGATCGAGGATCAACGGCACCAGCGGCACCGGCGGCGCGCCGTATCGGTCGAAGACCCGCTGGCCCTCGTCGGTGAACACGTAGATGCCGTCGGATTCGTCGTCACGCAGCGCCGCCAGGATCGGATCCCACCAGGCGTCGGCGAAATCCTGCGCCTCGTCGATCACCACGGCGTCGAACCGATGGCCGGGTTCCAGGGCCGAGGCCAACTGCGCCATCTGGTGCGGCAGGTCGTGTTCCCAGAACCTGACGGTCTCGTCGTTGCGGACCGACTCGTCCGGCCCCTCGGGCGCGCCCCAGGTCACCCCGAGCCGATGGAACTCCCCGACGTAGGCGGGTTGTTGGCGGCGCGGCCATTTCGCGGTGACGCGTTGCAGGTAACTGGCCAGCCCGTGCGAGTAGCACACCAGCGCCACCCGCTGGCCGCGCTGGGCCAGCCGACGCGCCTGCTCGACCGCCAGAAATGTCTTGCCGCTGCCCGCTCCCCCGCGCACCTCCACCCGGTTCAGCTGCCGGATGGCGTCCAGGATCACCGACTGGTGGTCGGTGAGCATGTCGGCGGCGTCCTCGTTCGCCAACGCCCGCGCCACCACATCGCGTTGTGGCAGACCGCGCCCGCTGAGCACGACCTGCAGTTGCTCGATGCCCTCGGCGGCCAGCAACGGCCGATCCAGCTCCTGATCGAGCAGCACCCGGGTGAGCCGGTCGACGATGTGCGGCAGGTCGTCGCGGTCGATGACCTTCCAACGCGGGCACTCGGGCAACGCGAAGTCCTGCGGGACAGCGGAGTTCGGGAAGACCACGACGTGGTCCCACCGCAACCGGCGCTGGGTCCAACGTGGGTCGGCCTCGATGAAGGAGCGCAGCGCGTAGCACGCTTCGCGCGCCTGTCGGACCGGCTCGATCTCATGGTCGCGGCCGTCGCGGCGGCGCTGGCGCCAGCTGATGCCGTCGTGGGTGACCTCACCGCCCTTGACCTCCAGGCACACGACGCCCGCGCCCTCCATCGCGACGACGAAGTCGACCTCGTGGTCCTTGAGGTGGTCGGTCACCCGCTTGCCCGGAATGGCCAGATCCCGCGAACTCAGCTGCGCGGTCAACTCATCCCAGACCCGGCGTTCGGCGCCGTTGATCAGTCTGGGCACCTCGTCAGGACTCGCGGTCACCGCGGCCCCCTTCCCACGTCCGCTCGTGCGTCGAGATGGTAGCCGCAGCCACCGACAGTTGCGCTCAGCCGCGCCAACGCGGACCATCACAGGTGATGAGCAATCTCGAGGTCGACCCCGTCGAAGTAGATTGCGCCGCCGGGCCCACCGAACGCATCGAGATCCTTGCGCCGCGCGACGTGCCGCTCGGTGGCCCGCGCGCGATGCGCGTCAAACGCACGCTGCCGCAGCGTCAGCGGTCGATGGTCGGCGCGTGGTGTTTCGTCGACCACTATGGCCCCGAGGACGTGCGGACCCGCCCGGGCATGGACGTCGCACCGCATCCACACACCGGATTGTCCACGGTCAGCTGGCTGTTCAGCGGCGAGGTCGAACACCGCGACTCGGCCGGTGTGCACGCGATGGTCCGCCCGGGTGAGCTCAATTTGATGACGGCCGGCGCCGGTATCTGCCACTCCGAGGTGTCGACGTCGGCGACGAGCGTTCTGCACGGCGTGCAATTGTGGCTGGCGCTGCCGGCGGCGACCCGCAACGGGGATCGCGGATTCGATCACTTCGCACCCGAACCGACCGTCGTCGGCGCTGCGACGCTGCGGGTGTTCCTCGGCTCGCTGGCGGGCGCGAGTTCGCCCGTACCGACCGCGACGCCGCTGCTCGGTGCGCAGATCGAGCTGCCGCCCGACACTTCGGTGCAACTGCCGATCGACCCGGCGTTCGAGCACGCGGTGTTGCTCGACCGGGGCGCGCTGCGCCTGGCCGAGACCCCCGTACAGCCCCACGAATTGGCCTATCAGGGACCCGGTCGGTCGACGTGGGAGCTGACCAACACCGGCACCGACCCGCTGCGGGCGATCCTGCTCGGGGGCGAGCCGTTCACCGAGGAACTGCTGATGTGGTGGAACTTCGTGGGCCGCACGCATGAGGAGATCGCGCAGTACCGCGAGCAGTGGGAGGCCGGCTCGGACCGGTTCGGTGCGGTCCTCGGCTATCAGGGTGCGCTGGAGCGGATTCCGGCCCCGGCGCTGCCCACCACCCGCCTCAAGCCACGGCAACAACCCCAACGAAAGGGCATCTGATGACTCTCACCGACAAGACCGGCGCCCCGGTCACCGTCACGCGGGAAGCCGACCGGTTCAACGTCGACGTAGAAGGAAAAACGGTGGGCCACGCCGCCTTCGCCGCACGCGACGGCAAGCGGGTCTTCTTCCACACCGAGGTGGCCGACGGCTACGAGGGGCGTGGGCTCGCGACCCTGCTCATCGGTGCGGCGCTGCAGGCCACCCGCGCCGACGGCACCCGCATAGTCCCGGTGTGCGAGATGGTCGCGGCCTACATCGACAAGCATCCGGAGTTCGCCGACATCACCGATGCGGCGACGCCGGAGATCCGGCAGGGGTTGCCCGACTAGTCAGGCGCCCACCCGGCTGAAGAACGCGGCACCCACCAGTCCGATGGCGATCGCGATGGCGGGTTGCCCGCTCATCACCGCCACGGCGACGCCGGTGACAACGGCGACGCCGATGAGCAGCAACAGCACACCGAGCAGAGCGCGATGGCCGCTGATGGATCCACCCGCAGCGGGCGGCAGCGCCTTCTTGGACTGTCCCGCGGTGCCCTCATCAAACCTGACCATTGCAATCCCCTTCACTATGGCGTGGGCCACAGTGTAAGCCGAGGTGTGGGATAAAACACAATGACACACCAAAACCGATATGTAAGGCCAGCTAAGCTATTTCCGCAGGTGACAGCCTCGCAGGCCGCACGCTGCGAGAATGCGGTTACCCCGGATCGGCCGCCGGCTAGCTCGCGCGCAGGTGCGGCATCCGGTCCGGGTGCTCGGCCCGCCACCGACGTTCGACGCGGTTGACCCGCTGATGCTCCAGGGTGATCAACAACGTGCCCGCGGTCACGATGGCGCCGGCGATGAGCGCCAGGGTCAGCGACAGACTGCTGTTGCCGTAGGCCGACGCCGCCACGGTGCAGGCGATGAGCACGGTGCCGATGCCCAACAGGAGTAGCCCGGGCCACCACAGCGTGTCGATGAACGATTCACCGGCTCGCGGCTGGGTGGTACGTGCGTGATCGATGGGGTCCCGATGCGCGCCCTTCATGGCATCTCCCTTCGTCGCAGAGATGCCCCCACGATACTCCTGTTGTGATGCGCATCACAGCTCGCCGCGCTTCGCCCACCCGCCCGCGCTTCGCCCAAAGGTGAGTTTGGGCCGGTTTGTGCGAGTAACTTCCGGCATTTCGCCCGCCTCGGCGATGCCCTCAACCCATTTGACTATCAACCACTTTGGCCGTACGCCGGCGGGGCGACGCGCGACGCGGCCCGGACTGGCATATCAACCCCGCCGCGCCGGCCCCGGCGGTCACTCGAGATGCCCTGGGGTCCAACCAGATTGGGTCGCCGCCGTCGCCCCGGAGTGCTGGGCGAGTACTGCTGCCTGCCCCGAACTCGACCCGCCGACCGCGATGCTCAGGAGTGGCCGCCGGCGCGGGATGCTCCCCTCGGCGCCCGCAGCAGATTCGCGACCAACGCCAGCCCCAGCACGACGGCACCGAGCAGCGCCGCGACCAGGATCGAGGTGGTGTCGCTCAGGCGCACCGCCACTGCGACCAGAGCCCAGATCACCACTGCCACATAGGCCGCGTCGGCGTGCAGGAAGGCCATTGCCAGGCCCAGCACGGTGGCCACCGCGATCATGATGACGCCCCACGTGGGTTCGGCGATGCCGAAGCCGTTCCAGCCGGCGTCGTCGAGCGTGATGGTGGCGTTCGCGATCGTCGCCACCGAGATCCAGCCGAGGTAGATGCGGAACGGGATGTGCACCGACCACAGTTCGAATTTGGAGTCGGCGGGCCGGACCACCAGCTTGCGGTAGATCACGATCAACGCCGCCAGCAGCACGACCATCAACAGCATGCTCAGCGGGAACTGATTGTGATGCCAGGCGATCAGCCAGCACGCGTTCGCCACCGCGGTGAGCAGATACCAGGGGGCGATCGCGAGCGCGCTGTCCGCGCCGCGGCCACGCGCCACGGCCAGGCTCAGATAGACGCTGTAGACGACCAGGCCCAGATAGATCAGGCTCCAGATGCTGAACGCGTAGCCCGCCGGAATGAAGTACACCTCGTACCCGCGGGTGACGTCGCCGGTGGTCTGGCCGTTGATGGGCAGCGCGTTGGCCAGGAAATTGACCAGGATCATCGCCGCCGTGGCGAGGCTGACGCCGGTCGCCAGCAGCAGGGCGCTGAGCGCTCGTTTCTGAACGCCGGGGCCGGCAGCAGGGGAGGACATTCTGGGCTCCTTTGGTGTGGTGCGGGTGCAGGGACTATGCCCGCTGGGAGCGCGATTGAATCCTGGCGCGCCCGGGGAGCGCGGAGCGCGGCGCGGCAATTGTGCGCGGGCCTGGATGCTCCGCGGCATGGCCCGGCTCACCGCAGCGAACGGTCGCGGCTGACTACCCCACAACGCAATCAGGCCCCCTCGCAAGAGGGGGCCTGAACGTACGCGTGGCAGGTACAGGATTCGAACCTGTGTAGGCGTAAGCCGACGGATTTACAGTCCGCTCCCATTGGCCGCTCGGGCAACCTGCCGTGGTACTGCGCCGCACCCCGGGCTCGATCTACACCCGGGTTGGTGCGAATAGCAGGGTACAACGAGGATGTACCCAACACGAAAACGGCACATCACCGAGTAGAGGGGACGGATCCAATGGCGGATTCATCGTTCGACGTCGTGAGCAAGGTCGACCGCCAGGAGGTCGACAACGCGCTCAATCAGGCTGCCAAGGAGCTGGCGACGCGCTTCGACTTCCGTGGCACCGACACCACCATCGAGTGGAAGGGCGAGGAGGCCATCGAGTTGGTCAGCTCCACCGAGGAGCGGCTGAAGGCGGCCGTCGACGTGTTCAAGGAAAAGCTGGTCCGCCGCGACATCTCGATGAAGGCCTTCGACGCCGGCGAGCCGCAGGCCAGCGGCAAGACCTACAAGGTCACCGGCACGCTCAAGCAGGGCATCGACAGCGAGAACGCGAAGAAAATCACCAAGCTCATCCGCGACGAGGGCCCCAAGGGCGTCAAGGCGCAGATCCAGGGCGAGGAGATCCGGGTGAGCTCCAAGAAGCGCGACGACCTGCAGGCCGTGATCGCGCTGCTGAAGGGTTCCGATCTCGAGGTGGCGGTGCAGTTCGTCAACTACCGGTAGGGGCACTGGCCCACCGGTCGGTTGATGCATATCGTGGGTGATGAACACCACACCCGCGAGAGGCCAGCATGACTGCGATTGAGCACGAACCGCACACCGATACCGGCGACGACGCCGAGGACTTCGACGTCCTGATCGTCGGGGCCGGTATCTCCGGGTTGGGCGCGGCGTATCGCTTGACCGAGCGCAACCCCGGCAAGCGGTACGTCATCCTCGAGCGCCGCGATCAGATCGGCGGCACCTGGGACCTGTTCCGCTACCCCGGGGTGCGTTCGGACAGTTCGATCTTCACGCTGAGCTTCCCGTACGAACCGTGGACGCACACCGAAGGTGTGGCCGACGGCACCGACATCCGCAACTACCTCGTCGACTTCGCCGACAAGCACGACATCGCCGAGCACATCCGGTTCGGGTGCTACGTCCGCGCCGCGAACTGGGATTCGACGACCGACACCTGGACCGTGCAGGTGGAGCAGGACGGGGCCACCAAGTCGTATCGGGCCCGCTTCCTGTTCTTCGGCAGCGGCTATTACAACTACGACGAGCCCTACGTTCCGGAGTTCAGTGGCATCGAGAACTTCGAGGGCACCGTCGTCAACCCGCAGCACTGGCCCGAGGACCTGGACTACTCCGACAAGCGGGTCGTGGTGATCGGCAGCGGCGCCACCGCGGTCACCCTGGTCCCGGCGCTGTCGCAACGCGCGGCCAAGGTGGTCATGCTGCAGCGCTCCCCCACCTATATTTTCCCGGGCGCCCGGGTCAACGGCCTGATCCAGTTCGTCCGTAATACCCTGCCGCGCAAGGTGTCCCATTGGTTCGCCCGGTGGTATGCCGCGATCTTCGAGGGGGTCGTCTGGTTCTTGTCGCAGAAGTTCCCGGCCATGATGCGGCGGTTCATCCGCAGCCGTGCGGTCGCGAACCTGCCCAGCGGCTATCCCGTCGACGTGCACTTCAACCCCCGCTACAACCCGTGGGATCAGCGGTTGTGCCTCGACGCCGACGGCGACCTGTTCAACGCGGTGTCCTCGGGCCGGGTGGAGATCATCACCGACCAGATCGACCGCTTCGACGCCACCGGAATCTGGCTCAAGTCCGGCCGGCACCTCACCGCCGACATCGTGGCGACCGCGACCGGTCTGCAGCTGCAGGCCCTCGGCGGAGCCCGAATCAGCCTGGACGGCACCGAGATCAAGCCGCAGGACCGCTACGTCTACAAGGCCTATCTGCTCGAGGACGTGCCCAACCTGGCCTGGTGCGTGGGCTACACCAACGCCTCCTGGACGCTGCGCGCCGACATGACCGCCGAGCACTTCGCCAAGCTGGTGGCCTACATGGACGAGCACGGCTACAGCCACGCCTACCCGCACCTGGGCGATGAGCCGATGCCGGAGAAGCCGGCCTGGGACATCAACGCCGGATACGTGCAGCGGGCCCCGCATGCGCTGCCGAAGTCGGGCACCAAACGTCCGTGGAACGTGCGGCAGAACTTCTTCGCCGACGCCATCGACCACCGGTTCGACCGCATCGAGGAGTCGATGGTGTTCGGTCGCGTCGCACACCGCAGCCGCCTCAGCGCCTGAGCCACGAAAGTTCGCCCGAACCGCCCGACGATCTGCGGCGCCCGCATACGCTGTCGCCATGAGTGCGGATGTGCGTCAGCCCAAGGTTGTTGTGCTCGGTGGCGGCTCGTGGGGAACGACGGTCGCGGCGATCTGCGCGCGGCGCGGCCCGACGCTGCAGTGGGTGCGTTCCGAGGCCACGGCCAAGGACATCAACGAACACCACCGCAACACCAGCTATCTCGGCGGCGAGGTGGAACTGCCGGAATCGCTGCGCGCCACCAACGACTTCTCCGAGGCCGCGAACTGCGCCGACGTCATCGTGATGGGGGTGCCCTCGCACGGCTTCCGCAGCGTGCTCGGTGAGCTGGCCAAGGAACTGCGACCGTGGGTTCCGGTGGTGTCGCTGGTCAAGGGCCTGGAGCAGGGCACCAATATGCGGATGAGCCAGATCGTCGAGGAGGTGCTGCCGGGCCACCCGGCCGGCATCCTGGCCGGTCCCAACATCGCCCGCGAGGTCGCCGAGGGATACGCCGCCGCAGCGGTGTTGGCGATGCCCGATCCGAGCCTGGCCGCCAATCTCGCGAAATTATTCCGCACGAAGCGGTTTCGCACCTACACGACCGACGACGTGATCGGTGTCGAGATGGCCGGGGCGTTGAAGAACGTGTACGCCATCGCGGTCGGGATGGGCTACTCGCTGGGCATCGGCGAGAACACCCGGGCCATGGTGATGGCCCGCGCGATCAGCGAGATGTCCAAGCTCGGCGAGGCGACCGGCGGCAAGCGCGACACTTTCTCCGGCCTGGCGGGAATGGGCGATCTGATCGTCACCTGCACCTCACAGCGCAGCCGCAACCGCCACGTCGGGGAACAACTGGGCCAGGGCAAGACCATCGATGAGGTCATCGCCGCGATGAACCAGGTCGCCGAGGGCGTCAAGGCTGCCAGCGTGGTCATGGAGTTCGCCAACGAGTACGGCCTGAACATGCCGATCGCGCGCGAGGTCGACGGCGTGATCAATCACGGCTCGACGGTCGAGCAGGCCTACCGCGGCCTGATCGCCGAGAAGCCCGGCCACGAGGTGCACGGCTCAGGCTTCTGAGCCCGCTCAGTTCGCATACGGGTTGGTGCCCTCGGGACGGGCCACCAACGGATTGTGGTTCAACACAAAGCTGCCCGACGGGGTCAGCACGAATCCGGACTGATCCTGGGCGTTGACGCACATGGTGGTCGCCGCCCCGTCCGTGGTGCAACTGACGGTGCGAAAGCTGATCCGGGTGTTGGCCGGCAGGTCCTTGAGCGCGCCCAACCCTTCGAAGATCGGCCGGGCCGACGAGGCAAAGCCCGGGGCGCCGACGGCGCCGCCGCTGACCACGTTCGCGCCGCCCGGGGCGGCCGGGATCGGCCCGCTGCACCCGTAGGCGCCGCTGTTGCGGTCGAAGGCGCACGACAACCCGTCGGCGGTGGACCAGGCGAAATACCGGCCCTCCAGCACCGAGTAGTCGACCGGACTGACCAACTGCAACGCGTTGACGTCGGGCACCGGCGGCGGCGGCGCGGGCTCGCCCGACGCGGTGATCGGCGCCGCGACGGCGGCCGCCGCAAGCGCACCGGCTCCGGCCAGAAGGACTCTGCTCAACACGTTGCTCACCCTAGGTGTTCCGTGCCGGTCTCGCAGAACGTTACAAACGGTCGGCCGCCCCGCGCATAACCCGGCACGGCCGTGCCGCGGCGCTTAAGCTGAGTCGATTATCTGGGGGAGGCTGACTTTGGGCGGGGCAGAGAGGTCCTCGATCGGTGGGACCATCGGCGTCGGCGCGGCGGTCGTCGCGCTGACCGTGACCGCGCCTTTTGCCACGGTCGCCGCTCCCGCGGTGCTGGCGGCGTTGATCATCGAGGGCAGTTCCACCAACCCGACGGGTGCCGGCGTCGAGGATTTCTTTCGCGGCAAGTTCACCCAGGACGGCGCGGACCCCACCTACGTCAACTTCCTGACGGGTCCGTTCGGTATCTGGCGGGCGCTCGCGCAGGCGACCCGGGCCGACCCCGCCGATCCCAACACCGTGCTGTCCTCCGGCTGGGGCGCGGCCAACGCCAGCCTGCTGGTGTCGTACCTGCACGCCACCGATCCGAACAACCCGTTGCTGACCGACACCACCTGGGTCCTGGACAACAACGTCGCCAACCCGAATGGCGGATTCGGCACCCGCTACCCGGTTTTCGCGGTCATCGGAGTCAATCCGGTTCCCACACCGTCGAATCCGGGCGCCGTGGTGATCTCGACCGCCTACGAGTACGACATCAACGGCAACGCACCCAAGTACGTGCTCAACCCGGTCGCGACCGCAAACTCGTTGCTGGCCTATGCGGATCGACGGTTGACACAGGCGGACCTCGTGATGCCGGCGGACGCCGAGGGCAACATCCGCGGCGCCGATTGCGAGTCGACCTGCCAACTGGATGACGAGACCACGGTGCAGCGGGTGGGCGACGTCTACACCTTCACCTTCGTCGACGGCACCGTCGCGCGCGTCGAGAAGGTCGACGGGGTCACCTACGTCGGCTACCGGTCCCCCGGCCTGCCACTGGTCAAGCCGCTGCGCGACCACGGCGGTGCGGCCGGCGAGCGCATTGCCGACGCCGTCGAACCCGCGCTGAAGGCGACCGTCGACTGGGGCTACCCGGACAACGATCCGCTGGCCGGGCCCGGCACCGTGGAACGGGCGGGCATGCTGCCCAGCCGCGCCGAGAACCGAAAGTTCGTCCGCGACTTCAGCGACGGCGTGCGCGCGGGAATCGACACGCTGCGGCCCGATCCAGCAGGCCAGCGGAACCGGCCCGCCCGCACGCTGTTCCGCACCCACGGTCTCGTCCCCCGGGACGACGCCGCGACGACCGAGCGTCGCACGCCCCCGCGGCCGCGGCCGATCTCCGCCAAGCGCGCGGTGGAAAAGCTCACGAAGGCCTTCGGTGCGCCGCGGTCGGCGACCAAGGAGACCTCCGACGACCGCCGGCAGCGCGCCTCGGATCCCGCCGGCGCCGGCCAGGGCACCGCCGAGTAGCGTGCCGCGCAGCCAGATAAGTTAACCGCGGTAAGCATCACGGCAGGATGCTGGGCCCGCCCGCCGGTGCCCCACGGCAGCGGCTGCGCCGTCCCGACCATTGCTTTCCGGCAACTGCACTGATGGTCTCGTCGACACTTTGACGATTGTGTTCACCGGCGCAGCAAGGCGGCAGCGACGTCAACCGGCAGCACCCAGCGCAGCGCGTGCCGTCGCCGCGGGACCCGCGAGCTATGGATATCGCCGCCGATATGTGTAGCGTGATTCTCACCAAAGCCAAGACACATCCGCGTGGCTTCGATACCGTCTCGAAGTTGACAACAACCGTCATCAGAAAAACGTCTCGGTTGGGTTCGACCTGACGGATCGGGAGGAAGCTTGACTGTGCCGGCCGACGGAGCCTCGCCGAGCCGCGGCACGCCATCCGGCATCCGCATCGTGGAGCTGGGTTACCGGCTACACCCGGCGCCACCCCCTCGCTTCCTTGGCCACCGTCGGCGACCAGTTCGTGCTCGGTGTTCGCACACTGCAATACCTTGTCACGGACCTGCTCACCGGACGCTTCAAATGGCAGGAGTTCATCCGGCAGGGCGCCTTCATGGCCGGCACCGCGGTAGTGCCGACGGTGCTGGTGGCACTGCCCATCGGGGTCACGCTGTCGATCCAGTTCGCGCTGCTGGCCGGCCAAGTCGGTGCCACCTCGCTGGCCGGCGCCGCCAGCGGGCTCGCGGTGATCCGGCAGGCCGCGTCGTTGACCGCCGCGATCCTGATGGCCGCCGCCGTCGGTTCCGCGATCACCGCCGACCTCGGCTCCCGCAAGATGCGTGAGGAGACCGATGCGATGGAAGTCATGGGCGTCTCGGTGATCCGGCGTCTGGTGGTGCCGCGCTTCGCCGCCGCGATCATGATCGGCGTGGCCCTGACGGGCGTGGTCTGCTTCGTCGGATTCCTGGCCAGCTACCTGTTCAACGTGTACTTCCAGAACGGCGCCCCGGGCAGCTTCGTGGCCACCTTCGCGTCGTTCGCCACCACCGGCGACATGATCGTCGCGCTGGTCAAGGCCGTCATCTTCGGGGCGATCGTCGCGATCGTGTCCTGCCAGAAGGGACTGGCCACCGTCGGCGGGCCGACGGGCGTGGCCAACTCGGTGAACGCGGCGGTGGTCGAATCGATCCTGATCCTGATGGTGGTCAACGTCGCCATCAGCCAGCTCTACATCATGATGTTCCCGCGAGTGGGACTGTGACGTGACCGCGTCGGCCTATACGCCCAAGCTGCTGTCGCCGTGGGTGCGCCTGTACCGGCGGACCTCGGTTCCGATCATCCGGCTCGGCCACATGCTGGTGTTCTTCGTCCGCGCGCTGGCCGCGGTGCCCGTCGCGCTGCGCCACTACCGCAAGGAATTCATCCGGCTGGTCTCCGACATCGCCTGGGGTAACGGCTCATTGGTCGTGGGCGGTGGAACCGCCGGCGTCGCGATCGTGCTGGGCATCACGGTCGGCGCGCTGGTCGGCATCGAGGGCTACAACTTCCTGGACCTGCTGGGCCTGGGCCCGGCGACCGGCATCATCTCCTCTCTGGTGAACACCCGGGAACTGGCGCCCATCGCGGCGTCGCTGGCGTTTGCCACCCAGGCGGGGTGCCGGTTCACCGCGCAACTCGGGTCGATGCGCATCGCCGAGGAGATCGACGCGCTGGACTCCATCGCGATCCGTCCCATCCCCTACCTGGTCACCACGCGGCTCATGGCCTCGGTGGTGGCCGTGATCCCGCTGTACGTGCTGTGTCTGGCCGTCAGCTACCTGACCACCCAGTTGGTGGTGCGGATCATCAGCGGCGGCGCGACGGGGTCCTACCTGCACTACTTCACGCTGATGCTGTCCGGGCAGGACATTCTCTACTCGCTGGTGAAAGCCATCATCTTCGTGTGGATCGCCTCGACGGTCCAGTGCTACTACGGCTTCTATGCCTCGGGTGGGCCCGAGGGCGTCGGCGTCGCGGCCGGCCACGCCATGCGGGCCAGCATCACGGTGGTGATCATCGTCAACATGCTGCTCACGATGGCGCTGTGGTCGGTCGATGCCGGAGCCAGGTTCGGGGGTTAGATGGCGGCGAACGCGTGGGAGCCGGACGGCCGAGGGGTCTCCGAACGGAATCTACTGATCTGCGGGGTGGCCGTACTCGCCGTCGCCTCGTTGATCTCACTCGCGCTGGTGGTCAAGGCAACCGGACGCCTCGATCCCCACGTGCGCGTGGTGGCCGCGCTGAACAACGTCGGTGACGGCCTGCCGCAGCGCTCCGACGTCAAGTACCACGGTGTCCTGGTCGGGGTGGTGAACGACGTCACGCCCGCCTCGCACGGCAATCCGAACTACGTCGACATCGACCTCAAGCCCGAATACGCCCGGTCCATCCCCGCCTCCGTCACGGCCCGGGTGGTGCCCAGCAACGTCTTCGCGGTGTCGTCCGTGCAACTCGTCGACCGTGGCGCGGCGCCGCCGATTCAGGCCGGCGCTCAGATCCCGGAGGACACCGGACTGCCGACGGTGCTGTTCCAGACGACCATCAGCAAGCTGCGCGACGTCCTGGCCGCCACCGGGCGCGGGCGCGAGGATCAGACAATCGGTCTGTTGGCCGCGGTGAACGCCGCCACCGAGAACCGCCGCACCGGACTGCTGACCGCCGGGGCCCAGCTCAACCGGCTCATGGACGAGCTGGACGCAATCGTCGCGACCGAGCCCGGGCCCACCACGGTCTCGGCGCTGACCGACGCCGCCCGCGGCCTACAGAGCACGGCGCCGGAACTGGTGGACGCCCTGCACCAGGCCGTGGAGCCGATGCAGACGCTGGTCGAGCAGCGCGCGCAGCTGACGGAGCTACTCGAGGCCGGCCTGCACACCGTGGGCACCACGCACACCGCACTGAACAATCACTCCGACCGCATGGTGAACATCACCGGCAACCTGACTCCGGTCCTCGGCGCGGTGGCCGACACCGCGCATCACTTCGAGCCCGCGTTCCTGAAGTTGAACGGCCTGGCCGACAAGTACTTCGACGAGGTGTACATGCCGGACCTGGGCATCGGGAACATGCGGGTGAACCTGTCGTTGACCCCGTCCTACAGCTACACCAGGACCGACTGCCCGCAGTACGGAGAACTCAAGGGCCCCAGCTGTTTCACCGCACCGCTGGTGCCCACCCGCCCGGAGCTGCCGGATGTGCTGCTGCCGCAGAACTATCAGCCACCCAAGGATCTGGCGCCGCCGCCCGGGACCGTCCTGGGGGCCCACGGCAATCTCGTCGCGGTCGGCCCGCCCTACGTCAACCAGAACCCCAGCCTCGCCGACCCCAACCCGCCGCTGCCGCCAGGGCTGAACCCGTCGCCGCCGGTGCCCGGCTCCGCCAACCCCGCCCTGATCCCCACCCCGCCGCCGCCGGTACGGCTGTCGCCGCCGGCCCCGGTGGCCCCCAAGCCGGGATCGCCCCCGCCGCCCGCGCCGGCACCCGCGCCCGGGTTCTCCGCCGAAGCCGCCCCCGCGTCCTTCGGCGGCAACGTCGGCCCCGTCGGCGGCGAGCAAGAACGCAACCAGCTCAGCCTCGTCACCGGGCAGCCCGCGACCTCGGCGACCCAGCTGCTGCTCGGACCCTTGGCGCGGGGCACCACCGTGACGGTCAATGGCCAACCCCCGGAGGGAGGTTCGCGATGAAGGAACGCGGCGCGCTCATCGGATTGTCGTTGTTCATGGTGGTGGCGCTCACGTTGACGTGGCTGGTCTATGTGACCCTGCGCCGGGATGTCGCCGGCAGCACCGTGCCGTACGCGGCCGTGATCTCCGATGTCTTCGGTCTGCGCGAGGGTGACGACGTCCGCATGGCGGGTGTCCGGGTCGGCCGCGTCGAAAAGATTGAACTGCAGGGCGACAAGGCCAAAGTGTCGTTCGTCGTGCAAGCCGATCAGCAGGTGCTCGGTACCACGGTGGCCTCGGTGATCTACCAGAACATCGTCGGACAGCGCTACCTCGGGCTGTCGTTGGGCACGCTCGGAGAGCCGGACCCGCTGCCGCCCGGCAGCGTGATCCCGGTCGAACGCACCGACCCGTCGTTCGACGTCGGCAGGCTGCTCAACGGTTACGAGCCACTGTTCAGCCTGCTCAATCCGCGTGACGCCGACAGCCTCACCAAGGGCGTCATCGAGTCGCTGCAGGGCGATCAGGGCTCGATCGCCGCCCTGGTCGACCAGACCGCCCAACTCACCGACTCGTTCGCCGGTCGCGACCAGGAACTCGGCGCGGTCATCACTGATCTCAACTCGGTGGTCGGCAACCTGGCCCAGCACAATGACACCCTCGATGAGGTGATCGGCGAAACCCGCTCCATGGTCGGCACATTCGACGCCCGCCGCCCCGAACTGGTGGAGTCGATGGGGTCGATCTCGGCGGTGGTGCGGCAGCTGTCGACCATCTCCGACGAGGTGTACCCGCCGCTGAAGGAACTCGTGGTCCGCCAGCCCGGTTTCGCCCAGCACCTGGTCAGCATCGAACCGCAGTTGGCCTACACCGGCGCCAATCTGCCGCTGCTGCTGAAGGGTTTCGCCCGCATCACCGGCGAGGGCGCCTACGTCAACACCTACATCTGCGACCTGAACCTCACCGGCTTCTTCCCCGGCCTCAACGACGTGGTGCCGATCATCGTCGACGCCGCCTCCCGCGGGGACGGAACCCAGTACACCCCGAGATGCAGGATCACCGAACATGGCTGAGAGCACACCGAAACAGCGGAAGTGGCGCCGCCCGATCGAGGACTGGAACAAGACCGTGCTCGGCGTCATCGCGGTCGCCGTCGTCGCGGTTTTGATCGGCGCGCTGATGGCGGTCAAACTCGCCGACGTCGGCCACCGGCACTACACCGCGAAGTTCCAGCAGGCCGCGGCGCTGCGGGCGGGCAACCCGATCACGATCGCCGGTATCCCCGTCGGCGAGGTCACGGGTATGAAGCTGGCCGGAGATCACGTGGTGGCCGAATTGAAGGTGCGCGACGACATCGAGTTCGGCGCGCACTCCCGGGCCACCATCATGATCACCACCATCCTAGGTTCGCGCTACCTGGCGCTGCACCCCGCCGGTCCGGGAACGTTGCCGGACAACACCTTCGACCTGGAGCACACCGAGGTCCCGTACGACCTGCAGGAAGCGCTGGCCGACGTCACCACCACCTTCGAACAGGTCGACTCCGACAAGTTCGCCGAGACCCTCGGCATTCTCGGTCAGCAGATGGAGTCACTACCGGCCATCGTGCCGCAGGCCATGCAGAACACCCACACGCTGTCGACCATCATCGCCGAACGCCGCGATCAACTCGGGTCGCTGCTCCAGACCACCGAGACGGTGACCAACACGCTGCGTCGGCAGCAGTCGACGCTGGGCAGCCTGGTGAATCAGGGCAACAGCCTGGTCGGCGAGTTCGTCGCACGGCGGGACTCCTTCCGCGCGATGATGGCCGGCCTGACCAACCTCGTCGAGACACTTTCGGGCATCGCGATCGACGACCGCCCGGAGTTGGAGGCCCTGCTGCAGGACATCCGGGAACTGACCGACATGCTCGCCCAGCATGACGACCTGCTGCGCAGCATCCTGCAGTCCGGGCCGGTGGCCCTGCGCGGCATCGCCAACGCCACCGGGTCGGGCAACGCCGCCAGTCTCTTCGCCCCCGGCGGCCTGCTGATCGATTCCTGGATGTGCGCAATCAGCGGCCGCGCCGAACAGTTCGGCATGATCCAGTACTACCAGGACTGCGAATGATCAGCGCCCGAAGCAAACTCATCGCCCTGCTCGCCGCCGTCGCCCTGGCCGCGCTCGTCGTCGCGGGTGCGGGCTGGTGGTACCTCCACGAGCGGATGAACACCATCAACGTCACCGCGCAGTTCGACAGCGCCGCGGGCCTCTACGAGGGCAACACGGTGGCGGTGCTGGGAATGCCGGTGGGCCAGGTCGCCAAGATCACCCCGAAGGGCAGTTACGTCGAGGTCGAGTTCACGGTGGACTCCGACGTCGCGATCCCCGCCGACGTACAGGCTGTCACGATCTCCAACTCGATCCTGACCGACCGCCAGATCGAACTGACCCCGGCCTACACCGGCGGTCCCACCCTCGAGAACAACGCCACGATCGACCGCGAGCGGACCAAGACACCGGTCGAATTCGCGCGCGTGCTCGATGTTTTGGACAAGATGGCAGGATCGCTGCGCGGCGACGGTCAGGGCAACGGACCGCTGGCCGCGGTCGTCGACGCCAGCGCCGCCATCGCCGACGGCAACGGGCAGCTGATGAAGGACGCGCTCGGCGAACTCTCGAATGCGCTGCGGCTCAGCGCCGATCGCGGCGAAGTCACCCGCGATCAGCTGACCACCATCATCCGCAACCTGAGTTCGCTGCTGCAAGCCGCCGCCGACAACGACGCCACGCTGCGCGAGTTCGGCTCGTCGGTGCGCGCGCTCAGCCAGATCCTCGCCGACGAGAACCTCGGGACCGGGACCACCGGCAAGAAGATCGACGACGTCATCAAACAGGTCAGCGAGGTTCTCGACACCCACCGCGAGGCCATCAAGCAGATTGTCGCCAACGGCGACACCGCGTTGATCACCACCGTGGAGCATCGGCGCGACCTCGCCGAGTTCCTCGACCTCGGGCCGTTGACCCTGGACAACATCTACAACGTCATCGACCAGCAGAACGGGGCGGCCCGGGCGAATGTGCTGGTCGACAAGGTGCTGTTCGACACCCAGACGATCAAGGAGGTCTGCAACATGATGGGCCTGCGCCAACTCGGTTGCAGCACCGGAACAATGCAGGACTTCGGCCCGGACTTCGGGCTGTCCTACATGCTGGACGGCCTCGCGGCGATGGGACAGAAATGACGGCGCCGCGCACCAGACCGCGCTATGTGCTGCCCCTGGTGCTCACCGCCGGGCTCGGGCTCTCAGGTTGTGCGACAGAGGGTTTGAGCAGCCTGCCACTGCCGGCACCAGGAGTGGGATCCGGGGGGTACACGGTGACCGCGGTGTTCGGCAATGCGCTCAACCTGCCCGCCGACGCCAAGGTGAAACTCGCCGGCGCCGACGTGGGGCAGATGGAATCGATGCAGGCCCGCGACTACACCGCGGTGGCCACGCTGCGGATCATGGACGGCGTCCGACTGCCGGAGGGGACCACCGCCGAACTGCGTTCCGCGACGCCGCTGGGCGATGTGTTCATCTCGGTGCGGCCGCCCGCCACCGTCGAACCGAGCGCGCCGCTGCTCGGCGACGGCGACGTCATCGACATCGACTCCACGGCCTCGGCCGCCACCGTCGAGTCCGTGCTCGGTTCGGCGGCAATCCTGGTCAACGGTGGTGCGGTGCGCAGCTTCACCAACATCATCAACGGTCTCGGCAAGGCCACCGGCGATCAGGGCCAGGCCTTCGGCGCCCTGATCGACAAGACCAACCGGACCCTGGGCAAGCTCAACGCCCGATCCGACGAGATCGCCACCGCGGTGTCCGAGACCAACAACCTGGTGGCGCAGATCGAGACCAAGAACGACGCCCTCGGAGAGCTGATGACCGAGGCCGGCCCCGCCGCCAACACCCTGGCCCAACACACCACCGGAATCGCCGATCTGGTTCAACAGGTCGGCGCTACCACCGACCAGCTCAAGAAGTTCCCGTCGATCGCGGGCACCGACACCAGCGGACGCAGCGTCATCGCCGACGCCAACCAGATCGCCGCATCCTGGAATGACCTGGTGGTCGCCCCCGATGCCACGCTGCGCTCGCTCAACCGCCTGATGCCGCCCCTGATCAAGGGCACCTCCGGCAATTCGCTGGCCACCCGGGCCAGCATCGACCGCCTGGTCCTGGGTTCGATACCGGACATCGGGTTCACCGGCGATGTGGGCCTGCACGGCCCCAAACGCTATAACTGGGAACAACTGGTCGGTTCGTTCAAGTACACGCTGTGGCGCCTGCAGGAGCGCATCGTCGGCAAGGGCCCCGAGGTTCCGCAGGTGCCGGTGCTGCCGAGTCCGACCGAACCGGGCCAACTTGTGGTGGCCCCGACTCTCCCCGAGGCGCCACCGCCGCCCCCGGGCCCAGAGGCGCCCCTGCCCGGTCCGCCCCAGAACGCCGAGGCGCCACGGTGATCGGCGCTGTGGCCGACGGGCTCGTCGGCGTGGCGCGCGCCGGTCACCGCAAACGCGCGTGGCTGTCGACGTGCGCGCTGATCCTCACCCTGGTGGTGGCCACCGCCTATCTGCTGCTCGGTGCGCTTCGGGTCAACCCGTTCGCGTCGAGCTACCGGCTCACGGTCGAACTTCCCGAATCCGCGGGGCTGCTGCCCAATCAGGACGTGACAGTGCGCGGGGTGCCGGTCGGGCGGGTCGAGCGCCTCGACATCACCCCGGCCGGCGTCAACGCCGTGGTCACCGTGAAATCGACGGTCCAGATACCGGAATCCAGCGCTGTTCGGGTGTCGGGGTTGTCCCCGGCCGGCGAGCAGTACATCGACTTCGCGGCCGAATCCGAGGCCGGTCCGTTCCTGCAGGACGGCAGCGTCGTCACCCAGGGCCGCGCCACCGTGCCGGTCAGCCTGGCCGAACTGCTGGCCAACGCCGACGGGGCGCTGGCCCAGGTCGACACCGGCAAGATCGAACTCATCAAGCGCGAGCTGAGCCTGAGCAAGGCCGGACCGCAGAAGCTGGCCGACATCGTCGACGGCGGAACCTTCCTGCTCTCGACGCTGGACTCGGTACTGCCCGAGACCACCAGCGTGCTGCGCACCAGTCGCGTGGTGCTGACCATGGTGGCCGACAAGAACGCCGGAATCGATGTCGCCGCAGACAATCTCGACCAGACGCTGGCGGGGATCAGCAGCATGCGGGAGGGCTTCCGGCGCCTCACCGACCAGGCACCGGACGCGTTGGGCTCGGTCGACAATCTGTTGGCCGACAACTCCGACACCATGGTGCAGCTGCTCGGCAACCTGACCACCACCTCGCGACTGCTGTATCTGCGGGTGCCCGCATTGCACGCGCTGTTCCCCACCCACCGCACCTCGGTGCTGGATGCGCTCGGCAGCGTCATGCATGACAACGGGCTGTGGGCCACCGCCGACATCTACACCCGGTATGCGTGTGATTACGGCACCCCGCGGCGGTCGCCGGCCGCCGCCGATTTCGCCGAACCCTTCATGTACACCTACTGCCGCGACGACCACCCCGGAGTCCTGGTGCGCGGCGCCAAGAACGCTCCGAGGCCGGCCGAAGTGGACAACGGGGCCGGCCCCCCGGCCGGCGCCGACCTCGGCAGGACCACCGATCCGACGCCGCGGGGCCGGTACTCGATTCCGACGCCGTACGGCGGGCCGCCGCTGCCGTTCGAACCCCCACGTTGACGATGAACAGTTGCGAAGGAGACGCTGTGACGGTGACCACCGACAAGAATTCCGACACCGATCCCGACGACGCGACCGCGCCCGCTGAGCCGACAGACACCGCTGAGGCGACGGACGTGCCCGAGGAGGAGGTCAGCGACGCCCCCGAGGAGACCGCGGCCGCGCCGTCGAACCGGCGCCGGTTGCTGCTCGGTGCGACCGCGCTGGTTCTGGTCGCGGCGCTGGGCGTCGCCGGGTTCCTGGGCTGGAAGCTGTGGGCGCTCAGCAGCGCGGCCGACGCCGGCCGGCAGGCGCAGGAGGCGGCGGTGTCCTACGCCCAGGTGCTGACCAGCATCGACTCCGAGATGGTCGACGAGAACTTCGACCAGGTGCTCGACGGCGCCACCGGCGAGTTCAAGGACATGTACTCGCAGTCCAGCACGCAGCTGCGACAGCTGCTGATCGACAACAAGGCCACCGCCCACGGCGTCGTGGTGGAGTCGGCGGTGCAGTCGGCCTCGCGGGATCAGGCCGTGGTGCTGCTGTTCGTCGACCAGTCGGTGTCCAACACCGCCGTTCCGGATCCGCGCCTGGACCGCAGCCGGATCAAGATGACCATGGAGCTGGTCGACGGACGTTGGCGGGCAAGCAAAGTCGAGCTGCCCTGAGTGCGCGGGTGATCGACATGGGCATCCGATCCGGCCTGGCGGCGGCCGTCGTGACGGCCGCGGCCGTGCTGACCGCGCCGTCGGCGGCCGCGGCACCGGCACCGTTCTGCGCGGAGTTGCAGGGCCACTGGGACGGCCAATACTGCCGCGCCCAGGTGGTCTCGGAGCAGCAGGCGACGCGCGAAATCAAGGTCGCGATTCCCGCCGAACTCATCGACGATCCCGTCGCCGGCCCGGTGCTGCGCGACTACCTCGCGACGCTGGTGGGCAACTGGCGGCGGGTGGGGGCGAAGATGTTCGCCGACAGCTTCGGTGAGGGCAACTACCAGGTCTTCCGCCGCGGCGATGTCACCTCGGTGGTGTTCCGGGAGACGTATCACGCCGACGGACCCGACTTCAACAACGCCTACCGCACCTTCACCTTCGACCTCGCGGGCGGCCGTCAGTTGGCGCTGGCGGACCTGGTGAAGCCGGGCCTGGACCCGTTGGTGGCGATTCCGCCGCTGGCGCATCCGTTCGTGGTGACCGCCTTGGATCAGGCGCCGCCGCCGCACCAGCCCGGCAGCTATCCGTTCATCGCGGATCGTTGGACGCCCGACAAGGTCTACTCGGGCGGGTACAAGGCGTGGGCCCTGACCCCCGACGAACTCGTGCTCTACATGCCCGACTATCCGGTGGCGCGGGACTCCCCGACCGACTTCACGCCGGGGGTCATGCAGTGGGCGATGGACGGCGGCACCGTGCAGGCGCACATCCCGCTGGCCGCGCTGGGGCCGGTGCTACGGCCCGAATTCGGGGGCAGCTGACGGCTTTTCAGTAACCCCCGGGACGAAGACCGCCCCGGCCCGCCATGTCCTCGAGCCGCTTGATCCGCTCGGCCATCGGCGGGTGCGTCGAGAACAGCTTGCCGATCTTCTCCCCGGCACGGAACGGGCTGGCGATCATCAGATGCGCCTGATCGGCCAGCTTCGGGTCCGGTGGCAACGGCGCCTGCTCGATGCCGCCGGAGATCTTGCGCAACGCCGAGGCGAGCGCCAGCGGGTCGCCGGTCAGTTCGGCGCCGGACTGGTCGGCCTGGAATTCGCGGGAGCGCGAAACGGCCATCCGCACCACGGTGGCCGCGATCGGGCCGAGCAGCTGAATCAGCAGCAGCGCGAAGATGTTTCCGCCGCCGCCCTGGCGGTTGCCGCCGAACATGTTGGCGAAGAACGCGAAGTTGGCCATCGCGGTGATCACCGAGGCCATGGCGCCGGCGACGCACGAGATCAGGATGTCGCGGTTGTAGACATGCGACAGTTCGTGACCGAGCACCGCGCGCAACTCACGCTCGTCGAGGATGTTGAGGATCCCGGTGGTGCAGCACACCGCAGCATTGCGCGGATTCCGGCCGGTGGCAAAGGCGTTCGGATTCGCGGTGTCCGAGACGTAGAGCCGCGGCATCGGCTGGTGCGCGGTCGTCGCGAGTTCGCGAACGATCCGGTACATCACCGGGGCCTGCACCTCGGTGACCGGCACCGCGTGCATGGCCCGCAGCGCCAGCTTGTCGCTGTTGAAATACGTGTAGGCGTTCGTGCCCAACGCGAACAGCAGGGCGATCCACAGCCAGATCGTCGAACCCGTCGACTGCGTGAACAACGCCCCGATGAACATGATCAACGCCGAGAAGCCGACCAAGAGCACAAAGGTCTTGATCCGGTTACCGGTCGGATGCCAGGTCATCAATGTCCTCCTACATGAGCACTGTCAGCTGATTAAACGACAACCGAGGCATCGAAGTTCCGTGAACCGGAACTACCCGTCTCGGTTCACCGTGTAATCCACCAGCGACGCCAGTGCGTGGCGGCCCGGGACATCGGGTAGCTGCTCGAGTTCGGCCAGCGCTTGCTGGGCGTAGTCCCGGACGGTCTCCTTGGCCCGGACCATCCCCGGGGACACCCGCAGCAGCGCCAGTGCCTCGGCCAGCACGGCCTCGTCCTCGACCGGGCCGGTGAGCAACTCCCGCAGCCGGGCCGCCTCGGGCCCGTCGTCGCGCAGCGCATAGAGCACCGGCAGCGTGTGCACGCCCTCGCGCAGGTCGGTGCCCGGCAGCTTGCCCGACTCGTCGGGGTCGCTGTCGATGTCGATGATGTCGTCGGAGATCTGGAAGACCATGCCCACCTGACCGCCCAGGCGCGCCAGGCGCTCGATCTGGTCCGCCGAGGCGCCGGAGAACGTCGCGCCGAACCGGCCGGAGGCCGAGATCAGGCATGCGGTCTTCTCGTACACCACCTTCAGGTAGTGCTCGATGGGGTCGGTGTCCTCGACCGCGCCGCGGGTCTCCCGCATCTGACCGGTGACCAGTTCGGCAAAGGTGTCGGCGATCACCAGCACCGCGTCCGGGCCCAGCCGCGAGACCAGCCGCGACGCCGTGGCAAAGAGGTAGTCGCCGGCCAGGATCGCGATGTTGTTGCTCCACCGCGCGTTGGCGCTGGGCGCCCCGCGGCGCACCTGCGCATCGTCCATCACGTCGTCGTGATAGAGCGTCGCCAGATGGACCATCTCGATCACCGCGCCGGCGATGGTGACCTCGGTGGCGTCCGGGCGGGGCCCCAGGGCGGCCGCCAGCACCGTGAACAACGGCCGGAACCGCTTCCCGCCGGCCAGGAACAGGTGCTGGACCGCCTCGGACATCAGGCTGTCGGCCCGGCCGAGTTCGGCCTCCATCAACTGCTCGATCTGGGTGACTCCGTCGCGAACACTTCGGGCGAATTCGGGGTCCCCGAAGTCCACCCCCGCAACCACGCTCGCCGGCGTTCTCATGCGTCCAACATACTGGTCATCGTGAACATCTACCCCGCCCATACCGCCGACGTGGCTGTGGTGGGTGCCGGACCGGCAGGTTCTGCCGCCGCGGCCTGGGCAGCACGGGCCGGCCACGACGTCGTCGTCATCGATTCGGCGACTTTTCCCCGCGACAAGGCCTGCGGCGACGGACTGACGCCGCGCGCAGTCGCCGAGCTGCAATTGCTGGGCCTGGGCGGCTGGCTCGACGAGCACATCCGGCACCGGGGCCTGCGGCTGGCCGGCTTCGGTTCGGCGGTGCAGGTGGACTGGCCGGGGCCGTCGTTCCCGTCGACGGGCTCGGCGGTCCCGCGCACCGAACTCGACGATCGCATCCGGCAGGTCGCCGAGGCGGCCGGCGCCAAGATGCTGCTCGGTGTCAAGGCCGTCGACGTGGAACGGGACGCGGCCGGTCGGGTCAGCGCGCTGGTCCTGGACGACGGCGCGGTGGTGCGCTGCCGGACGTTGATCGTCGCCGACGGCGCCCGCTCCACGCTGGGCCGGGTCCTGGGCCGGCAATGGCACCAGGAAACCGTGTACGGGGTGGCCGCCCGCGCCTACCTGGCCTCACCGCGCGCCGACGAACCGTGGATCTCCTCGGACCTGGAACTGCGGTCGACCGACGGCACCGTGCTGCCCGGCTACGGCTGGATCTTCCCGCTGGGCAACGGCGAGGTGAACATCGGCGTGGGCGCGCTGGCAACCGTCAAGCGGCCCGCCGATGTCGCGCTCCGGCCGCTCATCAAGGGATACACCGACCTCAAACGCGACGACTGGGGCTTCGTCGGCGCGCCGCGGGCGGTGTCGTCGGCGCTGCTGCCGATGGGCGGCGCGGTGTCCGGCGTCGCCGGCGTCAACTGGATGCTGATCGGGGACGCGGCCGCCTGCGTCAACCCGCTCAACGGTGAGGGCATCGACTACGGCCTGGAGACCGGGCGGCTGGCGGTGGACCTGCTCGACGGCCGCGATCTGACGCTGGCGTGGCCGGCCGTGTTGCAGCAACACTTCGGCAAGGGCTTCTCGGTGGCGCGGCGGTTGGCGCTGCTGTTGACCATCCCGCGGTTCCTGCCGATGACCGGTCCGATCGCGATGCGCTCGAGCACCCTGATGGGCATCGCGGTACGCGTCATGGGCAACCTCGTCACCGACGACGACGTCGACTGGATCGCCCGGGTGTGGCGCACCGCCGGCGCGGGGTCGCGGCGCCTCGACCGTCGCAAGCCGTTCGAGTAGCGATGGCTCCCGAGGCCTACCGGGCGCCGCTGCGGTCGCGCCGCGACGACATCGACGCGGCGCAGACGTTTCGACGCGCGCTGAGCCTGGGCTTGTGCGGCTTCGGCGGGGTGCTGCGGCCGGCCCCGGCCGATCTCGCTGCGGCCCTACGGCTGGCCGCGGAACAGTACGACGAGCGCACCAGCGCGCGGATCGCACGGTTTGCCGCTGTGGCCGACGGCGCGCTGGTGTGGACGCGCGCTGCCGACGGGATGTTCTGGCTCGGGCGCATCGAGGGACCGTGGCGCTACGACAAGACCGCGGCGGCCGCGGCGGTCGATCTGGTGCACGTGCGCCGGTGCGGCTGGGCACCGCGGCCGTTCCTCGAGCGGCACACCCCGGCGGCGGTGGTCGCGACATTCCGCCGCGGCGGCAAGAACTTTCAGCGCATCCGCGCCGAGTCCGCGGGCCCGGAATCGGAGCGCTGCTGGCAGCGCCATTGATTGCTCAGCGGCCCGGCCAGCGGGCATCGACGATATCGAGCGCATTGGGCAGCCGCGAGCGGTACCGCAGCCGGTCGGCGGCCTTGAACGGCCCCCACCACGGTGCCTGGAACAGCGGCACGATCTTGACGGCCGGCCCCGAGTAGCCCGAGGCGATCAACACCCCGTTGGCGGCTTGACGGCCGCCCTCGTTGGCGCCCTCCATCGTGGTGACGTTCTGATCGGTCTTGACCCAGTCGCCGGCCAGGAACAGATTGTCCACCGCCGTCACCGACGCCGGCCGACGGGCCCAGGAGCCCGGGTCCTGGATGAACAGCGGCTCGTCGTTGACGATGCCGGGCGTCCCCGGGTTGATGATCGCAGGGTCGAGCATCCAAGAATGCAGCATGCGGTCGGTGACGACGATGCCGGTGTCGTTGAGGTGGGCCTTGATCTGTTTCCAGGCCTCGGCCGCGATCTCCGGCGCGGTGCACGCTTTGGCGCTCTTGCCGTTGAAGTTGCCGGGTGTGGTCCAGTCCGAGATGATCGCCGACAGACAGTCTTTGACGGTCCCGTCGCCGTATCCCGTCAGGGGCCGCCGCCAGAATTGGGCCTGGCTGATGGAGGTCATGCCCCAACCCGAGTCGACATAGTTCACGTGCCCCTTGGTGACATCGACGCGCTCACGAAGGTAGAACATCAGCCCGTTCATCCATTCGGTGCGCAGCCGCGCCACGTTGGCCAGGCCGGGGTCTGCCGCCAGCAGGTCGGGGGTCAGCACCGCGGCGAGCTTCTCGCAGGGCAATGCGGAGATGTACCAATCCGCGTGCACCGGTTGGGGAACGCCGTTGCCGCCCGCCACCGTGGCCGCGGTGATGTGTCGCCCGTCGGTGGAAAAACCGGTGAGGGCCTGACCGACCCGGAAGTCCACACCCTTGGAGCGCAGGTGGGCAACCCACGGGTCGATCCACTGCGAGCTGGTCGGACCGTTGAGCACCCGGTCGAAGCCCTTGTTGTCGATGTCGTTGCCCAACAGCAGGATCGACCACACCGACGCCTCCCCTACCAGTCCGATCGAATGCGCGCTGGCATCCCGGGATTTGGAGGCCGCCAGGTTGCGGATGATGCCGTCGGCGAGGTACCGGTTGTACTCCTTGGAGGCGCGGTCGGCGCCGATGTAGCGTTCCCAGGTCATGTTGTCCCACTGACCGATCTTGCGTTCGTCACAGCTGGTGACGTAGACCGCGAGCTTCTGGGCGGCATACGCCGCTTCGTGCAGCGGCAGCCGCAGCAACGTCTGGAACACCGCGGTCAGGGATTCGATGAACGCCTTGGGAGTGATCGGATTCGGCAGCGTCGGCAGCGGAAACGGCAGCGGGATCGTCAGATCCGCCCGGCCCAGACCGGAGTGCAGATAGGCGGTGGCCCGGGTGAGGTTCTGCCACACCCCGTGGGAGTTGCCGGCGAACGGGATCCGCCGCATCGTATCGGTGACGTTGCGATAGAAGCCCGGGAAGAACCGGAAGCCGTGCTCACCGGGCAGCGGGGTGGCACCGGAATTCGGCGCCGGTATTGATCGGGCCTTGCCGCCGAGCGACTTTCGTTCATAGATCGTCACCGCGTAGCCGCGATCCACCAGTTCGTGGGCCGCCGTCAGACCGGCTACTCCCGCGCCGAAGATAGCCACCGTCCGGCCCGCGGCCCGGGCCGTGCGGATCGGAGCAAGCGAGGCCAACATGGTCGCCGCCGCACCGGCGGCCGCCGCATTCTGCAGAAATCCCCGCCGAGACATCCGGTGACTGTCGGTACGTTCTGGCATTCCCCACCCCCACGCTGGGACCACGATCCGTCAAGCAGACAAGTTAACCGCGATTCCGTCGGTTTCGGGGATTTCGCTCGGCGTGTCGGCGGATCCGAACAGGGTGGCCCGCACCAGCGTGCGGACCCAGGTGCGGGCCTGCTCCGAGTCGGCAGGGCCGTCGTGGCCCATCAGGCGTCCGATGTCGATTACCACGGCGAAGCCACCGTGCACGACGAAATGCGCCTCGGCCATGCCGAATTCCGGCTGCACTCCGGTCACCAGCTGCGCCCAGGCCTCGACGGTCGCGCGCTGAATGTTGCGCAACACCTTCTGATCGGCGGGCGCCAGGTTGGTCCGCTCGGTGTGATAGACGTGGGCGAGTTCGGGATTATCGAACGACCTCGCGATATAGGCCTCGATCAGCCGGCTCAACGCCCGGTCCGGATCCGTCTCGGCGGCAAGGGTATTGGCGACGTCGGCGGAAACCCGGTCGGCGGCCCGGCGAAAAGACGCCGCCAGAATGTCGGCCTTACCGACGAAGTACCGGTAGATGCCCGAAGCCGGCATCCCGACCGCGGCGGCGATGTCCTCCACACCGGTCTGGTGGTACCCCCGTCCGTGGAACAGGATCAGCGACGCGCGCAGCACCTCCTCGTACCGGCCCGCACTCACCTCCCCCGGGGCGGCCACGATGGCCTGCGAGATCCCCTGCGGCAGTTCGGCACTGAGCACAGCGACGGCCCGGTCGAGCAACAGCGTGCGAATCTGCGCGTGGCCGAGTTGCGCGTGATGGTCGGCGACCGACCCGATCACGCTAAGCGCTGCCGCCGACAGCGTCCAGCGCTGCGGGCTGGTGAGGTCGGGGCGCAGCTCGCGCAACGGCAGCTGGATCCGGCGGTTGACCAGCTTCAGCTGATCCATGAGCAGCCGGCGGTCGTCGTCGCTCAGATACCTGGCCTGGCGCCGGTAGAGCCCACCCGAGCTGCGGTTCGTCAGCGCCGTATCGATGAGCGCCCCGAGGATCCGCTCGCGTAACTGCACTGGATCATCGCCCGCGGGCGTCGTCTCGACGAACTCGGTACAGTCGGCCAGCTGAGCCCCCAGCGCCAGGACCGCATCCCGGAACAGCTGGTACTTGCCGGCGGCGTGGCGGTACAGCGCCGTCGCCGAGATGCCGACGCGGGCGGCGATGTCGTCCATGCTCACCGCGTGGTAGCCCGACTCCCCGAAGGCCTCGGCCGCCGCGCGGGCAATCTGAGCCTTGCGGTTTCGGGGACGCCTACGCACCGAGGACATGGCCGATACGGTAACGCACCGGCGACCGTGGCGTGCGACCGCACAGTGGGAATTCATCACAACATCACGGTGCGTGTCCACACTCGTGCATATGCGAATATAGCTGCTCGGCAGGATCATAGCGGCGTAACCGGCGCTATTCTCGACGTCCCGTTCGACCACCATCAGCGCGAACGATCATTAACTTAGTGCTTGCGCACGCATCTCAGCTGTGCCATGCTCCACACGACCGGGGGGTCGGGAACTGCATCCCCGGACGACGCGACCAGACCGGGAAGGACGCCATGACCTACGAGCTGCCGGTCACCAAGGGCCCGGTGCGCGACCTCATGGTGCAGGCCGGTTACATCCTGGGATTCTCGGTGCAGGCACTCCTGAACGTCGGGACCGCGGTGGTCCGCCGACGGTTGGCGGTCGACGAGCTGGTGACCCAGACGCTGTTCATCGGCCGGGTGTGCACCGGACCGGCGCTGCTGCTGATGATGCCGATCGGCGTCTTCATCGCGGTCTCGGTCGGTGAGCTGGCCGGCCGGATCGGGGCCGGCGGCTACTCGGGCGCGGTGGTGGCGTTCATCGTCGTAGGTCAGGCCGCCGCCCTGGTGTGCGCGTTGATGATGGCCGGCGTTGCGGGATCAGCGATCTGCACCGACCTGGGGTCGCGAAAGATCCGCGAGGAGGTCGACGCCATGGAGGTCATGGGCCTCGACGTGATCGAACGCCTGGTGGCACCGCGGCTGATCGCGGCCGTGATCGTCTCCGTCGCGCTGTGCGCGATGGTCACCTTCGCCGGCGTGCTGGCCTGCTACGCGTACCACATCGCGGTCCAGCAACTACCCGCCGGCAGCTTCCTGGCGACCTTCAGTCAGTACGGCCGGGTCTCGGACTTCACTATGGCGCTCATCAAGGCCGCGGTGTTCGGTCTGACCGCGACGTTGGTGGCGACCTTCAAGGGTTTGCACGCCAAGGGGGGACCGCGCGGTGTCGCCGACTCGGTCAACGAGGCCGTGGTGCTGGCCTTCGCGCTGGTGTTCATCCTCAACACCATCCTGTCCGCGCTCTACACGGTGGTGGTGCCGGCGGTGGGCAGCTACCGATGACCGCCCTGACCAGCTCAGCTCCGCTGCATCGCGTGGCCCAGCCCGCCACCGCCGGCTACCACGGCCTCGCCGTCATCGGCCAACACGTCAGCTTCTACGGCAAGGTCCTGAGCTCGCTGCCGTATGCCCTGGTCCGGTACCGCAAGCACACGCTGGGCCAGATCGGCGAGGTCACGTTCGGCAACAGTTCGCTGCTGTCCGGCGGCGGGACCATCGGCATCGTCTTCGCGATGTCGCTGGCCGCGGCCATGATGCTGGGGGTCGAGACCCAGCGCGGCCTGGATCTGGTGGGCATGAACACGCTCTCGGGCATGCTCGCGGCGATCGCGAACACCCGCGAACTGGCACCGGTCGTCGTCGCAATCGCGTTGGCCGCCAAGGTGGGAACGGGATTCACCGCCCAGATCGGCGCAATGCGGATCTCCGATGAGATCGACGCCCTCGACGCGATGGCGCTGCGGTCCATCCCGTTCCTGGTGGGCACCCGGGTCATCGCCGCGGTGGTCTGCGTCATCCCGATCTACATGATCGGGCTGCTGGCCAGCTACCTGTCCACCCGCACCGTGGTGGTGTTCTTCAACGGTGCCTCCCCGGGCACCTACGACTACTTCTTCCATTTGGCGCTGAGCCCGCAGGACCTGTTGTATTCGGGCATCAAGGCCGTCGTCTTCGCCGTCGTCGTCGCCCTGGTGCACTGCACCTACGGCTACTTCGCCACCGGCGGTCCCGAGGGCGTCGGTCAGGCGGCCGGACGTGCGTTGCGCACCGCGATCCTGGCCATCGGCATGCTCGACGTCCTGCTGACGTTCGCGCTGTGGGGGCTGGTCCCCGAGATCCCCGGGATGGGGATGTAAATGCGCATCCCACGAAAAAGACGGCGCCGCAGGTCCTTTCTGCCCGGTCGGCCGTGGCTGGCGGTCCGCGGGTTGATCGCGGTGGTGGCCGCCGGGGCCATCGCGGCCGTTCTCGTCGGCCGCGCCACCGGCAGCCTCGATCCCACCGGCGACGTCTTCGTGGGCGTCCCGGTCTCGGCCGGCCTGATCAGCACCGCCGCCCCGGTGCGCTACCACGGTGTCAACGTCGGACGGATCGCCGAGATCGAGTCCGGCACCCAGACCTCGCGGGTCCGTCTTGCCATCGACCGGGATTCGCTGCCGCTGATCCCGGACACGGTGGTCGCCCGGATTGTGCCCCGCACCTTCTTCGGCGACATCTACCTGCAGTTGGCCGACGACCCCGGCGGGCGCACCGGCAAACCGCTGGGCACCGGGGCCACCATCTCGATCGACGACAGCGACGACGCCATGGCGCTCTATGACGTCTTCACCAAGATCGTCGACGTCTTCAGCACCATCAAGCCCGAGAAGATGCAGACCGCGCTCACCGCGATCAGCCAGGCGCTGCGCCACCGGGGCACCGAAATCGGTTTTACGATCGACAATCTCAGAGACGTCTCGGCCCTGCTGACCCCCACCGTGGTCCAATTCCTGGACACCACCCCGCAGTTCCGCGATGTGATGGCGGCCCTGCACACCGCGACACCCGACATCCTGACCACGTTGTCGGCCGCCACCAACGTGTCCAATCGGCTGGCCGACGACAGCGCCGCGTTCGGCTCCGCGCTCAGCGAGATGGCCGGCCTCGGTTCGCTGCTCACCGGGTTCTTCGCCGACCACCGGGACCAGTTCATCACCGTCCTCGACGCCGCCGGCAAGGTACTGGCCACCACGGCGGCCCACCCCGAGGGGTTGGTCGAGACGCTGGTGGGTGCCCGTGATTTCGGCGCGGCCGGCAGCAAGGTGTTCGCCACCGGCAAGTTCAGCATCACCGCGGTCGCGACGTTCGCCGGGCCGATGCCCTACACGGCCGCCGACTGCCCGGTGTACGGGACCAGCTACGGCGCGCACTGCGCCGAGGCCGACCCGTTCAACCCGGTCCCGACGATGCCGCTGGAGGTTCCGTTGCCGGACTCGGTGGACCTGAAAACACCCGCGCCCGTGGTGTTCCTCCCGGAGGGCCAGCCCAGCGGCGGCGCTGCGCCCCCGCCGCCGGGACCCGCGCCGCACTTCCCCGCCGAAGCCGCACCGGCCGCCGCGATCGCCGGCGGCGCCGCCGAGGCCCACGCCCTGGGCGTGCTGCAGAACGAGGTGCTCGGCCGCGGCGCGCGCGACGGCACCCCCGAGCCGAACATCGCCACCGTGATGATGCTCGGCCCGTTGGTGCGCGGCACGGCGGTGCAGGTGTCATGACCGTGCGTTGGCAGGCCTGGGCCAAGGTGGGCGCATTCTGCGCCGCCGGGTTGATGAGCGGATTGCTGGTGGTCAACACATTGTCGGTGCCGGTGCGCGGCAAGACCACGCACTACGTCGCGCAGTTCAGCAGCATCGAAGGCCTCAGCGTCGGCAACCCGGTGACCATGAACGGGATTCGGATCGGCCGCGTCGACTCGATCCGCTTCGCCGACAACGGCCAGGGCACCAGCCGCGCCGACGTCGGGCTGGAGGTCAAATCCCGCTACGCGCTGACCACCGACGTCACCGCCGCGGTGCGCTACGGCGACATGCTCGGCGCCCGCTACGTCGCGCTGTCCGACCCAACCGGAACCGTGCTGGAGCTGTCCACCGGGGAGCCACGACAGCTGCTGGCGGCCGGCGGTGTGATCCCGCTGACGGCCACCTCCCCCGCCGTCGACCTGACCGCGCTGCTCAACGGATTCAAGCCGCTGTTCGACGCCCTCGAGCCCCAGCAGGTGAACACGATCACCCGCGGCTTCGCCGAAACCTTCGGCGGCCAAACCCAGACGGTCACGACGCTGCTGGCGCAGATCGCGACCATGACCGCCGCCATGGACCACAACGAGCAGATCTTCACCGCGCTGATCGACAACGTCTCGGCGCTGATGAGTTCGGTCCACGCCCGCCAACCGCAACTATCCGAAATGCTCGACGGGCTCGAGCGGCTGACAGCGACGGTCACCGGGCCCAACGGCCAACTCGAACTGCTGCTCGACCAGGGCAACGCGGTATTGGCCACCCTCGCCAACACCGTCACGCAGTCCTCGGTCGCCTACGGCGACGCCGTCACCGACCTGAACGCCATGCTGGGCACCTGGACCGACAACACCGGCGAGTTCCAGGCGCTCGTCGAAAAGCTGCCGCAGTTCGCCGACTCCATCAACCGCGCCAGCAGCTACGGCGGTTTCGTCAGCCTCTACCTGTGCAACTTCACGCTGAAGATCGCCAAGCATGAGGCGAACATCTTCGGACGCCGGCATACGGAGGTGTGCCGGTGATGTTCCTGGTCAAGCTGATCGACCTGCTCGTCGGCGCGGTGCTGTTCCTACTGAAGAAGGACCGCGGACACAATCCGACGATTCCGTTGACCCTCGGGGCGCTCGGCACCCTCGGTCTGATCGCGCTGACGCTGGTGACGATCGCGCTGCCCCGCACCTGGTATCAGGTACGCACCGACGCGTTCACCGCCGAGATGGCCAACGCCAGCGGACTGACCGGCGGCGACCCGGTGTACGTCGCGGGGGTGCCGGCCGGGCGAGTCGAACGCGTCAACCTCGCCGGCGACCACGTCCGGGTCGACTTCCGCCTCGACAGTGCCCAACCCCTGGGCAACCAGACCACAGCGACGGTGCGGCTCCGCACCGTGCTGGGCAAGCGCTTCCTCGACGTCATGCCCGCCGGTGTGGTCGATCCGGCCGCCGGCACCGTGATCCCGTTGTCGCGCACCACGGTTCCCTACAGCCTCGACGAGGTGGGGCGCTCGGCCGAGGCGGCCGCCACCGGCGTCGACCAGGCGGCGTTGACCGCCGCGATGCGCACCGTGCAGGAGTCGATCCCTACCGACAACACCGACCTGAGTGCCGCGCTGGCCGGGATCGGCAGCGCCAGCGCGGTATTCGCCGAAAGCGGCGACAAGTTCGACGAACTGCTGCGCATCTCGCGGTCGTTGTCGGCGCTGCTGGTCGAGCAGAACGAGTCGGTGACCAACACCGCCGCCAACGCCGCGCACATCGTCTCGGCGCTGACCGCCCGCCGAGACGCGCTGAGTCAGATCGTCACCAACCTCAGCGCGCTGCTGCGCGAACTGTCGGTGGTGTACAGCGAAAAGCAGCCGGAGTTCCGCGAAGTGATCACCAAGCTCAGTGCCGTGACCGCCACCCTGAAGGCCAACGCCTACCACATCGACGAAACGCTGCGCACCCTGCCGCCGGCAATGCGGTCGGTCACCAACGCCACCGGCAACGGCAATTGGGCCGACGTCAACTCCCCGTCGCTGGTGATGCCGGACAACCTGCTGTGCGCCTTGAACATCCAGCGGTCGTGCCGATGAGGTCCCGCAAACGTGCCGTCGCGATGGCCGTCGCAGTCCTGGCCTTCCTGGGCGCCGGCGGGTGGTACGTGTTCGGCAAAACCGACAACGCCACCACCGTGCATGCCGACTTCAGCTACATCAACGGCATCTACCCGGGCAGCAGCGTCACGGTGCTCGGGGTGCCGGTCGGTCGGGTCACCGCGGTCAACCCGCAGGGCACCACGGTCCGGGTCTCGATGTCGCTGCCGGCCGAGGTGGAGTTGCCCGCTGAGGTCAACGCCTACATCATGAGCCCCGCGCTGATCAGCGATCGCAGCGTCGAGCTCGGCCCGGCCTATGGCGGCACCGGCCCGAAATTGCAACCTGAGCAGGTCATCCCGGCTGACCGCGCCCACGCCCCGATCACCTTCGACAGCATGCTGACCAGTCTCACCACCATGACCGACGCGCTGGGCCCCGACCAGGGCGACCTGAGCCGGCTGCTGGCCAGCGGCGCCGACCAGTGGCGGGGGCAGGGCAAGCAGTTCAACACCGCGATCCGCAACCTCAGCACGGCCACCGGCGTCGTCGGCGCCCGAGCCGAGGACATCGACACCGTGGTCGAGAACCTCGGCACCATGATGAGCGCGTTCAACCAGCGCCAGGTCTCGCTCAATGACCTCGTGAGTTCCCTTGGGATGCTCGGAGACTCGTGGGCGGATCAGAATCTGGACATCACCGGCCCGATGAACGACCTCAAGACCGTGCTGGACCAGGTGAATGCCGTCGTCGCCAATCACACCGACGACATGGGCGCCATCGCCGGCAACCTCAACGCCGTCGGCGACATCCTGAACCGGCGTCAGCCCGAACTCGCCGAGTTCATGGACCTGCTGCCGCTGATGATGCAGAACCTGTCGGGCACCATCGGTCCGGACCGCCGCGGCCGGATTCGGCTCAACGTATCTTCGGTGCTCACGCAGTTCGCGGACGCGCACAACTTCTGCGAACGCCACCAATGGCCGATCTGTTCGGGTATCGGCCTGGTCAACCCGATCTCGTTCCCCATCAGCCGTTCCGACCCGCTGGGCATCGTCAGCGCCGTCACCGGCGTCATCCCCCCGCCGAACCCGGAGCACCCGAGGTGAGCCCCGTGCGCAAACCGGCCACCACCACCGCGGCCATGCTCGGCATCGCCGCGCTGAGCGGCGTCGCCCTGTGGGCCGGATCCGAGATCGGCATCCAGGACCTGCCGATCGGACGCAGCGCCCAGGGCCAGGCGATGTCGCTCACCGTCGTGCTGCCGACCGCGGACGGCATCGCGATCGGCGCCGACGTGCGCGACGGGCAGAAGGTGGTCGGGCGGGTCAGCGGGTTGAGCCTCGCGGCCTCCGGGGCCTCGGTGGAGCTGAGTGTGCGTGCTGACGCGCAGTTGCCCGTCAACACCATCGCCAGCGTGGAACTGCCGTCGGCCCTGGGCAATCCGTTCGTTCGACTGGCTGCACCCGAGCAGCCGTCCGGTCGTGCGCTGCGCGACGGCGACGTCATTCCGCCCACCCAGACCGAACTCGGGCCGCAGATCGAGACGGCGCTGGCCACCTTCGGCGCGTTGATGTCCCGCAGCGGCGTCGACCAGTTGACCACGATCGTCACCGAACTCGACAAGGCCTTCGGGGGCCGCACGGCGAAGGTCCGCGGGCTCCTCGACGCGATGTCGGTGCTGACCGCCAAAACCGAAGAACACCAACGCGACTTCGATGAGGCATTGCGCCTGGCGTCCGACATCAGCGCGCAGTTCGCCCGCGAACAGCACACGCTCAACGCCTATCTGGACTCGCTGCCCAGGGTGGTGGCCATGCTCGATGTCCAGCGGGCCAAGATCGAGACGCTGTTCGCCTCGACGACCGCGCTGGCCGCCACCGCCAACCATGCCTTCGCGCACGCCGACACCGCGGCGATCGTGCGCGATGCCGGCACCGTGGTGACGGCGCTGAGCAGCTACAACGACCGGCTGACCGACACCTTGTCCACCATGAACACCTTCCTCGACCGGTTCGGTGCGTCGGTGCACGGTGACTACCTGATGTTCGATGGGGCGCTGGACATTCCGGGCACCATCGACAAGCTGCTCACCGGCGGTTTGATCGTCAACGGCATCCCGATCACCGGCCAACAGGCGCTCGACGGATTCCTCTCTGGGGGGTTGCGATGAGTCGGCTGGTCCTGGTTCAAGTGGCCATCTTCGCGGTCATCAGCGCCATCGTGGTGCCGTTCGGCATCCGGTACGTGGTGGGTTCGCAGGGTTTTCAGACCCCGACGACGTTGCACGCCACCATGGCCGACGGCTTCGGTCTGACCGCGGGCACCAGCGTCACCGTGCGCGGCGTCGAGGTCGGCACCGTCGCCGCCGTGGGGTTGGGACCCGAGGGCGGGGCCCAGGTGGAGCTGTCGGTCGATCCCGAGGCCCGCATCCCGCGCGATTCGATCATGACCGTCGGCATGGGCACCGCGGCCGGCATCCAAAGCGTGGACATCCTCCCGCAATCCGGTGGGGGGCCGTTCCTGGCCTCCGGCGATACCATCGCCGCGCCGGCCGAACGGCAGCCGGTACAGATGGATCGCGTCATGCAGGAAGCCGGCCGGCTGATCAAGGGCATCGACGCTCGGGCGGTCGCGGATGTCTCCACCGAGCTGTCGGATTCGTTCACCGGGCTGGGGCCCAGCCTGGCCACGCTGATCGACAACGCCGCCGTCATCTCCCAGGGTCTGCACGACCGCGCCAGAGCGCTGCAGCCCCTGATTGAGGGCACCGCCCGGCTCGTCACGACAATGGCCGCGCAGCAGAGCAGCTTCGTGCGCGGCATGGGCGCCAGCGCGCGGTTCACCACCCAACTCGACGACAACGGGCCGGTGTTTCTCCACCTGACCGACCATTCCCCGGCCGCGCTGGCCTCGGTACGGACTGCGCTGGACACCTACCGCGACACCTTCGGCGCGACGTTGGCCAACCTCGCCACGGTGGCGCCGATCGTCGGCGACCGTACCGAGTCCTTGGCCACCGGACTGACCGCGATTCCGCAGGGGCTCTACGACCTGTCCTCGATTGTCAAGGGCGATCGTGCGAACTTCGCGCTGATCGCCACCCAGGGTCCGGTGTGCGTGCATGACGTCGACCGCCGCACGATCGGCGACATCTCCCCCGTCGAACCCGACCTGGTGCGGTATTGCCCGCCGTCACCGGATATGCAGATGCGCGGCGCGGTCAACGCGCCCCGCCCCAACGACCTCGGCATGCAGAACTCGCAGCTTCCCGGCGGCGTGATCGGGCCGCCGGTGGTGCGCGACCCGATCAAGATCCCGACCCTGGCAGAGCTGGTTTACAAATGGCGAATGATTCTGCGCAACAACGATGTACCGCGCTGATGTGACAACTCCTGGAGGATCCGCAATGGCAACAACCGAGACCGTCACCGACGACGCGAGCGTGGAAACCGAAGCCGACACCGCGCCCGATCCATCCTCGCGCGGCCGGACCCGTCGCGCCCTCGTGGCCCTGTTGGTGGCCGCAGTCCTGACCCTCGGCGGGGCCCTGGGTTACACGCTGTATCAGCAGAGCGAGTTGCATACGCTGCAGCAGGATGCGGTCTCCACGGCCCGCGACTACCTGGTGGCGATGGCGTCGTTCGACTACCAGAATCTGGACGCCAACAAGGGTGCGATCACCGCCGGGTCCACCCCGGAGTTCGCGCACAAGTACGACGAGATGGTGGCGGCGCTGCGCGACATCGTCGTCACCAGCAAGGGCGTCGCGACGGCAGCGGCGGAGCACGTGGCCGTGGAACGGCTGGCCTCCGACGCAGCCACCGTCATCGGGTTCGTCGACCAGCAGGTCACCAATGTCACTGCACCCGAGGGCAACACGCAGCGCTACCGGATGGCGGTCGAGTTGGTTCGCAGCGGCGATCGCTGGCTCGTGAACGACGTGCAGACCCTGTAATCACCCGAAGGAGATCGCGATGCCAGCTCAGTACCTGCCCGTGGAGACGCCACCGGCGTTGACCACCGAGCAGACCCGGATTCAGATCACCCAGCGCACCCCGCGCTGGAACAAGAAGCAGGTCGACCTCACCGACGCGCTCGACTTCTGGTCGGCGGCCGCCTCGGCCGCCAACGTCATCATGCAGCTCAGTCGGCCCGAGGTGGGCTACGGCGTCGCTGAAAGCCGCGTCGAATCCGGGTCGTTGATGCATCATCCCTGGAAACGGCTGCGCACCACCGCACAGTATCTGGCGGTCGCGATCCTGGGCACCGACGAGGAGCGCGCCGCCTATCGGGAGGCCGTCAACGTCGCCCACCGGCAGGTTCGCTCCACTGCCGAGAGCCCCGTCAAATACAACGCCTTCAATCGTGACCTCCAATTGTGGGTGGCAGCTTGCCTGTTCATCTTCTATGAGGACACCTACCAGTTGCTGCACGGCGCCATGTCGCCGGAGCAGGCCGAGAACTTTTATCAGAGCGCCATGCCGATCGGCACCACACTGCAGGTGCTCGAGGACCAATGGCCGGCCACCCGAGCCGATTTCGACGTGTACTGGAACACCTCGTGTGAGCAGATCCAGATCGACGACTTCGTGCGCGACTTCCTCAACGAGCTGGTCGCGCTGAAGATGATCAACATCGTTCCGCGGCTGATCCTGGCGCCGCTGCTGCGGTTCTTGACGATCGGTTTTCTGGCCCCGGTGTTCCGCGAACCGATGGGATTGGAATGGTCCGAGACCGACCGTCGCCGCTTCGAGCACCTGTTCCTGTTCGTGTCGCTCGTCAACCGGTTCATCCCGCGCTTCGTGCGCACCTACAACTACACGATCCTGATGAAGGATCTGCGCCGCCGCATCCGCCGCCAGAAGGCCCTGCTCTGACCGTGCCGACCCCCTTCTCCTTCTTGCGCGAGCGGGCGTGTCCCCGGCCGACACGCCGGGGATTTTCCGGTGTTCACGCACGCTCGCCGTATGGAGTAGCCCCGTGACAGCGACCATGCTGCGACGCTATGTCGGCGACCGACGGTTCCTGTTCATGCTGCCGCGGGCGGTGTGTCTGCAATTGCTGCATCCCGCGATCGCCACCGGTATCCGGGACCACGCGCTGCTGCGCGAGCGGATCTGGCAGCACAAGAAGCGGACCGTCACCGCCGCGGTCGACATCGCCTTCACCGAGATGGACATGCGCTCGTTCATCCGGTTCGGACACGAGCACGTCAAGGGCCGGACCGCCGACGGCACCAAGTACCACGCCCTCGATCCCGGGATCTTCCACTTTCAACACGCAACCTACGTGGAATCCCTGGTGACAGTGGTTAACTCGTTCATCCGGCCGCTCGACGACATCGAACACGAGCAGCTGTATCAGCAGTGCTGCCAGTGGTATCGCCGGTACGGCATTTCGGCGCGCGCCATGCCCGCGGACTGGCCCGCATTCCAGACGTACTTCGCGGACTACTGCCGCACCGAACTCGTCGGCGGCGAGCACTTCGAGCATTTCCGCACCGAGATCTTCGAGCCCTCGGACTGGTGGCCACGCCTGGTGCCGCGCTCGGCGATCCGCGCCATGCAGCACGAGATCGCGGTCGAACTCACCGGGGTGCGACCCAGCGCCCGGGATCGGCGCGCGCTGCGCACCTTCGCCGGTCTGTCCCGCGTCGGCGCGACGATTCCCGCGCTGCGCGCGCCCGCGAAGGTGCGCAAACCCGCAAAAGTGTCCGGCGGGTCGGCCGGGGACACGCCCGCTCGCGCTTAGGGCACGCTTGCGCTCAGGGCTTGACCGCGGCGTGCAGGGCGACGATGCCGCCGGTGAGGTTGCGCCAGCGCACCGAAGACCAACCGGCGCTTTCGATCCGGCGCGCCAACTCCGCCTGATCGGGCCAGGCCCGGATGGACTCCGCGAGGTACACATACGACTCAGGATCGCTGGAGACCGCGCCGGCCATCGCCGGCAGCGCCCGCATCAGGTACTCCTTGTACACCGTCGAGAACACCGGCACCGTCGGCGTGGAGAACTCGCACACCACCAGCCGGCCACCGGGCTTGGTCACCCGCGCCATCTCGCGCAGCCCCGCGACGTGGTCGACGACATTGCGCAGCCCGAAGCTGATGGTGACCGCATCGAAGAGCGCATCGCCGAAGGGCAGCTTGGTGGCGTCGCCGGCCACCTTCGGCACGTTGCGGTGCGCACCGGCCTTGAGCATGCCCACCGAAAAATCACAGGCCACGCACCACGCGCCGGCCTTGGCCAGCTCGACCGTCGACACCGCGGTACCCGCAGCGAGGTCCAGCACCCGGTCCCCCGGCGCGATCCCCAGCGCGGCCCGGGTGGCGCGGCGCCACAGCCGGTCCTGGCCCAGCGAGAGCACGGTGTTGGTCAGGTCGTATCGACGGGCCACGGCGTCGAACATCGACGCCACCTCGTGGGGATCCTTGTCCAGCGTCGCGCGGCTCACCGCACCGACGCTACCTGTGAACTTGCTCGAATCGGGAATCACTGCCCGTGAGCTCGGTTAGATGGGTCATGACTGAAAAAGTGTGGTTCATCACCGGTACTTCCCGCGGCTTCGGCCGACAATGGGCGATCGCGGCCCTCGAGCGCGGCGACAAAGTGGCCGCGACGGCTCGCGACACCTCATCCCTGGACGACGTCGTCGCCCGGTTCGGCGACGCGGTGCTGCCGATCGCGCTGGACGTCACCGACCGCGACGCCGACTTCGCCGCGGTCGAGGCCGCGCACGAGCACTTCGGCCGTCTCGACGTCGTCGTCAACAACGCCGGCTACGGACACTTCGGGCTCATCGAGGAACTCACCGAGGCCGAGGCCCGCGATCAGATCGAAACCAATGTGTTCGGGGCGTTGTGGATAACCCAGGCCGCGCTGCCCTACCTGCGGGCCCAGCGCAGCGGCCATTTCATCCAGGTGTCGTCGATCGGCGGCATCACCGCGTTCCGCGGCCTGGGCATCTATCACGCGTCCAAGTGGGCGTTGGAGGGTCTCTCGCAGTCGCTGGCCCAGGAGGTGGAGCCGTTCGGGATCCACGTCACGCTGGTGGAACCGGGCGGCTTCGCGACGGACTGGGCCGGCTCGTCCGCCAAGCGTTCGACGCCGCTGCCCGACTACGCCGAGGTTCACGAGGAGGCGCAGCGGGTGCGCAGTCAACGGGTCGCCGAACCCGGGGATCCGGCCGCCTCCAGCCGGGCCATCCTGGCGATCGTCGATGCCCCGGAGCCGCCGCTGCGGGTGTTCTTCGGGACCCTGCCCCTCGAGTTGGCCAAGGCCGACTACGCGCAGCGGATCAGCACCTGGGAGGCCTGGCAACACGTGGCGGAGTTGGCTCAGGGCTGAGCACGGCGCTGGAACGCCCCCGCGAACGTGCGCAGAACCGGGGTTTTACCCGGTGTGTCGGCCGGGGACGCGCCCGCTCGCGGGAAGAGACGAAGAGGGTGTGGAGGAGACGGCGGCGTAGTGGCCCAGGAGTTCGTCGCAGATCACGGGCCAGGTGCGGCCCAGCACGCTGCGCCGCGCGGCCACCGCGTACCGGCCGCGCTCGGCGATCAGGTGGTCGACGGCCGCGTCGAGGCGCTGTTCGAACTCGGCGACCGGCAGCAGCAGACCGGTCTGCATGGGGGTCACCAGGTCGCGCGGCCCGCCGGCATCGGGTGCGATCACCGGCAGTCCCGAAGCCATCGCCTCCTGGACGGCCTGACAGAACGTCTCGTGCTCGCCCGGGTGTACGAAGACGTCCATGCTGGCATACGCCGCGGCCAGCTCCGATCCGTACAGCGCGCCGGTGAACACCGCTGCGGGCAAGACGGATTCGAGCTTGCGCCGGTCGACGCCGGCACCGACGATCACCACCTGCAGATCGTCGCGCCGCGCCAGCGCCGCCAGCCGCTCCACGTGCTTCTCCGGCGCCAACCGGCCGACGAAGCCCACCACCGGCTTGCCGGCCGGCGACCAGACTCGGCGCAGCGCGGCGCTGCGGGCCGACGGCGCGAACCCGGTGACGTCGACGCCGCGGGCCCACCTGTGTACCCGCGGAATCCCGTGGGCGGCAAGGTCGTGCATGGCCGAGGTGGACGGGGCCAGGGTGCGATCGGCCTTGGCGTGCAGTTGCCGCGTCCACGCCCAGGCTGCCCGCGAGGCCATCGCCATCCCGTAGCTTTCGGCAAAACCGGCGATGTCGGTCTGGAACACCGCGACGGTCGGCACGCCCAGGTGGCGCGCCGCGAGCACCCCGCCCCAGCCGAGCAGGGCCGGCGAGGCCAGATGCACGACGTCGGGGTCGAAGCCGCGCAGCACCCCCACCATCCGCGGCCAGGGGATCCCCAGCGGCAGCGAGGTCACCTTCGGAAACATCCGCGACGGGACCCGGTGCACCCGGATGCCGTCGTGCACGCGGTCGGCCCGGGGTTGCCGGCGCGGGGTGTCCGGGGCGATCACCAGCGCCTCGTGCCCGGTGCGACGCAGATGTTCCAGCACCCGAAGCACCGAGTTGGTGACACCGTTGACGTTCGGGAGGAAACTTTCTGCGACAATCGCAACGCGCACGACTGCGAGGGTGCCAGCGCCACGTTGCCGCCTGGTTGCGGACAGGCAGACAGCAGACGAAGAGACATCGGATGCGCGCACCGGAAGGGGTCACCATGGGTTGGCGAGGCTTGCTGGCGGCGGCCGCGGTGGCGGCGCTGCTGCTGAGCGGGTGCACCACCACGATCACCGGGGCGGCCCGCCCGGATCTGCGCGGCCCCGGGGTGGAGCTGACGCCGGACGGGGCCGGGATCATCCTCGGGTTCACCGACGCCGCGGTGCAGTTGGAGCTGTTCACCGAACCGCAGTGCCACCGCTGCGCCTACCTGCAGTCCGAGTACGGCGACGAGATCAAGTCCCACCTCGATTCGGGCCGGCTGGCCCTCACCTACCGGCCGATGATGTTCCTCGACGACGTGACGGGCAGCGGCTATTCGGCGACGGTGACCAATGCGTTGTTCCTCGCGGTCGATCCAGCGGTCTCGGCCGGCGGTTATCAGGGTTTCGTCCAGCAACTCTGGGCCCATCAGGACCTGTCGCAGCTGCGCTTCTCCGACGGCGACTTCGCGGCGATCGCCACCCGCAGCGGCCTGCCCGCCCCGGTGGTGCAGAGCATCGGCCAAGGCACGGATGCGGTCGACACCGCGGCGGTCGCCGACGTCAACGCCGCACTGCTGGAGGAGGTGTACGGCGAGGTCGCCACGCCCGTCGTCTACGACCCGGCGAGCCGGGAAACCCTCGACATCGACGACCCCCGCTGGCTGGCCGATCTGATGCGGTCGGCGTGACCGCTCACAGCACGCGTCGTTCGAGGGCCGCGAGTCCGGCCAGCGCGCCGAAGGCGACCACCCAGCCCAGCACCGCGATCGAACCGGCCGGGATGATGGCCAACGTCGCATTGCGGTGCTGCACCCGCACCAGATCCGGATCTGCTCTGTCGTATTCGACGTAGATGCGCATGCCGGTGGCCAGCTCGGACGGATAGAGCACGCCGAGCTCCGGCCGGTAGGTGACGCGGTCCGACGTCACGAATTCGATGGTGGACCGGCGCGGGCCGGCGCTGAGCACCTCGGCCTGCGCCACCCCCATGTTCGCCTCGATCTGGCGGTCGTTGCGCCACGCGCCGGCCACCAGCAGCAGCGACTGCAACGTCACCACCACCGCCAGGATCCAGACGCCGGTCTTGGCCCACCGCAACACCTTTCGACGCGGCGTATCCGGCGCGTCGATGGGTTTGCTCGGTAAGAGTTGCCGCAGAACGGGTTTGAGCTCGGCCTTCACAGCGCGGCCTTGATGGACGCGTGCAGCTGCCGCAGCGACGACCGGTCGGCCTTCACCTCCACGACCCGCATCCCGGTGAACGGTTCGTCGAGCACCGCGGCCAACTCGGCGGCCTCGACCTGCCGGCACTCGACGTGATAGGCCCGGCACAGCGCCGCGATGTCGACGTCGTGCGGGGTGCCGAAGATCCGCGAGGACACATCGGAGAACCGCGGATCGCCCTGTTCGAGCAGCTCGAAGATGCCGCCGCCGTTGTCGTTGGAGACCACGATGGTCAACTGGCGCGGGGTGGGTTCGGTGGGCCCGATCAACAGCCCCGAGCTGTCGTGAACGAAGGTGAGGTCCCCGATCAGCGCCACCGTGCGGCCCCCGGCGACGCGGTCGTGGGCCAGCGCGGCGCCGATGGCCGTCGAGACCGTCCCGTCGATGCCGGCCACCCCGCGGTTGGAGCGCACCGTGATGCCGCGGGCGGAGCCGGCCTCGGCGAGGCCGACCAGCGCCGCGTCGCGGACCGGGTTGGAAGCGCCGAGCACCAGCTGGTCCCCGTCGCGCAGCGCATCGGCGACCTCGGCCGCCACATGCAGGCCGGTCGTCACCGGATGCGCCTTGAGCTGACTGCGCACCGCCTCGACCGCGTGCCGGTTGACCTCCGAGCAGCGCCGCAACCACGCCGGGCTCGGCTCCCCGCTGACCACCGCGCGGGTGCCGGTGGCCTGCGAGTTGCCCGAGACATCGGGCCAGCGCGGCCCGGTGGTCAGGGCGAACACCGGCACCGACGGATCGGCCAGCAGCGCCGAGACCGGCCGGTGCAGCGTCGGCCGTCCCAGCATGATCACCTGATGCGGCCGCAGCAGCGGCAACGCCAGCGGGTGCAGCGGGTTGGCGGGCAGCGGCGCGGTGGGCTCGGCGATGGTCGGCAGGCCGGCCAGGTTGGGCTGCATCCCGGCGCCGTGGCCGGCGATCACCACGGTGTCCGGACCCAGATCGATGTCCAACGGCTGATCGAAGGTCACCGGCGGGGTGAAGGTCCACGGCCGGCCGTCGGGACGTCCGTCGGGTGGGCCCGCGCCACCATCGGTTTCGCGGTCGGGCACCAGCGGTTCGCGCAGCGGGATGTCGAACTGGACGGGGCCGGCGTTGGCACTGCGGGATCCCTTGGCGGCCACCAGGACCCGGCACGTCGCCGAGCGCCACTTCGCGTTGAGCACGTCCATCCGCTCCGGAGACCCCTCGGCCAACCCCAGGCTGATGTTGGCGCGCACCTGGGTACCGAAGTAGCCGAGCTGCTCCATGGTCTGATTCGCCCCGGTCCCCAGCAGTTCGTAGGGCCGGTTGGCGCTCAACACGATCAACGGCACCCGCGCGTAGTTGGCCTCGACCACGGCGGGCCCCAGGTTGGCCACCGCGGTTCCGGAGGTCATCGCCACGCACACGGGCGCGCCGGCGGCCACCGCCAGGCCGATGGCCAGGTATCCCGCGGTGCGTTCGTCGATGCGCACGTGCAACCGGATCCGACCCGCACGGTCGGCGGCCTCCAGGGCGAACGCCAACGGCGCATTACGCGATCCGGGGCACAGCACCACATCCCGCACGCCGCCACGAATCAATTCGTCAACGACGATGCGCGCCTGGGCCGTCGATGGGTTCACCACCTCAGGGTGTCACACCACCAGTCGAGGAGAAAAACTCCAGGATCGCGGTGTTGACGACGTCGGGGCGTTCGATGAAGCCGAGGTGCCCGGCGTCCGGAATCTCCAGGTAGCGGCCGTTGGGCAGGGCATCGGCGACCTCCTTGCCCAGGTGCGGCGGCAGCAGCACATCGTCGGCGAATCCCAGCACCAGCACCGGGGTGGCGATGGACCGGTAGACCGACAACCGGTTGGCCCCAGGGTTGATCTCCAACTGCTGGCGCAGGCCGGGGGTGGCCTTGGTGGGCCACATGGTGAACATCTGGATCCAGTCGTCGGCGCTGCGGTCGTCGTTCAGCGTCTTCGGCGAAAAGTTCTCCATCATGCGAACTTTCGCGTCGTACTCCGGTGGCACCTGCACCCCGGCATCCATCATGGTGCGCTCGGCGGCGTTGAAGAATTCGCGCGCGCGGTCGTGGCGGCCCCGGGTGGCCATCAGCACCGCCTGGCTGACCAACTCGGGCCGGGAGAGCATCAGTTCCTGCGCGATGAACGACCCCATCGACACCCCGACCACCCGCACCGGGCCGCCGACGAGTTCGTCGATCAGCGTGGCGGTGTCGGCCACCATGGTTTCGGTGGTGAACGCGCTGGCGTTCTCGGTGGCACCGACGCCGCGGTTGTCGAAAGTGATGGTGCGGAACCCGGCCCGGCGGAAGGCCGGGACCTGGTGCAGGTGCCAGGTGCGTCCGGCGCCGCCGCGCCCGGCGATGAAGAGCACCGGATCACCGGTACCACGGTCTTCGTAGGCCAGATTGATCACCCGGCCACGTTAGCCGAGGACGGCTTCGGCGTGATATGCCACGCCCACCGTGTCAGATCACGCCGAAATCGCCCGCTTGCGGCGGCGGCCCCGGGCGGTGGCGATGGCGCGGTCCCAGGCCAGCAGCGCACCCGCCTTCAGCAGCGCGGGCTTGGCCATGTCCTTGGACAGCAGCGCGGTGGCGGTGGCCCGGGTGGCCGCCGAGGCCTTGGAGACATGGCCGGAGTCGAACGGCGGCTGCGGATCGTATTCGATGCCCAGCTGAACGGCCTTGGCCCTGGCCTCGCCGGCGAGCCGAGCCGCCAGCCACAGCCCCAGATCGATGCCCGCCGAGACGCCCGCGGCGGTCACGGTGTCGCCCTCGTGCACGATGCGTTCGTCGCCCACCGGGGTGACGCCGAACATCTTCAGCGTGGGCAACGTCGACCAGTGCGACGTGGCGCGCTTGCCGTCGAGCAGACCGGCCGCGGCCAGCACCATCGAGCCCGAGCACACCGAGGTCGTCCACGCGGCGCCGTGGTGCGCGCGGCGCAGCCAGTCCAGCACCTGCTCGTCGCGTGCCACCTCGACGCAGCCGGGCCCGCCCGGCACCAGCACCACATCCGGTGCCGGGGTCTCGTCGAAGGTGTGGGTGGCGCCGATCATCAGCACCCCGGAGTCGGCGGTCAGCGGGCCCGTCTCATGCCAGAGGAGGCGCACCTCGGCATCGGGCAGCCGGTGCAGCACCTCATACGGTCCGATGAAGTCCAACGCGGTGAAGTTCGGATAGAGGACGATCGCGATCTGGGTCATGGCGTGCTCCTTGACGGGTCAGACGAAACTTCTGCGGTACTGGTCCGGCGAGATGCCGATGCGGCGAACAAAGTTGCGGCGCATGGTTTCCGAGGTGCCGAAGCCGCAGCGCGCGGCGATGGCGACGACGGTGTCGTCGGTTTCCTCGAGCTGGCGGCGGGCCGCCTCGGTGCGGATCCGCTCGACGTAGGCGCCCGGCGATTCGCCGACCTCGGCGGTGAACACCCGGATGAAATGCCGCGGACTCATCGCGGCGCGGCGCGCCAGCTCCGGGATGCTGTGCCGGCCGCCCGGCTCGGCTTCGACGACCTCTTGCACCGCACGGATCGGCGCGCGTTTGGCCCGCGGCATCCACACCGGCGCCGCGAACTGCGTCTGTCCGCCCGGTCGGCGCAGGTAGAGCACCAGGTAGCGGGCCACCGTCTGCGCCACCTCGGTGCCGTGGTCGTCCTCGACGAGGGCCAGCGCCAGGTCGATGCCCGCGGTCACCCCCGCCGCCGTCCACACCCGCTCCGAGCTGCGCACGAAGATCGGTTCGGGATCCACCTCCACGCCCGGGTACTCGTCGGCCAGCCGCTGCGCGAACGCCCAGTGGGTGGTGGCCCGGCAGCCGTCGAGCAGGCCGGCCTCGGCCGCCAGCGTCGCGCCGGTGCACACGCTGACGACGCGGCGCGCGGTGCCCGACACCCGCCGAATCCACGCCATCAACTCCGGGTCGCGGCGGGCGCCCTCGACGCCCGTGCCGCCGGGCAACAACACGGTGTCGACGGACCCGGCCGCGGGCAGCGGGTGCGCCGCCAACTCGAGTCCGCTGTCGGTGCGGACCGGCTCTCCGCCGGCCGACACCAGCGTGACGTCGTATCCGACATCGGGGTTGCCGCCGCCGGCCAACACCAGCGAGGCCGTCGCGAACACCTCGAACGGGCCGACGACGTCCAGGGACTGCACCCCCGGAAAGCCCAGCAGCACGACCGTTGTTCGCATGGATCTCATCGTGGCCCCCGGCGGCCGTGGCGTCTACGCCATACACCCCACCAATTAGGACAACAGCGGATAGCACTCGGCGATCCGGCGCAGCCACCAGTCCCGCCGCGGCGCCGCGGCGCGCAACGCGGCCAGCCGGGCCGGATCCGGGGCGACCGGACCCACCGGGAGAAATCCGTCGACCGGTGCCGGCACCTCGGCCACGTCCTCGACGAACAGCCCGCCGGTGCCCAGCCCGCACGCGTGGTGCAGCGACGGCAGCGCCGCCGCGGCCCCGAGACCCACGGCGATGCCCACCGCCGAGTCCAGCGCACTGGAGATCACCACTGGGATGTCGATCTGCTCGGCGATCCGCAGCAACGCCGAAACACCGCCCAGCGGAGCCACTTTGAGCACCGCGACATCGGCCGCGCGGGCGCGCACGACCTGCAGCGGATCCTCGGCCTTGCGGATGCTCTCATCGGCCGCGACGGGCGTGGACACCCGGCGCCGCACCTCGGCCAACTCGGCGACCGACCGACAGGGTTGTTCGACGTACTCCAGCGGGCCGTCGGCGGTCAGCGCATCGATCGCGGCCACCGCCTCGGCGACCGTCCAGCCGCCGTTGGCGTCCACCCGCACCGTGGGCAGCTGGGCCCGCACCGCGTTGACCCGCGCCACGTCGTCGGCCAGGTGCTGGCCGGGCTCGGCGACCTTGACCTTGGCGGTTTGCGCGCCGGGGAAGCGCGCCAGCACCTCGGGGACCTCGGCGGCAGACACCGCGGGCACGGTGGCGTTGATGGCGATCCGGTCGCGGCGGCGCGGCGGGGGCCGATCGAAGGCCGACTCGACCGCCGAGGCCAGCCAGCATGCGGCTTCGGGCGGCTCGTACTCGGTGAACGCCCCGAATTCGCCCCAGCCGGTGGGGCCGTCGATCAACGCGACCTCGCGCTCGGTGATGCCGCGGAACCGCACCCGCATCGGCAACGCGACGACGTGCACGCGGTCCAGCAGATCGCTCAAGGGCTCCACGGGATCTGAGGCTAGTCGGCGGTGCGATGAGTTTCCGGCCGCGGCGGCGTCTATACCGGCGACAGATCCCCGATGCGTAGGAGCTACCGATGCGTTACATGCTGATCATGCGGTCGACCCCGGAGGCCGAGGAAGCCATGAAGGAAGTCCCGTTCGACGAGGTCGTGACCCACATGGGCCGCTACAACGAGGAACTCATCAACGCCGGGGTCATGGTGGCCGGCGAGGGCCTGGCCCCACCCGAGGACGGCGGTTTCGTCGTCGACTTCAGCGCGGACCCGCCCGCGGTGCGCGACGGGGCCGTCGGCGAGGCGGCCGTGCTGTTCAACGGCTTCTGGATTCTCGAAGTGGCCACCAGGGACGAGGCCATCGGGTGGGCCACGAAATGCCCGCTGGGCCCCGGGATCAAGCTCGAGGTGCGGCGGGTGCCGACCATCGACGAGTTCCCGCCGGACAACGAGTACGTCCAGAAGGAGAAGGCCTGGCGCGAAAAGCTCAAGATATGAGCGATTTCGGTGCGCTGGGTGGCGCTGAGCGCCTCCCAGCGCACCGAAATCACGCGTTAGAGGTGGTGTTCCAGCAGCTGAGCCAGGTGGATGCCGCGGCGCTCCGTCAGGTCGGCCAGCTGCGTCCGGCACGAGTAGCCGTCGGCCAGGATCGTGGTGTGCGGGCCGGCGGCGGTCACGGCCGGGCGCAGCGCCAGATCGGCCACCGCCACCGAGACCTCGTAGTGCCCCTTCTCCACCCCGAAGTTCCCGGCCAGTCCGCAGCAGCCGGGAACCCGCTGCACCTGTGCGCCGGCCGCGGCCAGCAGCGCGGCGTCGGTGCCCCATCCCAGCACCGCGTGATGATGGCAATGTGGCTGGGCCAGCACCGATTCCCCGGCCAGCGACGGCGGCTCCCACCCGCGCTGCACCAGCAGTTCGGCCAGGGTGCGGGTGCGCGCGGCCACCGGATCGGCGGTGGGGCCCAGCAGTTCGCCGGCATCCGAGCGCAACACCGCCGTGCACGACGGCTCGATCCCCACAATCGGCATGTCGGTGGCCGCCAACTCGTGCACGGTGCGCCCCAGGATCTTCTTCGCCGCATCGAGTTGACCGGTGGAGATCCAGGTCAGCGCGCAGCACCGCTGCTTGGCGGTCAGCACCGGCGCGTAGCCCGCGGCCTCCAGCACCCGCACCGCGGCGCGGCCCACCTCGGGGGTGAAGTAGTTGGTGAAGGTGTCGACGAACAGCAGCACCGGATCGCCCGGGGCCGCCGGCCGCCGGGCGAACCAGGATCGGAAGGTCTGGGGCGCGAACTCGGGAATGCGGCGGCGCCGGTCCACCCCCGCCAGCGCCGTCCCCAGCGGCCCGAGGCCGCGCAGGCCGGTGGCGGCGTTGACCAGGCGCGGCGCCGCGGCGGCCAGCTTGGCCCAGCGCGGCAGCCAGCCCAGCGAGTAGTGCGCGGCCGGCCGCGGCCGATGGCGGTAACTCTGGTGCAGCACTTCGGCTTTCAGCGCCGCCATGTCTACTCCGGTCGGGCAGTCCGACAGGCAGCCCTTGCAGGACAGGCACAGATCCAGCGCCTCATGCACTTCCGCGGCGCGCCAACCGCCGGTCACCGCGGTGCCGTTGATCATCTCCTGCAGCACTCGGGCGCGGCCGCGGGTGGAGTCCTTCTCCTCCCCGGTGGCCAGGTACGACGGGCACATCACGCCGCCGGTGGCGCTGTTGTCGGCGCGACACTTGCCGACCCCGGTGCACCGGTGTACGGCCTGGGTGAAGTCGCCGCCGTCGTGGCGGTAGGCCAGCGCCAGGTCGCGGCGGCGGCTGGGGGCGGCGGGTTCGCGCAGATCGGCGTCGAACGGTCGCGGGTCGACCAGCACGCCGGGGTTCAGGATATTGCCCGGATCGAAGACGTGCTTGACGGCCGCGAACAACTCCAGCGCGGCCGGTGAGTACATCAGCGGCAGCAATTCGCTGCGGGCGCGGCCGTCGCCGTGCTCGCCGGACAGCGATCCGCCGTAGCCGGCCACCAGGGTCGCCGCGTCCTCGAGGAACCGGCGAAAGGCCGGTGTGCCACCGGGTTTCCGGAGCGGAAAATCGATCCGGATGTGCAGGCAGCCGTCGCCGAAGTGCCCGTAGGGCAGGCCCGTGAGGCCCGCGTCGGCCAGCAGCGCGTCGAAGTCGCGCAGGTAGCTTCCGAGCCGCTCCGGCGGCACGGCGGCGTCCTCCCAGCCGGCGTGGGCGGGCAGCCCCGCCGGACTTCGGCTCGACAGGCCCGCGCCGTCGGCCCGGATCCGCCACAGCGCAGCGGCCTGTGCCGGGTCCGAGACCACCGCCGCCGCCACGGTGCCGCAGTCCGTGCCGATTCGCTGCGCCCGCGCCACGGTGTCGGCCAGATCGTCGCCGGTGAGCTCGACGAACAGCCAGGCCGCTCCCGCCGGCAGCGGCGGAACCGCCTGCGGCCCGAACCTTTCCCGCACCACCTCGACGATCCGCGAGTCGATCCCCTCGCACGCCACCGGCCGATGCGTGAGCACCTGGGGCGTCGCGTCGCCCGCCGCCGCGATATCGGGATAGCCCAACACCGCCAGCACCCGGTGCGCGGGTTCGGACACCAGCGCCACGGTGGCCTCGGTGAGGACGGCCAGCGTCCCCTCGCTGCCCACCAACAGCCGATTCAGGTCGAATCCCCGTTCGGGCAACAGGTTTTCAAGGCCGTAGCCCGAGACCTGCCGGCTGAACCGGGCGAACTCGGTGCGGATGGTCGCCAGGTTGTCCCGGCCGATCCGCTGCAGTCGCGACCGCGTCGACGCGGCGTCCAGAGTCTCGCCCTCGCCGGTCAACCCGCGCAACGCGAGCACGTTGTCGCTGGTGCGGCCGTAGCCCAGCGCGCGGGTGCCGCACGCGTTGTTGCCCACCATGCCGCCGATGGTGCACCGCGACGACGACGACGGGTCCGGCCCGAACCGCAGGCCCCGCGGTGCCAGGTGGCGCTGTAGCACCTCCTGGACGACGCCGGGTTCCACGGTCGCGGTGCGCGCCTCTGGGTCGACCGCGAGCACCCGGTTGAGGTGACGGCTGAAGTCGAGCACCAGGCCGGGGCCCACGGCGTTGCCCGCGATGGAGGTTCCGCCCCCGCGTGAGGTCAATGGCACTCCCTCGGCGCGGCACACCGCCAGCGCGGCCGCGACCTCGTCGACGTGCCGGGGCCGCGCCACCACCAGTGGCGGCACCCGGTACAGCGAGGCATCGGTGGAGTAGGCCGCCCGCGTGGTGCCGTCGGTCAGCACGTCGGAGACGCCCGCACGGCGCAGCAGCGCCCCGAGGCTCGCCGGATCCATTCGTAGCATGCTACACCGTCGTAGCATGCTACGGTGTGCGGGTGGCGCAGGGACTTCCCGGGCTGCAACCGCTGGCCGAGCACGGCCGCCGATCCGAGGCCGCGGTGGCAGCGGTGCGGGCGGCAATCGACGACGGCCGGATGCAGCCCGGGATCCGCTACTCGGTGTACCAACTCGCCGAGTCGCTCGGCGTCTCCCGCACTCCGGTCCGCGAGGCGCTGCTGCTCTTGGAAGAGGTCGGGCTGGTCAAATTCGAAGCCCGGCAGGGGTTTCAGATCCTGGCGCCGCGCGCGACCGACATCGCCGACATCTTCGAGGTACGCCTGGCGCTGGAGATTCCGGCGGTGCGCACGGTGGCCGGCAGCGGGACCGGTCGGGACCGGTTGCTGCGGCAGCGCGAACTGATGCGCCAGGCCGCCGCGGCCGGTGACGAGCGCGCCTTCGTCCAGCACGATCAGGGGCTGCACGACCTGATCCTGGAATTGGCCGGCAACGCCCGGGCGCGGGCCATCGTCGCCCGCCTGCGCGAGGCCACCCGCCTGCTGGGCGCCTCGACGGCCGAGAAGACCCGGACGCTGGCCGACATCGACGCCGAACACGGCCCCATCGTCGACGCGGTGCTGGCCGGAGACCCCGATGCCGCCGAGGCCGCCATGCGCTCCCACCTCGTCGACACCGGAAAACTGCTGGTGGAGCAGTCCCTGCGGGAAAATCCGGCGACCGGCGTCGAATCTGCCGTGTACTAGAACTGGAACACGTTCTAGTGTGGGTGCCATGACCGACGACCAGCTACTGCGCCATCCGGTCCACTCCGGCCACCTGCTCATCGGTGCCCTCAAACGGCACCGCGACTCCCCCGTGTTGCATCTGGGCGACACCACGCTGACCGGGGGCCAGTTGGCCGACCAGATCAGCCAGTACGTCCAGGCGTTCGACACCCTGGGTGCGGCCTCGGGTGAGACCTCCGGGCTGCTGTCGCTGAACCGTCCCGAGGTGCTGATGATCACCAGCGCGGGGCAGACCCAGGGCTACCGCAGGCTGGCGCTGCACCCGCTCGGCTCGCTCGACGACCACGCCTACGTGCTCGCCGATTCCGGTGCCACGTCGTTGATCATCGACCCCAACCCGATGTTCACCGAACGCGCGATCGGTCTGCTCGGCAAGGTCGACGGCCTCAAGCAGGTGCTGACCATCGGCCCCGTGCCGGCGGAGCTGAGCGCCGCGGCGGCCGCCGCGGGCCGCGAGGTCACCGTGCTCGACCTGACGGCCGAGGCCGCCAAGTACCCGCCGCGTCCGCTGCGCGCCGCCACCCTGTCGCCCGATCACGTCAACGGCCTGTCCTACACCGGTGGCACCACCGGAAAGCCCAAGGGCGTCATGATGACGACGCAGGCCACCACCACCATGACCACCATCCAGCTGGCCGAATGGGAGTGGCCGCAGCACCCCCGCTTCCTGATGCTGACGCCGCTGTCGCACGCCGGGGCCGCGTACTTCCTGCCCACCCTGATCAAGGGCGGCGAGATGCACGTGATGGCCAAGTTCGATCCGGGCGAGGCGCTGCGCTACATCGAGGAGCACCGGATCACCGCAACCTTCGTGGTGCCCGCCATGCTGTATGCCCTGATGGACCACCCGGACTCGCGCACCCGCGACCTGTCCTCGCTCGAGACGGTCTACTACGGCGCCTCGGCGATCAACCCGGTGCGGCTCGCCGAGGCCATCGACCGGTTCGGCAAGATCTTCGCCCAGAACTACGGGCAATCCGAGGCGCCGATGGCCATCTCGTATCTGGCCAAGAACGACCACGACGAGAAGCGGCTGTCCTCCTGCGGTCGGCCCACGTTGTTCGCGCGGTGCGCGCTGCTCGACGCCGACGGCAACCCCGTCGCCCAGGGCGAGGTCGGCGAGGTGTGCGTGTCGGGGCCGCTGCTGGCCGGCGGCTACCTGAACCTGCCGGAGGAGACCGCCAAGACCTTCGCCGATGGCTGGCTGCGCACCGGTGACATGGCCCGCGAGGACGAAGACGGGTTCTGGTTCATCGTCGACCGAGTCAAGGACATGATCGTCACCGGCGGTTTCAACGTGTACCCGCGCGAGGTCGAGGACGTCATCGCCGAGCATCCGGCGGTGGCGCAGGTCTGTGTCGTCGGCGCCCCCGACGAGAAGTGGGGCGAGACCGTGACCGCGGTGGTGGTGCTGCGCTCCGACGCCGGCACCGACGAGGACTCGGTCGCGGCGATGACCGCCGAGATCCAGGCCGCGGTCAAGGATCGCAAGGGCTCGGTGCAGGTGCCCAAGCAGGTCGTCGTCGTCGACGCGCTGCCGTTGACCGGGCTGGGCAAGCCGGACAAGAAGGCCGTGCGGGCGCCGTTCTGGGAGGGCGCCGCGCGGGCGGTCGGCTGACGATGTGGGGGCGAGGAACGAGCCCCCACTGAGGAGGCCGCCAATCCAGCCCTGTCGGCTGAGCACCGCCCGCCGCGACGCTCAGTACTCCTGCAGGCTGTCGCGCAGCGTGGTCCCGGGGTAGCGGGTGCGAAACCGGCCGCGGCGCTGCAACTCCGGCACCAACAGTTCGGTCATGTCGTTGAAGCAACCGGGGGTGTCGGTGGCCAACATCATGAAGCCGTTGCAGCCGCCCTCGTCGAGGTACTGCTCCATCTGATCGGCCACATCCGACGGGGTCCCGACCGCCACCGGGGCGCCCATCGACACCCCGTAGATCTGCGCGGCCTCGCGCACCGTCACCGGCGCACCGTCCTTGGCCTCCAGGATCGCATCGAACAACCCGCGGATGCCCTGCACGTCGGCGTCGACCACGTTGTCGTCGAGTCCGAGGGTGGAGAAGTCGAATCCGGTGTGCCCGGACAGGATTCCGAGCGCACTTTCGATCTGGACCTTCTCCACGAACTCGGCGTAGCGATCGTTGGCGCGCGACTTGTCGCGATCGATCACGGTCTGCAGGCCGTAGATCAGCTTCACCGACTCCGGGTCGCGACCGTGGTTGTCGGCGCGGGTCCGGATGTCGTCGGCGTAGGCCCGCATGCTCTTGGGGGTCGGGAAGATCCCGAACACCGATTCGGCGTGCTTGGACGCGAATTCGCGGCCCTGCTCCGAAGATCCGGCCTGCCACAGCACCGGCCGCTGCTGCGGTGACGGCGCCACGAAGTGCCGGCCCTTGGACTGGAAGAACTCGCCCTGGAAGTCGACCTCACGCACCTTGGCGGGGTCGGCGAAGATCCCGTTCTCGCGGTCGTAGACGATCGCGTCGTCGTCCCAGGAATCCCACAGCTGGTAGAGCAGCTGCATGTACTCCTCGACCACCTCGTAGCGCTTGTCGCGCGGGGTGAGGTTCTCCTTGCCCATCGCCTGGAACTCACTCTTGGAGTACGAGGTGACAATGTTCCAGCCGACCCGGCCGGCCGTCAGGTGATCCAGCGTCGAGAGCTGACGGGCCATCATGTAGGGCGGCACAAAGGAAGTCGAGAGCGTGATACCGATTCCGAGGTGCTTGGTGAACGCCCCGATGATCGGCACCAGGCTGGCCGGCTCGTGCACCGGACACTGCCCGGCGAACTTCACGACGGGATCGGAGCTGCCCTTGTAGGTGGTGTAGGGCGCCAACTCGTCGGCGATGAACATCGCGTCGAACAGGCCGCGCTCCATCGTCCGGCCCAGATCCCGCCAGAACTCCGGGCGCGACCAGTGATAGCCCACCTTGTCGCGCGGGTGCGCCCACATCGTCGAGGCGTGGTTCATCACGCCGTGCTGGACGAAGCCCAGCAGGTGGGCCTTCCTTTTCAAATCCGCGCTCACAGTGCGGCCTTTCGATCGAAGGTGAATGCGGCGGCCACGGAGCCGACCGCGAGACCGCCGGGAGCTACCCGAATGCGGGCAGCGGGTACCGAGTCTCCACGCAGCATCGCAGGGTCGGCGGCATCAGCCAACGGTTGCGATCAACGTGAGTTTTAGCTTTCGCATCCGCGTGTTGCTGATCGGATGCGCGGGTCATCGAACGTGCGAGATCATCCGGGTAGGCGGCGTGTCGCGGATGAAACCGCACCCTCGGACCTGGGGCGCGTCAGGCGGGCGCATCAACCAGCGCACCGAGCGCCGCGAGGTCACGTTCGGCCTGACTCTGGCGCACGTAGATCGACAGGTCCGTGACGCGTCGGGCGTGGAATTCACTGCGACACAACGGGGCCGGACCCAACGCTCGCCCGACCCTGGTGATGGTCTCGTCCACCGCGGTCTCGACGACCGCACGCACGCGGCGGGCCAGCAGTTCGCCTTGGCCGGCTCGGTCGAAGGGGTCGGCGTCGATCTGTGCGGCACTGACCGACAGCATCGCCTCGGCGGCCGCCACCGCCGCGTCGACGGCGCCGAGGTGGGCCAGGGCGTGCGCGTCGGCCCCGTCGCGGGCGCAATGCTCGTACAACGGCCGGGCCACCTCTCGGGCGCCGCCGAACCAGCACGCCGCGGCCTCGATGGTGCCGTGCCAGAAGCCGGGCCGATTCCGATACTGGCCGGGCTCCCCCACCGGCACAGCCGCGGTGTTGCTGAATTTGACTGCGCGCGTGTCGCTTCCCACCATGCCCGGATTCGTCCACTCACTCGGCAGCGCGCGCACCGTCGGATCCCACAGCGAGACCGCGAACAGGCTGTCGGCGCCATCGTGGCCCTGCGCCGTCACCAAGGCGTGCGTGCAGAACGACGCCCCTGCACACCATGTCTTGGTGCCGGACAACGTCACGGTGCCGTCGTCCGTCGGGGTCGCCGTCACGGTGGCCTCGGGGTCCTCGACATCCCACACGCCCCACAGCTGGCCGGCCTGCACTGGCTTGCCGCCCAGTTCGTCGAGGATCGCCACGGCGTCGATGTGGGACTGAGCCACCCGGGCGGCCACCAGATCTTCTTGCGCCAACGCGCTGAGTCGTTGCCACCGGCGCGCGGTGGCCCCCGACCCCGGGAGCGGCAAGTCGAGCTTGCCGCTGTCGAGCCAGTACTTGACCACTCCGGCCGTCATCGGCTCACCGCCGCCGGATGCGCAGAACAGAGCGTGAACATGACGGAATAGATAACCAATTCAGCGAAGATTCACACCGAATGCGATGGCACCATGGAAAGCGTGCAGTCCTCGCGTCCGCGCACCGCCGCGCTGCTGCGGGAATTACGGGAACACGGAGTCGAGCGGTAGGAGCGCGGATGTCGGAACGGATCAGGCCGCCGTGGTGGCTCAAACCGCTGAACAAGGTGTTGATCGTCGCGGCCAGGACCGGCCTGCCCATCTTCGGCAAGGAGAAGCCCGTCATCCTGACGGTGACCGGGCGACGCACGGGCAAGCGCCGCTCCACTCCCATCACGCCGATGGAGGTCGACGGGCAGCGTTACGTGGTCGGCGGCTTTCCCGGTGCCGACTGGGTGCGCAACGCGCAGGCCAACCCCGAGGCCGAACTGGCCCGCGGCCGACACGTCGAGCGGGTCCGGCTGGTGGAGTTGCCGGTCGAGGCGGCCCGGCCGCTGCTGCGCGAATTCCCCACGCTGGTGCCCACCGGGGTCGACTTCATGAAGAACGCGGGGCTGATCACCGAGGGGCGGCCCGAGGAGTTCGAGGCGCTCGCGGGCCGGTGCTCGGTGTTCCGATTCGATCCGCCCGCGTCCTGATATTCCGGGCACTGGGCTACCGTTCACGTCGTGAGTGAGAACCCCTTCGATCCCAAGCTGTGGCGTCCGGTCGACGGTTTCGCCGACCTGGTCGACATCACCTACCACCGCCACATCGATGACGCCGGACGTCGGCAACCCACGGTGCGGATCGCGTTCAACCGGCCCGAGGTGCGTAACGCGTTTCGGCCCGGCACGGTCGACGAGCTCTACCGCGCCCTGGACCACGCCCGGATGTCGTCGGATGTCGGAGTGGTGCTGCTGACCGGCAACGGCCCGTCGGCCAAGGACGGCGGCTGGGCGTTCTGTTCCGGCGGCGACCAGCGCATCCGCGGTCGCACCGGCTACCAGTACGCGTCCGGGGAATCCGCCGAGACCGTCGACCCGGCGCGCGCGGGCCGGCTGCACATCCTGGAGGTGCAGCGGCTGATCCGGTTCATGCCCAAGCCCGTGATCTGCCTGGTGAACGGTTGGGCCGCCGGCGGCGGACACAGCCTGCACGCGGTGTGCGACCTGACGCTGGCCAGCCGCGAGCATGCGAAGTTCAAGCAGACCGACGCCGACGTCGGCAGCTTCGACGGTGGCTACGGCAGTGCCTACCTGGCCCGTCAGGTGGGCCAGAAGTTCGCCCGGGAGATCTTCTTCCTGGGCCGCACCTACAGCGCCGAACAGATGCATCACATGGGTGCGGTCAACGAGGTCGTCGAACACGCCGAACTCGAGAACGTGGCCCTCGAGTGGGCCGCCGCGATCAACGGCAAATCCCCGCAAGCGCAACGGATGTTGAAGTACGCGTTCAACCTCCTCGACGACGGCCTGGTCGGTCAGCAGCTGTTCGCCGGGGAGGCCACCCGGCTGGCGTACATGACCGACGAGGCGGTCGAGGGCCGCGACGCGTTCCTGGAGAAGCGGGATCCGGACTGGAGCCCGTTCCCGCGCTACTTCTAGCGATTTTGGCGTGATTTTCCACGCTGGGCGTGGGAAATCACGCCGAAATCCCTGAGTTAGGGTGCACTCGATGTCCAATCCGCTGCGCAGACTGACCGACGCCCTGGCGTTGGCCGGGATGCGGCCACCGCTGAGCCTGCCGACCGGCACCAACATCGATCTGCGCGGCAAGCGGGTGCTGCTGACCGGTGCGTCCTCGGGCATCGGCGAGGCCGCCGCCGAACAGTTCGGCCGGGCCGGGGCGACGGTGATCGTGGTGGCGCGCCGCCAGGAGTTGCTCGACGCGCTCGCGGCCCGAATCCGCGCCGACGGCGGCGCCGCCGAGGCCGTCACCTGCGACCTGGCCGATCTGGACGCCGTCGACGACCTCGTGAAAACCGTTGGCGACGTGGACATCCTGATCAACAACGCGGGGCGGTCCATCAGGCGGCCGATGGCCGAGTCCCTGGACCGCTGGCATGACCTGGAACGCACCATGGCGCTGAATTACTTCTCGCCGCTGCGGCTGATCCGCGGCTTCGCGCCCGGCATGATCGAGCGCGGCGACGGCCACCTGATCAACGTGGCCACCTGGGGTGTGATGAACGAGGCCGCCCCGCTGTTCGCGGCCTACAACGCCTCCAAGTCCGCGCTCGCGGCGGTGAGCCGGGCCATCGAGACCGAGTGGTCGCCCAAGGGCGTGCACTCCACGACGCTCTACTACCCGTTGGTGGCGACTCCGATGATTGCGCCGACCAAGGCCTACCAGGGGCTGCCCGCGTTGAGCGCGGCCGAGGCCGGCGAGTGGATGGTGCGCGCCGCCCGGACCCGGCCGGTGCGCATCGCCCCGCGGATGGCGGTCACCTCTCGAGCGGTCGACGTCGTCGCACCCGGTCTGCTGAACGCCATCATGAAGCGCCAGGGCATCCAGCCCAGCTGAGACCCGGCGCGAACGGGCGCAAAGTACGGAAAACCCGCGGCGTGTCAGGCGGGGACACGCCCGCTCGCGGGGGGTGGGGCTCGCGGGGGTGGGGGTCGCGGAGGTGGGGGTCGCGGGGGTGAGAGCGGGGGGTGGCGGGCATCGGGTAGACACATCAGCATGGAGATACTTGCCAGTCGCGTGCTGTTCCGGCCGGCCGATTACCAACGGTCGGTGCGTTTCTACCGTGACGACATCGGGTTGGCGGTGGCCCGCGAGTACGCGGGCGGCACGGTGTTCTACGCGGGGCAGTCGCTGATCGAGCTCGCCGGCCACGGCGCCCCGCCCGCCGGGACGCCGCCGTTCCCGGGCGCGCTGTGGCTCCAGGTCCGCGACGTCTACGCCGCCCAGTCCGAACTGCAGGGCCGTGGGGTGCCGATCACCCGCGAAGCCCGCCGCGAGCCGTGGGGCCTGCACGAGATGCAGGTCAGCGATCCCGACGGGGTCACGCTGATCTTCGTCGGGATCCCCGAGGACCATCCGTTGCGGCGCGACACCCGCGGCTAGGATCGTCGCATCGCTACTTTGCGCACACTCGTAGTTCCGCCGGGCCCGTCGGCGCAGTCGATGATGGCCGCGCTGAGCGCCGTCCTGGACGGGAGCGCCACCCCCGTGCTGCCGGTGCCCGGCGGGGACCTGCGCCAATACGAGCTGTTGACAACGTCTTTGCGGGTCGGCGAGGAGATCGACGACGATGTCGCGCTGGTGGTGCCCACCTCCGGCACGACGGGCACCCCCAAGGGGGCGATGCTCACCGCGCCGGCGCTGATCGCCAGCGCCACGGCCACCCACGACCGCCTGGGCGGTCCGGGCACCTGGCTGCTGGCGCTGCCCCCGCACCACATCGCCGGCGTGCAGGTGCTGATCCGCAGCGTGGTGGCGGGAACCACCCCCGTCGAGATCGACGTATCGGCCGGCTTCGACGTCGCCGCGCTGCCGGCGGCGGTGTCCGCGCTGATGATGGGTTCGGGCCGCAAGTACGCCTCGTTGGTCGGTGTGCAGTTGGCCAAGGCACTGGCCGAACCGGCCGCCGGCGCCGCGCTGGCGCAGTTGGATGCCGTGCTGCTCGGTGGCGGACCGGCCCCGGCCTGGGTGCTGGAAAGCGCTGCGGTGGCGGGAATTTCGGTGGTGCGCAGCTACGGGATGAGCGAAACCGCCGGTGGTTGCGTCTACGACGGGCTGCCGCTGGACGGCGTCCGCGTCCGCATCGACGACGACGACCGCATTGTGCTGGGCGGGTCGACGCTGGCCAAGGGCTATCGCAACCCCACCACCCCCGACCCGTTCGGCGAGCCCGGCTGGTTCCGCACCGACGACATTGGCGCCCTTGACGATTCGGGGGTGCTGCGGGTCCTCGGCCGCGCCGACGACGCGATCAGCACCGGGGGCCTGACGGTGCTGCCGCAGCCCGTCGAGGCGGCCTTGAACACCCATCCCGACGTGGTCGACTGCGCGGTGTTCGGCCTCCCCGACGAACGGCTGGGCCAACGGGTCGCGGTGGCCGTCGTGCTGGCCGAGGCCGCCGCGGCGCCCACCGTCGCCGAACTGCGCGAGCACATCACCCAAACCCTGGACCCCACCGCGGCCCCGCGGGAGGTCCACATCGTCGACGAGGTGCCGCGGCTGGGCATCGGCAAGGTGGACCGGCGGGCCTTGGTGCAGCGCTTCTCCATCGGCTGATCGAGCATGATGGAGACCATGCGTCGTGAAGTCAGCACCGCCGAAGACCTGCGCGAGATCGTGGGCCACCCCAACGAGTACGTCGCCAACAAGGTCGGCCGCAAGCTGGCGCCCATCCACCGGGACTGGCTGGCCCATTCGCCGCTGGGTTTCGTGGCCACCACCGACGCCGACGGGCGCGTCGACGTCTCCCCGAAGGGTGATCCGTCGGGCTTCGTCCAGGTGATCGACGAGACCACCATCGCCATTCCGGAACGCCCGGGCAACAAGCGCGTCGACGGCTATCTGAACGTGCTGCAGCGACCACAGGTCGGCACGCTGTTCGTCATCCCCGGTCGCGGCGACACCCTGCGGATCAACGGTCGGGCCACGGTGCTGGCCGACGCCGACTACTTCGACGCCATGAGCATCGCCGGCAAGCGACCGCTGCTGGCACTCGAAATCGCCGTCGAAGAGGTGTTCTTCCACTGCGCGCGGGCCTTCCTGCGCGCCGACGCATGGGTACCGGAGAGCTGGAATCCGACCGCACTGCCCAGCGTGGCGCAGATGGCGCAGGCGCTGCGGACCGGCATGAGCCTGGCCGAGTTGGAGGCCTACTACAACGAGGACAACATGCGCACAATGCTGTACTGACGAGCCACGGTCACCACACCGACATCAGCGCCACGTACACCGCGGTGCCGACCAGGATGCTCAGCAGGGCGTGACCGCGCCACCAGTGCAGTCCCGCGGTGACGACGACGGCGATCACCAGCCACAGCAGGTCCAGTCCGCCCGCCACCGCCCCGGGGCGCAGCGTGTAGATCACCAGCATCACCATGACCCCGAGCGGCATGTGCAGGCCGAGGTACTTCACCAGCACGCTGTGGCGCATCGGCGCCAGCCCGGCGAACGGCAGCGCCCGCAGCAGCCAGGTGATGGCCGCGGCGACCAGCACCAGCACCGCGATGTAGCCGTTGTCGGGCACCTCAGCCCACCCCGGCCGGGCGCCGCCAGAACCGCACCACGAGCGCGGTGGTGAACGCCGTGAACGCCACCAACAGCAGCTGCCCGGGCACCACGATCCAGGCGGCGATCGCGCACGCCGCGGCCGTCAGCGCCGTCAACCGGTCCGGTCGTTGCCGGTACGCCTCGATCGCCAGCACGATGAACAGCGCGGTGAGCGCGAAGTCCAACCCCTCGAGCCGATCGATGGGCAGCGCCGTCCCCACCAGGGCGCCCAGCGCCGCGGCCGTCACCCAGAGCCCCTGCAGAAACAGCTGCATGGTCACGATCGGCCGGGTGGTCCACGTCGCGGCCTCCGGGCTCACCGCCACCGCGTAGGCCTCATCGGACATCGCGTAGGTGCTGAACAGCTTCACCCACCAGCCGCGGACCCGCTCCAGCGGAAACGACAGCGCGTAGAACACGTGCCGCGAGTTCACGATGAACGCCGTCAATGCCACGGTCGCCACCGGCGCACCGGTCGCGGCCAGGCCCACCATCAGGAATTCCAGCGAGCCGGCGTAGATCACCGCGGCGAACACCGGGGCCCACCACCAGTCCAGTCCCGCGTTCACCACCAGCACCCCCAGCGCCATCCCCAACGGGATGAACGCCAGCCCAATCGGCACCGTGAGCCCCAACACGTCGCGCAGGGTGTGCCGGGGTGGACGATCGGACATGCCCAACAGTGTCGCGCCCGGCCAGGCGCTCCGGCGAACCGGTGGCATCGACGCAGGTAGTGGAGTTTCGTCAGGAACGCAAAAGGGTACAGACGGCCCATGACCACGCGGGTTCTCGTAGCCGACGACGACCTCGTCGTCCGCGACATGGTGCGCCGGTACCTGGAACGCGACGGCATGGTGGTTTCGGTGGCCGGCGACGGCCTGCAGGCGCTGCGGCTGCTGGAGAACGAGCGGGTCGACCTGGCGGTCATCGACGTCCTGCTACCCGGCTGCAACGGTCTGACGTTGGTGCGGCGTCTGCGCCAGGGGGGCGACTTCAGCGTCCCGGTGATCCTGTTGACCGCGCTGGGCGAGGAGGACGACCGCATCGCCGGCCTGGAGGCCGGCGCCGACGACTACGTGACCAAGCCGTTCAGCCCGCGCGAACTCGCGCTGCGGGTGCGTTCGCTGCTGCGCCGTGCCCCCGGCACCGCGGCCCAGCCCGCGGGCGAACTCACCGCCGGCGCCATCACGGTCTCCACGACGGCCCGCGCCGTCACGGTCGACGGTGAACCCGTCGGCCTGACCAACCGCGAATTCGACCTGCTGCTGTTCTTCCTCACCCACCGCGAAACGGTGTTCAGCCGCCAGGAGTTGCTCAACCAGGTGTGGCATTGGGACTACGGCGATCTTTCGACCGTGACCGTGCACGTGAAGCGGCTGCGCGCGAAGCTCGGCGACCATCACCGCATCCACACGGTGTGGGGCCGCGGCTACTTCTGGCGGAACCACGCCGCCATCCGGAACGCCGACAGTCACCGTGCCGGATGACCTGATCAAGATCGTCGGGCTGGCGCTGGCCTGCTCGGTGCCCGTGGTGCTCGCCGGCACCCTGCTGATCCGGCTGGCGCGGTCCTGGTCCTTGGCGGCCAGCATGGTGGCACTGGTGCTGATCCCGTTGGCCGCCACCTTCACCGGGGTGCTGGGCGTCAGCGGTTTCATGATGAGCGACACGCCGGCCAAGACGGCCGTGGTGGTGGTGATCGTGTCGGTGGTGACGATCCCGGCGGCGGTCATGCTGGGCCGCTATCAGGCGCGACGCACGGTGTGGGAGCGCGAGATTCGCGATGCCGAACGCGCCGCCGAGGACTCTCGGCGCAAGCTGGTCGCGTTCGTCAGCCACGATCTGCGCACCCCGCTGGCCGGAATCCGGACGGTGGCCGAGGCGCTCTCCGATGGCCTGGTGGATCCCGAGGACATTCCCCAGCACGCCAAACACATTGAGCAGGAATCGATTCGGGTTTCCGAGATGGTCGAGGACCTGTTCGAGATGTCCAAGATCAACGCCGGCGCCATTGCACCGGCGACCGACCTGGTGGAACTGGACCAGGTCATCGACGATGTGGCCGCCGCCTATCAACTCGTCGCCCAGCGCGCCGAGGTGGCGTTGCGCACGGTGCTGCCCACCGAACCGATCCGCGTCGTCGGTAGCCACCGCGACCTGACCCGGGTGTTGTCGAATCTGGTCGCCAACGCCATTGCCCACACCCCGGAGCGGGGCTCGGTGACCATGACGCTCGGCTGCGACGACGACGCCGCCTGGATCCGGGTGGACGACACCGGCTCCGGTATCCACGACGGGTCGCTGGCCCGGGTCTTCGACCTCGCCTATCGCGGATCCAACGAGCGGGTGCCGCGCTCGGATCCCTCGCTGCCCAACGGTTCCGGGCTGGGGTTGGCGATCGCGGCCGGCCTGATCACGGCCCACCGCGGCACGATAGCGGCGCGCAACACCGACACGGGCGCCCGGTTCGAGGTGCGGCTACCGTCGGACTGCTGAGGGCTACTCCGCCAGCGAGCCGGCCAGGCGCTCGGCCGCGGCCACGTAGTCCTCGATGAACTCCAGCACCACCTCGCGCGCGGGCTTGACCTTGTTCATCAGGCCGACCCCTTGGCCGACGAAGTAGGTCGCCAACGCCTGGGCGCCCTCGTGACCCGAGGCGGCCAGCTTGTCCACCCGCCGCAGTTCGGATTCGACGAGCATCGACTGCAGCGGCAGGGGCAGCGGCTTCTGCGCCCCCTCGTTGGGCGCCCACGCATCGGTCCAGTCCGAAACCAATTGGCGCGACGGCTTTCCGGTGCGCCCGGCCGACCTGATGGTGTCGCGCGAGGAGGCCGCCAGAAACTTCTGCACGGTGTACGGCGCGGTCTCGGCCTCTTCGGTCGTCAGCCACACCGAACCGGTCCACGCACCCGCCGCTCCCATCGCGACGCAGCCCGCCATCTGCTTGCCGGTCACGATGCCGCCGGCCGCGAGCACCGGTGTGTCGCTGCCCATCTCCGCGAGGGCGGCCAGTACCTCCGGCACCAGCACCAGGGTGGACACCTCACCGCAGTGCCCGCCGGCCTCGGTGCCCTGGGCGACGATCAGGTCCACACCCGCGTTGACCTGCTTGATCGCATGCTCCTTGGCGCCCACCAGCGCGGCCACCGGAACACCGGCGGAGCGGCCCGCCTCGATCATGTAGTCCGGCGGCACCCCCAGCGCGTTGGCCATCAGCTTGATGGGGTGCCGAAGCGCCACGTCCAACAGTGCCTCGCCGGTGTCCCCGGACAGGCTGCTGCCGCCGAGCCGACGATCCTCCTTGACCGGGATGCCGTGGCTGGCCAGCAGTTCGTCGACGTAGGTCTTGTACTTCTCGGGGATCCGATCGGCGAGTTGGGCACCCGTGACGCCCTCGCCCTTGCCCTCGTACTTGGCCGGCACGATGATGTCCACGCCGTAGGGCTTGCCCCGGACCTGCTCGTCGATCCAGGTGAGCTCCTGCTCGAGCTGCTCGGGCGTGTACGCGGTGCCACCCAGCACGCCGAGCCCACCCGCGTTGGTGACCGCCGCGACGACGTCGCGGCAGTGGCTGAAGGCGAAGAGGGGGAAGTCGATGCCGTACTGCTCGCAAATCGGTGTCTTCATTCGGCCAGTATGACTTTACAGGTGTCAAAAACTCAATCGCCGGCCACCGCATTCGACGTCAGGGCAGTTCAACGGGCCGCATCAGGTCCACGTGGGTGCGGCAGTGCGCGCAGGTCCCGGTGCCGGTCACCCGGCCCAGGGCATCGAACACCAGCCGCTGGAACGGCCTCGGGTGGTGTTGGGATTCGGCGTCCGGGTCGGCCACCAATGCGATGGCCGCGTAACACATTTCGAATTCACGGGCCAGCGCCGACTCCGGACAGCCGGTCAGGTTGATCAGGGTGCCGCCGTCGGCGACCTCGCCCAACCCGGTCACCGCCGACCGCAGTCCCGGACAGTACGGGTCCGGCACGACGACGGCACCCGGTCGCAACGTTGCAGTGCGGCTGCCCACCGTGCACGGCCCGAAGATCCGCCGCACCCCCAGGGAGCGCAACGCCCACATGTTGGCGCGGTAGGGCACCGCGTGCGGCGAGTTCTCGCGGTGGTGGCCGTGGCGGGGCAGGAAGGCCACTTCGCGATCGCCGACGATGCCGAAGGTGATGGGCCCGCTGGGCAGCCCGTAGGGCGTATCGAGGGTGACGGTACGCGCGTCCGTGCCGAAGAACGAGTAGAAGCCGCGGCCCCCGATGACTCCGAGCATCCGGCCATTCTGCGGCATGCGACGATCTGTGCATGGCCACCGTCGCGCAATGGATCCAGGGCGCCCGTCCGCGGACCTGGACCAACGCCATCGCCCCCGTGATCGCCGGCACCGGGGCCGCGGCCGCGCTGGGCGCCGCCGTGTGGTGGAAGGCCCTGCTGGCGTTGGTGGTCGCGGTGGCACTGATCATCGGGGTGAATTACGCCAACGACTATTCCGACGGCATCCGGGGCACCGACGACGAGCGCGCCGGACCGCTGCGGCTGGTCGGATCGCGGCTGGCCACACCGCGTTCGGTGCGCGCGGCGGCGGTGGCGAGCCTGGCGGTCGGCGCGCTTGCCGGGGTGGCGCTGGCGCTGGTGAGCAATCCGTGGCTGATCGCCGTGGGGGCGGTCTGCCTGGCCGGTGCGTGGTTCTACACCGGTGGTTCAAAACCCTACGGGTACAGCGGCTTCGGCGAAATCGCGGTCTTCGTCTTCTTCGGCCTGGTGGCGGTCCTGGGCACGCAGTACACCCAGGCGCTGCGGGTGGACGTGGTGGGGCTGGCGGCGGCGCTGGTGATGGGCTTGTTGTCCTCGGCGGTGCTGGTGGCCAACAACCTGCGCGACATCCCCACCGACACCACATCGGGGAAGATCACGCTGGCGGTGCGCCTCGGCGACGTCCGGACGCGCCGGTTCTATGTGGCGCTGCTGGTGCTGGCCGCCGCAATCACGGTGGCCCTGGCGTGGGTGACGCCGTGGGCGTTGCTGGGCCTGTTGGCCGCCGCCCTAGCGGTGCGCGCCGCGCGGCCGGTGGCCTCGGGCCGCACCGGTGCGGCGCTGATCCCGGTGCTGCGCGACACCGGGCTGACGATGCTGGTGTGGGCGATTGCGGTGGCGCTGGCGCTGGCGCTGGGCTGAGCAACCGGCCCGGGCGCGGGCCAGTCCCGGCCGGAACGCTCAGGCGGCCTGGTTGAGCAGCCCGACAATCGCGGCGCGCAACTGCACGACGTAGACGTGCTCGGTGATGACGCTCAGGGTGTAGCGGTCCCCGGCCCGCACGATGCCGAGCACCACGTGTTCGGTGCGGATCTCTTTGCTCTTGTGCGCCAAGGCTTCCCGAAGGGCAAGCTCGAGCGACTTCTTGGCCGACCGGTTGAACGGCAGGTGCCCGCGTCGGCGTCGGCGGCGCCCGGATTTGCCCAGGGCGGCGTCGAAGGCCCCCGGACCGAAGGACGCGCTGACCGCCTCGCGGACGGCGTGCAGATCGATGCCGATCGCACGCAACGCCTCGGCGTCATCCTCGGAGACGGCGGAATCGTCGGCCGCGAGCCGGGCGCGCACCCCGTCGGCCGTCAGCCCGTAACCGGCGAACACCGCGGCCAGGTCCTCCCCCGCGCTTTGCAACGCGCCCACCAACAGATGCTCCGGTCCGATTTCGCCGGCACCGAGGTCGCGCGCCTCCTCCTGCGCCAGCACGACGGCGGCGCGAGCGCTGCGGCTGAACCGCTCGAACATCGGCTACCTCCTCCGGTTGTACTTCTGGTGGACGGCCTGCCGGCTGACATCGAGCGCGTCGGCGATGGCCTGCCAGCTCCACCCCTGCTCCCGGGCGTTGGCGACGTGCAGCGCCTCGAGCCGTTCCTGCAGCCGCTGCAACGCACCCACCGCGCGCAATCCGACGGCGGGATCGATGTCGCCGAGCGCCTGATCGAGACCCGCGTCCTCCGGTTCCGGGACAGCAGTCATAACTGTCAAGCTAACTTGACATGTCGGTTCGTGTCAATGGATGTTGACAGATGCCCGAGGTAGTGACAGATGACATCCAATCTGTAATGTCTGTCGGGCGCGGCCGGGACGGACGTCGGGACGCCCCTGATGTCCGAGCGGCCAGCTTGAGGGAGAAACCATGGGACGTCCACTGCTGCAGGCACGGTCGGCGCTCGGCTTGGTCGGCCACCTCGGCCGCGGGGTCCAGCGGGTCGCCACCGACGCGGTCCTGGGCTCGCGGCTCGGCGCGCCGCGGGCGGTCGAGGATCTCGATGCCGCGACCCTGACCAAGATCATCGGCCGCCGAGTCACCGATGTCGCCGTGCTCGACGGTGATGCCGGCACCTCGTCGCGGGCGCGACTGGCGCTGACCGGTGACGGGGTGCCCAGCTCGGTGTTCGTCAAGATGCCCGCGAACAACCCCGCCACCCGGTTGATGGGCGAACTCGGCCGGCTGGCCGACACCGAGGTCCGGTTCTACCGCGAGCTGTCCCAGGAACTCACCGGGGTGCCGCGGGCCTACGGCACGTCCTTCGACCCTCTCACCGGCCGGTTCGTCATCGTCCTCGAGGACCTCGCCGTCGGCGGGTGCGAGTTCCCCGACACCTTGCATCCGCTGAGCCCCGCCCGGGCCGGTCTCATCGTGGAGCTGCTGGCGCAGCTGCATGCCAAGTTCTGGGGTCGGTTGCCGACTGGCCGCGGGCCGTTGGATTGGCTCTACACCGCCTCCGGCGACAGCACCTCCCTGCTGACCGGAGCACTGATGAACACCTCGGTGAAGCGGCTGGCCGACCGCACCGAGATCCCGGTCGAGAACGGCCGCTTCATCATCGACAACTACCGCGCGGTCGCGACCCTGATCGACACACCGCCGCATACCGTCATGCACGGCGACGCCCACCCCGGCAACGTGTACTTCCGCGACGGCGCGGCCGGGCTGCTGGACTGGCAGGCCGTCCGGCGCGGGCATCCGTGCCGCGAACTGGCCTACACGCTGATCACCGGCATGACCCCGGAGGACCGCCGGGCCTGCCAACGCGACCTGCTCGACCAGTACCGCGGGGCGCTGGCCGCCGGGGGCGGACCCGAACTGGCCGCCGACGACCTGTGGCTGCGGTTCCGGCAGGGTGCGCTGTACGCCTACGTCGCGGCGCTGATCACCGCGGGGCTGGGCGGCATGCAGGTCGAGGACATCGCGATGGAAGGGCTGCGCCGTGCCGTGGCCGCCCTCGATGACCTGGAGACGGTGGCGGCTCTGCAGGCTGCGCTGTAGGCGCGGGTCACGACGACGGCGGCGGGTCTTCGCCGCGCAGGCGGGCCTGCAGCTGTTCCCGGTCCCGGCGACGACGCTCGTCCACCGCGGCGATGCTGGCCGTGGCGCGGCGACGCAGCGGCGCGAACAGCCAGATCCCCAACGGCAGCGCGATCACCAACGCGAACAGCATGGCGACCACCAACGGGATGTCGCCGACCCCGATCAGGTGCGCGCCGTAGAAGATGACGGCAGTCAGCAGCCCCACCAACACCAAGCGCGCGCCGATGTAGGCGAGCACGTCGAGCACCATTGCACCGGTGGAGTCTTTGTCTGCCACGGGTCCGAGCCTACCGACACCGCGTATCATCGAACAAAGGAGGTTTACGTGCTCTACCTGCTCGTCATCCTGATCATCGGGGCCCTGGTGTACACCGGTTGGCGTTTCATGCGCGCACAGGCCAACCGGCCGCCGACCCGCGTCATCGGACCCGATGACGACCCAGAGTTCCTCTGGCGACTCAGTCACGGCGATAACAACCCGCGCTGACCACCGGCCGCCGGCGGCGGTGGCCGGTTTCAGGCCGGCCGGAACTCGGCGGGGAACCCGTCGGCGACCACGGCCGCCAATTCGACCAGCGCGTCCCGCGTCGATGGATGCAGCCGGTCCAGGCTGATCTCGGCACCCTCCTCCAGGTGCGGATCGAACGGCACCGTCCGCACCGCCCGACACCGCCGCGAGAAGTGGTCGACAACCTTCTGCATGTCGACCTTGCCCGAGCGCGGCCGCACCGCGTTGACGACGCAGACCGAGTTACGCACCAGCTGCTCGTGGCCGTGCGCATCCAGCCAGTCCAGCGTGGCCGAGGCGCTGCGCGCCCCGTCCACCGAGCCGGAGCTCACCACGATCAAGGTGTCGGCGGCCGAAAGCACCGCCGACATCGCCGAATGCATCAACCCGGTGCCGCAGTCGGTGAGCACCAGGCTGTAGAAGCGTTCCAACACCTCCAGCGTGCGGGCATAGTCCTGGGAGCTGAATGCCTCCGAGACCGCCGGATCGGTCTCCGAGGCCAGCACCTCCAGCCGGCTCGGCGATTGCGAGGTGTACCGGCGCACGTCGCTGTAGCGCTCGATGCCCTCGGCCTCGCGCAGTAGGTCGCGCACCGTCGCGGGGGTTTCCAGCGGCACCTTCTGGCTCAGGGTGCCGCGGTCGGGGTTGGCGTCCACCGCGACCACCCGGTCGCCCCGGATCGAGGCCAACGTCGCACCGAGCGTCGCGGTGATGGTGGTCTTGCCGACCCCGCCCTTGAGGCTGAGCACCGCGATCTGATAGCACCCCTGCAGCGGATGGTTGACGTGCGCGATGAGGTTGCGGCGGTGGGTGTCCTTGGGGCTTTCACCCACGTTGATGGTCTTGCCCGAAAGCACGTAGAGCAGCCGGCGCCAGCCGCTGGCGGGGGCCGGTTTGACGGGCCGGAGCAGCGCGCTGGTGGCCAGATCCGGATACGGCGTCTGCGGCACTTCCGGCCGGTACGGCGGCGGCAGGACCGCTCCGGGCGGGTGGGCGCCGGGCGGCGCGGGCGGCCACGGCGCGGGCGGCGGCCCCACGGGTCCCGGTGCACCCGGATAGTGGCCGACGACCGGGAATCCGGTCGGCGGTGTCGGATCGTTCCATTCCGCCGGCGGGGCCGGCGCACTGAAGCGCTGCTCGTGGCGGAATCCCGTGGGTGCCGGATAGCTGCGCTGCAGATCGGGGTCGGACGGTTCGGGCGCCGAATGCCGCGGCGCCTCGTCGGCGGACGGCGGGTCCGGCAACCAGGCGGGCGGGTCGTCGTGTTCTCTGCCGTGACGAGCATCCGCGCCGTGCGCCGGTTGGTCAGACAATGGCCCATTCCCCCTAGTCGATGTCTGGTGCGTGCACCTTATCGCAGGGAACTCCGCCGTCGCGCCCCCGGAAATCTCCGGCGGATACCGGTGCCGTCAGCCGACGCCGGCGTAGGAATGCAGGCCGACGGTGACCAGATTGATGAAGAACAGGTTGAACACCATCGCCACGAATCCGACCACGTTGATCCAGGCCGCCTTCTTGTCGCGCCATCCGGCGGTCGACCGGGCGTGCAGGTAGGCCGCATACACGACCCACGCGATGAACGACACCGTCTCCTTGGGGTCCCAACCCCAATAGCGTCCCCACGCCTCCTCGGCCCAGATGGCCCCGAAGATCACCCCGAAGCCGAACACCGGGAACGCGAAGATCGTGGTGCGGTAGGCGATCCGGTCCAGCGTCTGCGCATCCGGCAGCCGCGAGACGATCCGCGACATCACCCCGTCGCCCGAACTCTGGGGGTCGCCGAACCGGGACATCTTCAGCAGGAACAGCAGACTCGCCACGCCGGCGACCAGAAACACCCCGGAGCCCAGGCTCACCACCGAGACGTGGATCGGCAACCAGTACGACTGCAGCGCCGGCATGACCGGGGCGGCGTGGCTGTAGAGCCACTTGCCCGACACCGTCAGCAGGATCAGCACCGGCACCAGCACGAACACCCACAGCGCGCGGTACTGCGGACGCCGCAGCACCACCGCGGCCGCCGCCAGTCCGCAGAAGCTGGTGAGGTTGATGAACTCGTACATGTTGCCCCACGGCACCCGGCCGGTGGACATGCCGCGCAGCACTATGCAGGCCAGCAGGAAGACGATGCCGAGATAGACCAGCGCCAGGCCGGTGCGGCCGACCCGGTCGTCCAGAGAGCGGCGCGGGCTGTCGTCGACGACGACGCCGGGGGTGTTGCTGTCGGTGCTCACCGCCGCACCCGCCCCGGCGCGCACGAGTTCGCGCTCGTCGACCTTCTTGCTGCGGCTGTAGGCCAGCTCGACGGCCAGCAACAGCAGGGCCACCGTGAGGACCAGGACCGACGAGGTGAACGCCCAGTCCGAATACCGGGCCAGCTCGAGGTCCACGTGCTCGCTGTTCATCAGACTCTCTCCTTTGCCGCGCCCACTTCGACGACGGCCAACAACCGTTTCGTGAGCCGTTCGAACTCGTCGCCCCAGCCCGAATTGTCGGTGCGCGCCAACCCGCCCAGCTCGACGTTCACGGTACCGGTGACGTCCGGGTTCGCCGCACCGGCGGCCACGGCCGGGGTGAGGCGCACCCAGATCCGGCGCCGGCGGATCACCAGCGACACCAACAGTCCGGCCATCATCGTCAGCGAGAACACCAGCACCCACAGCTGACCCGGATCGTGCGACACCTGCAGGTTGACGAACGGCGTGACCCGATCGAAGCTCAGCACCGAACCGTCGTCGAGGCGCACGTCGTCGCCGACGCGCAGGTTGACCCGGTCGAGTTTCTCGAGGCGGCCCTGGTCGATGAGCTTCTGGTCGAGGCTGAACAGCGACTGCGGCCGCCCCGAGTCCAGGCCGGTGTCGCCGCGGTAGATGTCGATCGCCACGGCCGGGTTGTTCGGCGCCGGATAGCTCGAGGACAGCAGCGTGCCGTGCAGTTGTTCGGTGGGTGCCAGCAGACCCTGGACCGCGATCTGCTGTTTGCGGCGTTCGTCGACGTCGGGGTACATGCCCGCGGGCGGGTCGATCCGCACCACGCCCGAGGACAGCAGCGTGAGCTGGTCGTCGGGCCGCCACTGGATGGTCTGGGAGCGCTGCTCCCCGTTGGGGAACGTGACGGTGAACGTCGGCGCGTAGCCGTGGCCCTGCAGGTAGACCCGGTCACCGGCGACCCGCAGCGGATGGTTCACCGCCAACGCGTGCGGCTGCCAGTTGTCGGCGGCCAGCTCGTCGCCGGCCTGATAGGAGACGTTGGCCGCGAACGAGATGGCCTGGCCGCTGGGCAGATACTCCGCGTCGAAGTCGTGCACGCGCACGCAGATCGGCTCCAGGGACGTGCCGTCGACGGTGTTGCCGGCCCGGAACGAGTCGAAGGCCGCCGGTGAGGCCGAGCAGAACCCCGGGCCGCCGTCGGCGATGACGATCACGTTGCCCTCGTAGCCGAACATCTTGCCGAACGCGATCGCCACCAGCAGGCCCAGCAGCGAGAAGTGGAAGACCAGGTTGCCGAACTCGCGCAGGTAGCCCTTCTCGGCCGAGAGTTCGACGGCGCCTTCCGTACCGGCCCCGCCGGGGCGCACCACCTTGCGCCAGCCGCGCAACCGGCCCGCCATCGCGTCGGCGATCTGGCGCGCATCGCCGACGAGTTCGGCCTCGGCGTGCTTGGGCAGCCGCCCCAGATTGCGGGGCGCCGGCACCGGCACCGCGCGCAGCGTGCGGACGTGCTCGATCATCCGCGGCGTCAGACATCCCACCAGCGAGATGAACAGCAGCACGTAGATCGCGGTGAACCAGAAGCTGGAGAACACGTCGAAGAACTGGAAGCGGTCCAACCACACCCCGAGCGTGGGATGCGCGCCAAGGTACTCGTCGACCTTGCCGGCGTTGAGGCTGCGCTGCGGCAGCAGCGCACCCGGGATGGCCGCCAGCGCCACCAGGAACAGCAGCACCAGGGCGGTCCCCATGGATGTCAGCCCGCGCCAGGTGTTGCGAATCGTCGCCAGCACCCGCCGGATCATGCCGGTCAAATCGGCAACCTCACGTCGCTGATGAACGCGTCGCGCACCCAGGAGATGAATTCGTTCCACAGCCCGCTCACGAGCGCCAGACCGACGAGGATCAGCAACACCCCGCCGATGACCTGGATGGTGCGGGTGTGCCGGCGCAACCAGTCCAGCCCGCCGAAGGCCCACGACGAACCGAGGGCCAGCAGGATGAACGGGAGGCCCAGGCCCAGGCAGTAGGCGATCACCAGCACCACCCCGCGGGCGATCGTGGTGCCGTCGGTGGCCGAGGCCACGGTGATGACGCCGGTCAGGGTCGGTCCCAGACACGGCGTCCAGCCCAGCGCGAAGACCGCGCCGAGCAGCGGCGCCCCGGCGACCGTCGACAGCATCTTGGGGGTCAGGCGCGCCTGGCGCTGCAGGGTCGGGATGTACCCGATGAACGCCAGCCCCATGATGATGATCACCACGCCGCCGACCCGTTGCAGCACAAGCTGATTGGTGATCAGGGAGGTCGTCATGCCCAGTACCGCGACGGTGCCCAGCAGGAACACCGCGGTGAAGCCGGCCACGAACAGCAAGGCCGACCCGGCCACCCGCAACCGTTGCGTGCGCAGCTTGACCGCGCCCGCGGCAGCGTCGGTGTGCTCATCGACGCCGACCACCGCGGCCAGATACGACAGATATCCGGGCACCAGCGGGACCACGCACGGGGACGCGAACGACACCAGGCCGGCGAGCACGCAGAGCCCGAGCGCCAGCAGCAGCGGGCCCGAGGCGGCGAGTTCGGCGGCCCCGGTCACGGCTGCGGTCCCGGTGCTGGTTCGGCGGCCAGTCGCTGCACGACGGGCAACAGATCCTCGGCGAGCAGTTCACGCAGGAACACCGCGGCCACGCGGTGCTCGCGGTCCAACACGATGGTGGACGGGATGGCCGAGGTGGGGTACCGGCCGCCGAAGGCGATCATGGTGCGCATCGGCGGGTCGTAGATCGACGGGAACGTGATGTTGCGGTCCAGGATGAAGTCCTTGGCCGCGTCGCGGTCGTTGTCACGCACATCGATGCCGAGGAAGGCCACGCCGTCGTCGCGGGTGGCGTCGTACACCTGTTGCAGCTGGGTCATCTCCGTGCGGCACGGACCACACCACTGGCCCCAGACGTTGATCACCACCACATCGCCGGCGAACTCCGCGACGGAGCGCTCCCGCTCGGGGTCCATCAGGTCGGGTCCGCGGATCGGTCCGGGCTGTCCGCGGGATTGCGGCGGGTCGTAGAAGATGTCGGTCTTGCCGCCGGGCGCGACGAACTCGAACGTCCCGCCCTGGGCGACGGCGTCGTCGCCGGTGGCGCAGCCGGTCAGCGCGAGGCAGCCGGCCATCGCCAGCGCCACCAACGCAAAGATCCGACCGCGCCGACTCACAAGCCGGCCGCCGGTTCCGAATACGACACGTCGACCAACCGGTCACCGTCGAAGGTGAAGGTGGTCAGCGAGGCCAGGTTGCACTGTCGGCGACGCGGATCGTGCGCCAGGCGCGTGCCCTGCATGAAGCGGCGCAGCGTCTCGACGGGCAACTGGTGGCTGACGCAGACCGCCTCGTGGCCTTCGGCCTTGAGTCGGGCCCGGTCCACCGCGGCCGACATCCGCGCGGCGATCACCCGGTACGGCTCCCCCCACGACGGCGTCAACGGGTTGCGGACCTGCCACCACACCTTGGGGTGCCGCCACACCCCGTCGCCGGGCGACATCCGCTTGCCCTCGAAGTAGTTCGCCGATTCGATCAGGTCCTCGTCGGTGCCCAGCGACACCCCGTGATAATGCGCGATCGGTGTGGCGGTCTCCTGCGCACGCTCCAGCGGGGAGGCGATCACCACCGCAATGTCATTGTTCGCCAAGGAATCCGCGACGGCCTGGGCCTGGGCCCGACCCCGTTCGGACAGGTGGTAGCCGGGCAGTCGGCCGTACAACACACCCTCCGGGTTGTGCACCTCACCGTGGCGCATCACATGGACACGCGTCTTCGAACTCACTCAGGCCTCCGGGTCGGTAGCGGCAGCCGCGGCGCGGGCCGCCACCGGCAGCGCATCGGCGATTCGGGTGAATGCGTCGTCGTCGAGCGCCGCCGAGACGAACCACGCCTCGTAGGCGCTGCACGGCGGGTACACCCCGGCGTCGAGCAGAGCGTGGAAGAACGGCGGGAAGCGCCAGGTCTGGCTGGCGCGCGCGGCGGCGAAATCGATCACCGGATGCTCGGTGAAGAACACCGACAGCATGTTGCCGGCGCGTTGAACCCGGTGTGTCACACCGGCTTCGGCCAGCGCGTCGGTGAGCAATGTGGCCAGCCGGTCGGCGTTGGCGTCGAGCTTGGCGTAGACGGCGTCGTCGGCCGCGCGCAGCGTCGCCAGGCCCGCGGCCATCGCCACCGGGTTCCCCGACAGCGTGCCGGCCTGATAGACCGGGCCCAGCGGGGCCAGCCGGTCCATCACCTCGGCGCGGCCGCCGAAGGCCGCGGCGGGCAACCCGCCGCTCATCACCTTGCCGAAGGTGAACAGGTCGGCCTCGACCGGGTCGAGGCCGTACCAACCGCCGCGGCTCACCCGGAATCCCGTCATCACCTCGTCGAGGATCAGCAGCGCCCCGTGCTCGGCGGTGATCCGGCGCAGCGCGGCGTTGAAACCCGGCTGCGGCGGCACGCAGCCCATGTTGCCGGGGCTGGCCTCGGTGATGACGACGGCGATCTGGGCGCCGTGCTCGGCGAAGGCCGCCTCGACGGCGGCCACGTCGTTGTAGGGCAGCACGATGGTGTCGGCGGCCGTGGCGCCGGTGACCCCGGGCGAGGACGGCAGGCCGAGCGTCGCCACCCCCGAACCGGCGTCGGCCAGCAGCGCATCGACGTGGCCGTGGTAGCAGCCGGAGAACTTGATCACCTTGGAGCGGCCGGTGAAGCCGCGGGCCAACCGCACCGCGCTCATGGTGGCCTCGGTGCCGGAGTTCACGAACCGCAGCTTCTGCACCGGGGCGACGCGGTCGACGATCGCGGCGGCCAGTTCGGTTTCGGACGGGGTCGGGGCCCCGAAGGACAGGCCCTGCCCCGCGGCCGTCGATACCGCGTCGACGACGGCCGGGTGCGCGTGGCCCAGGATCATCGGACCCCAGGAACACACCAGGTCCACGTAGCGGTTGTCGTCGGCGTCGGTGAGCCAGCAGCCCCGCGCGGAGGTGATGAAGCGGGGCGTTCCGCCGACGGCGCTGAATGCCCGCACCGGCGAGTTCACCCCACCGGGGATCACCTCGGCCGCCGCGGCGAACAGCTTGGCGGACTGATCGGTATTGGCCATGGCCTCCAGTGTCCCAGCTGCCGTCGCCGGGATCTCCTACAGGGTGTAGTTGTTAGGCCGGGGTCAGCACGAAAACCGGGTGATCGGCCGCGTCGGGCAGCTCACGAAAGTACCCTTCAACGGTCTTTCCGAGCTTGGCGCGGTAGGCCGTCAGCACCGGCGGCCGCTGTTCGACCGGAATTTCGCTGGCGGTGAAATGCGCGGTTCCGGTGCGGTTGGCCACGCTGACCCGCGCGGTGGCGCGCACATTCTTGACCCAGTGCGCCTCGCCGCGGGTGGAGACCAGATAGCGCTGGCCGTCCACCAGGACCGTCGTGACCGGGATCTGCTGCGGTTCACCGGTGCTGCGCCGGGTCACCGTGAGGGTTTCCGCGCCGGCCAGTCCGGTGGCCATCGCGATGCGGTTCAACACCTTGGCGGTGAACCAGTTCTGCTTCAGATAAACCATGTTCGCAGCGTGCCGCAGCCCTGGTTCTACCGCAATGTCGAGGAGATAATGACCGGCATGCAACTTCCGCAGTGGCTGGCCCGGTTCAACCGGTATGTGACCAATCCCATCCAGCGGATCTGGGCGGGCTGGGCGCCGACGTTCGGGATTCTCGAGCACGTCGGGCGCAGGTCCGGCAAGACCTACCGGACCCCGTTGACGGTGTTTTCCACCGACGAGGGCGTGGCGATCCTGCTGACCTACGGTCCCGACCGGGACTGGCTCAAGAACATCACCGCCGCGGGCGGCGCCCGCATGAAACGCCGCGGCCGCACCTTCGCCGTGACGGACCCACGGGTGGTCAGCAAGGCCGAGGCCGCCCCGTATGTCCGGGGCCTGGGCAGCGGGCTGTTCCCCAGACTGCCGTTCGAGAACGCGGTGCTGCTGCGCCGGGTTTGACCCCAGGCCTCGCCGTCGCTAGTGCACCGACAGGAAGTCGGCGAGCGCTGCGGTGATGCCCGTGTGTGCGGGGCCGATCCAATGCAGGTGCGTCGGGCTGGTCGTCTCGTAGAGCGTCGCACACCGGATCGTTGCCGCGAAGTTCTGCGCGTGTCGAAATGAAACCGCGCCGTCGGAGCGAGATGCGGTTATCAGTGTTGGGACGGTCACCAGAGAATGAATGTGGGCACGGTAGTCGCTCAGCTGGCGGGTTGCTTGGCGGATGTCGTTGCCGAAACCATAACCCGAACCCATTGCGTTGAACATGGCACGCGCGCTCGCGCGGTCAGTCGGCGACATCTGCGGCCACCACTCGTCGTCGGGTAACCGCGTCAACGACTTCATCATCGTCCTCAGGCCGGCGTCGCTGGCCACCAGCCGCCGGATCGCGGCCCACGTCATCTTCTGCGTCACCGACCCGAAAACGCAGCGTGCTGCCGCACGCTCCATCAGGGTGTCCGGATAGGGCAGCACCGACGGCGCGCAACTGTGCAGAGTGAGTTTCGGGGCGAGCTCGGGCGCCAGTACGGCGGTATGCATTGCCTGTAGACCGCCGAAAGAGACTCCGACGGCACCGGCCGAGCGCTCAATACCGAGACGCCGGCACGTTTCGACGACCAGCGCTACAAACTCCGCCGCGGTCAAGGGGCCAACATCCGTGCCGCCGTATCCGGGACGCGAGAAGCACAGCACCCCGTGGCCGAGCGCGGTGTAGAGACGCTCACCGGTTGGCGTGGCCGCACTGGTGTGCCCGCCGGGAAACAGCAGTATCGGCGGCTTGGCCGCGGGCAGGTAGCGGACCTCGACCGGTCCTGCGCCGGTATTGACGATCTGCGTTCCCTCCACCCGGTCCATGATGGACCACGATGTCAGAAGCGGTAGCGCAAGACCCACACGCGGCGCCGCGCCTGGGCGCGCCACCGAGCGAAGACTTTAGCGATAACCCTTGTGGGCCAGGGTAATAGGGCAGTCTCGGGCGCTTGTGCCCCGAGCTGTCCTTCGACAAGTATCAGCCGCGGGTTGAGTTGGCCACCACATGCGGATCGCTGAATCCGAAGCCCCGGTATGCCGTCGAACGGATCAAACCGGAAGCGCTGCAAGCACTCTGCTCCACACCGATGCCTGCCGGCGCACATGGCCATCGCCGACGGGGAGCGCGGCCGGCTGCGGGGACCTACGGCACCGTGCAACGGTGTCGCTGCGCACCGCGGCTAGTCATTCGAACGGGCCATCGCGGGTCACCGCCGCTTCGGGTAGTTGGTGCCACCGATCCAGTACTGCCGGGAGCTCGGCCATCAGAAAGGCATAGAAATCGCGCATCTGGGTCAGGCGCGCACGAGCCGGGCTGTGATCGTCGGTGACGGCGATGCCGGCATCCGCGGCAGCCTGCATCAACCCCATCGTCTCGTTCTTACTGGTGAACAGGACGGCCCAGGCATTGTCCCGCAGCCGGTAGTGGTCACGGCGGCTGCCGGGTGCCGGAACCCGCTCGGCCAACCCGACCGACGTGAGCATCTTGAGCGCCCCCGAAATCGCCCCGGCGCTCGCATTGAGGGTTTCGGCCAGTTCACCCATCGTGACGCTGGACTGCTCGGTGAACAACAGTGTCGCCAACACCCGTGCGGTCATCCGCTGCAACCCGTTGTTGGTCAACACGACGGCGAGCTGCTCGGCCGCCTGTTGCAGATCGAGAGACGCGTCCACCTCGAATCCTCCTCACCCCAATACTCTTCACTAATTACTGAAAGTTTAGTACAGTCAGCCTCGGTGTTCCGGGAAGTCTGGTCGGAGATGTTGTAGCTCGCTGTGCGCGGTGCCCGCGCCGACCGGAAAGGCTACCGAGAACCCGATGCCCACGACGCCGAGCAGAGTCGCTCCACCACCTACCAGCACCGAAGTGATCCAGGTCGAAGAGCTGACGTTCACCTATCCGAAAGCGGCCCAACCGGCGGTGCGCGGTATGGATTTCACCGTAGGGCGGGGCGAGGTTTTCGGGTTCCTGGGCCCCAGCGGCGCAGGAAAGTCGACCACCCAGAAACTGCTCATCGGACTCTTGCGCGGACACGGCGGCCAGGCCAGCGTGTGGGGCTGCGATCCGCAGGCGTCGGGCCCGGATTACTACCAGCGGGTCGGGGTGTCCTTCGAACTACCCAACCACTATCACAAGCTGACCGGCCTGGAGAATCTACGCTTTTTCGCCTCCTTGTATGACGGGCCGACCGCAGACCCGATGGCGTTGCTGGAGTCGGTCGACCTGGCCGAGGCCGCAAATACCCGAGTTGGCAAGTACTCCAAGGGAATGCAGATGCGGCTGACATTTGCACGGTCGCTGATCAACAACCCCGAGTTGTTGTTTCTCGACGAGCCGACCTCGGGACTGGACCCGGTCAACGCCCGCAAGGTCAAAGACATCATTCTGGGACTCAAAGCCGAAGGCCGCACGATCTTTCTGACCACGCATGACATGTCCACCGCCGACGAGTTGTGCGATCGGGTGGCGTTCGTCGTCGACGGCGGCATCGTCGCGCTCGACACGCCCGCCGAACTGAAGATCGCCCGTAGTCAACGGCGGGTACAGGTGCAATACCGCACCCACGACGGGACATTGGCTACCGCCGAGTTCGCCATGGACGGTCTGGCCGACGACCCGGCGTTTCACGCCGTGCTGCGCAACCATCATGTCGAGACCATTCACAGCTGTGAAGCCAGCCTCGACGACGTCTTCGTCGAAGTCACCGGAAGGCAGCTGACATGACCCGCCTCGTTACGGCGCTGCGCCTGGAACTGACGCTGCAGACTCGACAGAAGTTCCTGCACGCCGGCCTCTTCTCCGGCCTGATCTGGCTGTCCGTGCTGTTGCCGATGCCGCAGCACCTGCGCCCGGTCGCCGAACCCTATGTGCTCGTCGGCGACGTCGCCATCATCGGATTCTTCTTCATCGGCGGTGCGGTCTTCTTCGAAAAGCAGGAACGTACCCTCGGCGCCATCATCTCCACACCCCTGCGGTTCTGGGAATATATCTGCGCCAAACTCATTGTGCTGGTGTCGATTTCATTGTTTGTAGCGATCGCGGTGGCAACAATCGCGGGCGGGTTCGCCTATAACCCGCTGCCACTGATCGCCGGGGTCGTGCTGGGCACCCTGTTGATGCTGATGGTCGGGTTCATCACCTCGTTGCCCTTCAGTTCAGTGACCGACTGGTTTCTGGCCGCGACAATCCCGCTGTCGATCATGCTGGTCCCACCACTGATCTACTACTCCGGGCTGTGGCCGAACCCCGTGCTGTACGCCATCCCCACCCAGGGCCCGTTGCTGCTGCTGGGCGCGGCGTTCGATCAGGTGGACCTGAGCACCGGTCAGATCATCTACGCAGTGAGCTATCCACTGCTGTGCCTGGCCGGTTTGTACCGGGTCGCCAAGGTGCTGTTCGGCCGGTATGTCATCGAGAGGTCGGGCGCGTGGTGACGGTCATGACTGGATTTCGTGCAGGCAGAGCCCTCGCCGCGTTCGGCCGCAACGACCTCCTCGGCACCTACCGTGATCCGCTGCTGGTCATGCTGGTGGTGGCGCCGGTGATCTGGACCACCGCCGTCGCCGTCCTCACTCCGATGGCCACCGATCTGCTGACGCAACGCTACGACTTCGATCTGGTGTCCTACTACCCGTTGGTGCTCACCGCATTTCTCCTGCTCACCAGCATCATCGTCACCGGCGGACTGGCAGCGTTCCTCGTCCTCGACGAGATCGACGCCGGCACTCTGACAGCACTGCGAGTCACCCCGGTGCCACTGGCGACGTTCTTCGGCTATCGCGCCGGCACCGTCATGGCCGTCACCACCATCTACGTCATCGCCACGCTGTCGTTCAGCGGAATTCTGGAACCGGGATTGATCCCGGCGCTGATACCGATCGGGATGGTCGCCGGCCTAGCCGCGGTAGTAACGCTGCTGATGATCGTGGCGGTGGCGAGCAACAAGATTCAGGGCATCGCGATGGTCCGCGCGCTGGGCATGCTCATCGCCGGACTGCCATGCCTACCTTGGTTCATAGACTCGGCGTGGCATCTGGCTTTCGGTGTTCTGCCGCCATATTGGGCGGCCAAAGCGTTCTGGGTAGCATCCGACCACGGCACCTGGTGGCCCTACCTGCTCGGCGGTGTGATCTACAACGTCGCCATCGCCTGGCCGCTGTTTCGCCGCTTCGTCGCCAAGAACACCTGACCGGCCACACCCCGGTTCATCAGCGCAGGTGGCGGTTGAGGCAGGCCCGCGCCGCGATCCCTGTCAGGAGTCGCCGAGCACCCCGTAGATCTCGCGGCGCGCGGTGTCGACGATGTCGATGATGCGCTGCTGCTGCTCGGCGGTGGCGGTGTAGGCGGACTGGCCGACGGCGCCCATCAGCTGGGTCACGGCGGTCGTGAGGGTGGCGTGGTGCGGTTCGTCGTTCTTGGCGTCATCGGCGATCTGTTGCCACGGCGGCGTCTCGATCTTCTCCGCGGCTGCGCGCCCGTCGTCAGTGAGCTCGAAAAGCTTTTTGCTGCCGTCGCTTTCGACTGAGGCGAGCAATCCCTCGTCGACCAGCAGTTGCAGGGTCGGGTACACCGAGCCGGGACTGGGACGCCACAGGCCCTGACTGCGTCCGGCGATCTCCTGAATCATCTCGTAGCCGTGCATCGGCCGCTCGGCGAGCAGCGTGAGGATGGCCGCGCGGACGTCGCCGCGGCGGCCGCGGCCGGCCCGCCGTGGGCCGCGCGGGCCGCCCGGCCCGAATCCGAAGCCCTTGCCGAAACCCCTGCCGAAGCCGCCGAACGGCATGACGGGGATGACGGGGCCGGGGAACCCGGCATCGGCGGCCTGCTCCCGGAGGTGGCGCTGACCCTCACGCGCCTGTCGATACAGCGTGCGCGGGTCGACACCGTAAATGCCGAAGCCCCCGGGCGGGGATCCAAATGGGTTGGTCATGTCGGTTTCCTTCGTCGCGAGGAAACGCCCGAATGCGCTCCCGATACATCAACGATATATCGGGAACTATCGTCTGGCAATGATTTTCTGTCGTCGATCAGGCGTGCCAGCTGAGCACCTCGCCGGTCCCCTGGGTCAACACGCTGGCGGGCATGACCCGCAATCGCCGGGGGCGCAGTCGCCAGGCGGCGAACTCCGGCGCGGTGGGCCCGCCCTGCCAGACCGGGATGATCGCGGGGTCGTAGCCGACGGGTTCGGGCGCATTCTTGAGCTTCTCCCACACCGCGGTGCGTCCGTCGTCGTCGAACACCCACTCCGCGCGGCACTCCGCGCTGCAGGTGTCGTGGTTGGGGGCCCAGTAATTGATCGAGATCTCGGGCTGCGCCGCGAGGTGGGCCCGCTTGATCGGCGTGGGACCGACGGCGATCCAACCCACCAGGTCGGTGCCGTCGAACTCCCAGAACGGATGCAGGACCCTGATGCGCGGGCGCCCCTCGGGATCCACGGTGGCCACCGATGCCCACACGATCGAATGGGCCATGTCGACAAACGCCGGCGCGATCTGCTCGAGGGAACTCATGCCCCCTTTATACGGAAATGGCCCGCAGCGCCGCAGGCAAGCTGGGCAGAAAATGCGCGGTGGCAAAGGCCCGGATCTCGTCCTCGGTTCCGATCGGCTGCAGGCTCGGCAACAGCAACGCCATCAACGAATAACGCAGGATCGCGTCCGCGAGCGCGGCCACCGTCGGCGCGCCGACCCGGTCGGCGAAGCCGGCGGGGAAGATGATGTGCAGGGCCGCAACGATTCTGGCCACCGCGGCAGCATAGTGCTCGTGCGCCAGCTCGAGTGCCAGCGCCGGGTCGTCGATGATCATCCGGTTGAGCACCCGATGGTCACGGAACTTCATGATGGCCGCCGTGAACGCCTCGATGTAGATATTGGCTTGGGGCCCAGCGCTTTTGATGTGCGCGGCGATCTCGGTGAACAGCGTCTCGTTCTCCCGGTCGATCACCGCGGCGACCAACTCGTCGCGTCCGGCGAAGCGGCGGTAGATCGTGGTGCGACTGACCTTGGCCCGGCGGGCGACGTCGTCGAGGGCGACGCGCCGGAAGCCGTGCCGCTCGAACTCCCCCACCGCCGCATCCAGGATGGCGGCGGTGGCCGTGTCGGACTTGCCGCCGGCTATGGCGTCACACCTTCGCGGGCATACGCCTTCTGGGCGTATTTGTTGTAGCGCACCGACATCGGCAGCCGGTCCCAGATCCAGTTCACCGGCCTGGAGCGCCACACCGCGGCGAACCGCTGATAGCGCCGCTCCTGCTTCTCGGTCCACGGCAGGTCGAGCATGTCGCGGGCCCGCGGCGGCAGCCCGCCGGTGGTCAGGAAGGCCGCCATCGGATTGAACACGGGCGCAACCAGTTTCCACACCAGCGGCGAGACCGCTTTGGGCTTGGGGAAGCCCTTGGTGACGTAGCCGACGCCATACTGCGCGGTCTTGTGCGGGACGACTACGGTCTCCAGCATCCGGTCCCAGTATGCGGTGAACTCGGCGTAGTCGGCGGGCAGGATGCTGTCGCTGACGCCGTAGCGGCGGTACCACGTCTTGGATTCGGCGTAGATCTGTTCCCGCTCGGCGTCGGTGAGCCGTTTGACGAAGGTGTCGGCGAAATAAAACACCTGCTCGACGAAGGTGGCGTGCGCCCAGAAGTAGGTCTCCGGATTTAGCGCATGGTAGCGCGACCCGTCGGGCATCTCGCCCTTGATGTCGACGTGGTAGTCGCGAACGTTGAGGCCCGCGTTCTTCTCGCCGGAGCCATACACCGTGTTGAAGATCGGCGGGATGGTCCGCTTGAGCCGTTCGGCGGTATCGGAGAAGAACACCGAATGGTCCAGCACGCCCTGCCCGAGTTCGGCGAGCATGTTCTGCAGCACGGCCGGCCGCGGACCGATCAGGTACATCCGGTTGTCGCCGAAATAGCGCCAGATCAGCGACTGCCCGCCCAGGGGCGCCGCATCGGGACGCGTCTCGGTATCCATCAACTCCGTCATGCGCACAGTGTTACAGATTTTGCACTCTGTACCAAGTGTGCGTGAGCGGCAGCACTGCTCGGGCGGGCGTGCGCAGAACCGGACCAAACCACGGCGGGTCGGCCGGGGACACGCCCGCTGGGCTTATTGGGGGGTGGGGCTGGGGGTTTAGCGGAACGCGCGCAACCGCAGGCTGTTGGCCACCACGAGCACCGACGAGGCCGCCATCGCGGCGCCGGCGATCATCGGGTTCAGCAGGCCGACCGCCGCCAGCGGGATCGCCGCCGCGTTGTAGAAGAACGCCCAGAACAGGTTGACCCGGATGGTGCGCAGCGTGCGCGCCGAGAGTCGCAATGCCCTCGGCACCGTGCGCAGATCGCCGCGCACCAAGGTGATGTCGCCGGCCTCGATCGCGGCGTCGGTGCCCGTGCCCATGGCCATGCCGATGTCGGCGGTCGCCAGGGCCACCGAGTCGTTGACGCCGTCGCCCACCATCGCGACGCGCTTGCCCTCGGCCCGCAGCGCGGCGATCACCTCGGCCTTGCCGGTCGGCAATACGCCGGCGATCACGTTCGACCGGTCGATGCCGACCTCGTCGGCCACCCGCTCGCTGACCGCGGCGCTGTCGCCGGACAACAGCATCGGCGTCAAACCCATCGCGGTGAGCTCGGCGATCGCCTGCGCACTGCTGGGCTTGACGGTGTCGGCGACCCGGATCGTGCCGCGCACCCGCCCGTCCCAGGCCACCTCGACCTCGGTGCCGGGCGCCCCCGGCTGCGGCGAGCCCAGCAGGTCGACGCCGGCCAACGTACCCGCGCGCGACACCCGCACCCGCACACCGGCCACGGTGCCGGCCACCCCGACGCCGGGTTCGTTGACGAAGTCGGTGACCGGCGCAACGGTCAGGTCGCGCTGCCGTGCGGCGGCGACGATCGCCGCGGCCAGCGGATGCTCGGAGGCGGCCTCGACCGCGGCCGCGCGGGCCAGCACCTCGTCGCGCTGCTCCCCGGAGTGGGCCTGCACCTCGGCGACGCTCATCGCCCCGGTCGTGACTGTCCCGGTCTTGTCCAGCACGACGGTGTCGATGCCGGTGACGGTCTCCAGCACCTGCGGGTTCTTGATCAGGATGCCCAGCTGCGCGCCGCGACCGGTGCCCACCAGGATCGCGGTCGGGGTGGCCAGGCCCAGCGCACAGGGGCAGGCCACGATCAGGACCGCCACCGCCGCGGTGAACGCGGCGCTCACCGCGCCGCCGAGCAGCAACCAGCCCAGCACCGTCAGCGCCGCGATCACCAGCACGACGGGGACGAACACCGCCGAGATCCGGTCGGCCAGCCGTTGGATCGAGGCCTTGCCGTTCTGCGCCTCGGTGACCAGCTGCCCCATCCGCGCCAGTTGGGTGTCGGCGCCGACCCGCGTCGCGCGCACCTGCACCCGGCCATAGGTGTTCACCGCGCCCCCGAGCACCGCAGCGCCGGGGCGCACGTCCACCGGAACCGACTCGCCGGTCATCGCCGCGGTGTCCAAGGCCGAGGCGCCCTCGACCACCACCCCGTCGGTGGCCACTCGCTCGCCGGGCCGGACCACGAAGACGTCGCCGACGGTCAACTCCGCCACCGGGATCTGGACCGGTGCGCCGTCGCGCAGCACGGTGGCGTCCTTGGCGCCCAGCGACAGCAGTTCGCGCAGCGCCGAGCCGGCCGAACGCTTGGCCTTGGCCTCGGCGTGACGACCGAGCAGCAGGAACACCGTGACGACCGCAGCCACCTCGAAGTACAGGTGCTCATGAAAACCGCTGAAGCCGCCGCCGGTATGGCCGGCCACGCTCACCACGGCGTAGAGCGACCACAGGTAGGCGGCCAGGGTGCCCAGCGAGACCAGGGTGTCCATGGTCGAGGACCGATGCCGGGCGGCCTGGGCGGCGGCGCGATGGAACGAGTAGCCACCCCAGAACACGATCGGGGTGGTCAGCGCCAGCAGCACCCACTGCCAGCCGGGAAACTGCCAGGCCGGGATCATCGAGACCAGCACCACCGGCAGCGCCAGCACCGCGGAGACGAGCAACCGCGGCCGCAGATCCGGTCCGGTGGCGTCCGGTCCGGCATCCTCGACCGCTGCCCCGCGGCCGATCACCGCGGCCTGGTAGCCGGCCTGCTCGACGGCGCGGACCAGGTCGGCCTCCGACACCCGTTCGCTGTGCTCGACGTGGGCCCGCTCGACCGCGAAGTTGACGCTGGCGCGCACCCCCTCGAGGTCGTTGAGCCCACGTTCGACCCGCGCCGCACAGGACGCGCAGGTCATCCCCGAGAGGCGAAGGTCGGTCACCAGGCTGGTTGCGGTCATTCCACCAATATACCCCTAGGGGGTATGAAGCGGGGGGTTCACCCGGCGGCGCGACGGAGCCGGGCCACGCCCAGAACCGCGAGTACCCCCGCCGCGGCGGCCAATAACAGCGACAGCGCCAACAGTGGCGGGTAATAGGTCACCGAGGTGGTGGCCGGCTCCCCCTCGAGCACCGGCGCCACCGGCGTCGTCGTCCCCGCGGCCAACCAGGCTGCGACGCAGCCGGCCGCCGCCAGCAGCGCCAAGCCGAGTTCGATCGTCGCGCGACGGCGTGCCGTCACGGGCGCCCGTCGGGGTTGGTGCGGGCCTCGATCAGCGGGGTCAGCTGCGCCCGCAGCTCGCGATGGTTGCGCGCCCACGCCTGGACCGTGCGCTTCCCCGTGAGCCGCAGCCCGATGCCGGTCCGGCCGCGCGGGACGCCGGTGAGCTCGCCGAGCGCGCGCGCGGACTGCCACTTCTCCACGGTCGCCCGGTCGGTGTCGGGCGGCCGTTCGCGTTCGGGTTCGGGCTCGGCGAGATCGGCCGGGTCCAGGCCCGCCTTCTTCATGGCGCGGCTGCTCAACGCGTTGCTCCGGTTGAGCACGCTGCCGTCGTAGTGCCGACGGCCGCCGTTGACGGGTTCCGGGTAAACCTTGACGATCTCGTCGAGGTTCACCGTCTGGGTGCCCTGCCGCAGGTGCGTGGCGGTCAGCTCGACCGACGTGTGAATCCGGGCGGCCTTGACCTGCAGGGCGACGAAGCCCGACACCAGGACGAGGAACGCGATCGGCACCACCCATTGGATTCCGAGCCCGCTGGAAAGCTGCACCAGCAGCATCGCGAGCGCGGCCACGGGCCCGGACAACAGCCACAGCCAGCTGGCGCCGGGCTCGGCGAACAGGATCTCCGCAGCCGGGGCGTCGGCGTCGTGGATCTCGGCGCCGTCGGGCATATCGTCCATGTCAGCCATCCGCGCCATCCGTCCCGGTCGTGACCGCCGGGGAGAACCATTGGGCCGCCGCGGGCCGCCGCAGCAGCATCGCACCGACGATGAGCGGCAGCAACGCCAGCAACGCGACGATATTGGTGCCGATGACCAGCGACAACACCGCCACCAAGACGATCGCCGCCAGGGCCAGCGCGACCGTCGCGCGCCGGAAGCGCTCGTCGCCGGCGCGGGTCTTGCCCGCCACGAACGCCAGCGCGGCGCCGGCCACCAGGCAGAAGACCCCGGCGCCGCGGTGCAGCGTCAGATAGTTGCGCAGCTCCTCGTCGGACATCGCGGCGTCCGCCATGGACCGGACGGTGTCGAAGCTCAGCGTGACCGACATCAGCCCGCCGAAGATCAGTAGGACGGCGCCGGCCAGCAGCAGCCAGACCGCGACGTCGACGACGCGGGGGCGCGCATGCGGAGAGGGTGGAGGAACCTGTCGATCAGTCATTGTCGGGTCAGCCTAGCGCGGCACTCAGCGCGTGAAGTAGGCGTGCGACGTCCGTCGATGCAACAGGTAGATGCCGCCCGCCACCAGCACGGCGCCGAAGATGCCCGTCACCGCGTAGATCGTCGCGCCGAACTCGGATCGCTGCGTGCCGAACAGGTTCATCGTGACGTACACGATCGAGCTGAGTCCGCCCGCCGTCAGCACCGTGCGGGCCCAGCGGTAACCGGCGCGCATCAGCACCAGGAACGTGCCCACCACCGCGACCAGGATGATCGCCACGAACACGGCGAAGGCGATCACGATCGGCACGCCCGTCGGCGCGGTCACCACATCGGTCAGGTAGCTCGTCACCAACAGCGGCAACGCCACCGCCCACAGCCAGAACGCGGTGTCGACGTCCTCGGGCCGGTCGGGGGGCTCCGGCGTCACGCCAGCCAGCCGGCGACGTCGGCCGCCCAATAGGTCAACACGATGTCGGCACCCGCGCGGCGGATGCTGATCAGCGATTCCAGCGCGGCGGCCCGCCCGTCGATCCAGCCGTTGGCGGCGGCCGCGGCGATCATCGAATACTCACCGGAAACCTGATAGGCGGCCACCGGTACCGGGGAAACCTCGGCCGCGGCGGCGACCACATCCAGATAGGCCATGGCGGGCTTGACCATCACTATGTCGGCGCCCTCGGCGATGTCGAGTTCGATCTCGTGCACCGCCTCGCGGGCGTTGCCGGGCTGCTGTTGATAGGTGCGCCGGTCCCCGGACAAGCTCGAGCCGACGGCCTCCCGGAACGGTCCGTAGAACGCCGAGGCGAACTTGGCCGCATACGCCAGGATCACCACATCGGGGTGGCCCGCGGCGTCGAGCCCGTCGCGGATCGCGCCGACCTGCCCGTCCATCATGCCGCTCGGACCCACCACGTGGGCCCCCGAATCTGCCTGTGCCACCGCCAATTGCACGTACTGCTCATTGGTGGCGTCGTTATCGACGCGGCCGCGCTCGTCGAGTACCCCGCAGTGGCCGTGGTCGGTGAACTCGTCGAGGCAGGTGTCCGCCATCAGGACCGTGGCATCGCCGAGATCGGCGGCCAGGTCCCGCAACGCGCGGTTGAGGATGCCGTTCGGATCGATGCCGGCCGACCCGGCGGCATCCTTGTCCTCGTCGCGCGGCACACCGAAGAGCATCAGCCCGCCCACCCCGGCGTCGACCGCCGCGGCGGCCGCCGTGCGCAACGAAGCCCTGGTGTGCTGCACCACGCCGGGCATCGAGGCGATGGGTCGGGGTTCCTCGATGCCGTCGGCCACGAACATCGGCAACACCAGATGCCGTGGCTCGAGCGTCGTTTCGGCGACGAGACGGCGCAGCGCCGGTGTCGACCGAAGCCGGCGCGGCCGCACCCGGGGATAACTCATGCGCTCAGCCTGGCCGGGCTCGTCAGCGCCTGCGGCTCTTCTTGCGCGGCGGCGGCAACGCACCCTCGGCGCGCAACCGGGCGGCGTGCTCGGCCAGCGCCTCCACCAACGGTCCGACCGCGGCGGTCTCGGGTTGCACGTCGACGCGCAGCCCGAACTCCGCGGCCGTCTCGGCGGTCTTGGGTCCGATGCACGCGACGATCGTGCGGGCGTGCGGCTTACCGGCGATGCCGACCAGGTTGCGCACCGTCGAGCTGGAGGTGAAGCAGACCGCGTCGAAACCACCGGTCTTGATCAGCTCGCGGGTCTGGGCCGGCGGCGGTGCGGCGCGCACCGTCCGGTAGGCGGTCACGTCCTCGATCTCCCAGCCGCGTTCGCGTAGGCCCTCGGCCAGCGTCTCGGTGGCGATGTCGGCCCGCGGCAACAGCACCCGGTTGACCGGGTCGAAGACGTCGTCGTACGGCGGGAAGTCCTCGAGCAGACCCAGCGACGACTGCTCGCCGGAGGGCACCAGCTCGGGGCTGATCCCGAAGGCACGGACCCGATCCGCGGTGGCCTCGCCGACGCAGGCAATCTTCACGCCGGAGAAGGCGCGCGCATCCAGGCCGAACTCGGCGAACTTGTCCCAGACCGCGCGCACCGCGTTGGTGGAGGTGAACACGATCCACTGATAGCGGCCGTCCACCAGGCCCTTGACGGCGCGTTCCATCTGCGCCGGGCTGCGCGGGGGTTCGACGGCGATGGTCGGCACCTCGACGGGGGTGGCCCCGTGGGTGACGAGCCGGTCGCTCATCTCGCCGGCCTGCTCCCTGGTGCGCGGCACCAGCACGGTCCAGCCGTACAGCGCGCGACTTTCCCACCAGTTCAGCTTGGCCCGATGGGCCACGGTGCGCCCGATCGTGACCACCAGCGACCCAGTCAGCGGGCCCGCCGGATCGGTGCCGCCGATGGCGGCCCGGTCGGTCAGCGCCGACAGCACGGTCTCGACGCTGCGCTGCGCGCAGGTGGTGCCCTGGGCGGTGACGACGCACGGCGTGTTCTCGGCCAGGCCGAACTCGATCAGCGTGCGCGCCGAGTCCGCCAGATGCTGCGGGGTGGCGTGCAGGATCAGCGGTCCCGGCGCGGCGGCCAGCGCGGCCCAATCCACCTCGGGCGCACGCACATCGGCCACGGTGTGCGACGAGCCGAGCGGCAGCCCGGCGTAGGTCGGCACGGCGGTCGAGGCCGGCAGGCCCGGGATGATCTCGAACACCATCTGCGCCTTGGCCACGGCGGTGACCTCGGCCAGCACCGAGTCCACCGACAGCGGATCGCCGGCGACCATGCGGACCACGTCCGCGCCGGTCTTGGCCTCGCTGATCAGCAGCTTGGCCACCTCGGCGGGATCGCCGAGCGCGGGGCGGATATCGGGCCCGATGTTCACCACCGGTGGCTCATCCTTCGCGGGTGCCTCGCCGTTCTTCTCCGGTGCTCCCTTGGGTTCCGGAGCCGGTGCCGGTCCGGAAGCCGGTGGCAGTTCCAAACCCACCACCGACAGGACCGGTTCAGGCACATCCGGGTCGGTGAAGACCAGCGCGGCGTTAGCCAGCACGGCTCGCGCCCGCATCGTCAGCAGGCCCGGATCGCCCGGTCCCGAACCGACAAACATGATGCGCCCCGGCTTCGGCTTACGCACTCGAGTCATCTGCAAACTCCTGCCCTTCCAGGCTTCGTAGGCCGTCAGCGACCCAACAGTTCGCGCGCACCCAGCTCGAATAACTCCTCGGTGACCGAGAGCCCCAGCTCTCGAGCCCGATCGGCCGTCCCGATACCGGACGCGCGGATCATGTCGGATCCGTCCACTGCCGCCACGCATGCGCGCAACGACAGCTCGTCAAAGACGTTGCCGTCCTCATCGATGGACTCGACCACTTCCGCGATCGCGCCCACCGGTGCGGAACAACCCGCCTCCATCTCGGCGAGCAGGACACGCTCTGCGGTGATTGCCGCGCGGGTGTCGGCGTCATCCAACTCCGCCAACAACTGCGCCAACTCGACATCACTGGATCGGCACTCGATCGCCAGCGCCCCTTGAGCCGGGGCCGGCAACATCTGCACCGGGTCCAGCGTCTCGGTGATCACGTGGAGGCGTCCGATACGGGCCAGTCCCGCCCGGGCCACCACGATGGCATCGAGTTCACCGCTGCTTACCCTGTTCAACCTGGTATCTAGGTTGCCTCGTAGGGGGCGAATTTCCAAACCGAGACCCAGTGCTCTAAGCTGTGCCCCCCTGCGGACGGACGACGTGCCGATGGTCGAGCCCGCCGGCAGCTCCCCCAGCACCATCCCGTCACGGGCCACCAGCGCGTCCCGCGGGTCCTCCCGGGGCGGGGACGCCGGAAGCAGGAAGCGGGGGTCCTGCGCGGTCGGCAGGTCCTTGTACGAGTGCACCGCACAGTCGACCCGGCCGTCGGCGATCGCTTCCCGCAACGCGGCGGTGAAAACGCCGACGCCGATCTCGGCGATGGGTGCCGACGAGAGGTCCCCGTCGGTGGCGATGATGACCAATTCGGCGGGGTGCCCGCGTGCGATCAACGCGTCGCGGATGGTACCGGCCTGCGTTGTCGCCAAGAGGCTGCCGCGGGTGCCGACCCGGATCACATCGGGAATCGAGGACGTCAAGTTGGTATTCGAGGTATTTTCCAAGCTACTCGGATGGTTCCGTCAACGCTTCGAAATCCGTTGCAACTAACGGCAATTCGCCAACCGTTGCAACCGCGTCGACGGCGGTGGGGTCTAGTTCGAACAGTTCGCGCAGCGCCTCGGCGTAGCTGTCGCCGCCGGGCGCACTGGCCAACTGTTTGACGCGGACGGTGGGCGCGTGCAACAGCTTGTCGACCACCCGTCGCACGGTGCGGGCCACCTCGTCGCGGTGGGCTGAATCCAGGCTCGGGAGCCGGTTGTCCAGGCGCAGCAGTTCGGACTCGACGACGTCGGCGGCGCGGCGCCGCAGCGCGGTCACCGTCGGCGTCACCTCCGCCATCCGCTGCCCCGCCAGGTAGGTCGCAAGCTCGGTGGCCACGATGGTGCGGGCCGCCTCGGCGTCCGCGGCGGCCGCGCGCGCCGACGGCTCGCGCTGGATGCGTTCCATGTCGACGACCCAGACGCCGGGCAGGCCCCCGACCGACGGGTCCACATCGCGCGGCATGCCGAGGTCGCAGACCACCAGCGGACGCGGCTTCGGCCCGTCGCTGTTGCGCTGGGCCAGCGCGTAGTGCATGTCGGCCAGCGACACGACGGGACGCACCGCGCCGGTGCTGCTGACCACCACGTCGACGTCGACGAGTGCGGCGGGCAGGTCGTCGAGGCTCATTCCGGTGGCTTCCACGCCCTGCTCACGCAGGTTCTCGGCCAGCCGCTGGGCCCGTGGCAACGACCGGTTGACCACGTGCACGCGCTCGATGCCCGCGCGCACCAGATGCGCCCCGGTCAGCGCGCCCATCGAACCGGCGCCCACCACCGCGGCGGTGCGGCCGGCCAGGCCGCCCAGGCGCGCCTCGGCCATCCCGAGCGCCACCGACACCACCGAGGCGCCCGCGGCGTCGATCCCGGTCTCGGAGTGCACGCGCTTGCCCACCGACAGCGCCCGCTGCGACAGTTCGTGCAGGGTGCGCCCGACGCTGCGGTTGACCTCGGCGGCGGCATAGGCGCGCCGCACCTGACCGAGCACCTGCTGCTCCCCGATGACCGCCGAATCGAGGCCGGAAGCCACCGAGAACAGGTGCTCGACGGCCGCCTCGGCGTAACGGACGTAGGCGTATTTGGTCAGGTCGTTCATCGGCATGCCGGCGTGGTCGGCCAGCACCTGGCCGATCGCGGACAGACCGCCGTGGAAGGCCTCGACCACCGCGTACACCTCGACGCGGTTACACGTCGAGAGCACCATGGCCTCGGTCACCAGCGAGGATTCCAGTATCCGATCGACGATTTTGGCCTGATCGGCCTCGTCGGTGGACAGCTGCTCCAGGACGGGTACCGGCGCACTGCGGTGCGAAACCCCGAAAAGCAGGACGCTCACGACACCGCCTCAGTCACCAACCGAGCACTCACCCGCACGCTCCCTTGCCGCTATCAGGTGAAATGAATTCAGCTCATTCTGGTTACAACCGTAGCCGCCCACCTGCGAACTCCCAAATTATCAGGTCGGTCCCTCGGCGTCATCGCACGTCGCCGCGTGCAGCCAGGTCGCGGCGCAACCTCGGCTCGTCGATTTCCCAGTAGCTGTGCTCGGTTCCGTCGAGTAACACCACCGGCAGCCGGTCGCCGTACTCGGCCCGCAGTTCGGCGTCCCCCGCCCGCGCGGCCTCGTCGACGTCGACGACGCTCAACTCGAAGTCCAACTCCCCGGCCAGCGCCGTGAGCTGATCACCGAGCCGACCGCAGATCTGACAGCCGGACCGGACCAGCAGGCAGACCTGCGCGGCGCTCATCTGCCGATGATGACATTTGGATAGGGTGACTGAGCAAGTCGAGAGCACAGAACAGGGGGTGTCCGTGGCAGGACCGCAGGCCGAGGGCGGGGACGCCACTGTGCCGGCCGCCGGCGCGGCCAGCGCCGAACTCGCCGTCGAATCGCTCACGGAGGACTCCGGAGCCCCGCTGCCGCCGCCTGCCGACCTGACCGCCGCGGCGTTCTTCGACGTCGACAACACCATGGTGCACGGCTCGTCGTTGGTGCATTTCGCGCGCGGACTCGCCGCGCGCAAGTACTTCACGTACCGCGATGTCCTCGGCTTCGTCTACGCGCAGGCCAAGTTTCAGCTCACCGGCCGGGAGAACAGCGACGACGTCGCCGAGGGCAAACGCAAGGCGCTGTCGTTCATCGAGGGGCGCACCACCGCCGAACTCTCCGCCGTCGGCGAGGAGATCTACGACGAGATCATCGCCGACAAGATCTGGCCCGGCACCCGTGATCTCGCGCAGATGCACCTCGACGCCGGTCAGCAGGTCTGGCTCGTCACCGCCACCCCCTACGAGTTGGCCGCGATCATCGCCGACCGGTTGGGCCTGACCGGCGCGTTGGGCACGGTCGCCGAATCCGTCGACGGGGTCTTCACCGGCCGGCTGGTCGGCGAGATCCTGCACGGCGCGGGCAAGGCACACGCGGTGCGCGCACTGGCGATCAGGGAGGGTCTGAACCTGCGCCGCTGCACGGCCTACTCGGACAGCTACAACGACGTGCCGATGCTGACGCTGGTGGGCACCGCGGTGGCCATCAACCCCGACGCCGAGCTGCGGGATCTGGCCCGCAAGCGGGGCTGGGAGATCCGCGACTTCCGCACCGCACGCAAGGCGGCCCGGATCGGGGTGCCCTCGGCACTGGCGCTCGGTGCCGCCGGCGGGGCGCTGGCCGCCATCGCCTCGCGGCGCCACGACAACTGAGCGACGGGGCACCGGTGCCCGGGTTGATAGGCTGCGCCTGACATTTGCCGAGCAAGGATGCACCAGCACACATGGCCATTGCCGAAGAGATCATCGGGACGCATTACCGCTACCCCGACAAGTTCGTCGTCGGGCGGGAAAAGATCCGCGAATACTCCGATGCCGTGCTGGACAGCCATCCGGCGCACCACGACGAGGCCGCGGGCCGCGAGCTCGGGCACCCGGGTGTCGTGGCGCCGCTGACGTTCATCGCCGTCGCGGGGCGACGCGTTCAGCTCGAGATGTTCAAGCAGTTCGACGTGGGGATCAACATCGCCCGCGTCATCCACCGGGACCAGAAGTTCAAGTTCCACCGCCCGGTGGTCGTGGGCGACGAGCTGTACTTCGATTCGTATCTGGATTCGGTGCTCGAATCGCACGGCACCGTCATCGCCGAGCTGCGCGCCGAGGTCACCGACGGCACCGGTGCGCCGGTGATCACCAGCGTCGTGACGATGATCGGTGAGGCCGCCAGCGATTCGGAGGCCAACGAGCAGGTCGCGGCGATCGCGGCGCGCCTCGGGCTCTGACCCCCGGGCTAGGGGCTAGCCCAGGAACGTGTTCCGCCGGTCGGCCAGCAGCTGATACAGCGTGTGCTGGATGGTCTCGCGGACGTGGTCGGTCAGTTCGAAGGTGATCATCGGGTCCTCGGCGGCGGACTCGTCGTAATCGGCGGTCGGGATCGGCGTGCCGAACTCGATGTGCCACTTCGACGGCAGCGGTACCAGCCCGGCGGGCCCGGCCAGCGGGAACAGCGGCGTGATCGGGAAATACGGCAGCCCCAGCAGCCTGGCCAGCAGTTTGACGTCGGCCATCATCGGATAGATCTCCTCGGATCCGACGATCGAGCACGGGATGATGGGCGCCTTCGCGCGCAGGGCCGCCGAGACGAAGCCGCCGCGGCCGAACCGCTGCAGCTTGTAGCGGTCCTTGAAGCGTTTGCCGAGGCCCTTGTAGCCCTCCGGGAACACCGCGGTCAGTTCGCCGCCGTCGAGCAACCGGTGGGCATCGGAGGTGCAGGCCATGGTGTGGCCGGCCTTACGCGCCGCGTGCCCGAGCACCGGCATGTCGAACACCATGTCGGCGGCCAGCAGCCGCAGATCCCGATTGGTCGCGTGATGGTCGTGCACCGCCACCGACAGCATCAGGCCGTCGAACGGCAACACCCCGGCGTGGTTGGCCACCACCAGCGCGGCGCCGTCAGTGGGCAGGTTCTCGATGCCGGTGACCTCGACCCGGAACCAGGACCGGAAGAACGGCCGCAGCAACGGCAGGAACACCGCCTCGTTGAGGTGCGGATCGAAGCCGAACTCGTCGACCACGTAGTCGCCGGTGAGTCGTTTGCGAGCAAATTCAGCAACGGCGGCGATCTTCTGCGCCAGTTCGTTGGGACCCTCGGCTTCGGCGCCTGCCGCACCGGAGCCCGCGCGGTGGGCGTCGATGTCCCGGACGACGGCGGCGATCTCTTCGGCCGCGGCCCGGCCACCGGGATCGGTGTGCAGCGACGGATGTCGGCGGGCCGCCTCGGCGCGCTGAACGGCCCTTCGCGCAGTTGTTGCACGATTCGAATTGCCGTGCAGCGGAATAACTTTGGCTTTGAAATCGCCCGCCACGCTCAATACCTTCTCCCCACCCGCATATCAGATCTCTAGCTACCCCACCGCTGCGCCAATGCAACCGCCCGTTTCTCCGTCGAGCGTACCCACCGGGGATCGATTATCGGCGTCAATCCACGACCACGTACGTAGTCATCGAATGCCTCCAGTGTGGTCCATTTCGGCTCGTAGCCCAACTCCGAACGCATCCGCGTGGTGTCCATGACCCGGCCATACGTCATGTAGCGAAGTTGGTCGCGATTGATCTCGCTGCCGCCGGCGGCCTTCAGGAGCGAGTCGACGATCCGGACTCCGAACGAGGGCAGCGGCAACGCCACCCGGCCCGCCCGCCGCACCGCCTGCGACATCATGATGATGCCGTCGGCGCCGATGTTGAAGGTGCCCGCGCGGCCCGCGATCGTCGCGCGCTCCAGCGCCCCGAGGGCGTCCTGCTCATGCAGCAGTTGCAACCGGGCGTCCCGACCCACGGTGGTCGGCACCACCGGCCCCGCCAGATAGCGCGAGAGCTGGGTGTCCATCGCCGGGCCGATCATGTTGGCCAGCCGCAGAATGGACACGCTGATATCGGGGCGACGCCTGCCCAAGCCGCGGGCGTACCCCTCGATGTCCATGCTGTCGCGGGCGAATCCGGCACCCAGCGGACGCCGGCCGCTGCTGTCTTCGGTGAACATCACCGGGTCGAAGGCGCTCGAGCCGTAGACCTCGGAGGTCGACTTGAGTACGACGGCACGGACGGTGGGCGCCTTTTGACACGCCGCGAACAGCTGCATCGCGCCCATCACGTTCAATTCCTTGAGCGTGGCCCGACCGCCGCTGCGGGGCGCATAGGACGCCGCCGCCGCATGCACCACGGTGTCGACGTCCCCGTTGCGGATCACCTTGGCAATGAACGGATTCCGGATGTCGGCCCGAACGAACTCGGCGCGACCCATCCGGCGGAGCAGATCCTTGCTGGGGGTGATCGCGTCCACGGCGATGACCCGCTCGACGGCCGGGTTGGCGGCCAGTCGAGCGGTCAGGAAACCGCCGAGAAAGCGACACGCACCGGTGACCAGAACGACCTTCGGATGCGCAGCGTCGGAGGTGTCGTCCGGTCCCATCTGGCTAGGCTACCGGCCGATCCGGCCGACAGCATGCCCACAGCCGGACGGGACGGCTACTTGCCGAGTTTTCTACGCTGCACGCGGGTGCGGCGAAGCAGCTTGCGGTGCTTCTTCTTCGACATACGCTTACGCCGCTTCTTGATGACTGAACCCATGTACTCCGCTACCTACCGATGCATAGACACGACTTAACCTGGCCACCCTACCGAAATCCGCCCGGATATCGAAAACGGGTGCCCAGTCTGACAACGCGGTGATCGACCGGGCTCAGCCCGCGTCGAAGTAGGAGGTCTCCAACAGGTCGTGCACGGCCTTGGCGTGCACGCGGAACGACCGGCCCACCCGCACGGCCGGCAGTTCGCCGTTGTGCACCAACCGGTAGACCGTCATCTTGCTGACCCGCATGAGCCCGGCCACCTCGGCCACAGTCAGAAACTGTGTCTTGGCCGGCTGCCCGTCTCCCGTTCCTGAATTCCCAGCGTCCCGCTTGGCACTCACCGAATCCCGTGCCGATGGCCCGTTCATAGACGTCATCGCAACCCAATCAATCAGGCACGGCCAGTTCCAGTGGCTTCCCCTCCGCTGGAACGAACGCGTGCATACACCCTGGAGAATAGCGGGGCAGATGGGGTTGCTGCGACGGGTGTGGGGTATTCCGTCGAAAATTGGTGAAACCGCCCAGAACTACTCCGTTGTGATTCCCAACTGCTCAGAGCGGGTTTTTGCGGCGGCCACCGCGTCGGCCACCGCCGCCCGCAAACCGCCGCGCTCGAGTTCGCGCAGACCCGCCGCGGTGGTCCCCGCCGGGGACGTCACAGTCGCGCGGAGCTGGGCCGCAGTGGTGTCCACACCGGCCGCCACGGCACCGTCGCCGGCGGGCCTACGGGCCTTGTCGAGGCCCTCCAGCAACATCGCCGCCGAGCCCGCCATGGTCTGCACCACCAGATCGGTGGCCACCGGCCGCGACAATCCCTGCGCCACGCCCGCGTCCACCAACGCCTCGACCATCAAGAAGAAATACGCCGGCCCGGAGCCGGAAACCGCCGTCACCGCGTCGAGCTGACTCTCGGCGACGGTGAGCACGCCGCCGACACAGTCGAACAATTCCGAGACACCCTTGAGCTGTTCGGGGGTCACGAAGCGGCCCTTGGCCAACGCGCTGACGCCGGCGCCGACCAGTGCCGGCGCGTTGGGCATCACCCGAACCACCGGGGACCCCGCCGGCAGCTTGGCTTCGAAGAATGCCGTCGTGACACCGGCGGCGACGCTGACGAAGACCTGCTCGGCGCTGTCGGCCTCGGCCTTGGCCGCGGCCTCGGCGACCTCATCGAGGATTTGCTCGACGTCGGAGGGCTTGACCGCGATCACCACGACGTTCGCGTGCTCGGCGGCATCGACCACCGGCGCTACCTGCACCGAATACGTTTCCGAGAGGTGCTTGGCGCGGTCGGGCATCTTTTCCGAGACGACGAGGTCCTTGACCTGCCGGCCCGAGCGCAACAGGCCCGCCAACAGGGCCTCACCCATACTGCCGCCACCGATGATCGCGATTCTGGCCATGGACGCAAACCCTATATCCGCGGGTGCGGCGATTCGGGGAGGAGGCGGGGGGCCCGGCCCGTCGAGGCGGCATCCTGGGGCGTCGAAATTGCCGCCAAGGCGCCGAGATTGCCCTACGGGCGAGAATCCGCGCGGATTTCCGCCGTCAGCTCAAGCTGGGCGCCGCAGGTTCAATCTCGAACGCCGGAGGTCGATCGCCGCGTTCACCCGTCGCAGCACGCCGGCGGACGAATCCTCCATCACGACTCGGATCACGATCCAGCCGAGGCGTTCCAACATCTCCAGCCGCCGGATATCGCGCACGTACTGCTGCCGGTCGGTCCGGTGCTGATCGCCGTCGTATTCGACCGCGATCATCAGTTCGGGCCAGCCCATGTCCAACCGAGCGATCGGGTAGCCGGCTTCGTCGCGCACCTCGATCTGGGTCTGGGGTGCCGGCAGGCCGTTGCGGATCAACAGCAACCGCAACGAGGTCTCCTTGGGCGATTCGGACCCCGGGTCGACGAGCGCCAGCACGGCCTCGGCCCGCCGCAGCCCGCGCACGCCCGGATGCCGAGCCGCCAACCCTTCGACCTCGGTGACCGTCACGCCGGTGGCACGCAGCAGCGCGTCGAGGGCGGCGACCGCGCGGTCGACGGGTTCGGTCCGCGCGATGTCGAACGCGGTGCGCGCGCCACTCGTGACGGGCAACCGCCCGACAAACGCGACCTCACCGGCCGGCAGTTCATCGTGACGACATCGAATCCCCTTGGGAGGACGGGTATTCGGATGTACCAGTTCAATGATCGGAGCTGTCACCCAGTGCGCGCCCAGCAGATGCGAGGCCGCCAACCCGGCCACCACCGCCGTGCGCCGCGACCAGAGCCAAGCGGCTGCGATCCTGACGTCGAGCGTCGGCGCCGTGGACTTCGCCAGGTAGACGTCCGGGAACACGCGCGCAAAACGCGTCCGGAGTTGATGGCGGTTCAGCACCCCGTCGGCAATCGCCCGGGATCCCACGAATGGCGCGGTCAAATCCATCGGCCCAGCGTGCCAATTCTCGACAATCGACGCCGACGGCCATCCACAGGCGCCCGTGCGTGCGCCGAGATTGCATCGTGGGCCTCCAGATTGCATTCCCGGCCCTGACATTGCCCCCAGGGCGGAAATCCGCGCGGATTTACGCCGTCAGCTCAAGCTGAGGGCCGTGAGTGCAATCTCGAACGCCGGGGGCACCCACGCGCACCCGCCCAAACCTCAGGGCGCGGGCACCATCGCCAGCTGTCGGGTCTGCACCACGATGCGGCCCGTGCTGTCCACCACCAGGTGGTCCTCGTCGAACCAGTCCTGCCCAATCTGGGTGGTGGTGCACATGATTCGCAGCCAGCCATCGGCGGGCAGACCCCGCAGGTACGCGGTGAGCTGAATGGTGGGCGCCCACCCGGTGCGGCCCACCGCAAACGTGACCGGCATCGAGATGTCGCCGCACATCAGCGCGAACAACACATCGGGTGCCTCCGTCCGCGGACGCACCCACAAGCGCGTCACGGGCGATTGTCCGGCCGGCACCGACCACAGACCGGCCATGTCGGGCCGAATGTCGCATCCCGCCGCGAGGTGATTGATCTCGGCCAACGGGTGTCCCGGTCCGATCGACTCGATCTCCGCGGGCGGCTCGGGCGCCATCTCGGCCGGCACCGGGTTGGTCGACAGCAGCGGGGCCGCGTCGTGCTCGGGGGCGGCCAGCGTGACCGAGGTGCGCACCGCGACGCGCTTGCCCTGAACCAGTTCGACGTCGACGAGGCTCACGGTGCGGCCGCGCTTGCGGATCCGGGCGAGGACCCGCACCGGCCCCGGATCCGGCGCCGACAAGAAGCTCGCCGACACCGCGACCGGCGCCGGCCCCGCACCCGTGGGGTCGACCGCGAGCCCGGCCGCCTTGGCGCACAGCGCGAGCATCACCCCGCCGTGGATCTTCGGCCCGATGGTCCAGTGCAGATTCAACTCCCCATCGAAGGCCACCGCGTCGGCGTCGCCGTCGGACTCCTCGGGGGCGGCCGGGTGCAGCGTCATGGCCCGGGCGAAGCTCGCGGGTCCCGTCATCGCAGCAGATACGTTCTGGCGAACTCCAGGGACTCCTTCAGCAGCGCCTCGCGCTCGGCTTCCGACCGCGCGTCCGAGGTGGTGACCTCCAGGATCACGTGGCCATTGAAGTCGCTGGCGGCCAGCATCTGACACACCTCCACGGTGGGTTGGGTGCCGCGGCCCGGCACCAGGTGCTCATCGGCGGAGGCGCCGTTGCCGTCGCACAGGTGCAGGTGCACCAACCCCTCGCCCATCCGGTGGGCCATCTCCAGCGCGTCGGTGCCGGCGGTCGCGGTGTGGGAGAGGTCCAGCGTGTAGTGCGCGTGGTTGCCGTCCAGCGGGTCGTAGGACGGCGCGAACGCCGAGATCCCCGCCCCGGGCCCGCCGCCGCGTTTGCGCATCCGCTCGATCGATGTCTGGCCGGCCCCGAACAACCGGTCGGCCCGGAACGGGAACATGTTCTCCACGGCCACCAGGATGCCGCTGGTCGCCTCGAGCTCGGCCACCTGGGTGCTGAACCCCTCGGCATACCGCCGCTGCCATCGGAACGGCGGATGCACGACGACGGTCTGGGCGCCCAGCTGCTCGGCGGCGCGCACGCTGCGGTCCAGTTTCGCGATGGGGTTCGGGCCCCACACCCGCTGCGAGATCAGCAGACACGGTGCGTGCACCGACAGCACCGGCATGTTGTACCGCTCGGAGAGCTCCTGCACGGCATCGATGTCCTGGCTGACGGTTTCGGCCCACACCATCAGCTCGACACCGTCGTAACCGAGGCGAGCGGCGTAGTCGAAGGCCGCCTCGGTCCGTAGCGGGTAGACCGAGGCTGTCGAGAGGCCGACCTTGATCGCGGGGCGCACGAATCGCGAGTGCTAGCTGGCCTGGAGCAGGGCCAGCGGACCGAAGGTGACCAGCGCCCCCACCGCGACGGCGGTCAGCGTGCTGCCGATGTCCTCGGTCTTACGCACGATCCGCACCCCGACCACCAGGCCCAGGATGACCAGCACACCGAGCACCAGCGCCACCAGGCTGTTCCATCGCCACAGCTGATTGAAGGCGATGAACAGGCCGCCGCCGAAGGCCACCGCCAGGATCGACTGCAGGGCGATCCAGCCGCCCCGCACCACCTGCTGCATGCGGGTCAGCGGTTCCTCGTCGGCCAGTTCGATCGCGGCTTCGGATTCCTCCGACGCCTCGAGTTCGTCCACCAGGTCGTCGGTCTTGCGGCTGCCCCGGCGGGCGGCGTCGTCGGCCACCGAGTCGCCACCGAACAGCGCACCGGCGTTCGAATGCAGATAGGACGCATCGCCGATGCCGAGTTCGTCGGGGCCGGCCTCGGTCAGGGTGTCGTCGGTGAGCGCGAGTTCGACCTCGGCGTCTTCGAGGTCGACGGGATCCGGGCTCATCAACTCGGCGCCGGCGCCGCGGTTGCGGGGGCCGCGCTCCGGTCCGGGCCGGTCCCGCTTACGGGTCGGGCGCGGATAGTGGCTGCGTTCCGGCGCGGTGACCGGACCCCGCCGCGGCAGCGGCTCCGACGTGCGCTGCAGGGGTTCGGGGACCGCGACGTCCTCGTCGGCCTCGGTGCGCACCGCCTCGGTGACGGGTTCCTCGACCGGCACCGCCGGGGCGGATTCGGTCTCGGCGGCCGTGTCGGTCTCGGCGACCACCGGCATTTCACCGGTGCGAATGACGGGGATCTCGCCGGTGAGTTCGGCGACGGTGACCGCGTCGCTGTTGCCGCGCCGACGACGCCGGCGGCCCCCTACCGGTGGTGCGCCGATGGTGCCGTTCTTGGCAAGCAACTCGGCGACCGATATCGAGCGGGCGCCGGGCTGTCCGTCGTCTGGTCCAGTCATCGTCTATCGCCTCGCCTGTCGACCGGGGTTTGCACCGCTGCGGTGCCGTCGGCTGCGCTGTCGAGTGAGCGCAGGATCAAGCCGCCCCGCAGCGCCCTCGGGCGACTACTTACCGCTTCCATTGATAGCGCTCGCATGCTTGCCTCCGCCACCAGTGCGTCCGCCGCAATCCTGCGGTGCACGCAAGGCGCCGACTCCTTCCAGTTTCTGCACAATCCGCCGCGGTCATCCTAGAGATCAACGCTATGAGTTTTCTGAGACCGCCGGCTGTCAGTCTCCTCTTTACCCGCAGCTCGCCGCCAGCAGGTGCAGCTGAGGCGCGACGCGCCGCCGAACACGCAGCATAGCCAGCCGCGCTGTTGGGCCGAAGGGCGCAACGTCGTCTACCGTTGGTGGGTGTGGCAGATAGCGCTTCTCCCGGTGAGGTCGAGCTGGACTTCCCGCGCGAGTGGGTGGAGTTCTACGACCCCGACAACGACGAACATCTGATCGCCGCCGACCTGACCTGGCTGCTGTCGCGCTGGACCTGTGTCTTCGGCACGCCGGCCTGTCAGGGCACCGTGGTGGGGCGACCCGACGACGGTTGCTGCTCGCACGGCGCCTTCCTTACCGACGACGACGACCGCGCCCGCCTCGACGACGCCGTGCAGCAACTGAGCGCCGAGGACTGGCAGTACCGGGACAAGGGTCTGGGCCGCAAGGGCTACCTCGAGATGGACAGCTATGAGGACGAGCCGACGCTGCGGACCCGCAAGTACAAGGGTGCCTGCATTTTTCTGAACCGTCCCGGGTTCGAGGGCGGTATCGGCTGCGCCCTGCACAGCAAGGCGCTGAAGATCGGCGTCGAGCCGCTGACCATGAAGCCCGAGGTGTGCTGGCAGCTGCCGATCCGGCGGACCCAGGAGTGGATCACCCGGCCCGACGACACCGAGATCCTCAAGACCACCATCACCGAATACGATCGCCGCGGCTGGGGGTCCGGCGGCGCGGACCTGCATTGGTACTGCACCGGAGACCCGGCGGCGCACGTCGGCAGCAAACCGGTCTTCGAATCCTACGCCCCCGAGCTGACCGAACTCCTGGGCGATAAGGCCTATGCCGAGCTGGCGGCAATGTGCAGGCGGCGTGCGGGTTTGGGGCTGATCGCCATCCACCCGGCGACCCGCGCCGCGCAGTAGTCGGCCGGTTACCGCTCGGCCGCCCGCAGCAAATCTCGCACCCCCGCGGGGCTGGCGATCTTGAGTTGATGTTCGTCGGCGAGCTTGCGTTTGACCTCGGCGGTGGCGGGCCAGCCGCGCGCGTGTACGGCCGCCACCATCGTGGTCCCACCGTGCACCTCGAGCGGGTAGGCCGCCACCACCGACATCTGCACCGCCGCCAGCATGGCGCTCAGCGCCGTCAGCGTGTAGTACGCGAAGTGATTGTGCGACAGCAGCTCCCAGTGGGCTTTCCGAACCATGTCGGCCACCGATTCGAACTGCATCAACAGCACGCCCTCGGGTGCGGTGGCCGCGGCCAACTGCGCAATCGCCGCACGCTGGTCTCGGTCGTGCATGGCGCCGAAGCAATCCACCACCACGTCGGCGGTCCCGGCGTAGACGGGTGTGAAGCCCAACTGCATCAGCAACGGCAGCCAGCTGCCGCCGTGCGTGCCACCGAACTGCCGCACCGCGTCCCCGCGCAGCAGGTCGGCGGCGTCGGCGGTGCGCACCGCCTGGGTGACGTGTTCGGACCGGGCCCGGATGCCCGGGTGACACGCGGGGGTGCCGATGACCGTCCCCTCCCCCGGGTGCACGGGCAGTTGCACCAGACCGCAGTCCTCGCACAGCACCACGGTCAACTCGCCGCGCACCAGCACCTGATGCAAACCCCCCGCCCCACAAGCGCGGCACGGCACGGCATCGATCCCCATGTCCGGCTCCCCCCCGAACGTAACCCCCGTCGGGCGTGACGCCCGATGGGCGAACACTAGCAAAAGTGCCGAGCCGGCCGTCAGCCTTCCAGCTTGTATCCCAGGCCGCGCACGGTGACCAAAAGCACCGGATTCGCCGGATCCGGCTCGATCTTGGAACGCAGTCGTTTGACATGGACGTCCAGCGTCTTGGTGTCCCCGACGTAGTCGGCACCCCAGACCCGGTCGATGAGCTGCCCGCGGGTCAGTACCCGGCCACTGTTGCGCAGCAGATACTCCAGCAGGTCGAACTCCTTGAGCGGCAACGTAATCGGCTCGCCGCCCACGCTGACCACATGACGTTCGACGTCCATCCGCACCGGGCCGGCCGCCAACACCCCGACGTCGGAGCCCACGTCGTCGACCTCCCCGCCGCGGCGCAGCACGGCGCGGATCCGGGCGATCAGTTCGCGCGCCGAATACGGTTTGGTCACATAGTCATCGGCGCCCAACTCCAGGCCGACGACCTTGTCGATCTCGCTGTCCCGTGCGGTCACCATGATCACGGGCACGCTGGACCGGGCCCGCAGTTGTTTGCACACGTCGGTGCCGCTCATCCCGGGCAGCATGAGGTCCAGCAGCACGATGTCGGCCCCGGACCGTTCGAACTCGGCCAGTGCGCTCGGTCCGTCGGTCACCACGGTGGCTTCGAAACCCTCCTTGCGCAACAGGAACGCCAAGGGATCGGCCAGCGACTCCTCGTCCTCAACGATCAGCACACTGGTCATCGCAGCAACGGTCCTCTCGTCAAACGTGCCTTACTCATCAACTAACCCTTCATCGCGGTAGGCCGGTACCGACAGCGTGAACGTCGATCCGGTGCCCGCTTTGCTCCACAACCTGATCGAACCGTTGTGATTGACCGCAACGTGTTTGACGATCGCCAACCCCAGCCCGGTGCCCCCGGTCGCGCGCGACCGCGCCTTGTCCACCCGGAAGAACCGCTCGAAGACCCGCTCCTGATCCGGCGGCGCGATGCCGATCCCGCGGTCGGTCACGGCGATCTCCACATTGCCGCCCCGACGGGATCGGGTGATCGAAACCGTGGACCCCCGTGGCGAATACGCGATGGCGTTGGAGATCAGGTTGGCCACGGCGGTGACCAAAAGCGGTTGGTTGCCCACCGCGTGAAGACCGGTGGGCGCATCGGTGGCGATCGTGATATCGGCATTCTCGGCCGCCAATCTGTAGCGCGAGATCGCCTCGGACACAACCAGATCGATGTCGACGGAATCGAAGCTGGGCAGCTTCTCGGCGCCCTGCAGCCGGGAGAGTTCGATCAGCTCGCCGACCATGTCCGCCAGCCGCTTGGACTCGCCGAGCACCTGTGCACCGAACCGGCGCACCGTCTCGGGATCGTCGGCGGACTCCAGGATCGCCTCGGCCAGCACCCCCATGGCGCCGACCGGCGTCTTGAGTTCGTGGCTGACGTTGGCGACGAAGTCGCGACGGGTGGCCTCCATGCGCGCCTGCTCGGACTGGTCGTAGACGAAGATCACCGCGAAGGTGCTGTCGTCGGCCAGTCGGCGGACGTGGCCGCGGATCGACATGCCCGGCCGGCTGATCGCGCTGCGGCGCCGCGGCGACAAATCCACCTCGTTGTCGGCCCCGGTGGCCAGTGTGCGCTGCACCGCCGCCCAGGCGCGGTCGTCGAGCAGTCCGTCGTGCACCGGACCCAACTCGCCGTGCCGGGCCCGTTCGTTGGTGAACACCACGTTGCGATACCGGTCGACGACGACGACGCCCTGGGGGGCAAGTTCGACGATGTGCCGGAGCATCTGCGCGATGGCGAATCCGGCTAGTTCGGCGGAACGCCGCTGCCGGCGCCCGACGACGCGGGGCCACAGCCAGGCGCCGATCGCGACTCCCATCGCCAGCGCCAACACGGCGACGACCCCGGCCAGGGTCAGTGCCGACACCACACTCACGCGATGATCGTACGCAGATGAGTGAACGTCATCCCAGCAGCAAGCGGCCAAAACGCGACAACTCACAGTCCCCAGACCAGGAGTTTGGGCGCCGTTCACCCGCGTTCATGTGAAGTTTGCCAACCGCTTGCCCAACGCGGGCCGCGGTGCCCCAGGACGCTACTTGCTGCCCTGGCTCGCCACCGCCGCGGCGCCGGCCGCGGCGGCCTCCGGGTCCAGGTAGGTGCCGCCGGGCAACTTGGGCTTGAGATTCTCGTCGAGGTCGTAGCGCAGCGGGATGCCGGTCGGGATGTTCAGACCCACCACGTCCTCGTCGCTCATCCCGTCGAGGTATTTCACCAGCGCGCGCAGCGAGTTGCCGTGCGCGGCGATCAGCACGGTCTTGCCGGCCTTGAGGTCCGGCTCGATGGCCCCGGTGTAATACGGCACGAACCGCGCCACCACGTCGGCCAGGCATTCGGTCAGCGGGCCGCCGCCGATGTCGGCGTAGCGCGGGTCGGCGTCCTGGCTGAACTCGCTGCCCTTCTCGATGGGCGGCGGCGGCGTGTCGTAACTGCGCCGCCAGGCCATGAATTGTTCCTCGCCGTACTTCTCTTTGGTCGCGGCCTTGTCCAATCCCTGCAACGCCCCGTAGTGCCGCTCGTTGAGCCGCCAGTCGCGGCGCACCGGGATCCACAGCCGGTCGGCGGCCTCGAGCGCCAGATGCGCGGTGGTGATGGCGCGTCGCAGCAGCGAGGTGTAGAGCACATCGGGCAGGACGCCCTGTTCGGCCATCAATTCGCCGCCGCGGACCGCTTCGGCCCGGCCCTGGTCGGTGAGGTCGACATCGACCCATCCGGTGAACAGGTTCGACGCATTCCATTCGCTCTGGCCGTGCCGGAGCAGCACCAACGTGGAGTCAGACATGCCCCGAATCCTCTCATGACCGCCGCGGCGCGGCGTGCGACCGGACCGCTATTCGTCGATCAGGTGCTCGAATGCCTCGAGGTTCTTCAACGACTCGCCGCGGGCCACCCGCCACGCCCATTCCTTCTGGATGGAGGACCGGAATCCCAGCTCCAACAAGGTGTTGAAGTCCGAATCGACGGCCTCGAGCACCTGTCCCAGCACCCGGTCGATCTCGTCGGCGGTGACCAGCTCCAGCGCCATCCGGCCCACCAGATAGATGTCGCCGACGTTGTCCAGGGTGTAGGCCACGCCGTACAGCCGGCCGTTGCGCTTGAGCAGGAACTTGTAGACCGCTTCGAAGTCCTCGTCGGGCCGGCGGCACACGAACGCCTCCACCCGCACCGAATGCTTGCCGATGCTCAGGATGGTGTTGGTGGTGAGCTTGCGCTCGCCGGGCAGCTGCACCACCAGGCCCGGCAGCCCGCCGTGGGCGCCCTCGTGGCGGGTGTAGCTCAGCTCCCGCTCGTCGAGTGCCTGCTCGATGAGCTTCTGCACGTCCTCGGATTGCGCGCTCATGCGCGCACTCCCCGCCGCCGGGTCCAACGCCGCCCGCGGCGCACCGACGACACCGAGAGCGTGTCGCGGGCCACCCGTTGGTGGGCCAGGTCGTAATCGGTGATGGCGCGGCGGTAGGCGCTCAGCAGCGCGTCGACGGTGTGGTCCCAGGAGAACGTCGACGCGTGCGCCACCGCGGCCTGGCTCATCGCGGCCAGATCGCCGTGCTGCAACAGCTCGCCCAGGGCGGCAGCCCACCGGTCCGGATCGTGGCCGTCCACCAGCGCACCGGTGTGCCCGTCGCGCACCGCCACCGGCAGACCGCCCACCGCGGCGGCCACCACCGGGGTGCCGCAGGCTTGGGCCTCCACTGCCACCAGGCCGAAGGATTCCGAATAGCTCGGCACGGCCACCAGGTCGGCCGCGCGGTACACGTTGACCAGGTTGTCGCGGGTCTGCGGCGGTAGGAACGTCACGCGGTCGCCGATACCCAGGTCGTCGGCGAGCCGCATCAGCCCGTCGGGGGCGGCCAGACCGCTGCCGGACGGCCCGCCGGCCACCAGTACCCGAACCCCGGGCAGCTTGGCCGCCGCGCGCAGCAACACATCGGGGGCCTTGAGCGGCTGGATCCGCCCGACAAACGCCACGGTGGGCCCGTCGGGCAGTCCCAGCGCGGCTCGCGCGGCGTCCTTGTCACCGGGGGTGAAGACCTGTAGGTCCACTCCGGGGTGGACGATGTCGATCCGCGACGGGTCGGCGTTGTGCAACGAAACCAGTTGGTTCGCTTCATCTTCGGTGTTCACAATGAGTCGGTCCGCCTCGTCGACCACCTGCTGCTCGCCCACCGCACGCAACGCGGGTTCGGGGGCGTCGCCCTCGGCCAGCGCGGCGTTCTTCACCGCGGCCAGCGTGTGGGCGGTGTGGACCTGCGGCACCGCCCAGCGGTCCCGGGCCAACCAACCGACCTGGCCGGAAAGCCAATAGTGCGAATGCACGATGTCGTAGTAGCCCGGCTCGTGGGTGGCCTCGGCGCGCAGCACACCCGCGGTGAACGCGCACAGTTGAGTGGGCAGGTCGTATTTGTCGAGGCCCTCGAACGGCCCGGCGACCACGTTGCGCACCACCACGCCCGGGGCGACCCGCACCAGGGGCGCATCGGTCGACGAGGTCGCGCGGGTGAAGATCTCCACCTCGACGCCGCGCTGCGCCAGGTGCAGCGCGGTCTGCAGGACGTAGACGTTCATGCCGCCGGCATCGCCGGTGCCCGGCTGGGCCAAGGGCGAGGTATGGACCGACAAAACCGCGACGCGCACACTTCATCCTTACACCAGGGCTCGGCGGCGCAGGTAAGCGCGGTCAGCGTGCGACCGCAGCCACCCGTGGGCGGGTGGCGCGCCGCAGCGCGCCCACCGGATCGGCGTAGAGCGCACTGAGCGACACCACGCCGGCACCGACCTCCTGCACCCGGTTGCCGAATGCGCTCACCCGGATCTCGCGCGGCGCCAGCACCGAGCGCCGGGCGAAGGCCTGTTCGACCCCCTTGACCGTGTCGCCGTACTCGGTGAAGGCCTGGCCGCCGACCACCAACTCGTCCGGGTTGAACAGATCCCGCAGCAGCGCCACCGCGTCGCCGAGCACCCGCGCCCGCTCGGCCAACAACCGGTGCGCCGCATCGTTGCCGCGCCGCGCGGCCGTCACCACCGCGGCGACGGTACCCACCTCCGAGCCCTGGCCGGACCCGATCCCGAGTCGACGGGCCGCGGCCACCACCGCCTCGTCGCTGACAGTGGACTCCAAAGCGCCTGAGCCACCGAGCAATTCCGATTGCACCGGCAGTGTGGCGATGGTGCCGGGACCGCTGCTGGGGCTGTGCACGCGGCCATCGATGATCAGGGCGTACCCGACGGTCTCCCGGGCGTAGACATAGAGACTGGTCGACGGCGCGGCCGAGCGACGCACGCCCAGCAGCAGTTCGGCCGCGCCCATCGCGTCGACGTGGGAAGCCACCGACACCGGCAGCCCCAGGGTGTCGGCGAGCACCGGGCCGACCGGCGCCTCCTGCCAGCCCAGCCGCGGATGGTCGACGGTGCCGAGGCCGGCGTCGACGATGCCGCCAGTCGCCACCCCCACCCACAGGGTCTGACGGCGATGCCAGCGGCTCAGGTAGCGCTGCACGCTGGCCGCCAGCGCCGCCAGCGCCTGGCCCTGCGCGCCGCGCGGCGTGGGGGTCTCGACGGCGTCGAGCGTGCGGCCGAACAGGTCGGTGGCCACGATGCTCGTGGTCTTGGCGCCGATGTGCACGCCGACCGTCAGGTACGGCTCATGGTTGACCTCCACCGGGACCCGGGGCCGGCCGATGGCACCGGAGGTGGCGAGGTCGGCGCGCTCACGCAGCAGTCCCGCCTCCAGCAACGCGGTGACCTGCCGATTGACGGTGGCTATCGAGAGTTTGGTGTTGCCGGCAATGGCGTCGCGGGCCACGGGGCCGCGCAACCGCACCGCGGCGAAGACCGCCGCGGCCGCGCCCTCGGGCAGTCGCAGGGCCGCCGGCACGACCTGATGCCGGGAGCGCAGCGCATGAAGATGGGAAACGGGGGCAAGGGTGGTACGCACGATTGTGTCCTAAGGGGTCCGGTTCGGTTGGGGCGTCGAGGAAACCGCGCCAACCCGACCGAAGTCAGGACTCGTCAGACGCGGTGAGCACCGGGACAACAACACGACAGCGCCCTGCACGCCATGGCGTGCGGAGCCGATGTTGCTCCCAGGAACCGGTTGGACACAAAGCAGAATTTAACACAGGAATTAGAGTTGGCACGATGAGCGAGAACCGTGACGGGACCCAGAGGGTCGCTGTGGTCACCGGAGCCAGCTCCGGGATCGGCGAAGAGACCGCGAAAACGCTTGCCGCCCTGGGCTTTCACGTGGTGGTTGCGGCGCGGCGGCATCAGCGGATCGAGGCGTTGGCCGCCGAGATCGGCGGCACCGCGGTGGTGACGGACGTCACTGACGACGCCTCGGTGGCGGCGTTGGCCGAGACCGTGCGGCGCCTCCCCGGCCCGCTGGCCGTGCTGGTGAACAACGCCGGCGGCGCCAAGGGCCTGGAACCGGTGGCCGACGCCGACCTCGAGCACTGGCGCTGGATGTGGGAGACCAATGTGCTGGGCACGCTGCGGGTCACCCGGGCGCTGCTGAACCAGCTGATCGATTCCGGCGACGGCCTGATCGTCACGGTCACCTCGATCGCGGCGTTCGAAACCTACGACGGCGGGTCCGGCTACGCCGCGGCCAAACACGCCCAGGGTGCGGTGCACCGCACCCTGCGTGGCGAACTGCTGGGAAAGCCGGTGCGGCTCACCGAAATTGCGCCGGGCGCGGTGGAAACCGAGTTCTCGCTGGTCCGCTTCGACGGCGACGAGAAGCGTGCCGATGCCGTCTACGCCGGCATCACGCCGCTGGTCGCCCACGACGTCGCCGAGGTGATCGGATTCGTCGCCGCCCGCCCCGCGCACGTCAACCTGGATCAGATCGTGATCCGACCCCGGGACCAGGCGCCGCACGGGCGGTTCAACCGCCGGACCCCGTAGGCACCGGCGCCTGCGTCGTCGCGGGGGCTTCGGTGGTCGGGGTGCCCGACAACGTCGGCGCATCCGTCGGTGTGGCCGGCGCGGTACTGGGCAACTGCTCGGTGGCCTCGGCATCGGACAGCGCCGACATCGCCTGCCAGTCGGGCCAGGAGATCACCCAGTCCCAGATGTCGCCGTCGGCGTAGGACAACTCGATGCGCGTGCCGGTGACCTCGACGGGATCGCCGTAGAGCGCCGAATGGAAGTACTGCTCGGCATCCTCGAGCGACAGATTGATGCAGCCGTTGGTGACATTGGCGCTGCCCTGGGCGCCCAGGCTCGCGGGGTTGGCGTGAATGAACTCGCCGTTGTTGGAGATCCGCACCGCGAACCGTTCCCGCAGGTTGGCGTAACCGGCGGCGGGATTGGTCATGTAGAAGTCCTCGTACTTCTCGGTGACCACGTGGATGCCGCTGCGAGTCACGTTGCGATCCACGTCGCCCTCGCCGTAGCTGCACGGGAAGTCCATGATGACCCCGACGTCGGTGAGCACCTGGAGCCGGTGACTGTTGGCGTCGGCCCGGACCACCTGGCGGCGGCCGATCGCGAAGTCCAGGGTCGAGTCGGCCGCCCCGTAGGCGCCGTCCCCGAAGTGCACGCCGTAGAGCGGGGCGTCCACGCGCACGGTCGCGCCCGCCGGGAGGTACTCCCGGGTGCGCCAATGCACCCGGGCGCCCCCGGCCTCGTCCGGCAACCAGGCCCAGCCGCCCTCCACCGGGGGTGCGACGCAGACCCGCAGCGCCCGCTCGACGGCCGCCTTGTCGCTGATCGCCCCGTCGAACTGCAGGATGATCGGCGCGGCCACCCCGACGGTCTGACCGTCGGCCAGCTGGAACTGGCCGCTGATCACCCGGCTGGGGGCCACCGTGGTGAAGCTGCCCGACACCGGGACCGCTCGACCGTCGCCCCCGATCACGGCACCGTCCCAGGTATAGGTCACGCCGTAACCGAGCGGCTCGGTGGTCATGAAGCTGGTGCGTTCGCGATCCAGCACGCCGGCGACCACCCGCCCGTCCGGGATTCGCAACGCGATTCGCTGAAACCGTCCGTAGCGGACCTGCAGGCGCACCGGCGAGGTCGGCAGCACATCGGTGGCGTCGACGGCCGGGGTGAACTCCACCTCCGGGGCCGGCGGCGCCCCGTCGTCGCCACCCGGTCCGTCCGGACCTCCGACGCAGGCGGCCAATGCCGCCGGGGCCAGCGCACCCAGTGCCAGCACACCGATCGCTCGTCGTCGCGTCACCGACGGCGGTAGCGCGGGATCGCGCGCGGGACTCACACCATAAAAGGGTACGGCCCCCACCGGCGCACGGTCAGATCACCGCGCCGATGATCACCGGTTCGGGCTCCAGCCGGATGCCGAAGGTCGCCAGCACACCGTCGCGCACCCGCCGCGCCAACGCGACGATATCGGCGCCGGTGGCGCTGCCTCGGTTGGTCAGGGCCAGCGCATGCTTGGTGGACAGCCGCGCCGGCGCGTCGGCCCCCGGGAAGCCCTTGCCGAAGCCGGCGGCCTCGACCAACCAGCCGGCGGCCAGCTTCACCTCGGCGCCGGCCGGATAGTGCGGGACGGCACCGTCGGCCTTCGCGGCGACGGCCTCGAAGGCCGCGCGGCTGACCACCGGATTGGTGAAAAACGAACCGACGCTCCAGGTGTCGTGGTCGGCCGCGTCCAGCACCATGCCTTTGCCGCGGCGCAGTGCCAGCACGGCCTCTCGCACCCGCGCCGGCTCCACCCGGTCACCGGCCGCGGCGCCCAGCGTGTCGGCCAACTCCCCGTACCGCAGCGGCGCGCTGCGACCCCGGTCGTCCAGCGCGAACTCGACCTCCAGCACCACGTGGTTGCCCGCGTCGGGTCCGTGCTTGAGCACACTGGTGCGATAGCCGAAACGCAGCGCCTCGGGACCCACCCAGGACACCTCGCCGGAGCGACGGTCCAGCAACCGGACGCGCGTGATGGTGTCGGCGACCTCGGCCCCATAGGCTCCGACGTTCTGCACGGGCGTGGCACCCGCCGAACCGGGGATGCCGGACAGGCATTCGAGCCCGCCCAGCCCCGCGTTCAACGACGCCACCACCACGTCATCCCAGGCGGCGCCGGCCTCGGCCCGCACCAGGTTGCCGTCGACGGCGATGTGGTCGGTGGCCACTCGCACCACCGTCAGATCCGCCCGATCACCGGTCAGCACCACGTTGGAGCCGCCGGCGAGCAGCAGAACCGGCTCGTCCCGCAGCGCGTGCAGGGCCGCCACAATCTGCTCGGTTTCGACCGCCGTGACGAGCCGACGCGCCACCGGCCCCACCCGCAGGGTGGTCAGGGACGCCAGCGGCACCTGCTCGGTCACCGCCGCGCCCGCGAATTGTGAACCGGCCACGGGCCGTAACGGTAGCGTGACCAGTCATGCCGCGTTCATTCGACTTGTCGGCCAACTACCAGGGCAACGTTGCGCAGGTGCATTCGGCGTTCGCCGACGAGCAATTCTGGCTGGCCCGGCTCGACGACTCCGGCGCCGACGACGCCACCCTGGATGCCCTCGTCATCGCCGCGGACGGCGCGATCGACGTCACCACCACCCAGGTGCTACGGGCCGATCGGCTGCCCGGTTTCGTCACCCAGTTGTATCGCGGCGACCTGCACATCACGCGCAAGGAGTCCTGGAGTGCGGTCGTCGCGGACCGCTCGACCGCGGCGATCGCGGCCCACATCCCCGGCGCTCCGGTGGCGGCCACCGGAGCCGGCAATCTCTACCCGGACGGCGCGGGCGCCAAGGTCGATCTGACGATCACGGTGGAGGTCAAAATCCCGCTGCTGGGCGGCAAGGTCGAGGGGTTCATCGGCAGTCAGCTCGCCGAGCTGCTGATCAGCGAGCAACGATTCACCACGGCCTGGATCCTGGACCGGCAACACTGAGCGGCAAGCCGACGCCGCATCGCCCGATCGGACAGCCGACCCGCGGCACCACCGGACACAACCGGTTGCGGCGGGCCGACCGGTGGCTGGTGCATTCACCGCGGGTGGTCGCGGCGCTGGCCGCGGCCGCCGATCCGCTGGTGGTCGACCTGGGCTACGGCGCCCTGCCGGTGACGACGTTGGAGTTGGCGGCCCGGTTGCGCGGGGTGCGTCCCGATGTCCGGATGGTCGGACTGGAGATCGATCCCGAGCGGGTCCGCGCCGGGCGCGCCGCCGCCACCGGTGCGGTGGACTTCGCGTTGGGCGGCTTCGAGCTCGCCGGCCTGCATCCGGTGTTGGTGCGCGCGTTCAACGTGCTGCGGCAGTACCCGGCCGAAGAGGTCCCCGGCGCGTGGTCAACCATGCGGGCCGCGCTGGCCCCCGGTGGCCTCATCGTCGACGGCACCTGCGACGAGTTGGGGCGACGGTCGTCCTGGGTGCTGTTGGACCGCGACGGCCCGGTGAGCCTGACGCTGGCGTGCGACCCGCGGCACATCGAACGCCCCTCGGATCTGGCCGAGCGGTTGCCGAAGGTGCTGATCCACCTCAACGTGGCTGGGCAACCGGTGCACGAGTTGCTCACCGCCGCCGACCGGGCCTGGGCGGCCACGGCCGCCCACGGCGTCTTCGGGCCCGGGGAACGCTGGCGGGCCATGCTGACCGCGCTGCAGGACGCGGGGGTGCCGCTGCAGCCGGTACGGCGCAAGATCCGCGACGCGGTGCTGACCGTGCCGTGGTCCGTCGTCGCCCCCGCCTGAGCCGGACTTCGGTCACCATATCTTTGCCTAGCCTAATTAACATTTCCGTCAGCCGCTGCACCGGTCGTGACTACGGATGTTCTCATTGCTGTCCGGCAGGCAAATTAGAAGATTGCTCAAATAATTCACTCACCTGCGCCCGAGTTCTCGATACCGGCGTTAAGCTACCGGACATGCGCGAAGGAACGTGTTCTAGTACGCCACGGCAGCCCTGCTCCCGCCGCGTCGGCCAGACCCGTAGTCAACTTTGCCAGAAGGGGTGATTACGACAATGAACAGCGACTTTTCGTCACGCTGCGCATTGCGGGCGGCCGTCCTCGGACGGCGACCCCATGACTTCTAGCGTGCTGCGTGAATACGACACCCCGTCTGAGGATCCGGCCGGTTCACCGGCGCAACTCGACGCCGCCGAGCAGCAGTCCTGGCAGCGGTTCCTGGACGCGTCCACGCTGCTGCTCGAGACGTTGAACCGCGAACTCAAAGCCGTACACCAGCTCACCCTCTACGACGTCCTGCTGCTGGACCGGCTCGCCAAGTCCGAGGGTGGCGCCGCCCGAATGAGCGACCTCGCCAATGACCTGGTGCTCATTCCGAGTCGGGTGACCGCGCAGATCCGCCGGCTGGAGACCCAAGGCTTGGTACATCGGCAGGCGTGCCGCAACGACCGCCGCAGCGTGATCGCCCGCATCACCGAGCGGGGCCGGTCTCGGCTCGGGCCGGCGCTTCGGACCTACGCCGAGGGCGTCCGCGCCCTGTACTTGAACCCACTCTCCCGCCAGCAGGCCGGGGCCCTCGGCGATAGCTGCCGCCGCGTCAGCACGGGTCTGAAGGCATCGGGATTGTTCCTGAAACCACCTCCTTCCTAGTGCGGTGCGCTGGGCGCCCGACCAAGGCGGGTGGCCTCCGGCCCGCCGCTGACCGTCCTGGCCGCCGGGGTCCGCGTCTAGCCTGAAACCATGCGTATTGCTCTCGCCCAGATCACCACCGGTACCGACCCGGCGGCCAACCTGGCGACCGTCGAGGAGATCAGCCACCGGGCCGCGGCCGAGGGCGCGAGCCTGGTGGTGTTCCCCGAGGCCACCATGTGCCGATTCGGGGTGCCGTTGGGACCGATCGCGCAGCCCCTCGACGGGCCGTGGGCCGACGGGGTGCGGCGGATCGCGGCGGCGGCCGACCTCACCGTGGTCGCGGGCATGTTCTGCCCGGCGCCCGATGGCCGGGTGACCAACACCCTGATCGCCGCCGGACCCGACGTCGATACGCATTACGACAAGATCCACCTCTATGACGCCTTCGGGTTCACCGAGTCGCGCACGGTGGCACCCGGCTTCACCCCGGTGACCATCGAGGTCGCGGGCGTCACGGTCGGCCTGACCACGTGTTACGACATCCGTTTCCCCGAGTTGTATGTCGAGTTGGCGCGTCGCGGTGCGCAGCTGATCACGGTCAGCGCCTCCTGGGGGTCGGGCCCCGGCAAGCTCGAGCAGTGGACCCTGCTGGCCCGGGCCCGCGGGCTGGACACCGCCGGCTACCTCGCCGCGGTGGATCAGGCCTATCCGGGCGACGAACTCGCGGCGGCCGGGCCCACCGGCGTCGGCGGCAGCCTGCTGGTCGGTCCGTACGGCCAGGTGCTGGCCGCGGCGGAGGCGGATCCGCAGCTCATCGTCTGCGACGTGGACGTCGAGACGGTCGCCAAGGCACGCGACGCGTTGGCCGTGCTGACCAACCGCTCGCCCTTCACTCAGCTCGATAGGGCAGAATCGCGCGGGTGACGAATCCGCCGCAGGGCAACGACCCGACGTGGGCCCGCCCCCCGCAAGGCACGCCCCCGCCCGAGTCCTTCAATCCCACCGAACGCATGAGCACCGCCCCGGGCGCCGAGGCCCGGCCCACCGAGCGGATGGAGCGACCCGCACCGGAACCGGATCCGGCCACCCAATACATCCCACGCCCGGATGCGCCCCCGCCGGGCGCGCCGGGAACCCCGCCGCCGGGCGCGCCGGGAACCCCGCCGCCGGTCGAACCGGAGCGGGGCAGCGCGCTGCGCAGGTTCTTCCGGGACCCGCTGTCGATCGTGCTGGTACTGGTGATCGTGGCCGCGTTGTCGATCGCCGGCGTGCTCGGCGGCGAGCTGTACGCCCGCAAACGCGCCAATAGCATTGTGGCCCAGGTGACTTCGTGCGTAGTGCAGGACGAAGCCACCGCGTCCTTCGGGGTGGTGCCGCCGTTCCTGTGGCAGCACGTCCGCGGCGACTACACCAATATCTCCATCGAGACCGCCGGTAACCAGGTCCGCGACGCCAAGGGCATGAAGGTCAACATCGAGATCGAGGATGTCCGGCTGCAGGAGACCGCGAACTCCGGGGGCACCATCGGATCGCTGGTGGCGACCATCACCTGGACCGCCGAGGGCATCAAGCAGACCGTGCAGGACGCGATCCCGCTGTTCGGGGGCATCATCTCGAGCGCCCAGACCAACCCGAACGACGGCACCATCGAACTGCGTGGCGCGCTGGGCAGCGTCACGACCAAACCGCGGGTCGAGGACGACGGCCTGGCGCTGGAGGTGCTCAGCGTCAGCGGGCTCGGGTTCAGCCTCCCGCGCGAAACCGTGCAGCCTGCGCTGGACATGTTCACCTCGCAGCTGACCAAGAACTACCCGATGGGTATCCACGCGGACAGCGTGACCGTCACCGACACCGGCGTGACGGCCCAGTTCTCGACCACCAACGCCGACATCCCGCTGAGCAACGAGGATCCCTGCTTCGCCGGTCTGTGACAGGCGGCCGTCAGGAAAGGCCGTCGAGCACCGCGGCGGTGCCCGACAACCCGAGCCGGGTGGCGCCGGCCTCGAGTAGCGCGATCGCATCGGCGGCCGTGCGGATCCCGCCGCTGGCCTTGACGCCGAGGTCGGCACCGACCGCGGCCGCCATGATCGAGATCGCGGTCACCGACGCTCCGCCGGCGGGGTGAAACCCGGTCGAGGTCTTGACAAAATCGGCGCCCGCGTCGGCCGCGGCGCGGCACGCCGACGTCAGGGTGTCGGCGTCGGCGAGCGAAAGCAGCGCCGCGGATTCGACGATGACCTTGAGCACGGCCGTCGGCACCGCCTTGCGGACCGCGGCCACCTCGGCGGTCACCGCGGCGAAATCCCCGCTCAGCGCGGCTCCGACGTCGAGGACCATGTCGACCTCGGCAGCGCCGGCGGCCACCGCCAGCGCGGCCTCGCGGGCCTTGATCTCGCGCAGATGCTTACCGGAGGGGAAACCGGCCACCGTGGCAACGGTCAGGTCGGCCGGGGCCGCCGCGACTGCGGCGTCGACCATCGACGGCGACACGCACACCGCGAAGGCGCCCACCGCCACGGCCTCGGCCACCAGCGCCGTCACCGCCGCGGTGGTGGCCTCGGGTTTGAGCAGGGTGTGATCGACGAGCGCGGCCACCCGCTCGCGGGTCCAATCCGACATCAGAAGGGCTCCTGGGTGCCGCCGGGGTTGCAACCGGTCTCGATCATGGTCGCGGGATCGACCTGAGGACGCCACGGCTCCAGATTCCAACTGGACTTGCCGGGGTGCGCGAACTCCGCCAGTTGCCAGTGGCACCGGAACTGCTCGTGCATCCCGGGGATGTCGGCCTCCGGTGCGGCCGCGAGCACCTGGCGCCACGCCGCCTCGCCCACGGCCCGGTTGCGCAACTGGCCGGCCTCGGCGCGGCCCACCGCGGTGGGGTACACGCGCAGACTTTTCAGATCCCCCCACTGGGCCCACTCGGCGTGCTCGATCAATGCCGGCGTCGGTGCGGCCTCGTCGGCGCCGGCGGTGGCGAGCGCCGGGCACATGGCGAGGCCGGACAACACCGCCAGGGTCGCGGTGACCAACGGCAGGCGCATCGCGCTCAGCGCGACTTTCCCTGGATCTCGAGGAGTTTGGGCTTGACGTCGACGAGGTAGACGCCCGCGGCCGTCGCACAGATCGCGGCCCCGAAGATGCCCTGGAACAGCAGCAGCAACAACAACCCGCCGCCGAGGATCAGCAGCCAGACCGGCTTGGTGAGCTTGTCGACTGCGGGGTAGGCGTCGGCGCCCTGCATAGCGGCGTGCACAAACGCATAGAGGCCGGCGCCGGCTGCGGCGATCATGACGACCAACACAATGACGCCCATTAGGTTGGCAAGAATCACCTCACCACCCTAATCGGGCGTCATCGGCTGGTCGACTCCAGGCTGTGCCGCTTCGTCGACCCGGCTACGGGTTTTACTTCTGGGTGACCTTCTTGGCCGGCGCCTTCTTGGCCGGAGCCTTGGCGGCGGCAGCCTTCTTGGCCGGCGTCTTCTTGGCCGGGGCCTTCTTGGCGGGCGCCTTCTTGGCGGCCTTCTCCACGGCGATCTCGGCTTCCAGCACGGCGTCATCGACGCGGCCGGGCAGATCGACACCGACCAGCTTGGCCGCCCGCTCGCCTACGGCACGGGTCTGCGCCGCAACGGTGCCCAGCGCATCCTGGGTGACCTCGACGGCCTGGCCCACGTAGCCCTCGGCACGCCCGGCGGCGTCCTCGATGACCGGCTGGTTGCGCAGCCGCTCAAGGGCGGCCTCGCCGCGCTCGACGAGCCGGTTGTAGGTGGTCTGTGCCTGCTCGGCGTAGCCCTCCGCGACGCGGCGGAGCTCGTCGGCGGTCAGCTTCTCACGCAGGTCGCCGAACTCCTTGGGCAGCTCTTCCTGCAGCTGCACCAACCGGTCCCGCGCCTCGTCGACGCGCCCGGTCAGCTTGGCGCGACGCTCCTCCGCGCGGCTGCCGACGTCGGTGCGGGCCCCTTCGGCACGCTCGCGCAGGGTGACGACGATCTCGTTGACGGTGGCCAGGGCCAGATCGGCGGCGCCGACGGCAGCCAGCAACGGGGTCTTCAGCTCTTCGATGGTCGGGTTCTCTGCCATGTTGATCATTCCTCTCGGTCGCAAAATCTGTGGTTTCCGGTGTTGGGCGGGTGTGCTTCGGTCGCGCTGTGGTTATTCAGTGGCCGACTCCTCGCCTGCGACGATCGCGTCCTGCTCAAGCGCCGCTTCGTTCTGTTGGATGAACGAGTTGTAGATGTCCAGTAACACCTGTTTCTGCCGCTCGGTGATCGCGGCATCGGTGACCACGGCGTCCCGCACCGCGTTGCGCTCGCCGGGTTCGAGAATTCCGGCCTGGACATAGAGCACTTCGGCCGAGACGCGCAGCGCCTTGGCGATCTGGTTGAGCACCTCGGCGGACGGCTTGCGGAGACCCCGCTCGATCTGGCTGAGGTAGGGATTGCTCACCCCGGCCTTCTCGGCCAACTGCCGCACCGAAACCTGCGCCGCCTCCCGCTGACTGCGGATGAAGCTGCCGATATCGGAGGCAGCATGGGTCACCACAGCGGCAAGATTTTCGTCCTGCGTCATGGCTTCCCTCTCGTCGGTGTGGGTGTCGCGGTTGCGGAGCGCATCGGGACAAAACCCGCTGTCACAACCTGACAGATTCCCACCCTACGACGGGGTGCTAACAATTGCAAGCACTAGCTAGCGCAGGTCAGAATATGATTTGGGCCACAGAGTAGATGACCAGGCCCGCCAACGCACCCACCACGGTGCCGTTGATTCGGATGAATTGCAGGTCGCGGCCCACGTGTAATTCGATGCGCCGGCTGGCGTCCTCGGCGTCCCAGCGCTCGATCGTCTCGGTGATGATCGAGGTGATCTCGACGCCGTACTGGCCCACCAGATGCTGGGCCGCGCGCACGATCCAGCTCTCGACCTTGTCGCGGAGTTCGGGGTCGTCGCGCAGGGATTCCCCGATGCGCACCACCGTGTCGGCGATCCTGGTCCGCAGCGCGCTGGAGGGGTCGTCGACGCCGTCGAGGACCAGCCGCTTGAGCGTCTTCCACGCGGTCTCGGCCGCCCGCGCGACCTCGTCGCGGGCCATCAACTGTTCCTTGACGTTCTCGGCCTTACCGATGGTGGCCGCGTCGTTCTGCAGGTCGTCAGCGAACTCGAACAGGAACCGGGTCGCCGACCGGCGCAGCTCGTGATCCGGATCGCGCCGCACCTTGTCGGTGAAATCCATCAGCTCCCGGTGGATGCGGTCGCCGACGAGTTGATCGACGAACTTCGGCGACCAACTCGGCGAATCCCGCGTCACCACGCGCTCGATGGTCTCGCCGGCGTTCAGCGACCACTGGAAGGCCCGGTCGCACAGCAACTGCAGCAGAGCCTCCTGTCGGTGCTCGGCGAGCAGTTGGGCGAGCACCCGTCCGACCGGCGGACCCCACTGCGGTTCGGCGATCCGACGGACGATCATCCGGTCGATGATCTGCTGGACGTCGTCGTCGTTGAGCAACTCCACGAGCACCCGCAACACGGTCGCGGATTCCTCGGCTACCCGGTGGGCGTTGGCGGGCTCGGCCAGCCACTTGCCCACCCGGCTGGGCACCTGCGCGTCCCGCAGCTTCGTCTCGACGACGTCGGGCGACAGGAAGTTCTCCCGGACGAACGTGCCCAACCCCTCGCCGAGCTGGTCCTTCTTGCGGCGGATGATCGCGGTGTGCGGAATCGGTATCCCGAGCGGATGCTTGAACAGTGCGGTGACCGCGAACCAGTCCGCCAGCGCCCCGACCATGCCGGCCTCGGCCGCGGCGCGCACGTAGCCCACCCACTCCGGGGCGGTGCCGTCGCGTTGCGCCCAGGTGCAGACCAGGAAAATCACCGTCGCGCCCAGCAGGAAGCTCAGCGCGACCAGCTTCATCCGGCGTAAACCGCGCTGGCGTTCCTCGTCGCCGGCCGGATCGGCTCCCGCGATGGACTGCACCAGCGAACCCCGCGCCTGCGACATCGCGGTGGCTCCCGCCAACAGCGACGGCAGGCTGGACTCGCCATTCTTCGATACCGGCACTTCCGGTCGTACTACCACCTGACCATCATCCGCTATCTCCGACGGGCGCCGCCCGAGCGACCCAAACCAGTTAATGTGACCGTCACCGGGGTCCGGAGCCCGTTGGCCCGTATCATGAAGGCCACCTAAGGGAACGGATCTGCACCACAGTGGCACAACAACCCCAACCGGGCGCTGTCCGGGTCGACGGCCGCAAGCGGCGCTGGCACCAGCACAAGGTGGACCGACGCAACGAGTTGGTGGACGGCACCCTGGAGGCGATCCGCAGCCGCGGCCGCGACGTCAGCATGGACGAAATAGCAGCGGAAATCGGAGTTTCGAAGACCGTGCTGTACCGGTACTTCGTCGACAAGAACGATCTGACGACGGCGGTGATGATGCGGTTCGCGCAAACCACCCTGATTCCCAACATGGCCGCGGCGCTGTCCACCGAACTCGACGGCTACGACCTGGTCCGGGAGATCATCCGGGTGTATGTCGAGACCGTCGCCGCCGAGCCGGAAATCTACCCGTTTGTGTTCGCAAACAGCTCCGCTAGCAAAAGCAAGGTGATCGCCGACAGCGAACGGATCATCGCCGGAATGCTCGCCGTGATGTTCCGCCGGCGCATGCAACGGGCCGGCATGAACACCAAGGGCGTCGAGCCCTGGGCCTACATGATCGTCGGCGGTGTCCAGCTGGCAACCCACTCGTGGATGTCGCACCGGCGGATGAGCTCCGACGAACTGATCGACTATCTGACCATGCTGTCGTGGAGCGCCCTGGTCGGCATCGTCGAGGTCGGCGGGTCACTGGAGCAGTTCAACAGCATGCCGCACCCCACCCCGATCGTGCCGCCCTCCTCGGACTAGGTCGCGCCGGGCTGCGGGTCATTTAGGCTCCGGGGCATGACTCTGCCCGAGCTTTGGACCCACCATCCGCAACAGATCCTGGCGTTCCAGGCCGGCGACCGGGTCGAAGACATCGACGCCAACTCCTCCCCCGGGTTCGACGGGACCAAGAGCGATGCCCCGGCGTTGCAGCAGCAACGCAACGAGCGTTTCGCCGAACTGCAGGAGATGCTGCATGCCAACGGCCGCAGCGGTGACCACCGCTCGGTGCTGCTGGTGCTGCAGGGGATGGACACCGCCGGCAAGGGCGGCATCGTCGAACATGTTGTGGGCGCCGGGAATCCGATGGGCATCCGCTACACCAGCTTCGGTGTCCCCACCGCCGAAGAGTTGCAACACCATTACCTGTGGCGGATCCGCAAGGCCCTGCCGGGCGCCGGGCAGATCGGGGTCTTCGACCGGTCCCACTACGAGGACGTGCTGGTGGTCCGCGTGCACAACCTGGTGCCGCCGCAGGTGTGGGGGGCGCGCTACGACGAGATCAACGCCTTCGAACGGGAACTGACCGACGCCGGCACGAGCATCGTCAAGGTCGCGATGTTCGTGTCGCTCGAGGAGCAGAAGCAACGCCTGGCCGACCGGCTGGCAAGCCCCGACAAGTACTGGAAGTACAACCCGGGAGACCTCGACGAGCGGGCGCTGTGGCCGCAATACCGGGAGGCCTATCAGGCCGTCCTGGACCAGACGTCCACGGCGCACGCACCGTGGTACGTGGTGCCCGCCGACAAGAAGTGGTACAGCCGCCTCGCGGTCACCGAACTCCTGATCGAGACGCTGAAATCCCTGGAATTGCCTTGGCCCCCAGCTGATTTCGATGTGGAGGCGGAGAAGAAGCGGTTGCTTTCTTCCGCGTAGCGACGAAACCCCGAGGGACGAGGGGTGAGGAGCTGCGCCGTCCAACCCCGCGTAGCGACGAAACCCCGAGGGGGCCGGAAAACACTTTCGCCGGGTGCCATCAATTGACGGCACCCGGCGAAAGAACGGCTGAAGGCTACTTCACCAGGGTGAACTGTCCGACGTTGGTGATGCCGCGCTTGAAGAAGTCCGCGCACCCCGTCAGGTAGTGCATGTAGCGGTCGTAGACCTCTTCGGACTGGATCTCGATGGCCTTGTCGCGGGCCTGCTCCAGGTTCGCGGCCCACATGTCCAGCGTGCGGGCGTAATGCGGCTGCAACAGGTGGGTGCGCTCCAGGGTGAAGCCGGAGTTCGCGGCGAGCTTCTCGATGTCCTCCACGGCCGGCAGCTGACCGCCGGGGAAAATCACCTCACCGATGAACTTCATGAACTTCAGGTCACTGATGGTCAACTTGATGTTGTTGTCCCGGAAGAACTTCTGGGTGTGGGCCAGGATGGTGTGCAGCAACATCCGGCCACCGTCGGCGGGCAGGATGTCATAGGCCCGCTCGAAGAACACCGGGTAGCGCTCGGCCTTGAAGGCCTCGAAGGCGCCGATGCTGACAATGCGATCGACCTTGTCGGTGAATTCTTCCCAGCCCTGCATCCGCACCTCGACCGAACGCTTGGTGTCGATCCCGGCCAGCATCTTGCGGCTGTACTCACTTTGGTTCTTGCTCAAGGTGATACCGATGACGTTGACGTCAAATTTCTCGACTGCCCGGCGCAGCGCGCCGCCCCAGCCGCATCCGACGTCCAACAGGGTCATCCCGGGTTCGAGGTTCAGCTTTCCGAGGGCGAGATCGAACTTCGCGTTCTGTGCCTCTTCCAGCGTCATGTCGTCGCGTTCGAAGTACGCGCACGTATATCCCATGGTTGGATCGAGAAACAGAGCGAAGAACTCGTCCGACACGTCGTAGATCGACTGCGATTCCTCGTAGTAGGGCGCAAGTTCAGGCTCGACCGATGACATGCTCTGTGACACTCCTTGTTGTTGACAACGCGCGGGTCTGAGCAAATGCTCGGACAAAGTGGCCATCCGGCGACAACCACGTCCCCGACACGGACCCGAAGGTCCACCGCCCGATAGGCTAACCAACCAGACGGTCAGACGCCAAAGTGCGTCCGCGCCCATTGTGGTCCATTGATCTCAATAGTTGTAGAACCCTCGGCCGGATTTTTTACCCAGCAACCCTGCCTCGACCATACGCTGCAACAGCGGCGGTGGGCCGTACAACGGCTCCTTGAATTCCTCGAACATCTTGTCGGCGATCAGCTTGAGCGTGTCGAGACCGATCAGATCCGACAACCGCAGCGGACCCATCGGGTGCGACAGCCCTGCTACCACTGCCTTATCGATGTCCTCGACGGTTGCCACACCCGCTTCGGCCATCCGCACCGCCGCCAGCAAATACGGCACGAGCAGGGCATTGACCACGAATCCGGACCGGTCGGAGCACCGCACCACCTGCTTGCCCAACACCGAGCCGGCAAACTCTTCGACGCGCGCGGCGGCGGCCTCGGTGGTCACCAATGTGCTCACGAGTTCCACCAGCGGCAACACCAGCACCGGGTTGAAGAAGTGCAATCCCAGCACCCGCTGCGGATTCTTGGTGGCCGCGGCGATCTTCATGATCGGGATGCTGGAGGTGTTCGACGCCAGCACCGCGTCCGGATCGGTGATCACGCTGTCCAACTCGGCGAACACCTTGGCCTTGACGTTCTCGTCCTCGACGATCGCCTCGATGACCAATTGCCGGTCCGCCATGTCGACCAGCGACGTGGTGTAGGACAGGCGGTCCACCGTCGCGTCACGGTCCTGCTCGGAGAGCTTGCCCTTGGCCACCGCACGCTCGAGCGACGCGGTCAGCCGGTCCCGGCCCCCGGCGAGCAGCTCCTCGGTGGGCTCGAAGACCAGGACGTCGACGCCGGCCCGCGCCGACACCTCGGCGATCCCGGCGCCCATCTGCCCCGCACCCACCACGCCTACCCGCTCAATTGCACCGCTCACAGATCATCCTTCGTCTAGGTACGCGACAAGCCCCGCTCAACAAAGCTGAGCGGGGCCTGCGCTGTCAAGCCGGAACTAACTCAGTGGCTACGGCTGGTCGGTTCCACTTCGCAAGCTCAGTGGAACTGTCCCTCTTCGGTCGAACCCGCCAGCGAGGTGGTCGAGCTGGTCGGGTCCACCGTGGTGGCGATGCGGTCGAAGTACCCCGCACCGACCTCGCGCTGGTGCTTGGTCGCGGTGTAGCCGCGCTCCTCGGCGGCGAACTCGCGCTCCTGCAGCTCGACGTAGGCGCTCATCTGGTTGCGGGCGTAGCCGTGGGCCAGATCGAACATCGAGTAGTTCAGGGCGTGGAAGCCGGCCAGCGTGATGAACTGGAACTTGAAGCCCATGGCCCCCAGCTCCCGCTGGAACTTCGCGATGGTCGCGTCGTCGAGGTGCTGCTTCCAGTTGAACGACGGCGAGCAGTTGTAGGCCAGCATCTGGTCCGGGAACTCGCTTTTGACGCCCTCGGCGAACTTCTTGGCCAGCTCCAGGTCGGGGGTGCCGGTCTCCATCCAGATCAGGTCGGAGTACGGCGCATACGCCTTGGCACGGGCGATGCACGGCTCCAGGCCGTTCTGGATCCGGTAGAAGCCCTCGTTGGTGCGCTCACCGGTGATGAACGGGCGGTCGCGCTCGTCCACATCGGAGGTGATCAGCGTGGCGGCCTCGGCGTCGGTGCGGGCGATGACGACGGTCGGCACGTCGGCAACGTCGGCCGCGAGACGCGCCGAGGTCAGGGTGCGGATGTGCTGCTGGGTCGGGATCAGCACCTTGCCACCGAGGTGGCCGCACTTCTTCTCCGAGGCCAGCTGGTCCTCCCAGTGCGAACCGGCCACACCGGCGGCGATCATGGCCTTCTGCAGCTCGTAGACGTTGAGCGCGCCACCGAAGCCGGCTTCACCGTCGGCGACGATCGGGGCGAGCCAGTTCTCCACCGAGGTGTCGCCCTCGACCTTGGCGATCTGGTCGGCGCGCAACAGTGCGTTGTTGATGCGACGCACCACCTGCGGCACCGAGTTGGCCGGGTACAGGCTCTGGTCGGGATAGGTGTGGCCGCTCAGGTTGGCGTCGCCGGCGACCTGCCAGCCCGACAGGTAGATGGCCTTGAGGCCGGCACGCACCTGCTGGACGGCCTGGTTACCGGTCAGCGCGCCCAGCGCGTTGACAAACTCCATGTCGTGCAACTGCTCCCACAGCACCTCGGCGCCGCGGCGGGCCAGGGTGGCCTCCTCGACGACGTGGCCCTGCAGCGCGACGACATCCTGTGGCGTGTAGGTGCGGGTGACGCCCTTCCAGCGCGGGTTGTTGTCCCAGTCATGCTGGATCTGTTCGGGGGACTTCGGCGTGCCAACAGTAGACATTGACTGCTCCTAGCGGATTCGATGAGATCAACTGCCAGGCGCGGAGGCGTTGCCGGGATCGCCGGCGTGTTAACGCCCCCGCCGCCTAACTGGTGTGTTAACAACACCATGCCACCGTCTATACGTGCAGGTCCACCCGTTTTCGTTGCCAATTTCGGCTAGGGCCCCCGGTCGTTTTGCAAAGTTTGCGAAGATTCTGTTGCTGAACCGGTTCAGTAGCTACTGAACGGTAACAACATTGCCGCAGGTCAACGTCGAAAATACCGGACAAGCGTACTGTTAGAGCGCGAACAGCGCCGCGACCGCTTTGACGTCGTCACCGACGGCGTATGTGAGGGTTGTAACAGTGCGGTCGGTCAGTTCCGGTCCGAACATCTCGGTCGAACCGGGCGGATAGACGTGCGAAACGATCTCCAGTTGGTCGGTCAGCGCCACCGGCGCATCGTGCTCGATCGTCACCCGCAGCGGCGCCGCCACCAATTCCGGGTGTCGATGCAGATGGTCTTCGATCACCGACCAGTACACGGCATTGTTCATGTGGTCGAACATGTCGATGTCCGACACTCGCACCGGGTACGGACGGATCTCGGTGGCGTCCTGGCGCGATCCGGCCTTTAGATAGGCCTTCCATCGCAACCGGTCCACATCCGTCGTGCGTCGCAAGCCCTCGAGGAAGTCGTCGGAGATCCGCGAGGGCGCCTGGGTGTCGCGGTTGACGTTGATCCAGAACGCCTCGGACTCCATCAGGCCGCCCTTGCGCCCATCTATGCGGACCCGCATCTCACACCATCGGTTGGAGGTACCCGAACACCAGCGACGCAACCGCAGGAAGTCCTGGAATTCGATGGGTCTGATGAGGTCGACCATGGTGCGCCGGACGATCCACGCGGGGTGGACTTCCTCGAATCCGAGTTCGCGCAGGTGGTCTTGGCCGATGTCCTGGATGTGCCGGCAGGCCGCGTCGAATTTGAGCCGCCCCGCGCTGTCGATGTCGCCGACCCGCAGTGGCCACTCCCGGTTGAACACGTCCGGGTGCGGATCGGGCACCGGCATCAAGGCCTTGGCCAATCCCGCACCGGTCATCACACTGCTTCCTGTCACAACTCCCCCTCACCGACCGTCCAGCCCCCCGGCTGTCCGCCGCGATCATGCCAGTACATGGGGTTCGGCAGCTAGCCCAGCCCGTTGCAAAGCGTGTGAAGGGCCGATTAGCAACCGAGTAGCCTGGTCTCCGTGTCCAAGACGTTCGTCGGCGCCCGGGTGCGGCAGCTACGTAACGAGCGCGGATTCAGCCAGGCCGCGCTGGCACAGTTGCTCGCCATCTCGCCGAGTTATCTGAATCAGATCGAACACGACGTGCGGCCCCTGACCGTGTCGGTGCTGGTGCGCATCACCGAGGTCTTCGGGGTCGACGCCACGTTCTTCTCCTCCCAGGACGACACCCGGTTGGTGGCCGAACTACGCGAGGTGACCCTGGACCGCGACCTGGACCTGGACGTCGAGGTCGCCGAGATCGCCGAGATGGTCAGCGCGCACCCGAAACTCGCGAAGGCCCTGGTGAATCTGCACGCCCGGTACCGCCGCACCACGGCCCAACTCGCCGCCGCCACCGAGGGCCGGTTCAGCCTCAACTCCGAAGGGAGCGGCACCGGATCCATCACGATGCCCCACGAGGAGGTCCGCGACTTCTTCTACCAACGGCAGAACTATCTGCACGAACTCGACGCCGCGGCCGAGGACCTCACCCTTCGGATCCATATGCACCGCGGCGACCTGGCCGGCGATATCGCGCAACGACTCTCGCAGTTGCACGGGGTGCGCATCGTCAAGCGCGTCGATCTCGGGGACACCGTCCTGCACCGCTACGACCCGCATACCAAGACCCTGGAGATGAGCACCCATCTTTCGACGGGCCAGCAGGTGTTCCGGTTGGCCACCGAATTGGCCTATCTGGAGTTCGGCGGTCTCATCGACGAGAAGGTCACCGAGGGCAAGTTCACCAGTGACGATTCCCGCACCCTGGCCCGGCTCGGGCTGGCCAACTACTTCGCCGCGGCCGTGGTGCTGCCCTACCGGCAGTTCCATGAGGTCGCCGAGAAGTTCCGGTACGACATTGAACGGCTCTCCGCGTTCTATTCGACCAGCTACGAGACCATCTGCCACCGGCTCTCCACGCTGCAGCGGCCCTCGATGCGCGGGGTCCCGTTCTCCTTCGTCCGAGTGGACCGGGCGGGCAATATGAGTAAACGCCAGTCCGCCACCGGATTTCACTTCTCCTCCGCCGGCGGCACCTGTCCGCTGTGGAACGTCTACGAGACGTTCGCCAACCCCGGCAAGATCCTGGTCCAGATCGCGGAGATGCCCGACGGCCGCAACTACATGTGGGTGGCGCGCACCGTGGAGCGTCGCGCGTCCCGCTACGGTCAACCGGACAAGACCTTCGCCATCGGCCTGGGCTGCGAACTGCGCCACGCCGAACGACTGGTCTACTCGGAGGGCCTGGACCTCTCGGGCGCGGTGTCCACACCGATCGGCGCCGGTTGTCGGGTGTGCGAGCGCGACAACTGTCCGCAGCGCGCATTCCCCGCGCTGGGTCGAGCCCTGGATCTCGACGAGCACCGCAGCACGGTGTCCCCCTACCTGGTGAAGCACTGAAACCGAAAGGCCTTCACAATGACGTTTGAACCCGCGCGCATCCCGGTCAGCAGCACCGTGCGCGACATCGGACCGATCAACTGGGCGATCTGCCGTCTGGGCGCTCGTGGTATCCGCGCCCCGCAGTTCCACCTGTTCAATGCGTTGTCGCGGCACAGCGCACTGTTCTGGGCCTGGCTCCCGTTCTCGGGGGTCCTGCTGTACTGGGGTCGGCTATCGCGTCAGGACGCCGAGATCGTGATCCTGCGGGTCGGGTCGCTGCGTGATTGCGAGTACGAACTGCAACAGCATCGACGGTTGGCGCGTTCGCGCGGTATCGACGACGGGTTGCAGCAGAAGATCTTCGCCGGTCCGGACGCCGACGGGCTCACCGATCGGCAGCGGACGCTGCTGCGCGCGACCGACGAATTCATTCTGGATCGGGCCGTGACACCGGCTACCTGGACCGCGCTGGCCGCCCACCTGAACACCAAGCAGCTCATCGAATTCTGCCTGCTGGCAGGCCAATACGACACGCTCGCGGCCACGATGAACACCCTGCAGTTGCCGCTGGACTTCCCGGACTAGGACGCCGATCCGCCGAAGGTGCTGGTCTTCTCGGCGGTGACCTGGAAGCCCTGCGGCGGTCCGCCGGCCGCCGCCAGGCAGGCCACCCCACCGTCGGTCAGCGCCAGGCACGTCCCGCCGTTGGAATCGATGCGGTGCCCGGCCGGCAACTGCCGGATGGGGCCGGGATAGGCCGGCGTACTGAACGGCGGGTTGCCCGCCGGGCGGGTCCCCACCGGTCCCGGTACCCGCGCGAAGATCTCGTTGTGGCGGTTCTCGACGCCGGGAAGCGGGCCGTCGCAGGCGATTTCACCCCCGCTGAACAGTGCCATCTTGCAGGTGAGACCGCCACTGACGGTGAACACCGGGAACAGGTTCTTCGGCCCGGATCCCACGAGGTAGCTGTCCTCGCTACCGACGAAGTCGTTGGGGTCGGGAAAGTCGGCGGGCAGGCCCGCGGTCGGCGGCCCGATCTCGGTGCCGTCGGCCGATACCGTCATCCACGCGGTCGCCGGAGTACCCTTGGTGCACACCGTCTTCGGGCCCTGCCCCACCGCACATTCGAAATCGGCGAAGCTGATCTTGTGTCCCACCTCGAGCACGCGCGCGGCCCCGCCGGTCGGCTTGACGAACTGTGGGGTCGCGGTCGCGCGCAGGCCCCGGTCGTGCTGATCGGCCGACAGCACGATCTCGTTGGCGGACACCGGCACGCCGGGCAGCGGACCGTCACAACCGGCCCTGCCCTGCGCGGGCCGCATCGCGCACAGCAGTCCGTCGGGAGTCTGGAAATACACCTCACCGCCGTTGGCCGAGGTGTCCAGGTAGCGCTCCACCGGTGCCATCTGGTAGCCGCTGAGGTCGGGCGCCTCGGGGGCGGCCGCGGCCGGGCCGGCCGCAAACAGCGCCAAGGGCGCCGCTATGGCCGCCGCCGCCAGACTCGCCGCAGATCGCATGATCAAAAGTTGATCATGTGCCCGGTGAGGCCGTGGAAACACTCCTGCAGGGCCTCGGACAGCGTTGGGTGGGTGTGGACGTTGCGGGCCAACTCGTTGACCGTCAGATCCCACTTCTGGGCCAGCGTCAGCTCCGGTAGCAGTTCGGCGACATCCGCGCCGATGAGATGTCCGCCGATGAGTTCCCCATACTTGGCATCCGCGATGAGCTTGACGAAACCGCTGGGGTCGCCGAGGCCGTGCGCCTTGCCGTTCGCGGTGAACGGGAACTTCGCGACCTTGACGTCGTAGCCCTCCTCGCGGGCCTGCTCCTCGGTGAGGCCGAAGCTGGCCACCTGCGGCTGACAGAACGTCGCCCGCGGCATCATCCGGTAGTCGCCGAGGGTCAGGGTCTCGGCCCCGGCGATGGTTTCGGCCGCCACCACGGCCTGCGCCTCGGCGACGTGGGCCAGTTGCAGCTTTCCGGTGACGTCGCCGATCGCGTAGATGTGGTCGACGTTGGTGCGCATGTAGTCATCGATACCGATGGCGTTGCGGTCCGTCAGCGAAACCCCGGCCGCCTCCAGGCCGTAGCCCTCGACGTTCGGTGCGAATCCGATGGCCTGAAGGACCTTGTCGGCCTTGAGTTCCTGGGTGTTGCCGTCCGTGCTCACGTGCACGGTCACCGAGGAGCCCTCGTCCTTGATCGCCTCGACCTTGGTCCCGGTGAGGATCTTCACGCCCAATTTCTTGTACTGCTTCGCGATCTCCTTGGAGACCTCGGCGTCCTCGTTGGGCAGGGCGCGCGGCAGGAATTCGACGATGGTGACGTCGACGCCGTAGTTCTTGAACACGTAGGCGAACTCCATGCCGATGGCACCGGCGCCGGCGATGATCATCGACCCAGGCAACTCCCGGGACAGGATCTGATCCTCGTAGGTCACCACGTTCTCCGACAGCGACGTGCCGGGTACCAGGCGGGTGCTGCTGCCGGTGGCGATGATCGCGTGAGAGAACTCGACCTGTTCGGTGCCGCCCTCGTTCAGCGCAACCTCGAGCGCGTTGGGCCCGGTGAACTTGCCGTAGCCATGGATCTCGGTGATCTTGTTCTTCTTCATCAAGAAGTGCACGCCGGCGACCCGCCCGTCGGCCACCTTGCGGCTGCGGTCGAACGCCGCGCCGTAATCGAAGGTGGCCTCCCCGGAGATCCCGAAGGTCTTGGCCTCCTTGGCGAACAGATGCGCGAGTTCGGCGTTGCGCAACAGCGCTTTAGACGGGATGCAACCGACGTTCAGGCAGACGCCACCCCAGTACTTCGGTTCGACGATGGCGGTCTTCAACCCGAGTTGAGCAGCGCGGATAGCCGCGACATAGCCACCGGGTCCAGCTCCGAGAACGACGACGTCATAGTGAGTCACGCGACCAGCCTAGTAGGCGGCCATGCTCACCCGCCTACGGTTGGGCGGTCAGGGCGTGATCCAGCGGAATACGTACATGCCGTAGAGCGCCGCGGCGCCGAGGCCGACCGCGAACGGCGTCGTCAGCACCGCAATCGACGTCACCGCCACCAGCGGTCGGTCCTGGACCATCGCCATCAGCAATGCGGCGACGGTGCAAACGATCACCGCCATCAGCACGGCGAATTCCGGCCAGGCCTTGTCCAGGGATTGGAACCACCAGTAATAGAAGCCCGCTCCGGCGGCGGCGGCCACCGCCCAGACGCCCAGCGTCAGCAGGATGAACTTCCACCGCTTGACTGCGATCAACTGCCCAGGAACCACGGTGGGCTGCGCGGGCACCGGCACCGGTTCGGAGCGTTCGTCGAGGTCAGAGCTGTCGTCGTCGGCGATATCGCGCGCCGCGTCGTCGAGTTCCGCCTCGGTCGCGGCGGACTCCTCGGGACCGCCCCACAGGCTCAGCGGTTGCGGGTGCGGACCGGTGTCGAAGATCGGCGCGGGATGCGGTTCGGTGAGCGGCATCGACCCGGTGTCCAGGCGCGGCGGCGTGAACCACGGTGATTTCGACTCAGGCATTTCGGACCACCTGGATCAACACGAGTACGGCGAACCAGCCCGGCGCGATCGCCAGCAGGAATGCCCCGAATGTGGTCACCCAGCGTTGGGCTGCGGTGAGGATCATCGCCAGGCCGAGTACGGTCGGCACCCCGAGGACCAGGGCGATGACGACGTCGGGCCGCAACGGCGCCTGAATCTGCAGCGCCGCGACGATGCCCAGCACGACGCCGACCGCGGCGCCGATCAGCATCGCGCCAGTCAGTTGCCACGCCCTCGGAAGGGGAATCACACCGAAAACAGTACGGCGCGATCCGGTGTCGACCCGGCTACCCGCGCGGCGTGGCACACACAGTTACCGATTTGGTACAGGACAGACATCTGCGGCCTCGGCCACCACCGCGCCACGCGGGCCGGGCGGGGCGAGTCCGCGTTCGTAGTCAGCCCCGGTGAGGGCCGGGACCTGCGCCAATGCTGTGAGTTCGGGTTCGGTGAAGGCCCGGCCCCGGGCCAGGAAACGCACCCCGTCGGGGACCTCGAGGCTGAACCCGCCACCGCGGCCCGCGACCAGGTCGATCACCAGCTGAGTGTGCTGCCAGGCGTCGAACTGCGGCCCGGAGATCCACACCGGCACGCCGTCGGGTTGCCGCTCACAGCTCACGTCGAGCAGCCCGAGCAACACGTCGCGGTCGCCCACGATGAAGTCGCCGTCGGGGTAGCACATCGGCGACGAGCCATCGCAACAGCCGCCGGATTGGTGGAACATCACCGGGCCGTGCCGCTGCTGCAGACCGCCGAGGTGGTCGGCGGCGGTGCGGGTGATCAGCACACGCGGGGGGACCGCCATGCACGCCACCCTACTGGTGCCGGGACAATGGCGACATGGCTGACGTGACGGCAACCGACCCGTACCTCTGGCTCGAGGACATCACCGGCGACGACGCCCTGGACTGGGTGCGCGCCCACAACGAACCCACCCTGGCCGAACTCCGCGACGAGCGCTTCGAGCAGATGCGTTCCGAGGCCCTCGAGGTACTGGACACCGATTCCCGGATCCCCTACGTGCGCCGCCGCGGTAAATTCCTCTACAACTTCTGGCGTGACGCGGCCAATCCACGGGGCCTGTGGCGTCGCACCACCTTGGCGCAGTACCGCACCGATACCCCCGACTGGGAGGTGCTCATCGACGTCGACAAGCTCGCCGAGGTCGACGATGCCAACTGGGTGTGGGCCGGGGCCGATGTCATCGAACCCGATTACAGCCGCGCGTTGGTCAGCCTTTCCCGGGGCGGGTCGGATGCGGCCATTGTCCGTGAATTTGACATGGCGACACTGGAATTCGTGTCCGACGGGTTCGAGGTGCCCGAGGCGAAGACACAGATCACCTGGGCTGACGCCGATGCCGTACTGATCGGCACCGACTTCGGGCCGGACTCCCTGACCGACTCCGGCTACCCCCGCATGGTGAAGCGGTGGCGGCGCGGACAGCCGCTGGCCGAGGCGCAGACGGTGTTCACCGCATCGAAACAGGACGTCATCGCGGCGGCCGCGGTGGACCGGACACCGGGTTTCGAGCGCACCTTCATCCGCCGCGCCGTCGACTTCTTCAACGACGAGGTCTACGAGTTGCGCGGGGAGGAGTTGATCCGCATCGACGCGCCCACCGACGCATCGGTGTCGGCCCACCGGAACTGGCTGCTGATCGAACTGCGCTCGCCCTGGTTCGCCGGCACCGTCGAGTACCCCGCCGGATCGTTGCTGGCCGCCGACTACGACGAATTCCTATCCGGCACAGCGTCGTTGACCGCGGTTTTCGAGCCGGATGCACACACCGCGCTGCATCACTACGCCTGGACGCGGGACCGGCTGGTGATGGTGACGTTGGCCGATGTGGCCAGCCGCGTGGAGGTGCTCACTCCCGGCAGCTGGGAGCGGGCCGCCGTGCCGGGCATCCCCGAGAACACCAACACCGTGATCGTGACCACCGACGAACTCTCCGATGAGGTGTTCCTGGACTCCAGCGGTTTCACCACCCCCTCCCAGCTGTTGTGGGGGCCGGCGGGCGGCGCACTCGAGGCCGTCAAGTCCGCGCCCGCGTTCTTCGATGCCGAACACCTCGAAGTGGTACAGCATTTCGCCGCCTCGGCGGACGGCACCGCGGTGCCCTACTTCGTCGTGGGCCCGTCCAACGCCGACGGCCCCCGGCCGACGCTGCTGGGCGGCTACGGCGGTTTCGAGGTCGCCAGGACGCCGGGGTACGACGGCGTGCTCGGCCGGCTCTGGCTCGCGCGCGGCGGCACCTACGTGCTGGCCAACATCCGCGGCGGCGGGGAGTACGGCCCCACCTGGCACACCCAAGCGATGCGGGAGAACCGCCACAAGGTGTACGAGGACTTCGCCGCGGTGGCACGGGATCTCGTCACCAAGGGCATCACAGACGTCGAACACCTGGGTGCCCAGGGTGGCAGCAACGGCGGGCTGCTGATGGGCGTCATGCTGACCCGGTACCCGGAATTGTTCGGTGCGCTGGTGTGCCAGGTGCCATTGTTGGACATGAAGCGGTTCCACCTGCTGCTGGCCGGTGCGTCGTGGGTCGCGGAATACGGCAATCCCGACGAGCCGTCGGACTGGGAGTTCATGGCCGAATACTCGCCATACCAGAATATTTCGCCCGAGGCCGACTACCCCGCGCTGCTGATGACCACCTCGACCCGCGACGACCGGGTGCACCCCGGCCACGCCCGCAAGATGACCGCCGCGCTGGAGGCCGCCGGGCACCGGGTGCGGTACTACGAGAACATCGAGGGCGGCCACGCGGGTGCGGCCGACAACGCGCAGACCGCGTTCAAGTCCGCCCTCAGCTACAACTTCCTGCACCGCATGCTGGGCTCGGTGGCGACCGAATAGACCTGCCCCGCGCCTGGCTGCGTCAGGTCACCGCATCCTCTGGCTCACGCTGGACCGGCTGGGGCCACGGCGACGGCCGCGGCCGCGGACGCACCTGCAGCGGCCACCAGAACCAGCGTCCGAGCAGGGTGGCGAGCGACGGTGTCATCAACCCTCTGATCACGAAGGTGTCGAAGATCAGGCCTATCGCGATCGTGGTGCCGACCTGGCCGATGACGATCAGATCGCTGACCGCCATTGTCGCCATCGTGAAGGCGAACACCAGGCCGGCGGCCGTCACCACGGGGCCGCTGCCGGCCATGGCGCGGATGATGCCGGTGCGCAATCCGGCGTGGACTTCCTCCTTCATTCTCGATACCAGCAGCAGGTTGTAGTCCGCGCCGACGGCCACCAGAACGATGACCGACATCGGTAGCACCATCCAGTGCAGGGGAAGTCCGATGACGTGTTGCCACAGCACCACCGACATCCCGAATGCGGTGCCCAAGCTCAGCGCCACGGTGCCGACGATGACCAGCGCGGCCACCAAGGCCCGGGTGATGATCATCATGATGACGAGGATCAACATGAGGGCCGCGGTGACCGCGATGAGCAGGTCGTAATCCGCGCCTTCCTGCATGTCGTCGAACATCGCCGCGGTGCCGCCGGCGTAGACCAGGGAGCCTTCCAGTGGAGTCCCCTTGATCGCCGCAGCCGCAGCCTTTTTGAGCGGTTCGATGCGGGAGATGCCCTCTTCGGTCAGCGGGTCACCCTGGTGAATGATGGTGAACCGGACGGCATGCCCATCCGGTGACATCATCAGATCCATGCCGCGGATGAAGTCGGCGTTGGTGAATGCTTCCGGCGGAACGTAGAACGAGTCGTCGTTCAGGGCTTCGTCGAACGCCTCGCCCATTGCGGAGCTGTCTTCCTGCTGTGCCATCGTCAGGTCCTGCTGAGCCTTCTGGACCTGATACTGGTTCAGCATCATCTGCTTCTGGTTTTTCATCGACTGGATCATCGCCGGCATCACGGCGGTCATCTGCAGCGTCAGATCGGCCATCCGGTCGAGGTCCGGCACCATGTCTTGGAAGTCGTCGGACATCGTCGACATCCCGTCGATCGTTTCGAAAATCGAACGCATGGCCCAACAGACCGGAATGTTGTAACAGTGTGGCTCGAAGTAGAAGTAGTTGCGTATCGGGCGGAAAAAGTCGTCGAAGTTGGCCAAGTGATCGCGCACCTCTTGCAAGGTTACGGAAGTGTCGCCCATCTTGTCAGCCATGCGCCGCGTAACCTCGGACAGTTCCACGGTGATGGAATGCATTGTCTCCATGGAGTCGACGGTGTTCTGCATCTCGTCGGCCTGAGCCAAGATGTTGTCGATGACGCGCTGTTGGTAGTCGTTGGCCATCAGCTGGCCGACGCCCTGCTGGCCGATCATGTACGGGATGGTCGTATGTTCGATCGGCTTGCCATCGGGCCGGGTGATGGCCTGCACCTGGGCAATTCCCTCGACGCCCGCGAGCGCCTTCGCGATCTTGTCGATCATCAGGAACCCTGCGGGGTTTCGCAGATCGCGGTCGGTCTCGACCATCAACACGTCCGGGTTCATCCGGGCCTCGGAGAAATGCCGAGTCGCCGCCGCGTAACCGACGTTTGCCGGTATGTCGTCGGGCAGAAACAGCCGGTCGTTGTAGGTCGTGTGATAACCGGGCAGCGCAAGCAGGCCGACCAGGCATCCCGCGAGGGCGATCACCAAGAACGCACCGGGCCAGCGGACGGTCGAGGTGCCGATCCGACGCCACGCCCGGGTCGACGTCTTGGCCTTGGGCTCCAGCACGTTGCCGAACCGACTAACCAACGAGATCATCGCGGGACCGAACGTCAAGGCGATCACGATGCCGAACACCATCGCCACGGACATCGGATAGCCCATGCTCTCGAAGTAGGGCAGCCGGGTGAAGTTCAGGCAGAAGGTGGCACCGGCGATGGTCAATCCGGAAGCCGCCACCACGTGCGCGGTCCCGTGAAACATCGTGTAGTACGCCGATACTCGGTCCTCACCGGATCGGCGCGCCTCCTGATAGCGGCCGACCAGGAAGATCCCGTAGTCGACCGCCGTCGCGATGGTCAGGGTGACCACCAGGTTGGTGGCGAAGGTCGTCAGCCCAAAAACGTTGTGATGGCCCAAGAAGGCGATCAATCCGCGCGCGCCCAGCAGTCCCATGGCAAGCATGCTGAGCAGGACCAAACTCGTTGTTATGGACCGGTAGATCACCAACAGCATGACCACGATGAGACCGAAGGTGAGCGTTTCGATCGTCCGCATGCTCTTGTCGCCCACGGCGTTCTGATCTGTCATCGTCGCTGCCGCGCCCGTCACGTACACGTCCACCCCTGGGGGCGTCGGGTGCCTTACGACGATGTCGCGGACGGACTGCACCGACTTGTTGGCCAAGGTCTCGCCTTGGTCGCCGGCGATATAGACCTGGGTGTAGGCGGCCTTGCCGTCGACGCTCTGCGCGCCGGCCGCGGTGAATGAGTCGGACCAGAGGTCCTGCACGTACTGGACGTGTTCGGTGTCCGCGCGCAGGTCGCGGACCATCTGCTCATAGAACGCGAGCGCTTCGATTCCCAGCTTGTCCTCGCCCTCGAGCACCACCATCACCGAACTGCTGGTGTCGTACTCCTCGAACGTGGTACCGATGCGCTTCATCGCGATCATCGACGGCGCATCCTGCGGACTCATCGAGACCGCGCGCTGCTTGCTCACCACCTCCAGTTGCGGCACCGCGGTGTTGAGCAAAGCGACGATGACAATCCACGCCAAGATGATCGGCAGTGCGAAGAGCCGGATCAGCCGCGGCAGCCATGCCCGCTTCGGTCGGGTGATGGGGTTCGGTTCTGTCGCGGGTTCGTCGACCGGTGCGGTCATGCGGACTTCACCAAACAGAACGTCTGGGCGTTGACACCCGTGACCATCTTTTCATCCTTGATTTCGTCGTCCACGGTGATCCGGCAGGTGATCGTCTGCCCGTCGGTTTGGGCAATGATGTTCGGCGCGACCGACGGTGCCGTGGTCTCCAGCGTCAAGGTCCACGGCAGCGCCACGGTTCCGGCGCGCACCGGCTTGCCGTCGAGGTCGAGATAGTTGACCACTGCGGTGCCCGAACCGAACACCTCGTAGGTCACGACCTTGGGGATGAACTTCTCCGCGGTGTCCGCGCCGATCGGCGTCACCAGGACCGGTTCGGAACCGAATACCGTCCGCAGCTGCGACACCGTGAGAAAGCCGACTACCGCCGCGACGACGATCATGGCCGGTAGCCAGACGCGCATGATCAGCTTCATCGCCGGCGTCCCCTCGGGCAGACGGCGGCCGACAGCACAGGTCGGAATCGATCGACGGCAGTCAATGTGGTGGCCTTCCGGCGTCGTGCGGACCCCGGGGCCGAACACGGGTCGCAGGGTTAATCAGAAAAGCTAACGAACTAACTGGATGAGGTCAATCCGCTTTGGTGTGGGTCGCATTACACTCGGATCGGTGACCGCGCATGAGTCCCCAGGTCGCCCGCTGCGTAAAGATGCCGAGCGCAATCGCAGACGGGTGCTCGCGGCGGCCCGTGATCTGTTCGCGGCCAGGGGCTTGGAACCCAACCTCAACGACGTCGCCCACCACGCCGGAGTTGGGGTGGGGACGGTGTACCGGCGGTTCGGCACCAAGGACGAACTGCTCGAAGCGATCTTCGTCGACGGCCTGGACCAACTCACCGAGCTTGCCGAAGCCGGCCTGCGCCGCGACGACCCCTGGGACGGCTTTGCGTGGTTCGTCGAGCAGATGTGTGAGCTCACCGCCACCGACCGCGGCCTTCGGGAGATCGCGTTCAGCAAGACATACGGCGGCGATCGAGTGATCGCGGCGCAGGAACGGCTCGGTCCGATAGTCGCGAAACTGGTTGAGCGAGCCCAACTCGCCGGGAGCCTGCGTGCGGACATCTCGGCCACCGACATGCCGATCATCAGCCTGATCGGCGGCATGGTCAGCGAGTTCGCGGGACACGTCGACAACCATCTGTGGCGTCGGTTCACCGCGCTGCTGCTGGACGGGATGCGCTGCAGCAACAGTAATCCGCCGTTGCCGGTGCCCGCGCTGGACGATCAGGGTCTCGACGCGGCGATGCACGCCTGGGAGCCCTAGCTTTCCGCTCGGGCCGGGCGCGAAAGCGCGGTTTCATCCGCGACTCGCCGTCGGGGCGGATAAAGCCGCACGCTCGGCGGACCCGAGGTGAACCCGCCGCCCGAAACTGGTGAATAGACACCCCTACGGCGGCCAGTAAGCTCTGGTTCAAAGTTTGCTGAGGGGAGCTGATCGTGTTCGTCGACGTCGAGCAGATGCGTGCCGGGGCCAACAAGTCCTACGCCGCCTCCGGGTTCGCCGACGAGGGTGTCCACGCGCTGTCGCGGGGGCGGGTGGGATCCGGGATGTTCGGCGACTTCGCCGCGGCCGAGCTGTTTCAGACGGCGGTCAGCGGGGCGCACAGCCAACACGTCGACAAGCTGCGCAACCAGGAACGACGCCTCGGGGTGCTCGGCGACAAAACGCACGTCACGGCATCGTGTTTCGTTGACATGGAACGACGGAACACCGAAGCCCTCGAAGCGGTCCAGTGGTCGCTTACCCAAGGCTGACCCACATCGACGTCGGCGCGCTGATCGCCGAAGTGGGCGGCGACCCGTGGCAGGTGATGGCCACCCTGGAAGCCGGTGACCCCGGCCAGATCTCCGAGCTGGCACGAGCGTTCTACGAAGCCGGCGCGTGCGCCGAGGAAACCAAGAACGAGTTCAAGGCGGCCACCGAACGCTTCCACGACTCGTGGAACCGGGAGAACGGCGAGCACCCCATCAACGACTCCGCCGAGGTGCACCGGGCCCAGACTCAGCTGTTCGTCCAGGCCGAACAACTCCCCCACATCGGCATCGACCTGCAGAACATCGCGGCCGATCTGGCCGAGGTGCAGCGCATGGGCAGCCTGAACATCGACAGCCTCAACGAGTACCTGGTGCAACTCGACGAGTTGATCGGCGCCGCGCTCGACGCGGACATGGACACCGACGGGTTCGAGAAACGCGCGATCGAGAAGACGAGCGCCACCCTCGGCGCCGTCGAGATCTACCGCGACAGCTATTCCGGAAAACTTCAAGAAGCGTTGACCGATCTGCGACACAAGCACGGATACGATCCGGCGGCCATCGACGATGTCGACGGTGACGGCGTACCGGGCGCCGAACAGCGCGGACAGTCCGCAACCGAGCACTACGACGCCAACCAGCGCGTCAAGGACGAAGAATTGGTCAATGCACCCGGCGAGATGACCCAGGGAAAGGCCGACGCGGCGGGACGTCTGCGCGACTTCGCCGCCGTCAACGACCCCGGCGCCACCCCGGAGGCACGGCGTCTGGCCGGCGAACGCCTCGACGACTTCCGGATGGCCAACTTCGTCGGACCGCTGCCGAAGGACCCGATGCTGGGCGGCGACGCCCGAACCCGCGCACGGCAGCGCCTGGACATGCAGCGCCAACTCGAATCGGGTCGGGTCCATCTGGGCGACGGCCAGTACCACGAAGTCGGCTCCATGACGCCCGACCAAGCCACCGAAACCCTCAACAGCGGTGAGCAATTCGCGCGTGTCACCGCGACGAGGCAGGCCTTCACCTTACTCACCGTCAACGGGATGTCTCCGGACGGCGCCAAGCAAGTCATCACGAACCTGTTGAACGGCACGGGTCGCCTCGCCACTGGAGCCGAGGCCTACGGCGACGCCGTGCCCCAGGGCAAACACGCGTTGGTTACCGGTTTGTCCCCGGATGATGCAAAGGTGTTGGCGAAGTACGCTGGCCGCCTCGTGAGGGTGACCGATTTGATCCAGTTCGGCATGGCCTTTGACGACTGGCAGAACGGCGGCAGCAACGAGGACTTCGGCCGAAGCACCGGCACTCTCCTTGGCGGCATGGCAGGGTCTTACGGTGCCACGCTGGCCGCGGGTTCATTCTTCGGCCCGGTAGGCACTGCCGTCGCCGCGGTAGGCGGACTGATCGTCGTCGGAGCTGCTGGTGGAAAGATCGGCGGCGGCGTGGGCAGCCTATTCGATCCCGCGCTGCTCAGTGGTGGCGGCGGAAGGAGTTGGTAGATGGCGAACACCTCGAACGACTTCTCAGCAGTCCTGGGCTACCTAGGTATCGCGGCGCTGGTGCTCGGTGGGGTGCTCAGCACTTTCCCGCTGTGGAAGTCAGCGACACTGTCGCCCGACTCCATCGAACGCCGTGTGTACTGGACTAGCACCACACTCGCGATCCTGTTGTTCTTTCTCTCGGCATTGCCGAATTGGCGGGCCGGCTTGTTCGTTTCGGTCGCGGCGGCGTCGGTTGTCGTGGCGGTCGCCCTGCGGTGGACCAACCACGTCAAAGTCGGAGGGCGCATCTACGGCACACGTCGAAACCGAGGCGCAGACCGTCCTCCCGCGCTGGCACCAAGGCACAATGACGGCTGAACCGCTCAGCTCGGCTCGCGCACGGTGCGTTGCCGCATCCCGCCCAACAATGCCACCAGCACGCCGACCACGACCAGACCGATGCCCGCGGCCAGCGCGATGTTGAGCCACTGATGCATGCTGTCGGTCGCGTGCCGGATCAACGCATCGGCAATCTTGCGGATGTCAGCGCTGGTCTCCGCCAATGCCGCATCGACATAACGCCGGCCCACCTCTAGGCCCGCCCAGCCCGCCGCGCCCACCAAAAGACCTGATATCCCCAGGGCAGCAAGGGTTTTACCGCGTGATCGGGACGTGGCCAGCGTAAGCAAGGCGAGAACGGCCGCCAGCACCGTCGCACCCACGCTCACCCACGGCCCCCAGGTGGCGACGACACGCAACTGGCCCGGTCGAATCGAATCCGGCGCGTTCTGGGTCAGCGGCACCGGCAGCGTCGAGGGCACCGCGATGTCGAATCGCTCGAGCGTCGCGCTGAACGAGCGATCCTGGAGCATCGGGGCCAGGTCGACCACCCAACGCCCCTGTGGATCCTCCCCCGAGGACACGGTGTCGGTGAACATCCAACGGTGCGCAAACCGGTTGGCCTGGGCGAACTGGGCGGGGAACGCCGATCCCGACGTATACGCCGATGCCACGTCGCGCAGCAGGTCCTGGTCGCCGGTGTAACCGAGGGCCACCACCTGCGTCGCCAATTCCCCGGCCACCGCCTGCTGCAGCGCTGGATCGGCGGCGGCCCGTTCGGTGAACGCGGCGTATCCGTCGATGTCGACCAGGTTGGTCTGGGCCCAGGCGGTCGGCAGCGCGACCGCCAGCGCCACTGTGGCCAACAGCCACAGCAATGCCGTGAGTACGAACCGCATGGGCCCCTCCCCGCTTCTTGTCGCACTCGAACTTACCGAGCACGGCCCGCACGGCGTCGGCCCGGCCGCACTTCGCGAAATTTCCGGGTTGCTGTCATTCACGGTGCGCGACGGGTGCGCCTGGAACCGACCCTGAGATGCCACGCCTACCGACCGGGCGCTGCGGCGCCGGCATGAGCGCACGATCCGGTCACATCGCCATGAACCGACCCCCATGCACCTGCGCATTCAGCGCGATTGTCGTCCACGTCAACCCCAAATACGTTGGGGCGTAGCGATGCAACCGTGCGGACCTCAAATAATAAATTCATACCCGCGCAGAGTCGGCGGCAACCCTTAGCTATGGCCTGATCGGCGCGCAACGTACGTCTGGTTGGCCCAATTTTCGTTGTGTACGGTCCCCCGTCATGGCGTCAACAGCACACCTGACAGTGAGTAACTCGCTTTCCGAAATCTTTTGCGATGACCTGAATATCAATTCAAACCGGATCAACCGGGACTCCCGACTGGTGAACGATGTCGGGCTGGACTGGCTGGGCTTCGCCATCGCGGCCGCAGCGATCGAGGCCAAGCTCAACATCATTCTGACTGAGCAGGACTTCGTGGGCGCCAACACAATCGGCGAACTCGATGACATTCTGGATGCGAAAACCGGTGGGGGAATCCGATGAGTAGGCTCGTTGAACACATGACGTCGGCACTGACGTCGTCACCTCACGACGTGCACGTGCTCGGTCCCGACAACGAGTCGTGGACAGCGCACTCGTGGGGTGAAGTGCACGTTCGTGCCGAGAACTTCGCCGAGGCCATACACGACCACGGTCCGGCGGAAGCCGTTGCGCTGATTGGTGAACCGAGCATCGAACTGTTATCGGCGATATTCGGCAGCTGGTTGGCCGGCGCCAGCGTGGCACTGTTGCCCGGGCCCGTGCGCGGCGCCGATCCAGCGCAGTGGTCCCAAGCCACGCTGAACCGCTGTCGAGACATCGGGGTCTCATCGGTGTACAGCCATGGTGCGCGACTGGCTGACCTGCAGTTCAGCGATGCCCGCGGTCATGTGCACGATGTCAGCGCCCTCGCCCATCCGCGTCGTTCGACCACGCTGCGCCCAGCCTCAACCGAGCGTCCGGCGATCTTGCAGGGCACCGCCGGTTCCACCGGGACTCCGAAGACCGCCCGACTTTCTCACGAGGCCGTGTTGGCCAATGTCAGTGGCATCACCGAGCGGGTGGGCATGCACCGCGACCGCGATTGCGGCCTTTCCTGGTTGCCGCTCTATCACGACATGGGTCTGATCTTCCTGCTGACCACCGCGATGTCGGGGTTGCCCGCGTGGCAGGCACCCACCTCGGCGTTTTCCGCCATGCCGTTCCGCTGGCTCGGCTGGCTCGACCACAGCCGCGCGACCCTGACCGCGGCACCGAATTTCGCTTACAACGTGCTCGGAAAGTACGCCCGCCGGTTGCCCGATTGCGACCTCAGTGCGGTGCGATTCGCCCTCAACGGGGGCGAACCCGTGGACTGCGCCGGCATGGTCCGGTTCGCGTCGGAACTGGGCCGGTTCGGCTTCGACGGGGGCGCGCTGTCACCGGCCTACGGGATGGCGGAGTCCACCTGCGCGGTGTCGATCACCCCGCCCGGCGACGGCCTGCTGGTCGACGAGGTCCGCGTTGACACCGCGGAGGGCGAGAAAGTGCAACGGCATGCCATTCTCGGTAACGCCGTGCGGGGCATGGAAATTCGGATCGAACCCGTGGACTTTCCCGTTGCCGAGGCCGCGGGGCGCGACGCGGGTGAGGTCCAGGTCCGCGGCGAGTCGATGATGACCGGCTATCTCGGCGATGCACCGCATGACGCCACGAGTTGGTTCGGGACCGGCGATCTCGGCTATTTCACCGACGACGGACTTGTGGTCTGCGGACGGGTCAAGGAACTCATTCACATCGCGGGCCGCAATGTGTTTCCCAGCGAGATCGAACGGATCGCCGGCCAGGTACCCGGTGTGCGCGAAGGCTCCGTGGTCGCGGTCGGGTCGGCCGAGAAGAGCGCCCGTCCGGGACTGGTCATCGCCGCAGAGTTCCGTGGCGGCGACGAGGAAGAAACCCGAACCACGCTGGTGCGCAAGGTGGCTTCCGAATGTGGCGTGGTGCCCGCCAAGGTGCTGTTCGTGGAGCCGGGGACGCTGCCGCGAACGTCGTCGGGCAAGTTACGCCGGCTCGAGGTCCAGCAGACCTTGGTGGCCGATCGCGGCTAAGTACCTGAGGGCGCGATTCCGCGTAGGTAGGCGGCCTGACCCAGATGCTGTGCGCAGTCGTCGATCACGCTGACCAACCGCACACTGGCGGTCACCGGCGGATCCCAGTTGTCGTCGACGACGCGCGCCAGCTCGCCATCGGTGAGGGTGTCGACGTAGTCGAGCGTCATCGCGTGCACGGCACGGTAATACCCGGCGAGTAATTCCGCGCTGGCGCGGACCTTGCCGACGTCGGCGCTGGAGTGCCCGTAGCCCATGGCGTCGCGCGGCAGGTCCAGTCCGAATCGGTCGACCCAGCCTTGCGCGGTCCACACCTGCTCCACGCCGGCGATGTCGGCGACCTGGAGATCCTGGCCGCGGGCGCTGTGCCAGATCAGCCAGGCGATGCTGTTGGCCTCCGGGGTCGGGCGGTAGAACGAAACCTCGTCCGTGAGCCCGTCGGTCAGCTCGTCGGAATGCTCGACAAGCCGAGTGAATGCGTCGCGCAACAGTTCCTGCACCGGTGCGTTAGGGGTGTCTGTCATGGCATCGACGCTACGCCGGACTACCGCGATGGTCGACGCAAACGCAGCCCCACCGAGTGGGCAACGAGATAGCAGACGGTGAAGATCCCCGCCGACATCACCGTGACGAGGCCGAATTGCAGGTATTGGCCGCGTGCGATCCGTTGGCGATGCATACCGTCGCCGAGCCCGACTACTGCCGCGGGAACGGTGAGAATGAACAACCCCAACAGGCCGTAACCCAACGATTCGCCGTCGATCAGATACCCCAGCATGTTTACTGATCCGATCCAGATGGCAAAAACGGAAAGCCACCACACCTTTGAAGCAGAGGTTCGCGGAGTGTAGGGGTCTTTGCCATCCCCGCTGACTGGCAGATCTTCCACGCTGTCAAACGCGATGACTCGATCACCGATCTTTATCAACTGCGTACGAAAGTAAGCGGGAAGCACTAAGCAAAAGACACAGAGCCCCGCCACGATCAGCCCAGTGCTGGCATTGGGAAGTGCAGCAATAAAGGCACAGGCTGCCGCTGAAAAAGTTCCACCCCAATAGATTTTGCGCTGCCTTGATAGGTCACCTCGGCTGCCATGGGGGATGACGGTTAGCGCGATACACGCCATTGTCAATACATAAAAGATCAGTGTGTGCGGCCGTTCGTTAGCTAGTTCGACTAGACCCCGCGTGTGGATGCTTACGGAATCGGCAAGAATCACTTCTTGATCCATTCGATAGTCTTTTCCACCGCGACTTGACCGCCGAACGCGCCCGCTGTCCCAAACACCAGAGCACCCACAAAGGCGCCCGGGGGCCCGGCCGCTGCTCCTCCAACCGAGGCGCCATAGGGAGCCAGCGCCCATGCGCCGGCTACCGCGCCCCCAGTTTCGGCCGCCACCTCAACAGGCGACCGATCATTGACGAAAATATCGTAGAGGCCTACGCCCAACGTGAGCGCGCTACTGACGCGTCCCATCCGTCTGCCAACGTCGCTCAACGCCCGGATATCCGCCTCGCTGAACGCAACCCCTGGACCCCAGTGGCGGCCGTTCGGAAGCAGTTCCGAGAATTCGTTCACTGCGTCCTTGCCGGCCCCGAACACCTTGCTCGCCGCGTTCGCCGCATCCAGATACTCCTGCGGCATCGCGCCCCGGGAAATCCCGTCGACCATGGCCCGCGCCCCATCCGGCGATACCCCGCAGTCTTGTAATTGCTGGTACAGCTTGGTCAAGACGTTGGCCCGATCCCGAACTTCCATATCGTTCATCAACCGCGTCGCATCATCAGCTGACATGTCCAACGGACTCCACGGCAGCTGACCGTCCTGGAGTTGACGCTGCAGTGTCAGACGCGTCCGGGCCCGGTCGCGCATATCCCCGCCCATCACCGTGTCTCGGGGCACCGGGCCGATCGAGTGGACCAGGTTGAAGTCTGCCAGCCGACTGCCCGCCAGGCGCGCGGCCTCGTCCTGCTCCCGGGCATCGCCGTAGCGCGCCGCGCCGTTGGCGGGATCGGTCACGCTTTGGTAGTCGTCAAGTCGGCGGTCGGCGGCAATCTGACCCATCGTCCAGTGCAGATGTCCGTGTGGATTCAGCCGCCGCGCCTCGTCGGCGACGGCCTGATCCTTGGCGAGCTGACCGGAGCGCTCGTACTCCGCCGCAGCTTCCTGCGGCGTATCCCCTGGCGTCCCGTCGGACCCGTCGATGGCTGCCGGGACATACCCGGCCCCCATCATTTCCGTTTCGGCGCCTTGGAGCACCACGATGTAGGCCCCGCGGGTGTAATCGACCTGCAACAGTGCGGCTTTGGTGAGCTGCTGAGCCTCGCCGATGAGCTCCGAAGCACGGAACGGCAGCTCGTTCACAACCGCACCGATCTCACCGTCGATGTCGTGCAGGTCGGCATTGAGATCCCGGATCGTGGCAGCACTGTCCCGCTGCGCCGTCGCCAGCGCAGCAGCGGTCTGCTGCAACGCCACCGCGATCTTGGCCAGCGCGTCCGGCTGCCCGCCCAGAGCGGCGCTGACCTTCTGCACCTCCGCGGCGTCGTTGATCGGATGCTCGACGGTGTCCTCCCGGTCCCAGGACTCTTCGAACTGCCGCTTGGCGATGTTGAACTGTTCATCGGCGTCCTTGAGGTGCCCGGCAGCCTCCCGGAACGCGTCTGCCAATCCGCTGATCTCCCCCGGGTCGCCCTCCTGCAGTTCGCGGTCGGCCTCCCACGGGTCCCCACCGGCGGCCGCGACCAGCGTCGCGGTATCCAGCCAGCGCAAATTGGGCTTGCTCATGCCCGCCCCCGCAATCCCCGCATCCGCACGCGGGAAAATCTACCGTCTGGACGAGAGACCACAACTCACCTTTTCCGAGCTGCGCATTCCGTGCAGAGAACAAGTGAATTGCGCCGGCCCAGCTAACCTCGATAATGGACTCATGTACGTCAACACCGCGGGCTTGCGCGCCGGGGGCACCGGCTCGTACAACTCCGCCGACCACGCGCATCAAAGCGCAGGCACGCTGTCCCGCACTGCGGTGACGTCGGGAATCTTCGGCACCTTCTCCGAGGCCAAAGCTTTCGGGCGAAGGGTCCTCGGCGTTCACTCACACCATGTGGGCCTGATCGAGCACCACACCGAGCAGCTCGGCAAGATCGGCGACCACGCCCGCTGCGTGGCCACGGGCTTCGACGACATGGAACGGCGCAACGAGGCGCAGATCCGCGCCGTCCGCGACGCGTTCTAAGCCGAAACTCCGCCGTGGAAGACGGCCTCGACGTTGTTGCCGTCCGGGTCGCGCACGAAGGCGCCGTAGTACTTGTCGTGATACTCGGGCCACAGCCGTGGTTCGTGCAACGACTCCGCGCCCAGGTCCAGCGCGGCCTCGTAGAACGCGAGCACCGCGTCGGCGTCGGCGGCCTGAAACGCGATGTGCACCTCGCGGTTCGGCCCATCGACGGCACCGGCGGCAGCATCGCCGATCCAGAACGCCGGGTGCCCGTCGCGGCCGTAACCGATGGCCACCTGATAATCCAGCTGTCGGCTGTAGCCGAGCACCCCGAGCACCCGGTCATAGAACTCCTGCGCGCGGGCCCAGTCCCGGCAGTTTATTCCGAAGTGATCGATCATCGAATCACCGTACATTTGGGGCATGACAAACGTCGCCCCCTTCGATCTCGTCATCCGCAACGGCACCGTCGTCGACGGGTTGGGCAATCCAACTCAGGTGGCCGATGTCGCCGTCCGGGACGGGGTGATCGCTGAGGTGGGCACGGTCACCGCCCCGGGCACGCGCGAGATCGACGCCGACGGCCTGCTGGTCACGCCGGGTTTTGTCGATCTGCACACGCACTACGACGGGCAGGCGATCTGGAGCGACCGGCTCACGCCCTCGTCCGCGCACGGGGTCACCACCGCGGTGATGGGCAACTGCGGGGTCGGGTTCGCGCCATGTCGGCCGGCGGACCACGCGGTCCTCGTCGACGTGATGGCCGGGGTCGAGGACATCCCCGGAGTGGTGATGGTCGACGGTCTGCCGTGGACCTGGGAGACGTTCCCCGAGTTCCTCGACGCGCTCGACGCGCGACGCCGGGACATCGACGTGGCCGCGTTCCTGCCGCACTCGCCACTACGGGTGTACGTGATGGGCCGGCGCGGTGTCGACCTGGAGGCGGCGAGCACCGAGGATCTGGCCCTGATGCGCAAGCTGGCGGCCGAGGCCGTTCAGGTCGGCGCGTTGGGGTTCGCGACGTCGCGCTTCACCATTCACAAGACCGAGAGCGGGCGACCGATCCCCAGCTACGACGCCGGCCACGCGGAGATCGAGGCAATCGCCCAGGGCATGGTCGACGCCGGCGGCGGACTGATTCAATTCGTCCCCGACCTGGTCGCCGGCGACTATCAGCCCGTCCTGCAGACGGTCTTCGACGTGGCCGCCGACGTCGGCCTCCCGGTGACGTTCACGCTCGCCATCGGCAACGCCGGACCGCCGTTCTTCCGGGACGCCTTGGCCATGGTGGAGAAGGCCAACGCCGACGGCGGGGACATCACCGCACAGATCTATCCACGTCCCATCGGTCTGGTGCTGGGCCTGGAACTCTCGGGCAACCCATTCGTGCTGTATCCGAGCTACCAGGAAATCGCCCAACTGCCGCTGCCGCAGCGAGTGGCAGAGATGCGGAAACCAGAAGTGCGGCAACGTATTCTGTCCGACAGTCCGGGCGAAGGGCATCCGCTGATGTTCGCCGCGCAACTGTGGGATTGGATGTTCCCGCTGGGAGACCCGCCGAACTACGAGCCGGACCCCGCCGACAGTATCGGCGCCCGGGCGCGCGCTCGCGGCGTCAGCCCGCTCGAGGAGGCCTACGACCGCGTCCTCGACGACGACGGGCACGCGATGCTGCTGGTGACGCTGGCCAACTACCGCGACAGTTCCCTGGACACCGTCGCCGAACTGATCCGCCGCGACGACGTGGTGCTGGGTCTGGGCGACGGCGGGGCGCACTACGGCATGATCTGCGACGCGTCGTTCCCGACCTACATGCTGACGCACTGGGTGCGGGACCGCGCCGCGGCCCGGCTGTCGATCGCCGATGCGGTGCGCGAGCTCACCTCGGTGCCCGCGCGCGTCGCCGGGTTGCGCGACCGCGGCCGGATTGCCAAGGGCTACAAGGCCGATCTGAACGTGATCGATGCCGAACGAATCCGGCTGCATCGGCCCGTGGTGGTCCACGATCTGCCCGCCGGCGGCCGCCGCCTGGACCAGACCGCCGATGGGTATGTGGCGACCATCGTCGCCGGCGAGGTCATCGCCGAAAACGGTGTTCCCACCAACGCCCGGCCCGGCAAGCTCATCCGCGGCCGCCAACCCGAACCCGAAGGGGCAGCATGAGTTCCGCGGTAGATCTGATCCGCCTCACCGAGGCGTTGTCCGGGTTCGATCAGGCCTTCCTGATCACCACCGGCGACGGCGGAAAACCGCACACCGTGATGATCGAACCCGTCCTGGTCGACGGCGTCCTCGACGCCGGTGCGGTGGGCGATCGCACCACCACCAACGTGGCCCAGCACGCCGACGTCACGCTGCTGTGGCCCCCGCGTGAGCCCGGCGGTTACGCGCTGCTGGTCGACGGCCGCGCCGAGCCCGCCAAAGGCGGTGCGCTGCGGGTGGTCCCGACCAAGGCGCTGCTGCACCGCAAGGCCGCACCCGGCTCGCCGGCCGCCGAAAGTGGCTGCCTGCACGACTGCGTCGTGTTCAAGGCCTAGCCGTGTCCAGAGTCAGACCCCACTGCTCCAGGTAGGGCTCCACCAGCGTCGCCACCACCCCCACGTCCGATACGGTGCCGTTGACGATTCCCACCGCTGTGGCCGATCCGTCGCGTTCGAGCCGGTACACGGGACTGCCGGAGTCGCCGGGTTGCGCGGTGGCGGTGAAGAATGCCAGGTTCTCCATGGCCTGCCGCGAACGGGCCGCATGCAGAGTCAGCGAAAAGTTGCCGCACTGCCGGCCGCTGATTCTGCCGTCGAAACACAACGTGTCCTCGGGGAGCAGCGTAGTGGTGACCCCTCTGACGCGGCGCTCGGCCAAAATCCATCCGTCACGCTGCAGTTCATCGTCGTGGAGCCGGATCGCTGCGATGTCCGGCCCCCATTCGCCCTCGTGCACCGAATGCGCGAACCGCCCGATCTTGCGGAGGTTGCCCTCGGTCCGATGGGACATCGTCACGCCACCCCCCCTGTCGCAATGCCCGGCGGTCAACGCGTAATGCGCCCCGTCGGCGCCGATGGCAAGGAACCCGAGAGTGCAAGCCTCGACGACGCGACCGAAAGAATCTTCGACATCGATTCCGATGCCGGGAGCGATCGCCGTGGCGGCAGGCGCGGGCTTCGATGCGTATCCGAGTACGAGGGCCACGCCCGCGGCCAGGCCGTACACCACGACGGAGAACACCCAGCCCGTCCGCCGGCCCCGGCCTGCAGCGTCACGGTTTGTCACAGCGGTAATGCTAAGTGGCAACCGCATCGGCCGTGCGCACCCTGACGGTCTCACCGTCGCGACCGGCCCGCGCGCCGCAACGCCGCAGTGCCTGGTCCAGTTCGGGGCCCGGCGGATTGTGGTGGCTCAGATGCACCGCGATGACATCGGTCTCGTCGTGGACCGCACCGGATTTGCGCAGGTCGGCCAGCGTGTTCTCGAACGCCGGAAGGTCATGGTGGTCGGTGCCGTGGTCGGTCTTGCGACCGAAGGTCTGCTCCAGGAACACCGCGCCGAACGCCGCGCCCGCGATGGCCTCGGACGTCTCGACCGGCAGTGGACCGGTGTCGGTGGCCCACAATAACCTTGCGCCCGAACTGGATACGTCGTACAACACCGCGGCATCGCCGCTGCGGACCCCCGTGTGCGCGGCGGCCAGCACTCGCACGGTGTAGTCGCCCCGGGGGCCGGCCAAGGTCAACTCGTCGCCGGCGTGCACCGTACGCAAGACAATGGGATCGGCCGGCCCGATCCAGTCGCGGCACTGGTCCAGCACCTCCGGCGGCCCGAACACCTCGAGCGGCCGCGCGGGCCCCGCCCACTGCCGCATGACCAGCGCGGCGGGTCCGACATGGTCGAAATGACCGTGGGTGAACAGGATTTGGCGCACACCGGCGAGGTTGCGACCCAGCCGCAGCGCGGCCCGCGGGGCCTCCGGTCCGCAGTCGAGCATCAGAGCGTCGTCGATCAGTGCGGCGGTCTGTCCCCGAATCTCCCCCGCTGCCAGCGCCCACCGACAGGAACGACAGTCGCAGAACGGGCTGGGCCAGCCGTCGGCGCTGCCGGTGCCCAACAGCAGCAGTTCCATCAGCGCCGCCGGCCCCGCACCGGCAGCACCGCGATGTCGCCGTCACGGTCGACAACGGTCACCTTGGCCTGGTAGACCTGCGCAATCCGTTGCGCGGTAAGCACTTCAGCCGGAGTCCCATCGGCGACGATCCGGCCCGCCTGCAGCATCACCATCCGGTCGGCGTACTGGCCGGCCAGTGTCAGATCGTGCATCGCGGCCACCACGGTGAGGCCGTCCGCGTCGCGCATCTGCTCGACGAGCTCGAGCACCTGCTGTTGATGACCTACGTCCAGGGCGCTGGTCGGCTCGTCCAGGATCAGCACCGAGGGCTGTTGGGCCAACGCGCGGGCGAGCACCACCCGCTGCAGTTCGCCGCCGGAGAGTTCGGTGACCGGACGATGGGCGACGTCGTGCAGATCCAGTCGCTCGATCGCGTCGCGCACCACCTGCCGGTCGGCGGCCGACGGCATCCCGAACCGAGGAATGTGCGGGGTCCGTCCGAGGGTGATCAGTTCGGTGACGCTGACCCCGTCGGGCACCGTGGGCCGCTGCGGCATCAGGGCGACCACCGCGGCGATCTGCGGGCGCCGCACCGTCTGCGGGTCCAGTCCCGCGACCCGCACCGTGCCCGTCAGCCGCGCCTCGGAACCCGCCGGGATCAGGCCGGCCAACACGTGCAGCAGCGTGGTCTTGCCCGCCCCGTTGGGCCCGACCACGCTGACCCATTCACCGCCGGCCACCGTCAGATCGACCGCTTGGAGCACCGTCTTGTCCCGCCGGACGACGGTCAGGCCGGTGCAGGTCACTTGCGGTTCGGAGGCGGTCACGACATGCTCCGGCTGCGGCGCAGGACCATCAGGAAGAACGGCGCTCCGATGGCCGCGGTCACCACGCCGATGGGCAGCTCCGCCGGGGCCAGCACCCACCGCGCCAGCACGTCGGCCAGCATCAGGAAGGCCGCCCCGAACAGCACCGACAACGGCAGCAGCAGCCGATGGCCGGGCCCGACCAACAACCGCACCGCGTGCGGCACCACGATGCCGACGAAACCGATCAACCCACTGACACTGACCACCGCGGCCGTTCCCAGCGTCGCCACCGCGACCAGCAGCAGCCGCACGCGCCGCGGATCCACCCCCAGGCTCGCCGCCTCGATGTCGCCGACGGCCATCACGTCGAGGATCCGGCCGAACAACAGGATCACCACGATCGTCACCACCACGTACGGCAGGGCCACGCTCACCTCGGTCCAGCCGTTGGTGCTCAACCGGCCCAGCAGCCAGCTGTACACCTGGCGCATGGAGTCGTCGTAACGCTGCTGCAGGAAGGTCTGACCGGCGTTGGCGAACGCGGCCACCGCAACCCCGGCCAGGATGATGACCACCTCGGTCCGGCCGCCGCCCACCCCGCGGCCCAGCAGGTAGGTGGCGGTCACCGCCAGCACCCCGCCGGCGAACGCGGCAATGGGCACCGCGAAAGTGGTTGCCGCCATGCCGAATACGATCATTGCGGTAGCGCCGAGGCCCGCACCGCTGGACACCCCCAGCAGGTAGGGATCGGCCAGCGGGTTGCGGAACACCCCCTGATAGGCGGCACCGGCGATGGCCAACGTGGCCCCCACCAGGGCGCCGAGCACCACCCGCGGCAGCCGGATCTGCCACAGCACCGCCTGCTGGGCGACGGTGAGCCCGTGCTCGACGTCGACTCCGGGGAGTCCGTCGATCAGCGCGAGCAGCACGCCCCGTGCGGGCAGGTTGGCCGGCCCGACGAAGATCGCGAGCACGGCGGCGCCGACCACGGCGATTACCGCCGCGGTCACCACCCACGCGCGGCGGGTCTCAGTTGGGCGCCGGGACAGCTTGGACCTCAGCGACCACGGCGCCGATCCGCTCGACGGTGTCGACGACGCGCGGACCCCAGCGGCTCGCGACGTCGGCGTCGAGTTCATAGATGCTGCCCGTGCGGACGGCGGCCACCTCGCCCCAGCCGGCGCGGTCCGCCACCGTTCGGGCGGTCACGCCGCAGCACTGCACGTCGGCCAGGAAGATCAACTCCGGATCGGCCGCGACGATGAATTCCTCGGACAGCTGCGGGTAGGCATCCGCGTCGCTGTCGTCGGCGATGTTGGTCAGCCCGAACAGTCCGTAGAGCTGCCCGATGAACGATGCGCCGGTCGCGGTGAACAGCGTCGGGTCCAGCTCGTGGTAGTAGCGCAGTTGGGCCGGCGGCGTGTTGTCGACGACCTCGGCGATCTGCCGACGCATGTGGGACACCAGTTCGGCGGCGTCGCCGATGCGACCGGTCGCCGCGCCGATCTGCTCGATCTGGGCATACGCGTCGTCGACCGTGGTGGGAGCGGGCTGGGACAGCAACGCAATCCCCGCGGCCTCCAGGCCGGCGACGAGGTCATCCGGGGCATCGGCGGTGATCACCAAATCGGGCTGATACGCCACGATCGCCTCGACGTTCGGGGTGTAGCCGGACAGGTCCTGCTGGGTCGGGGCATCGGCCGGATAGTTCGATTCGCCGTCCACGGCGATCACCTGTGGGCCCGCGCCGATCGCCCACAGCGTCTCGGTCGCCGAGGGACTCAGCGAGACCACACGTTGCGGATTGTCCGGCTGTTCGGTCTGCGCGGGCTCGGCTCCGGATCCGCAGGCGGCCACCAGGCCGACCGCCAGAGCGGCGAGGGACGTTGTCAATCGACGCGCGGTGTTCAACAGAGCCAGTCCTTCGTCCGAGGAGAGTACTGACCGCGGCTCAGCTGACCTGGCTTGTCCGACGCGAGCGGATGCGTCGGCGTCACAGTTGCGGGACAGCGCCGGACTGGTACCGGACTTCACTGGACACCACGGACCCGGCGGCGCCGGGTATCGGCGAGCCTATCCCACCCCGGCGGGTTCAAATCACCGCGCGTGCAACCGTGGCGCAGTCCCCCACCGCTGTGGCCTTACTAAATGACGTGACACTCATCGATGCACCCATAGCGCCCGACGACGACAAAGGCTCCGCGATCACGCCGCAGGCCCGCACGGCGCTGTGGGCCAGCCTGGTCGGCACCACCATCGAGTGGTACGACTTCTTCCTCTACGCCACCGCCGCCAGCCTGGTGTTCAACCACGCGTTTTTCCCGGATCAGTCGACGTTCGTCGGGACCATGCTGTCGTTCGCGACCTTCGCCGTCGGCTTCGTCGTCCGCCCCATCGGCGGCTTTGTGTTCGGCCACATCGGCGACCGGATCGGCCGGAAGAAGACGCTGGCGCTGACGATGGTGTTGATGGGCGTCGCGACCGCGCTGATGGGGGTGCTGCCCACCGCCGCCCAGATCGGCGTGCTGGCCCCGATCCTGTTGCTGCTGTTGCGCATCGTGCAGGGCTTCGCGCTCGGCGGCGAATGGGCGGGGGCGGTGCTGCTCGCGGTCGAACACGGACCGCCGCGGCGGCGCGGGCTGTTCGGCAGCATCCCGCAGGTCGGCCTGGCGCTCGGGCTCGCGCTGGGTACCGGGGTGTTCGCGCTGCTGCAGGTGGTGCTGCCCGATGATGCGTTCCTCACCTACGGCTGGCGGATCGCGTTCCTGTTCAGCATCGTGTTGGTGATCTTCGGCGTCGTGGTGCGGTTGCGGGCCACCGAGACCCCGGCCTTCGAGCGTGTCCGCGACAGCGGCGACCGGGCCGCGGTGCCGCTACGTGAGGTGTTCAGGCCGCCGGCGCTGCGCTCGACCGCGCTGGGCATGCTGTCGCGCTGGGGCGAGGGCGCGGCGTTCAACACCTGGGGCGTGTTCGCGATCGCCTACGCCACAAGCACATTGGGTCTGGAGAAGGTGCCCGTGCTGGTGGCCGTGACGGCGGCGTCCCTGCTGATGGCGGTGCTGCTGCCGGTGTCGGGCCTGCTGACCGATCGATTTGGCCCCAAGCGGATCTACACCGTCGGTATCGCCGCCTACGCCGTCGCCGTCTTCCCGGTGTTCGCGTTGTTCGGCACCGGCAACATGGCGTTCTACACGGTCGCCATGCTGCTGGTGTTCGGGGTGATCCACGCGCTGTTCTACGGGGCCCAGGGCACGTTGTACGCATCGCTGTTCCCGGCGCGGATCCGCTACACCGGCCTCTCCACGGTCTACCAGCTGTCCGGGATCTACTCCTCGGGCCTGACGCCGATGATCCTGACCGCGCTGATCGCCGCCGCGGGCGGGTCCCCATGGATCGCCTGCGCCTATCTGGTGACCACTGCGTCGATCAGCGTCGCGGCAACCCTGGCGCTCAAACCCACACCGCTGCGCGAACTTTAGGCGCCCTCCGGACTCCGGTGGCGCGCCTCCAGCGTGGTGCGTTCGTCGGCGTTCAGCGGGGGCATGGGCCGCTCGATCCCGACGGACACGAAAAAGCCCGGCCTGCAAGGCAGGCCGGGCTTTCCCGAAATAGAGCTGGACTTAGAAGTCCATACCGCCCATGCCACCGGTCGGGTCGCCCGCGGGTGCGGACGCCTTCTCCGGCTTGTCGGCGACGACGGCCTCGGTGGTGAGGAACAGCGCCGCGATGGACGCCGCGTTCTGCAGCGCCGAGCGGGTGACCTTCACCGGGTCGGCGACGCCGGCCTTGAGCAGGTCCTCGTACTCGCCGGTGGCGGCGTTGAGGCCGACGCCCGGCTTCGAGTTGCGAACCTTCTCGGCGACAACGCCCGGCTCCAGGCCGGCGTTGAAGGCGATCTGCTTCAGCGGGGCCTCGAGCGCAACCTTGACGATGTTGGCACCAGTGGCCTCGTCGCCCTCGAGCTTGAGGTCATCGAGCGCCGGAGCCGACTGCAGCAGAGCCACGCCACCACCGGCGACGATGCCCTCCTCGACGGCGGCCTTGGCGTTGCGGACCGCGTCCTCGATGCGATGCTTGCGCTCCTTGAGCTCCACCTCGGTGGCAGCCCCGGCCTTGATCACCGCAACACCGCCGGCCAGCTTGGCCAGGCGCTCCTGCAGCTTCTCGCGGTCGTAATCGGAGTCGCTGTTCTCGATCTCGGCACGGATCTGAGACACGCGGCCGGCGATGGCCTCGGAATCCCCGGCGCCCTCGACGATCGTGGTCTCGTCCTTGGTCACGACGATCTTGCGGGCCTGGCCCAGCAGCGCGATGTCGGCGGTCTCGAGCGACAGTCCGACCTCTTCGCTGACGACCTGGCCACCGGTGAGGATCGCCATGTCCTGCAGCATCGCCTTGCGGCGGTCACCGAAGCCCGGGGCCTTGACGGCGACGGACTTGAAGGTGCCGCGGATCTTGTTGACCACCAGCGTGGACAGGGCTTCGCCCTCGACGTCCTCGGCGATGATCAGCAGCGGCTTGCCGGACTGGATGACCTTCTCCAGCAGCGGCAGCAGATCCTTGACGGTCGAGATCTTCGAGCTGACCAGCAGGATGTAGGGATCCTCCAGGACGGCTTCCTGACGCTCGGCGTCGGTCACGAAGTAACCCGAGATGTAGCCCTTGTCGAAGCGCATACCCTCGGTGAGCTCCAGCTGCAGGCCGAAGGTGTTGGACTCCTCGACGGTGATGACACCCTCGTTGCCAACCTTGTCCATGGCCTCGGCGATCAGGTCACCGATGGTGGTGTCGCCCGCGGAGATGCCAGCGGTAGCGGCGATCTGCTCCTTGGTCTCGACCTCCTTGGCCGACTTGAGCAGGTTCTCGGTGACGGTCTCGACGGCCTTCTCGATGCCGCGCTTCAGGCCGAGCGGGTTGGCGCCGGCCGCGACGTTACGCAGGCCTTCGCGAACCAGGGCCTGAGCCAGCACGGTGGCCGTGGTGGTGCCGTCGCCGGCAACATCGTCGGTCTTCTTGGCAACTTCCTTGACCAGCTCGGCGCCGATCTTCTCGTACGGGTCCTCCAGCTCGATCTCCTTGGCGATGGACACACCATCGTTGGTGATCGTGGGGGCGCCCCACTTCTTCTCCAGGACGACGTTGCGACCCTTGGGCCCCAGCGTCACCTTTACCGCGTCGGCGAGGGCGTTAAGGCCCCGCTCGAGGCCGCGGCGGGCCTCTTCGTCATACGCAATTGTCTTGGCCATTGCGAAGTGTTTCCTCCGAATAGGGGATGCACGTTCTCTTTGGTCGGGTGCAGTGCCCGCGACGGACGGCGTGGGTGTGCTCCGCAGTGCGGCCCCGCGCCTCACCGTCCCGACCTAGCACTCACGAGTCGTGAGTGCCAACTGCATTCTTAGCACTCGACCAGGGAGAGTGCAAGACAGGAGGCCGTCCAACGTGGCCGGAGATTTGCACCAGCTATGCCGCGTCGCGTCGGCCGCCGAGCAATTGTCGCCGTCGGGCTGGATTGACCGGGAGGAACCCTGCCGGCTGTCGTCCCGACGGGCCGACGGCAACGGGCGCGCGGCAGGCCTGGGAGCACGTATGCTCCGACTCGATGTCACTGATCGTGCCGCCCTATCCCCCGGCTCGCTACACCAAGGCCGAACCCGAGGTCAGCGCCTGGGTCCGGCGAGCCGACCAACCCGCCGACTACGAGTCGTTCGGGCTGGTGCAGTACCACTACTTGGCCAACCAACAGCAGACCGACGGTGACTACGGCCTGTTCCGCGTCGAGATCGCCGCCAACGGCGGTGGGCCCGGACCGCACTATCACCGCGCCATGTCCGAGGCGTTCTTCGTGCTGTCGGGTTCAGTGCAGATCTACGACGGCACCGACTGGACGGCCGCCAACCCCAACGACTTCCTCTACGTGCCGCCGGGCGGCATCCACGGATTCCGGAACGAGTCGGACACCCCGGCCTCGATGCTCATGCTGTTTGCTCCCGGCGCGCCGCGCGAGCACTACTTCGAGGGCCTGGCCCAGCTCGGTGAGCTGACCGACGATGAACGCACGCAGTGGTTCATCGATAACGACAACTTTTTCGTCTGAGCGACACGGCCAGGCGATATGCGTCGGCGGAACCCCTTGCCCTAGACTGCCCTTCGACCAGAGAGGAGTCCTAGGGTGCGGGCTGACGCAGCGCCCAGCACCCAGGCGTTGCGGGGCTGGCAACGACGAGCTTTGGTGAAATACCTGGCCGCCAAGCCGCGCGATTTTCTGGCTGTAGCTACCCCGGGAGCCGGTAAGACGACCTTTGCCCTCCGCATCGCCGCGGAGCTGCTGGCCGAACGCACAGTGGACGCCGTGACCGTGGTCGTCCCCACCGAGCACCTCAAGATCCAGTGGGCATCGGCGGCGGCCCGGATGGGCATCGCCCTTGATCCCAGGTTCAGCAACTCCAGCGCGCAGACCTCCTCGGAGTATCACGGCGTCGTCGTCACCTACGCCCAGGTTGCCAGCCACCCCACCCGGCACCGGGTCCGCACCGAGAACCGCAAGACGCTGGTGATTTTCGACGAGATCCACCACGGCGGCGACGCCAAGACTTGGGGCGATGCGATCCGGGAGGCGTTCGACGACGCGACGCGGCGCCTGGCGCTGACCGGCACCCCGTTCCGCAGCGACGACAGCCCCATCCCGTTCGTCACCTACGAGACGGACCCCGCCGGGTTCCAACGTTCACAGGCCGACCACGTCTACGGCTACGCCGACGCGCTGGCCGACGGCGTCGTGCGCCCAGTGGTGTTCATGGCCTACTCCGGCGAGGCCCGCTGGCGTGACAGCGCCGGCGAGGAGCACGCCGCCCGGCTGGGTGAGCCGCTGTCGGCCGAACAGACCGCACGGGCCTGGCGCACCGCATTGAACCCGGCCGGCGAATGGATGCCCGCGGTGATTGCAGCCGCCGACAAACGGCTGCAGCAGAAGCGCGCGCACGTCCACGACGCCGGCGGCATGATCATCGCCTCCGACCAGACCGCCGCCCGCGCCTACGCCGACCTGCTGACCAAGATCACCGGCGAGGTGCCCACTGTGGTGCTCTCCGACGAGCCGGGTTCCTCGGATCGCATCACCGCCTACTCCGAATCGACCTCGCGCTGGCTGGTGGCGGTGCGGATGGTCTCCGAGGGCGTCGACGTGCCCCGCCTGTCGGTGGGGGTGTACGCCACCAGCGCCTCGACGCCGTTGTTCTTCGCCCAGGCCATCGGGCGGTTCGTACGGTCGCGGCGGCCCGGCGAGACCGCGAGCATTTTCCTGCCGTCGGTGCCGAACCTGCTGCAACTGGCGAGCGAACTCGAGGAGCAGCGCAACCACGTGCTGGGTAAGCCGCACCGCGAATCCGACGAGGATCCGTTGGATGCCGAGTTGCGTGAACAGCGCAAGGACGAACCGGACGACCTGGATAACGGCTTCGAGATGATGGGCGCCGAGGCCGAGTTGGATCAGGTGATCTTCGACGGCTCGTCGTTCGGCACCGCGACCCCGGCCGGCAGCGAGGAGGAGGCCGACTACCTCGGCATTCCCGGCCTCCTCGATGCCACCCAGATGCGCGATCTACTCAGTCGCCGCCAGGATGAGCAGCTGCAGAAGCGCACCGCCTCGGGCGAGCTGCCCAAGGTCGCCTCCACGCACGGTCAGCTGCGTGAATTGCGCCGCGAACTCAACGCCTTGGTCTCGGCCACGCATCACAAGTCGGGCAAGCCGCACGGCTGGATCCACAACGAGCTCCGCCGTCGCTGCGGCGGACCGCCCGTCGCCGCGGCCACGCGCGATCAGCTGCAGGAGCGCATCGAGGCCGTCCGGATGCTGCACCGCGAGCTCTAGGACGCGAATCAGCGAATCATCACCAGGCAGTTGTGGGTGTTGTGCGTCCCGCAACCCTTCTTGCTGCCCGGACAGGTGTCCCGGGTGCTGCCTCGGGTGTCGAGCGTCGTGATGCACAGCAGGCTGCACACGACCCAGGTCCCGAAGAACCCGCCGGCCATTGCGGAGACATCGCTTCCGGCAAGGCGTCGAAGGGCATCCTCGTCCTGCGAGGCCAATGCCGCGGCCTCGGCGGGACTGAGGTCAAGATCGTCGAGCGCATTCTGCCAATCGTCGCGCAGTTTGTCCCGGAACGACTCATCCTTGCTCAGTTGTTCAAGTACCGCGCGCAGCGTCTGTTCGGACATTCCGAGTTCCCCCCATCAGTGAATCTCCCAGGCAGTCCGCAACCGCCCCCAAACCAGATCTGGCGCCCCCGCCGGGTCTGCGATTCGCAGCAGAAAACTGCCGACACCAGCGTATCCGAGCATGAGGTCCGGCGTTGCGGATTGACCATGCTGTAATGCATAAATTCCGGTCCGATCGTCCACGCGAAAGTCCTGCAGCTGTCGGTTGAAAGAATCAGCCAGAGAGAGCCATTCAAGATCACCGAGGCTCTGATAACAGTCGAGCATCAGATGTCCCGCTCCGCTTACCCCATGGCATATCCCGGACTGTGTCGCACGGGTCTCACGCGCCAGCAGCGCCCGCGCCGCGCCGCGCGCAACCGGCGGGTAGTCGGCGTCCGGGAACATCCCGTCCAACAGCAGAAAGAACAGCGCGATACCGCCGCTGCCGTGACATTGCGCCTGCATTCCGGGCTTGGTGTCGCCGACGAATCGCTGCCAGGCCAGCGCCGGACCGACTTCGGAATCGATCGGAACCGCCTGGGTGCCAAGGTGTCTGGCGACCGCAATCGCGGCGCGTCGATACCGTTCATCTCCGGTCACGCGCGCCAATGCCGCCAGCGCCAACCCGACGCCGGCCGACCCGTGCAGTAGCCCCAGGTAGGGCAACACCGGTCCGCCCGGAGCCGCTGAGGCAACCTCCCAATAGACGCCGTCACCGGCGGTCAACGCCTGGTCCAGGACCGGCTCGGCCAGCGTGCGGGCGTCGTCGAGGAATTCGTTCGCACCGGTGGCCGCGTGGCAGGCCAACAAGCCGAGAATCGTCCCGGCACTGCCGTACATGATGTCGATGGTGTGGCAGGCCGCGCCGCGCAACCGCCGGAGTCGCATCGCCGCGGCATCGATATATCCCGGGCAGTCCAGCAACTCGGCCAACCGCAGCAGGAAGAACGCGACACCGGCCTCGCCGTTGTGGAAGCCGTGTTGGGCCCGCCCGCGGCCCCACGCCGGCCCGCACAGCCACTGCGCCGCGCCTCGGGCGGCCACACCGTAGCGATCATTCCCCGTGACGTGCGCCAACTCAGCCAAGAACAGGCCCACTCCGGCCGCGCCGCCGTAGAGGTCGGGGCTGCGTTCGCTGTCGTCGTTCCATTCGAAGCGACGCCGCCAGCACACCCCGGCGCCGTGCTCCTCGGCCTCCTCACAAAGCGCATCGCCGACCTCGCGGGCCAGCCGCGGGGCCTGGACGCGGTCCGAATCGGATCGGTTGCCGGACAGCGGTATCGAGTACGTTATCGAGTCGCGTGCATCGCGGGAGGGGGCGACACCGGCCGCCGCGGCAGCCAGGTCCGTCCGAGCGTCCCGCATCGACCGGTACCGATCAGCGCGCTCCCACGCGACGGCACGGTCGATGACCGCCGCGATCGCCGGTGGAAACCAGGGCGCCAATTCGGTGACCGGCCGACGCGAAAAGGGTTGCAGGACCTCGTCGCCGCGATTGTCGACGGATGCCCTGCCGACCGCCAGGTAATGCAGGACCGCGCCCCACGCGAAGACGTCGTCGGCGGGATCCGGGGGTCCCAACTCGAATTGCTCGGCCGAATAGAACGGCGGTGTACCGATGCTCAGCGGCGGTTCGGTATCGCGGCGGTACTCGTAGGCGATGCCGAAGTCGATGAGCTGATAGGCCCCATCCGGGGTCTTGATCACATTGGCGGGTTTGAAATCCCGGAAGACCAGCCCGATTTCGTGGAGTCCGGCCAGTGCATCGGCAGTCGCCAGCCCGACCGCGACGAGGTCGTCCAGTTTCATCCGGCCGTCGAGCGGATCCTGTTCGGCGAGCACCGAATCGAGCGGAGTCCCGTCCAGATACTCGATCACCAGGTAGAAGTCCCCGTCGATCTCGAATCCGTCGAGGCACTGCGGCAGACCCGGACTATCGGCGTAGCGGGTGAGAATGTGCTGCTCGTTGATCGCCCAGTCGCGGGCGTCGCGGCCATACGCATCCAGACCGACGTCATGCCAGGATTCCTTGACCAGGCACAGCCGGGCCGGCCGCACCCCGACGTCGACGGCTCGAAAGACCCCGCCGCGGGCGCTTTGCGCCAGCGCATCGGTGATCAGGTAGCGGTCGTTGAGGAACCGTCGGCGCGCCGGCAGCGGCACCCGGACACCGGCGGCTTCGAATGGATCGACGATCTGGGAGTGCGGCGGGCGGTAGAAGTCGAGGCGGGTGTCGTCCGCCAGCCGTCCGGCCGGGTCGAGCAGGTCGTATGCGCCATCGGTGCGCCCGAACGCCTCGGATTCCGGTAGGCGGCGAATGGACCCGTAGCGGTAGTGGACCAGACTGCCGGGGTTCAGCGGACGGTCCGACGGTATGCGGGGGCCGCTGTGGCCCGCGGTGGCGGCATCGAGGTCGACCGCCAAGGCGACCGCGGTGGCATCGTCATGGGGGTAGACGGTGATGAACTTGCCGATTTGCGTCGTGCCGAAGGCGCTCGAGTTCATTGCTGCCAGCAGGCTCAGCGTCGACACCACCTTGAATCGGACCCCGGCGCCGAGCAGGACGTCCAGCGCGGCTTCCAGCACCGCCGGTGCCGAAAACGGCGTGGCCGAAACGTGCAGTTTCCAACCCTGGTCGGGCCACTGGCCCACCCCGAACGACTGCTGGCTGAAGAGGTCCTCGTGGATGATCCACGGGACACGACGGTCGAGCAGTTGCCGGATCGGATCCTCGGCCACCGGAATGTCGTTCCAGTCCACCTCGGATCGGCGCACCGAGCGATGCAACGCCACAGGCAATGCAAGCACGACTGGACACGCCACCACAGCGGTCCGAGCGATTTCGGCGTGATTTCACCCGATCACCGCGGCAAATCACGCCGAACTTCGCCCGGCAGCACCGGAAACAGTTGGTGGCTGCCGCGAATCCCCTTCAGATCGACCTCGCGCGGCGGGCCCAGTTCGATCGCCGCGCCGTCCTCGATTGCGGTGCGCACCGCATCGGTGATCAGGATCTCCCCGCCGCCGGCCTGATCGGCCACCCGCGCGGCGATCGCGACATTCCTGCCGAAGAGATCGTCGCCGCGGCGCACGGAGCTACCCAGGTGGATGCCGATGCGGACGCGCATCGCACGACGACGATCGGCGCCGTTCTCGAGCGCCCGCTGAATGTCGATGCCGCACAGCACCGCCTGCGTGGCGGCGGCGAAGACGATCATGAACCCGTCGCCCTGATTCTTGACCACGTGCCCGCCGTGTGCGGTGACGCACTTGGTGACGAGCCGGTTGTGTCGTTCGAGAACCTTGACCCACTCGCGGTCACCCAACGCCTCGTTGAGTTCGGTGGAACCCTCGATGTCGGAGAACGCGATGACGACGTCCCCGTCGGCGGTCAGGCGTGCCAGGTCTGGCCGCTCGACCTGCGCCCACCCGGCGAGATCCTCGATCGAGTTCCGGACGGTGGCGCCAACGCCCTTGTTCAGCAACGAGTCCGCGGTCTGCCACACCGTCTTGATCGCGAGCGGCGCGACACCGAGTCGACGACGTCGGCGGCCCTGCTGCTCACGGACGCGTTCGAGTTCCGCGCGCGCGGCCGCCAATTGCCGGCGCGAGACGATCAGCAGCACCGTCAGCGTGATGATCGCGGCGAGCGCCACCACGGCCACCGCCACGGCTGACACCACGACCACATCCATCGTCCGACCTTAACCGAGCGATTTGGGTGCGCGCAGGCGCGCTACCCGCCGCCCAGCGCACCCAAATCGCCTAAAGGCCCAGCAACTCCGGCAGGTCCGCGACCGAGTCGACGACATGGTTGGGTTGCATCGCGAACTCGTCGGCGGCCCACCGGTCCAGCGTGGCCTGCCGGAACTTGCCGGTCCGCACCAGCACGCCGGTCATCCCGACGACCTGCCCGGCCAGCACGTCGTTGTTGAGATCGTCGCCGACCATGTACATCTCGTCGGGTTCCACCCCGAGTCGCGCCGCCGCGGACAGGAATCCTTCGGGGGCGGGTTTGCCGACCGCGATGGCCTGGCGGCCACTGACCGCCTCCAGGCCCAGCAGATAGGTGCCGGTGTCGATCCGTAGCCCCGCGCTGGACTCCCACGACGTGCTGCGGTGCATCGCGACCACCGGCACCCCCTGCGCCATCCAGTCGTACACCCACGACAGCGTGACGTGGTCGTACTCCGGCCCGGCGCCACCGAGGAGCACCACGTCGGGCGCCTCGGGCATGGGACCGCCGCGGTAGTCGACCAAGGACACCACGTCCAGGCCGGGCATGTCGCCCGCGATGTCACCGCTGTTGACCAGGAAACACCGCGCGTCCGGGTAGCGGTCGCGGACGAAGTCGGCGGTCAGCACCGCGGCAGTGACGACCTCGTCGGGCCCGACGTCCATGCCCGCGTCGGTCAGCAGATCGGCGATCTGCACCCGGGTGCGGGTCGTGGTGTTCGTCAGGTACGCCCGGGCGATCTGCCGGTCGGCGAGCAGTTGCAGGGTTTCGGCGGCGCCGTCGATGGGCCGCCACGACGTCACCAGCACACCGTCGATGTCAAAGAGCACTCCGCCGATCGCCATGGTGCGACCCTAGGCGCCGCCCGCCCCGGCGGCTAATTGTGGTGTGCCCACACACTCTCGGCGACCCACGGCGACGCCGTCGCCGCCACCGTCCAGGCGGATTCGGCCGGCACGTCGAGCACCTCGTAGCGCTTGGTACCGGCGGCGGTGGCCGCCACCAGCGTCGCCACCTTGGCCCGCCGCTGAAAGTACGTCTGGCGCACCGTCCATCCGATGATGCCGTCGGTCTGCACGCAGTCCCGGCGCCGTTCCACGCTGCCGCTGCGGGCCACCAGCCAACGCCCGTCCACCCGGTGCCCCAGTGCCCGCACGCGGTCGATCGCCAGCAGCACGCACAGCACGGTCAGCACCGCCCACAGCGGCCACACCCATCCGGGTGCCCCCACCGTCAACCCCGCGATCACCGCGGCGATCAGCGCCACCGCGGGCACCACCAAGGCGCGAAACCACCGTCGGCGCACCGCGGCCGGGCCGTGTGCGATCAACGGCCCCGACACCACCTCGGCAGACCCGACCAGATCGGTCAGCACCCGCTGCGCGGTCGCCGTCGGGCACGGCGGCAGCAGCAGGGAGGACTCCCCCATGCCCGACACGCCCGTCATCACCGCGTCCAGCCGGGCCCCGCCCATCGCACGCACCAGCAGCGGTTCGCGCAGCGTGCCGCCGCGAAGCCGGCGCAGGTCGTAGGTGTATTCGCGGACCCGCAGCAGGCCGTGGGTCAGGTGCAGGGTGTCGGTGCGGTGGGTCAGCACCAGATTGCCGTAGGTCAGCAGCGACCGCACCACCGCGAGCACCACCGATGCCAGCAGCACGACCACCAGCACTGCGGCAACGGCTGTCGCCGTGCCGAACCGCGCGGCGGCGTCCACCCCGGACTGCACGACCGCCGATTCCCGCAGGGTGTCGGCGAACCCGGCCTGAAACATCAGCCCGACCGCGGCCAGAATCATCAGCAGACCGGACGCACTCAGCGGGCTGTACCGCAGCCAGGACGGCTTCCAGGAGGCGAGCACCACCGCGGCGGCCGGTGGTCGCTCCGGATCGCCCTGCTGACCGGCCTGCACCGCGTCGGCGAGCAGCATCGCGCGCAGCTGTTGGACCTGACTCGTTTCGACGGCGTCGAGTTCGAAGACGCCGTCCCCGGTGGCCTGCTGACCGGTGCTGACCCGCAACACCGTCAACCCCAGCAGCCGGTGCAACAGCCTGGCCTCGGTCTGCACGGAACGGATTCGGTTGCGCGGCACCGAGAGTGCATTGCGTTGCAGTACCCCGGTGCGCAACGAGACATCCTGGTCGTCGATCCGGTAGGTGGTGGTGAACCACCGGGCCAACCCGAGCGCCACGATGGAGCCCACGCCCAGCAGCATCCACACCGGGCTGCCGGTCGCCGAGCCCAGCACAATCGAGCCGATCAGCAGCGGCAGCTGACGCAGCACCTCGTGTACCGGGTGCACCAGCAGCATGCGCGGTGAAAGTCGCTGCCACTCAGGGGCATTCGCGGTGCTGTAGGGCGGCGCCGTCATGTCGCATCGTGGGCGCCGAGCGCGGCGATGTCGGTCAACTGCGCGACGACATAGTCGGCCACCGGCGCGTCCAGCGCGACGATGTGTACCGCGCCGGCCGAGGACGCGGTCGTCACCGTCACATTGGCCAACCCGAACAGGCGGTCCAGCGGCCCGCGGTAGGTGTCGACGGTCTGCACCCGGGAGATCGGCGCGATCCGGCGCTCCTGGGTCAGCCAACCGGTGCGGGTGTACACCGCCTGCGGGCTGATCTCCCAGCGGTGCACCCGGTAGCGCCACAGCGGGGCGACCACCACCGACACCACCGCGCCCAGCACCGTGAACAGCGCCACCACCGCGTGCAGCCACAGCCAGCGGCCGTCGACGGCGAACCAGATCAGTTGCGCGAAAGTGAAGATCACCCACGGAATCGCCGCGCCCAGGGCCCACACCACCGGCGCGCTGCGACTGGGCGGATACGCCGGATCCCTCATCATCTGCACTGGTGCACCCATGGGTAGAGCATGGCTGGCCGGGACACCGGTTGTCGACCGTCGGCGAAAGCCCGCCACGTATCTTCTAGACATGAGCCAGAAATGGACCGAAGCCAACGTCCCAGACCAATCCGGCCGCGTCGCGATCGTCACCGGTTCGAACACGGGCCTGGGTTATGAGACCGCCCGCGTGCTCGCGGCCCGTGGCGCCACCGTGGTCCTCGCTGTCCGCGACGTCGACAAGGGCAACGCGGCCGCCGCCAAGATCCTCGGCCTGACGCCGCGCGCGGAGGTCTCGGTGCAGCCACTCGATCTGGGATCTCTGCATTCGGTGCGCACCGCGGCGGCCGAGCTGAAGTCCGCCCATCCGCGCATCGATTTGCTGATCAACAACGGCGGGGTGATGTACCCGCCGAAGCAGGTCACCGCCGACGGCTTCGAATTGCAGTTCGGCACCAATCATCTCGGCCACTTCGCGCTCACCGGCCTGCTGCTCGATCAGCTACTGGAGGTCGAAGGTTCCCGGGTGGTGGTGGTCGCGAGCATCGCGCACAACATCCAGGCCGGCATCCGCTTCGACGACCTGCAGTGGGAACGGGGCTACAACCGGGTGGCCGCCTACGGTCAGTCCAAGCTGGCCAACGTGATGTTCGCCTATGAACTGCAGCGTCGACTCGCCGCCGCCGGGGCGCCGACCATCGCGGTCGCCGCCCACCCCGGGATCTCCAACACCGAACTCATGCGCCACATCCCCGGCAACCGACTGCCCGGCTTCAGCCAGCTCGCCGGCCTGGTGACCAACAGCGCGGCCATGGGTGCGCTGGCGACACTGCGGGCCGCCACCGATCCGGCGGTCGCCGGCGGTCAGTACTACGGCCCCGACGGGTTCCGGGAACTGCGCGGCCATCCCGTGCTGGTGACGTCCAACAAGATGTCCCAGGACGTGGCGGTGCAGCAGCGGTTGTGGGCCGTCTCGGAGGAACTCACCGGCGTCAGTTACGGCGTCTGACGTGCGCACCGTCGCGGAGCATCAGCGGATCGTCGCCGACCTCATCAGCGCGCGTCCCCCGATGACGCTGCCGTTGACCGAGGCCGAGGCGCTGGTGTTGACCGCCGATGTGGTGGCGACGCTGTCGCTGCCCGGTTTCGACAACTCGGCCATGGACGGCTACGCGGTGCTGGCCGACGACGTCGCCACCGCCAGTGCCGAGAACCCGGTGAAACTGCCTGTGGCCGAGGATATTCCGGCGGGCCGGACCGACGCGCTGACCCTGCATCCGGGCACCGCGCACCGCATCATGACGGGTGCACCGCTGCCCGCGGGCGCCACCGCGGTGGTGCCGGTCGAGGCCACCGACGGGAGCACCGAGACCGTCGAGATCCGCGCCGCTGCACCACCGGGACGCCACATCCGCCGCGCCGGCGAGGACGTCGTCGCGGGCACCACGGTGCTGCAGGCCGGTCAGCCGGTCACCCCGGCGGCGCTGGGTCTGGCGGCCGCGCTCGGCATCGGCACCCTGGCGGTCCGGCCGCGACTGCGGGTGCTGGTGATGTCGACCGGCACCGAGTTGGTGGCCCCGGGCACGCCGCTGCAACCCGGGCAGATCTACGAGTCCAACGCGGTGATGCTGGCGGCCGCGGTCCGCGAGGCGGGCGCCGAGGTGGTGGCATCGCCGATGGCCGGCGACGACGTCGACGAGTTCCGCGCGGCGCTGGAAACCCACCTCGGGGACTCGGACCTGATCATCACCACCGGCGGGGTCAGCGCCGGGGCCTACGAGGTGGTCAAGGACGCACTCGGCGGCCAGGTGGACTTCGCCAAGGTCGCGATGCAGCCCGGCATGCCCCAGGGCGCCGGTTTCGTCAGGGTCGGCGGGCCGGCCGGTGAACGCTCGGTGCCGATCATCACCCTGCCGGGCAACCCGGTCAGCGCCCTGGTGTCGTTCGAGGTGTTCATCCGGACCCCGCTGCGCGCCGCCATGGACCTGCCGCACCCGGCGCGCCGGCAACTGCGGGCGGTGCTCACCGAGGCGTGCACCTCGCCGGGCGGCAAACGACAGTTCCGCCGCGGCGTGCTGGATCGTGCGACGGGCACCGTCACCAGTTATGGGCCGCCGGCCTCGCATCACCTGCGCTGGCTGGCGTCGGCGAACTGCCTGCTGGAGATACCCGAGGAGATCACCGACATCGAGGCCGGCACCGCGGTGCGGGTGTGGGACCTCGATGGCGACTAGGGCCGCTGTCCACCCGACTACATAGAATGGCCGACGTGGCCAGACGCCCCCGCCCGTCCGATGCTCCGCGCTTCGACCTCGCGCACTTCAGCCAGCTCGTCCGATCCCAGGTCCCGCCGATGCACCCGGCCGGAGTGCCGTTCGTCGGAGCGAGCCTGGCCGTGGCCGCGCTCGGCCGCCGACGCCGGTGGGTCTGGACGGCCGGACTGGCCGCCGCGGCCGCCAACGCGGCCTTCTTCCGGCACCCCAGCCGGGTCCCACCGACGCGTCCGGGGGTCATCGTCGCGCCCGCCGACGGTCAGGTGTGTCTGATCGAGAACGCGACCCCGCCGCCCGAACTCGGCCTGCCCGATGCGCCCCGGCTGCGGGTGAGCATCTTCTTATCGGTGCTCGACGCGCACGTGCAGCGCGCGCCGGTCGGCGGTGAGGTGGTCACCGCGATTCACCGCCCGGGCCTGTTCGCCAGCGCGGACCTGCCCTTCGCCAGCACCGACAACGAGCGCAACAGCCTGGTGATCAAGACCGCCGACGGCCACGACGTGGTCGTCGTGCAGATCGCGGGCCTGGTGGCCCGCCGCATCGTCTGCGACGTCGGCGTCGGGGACAAGCTCGACATCGGCGACACCTACGGCCTGATCCGGTACGGCTCGCGGCTGGACACCTACCTGCCCGACGGCGCGAACGTGCTGGTCTCGTGCGGGCAGCGGACCATCGGCGGCGAAACCGTGATTGCCGAGATGCCGTGAAACCACGCATTAACCCCGGGCAGGCCACGCGACTGTTGCCCAGCGCGATGACGGTCGCCGCCATCTGCTTCGGGCTCTCGGCGGTCAAGTTCGCGCTCGACGGCCGACCCACCGAATCGATGGCGTTCCTGGCCGTCGCCGCGATCCTGGACGCGCTGGACGGCCGGATGGCGCGGCTGCTCAACGCGACCTCGAAGATGGGCGAGGAGATCGACTCGCTGGCCGATGCGGTCAACTTCGGGGTGGCGCCGGCACTGATCGTCTACGCCACGCTGCTGTCCGAGGCGCGGATCGGCTGGATTGTCGTGCTGCTCTACGCGGTGTGCATCGTGCTGCGGCTGGCGCGCTACAACGCGATGTTGAGCGGCGAGCAGCCCGAATACGAGAAGCAGTTCTTCACCGGCATGCCCGCCCCCGCCGGGGCGATCGGCGCGATCGGGCCGTTGGCCGCCAAGATGCAGTTCGGCGACGGCTGGTGGACCTCGGAGATCGCGGTGTCGGCGTGGATGATCGGCGTCTCGCTGCTGGTGGTCAGCACCATCCCGATGCGCAAGATCCACACCTTCGCGATCCACCCGCGGATGGTGGTCCCGCTGTTGGCGCTGCTGGCCATCGGCGTGGCCGCCTCGATCCAGTACGGCTACCTGGTGATCCTCGCGATCATCTTGGCCTACGTCATCCACATCCCGTTCGCGGTGCGCACCAAGGACTGGCTGTCCAAGCATCCCGAGGTCTGGGACGACAAGCCCAAGCAGCAGCGGCAGGCCCGCCGCGCCATCCGCCGCGCCGCCCACCCGAACCGCCGGCTCGCGGGCCGCCGGTCGGCCGCGCGGCTGGGCCTGCGCAAACCGGGTGGGCCGTGACTCAACTGTCGCTGACGGCGCGGCTGAACAACTCCGCCCTCGACGCTCGCCGTGGCGTCGTTCGCCTACACCCGGAAGCCATTGCCGCCCTTGGCATCCGGGAGTGGGACGCGGTCTCGCTGACGGGCGCGCGGACCACCGCGGCGGTGGTCGGCGTGGCCGGTCCGGGGGTGCCCGCCGGGACCGCACTGCTCGACGACGTCACGCTGTCGAACGCCGGCCTGCGCGAGGACACGACGGTGGTGGTCGCGCCGGTGACGGTGTACGGCGCCAGGTCCGTCACGGTCACCGGCTCCAGCCTGACCACGCATTCGGTGTCCCCGGCAACGTTGCGCCAAGCCCTGCTCGGCAAGGTCATGACGGTCGGTGACACGGTGTCGCTGCTGCCGCGCGACCTGGGCCCCGGCACGTCCACCTCGGCCGCCAGCACTGCGTTGGCCGCCGCGGTCGGCATCACGTGGACCTCGGAGTTGCTCACGGTCAGCGCGGTCGACCCGCCGGGCCCGGTCAGCGTGCAGCCCAACTCGGTGGTCAGCTGGGGCGACGCCGAGGAACGCGCCCCGGCCGGCACCGCGGCCCCGACCGCGCCCGCCGCGGCGGCGGCGGAACATCCCCGCGTCGAACTCGACGACCTCAAGGGTTCGCACGCCCAGGCCGGCAAGCTCACCGAGTGGCTCAAGCTGTCGCTCGACGAGCCGGAACTGCTCAAGACGCTGGGAGCGGCACCGCATCTCGGCGTCCTGGTGACGGGCCCGGCCGGTGTCGGCAAGGCCACCATGGTGCGCACGGTGTGCGCGCGGCGCCGCGTCGTCGAACTCGACGGGCCCGCGGTCGGAGCGTTGGCCGCCGAGGACCGGCTGGGCACGGTCGCCGAGGCGGTGGCCGCGGTCCGCGACGGTGGCGGCGTCCTGCTGATCACCGACGCCGACGCGCTGCTGCCCGCGGGCCGCGACGGGCGCCCCGAACCCGTCTCGAGCCTCATCCTGACCGAGTTGCGCAGCGCGGTCACCAGTGCCGGTGTCGCCTTCGTCGCAACCTCGGCGGTGCCCGATGCCCTGGACGGGCGGTTGCGCGCGCCGGAGTTGTGCGATCGCGAACTCGGCCTGACGCTGCCGGATGCCGCCACCCGCACCCAACTGCTCGAGGTGCTGCTGCGCGGCGTGCCCACCGAGCCGAAAACCGGCCTGGAATTGTCTGAGATCGCCGGTCGCACACCGGGTTTCGTGGTCGCCGACCTGCAGGCCCTGGTCCGGGAGACGGCGCTGCGGGCGGCGTCGCGGGCCAGCGCGGACGGTCAACCGCCGGCGCTGACACAGGAGGATCTCATCGGCGCGCTGAGCGTGATCCGGCCGCTGTCCCGCTCGGCCACCGAGGAGGTCTCGGTGGGCTCGGTGACGCTCGAGGACGTCGGGGACATGGTGGCCACCAAGCAGGCGCTGACCGAGGCGGTGCTGTGGCCGCTGCAGCACCCCGACACCTTCGCCCGGCTCGGGGTGGACCCGCCCCGCGGCGTGCTGCTCTACGGCCCGCCGGGCTGCGGCAAGACGTTCGTGGTGCGCGCGCTGGCCAGCACCGGCCGGCTGTCCGTGCACGCGGTCAAGGGCGCCGAGTTGATGGACAAGTGGGTCGGCTCCTCGGAGAAGGCCGTGCGCGACCTGTTCAAGCGCGCCCAGGACTCCGCGCCCTCGCTGGTGTTCCTGGACGAGATCGACGCCATGGCCCCGCGCCGGGGACAGAGTTTCGACTCCGGGGTCACCGACCGGGTGGTGGCGTCGCTGCTCACCGAACTCGACGGCATCGAACCGCTGCGCGACGTCGTGGTGCTCGGGGCTACCAACCGTCCGGACCTGATCGATCCGGCGCTGCTGCGACCGGGCCGGCTGGAGAAGCTAGTGTTCGTCGAGCCGCCGGACGCCGAGGCCCGCCGCGACATCCTGACCTCGGCCGCGAAATCGGTGCCGCTGGTCACCGAGGGCGATCAGGCCGTCGATCTCGATGCCATCGCCGCCGAACTCGACGGCTACAGCGCGGCCGACTGCGTGGCGCTGCTGCGGGAGGCGGCGCTGACGGCGATGCGCAGGTCGATCGACGCCGCCGACGTCACCCTGGCGGATGTGCAGACCGCGCGCGCGACCGTCCGGCCGTCGCTGGACCCGCTCCAGGTCGAGGCGCTGCGCGCGTTCGCCGCCGGGCGATGACCCCCGGCGCCGCGGCGCTCTGACCGCACGCCCGGGATTACCGGCGCACGCGGGCTGCGACGCCATCCGTAGAATGCCTAACGACAAAGCCCAAAATTTCCGCTGCGCCCGTGTTCAACGGAAGCGGCTGACACCCCGACCCATGCCAGATCGCCACGCGCTGTCACAACGATTAGGCGCGTAGCCACCGAACGATCGGAGTGCCTTGCTCGCCGTCCTGCTCGGCCACGCGGTCGCTGCCACTGCCGCGCCGCTGTTGGTGAACAGGTGGGGACGGCGCGCGTTCTACCCGCTGGCACTGGTGCCGCTGCTGTCCCTGATCTGGGTCGTGGCGTACTGGCCGACCCCGGCCAACGAGGGCGACGCGGCACATCAGGTGCGCATCGACTGGGTGCCGGAGCTGTCGATGGACATCGATCTGCGCTTCGACACCCTCGCCGCGATCATGAGCGTGCTGGTGCTGGCCATCGGCGCGTTGGTGCTGTTCTACTGCGGAAGCTACTTCCACCACCGCGACGGCCGCATCGAGAACCGGCTGCCGAGCTTCGCCGCCGAACTCGTCGCCTTCTCGGGCACCATGTTCGGCCTCGTCGTCAGCGACAACATGCTGATGCTCTACGTCTTCTGGGAACTGACCACGGTGTTGTCGTTCCTGTTGGTGGGCCACTACGCCGAGCGGGCCACCAGCCGCCGCGCCGCCACCCAGGCGCTGCTGGTGACCACTTTCGGCGGGCTGGCGATGCTGGTGGGCATCGTCATCCTCGGCGAATACTCCGGCACCTACCTGCTCTCGGAGTTGGTGGCCAATCCGCCGACCGGCCTGGTGATCGACATCGCGCTGGTCCTGGTGCTGATCGGCGCGCTGTCGAAGTCGGCGATCGTCCCGATGCACTTCTGGCTGCCCGGCGCCATGGCCGCGCCCACCCCCGTCAGCGCGTACCTGCACGCCGCGGCGATGGTCAAGGCCGGCGTTTACCTGATCGCCCGGATGACGCCCGGGTTCGCCGATGCGGCGCCCTGGCGACCGATGATCGTGGCGCTGGGGCTGTTGACCATGCTGCTGGCCGGTTGGCGGGCCGTGCGCGAGTACGACCTCAAACTCATCCTGGCCTTCGGCACGGTGAGCCAACTCGGATTGATCACCGTGCTCGTCGGCGCCGGCGGCGGCAATCTGATGCTCGCCGGCCTGACCATGCTGTACGCCCACGCGATGTTCAAGGCCGCGTTGTTCATGGTGGTCGGCATCATCGACCACTCCACCGGGACCCGCGACATCCGACGGCTGGCCTGGCTGGGCAACCGGGCACCGGCCCTGTTCGCGATCGCGGCGCTGGGCACCGCCAGCATGGCGTCGTTGCCGCCGTTCCTGGGGTTCATCGGCAAGGAAGGGGCCTTCGAGACGCTGCTGCACAGCCGGTCCCTGGGCGGTTGGGCGCCCTACGTGTTGGCCGGCGTCGTGCTGGGTTCGGTGTTCACCACCATCTACAGCGTTCGGTTCCTGTGGGGAGCCTTCGCCCGCAAGGGTTTGCGCGGACCCAGCATCCGGGTCGCCGAACTGCACCGGCCCAAGGTTTCGTTCATGTTGCCGCCGGCCGTCCTCGCGGTGGCCGGCCTGGGCTTCGGCCTGGTACCCGGCGCGTTGGAGCGCATGCTGGGCCCGTACGCCGCATCGACGGGGACCCTCGGCTACCACCTGGCGCTGTGGCACGGCCTGAATCTGCCGGTGCTGCTGTCGGCCCTGGTGCTGGCGGCCGGCGCGGCGGCGTTCTACTTCCGCGCCTGGCTGCGGCGCAACCGCATCGGCTATCTGCCGTTGGGCAACGCCGACCGGATCTATGACTTCACGCTGCGCGCGCTGGACTTCCTGTCGATCAAGCTGACCGGCTCCACCCAGCGCGGTTCGCTGCCCACCACCCAGGCGATCATCCTGCTCACCCTGGTGCTGCTGCCCATCGCCGTGCTGATGCTGGGAGCCCGGGACCGCCCCGAGATCGCGGCCTGGGACGAGCCCCTGCAGATCATCGTCGGAGTGCTGATGGTCTGCGGGGCCCTCGGCGCGGCGGTGCTGCGCAACCGGTTGGCCGCGGTGCTGCTGGTGGGCCTGACCGGATACGGCTGCGGTGCGATCTTCGCCTTCCACGGCGCACCCGATCTGGCGCTGACCCAGTTCCTGGTGGAGACCCTGACCCTGGTGGTGTTCGTGCTGGTGTTGCGGGCCCTGCCCGCCGAGGCCGAACTGGCCCAGATGCGCCGGTTCCGGCTGCCGCGGGCGCTGCTGGCGATCGCCGTCGGTGCCACCGTGACCGCGCTGACCACCTTCGCGATGGCGGCCCGCAACGGCCGGCCCATCGCCGACCTGTTGCCCGATGCCGCCTACCTGCGCGGCCACGGCTCCAACACCGTCAACGTCATCCTGGTCGACATCCGCGCCTGGGACACCCTCGGCGAGATCTCGGTGTTGGTGGTGGCGGCCACCGGCGTCGCCTCGCTGGTGTTCCGTAACCGGCGCTTCGGGGTCGCGCCGCGCATCGCCGATGCGGGCCAGCCCGACATCGGCATGATCAGCACCAGCTACAGCCCCGCCGTCGGCGACATCACCTGGCTGCGCGGCAGCGAGTACCGCGATCCCCGGGCCCGCTCGCTGGTGCTCGAGGTCGCCACGCGCCTGATCTTCCCGATGATCATGGTGCTGTCGGCGTACTTCTTCTTCACCGGCCACAACACCCCCGGCGGCGGCTTCGCCGGCGGGCTCACCGCGGGACTGGCGTTGGTGCTGCGCTACCTCGCGGGCGGCCGCTATGAACTCGGCGAGGCGCTGCCGCTGGACGCGGGGAAGATCCTCGGGGTGGGCCTGGGTCTGGCCGCCGGCACCGCGGTCGGATCGCTGCTGCTGGGCGCGCCGCCGCTGTCGTCGGCACTGATCGAGTTCGACGTGCCGATCCTCGGCCACATCAAGTTCGTCACCGCCTTGTTCTTCGACCTCGGCGTCTATCTGATCGTCGTCGGGCTGGTGCTTGATGTGTTGCGCAGCCTCGGTGCGCGCCTGGACGAAGAGGTCTCCAACTGGTCCCAGGCTCCGACGGCGGTGCGCCGGTGACCACCTACCTGGTGCAACTGTGCCTGATCGGGGCACTGATCAGCTGCGGCATCTACATGCTGCTGGAACGCAACCTGACCCGGATGCTGCTGGGTCTGCTGCTGGTCAGCAACGGCATGAACCTGCTGCTCCTGTCCGCCGGCGGCCGCGCCGGTAATCCCCCGGTCTACGGGCGCAGCAGCGCCGAGGGCACCGCCACCGCCGACCCGCTGGCCCAGGCGATGATCCTGACCGCGATCGTGATCACCATGGGCGTGGCCGCGTTCGTGCTGGCGCTGACGTATCGCTCCTACCGACTGACCACCGCCGAAGAGGTCGCCGACGACATCGAGGACACCAGCATCTCGAAGGCCGCCGAAACCGCCGACATCTCCGATGAAGTCGACGACGACGTCGACGAGGCCGCCATCACCCATCCCGACACCGACGAACCCGATGAACTCGATGCCCTGCCGGGCCGGGAGGGCTCGCGTTGATCCCCGAAAGCCTGGGCCCCATGCTGGCCCCACTCCCGGTGCTGATCTCGTTGATCGCCGCGGCCTCGACGCTGATCGCCGGCCGTCGGCCGCGCCTGCAGCGGTTCATCACGCTGTTCTCGCTGGCCGGGATCGTGGTGGTGTGCGCCGCGCTGCTGTACATCGCCGACCGCTACGGCACCATCGCGGTGCACGTCGGCGGTTGGGGCGAGTCCGAACCCGGCATGGGACCGCTGGGCATCACGCTGGTGGTGGACCGGCTTTCGGCCATGATGCTGGTCGTTTCGACAATGGTGCTGCTGACCGTCGTCTACTACGCCATCGGGCAGGGTATCCGCGACGGCGACGAGCAGCAGCCGGTGTCGATCTTCCTGCCGACCTATCTGGTCCTGGCGGCCGGCGTCTGTTACGCATTCCTGGCCGGTGACCTGTTCAACCTGTTCATCGGTTTCGAGGTGCTGCTGACCGCGAGCTTCGTGCTGCTCACGATCGGCGCGAGCAAGGACCGGGTGCGCGCGGGCATCACCTACGTGATGGTCTCCATGGTGTCCTCGCTGATCTTCCTGTTCGGCCTGGCGCTGGTCTACGCGGCGACCGGGACGTTGAACATGGCCGAACTCGCGCTGCGCCTCGACGACGTCAGCGACGGCACCCGCAACGCGCTGTTCGCCGTCCTGCTGGTCGCCTTCGGCATCAAGGCCGCGGTCTTCCCGCTCTCGACGTGGCTGCCCGACTCCTACCCCACCGCACCCGCACCGGTGACCGCGGTGTTCGCCGGCCTGCTGACCAAGGTCGGTGTCTACGCGATCATCCGCGCGCATTCGCTGCTGTTCCCGGGCGGCGCGCTGGACCGGATTCTGATGGTCGCGGCGCTGCTGACGATGCTGGTCGGCATTTTGGGCGCCATCGCCCAGAACGACATCAAACGTCTGCTGTCCTTCACCTTGGTCAGCCACATCGGCTACATGGTGTTCGGCGTCGCGCTGTCCACCCAGCTGGGGATGGCCGGTGCCATCTACTACGTGGCCCACCACATCATCGTGCAGACCACGCTGTTCCTGGTGGTGGGCCTGATCGAGCGGCAGGCCGGCGCCTCCACGCTGCGCCGGATCGGTGGGCTGGCCGCGGCCAGCCCGGTGTTGGCGTTCGTGTTCGTGGTGCCGGCGCTGAACCTCGGCGGCATCCCGCCGTTCTCGGGCTTCATCGGCAAGGTCGCACTGCTCGAGGGCGGCGCCGAGGTCGGATCGGTGCTGGCCTGGCTGCTGGTCGGCGGATCCGTGGTCACCAGCCTGCTGACGCTCTACGTCGTCACCCGGGTGTGGACCAAGGCGTTCTGGCGCGAACGGGTCGACGCCCCCGAGGGCGAGTTGTCGGCGGCCTCACCGTCGGCGCTGCTCGAGGACGCCGATGACGACGTCGTCTTCGCCGACCGCGACGATGTCGGCCGGATGCCCATCGGCATGCTGTTGCCGACGGGGGCGCTGATCGTGGCGGGGCTGTGCCTGACCGTGTTCGCGGGACCGATCTTCAGCTACAGCGACCGGGCGGCGGCCCAGGTGATCGACCGCAATCAGTACATCTCGTCGGTGGTGGGTGATCGCCCGTGAAGAGGTTCACCGTGCGGTGGCTGGCGCTGCGGCTCTGGATGCTGATCTGGCTGATGCTGGTCTGGGTGCTGTTGTGGGGCAGTTTTTCCCCGGCCAATGTGATCGGTGGTTTCGCCATCGCGTTGGTGGTGACCGTGCTGCTGCCGTTGCCGCCCGTCCCGGTCGAGGGGCGGGTGCACCCGCTGTCGCTGGCCTACCTCATCGTGCGAGTCGCGTGGGCGCTGGTGCAGTCCAGTACCCAGATCGCGTGGCTGACGATCAGGCCGACGGGACCGCCGATCACCGCGGTGCTGCGGGCGCACCTGAACCTCAAGTCCGATCTGGTGCTCGCGCTCGCGGTCAACATCATGAACGTGATCCCGGGTTCGATCGTGCTCGAGATCGACCAGGAACGCCGGATGGTCTACGTCCACGTGATCGACGCCAGCACCGAGAAGGCGGTCAGCAAGTTCTACCGCCAGGCGGCGTGGGTGGAACGATTGTTGATCCGGGCCTTCGAGCGCGACGAGGAATGGCGGCCGGCCGCGCACGACGAGGCGGGACACGACGGGAATGCGGAGGTCGAGCGCGCATGATGATCGTCTGGATCCTGGCCGGCATCATGTTGTCGTCGGCCGCGGCCATCACGATGTTCCGGCTGCTGGCGGGGCCCAGCACGCTGGATCGGTTGGTGGCCCTGGACACCACGATCGCCCTCACCATGTGCGGCATCGGCACCTGGGCCGCGTTCAGCCTGGACACCACGGTTACTTACAGCATGGCCGCGCTGTCGCTGATCAGCTTCGTGGGCTCGGTCAGCATCGCGCGGTTCCGCGTGCCGGACGCCCCCGATACGGAGGTCTCGCGATGAATCTCACCGACTTCTTCGCCGGGGCGCTGATTCTGAGCGGCTCCGCGCTGGCGCTGACCGCGGCCATCGGCGTGGTCCGATTCCCGGACACCCTGGCGCGCATGCACGCCGCCACCAAGCCCCAGGTGCTCGGCCTGCTGCTGGTACTGGCCGGCGCCGCGACGCGCCTGCAGGGCAACGCCGACATCGGGATGTTGATCCTGACCGGTCTTTTCACCGTGATCACGGCCCCGGTGATCGCCCAGCGGGTCGGTCAACTCGCGTATCGGGAACAGAATCTCCAGGATCGGCTCACGGTCGATGAGATGCGCAACGAGACCGACGAGGACACCGCACCGCAGCGATAGCGTCTAGTCCGGCGCGGTGGCCTGAAACCGCGCCATCGCGTCGACGGTCTCCACGGCTTCGCGCAACGCCGCCAGCCGCTGCGCCGGGCCGGGCGCGGCCAGCACCGCATAGCGGTCGGCCGGCCCGATCGGGACGCAGCCGGCCAGCGCGTACAGCCGCGGCCCCGGCTCCTCGGGCAGTTCGCCCAGCACCGCGGACCGGCTCGCGAGCTGGATCTCCCGGGCGCCGGCCAGGAATTCCAGCAGCGACCAGATGTCGTCCTCGAGCACCGCGAGATCGGCGGCGCCGACGTCACCAGGCTCGTCGGGCCAGTCCCTGATCACCGCGCGCGGGAACGGATCGTCGGGCAGCCATTCGGTTACTTGGAACCGTTCCTGCACACTGCATTTCAACTGATAGCGGCCCCCGCCGTGATCGGCGAACTGTACGATCCGGGCCAGCGCGCCGACGTCGTTGCGCTCGTCGCCACCGCCGACCTCGCGCCCGCGCGCGATCAGGACCACCCCGAACGCCGGGTCCGCACTGTCCAGACAGGCCCGCACCAGGGCCGCATAGCGCGGCTCGAAGACCCGCAGCGGCAGCGACTCACCGGGCAGCAGCGCCGACTGCAGGGGGAACATCGGCGTCGTCGGCTGGGCCGTCATGATGACGAGCTTATTCGTCCAACTCGGCGACGATCGCGTCGACCACCGCGCGCAGATCGCCGTCGTGCTCCTCGGCGACCCGATGCTGGCGCTGATACGAGGCGCCGATGCGCGGGATGTCGGCCACGCTGTCGAGTTCGGCGACGCAGTCCAACGACCGGGCGATCGGCTGCAGCCGGGTCAGGACGTCATCGAGATCCTCGGTCACCAGCCGCTCGTTGCTGTCCGCATCGAGGATGATGACCGCGTCGAGGCCGTACCGCGCGGCGCGCCACTTGTTCTCCTGCACGTGCCACGGCGGCATGGTCGGCAGCGCCTCGCCGGCGTCGAGGCGCCGATCCAGGTCCACGATGAGGCAGTGCGTCAGCGCGACCAGCGCGGCCAGTTCCCGGACGTTGGAGATGCCGTCGAAGATCCGCACCTCGATCGTGCCGAGATGCGGCGACGGTCGGACGTCCCACCGGACCTCGTTGATCTGATCGATGATGCCGGTTTTCTTCTGGTCGGCGACGAAACCCTCGAACTCGCGCCAGGTTTGGAACTGGAACGGCAGCCCCGCGGTGGGCAACTGCTGGAACATCATCGACCGGTTGCTGGCGTACCCGGTGTCGGCGCCGGCCCACCACGGCGAGGACGCCGACAGCGCCAACAGGTGCGGGTACTGGTTGAGCAGCGCGGAGATGATCGGCATCACCTTGTGCGACGACGACACCCCGACGTGGACGTGCACCCCCCAGATCAACATCTGCCGGCCCCACCACTGGGTGCGTTTGATCAGCTCGGCGTAGCGCGGGGCGTCGGTGAGTTGCTGCGAATCCCACGTGGCGAAGGGATGCGTGCCCGCGCAGAACAATTCCATGTTGCGGGCCCGCACCACCTGCTTGACCGAGCTCAGGGTGCCGCGCAGATCGTTCACCGCCTCGGCGGTGTTGCGGCAGATCCCGGTGACCAATTCGATGGTGTTCCGCAGCAATTCTTGGTGGACGTGCGGGTTCTCACCGAATTCGGCGATCACCTCCGCGGCCTCGTTGCTCAGGTCGCGGGTGTCGGCATCGACGAGGGCGAACTCCCATTCGACGCCGACCGTGGGCCGGTAGGAGCCGGCGAAGTCGATCCGGTTATTGGCCGGAGATGACACCGCAGGCCACTCGCTTACCGGCGTCGCCGGTGGCCATGGTGGTCTCATCCGGGCCCGGAGTGCCGTTGACCTGGTTGTACCGCTCCGGCGGGATGTTGGCGAAGTTGTCCGCCTGCTCGTGGATCATGATCGCGGTCTGCTCACCGCTGAGCAGGTCCTCTTCGGTGAAGGCGTCGGTGGTGGTCACCAGCAGCGCCGAGCCGTCCTCGCGCACCTGCAGCGAGGTCAGGTCACCGCTGGCCGGGTGTCCGCTGTGACCGGGCACCTGGAAATGTCCACCGGCCGAAAGGAAGTCGCCGGGCGCGCCGCCGTCGGGCGCCACCGAGTTCGGCTCACACTTGCCGACCGAATGGATGTGCAGGCCGTGGAAACCGGGCGTCAGCTTCCCGGTGCCGGTGGTCTCCACGGTGACGGTGGCGTGGCCGCTGCTGAACTCGAACCTGGCGGTCGCGACCTGCGCGCCGGAGGCGTCGTTGATCGGCACCGTGAGCTTGTCGGCGCCGCCACCGTGGCCGTCGTCGACTCCGGACGGGGCCGGTGAGCCGGTCCAAACCGACGGCGTGGTGCCGGGCGCGTCGGAGGGGTTCTCTCCGGGCGGCGAGCAGGCGGCCAGCAGGGCAAGGGGGGCAGCAAACAGGACTGCAGCGGCGGGCTTGAGCATAGGCAGAAGCCTAACCTGTGACGACAACGATCACGCCCGGTGGCTGCTCCATTAGTTCGGGAAGTCGGGGCTCAACTGGGGCTTCCAGCGCTCGACCGACGTCTTCGGCGGCGGCTTGCTCGCCCTCGGCATCGCCGAAGTACACCGTGGTGACCTCCACGCTGGGCAGCGTCAGGTTGCCGGTCTCGGTGACCGGGAAGCCCTCGTCCCGCAACCGGGTCGCCGCCCGATCGGCCGCGCCCGCGACCTCGGAGATGTTGTAGACCCGCACGTCGGCCCGGGGCGCGGGCTCCGCTTCGGCGGGTTCCTCGGTCGGACTGGGCGTCGCCGAGGTGGTGGTGACGGTGGCCGCCGAGGTGCCGTCCTCGTCGTCGCCTCCGCCCAGGGCCTGGAAGCCGACCAGCAGAAAGATGACTCCCAGGAAGAGCAGCACCATCACCATGGCGCGCAGGGGTAGGCCGGAGGAATCCGGGACGCGCTCGTTCATCCGGCCCAGCCTAGCGGGTACGACGTAGTGGTTCGCGGAGCCTGCGGAGCGAACCGCGGAGGAGTCCGGCAATCCAGCCTGAGCCGGGCCACCCGGGTGCAGCGAAAATCAGGTGACCTCGAAGCCCAGCCGGCGGGCGGCGCGCGCCTTCTGCCGGCTGGCCCGCAGTCGGCGCAGGCGCTTCACCAGCATCGGGTCGGCGGCTAGTGCCTCCGGCCGATCCACCAGCGCGTTGAGCACCTGGTAATAGCGCGTCGCCGACATCGAGAACAGCTCTTTGATTGCCTCTTCCTTCGCGCCGGCGTACTTCCACCACTGCCGCTCGAAGGACAAAATGTCGTGCTCGCGACGGGTCAGCCCATCGGTGAGCTCAGCGTCATCACCCGACCGCTCAGCCCTTGCCATGGCGCCGTCCATATCGTCTTTTGGCCCTTTCGCCACCCGAATCACATCGCTACCTACTGCGCGAACATTCAACCACGCCCGCAACAGTTGACACGGGACCAAACGCCGCGCGTCGGCTGACTTAAGCTTGCCGACCATGGCAGTCAGACCAATTGTGATCGTGGGAGATCCGGTCCTACACACGGCGACCCAACCCGTCCCGGTCGGGCCGGACGGTTCGCTGCCGGCCGAGTTGGCCGATCTCATCGCCGACATGTACGACACCATGGACGCCGCGTACGGGGTTGGCTTGGCCGCCAATCAGATCGGCGTGTCGCAGCGCGTATTCGTCTACGACTGCGCCGACGAGCGGGGCAAGACCGCCCGCCGTCGCGGCGTGGTGGTCAATCCGGTGCTGGAGACCTCCGAGGTCCCCGAGACCATGCCCGACCCGGAGGACGACGACGAGGGCTGCCTCTCGGTGCCCGGCGAATCGTTCCCGACGGGCCGGGCCGACTGGGCGCGGGTGACGGGGCTGGACGCCGACGGGACCCCGATCAGCATCGAGGGCGAGGGCCTGTTCGCGCGGATGTTGCAGCACGAAACCGGGCACCTCGACGGCTTCCTGTACCTCGACCGGCTCATCGGGCGGCATGCCCGCGCGGCGAAGAAGACCGTCAAGCGCAACGGCTGGGGAACACCCGGGCAGTCCTGGATGCCCGGCGAGGTCCCCGACCCGTTCGGGCACTGACCATGCCGGTCGAGTTGCCCGCGGTGGGCAGTCGGGTCAGCCTCCGGTACCGGCTGCCCGCCGGTTCGGCCTCGCCGCTGACCGACGTCGTGGGCTATCTCGACAGTGCGGGCCCAGAGGTGGTGGTGCGCACCAAATCCGGTGAGCTGATCACTGTGGCCGCGGCCGACATCGTCAGCGTGCGTGAGCTTTCCCACATTCCGGTGCGCAACTCGCAGATCCGCGCGCTCGAGCACGCCGCGGCGATGGCCTGGCCCGGCGTCGAGCAGCAGTGGCTGCACGGCTGGTTCCTGCGGGCCGGCCACGGCGCCACCAGCCGCGCCAATTCCGCCGTCCCGCTGGAGGTATCGGCTCAGCTGGCCGCGGTCGCCGAGGTCGCCGACTGGTATCGCGCGCGCGGGCTGGCCGCCTGGCTGGCGCTGCCGGAACGGCTGCTGTCGGTCCGGTCGGAGGGCGTCAAGCACACCCGGGTCATGGTGCGCGACATCGACATCACACCGGTGCCCGAATCGGTGCGGTTCGCCGAGGTGCCCGATGCGGCGTGGCGCCGGGGGTACCAACGGGATGTCCCGGTCGAGGTGCTCACCGCCGTCGTCGACGGCGAGGTGACCTTCGCGACACTCGACGACGCCGCGGTGGGCAGGGGTGCGGTGACATCGGCGCCCGACGGCACCCGGTGGCTCGGCATCTCCTCGGTGCGGGTCGCCGCCGAGCAGCGCGGACGCGGGCACGCCCGCGCCGTGTGCGAGGCATTGCTGGCGTGGGGCGCCGCCCGCGGGGCCGGTCGCGCCCACGTCCTGGTGCGCTCCGAGAACGCCGCGGCGGTCGCGTTGTACACCGGGCTGGGTTTCCGCCTGCATCACAGCCACCGATACGTGGCGGCCGAGTCGCTGCTGGGCTTTACGATTTAGCGCATGAGCCAACCCGCCGAACCGCGAAAGCGGCTGTGGCAGCGCATGACGCTGGCCCGCTGGCGGAAGACGGGGGTGGTGGCGCTGTTGGCGGTGACGGCCGCCTTCGGCGGGCTGCGCGAGGCCGACCACGTCACCCCGGTCGCGCTGGAATCGCGTTATGACGCCGGCCCCCTGGCGATCACCGGTCATTCGGTCGAGGTGGCGTCCGGGGTGCCGTGGTTGCGCATCGACCTGGCCCCGGAATGCCGATTCGTGGTGCTCGACGCGACCATCACGAACAACGCCGACGGGGCCGCGCCGATCGCCGAGCAGCGGTTCCTGTCGGGGAATGCCGACGATTGCCGGGACTTCGGCGCGCCCGCGCCCACCGACGCCGTCCTGCTGGCCAATCTACCGAACCGGTACGCCGGCTCGTTCCGGGTGCGCGACGGTCAGACGGTTCCGATTGCCGAGCCCGGTTTCACCGAGCGATTCCGGCTGGCGTGGGTGGTTTCGGCGGCCGATCTGGCCGGGGTCTCCGACCTGAAGTTCGACTTCCGGAACATGACGCGCGGCTACTCCACGTTCCGGATCTCGCGCCAATGGTTCGCCGACGAGGACCGCTACGGCGAGCTCACGGTGGCCAACCCGGTGACCGCGTGACCGGCCGGACCCTGCTGCCGCCGGCGCGGGTGGGGCTGGCGTTGGCCCTGGTGGCCGCGGCCATGCTGCTGTGGAAGAACATGCCCACGAAGACGGACACCTGGGCGCCGATCGCGGTGGACGCGCGCGTGGGCGAACGCGTCGTCGGCCGCGATCTCGCGGTGACGGTGCACCGCGTCGACCTGGTGAGCGCGCTGACGCTGCAGCAGCGCGGGCAACCGGTCCGGGTGCCGGCCACCGCGGCGTGGCTGGTGTTCTCGCTCACCTACGAGCCCTTGCACAACGACGGGCGCCCCGTGCTGCAGCTGGTCGCCGACGGCCGCAACTACCAATCCAACCTCGGCTCGTTCCGCGGACCGGCCGTGGCCGCCGGGACCTCCAAGCGCGGGGTCGCCGCGTTCGAACTGCCGAACATCCCGGCCGCGGCGGTCTTCAAGGTGGCCAACCAAACCCGGGAACGCTGGGGCAACCCGCTCGACGCCCCGCTGGACTCGCAGATCGCGCTGCCGGTCGACGTCGCGGCGCTGTCGTTGCACGATGCGGCGGACCTCGACGCCCTGGCGGCCGGATGAGGTCCTGGTTGACCCGGCACCGCTGGGCGTTCCCGGTGATCGCGGTGACCATCGCGCTGATCGGCGCCACGGTGATCTACCCGATGTGGTGGCGCAACATGGGCTATCTGCAGGCCGCCGAGAACGTCGCTGCCGGCGACTCGGTCGACATCGACGGCGTGCGGTGGCGGCTCGCGCCGCTCGCCCCGCCGGATTTCGTCGACGCCGACACCGCCCCGGGCACCCGCCCGGTGCTTTACGTGCTGACGCATGAGGTCGACGGGCGGTCCTCGACGGTGCCGGATCGCTACGCGAAGTGCGAAGTGGCATTCGTCGACGACGCGGGCCGACGCTGGTTGCCGCGGGCCCTGCCGTTCGGCTCCTACCCGTGGCTGGAAGCCGAGGGGCTGACGGCGGACTGTCGCAAGCCGCTGCCGTTGGTCGCCTACGCGCAGGTACCGGCAGACGCCGAGATCAGCGCGGTCGAATTGCTGTTGAGCAAGTTTGCCGACGAGAACCTGCGGGTGGCGCCGGATGTGTCGGAACTAACGACGGTCGTCCGATTCGACACCCGCTGAACGCAATTCGCCCGCCTGGGCGCGCACCTGGTCGACGCAGTACAGGTAGGTGGCGGCGACCAGGCAGATCCGCAGCGGTTCGATGAGCGCGCCGATGCCGATCCGGATCGCGTCGGCGAAGCTCTCCCACCACGGCCACGGGTGCGGCCCCAGCAGCACCGCGATCCACCGGAACAGATAGCCGTCGGTGACCTTGATGTCGAAGTACGCGCCGCCGGGCGCGAGCACCAGCAACCCGATGTAGGCCGCCACGAAGAACGAGATCGGCAGCAGCCCGCCGTGCAGGATCAGCCGGCCCGCGTCGACGATGGAGCCGAACCGGCCGAGCTGGCCGCGGATGAATTCCAGCAGCCGGGACTGCAATTCGCCCGGGACCCGCTGCCAGCGCGGCTGCAGGACGGTGCGACTGAGTTCCAGCGCGTGGGCGGCGACGACGTCGGCGCGGTGCCCGAGCATCACCCGCCGGGCCCCGGCCCACGTCGGCGTGAACGGGGTGCCGTACACCGAGGCGGTGATCGCCAGCCAGGCCAACGACAGTCCCAGCACGGGGACCAGCAGCGCGGTCAGCGCACCCACCCAGGACCACCACTGGTTGAGGATCGCGAAGTGGGAGAACACCTCGGCGCGCGTTTCGTCGAGCCACACCATCGCGCGCCGCTCGGCGATCCACTTCGGCGAGCCGAACAGGGCCGCCGCGCCAGCCTGCAGCGTCAGGAAGATCCACAGCACCTCGAAGTACACCGCGAGCGCCATGGTCCAGCGGGGCAGCTTGCCGCGGAATCGGGTGATCAGCTGGCGCAACACGAACGCCACCGCGATCACCACCCAGACGTCGCCGCCGACCTGCCCCGAGGTGACTTCCCGGACGGCCTCCGCATCGCCCTGATAGACGGTGGTGAAGTCGACGGTGGTGACGTAGATGTAGTAATCCTCGTAGATCAGCTTCCAGGTCGCATAGATCACCAGAAACGGCAGGATCGCCGTCATCAGGATGTCGGTTGTCCCCCTTGCGTTCTGGCCGTCGTCGCCGACGTGCTGCAGGCCGGGGGTCACCGCGCGGATCGCCAGGAACATGCCGAGGAAGGTCAGCAACCGGACGATGGGCGCCAGCACCACCACCAGGCTGCCCCAGGTCCGGCCGTGCGACAGGCCCACCTCGATGGCGCCCTGCAGCACCCAGTACCGCACGAACCAGCCCACCAGATACAGCGCGACCAGTGTCGGCCAGGTCTGCCACCACAGCCGGACCGTGTCCGCCGCGATCGTGCGCATCTTCGCTCCCCCCTTCCGGCGGGAACAATAGCGCGAAGCGCGAGGCCCTACGATCTGATCCATGCGCCTGGCCACCTGGAACGTCAACTCCATCCGCACCCGCGTGGACCGGGTGGTCGACTGGCTGGGCCGGGCCGACGTCGACGTGCTGGCCATGCAGGAAACCAAGTGCACCGATGCCCAGTTCCCGACGATGCCGTTCGCGGCGCTGGGCTACGAGGTCGCCCACGTGGGCCTCAACCAGTGGAACGGCGTGGCCATCGCGTCCCGGGTGGGCCTGGAAAACATCGAGGTCGGGTTCGAGGGGCAGCCGACGTGGTCGGGCAAACCCGATGTGGAGGCCGCCGCCGAGGCGCGCGCACTGGGTGCGACGTGCGGCGGAGTGCGGGTGTGGAGCCTGTATGTGCCCAACGGGCGCACGCTGGAGGATCCGCACTACCGCTACAAGCTGGAATGGCTCGCGGCCCTGCGGGATACGGCGGCCGGTTGGCTGCGCGACGATCCGGCGCTGCCGATCGCGTTGGTCGGCGACTGGAACATCGCCCCGCAGGATGACGACGTCTGGGACATCACCGCATTCGAGGGCCGCACGCACGTCTCCGAGGCCGAGCGCGCCGCGTTCGACGCCATGACCGAGGCCCAATTCACCGATGTGGTGCGGCCTTTCACCCCCGGGCCCGGCGTCTACACCTACTGGGATTACACCCGATTGGCATTCCAGAAGCGCCGCGGCATGCGGATCGACTTCATCCTTGGCTCACCGGCGTTGGCCGAGCGGGTCACGCACGCCGAGATCGTCAAGGACGAACGCCGCCCGGGCAAGAAGGGCAGCATCGCGCCGAGCGATCACGCGCCGGTGTTGGTGGAGTTGGCGGACGGGTAGTCGCAGCGGCGACACCACCAACCCGGGGCGCCTCGCCCCGGCGGTTCCATTCACCCTGAATTTATTCATTTCGCGGCCCACCACCCGGTGTTACTTTTTCTTCTCGGGACCTGACCCACTTTTCCCATGGCCCCGCAATTGCCGTTGCAAACAACGGCTCCGCTGATGCCCCCATTCGCGTTGGCGGTGCGCTCCCCTCCCGACCACAACGAATACGAGAGACGACGTGGCAACCGGCCAAAAAAGAATCTTCAACGATGTGACCGAAACGGTGGGCAATACCCCCGTGGTGCGATTGAATGAGCGCTTCGCCGTGGCGAACACCGAGCTACTTTTGAAGCTCGAATATTACAATCCGACCGCGAGTGTGAAGGACCGACTCTCGGTCGGCGCGATCAATTTCGCGGAGCAAAGCGGCCAACTGCCCCCGGGCGGCACAATCGTGGCTGCCAGCAGCGGAAACCTCGGTATTGGACTCGCCGCGGCCGGGGCCAGTCGCGGTTATCGCGTGGTCATAGTCATTTACGAAGACACCAGTTACGAGCGCAAAGTCGTCATCCAGAACCTGGGCGCAGAACTGGTGTTGACACCCAAGGAAGACGGCGTGCGCGGGTCGGTCGAGGAAGCCGAGAGAATTGCCGAGCAAACACCCGGTGCATTCTTCGTGAACCAATTCATCATTCCCATCAATCGCGAGATTCATCGGCAAACGACCGGGCCGGAAATATGGGCGGACACCGCCGGAGACGTCGATGCTGTGGTCATCGGGGTCGGCTCGGGCGGAACAATCAGTGGGATCGGCTCATTCCTGAAAGAAAAGAACCCCGGTATCAGGATATTCGCCGTCGAACCGGATAATTCCGCGGTGCTCAGCGGCGAGAAATTCAATCCCCACAAGATCTACGGACTGGGCCCCAATTTCAAGAGCCCGAATTTCGCGGACGAGGTCGTCGACGAGGTGCTGCGCGTCACCGAGGACGACGCCGCTGCCACCGCCCGCGAGCTTGCCAGATACGCCGGAATCCCCGCCGGCCTCAGCGGCGGAGCAGCGGTCGCCGCCGCCAGGCAAGTTGCCGAACGTCGAGACCCCACCATCCGCACGATCCTCACGCTTGTTCCCGACTCCGCGGATCGCTACATATCCAGCTATCTGTTCCAGGACACCTTCGATGAGAACGGAGCGTTTCGTACCCATGTCTCAGTCTGAGCAGGATCAACTCGAAGCGCGCGCCGCGCGCCTGCGGCAACCGGGTAAGCAATTCAGTTTGGGATTCTTCACCCAGGTACCCAGCCCCGCCGACCGGCCGGCGAAGAGAACCTATGACGAACTCATCGAAAGCATCGTTGCCGCCGAAGAACTCGGGTATGAGAGCGTCTGGATCGGGCAGCACCATTTCAGCCCCGAGGACGGCAGCGTGCCGTCGCCGCTGGTCGTATTGGCGGTTGCCGCGGCACGGACGACGCGGATCCAGCTGGCAACAGCGGTCATAGCGTTGCCGTTCGAACACCCGATCAGGCTCGCCGAGGATCTCGCGGTGCTGGATGAGGTATCGGGTGGCCGAGTCCAAATCGGACTGGGCGGTGCCCGAGGGGACCTGCAGGCCTTCAATGCGTTCGGCGTCGACTTCAACGCCCGGCACGAGCTGTTCGATCGCAATCTCGAGGTCCTGCATCATCTGCTGGAACAGCGCAGTGTCCGCGATTTCGGCCAGACCCCGACGGTTCAGTTGAGCACCACGGATGCCCCGTTCGAGCGCAATTCTGCGGGGCGACTGTCGGCCTCCGACTCGGTGGCCGGCCAGCTGGCGAGCGCAGACCTGGAGCCCAAGCACCTCTTTCCCAACGTGCCGAGTCTCAGAAGCAGGCTGTGGCAGACCGCCAGCAGTGAGGACCGCGCGCGAAAGATCGCCCAGAACGGAAACGGACTCCTGATCGGTGCGTTCCACGACCATGTCATCTTCCATCAGCTTCGGTTCATCGTCGGTTACCTCGAAGAATGGCTGGCGATCAATGGGAATCTGGAAGAAGCCCGAATCGGTGCGCAGCGGTTCACCTTTCACGGCGAGAATGCCGACGCGATAGCGCGCGCCCTCGCTCCGGACGTGGCGTCGACGCAACGGGGGCTGGCGGCTCGTTTCCCGCAGCTGGGGTCCGCGTCCCCGGAAGAGTATCTACGCACCGTGGCGCGGACGGGCACCGCGCAGGAGATCGTCGCGCAACTCCTGGACGATCCCGCGTTGTTGGGTTTCATCACCGACTTCTTCCCGACCACGGGGCTGTTCCCATCCGTGCGGACAGGCACCGCCGGAGCGGATCTGGACATCGAACGCTTGCGGGTGTTCGCCGAGGAAATCGCGCCGGAACTGGGCTGGAAGCCGGCAGTTGCCCCATAGTCGTAGCTCCACCACCCCCTCACGTCACATTAGGAGACCGCCCGTGCTAAACCTCGAATTCATCCGGCAGTCAAGCGCATTGGGATATGCGCTGTTATTCGGTCCGGGTATCGTGCTGTTGCTCATCGCCCTCGTGGTGAAGGGAGCGGTCCGGACGACCCACAACTACGTGATCTCCGGTCGACTGCTGGGCTTCGGGTTCGGGGTGGCGTCGCTCATCTCGGTGTGGACGTGGTCGATGGCGGTGATGCTGTCGTCGGCCCAGGCCTACACCTGGGGCACTTCGGGTCTGGTCTGGTTCATCGTGCCCAACGGGCTCGCGGTGATCATCATGGTGCCCTTCGCCTTGAAACTGCGCCAGAAGATGCCGTCCGGATACACCCTCGCCCAGTTCATTCGGGCGCGGTTCCAGAACTCGGTCAGCAGCGTGGCGACGTTGGTGTTCCTGATCGGCGCGCTGCTCGGCGTCATCATGATCAACCTCGCCGGTTTGGTGCTGGTGATGAACAAGATCTTCGGGCTCACCCCGATCAGCATCGTCATCACCGGCATCGTCGTGGTCACCGTGTACTCGTATCTCGGCGGACTGACGACGTCGGCGGTCACGGGAACCTTGAACACGCTGCTCCTCGGCGTCGGGTCGTCCGTGGTGGTGCTCTTCGTCCTGGCCAAGGCCGGCGGCGCGGAGCTTGTCTTCAACGAGGTCCAGGCCCGCGGCGATCAGCACCTGAACCCCTTCAACCCGGTCACCGCCGCGAGCTTCGGCCTGGCCTTGGCGCTGGGGTTGCTGACCAACGTCATCGCCGATCAGTCGTTCTGGCAACGTGTTTGGGCGATCCGGCCCAAGGACCTCGGCCGCAGCTTCTTATGGGCAGGCGTGTGGTTCTACCCCATCCCGATGGCACTGGGCCTCCTCGGCTTCATCGGTGTCGCCTACGGCGTGACGCCCGAACAGCTGGGGTCGCTGGGTGCGGGAGCGATCGGTCCGCACGTCATCGCAAGTCTCGGCCTGCCGGTGTTCATCATCGCCCTGTACACGCTGGTGGTCGTCAACGCGTGCTTCGCGGCCATCGACGGCGCCCTCTCGGGGGTGACGTCGCTGGTCGCGGTCGACATCGTCAATCGGTACTGGCCCAAGGTGTCCGAGCGCACGCTGCTCACCATCACCAAGACCAGCATGATCGTCGCGGCCGCGGTCGCCGGGGGTGTGGTGCTGACCGGTATCGACTACGTGAATCTCGTGACCACGGTGTACTTCTACGGCACCAGCCTGCTCATTCCGGTGACCCTCAGCATCTTCTGGTCGCGCATGACCGGGACGGGATACGTGGCCGGCGTGCTTGCGGGTATCGCGGTCGGCGGACCGCTGCGGGAGACGCTCGGGCCCACTTACGGCCCGCTTTTCGGGATCATCGGTTTGATTGCCGCGTCGGCGATCGTCTCGGTCGTGGTGAGCTTGCGCGCCAACACCCGCTTCGACTTCGACAGCCTCGCCGAAGGTTCGGCGGCACTGCTCGAACGCGACGCCAGAACCGCTGCCGCGAGCAGGCCCACGGATGATCCCGTTGCCGGTGACGCCGTCACCGCCGGACAGCAATAAGAGCAGAAAGGCATTGTCGTGACCCTCTTCTACCTCGGCGCGGGCATCAGCCTGGTGCTTGCCGTCAGCTACCTGATCGTCGGGACGCTGAGCTTCCTCCGGATCCGGCGACAGTTGGCGGACGGTACGGGCGTCGACGCGACCGATGACGAACTGGACTCGTCCGAAGTCGCACTGGTTCCGGGCTTCACCTGGAAGGCCACCTTGGCGGTATTGACGTCGTTTGTCGTGCTGATCATCGCCTCCTACAGCGGCACCTTCTGGTACGTGCTGGCATTCAGCGGACTCGGCACCGCCGCAGCGGTGATCGTGGCGTTCATCATCGAACTTCGCGGCGACCGGGCGCACGTGCGCGCTGAGACGGCGACCTCAGCGCCGCAGAACTAGTGCCTCGTCCGCCTTCTTCCCCAGCACCTTCTGCACGGTGTGCCGGTCGATCTGATCGAGGGTCAGGACCGCTTGCGGCCGCGTGATGCGCGCCATGTCCTCAGCACTCGGCTGCGGCACGTCGAGCAGAATGTCCCGGGCGGTGTCGATGTCGATGTTCGTGTGAATCCACTGCGCGCTGTCGGTCCGGTGGTCGGCGGTGACGAACCAGTTGGCGATGAACAGGCGTTGGCGCGGTATCAGTGTCCAGACCTTCTGACGAGCCAGTGCCGACCGTCCACCAGGTCGGGTGATTGCCAGCCACGCGAGCTTGCGGTCGGAGACGCCGGACAGTTCCCAGAACGCCCACCCGCGCGCCGTGATGCCCGTCGGTAGGTCGTCGACCCTGGCGCGTTCGGCCAGGCCGGGGATCAGCGGGCGGAAATCAGGCAGGTCGTCGTGGCTGGTCATCAGTCGTCTCATCCTTGCCGGCGGGCGCCTGCACCGCGGGGGCGCACGTTTCGTCAGCCATTCCCGTCACTCTGGCACAGCGCAGTGACACGCTCCGTCCCGCAGCCACGGGCCCAGCACCCCGGTCCGGCGAGTCCTCCACGCGCGCATTTCCGATGAGTCAACGTCACACCCCGATGGCATACTCGAACGCATGTTCGATATGGAGTCGTTGCCGCGGGTCGGGGCGGTGTCTGAGCTGGACACCCGCGGCCTCATCGACGCCATCGGCGCCACGGCCCGACTCGAGGCCGCGACCACCGCGCGCCGCCTGGCCGCGGTCGCGGAGTTGTTCGACCGTCGCCTCCACGAGGTCGACGCGTCCGAGCGCGAACAGTGGCTCATCGACGGCCACGAGCAGGTCACCGCCGAGGTCGCCGCCGCGCTCGGCATCAGTTCCAAGCGCGCTGCCGGCCTCGTCCGCGTCGCCACCAGCCTGTACGAACGCCTGCCGCGCGTGGCCGCCGTGTTCGCCGAAGGCCGCGTCGACTACCGGGTGATCGCCGCAATCGTCTCGCGCACCGAACTGATCCTCGACGACGCCGACGTGGCCCGCATCGACAGCGCCCTGGCGCGCCAAGTCCACCGCTGGAACCGGCTGTCGCGCAACAAGCTCACCGAAGTACTCGACACGGCCGTCATCACCATCGATCGCCTCGCGCGTAAACCGGCCCGCAACCCCGCCGAGGACCGCGAAGTCGGAATCGGACCCGACCGCGCCGGGATGGCCGAACTCTGGGGCACCGTTCACACCCCCGATGCCATCGCCTTTGATGCGCGCCTCGAGCACCTTGCCGACACCGTCTGCGGCAACGATCCGCGCACCAAAGCCCAACGCCGCGCCGATGCCGTGGGCGCGCTGACCGCCGGCGCCACCCGGCTACCGTGCCAGTGTGGCCGCGAGGATTGCCCAACCTTCAGCGAACCCGCGCCACCGCAGCCCGAAGTCGTCGTCACCGTCATCACCGACGCGACCCAAACCATTGGCTACGCGCCCGGATTCGGCGTTCTCGACGAGAAGGCACTGGCTGAAGCAGTCGCGCGGGCCACCGCAAAGGTACGCAAGCTCGCCCACCCCGGTGAGGCCGCCGCCGAGACCGGCTACCGGCCCTCGACCGCACTGGCCGACTTCATCCGCTGCCGCGATCTGACCTGCCGCTTCCCCGGCTGCGACGCCCGGGCCGAGGTCTGCGACATCGACCACACGACCCCTTGGCCCTACGGCCCCACCCACCCCTCCAACCTCAAACTTCTCTGCCGTCGCCATCATTTGCTCAAAACTTTCTACACCGGCCCCCGCTGGTGGCAGGACACCCAGCAACCCGACGGCACCGTCACGTGGACCTCCCCCACCGGTCACACCTACACCACCAAACCCAATGGCGCCCTGTTCTTTCCGGTCCTGGCCAAACCCACCGGAGCACTCACGCTGACCAGCAGTCCACCGCCCGGTCCGATGCGCGGGGCAGCCATGCCCACCCGCGCCACGACCCGCGCACAGGAACGCCTCGCCCGCATCACCTACGAGCGCAACCGCAATGCCATGCACTACGCACTGAACCCTGAACCGCCCCCACCCTTCTGAGCCCGCACTAGCGGAACGCTGCACCGCCCACTATGGTGAGCGACGTCAAACCCACACGGGAGTGCGCACCGAGCGCGCTGAGAGGACGACTGGGGTCGTCGACCGTACGAACCTGACCGGGTAATGCCGGCGTAGGGAGTGCACTGAAATGAGTGTTTCTTTGGGCCCGATTTCGGGCAGCAGCAAGATCTATCGGGACCTGCCCGACGGCGCCCGGGTGCCGTTTCGGCGGGTACATCTGAGCAACGGCGACCACCTGGACCTGTACGACACCTCCGGTCCCTACACCGACCCGGCCGCCGTGATCGACCTGGAGGCGGGCCTGCCGAGGCGGTCGGTGACCCGGGATCGCGGTACCCAGCTGCAACGCGCCCGCGCCGGCGAGGTCACCGCCGAGATGGCGTTCATCGCCGAACGCGAGGGTGTCCCAACCGAACTCGTCCGATCGGAGGTGGCCGCGGGTCGCGCGGTGATCCCCGCCAACCACAACCACCCCGAGATCGAGCCGATGATCATCGGCAAGGCGTTCGCGGTGAAGATCAACGCCAACATCGGCAACTCCGCGGTGACCTCGTCCATCGCCGAGGAGGTCGACAAGATGGTGTGGGCCACCCGCTGGGGTGCCGACACCATCATGGACCTGTCCACCGGGAAGAACATCCACGAGACCCGCGAGTGGATCCTGCGCAACTCCCCCGTCCCGGTCGGCACCGTGCCGATCTATCAGGCGATGGAGAAGGTGGACGGCGACCCCACCCAGCTCACCTGGGAAATCTACCGCGACACCGTGGTCGAGCAGTGCGAACAGGGCGTCGACTACATGACGGTGCACGCCGGGGTGCTGCTGCGGCACATCCCGCTGACCGTCGACCGGGTGACCGGAATCGTCTCGCGCGGCGGTTCGATCATGGCCGCCTGGTGTCTGGCGCACCACACCGAATCGTTCCTGTACACGCACTTCGCCGAACTCTGCGAGATCTTCGCCCGTTACGACGTGACGTTCTCCCTGGGTGACGGACTGCGGCCGGGCTCGATCGCCGACGCCAATGACGCGGCGCAATTCGCGGAGCTGCACACCCTCGGCGAGCTCACCAAGATCGCGAAAAGCCATGGCGTGCAGGTCATGATCGAGGGTCCCGGCCACGTGCCGATGCACAAGATCGTCGAGAACGTCCGGCTCGAGGAGGAACTGTGCGAGGAGGCGCCGTTCTACACGCTCGGCCCGCTGGCCACCGACATCGCGCCGGGATATGACCACATCACCTCGGCCATCGGCGCCGCGATCATCGCCCAGGCCGGTACCGCGATGCTCTGCTACGTCACCCCCAAGGAGCATCTGGGCCTGCCCAACCGCAAGGACGTCAAGGACGGCGTGATCGCCTACAAGATCGCCGCGCACGCCGCGGACCTGGCCAAGGGGCATCCCCGCGCCCAGCACCGCGACGACGCCCTGAGCACGGCGCGTTTCGAGTTCCGCTGGGAGGACCAGTTCAACCTCGCGCTGGATCCCGACACCGCGCGCGAGTTCCACGATGAGACGCTGCCGGCCGCGCCGGCCAAGACCGCGCACTTCTGCTCGATGTGCGGGCCGAAGTTCTGTTCGATGCGCATCACCCAGGACATCCGCGACGCCTACCCGGACGGCACTGCCGGCGAGATCGAACGCGGCATGGCGGCCAAATCCGCCGAGTTCGCCGCGCATGGCAATCGGGTGTATCTGCCGTTGGCGGCGACCGTGCCAGAATCGTGACCATGAAGCCGCTCCCGCTGCCGCCGCCCGGGCAACCGCCGCTGTCGGTGCTGACCATCGCCGGTTCCGATTCCGGCGGCGGCGCGGGCATTCAGGCCGACTTGCGCACGTTCGCGATGCTCGGTATGCACGGCTGTGTGGCGGTGGCGGCGGTGACCGTGCAGAACACCGTGGGCGTCAAGGCCTTTCACGAGATACCGCTGGACATCATCGCGGGCCAGATCCAGGCGGTGACCTCCGACATAGACGTCCGGGCCGCGAAGACCGGGATGCTGGCATCGGCCGAGATCATCGGGTGTGTCGCCGAGACCTGGCGCGCCGAGGGGCTGGCCGGGACCGTGCCGCTGGTCGTCGACCCGGTGTGCGCGTCGATGCACGGCGACCCGTTGGTGCACCCCTCGGCGCTGAATTCCATTCGCACCGAGTTGTTTCCGATCGCCACGCTGGTCACGCCCAACCTCGACGAGGTCCGCCTGCTGGTCAACATCGACGTGGTCGACGAGGCGTCCCAGCGCGAGGCGGCCCGGGCGCTGCACGCGCTGGGCCCACGCTGGGCGCTGGTCAAGGGCGGCCACCTGCGGTCCTCGCGGATGAGTCCGGACCTGCTGTTCGACGGTACCGATTTCCACGAGTTCGACGCGCGCCGCGTCGACACCGGCCATGACCACGGCGCCGGGGACACCCTGGCCGCGGCCACGGCATCGGCGCTGGCGCACGGCTACTCGGTGCCCGAGGCGGTCGCGTTCGCAAAGGCCTGGGTCACCGAATGCCTCCGCGCGGCCTATCCGCTGGGGCGCGGCCACGGTCCGGTGAACGCCCTGGTCCGGCTGCGCGGACTCGCCGATGGATCTTGACGCGATCGCGGGCATCGCGCACCCCCCGGCAACCGATCCGGCGGGCACGGTGCTGCTGACCCACGGCGCGGGCGGCAGCCGCGAGGCACCGCTGCTGATCCGGCTGTGCGACGAATGGGCCCGCCGGGGTTGGCTCGCGGTGCGCTACAACCTGCCCTACCGGCGGCGACGCCCCAAGGGCCCGCCGTCCGGCTCGGCCACGACCGACCAGGCCGGCGTCGCCGAGGCCATCGCGATGGCCCGCGAACTCGGCCCGGGCCCGGTGCTCGCCGGCGGGCACTCCTACGGCGGCCGGATGACCTCCATGGTGGTCGCCGACGGTGCCGCCGTCGACGTCCTCACGCTGTTCTCCTATCCGCTGCACCCGCCCGGCAAGCCCGAGCGGGCCCGCACCGAACACCTGCCGGCCATCGCGGTGCCGACCGTGTTCACCCACGGCACCGCCGACCCGTTCGGCAGCATCGCCGAACTGCGTGCGGCCGCGACCCTGCTGCCCGGATACACCGAGATCGTCGAGGTCACCGGGGCGCGCCATGACCTGGGCTCCAAGACCCTGGACGTGCCCGCACTGGCGGTCGAAGCCGCCCTGCGGGCACTGAGGTAGCGACAGCGCCCTTCCATCTTACTCGTCGGTAAGATACCGTTACGGACATGGCTGTGCCGCAGTACGAGTTCATCATCGTGGGCGCCGGATTCGGGGGCATCGGGGCGGCGATCCAACTGCGCCGCCTCGGCTACGACAACCTCGTGATCCTCGACCGCGAGGACGACCTCGGCGGCACCTGGCACGTCAACCACTACCCGGGTCTGGCCGTCGACGTGCCGACCACCACCTACAGCTATTCCTTCGAACCGAACCCGAACTGGTCGCGGCTCTACACCCCCGGCCCGGAGATCAAGCAATACGCGGCCGACATCGCCGACAAGTACGACGTGCGCGGCTACATGCGGTTCAACACCGTCGTCGAATCCGCCCGCTGGGACGACGAGGCCAAGACCTGGGCCGTGACGCTGCGCGACGGGGACGTCCTGACCACGCGGTATCTGATCACCGCGACGGGTTTCCTGTCCCAGCCCAAGACCCCCGACATCCCGGGCATCACGACGTTCGAGGGGCGGGTCATCCACACCACGGACTGGGACGACGACTACGACCCCGCCGGTCAACGGGTGGCCGTGATCGGCACCGGGGCCACCGCGGTCCAGCTCATCCCCGAATTGGCCCGGCGCGCCGCCGATCTCACGGTGTATCAGCGCACCCCGATCTGGGTGGTACCGAAGATCGATGTGCGGTTCGGGCGGCTGGCGCGCGGGTTGTTCACCCGGGTGCCGGCGACCCAGCGCGCGGTGCGGGCGATCACCGACGCCGTCTACGAGTTCCTGGTCTACGTGGGTGTGCTGCGCTACGACAGCGTCGGGCGGCTCAACGTCGCCGCGCGGGTGCTGGCACACGTGCACCGATTCGCCTCCATCCGGGATCGGCAGGTGCGCCGCAAGCTGACCCCCGATTACGAATTCGGCTGCAAGCGACCGACGTTCTCCAACACCTATTACCGGACCTTCGCCAAGCCGCACGTCCATCTGCAGGCCGACGGGATCGAGCGGATCGAGGCCGACGGGATCGTCAACGCCGACGGCACCAAGACCGTGATCGACACCTTGGTGTTGGCCACCGGGTTCGACCTGTGGGAGGCCAACTTCCCCGCGATCGAGGTCATCGGCCGCGACGGGCGCAATCTGGGCAAGTGGTGGCGCGACACCAGATTCCAGGCGTATCAGGGCATCACGGTACCGTTCTTCCCGAATTTCCTGAGTCTGGCCAGTCCGTACGCGTTCCTGGGGCTGAACTTCTTCAATACCATGGAATACCAGATGCGGCACATGGACCGGCTGTTCGGCGAGCTGCAACGCAGGGGTGCAACGGTTTTCGAGATCACCGCGGATGCCAACGCGCGCTACCTGGACCAGATGACCGAGATGCTCGGCGACTCGCTGTTCACCACGGGCAACTGCGCCACGGCCCGCTCGTACTATTACAATCCGGCCGGTGAGGCAACACTGCTGCGGCCGATGACCACCAAGTCCGCGCTGACCGAGGCCTCGACCTACCCCGTCACCGACTACGAATTCAGCTGAACAGAAAGGTTCATCCGTGTCCGGAGAATCAAGCAAGTCTGCCACCATGCCAAAAATCGCCGGTTTGGCCATCGCGGCGACCGGGCTGGCGCACTTCGTGCGTCCGCAGCTGTTCGAGCCGATGTCCAAGCCGCTGTTCCCGCACAACACCCGCCGGCACATCTACACCAACGGCAGCATCGAGACCGCCCTGGGCCTCGGGATGATCAGCCGCAAGACGCGCAAGCTGGCACTTCTCAGCGGGGCCGGTTACCTCGGCTACCTCGGCCTCACCGCGGCCCGCAGCACCCGCTAAACCCCGAGCGTCACATGCATCAGCCGCCGCACGCTGGCCTGGACATGAGCCGAGTCGTCATAGGAGACAAGCCGACCCAGGTCTATCACCAGCGCCATGGCGGCATGCACGGCGAACCGCGCCGCACCCTGGCTGAGCTCCGGCCGCACCGAGGTCAGTAGCCGGGTCCACGAGTCGATGGTGGAGCGCTGCACATTGCGCAGCAGCTCCTGATCGGCCGCACCCAGATTGACCCGCTCGGTGTAGTACACGTACGCCAGCTCCGGGCTGGCGAACGAGCTCGCGACGTAGGCCGCGATCAACCGCTGCAACGCCTGCCGCGGATCGCCGACACCGGCCAGCACCGAGGCCAGCTCGCCCGAGACGCGGTCGGCCCCGCGGTGGAACACCGCCGAGAGGATGTCCTGCTTGCCGGGGAAGTACCGGTAGATCGCCGAGGTGGGAATGCCTACGGCCGCGGCGATCTCGCCCATGCTGGTCTCGTGGTAGCCCTGCCGGTCGAACAGCAGCAGCGACTGCTGCAGCAGCGCCTCGTAACGGCTGATGGTGTGCGGTTCGGCCATCGGCCGCGGTTCGACGGCGGGCTCCTTGGCGGCCTCGGCGGCGGTCGGCAGGTCCGCGGCGAGCACGTCCTGGGCCAACCGCACCAGCAAGGTCCGCACCTGGGCCACGGGCAGTTTCGCGCGATGGTCGGCGATGCTGCCGACCACGCTCAACGCCCCCGACGACAACATCCGGCGTTCGAACGACGGCAAGGTGGGCCGCAGCTGACGCATCGGCTGCTGGATCCGGCGGTTGACCAGCCGGATCTGCGCCAGCAGTTGCGCTTGGTCCTCGCCCTGCAGGTAGCGACCCTCCCACCGGTACAGCCCGCCAGACTCCCGGTTGGCGATCGCGACATCGACGATGGCCTCGATCACCTTGGCCTGCAATTCGGTGGCCGATCCGGTGGCCGCCTCGTCCTCGCAGAACTCGGTCGCGTCCACCAGTTGCTGACCCAGGGTCAGGACCGCGGCGCGGAACAGGTCGTACTTGTTGGCGTAGTGCCGGTACAGCGCCGTGGCGGTGATGTCGAGCCGCGCGGCAATGTCGTCCATGCCCACCGCGTGGTACCCGCGGGCGCTGAAGGCCGCGGCGGCGACGCGCGCAATCTGGGCCTTACGGTCCTTCGGACGTCGACGAACGCCGTCGGCGGTGGCGGCTCGGCTTGTCGGCACGCACCCACATTAGACCCGGCGCGCCGTTTGCATCGCCGAACGCAAGGCCCGGATTCGCCCACCTCCGCGCCGAACGCCGGTTAACATAGTGGCAACACAACGAAGGGGACCCCATGCTCGCCAAGCTTCGTCAGGTGCTGAGTTACCAGTTCACCATCGCGGAACTCCTCGGGCTGGGCATCATCCTCGGCACCCCCTACTTGATCATCGGGGCAATCTGGTCGATGACCCACACCGCTCACCTCGAGCATCTGCAGGGTGCCGATCTGGTGGTCTCCTTCCTCGGTTCCATCGTCTCCTGGCCGGTCCTGCTGTTTTCGAATGTGTGCATGACATGACCGGTCCGCGCCCGTTGACCACCGCCGACACCCGGATCACGATCGGGCGCCGCACCGCGCGCTGGGATGACCGCGAACCCACGGTCGCCGACGCAATGGACTTCTGGTCGTTCGCGGCCGGCGCCGCCAACGTCGTGATGCAACTGTCGCGGCCCGGCGTCGGCCACGGCGTCGCGGAAAGCAAGGTCACTTCCGGCAGCCTCATGCACCATCCGTGGAAACGGGCCCGGACCACCTTCAGCTATCTGGCGGTGGCGATCCTGGGCACCGACGCCGACCGCGCCGCGTTCCGCGCGGCGGTCGACGGCGCCCACCGACTGGTGCGCTCCACACCCGAGAGCCCGGTGCAGTACAACGCGTTCGATCGGGATCTACAGATGTGGGTCGCCGCCTGCCTGTTCGTCGGGTTGGAGGACACCTATCAGCTGCTGCGCGGTGAGCTCAGCGCCGAGCATGCCGAGATCTTCTACCGTTCGGCGTTCACCCTGGGCACCACTTTGCAGGTCGGCGAGGAGCAGTGGCCGCCCACCCGGGCGGGCTTCGACGACTACTGGAACACCGCCTGCGCGCAGGTGGCCATCGAAGACACGGTCCGCGCGTATCTGAACGATCTGCTGAACCTGCGGATGATCACCGGGCTGCTGCGCCCAGGCTTCGGACCGCTGCTGCGTTTCCTCACCGCCGGCTTCCTGGCGCCGGTGTTCCGCGAGGCGCTCGGCGTGCCGTGGTCGCCGCGCCGGCAGCGCTGGTTCGAGCGGCTGTTCCTGCTGGTGTCGCTGGCCAACCGGTTCCTGCCGAAGTTCATCCGCCAGGGCGGCAGCCAGCTGCTGTTGTCGGATATCCGCAGGCGAACCCGACGGGGGAAGAGGTTGATCTGATGGGCGGAGAACTCACGACGCGCCGACTGTTGGCGATGATCGCGGCCGGCCTGGTGCTGTTGGTCGGGGTGCTGGCCCTGTGGCAGCCGGTGCACCTGTCCGAGTTCGACAACTATGGATTGCAGATCAGTTGCGGCTCCGGCTTTTTCAGCGACATGTCGCATCCCGAGATCGCCGACGGTGGGCCCGGTCCGCTGACCGAGCGGTGCGAGTCGGCGCTGCTGGTCCGCCGGGCCTGGGCGATCCCGACCGCGGTACTGGGCGCCGCCGTGTTGCTGACGCTGGCGCTGCGGGGCACCCGGGTGGTCAGCCCGCAATCCCGGCAATGAGCCGCTCGCACACCGCATCCATCTCCGCGCGCGCGGCGTCGCGGTCCTCGGCCCGGGAGACATAGAGCGCCGCCTCGTCGAGGGCGCCCAACAGCACGTGCGCGGTCGGCCGCAGTGGTTGCTCCGGGATCTCGCCGGCGGCGATGGCCTGCCCGAGCATCGTCTCGATGACACCGAGCCCGTACTTCAGACCGATCGCGCGCCAGCGTTCCCACCCCAACACCGACGGCGCGTCGATCAGAACGATCTGCTGGACATCCGGCGCCACGCAGTGATCGAGGAACAACCGCGCCCCGAGCCGCATCGCGGCCAGCGGCCCCGCCGGGTCGGCCGCGGCTATCGCGGCGCCCACGTCGGCCACCAGGTCCGTCTCCACCGCCTCGTGGACCGCCGCGAACAGCTCGGCCTTGTCGGCGAACTGGTGGTACAGCGCACCCCGGGTGACCCCGGCCGCGGCCACGATCTCCTGGGTGGACACCTCGCTGAAGCCCTTGTCGGCAAACAGCTTCCGGGCGGCCGCCAGCAGCTGCGCGCGGGTGGCCGCGGTGCGCTCGGCCTGAGTCCTGCGGGCTGAACCCTTGACTTTCATACTGCGTGTACGTAACTTTCATACTCAGTGTTTGTAAGTTGTCTTGGTCGAAAGGATAGCCCACCATGGCGCACCTCACGCTGCCCCAGGCGACGATCCCCTACCGCGAATTGGGCCCGGCGGATTCGTCGCATCCGCCGGTGCTGTTCGTGCACGGCGCGCTCGTCGACTCCAGGCTGTGGTCGGGCGTCGCCGAACGGCTCGCCGAACAGGGGTTCCGCTGCGTGCTGCCGGATCTGCCGCTGGGCGCGCACCGCACGCCGGTCACCGACCGCGCCGCGCTGTCGCCGGCCGGGGTGGCCGAGCTGATCCACGATTTCCTGATCGCCCTGGACCTGCACGATGTCACGCTCGTCGGCAACGACACCGGCGGCGGCGTGTGCCAATTCCTCATCGACGCCCACCCCGAGCGGATCGGTCGGCTGGTGCTCACCAACTGCGATGCCTTCGACAAGTTCCCGCCGTTCCCGTTCAACGCGATCTTCGCGCTGATGAGCTCGACGGTCTCGGTGCGCGCGTTGACCGCGCTCACCGCGGTCAAGGCGGTGCGGCACTCCCCGGTGGGTTACGGACTGCTGGCCGAGTCGCCGGATCCCGCGCTGACCGCGTCCTGGATGGAGCCGGCGCGCACCGACCCGGCCATCGCCGGCGACTTCGCGGCGCTGACCCGTGCGATCGGGCGCACCGACCTGACCGCGGTGGCACCGCGCCTGCACCGGTTCACCAAACCGGTGCGGCTGGTCTGGGGCACCCGCGACCGGTGCTTCACTCCCGAGCTGGGCCGCCGGCTGGGCGCACTGTTCCCCGATTCCGCCCTCGTCGAGGTGTCCGACGCGAGTACCTTTGTGCCGCTGGACAACCCGGGCGCGGTGGTCGAGGCGATCGCGAGCTGCTGACGCGCCCTGTCCCCCGATCGGGGGACACCGGGTTCATCCGGTGGACCGGCCGATCACCCGATCCCGGCAAAGCCGCCGCGGCCCTACGTTTTTCGTATGACCGCAGCCCTGGACACCTCGCCGCAGCAGGGCCGATTCCCGCAGCTGATCACGCACGGCACGTTCTACAGTGCCGGCACCCAACTCAGCAACGTCGCGGTGGTGCTGCCGTTCATCTGCGCGGGCCGCGGGATGGGGTGGGTGGCGGCGCTGCTGTACCCGGCGTACTGCATCGGCAAGGCCGTCGGCAACGCCGTGTCCCCGGGCGTCCTGCAATGGTCCCACCAGCAGCGCCATCTCGTGGTGGCGACCACGGTGGCCGCCATGGCGGTCCTCGTCGGCCTCACCGCCGCGGTGTCGACGGGCGGCGGGGCCGTACCGGTGGCGCTGCTGGCCACCTCCGCACTGCTCGGGCTGGGGTCGGGGCTGTCCAACGTCGCGTTCACCGACATCGCCTCGAGCCGCCTGTCCGACGGGCGCCGCGGTGACCTGCTGCTCGGTCAGAGCGCTGCCGGGTCGCTGCTGGCCACCGCGGTCACCCTGGTCCTGGTGCCGGTGTTGGTGCGCGGCGACGCCGCGGCCCAGAGCGTGTCCCTGCTGTGGTTCGGCGCGGCCGGCCTGGCGGCCGCGGGCGTGGCGGCGTTGTTCGTCGGCCCGGTTCGGATGCCGACGCCCGCCGTGCGTCAGTCGCTGTCGGACACGATGCGCGACGGCATCCGGGCCGCCCGCTCCCTGCCCTGGTTTCGCCGCTACGTGCTGACCCAGCTGATGTTCGTGCCGGTCTCGCTCGGGACCACCTTCTACAGCCTGCGGGCCGCTCAGGGGCAGGACAAGCTGCCGATGCTGATCGTGGTGTCGAGTGCCGCGCTGCTGGGCGGCTCGGCGCTGTGGCGCGCGGTGTACCGGATCTTCGGCGTGCGGGGCATGCTGCTGGGCAGCGCGCTCATGAGCACCGCGGCCGCGGTGGCCACCCTGCTTGCCGAGCTGCTGGACATGTGGTCCTCGGGATGGCTGCTGGCCGTGGTGTTCCTGTTGGTGACCATGGCCAACCAGGCGGTCTACACCGCGTCGATGACGTGGGTCGGCCTGCTCGCCGACAGCCGCGACCGGGCCGCCCTGATCGGCCTGGGCTCAGCGCTGATCGCCGTCGCGACGTGTCTGATCGGTGCGCTGGTCGGTCAGATCGCCCTGGACCGCTCCGGCAGCGCACCGGTGGTCATCATGCTGGTCCTCAGCGTGGGCGCGGTGCTCGTCGCGCGGCGCGCACCGCGCTCATGACGCCGCCACCTCGTGGCGGGTCCGGTCGGCCGGCACCGGAACGCCGTTGCGGCCGGCGAGCTCCTGCGCGTACAGCCCGACGATGTAGCCGACCCCGGCGCCGTGGATCCCCAGCGCGGTCGGATCGACGTTGTCGATGGTGTCCCCGGCCTTGTGGTAGTTCGGGTCGAACGGCTGCCCGGGGTCACCGCCCCACAGTTCGGCCTCCTCGGCGTCCATCTCGTCGTCGGCCCCGGTGAACAACCCCCCGGAAGGGATGCCGGCCAACGTGAACGGGGCGTAGTCCGACCGGCCGTCGAACGACGTGTCCCGACCGGGTTTGCCGACCGAGTCCAGATAGGCGACCAGCGCGCGCTCGATGCCGGCCGAACCCTCGGGCACCCACGGCGAGCGGTCGGTGCGGTTGCGCGGCTGGGACTGATCGCCGTCGTAGGTGAAGTAGCCGGGATTGGGCGAGGCGATCATGTCGAAGTTCAGGTACATCGCGATCGCGGTGAGCTCCTCGAGATCGAGCGATTCGATGTAGCGGTTCGATCCGACCAGGCCGAGTTCCTCCGCACCCCAGAACGCGAACCGCACCGCGTGGCGGATCGGGGGCGCGCTGCCGAGCTGCAACGCGGCCTCGAGCACCCCGGCCACCCCGGAGCCGTTGTCGTTGATGCCGGGCCCCTCTTCCACGCTGTCCAGGTGCGCGCCCGCCATCACGACGTTGTCGGTGTCCCCGGTGGTGGTCTGCGCGATGACGTTGCGGGCGGTGTGCGTGGTGGTTTCGGCCCGGACCTTGATCGTCACCGGGCCGGGGTTCGCACGCAACTGCGCGCCGTCGGCCTTGGCGACGCTGACCACAGGGATCTTCACGTCGGTCTTCTCGCCCAGCGTTCCGCCCATCTCCTTCTCGTCGACGTTGTTGGCGATCACCACACCGGCCGCCCCGGCGGCCACCGCGTGCGCGACCTTCTGCGTGAACGGGCACACCCCGCGGTCGATCAGCACGATCGACCCGGCCACCGGCAGCCCGTCGAAATCCGGTTTGGCGCAGCCCGGCGCCTCGCTGACCCGCACCGGAACCAGGTCAGCGGTCAGGCCCTCGGGCGGCGTGCCGACGGCGTACTGCAGCGCCCGGGCCTCGAAATCGGTCGCCGCCCGCGTCAGGGTGCCCGGCTCGGACTCGAAGACCCGCACCTCGAACTCCGGGGTGCTCACGTCGAACCCCGCTTCCCGCAACGCATTCGCGACATAGTCGACGCTGGCCTCAAAGCCCGGCCAGCCGGAGGCCCGGTTGCCGTCGTGGTCGTCGGCGATGTCCTGCAGCCGCTGCAGGTGGGCCATCAGCGCATCGGTGTCGATGCGCTCGGCGAGCGTCTCGGCGAACTCGGCGGCCGCCGCCGGATCGGCACCGCTGGGGCCGGTCTCCCGCCCGCATCCGCCGAGCGCGGCCACGACGGCGAATGCGGAGAGCGTGGCGAGCGCGGCCCGCGACCTGTTACCCATGGCGCCTACGTTAGCGACGCCACGCGTCGACGATCAGATCGGCAACCGCGCGCATGCCGGCGGCGTTGGGGTGCAGCGGGGCCGGTTTGCCGTACAGGTAGGCCAACGGAAAGCCCGCCCCGGTGGTCCACGGGTCCGCTGACCAGGCATGGTGGTCGCGGCTGGCGGCCGCCGCCGCACGATCTCGCAGCCCGTGTCGGCGGCGGCCGCGGCGGTGATCGCGGCCAGCCGGTCGGCCAGCTGCCGACCCGACTCGGCGTCGCGGTCGGTCAGCGGCGGGGCGGGCTGTCCCGACGGCGGCAGCAACGTCAGATAGTCGACGAACAGCACCCGCGCCTCCGGGACCTGGGCGCGCACCGTCTGCCCGACGGCACGCATCGACACCTCCAGCGTCCGCAGCGCCGCGTCGCGCGCCGCCGGGTCCAGCAGTGCACGCAACCGCGCTCCGAGCAGCGGCACCCGCCGCAGCGGCCGCGGCACGGTCGCGGCCGCCAGCATGGGCACATAGCCGATGTCGTTGCCGCCGATGGTGATCGTCACCAGCTGGGCGCGCGCGCCGGGCCCGTCGAGGGCCTCGAGTTGCGGCGGCGCACCGAACTGCGGCTCGCCCAGGATGTTCGCCGTGGTGGCACCGGAATAGGTGACGTCGATCAGCGACAGGCCCAGCGCCGCGGCCACCAGGTGCGGATAGTTGCGAGCCGAGCGCCCCGCGAGCCGGGGCGAGTTCGGTGCCCGCGGCGCGATGCCCGGCCCGGCGGCCATCGAACTGCCCAGCGCCACATAATAGTTCTCGGCGGAGCTCTCGCGCGCGCTCATAGCGCGGGGCTGGAGGCCTGCGCCCAGAACCGCTTCGGGATCCGGCCGGCCAGCCGGGCCAGATGTCCGGCGGTGACCGCCGCGGACATCGCGGCGGCCATGGTCGGCGGATCCGTGGCCCGGGTGACGGCGGTGGCCAGCAGCACCGCATCGCAGCCCAGTTCCATCGCCAGGGCCGCGTCGCTGGCGGTCCCGATCCCGGCGTCGAGCACCACCGGCACCCCGGCCGCGGCGACGATCATCTCGATGTGGTGCGGATTGGCGATGCCAAGTCCGGTGCCGATCGGCGAGCCCAGCGGCATCACGGCCGCGCAGCCGATGTCCTCGAGGCGCCGCGCCAGCACTGGGTCGTCGTTGGTGTAGGGCAGCACCACGAACCCGTCGTCCACCAATTGTTCTGCGGCCCGCACCAATTCGACGGCATCGGGCAGCAGGGTGCGCTCGTCGGCGATGACCTCCAGCTTCACCCAGTTGGTCTGCAGCGCTTCGCGCGCCAGCTGCGCGGTGAGCACGGCCTCGGCCGCGCCGCGGCAACCCGCGGTGTTGGGCAGCGTCATGATGCCGAGCCGGTTGAGCAGATCCAAGACCCCGGTGCCGGTTTCGGCGTCGATGCGGCGCATGGCCACGGTCGTCAGTTCGGTGCCGGAGGCAACGAGCGCCTCCTCGAGTACCGCGAGGTTGGCGGCACCGCCGGTGCCCATGATCAACCGCGAGCCGAACTTGCGGTCCGCGATCGTCAGCATCGCATCAGCCACCCTGCACCGCCGTCACCACTTCCACTCGGGCGCCGTCGGAAAGCACGGTGTGCCAATCGGATCGGGGCAGTACCGCCCAGTCCAGGGCCACGGCAATCCCCTTGTCCGGGAAACCGAGGCGGTCCATCAGCGCCTCCACCGTGGTGGCCTCGTCGAGCTCGACCTGTTCGTCGTTCACCAGGATCATCACGGGACAACACTCACTTTCAATTCGTTGGCAATGCGTTCGGCGGTCCAGGGGGCAAGTAGGAAACCCGAGCGGCCGTGCCCGGCGGCCACCAGCGTGCGCTCGTCGAGGCGCTGCACGATCGGGAGATTGTCGGGGGTCATCGGCCGCAGCCCGGCACCGCACTCGGCCAGTTCGTAGTCGCCGAGGGCCGGCATCACCTCGCAGGCGTCGTCGAGCAGTTCCCGCACCCCGGCGACCGCGGGCGCGGTGTCGCGGCCGTGTTCGTACTGGGTGGCGCCGACCACCACGCCGTCGTGCCGCGGCACCAGATACACCTGCCGGCCGTGCACCCGGGCGCGAATGACGCGGCGCGGCACCGGCATGCTGCCCTTGCGCCGGCGCAGCCGCAGCACCTCGCCCTTGACCGCGCGCACCGGCAGGCCCGGCCAGAGCGACGGCGCATCCAACCCGTTGGCGATCACCACGGTCTCGGCGTCGACGTCGGCGAGATCGTTGACCGGTCCGGCCCACTGCACCCCGATTCGCTCGCAGTGGTCCGCGAGCCCCGCCACCACCGCGCGGTTGTCCACCGCCAGTTCGGTACCCGCGCAGAAGCCATGCCGGATGCCCTGCGCGAGCAGCGGTTCGATATCGCGCGCCGCGGTGGTCGGCTGCACCGGGTGGCCTTGGGCGGCCAACCAGTCCCCGACGGTCTTCAGGTCGGCGGCGTCAGCGCGGTCCACGGCCACCACCAACGACTCATGGGCGGTCACCACCTCCGGCGGCAGGCCGTCCAGATACGAGCCCGGACCCGCGGCGCGCCACAGCGCCAGCGAGGCCAGCCCGATGCGCAGCAGTTCCTCTTCGCCGGGCCAGCCCTCGCTGTGCGGGGCGAGCATGCCGCCGGCCACCCAGGAGGCCCCCGGCACCTCGGTGCGGTGCACCCGGACCGCCCAACCGTCCTGCGCGGTCCGGCGGGCCACCGACAGTCCGATGACGCCACCGCCGATGACGGCCACGCTCCGAGCGCAATCTCGGGGGCTCATGCTTCCTCCCTTCGCCGGCATGACCCGGATCAGGTGCGACGGTAAGGACCGGTTGCCGTCGAACGCGACGAGCAGGTCCACTCTCAGCCCGGTCCGCCGGGCTCCCGTGATTCCTCTTGACCAGGGTACTCACCACCCGGGCGATAGCCTGAACGGCGTGACCCCACCCATGCCGCTGCCGTTGGATCGACTGGCCACCGCCCGCTTGTATCTGTGCACCGATGCGCGCCGCGAACGCGGCGACCTCGCGGAGTTCGCCGAGGCCGCCCTCGCCGGCGGGGTCGACATCATCCAGCTGCGCGACAAGGGCTCGCCCGGGGAGCGGCAGTTCGGTCCGCTCGAGGCCGCCCACGAACTCGCGGCGCTGGAGATCCTGGCGGACGCGGCCCGCCGGCACGGCGCGCTGTTCGCCGTCAACGACCGCGCCGACATCGCCCGCGCCGCCGAATCCGATGTCCTGCACCTCGGCCAGGACGACCTGCCGCTGTACGTCGCGCGCGACATCATCGGCGCCCGGCAAGTGATCGGCCGGTCCACCCATGACGAGGCGCAGGCGCGGGCCGCGATCGAGGAATCGGTGGACTACTTCTGTGTCGGTCCCTGCTGGCCGACGCCGACCAAACCGGGCCGCGCCGCCCCGGGCCTGGAGCTGATCCGGACCGTCGCGGCCTGGCGGCCCGGCAAACCGTGGTTCGCCATCGGCGGCATCGATGAACAGCGACTACCGGAGGTCATCGAGGCCGGTGCCCGCCGGGTGGTGGTGGTGCGGGCGATCACGGCCGCCGACGACCCGGCGGCGGCCGCGCGACGGTTGGTGGCGGCGCTCGAGGCTAACGGAACACCGGGATAGTGGCCGCGACCTCGCGCAGCCGCGGCCAGCTGGCCGCGAACCCCGGATGCAGCGGCAGGTCGGTGACCTCGTCCTCGGCGACCCAGCGCAGCTCGGAGCTCTCCCGGTTGGGCACGGTGTCCAGCGGTGTCGGCGCGTCGGCGATCACGGTCGTATAGGTCCAGTGCGTATCGCGGCCACTGGATCCGACCTCGGCGGTCACCACGCTGATGCGCACCGTGACCTGAGCGGCGGCCAAGCCCGCCTCCTCGTGGGCCTCGCGCACCGCGGCCTCCTCGACGGTTTCGTGGCTGTCGCGGGCTCCGCCGGGCAGGCCCCAGGTGCCGCCCTGATGGCTCCACGGGGCCCGGTGCTGCAGCAGCACGACGGCCGTGCCATCGGCCCGCGGCGCCCGCAACAACAGCCCCGCCGCACCGTGGCGGCCCCAGTAGTGCGCCCCGTTATCCGAAACCACCCAGCCGTCACCATCGCCACGCACGGGCCTAAGGATAGGCGGACGCGGATTTCGGTTGGTGCCCTGCTCGGTGGCGCTCTCGGGGCGATCACCTCCCATCCGCCACACGAGCCTCATAGAATCGCCTGTGGAGACGGATCGGGACGCACAGAACGCACATCGGATTCCAGAGTGAAGGGGCCGCAGCCGTGACGGTGGAGCTGGCGCACCCGTCCACTGAGCCGCTGGCGTCCCGGTCGCCCGACGAGCCGGCGCACCCGCGCTGGTGGTTCCTCTGGACCACCCCGGGCCGCATCCTGGCGCTCGGCGTCATCCTCGCCACCCTGGGGGTGGCCAGCGCGTTCGCCACCTCGACCACGATCGACTACCGACAGCAGGCGTTGACGACGGTGCTCAACCACACCGAGCCGTTGTCGTTCGCGGCCGGTGAGTTGTACACCACGCTGTCGGTCGCCGACGCCGCGGCCGCGACCGCCTTCATCGCCGGGGCCGAACCGCGGCCGGTCCGGCAGCGCTACGAGCAGGCCATCACCAACGCCGCCGCGGCGCTCACCCGCGCGGCCAGCGGCCTGACCGACGAGTCGATGCGCGAGCTGACCGCGCAGATCAACGCGAACCTGGCGGTGTACACCGGGGTGATCGAGACCGCGCGCACCAACAACCGGGCCGGCAACCCGGTGGGCTCCTCGTACCTGTCGGAGGCCTCGTCGCTGATGCAGGAGACCATCCTGCCCGACGCCCAACGGCTCTATCAGGAGACGTCGTCCCGGGTGGACGAGGAGACCACCTCCTCGACCCGGATCCCGTCCCCGGTGATCCTGATCGTCACCGCCACCATTCTCTTCGGCGCGTTCGCGCACCGCTGGCTGGCGCGGCGCACCCGGCGCCGGGTCAACATCGGGCTGGTCGCGGGCGGGCTGGCCATCATGGTCATGGTGGTCTGGGTGGGCACCGCGCTGGTGATCTCGACCGCGGTGAGCCGCAGCGCCCAGAACACCGCGGCCGCGTCCTTGAAGACCGTGACGAATCTGGCGATCGCGGCCCAGCAAGCGCGCGCCGACGAGACGCTGTCGCTGATCCGGCGCGGCGACGAGGACGTCCGTAAGCAGTCGTACTACCAGCGCATCGAGACCATGCAGCAGCAGCTCGCCGAGTATCTCGAGCGCGACGACGCGATCGACAAGACGGCGCTGGCCGAGGCCGACGAGCTGCTGGCGAAGTGGCGCGCCGCCGACGAGCGCATCAACGCCTACATCTCGGTCGGCAACTATCAGGCCGCGACCCAGGTGGCGCTCGGCACCGGCCAGGACGACTCCACCCCGGCGTTCGACAAGCTCGAGGCGGCGCTGTCCGACGGCATCGAGAAGAGCCGCGAGCGGCTGCGCAGCGACATCGCCCGCGCCCGCCGGACCTTGGCGGGAGCCACCGTGGGCGCCGTGGTGCTGTCGCTGGGCGCGGCCATCGCCGTCGCGCTCGGGTTGTGGCCGCGCATGGGCGAGTACCGATGATCGCCGGCCTGCGACGACTCGGCGCCGCGCTGGCCGCGGTCGCGGTGTCCGCCGCCCTGGTGACCGGGTGCGCGCAGCCCGCGCCGCCACCGGCGGTGCCCGGACTGACGTTGGCGCCGCCGACGCCGGCCGGACTCGAGGAGCTGATACCGGCGGGTCCCGCGCTGCCCGACGCCGACGAGCAGGACTGCGATCCCACCGCGAGTCTGCGGCCGTTCCCCGACCGCGAGCAGGCCCGGGCCGCCGTGGCCAACATCCGCAACCGCGGCCGGTTGATCGTCGGACTCGACATCGGCAACAACCTGTTCTCGTTCCGCGACCCCATCACCGGGGCCATCACCGGATTCGACGTCGACATCGCCGGCGAGGTGGCCCGCGACATCTTCGGCACCCCGACGCAGGTCGAATACCGGATCCTGTCGTCGGCCGGCCGGATCACCGCACTGCGCAACAATCAGGTCGATATCGTGGTCAAGACCATGACCATCACCTGTGAACGACGCGAGCTGGTGGAGTTCTCGACGGTGTATCTGACGGCCTACCAACGGATTCTGGTGCCGCGCGACTCGTCGATCACCCGCGCCTCGGATTTGTCCGGGCGGCGGGTCTGCGCGGTCGAGGGCACCACGTCGTTACAGCGGATCCGGGAGATCGCCCCTCCGCCGATCATCATCTCGGTGGTGACGTGGGCGGACTGCCTGGTGGCCATGCAGCAGCGTCAGGTCGACGCGGTCAGCACCGACGACACCATCCTGGCCGGCCTGGCCGCCCAGGATCCGTTCCTGCACATCGTCGGTCCGAGCATGGCCCAGGAGCCCTACGGCATCGGCATCAACCAGGACAACACCGGGCTGGTGCGCTTCGTCAACGGCACCCTGGAGCGGATCCGACGCGACGGCACCTGGAACACGCTGTACCGCAGGTGGTTATCGGTGCTCGGCCCGGCGCCGGCGCCCCCGACCGCGAGATACCGGGACTAGGTCGGCCGTGGCGGAAAACGAGGACGAGGGACCGAGCACCCAGCCGGCCGACGTGCTGCTGGACTCGGCCTCGACGCTGCGCCCGATGGCCACCCAGGCCATCTTCCGGCCCCAGTTCGACGACGACGACTACCCGTCGGACACCGCGGGCACCGAACCGCACGACCACCCGACCACGGCCACCCGGGCCATCGCGCCGGCACGGCGCCTCGGCGGCGGTCTGGTCGAGATCCCCCGGGTGCCCGAGATCGATCCGCTCGCCGCCCTGATGACCAATCCGGTTGTCGCCGAATCCAAACGGTTCTGCTGGAACTGCGGCAAACCGGTGGGCCGGTCCAGCCCGGAGGGCAAGGCCCTGTCGGAGGGCTGGTGCCCGCACTGCGGCAGCGCCTATTCGTTCCTGCCGCAGCTGGGACCCGGCGACATGGTCGCCGACCAGTACGAGATCAAGGGTTGCGTCGCGCACGGCGGGCTGGGCTGGGTGTATCTGGCGGTCGACCACAACGTCAACGAACGACCCGTGGTGCTCAAGGGGTTGGTGCATTCCGGCGACGCCGAGGCCCAGGCCATCGCGATGGCGGAGCGGCAGTTCCTCGCCGAGGTCGTGCACCCGTCGATCGTGAAGATCTTCAACTTCGTCGAGCATCCCGACAAGCACGGCGACCCGGTCGGCTACATCGTGATGGAGTACGTCGGGGGCACCTCGCTCAAGCAGGGTCGTGACGACCGACTGCCGGTGGCCCAGGCCATCGCCTACATGCTGGAAATCCTTCCGGCGCTGGGCTATCTGCATTCCATCGGGCTGTGCTATAACGACCTCAAGCCCGAGAACATCATGCTCACCGAGGAACAGCTCAAGCTGATCGACCTCGGTGCGGTCTCGCGGATCAACTCGTTCGGCTATCTGTACGGCACTCCCGGTTACCAGGCCCCGGAGATCGTGCGCACCGGACCGACCATCGCCACCGACATCTACACCGTGGGTCGGACCCTGGCCGCGCTCACGCTGAAGATGCGCACCAGGCACGGCCGGTATGTCGACGGGTTGCCCGACGACGATCCGGTGCTGGCCGAGTACGACAGCTTCGAGCGGGTGCTGCGGCGCGCGATCGACCCGGATCCGCGGCGCCGGTTCGCCACCGCCGACGAGATGTCCGGACAGCTGCTCGGCGTGCTGCGCGAGGTGGTCGCGTCCGACAGCGGGTTGCCGCGGCCCGGACTGTCCACGGTGTTCAGCCGGTCCCGCTCGACGTTCGGGGTCGACCTGCTGGTCTCGCACACCGACGTCTACCTCGACGGCCGGCCGCACTCGGAGAAGCTGACCGCCGCCGAGATCGTCACCGCGCTGCCGGTGCCGCTGGTCGACCGCAGCGACGTGGCGGCCACGGTGCTCTCGGCCAACGTGCTGTCCCAGCCCGTTCAGACGCTGGACTCGCTGCGGGCCGCCCGCCACGGCGCGCTGGACTCCGAGGGCATCGATCTGAGCGAGTCGATCGAGTTGCCGCTGATGGAGATCCGCGCGCTACTGGACCTCGGCGATGTCGCCAAGGCCGCCCGCAAGCTCGACGACCTGGCCGAGCGGGTCGGCTGGCCGTGGCGGCTGGTGTGGTTCCGCGCCGTCTCCGAGCTGCTGACCGCCGACTACGATTCGGCGACAAAGCATTTCACCGAGGTGCTGGATCTGTTGCCGGGCGAGCTGGCCCCCAAACTGGCGCTGGCGGCCACCGCCGAACTGTCCGGCAGCACCACCGACCAACATTTCTACCGGACCGTCTGGCGCACCGACGACGGTGTCATCGCGGCGGGGTTCGGCCTGGCCCGGGCGCAGTCGGTGGCCGGCGAGCGCGACGCCGCGATCAAGACCCTCGACCAGGTGCCCGCCACCTCCCGGCACTTCACCACCGCGCGGCTGACCAGCGCCGTGACGCTGCTGTCGGGCCGGTCGGTCAGCGAGGTCACCGAACAGCAGATCCGCGACGCCGCCCGCCGGGTCGAGGCGCTGCCGGAGACCGAGCCGCGGGTGCTGCAGATCCGCGCCCTGGTGCTGGGCACCGCGTTGGACTGGATCGTGGACCATGAGGCCAGCACCAATCACATTCTCGGTTTCCCGTTTACGCTGCACGGCCTGCAGCTCGGGGTCGAAGCGTCGCTGCGGGCGCTGGCCCGCCAGGCCCCGAGCCGCGCGCACCGGTACGCGTTGGTGGACATGGCCAACACCGTGCGGCCCACCAGTACGTTTTGACGGTCCGACCCCGGGGGCGGTTCAGCGGGCCAGCACGCCGCGCAGGAAGAGTTGCACCGCGTGGTGCAGGTGACGCTCCTGTTCCCGGCGACTGCGGTACACCCCGTAGTCGGCCAGCCGGGCGGGCAACACCTCCACCATCGCCAAGAAATGTTCGGCCGCCAATTCGATGTCGTCGACGTCGAGTTCGCCGGCGGCGGCGTGCGCGCGCAGCACGTCCATCACCTGCTGTTGTCGGCGGGCCCACCCCAATGATCCGGCACTGAGGGCGAACTCCGGGAACCGGTGGGCTTCGTTGCGGGCGACCTTGTGCAGCAGGACGATGTCCGGGTCGACGGCACGCTTGAGTGCCCCACGGGCAATCGCGGTCAACGCCACCTCCAGGTCCTCGTCGTCGACATTGGGATAGACCTCGTTCTCCACAGCGCGGGTAAAGGCCCACGGGATGACATCGAGGAACACCGCGCGTTTGTCCGGGTAGCGGGCGTAGAGCGTGCGCTTGGTGATCCCGGCGGACTTGGCGATGGCCTCCATCGTGGTGGCGTCGTAACCGGTCTTCAAGAACGTCGCCACCGCGGCTGCACGGATCTGTTGATGCAGCACAGCGGCCTGCGCCTGGGTGGGTCGCCCGCGCCGTGTCTGCATCCGTGGAAGTCTACGTCCGGCTCAACCGCGTGGTATTCCGGCGAGCTTGTCGGCGAACTTGGCCTCCGCCTCGGCACGCAGCCGCAGCAGATGCTGGGACGGGAACATGTCCGGTGCCGGTTCCCGGTCTTTGAGCAGCAGCCGCGCCAGCGTCACCTTGTGCACCTCCGTGGGCCCGTCGGCCAAACCGAGCACGAAGGATTCCACCAGATGCTGCACGAAGGGCATCTCATGGGTGGTGCCCAGCGAGCCGTGGAGCTGCAACGCCCGGGCCGACACATCATGGAGCACCTTCTGCATCATCGCCTTGACCGCCGAGATGTCGGCGCGTACCGCCTGATAATCGTTGTGCTGGTCGATCTTCCACGCCGTCTGCAACGTGAGCAGCCGGAAAGCCTCGATCTCCATCCAGGAGTCGGCGACCATCTCCTGGACCAGTTGCTTGTTCGAGAGCATCTCGCCCTGGGTGTAGCGGGAGACTGCGCGTTCACAGAGCATGTCGAAGATGCGACGAACCAGCCCCACGGTGCGCATGGCATGGTGGATGCGCCCCCCGCCGAGGCGGGTCTGGGCCACCACGAACGCGCCGCCGCGCGGGCCGAGCATGTGGTCGTCCGGTACCCGGACATCCTCATAGCGGACATAACCTTCGCGCCCGCCGCCGCCGGCCGGTTGATAGCCCAGACCGATGTCGCGCAGCACGTTGATACCGGGTGTCTCGGCGGGCACGACGAACATCGAATGACGTTCATAGGGCGGCGCTTCCGGGTCGGTCACCGCCATGACGATCAGAAACGACGCCATCGACGCGAACGACGAGAACCACTTCTCGCCGTTGATCACCCAATGATCGCCGTCGTGAATCGCGGTGGTGGTGAACACCTTCGGGTCCGCTCCGCCCTGCGGCTCGGTCATCGAGAAGCAGGAGATGATGCGGTTGTCCAGGAGTGGTTCGAGGTAGCGCTCCTTGAGCGCCGCGGTGCCGTAGTGCGCCAGGATCTCGCTGTTGCCGGAGTCGGGGGCGTGCGAACCGAACACGATGGGCGCGCACTCCGAGCGGCCCAGGATCTCGTTGAGCAATGCCAGTTTCACCTGGCCGAAGCCCGGTCCCCCCAGATGCGGACCGAGGTGGGTGGCCCACAGTCCACGCTCTTTGACGATGCGTTGCAGCGGTGGGATCAAGGCCTGCCGGACCGGATCGGTCAGATCGTGGGATTCCTTGACTATCAGATCAATCGGTTCGCATTCGGTGCGCACGAAATCCTCGACCCAGTCCAGTTGCTCCGCCCACTGCGGGTCGGTGGAAAAGTCCCACGTCATCGAGCTGTTCCTTTCTGATTCCCACGCAACGACGCCGCCTCCTCGGTGGCATGACTGAGCACCTGATTACGGTTCTCCAACTCCAGGGCGGCCGCCAGGCTGCCGGCATCGGTGTTGACCTGCAGTGCCCGCTTGGTCAACTGCACCCCCAGCGGCGCCAATCGCGCGATCCGGGAGGCCAATTCGAGTGCCGTGGGGTCGAGTTGATCGGGGGGCACGAGCTGACTGACCAACCCGCGCCGGTCGGCCTCCGCCGCGGAGACGGTGCGGCCGGTCATCATCCAGTCGGCGGCCACGCTGGTACCGACGATGCGGGGCAGGTGGTAACTCATCCCCACCTCGGCGCCGGACAGCCCCAGCAGAATGGCCGCGTTTCCGAAGGATGCCACCGAGGAACAGATTCGAATATCGGCGGCCAGGGCAAGGGCCAATCCGGCGCCCACACATGGTCCGTTGACCGCGGCGACCACCGGTTGCGGCAGCCCGGTGAGAGCCTGGGCCAGCGCCGCCATCCGCTCCTGGAACCGCAGGCGGTCGATAGCGGGATCGGTGGCCTCGAGCATGCCCGGACCGAAATCGCGCAGGTCGATGCCGGAGCAGAAGCCGCGCCCCGCTCCGGTGAGCACGACGACCTTGACCGCGGCGTCGGCCGTCAGTTCGGCACACGTGCGCGTCAATTCGACCAGCATGGTCTCGTTGATCGCGTTGAGGCATTTCGGGCGGTTCAGGCGCACGAGTGCGACGCCGGCGCTCGGCGTTTCCAGGGTCAGCGTCGCGGCGGTCACGTCCAGGCCTCGTCGCCGGCGATCGTCGTGCGGTGCAACGTGCGTTCCGAGGACGGATCGTAGGGCAGTGCGCGGTGCAGTATCGCGGTGTTGTCCCAGATCACAACGTCTCCGACCGTCCATTCGTGGCGGTAGCAGAACCGCTCCTGGGTGGACCAGGCCAACAACTCGTCGAGCATCGCCGCACTCTCCGCGCGGCTCATTCCGACGATGTGGTCGGCCGTCGCGCCGATGACCAGCGACCGGCGGCCATCCCGGCGCCGCCACACCAGCGCCGTTTCCCGGCTCGGTCCGGCCCGCCACGCGGCCAATTGTTCGTCGGTGGGGTTGGGTTCGACGCGCCGTTGCGTCGCCTCGAAACTGTGCACCACGCGCAGGTCGGCGTAGCGCTTGCGGTCGTGGGCCGGCAGGTTCTCGTAGGCGGCGTAGGTGTCGGCGAACTCCGTCCCGCCGCCGACCATCGCCACGTGCCGCGCGGTCAGCATCGTGAACTTGGCCGGCACGGCGTGCGCCGTGTCGTCGATATGCCAGTCGAAGGTCCCCCGCAGGTACGCGGCCATCTTGGTCTTCGCCGGGTCCAGCGACACCGTGAAGATCTCCTTGCCACCCGGTGCCAGTACCTCTCCGAGCCTTCGACTGAAGGCCAATTGCGCGTCGTCGTCGAGGTTGGCGTTTCGGATCAGCACCACACTGCGCCACCGCAACGCCTCCCGGCAACTGCTGATGACCGACTCGTCGAGAACGCCGTCGAAGCCCCGCAACTCGGCGCCCAATTCCGGCTGCAGCGCATACATCTCAGACATCGGTGCACTCCTATTCCTCGGCTGGTCCGCACTCTGAGCGGTTCAGGATCCGCGCTGCGCGGCCGAGCAGTCGGGGCAGCGCAGCCGCCATTGCCTCCGTGGCAGGATCGCGGTGGCGACGGCGGTTGTGTTTGATGATCAGCGCCCACGTCGCTGCTGATTTGAAGCACGCCAGCGCTTCGAACCACGCCAGGTCGCAGATGTCGCGCCCGAGCGTCCGGCGGTACCGCGCGGCGAGTTCGGAGGTCGCCGGCGCCGCGCCGACATGCGGGGTGTCGCGTCGATACGTCGCGGGATCGCAGTTGATCAGGAACCAGCCCAGGTCGACCCGGGGATCCCCCAACGACCAGATCTCCCAGTCGATCACCGCATTGATGTGATCGGCATCAGCCAGGAGGTTGCCGAGCCGGAAATCGCCGTGCACGATCGCCGGGGCCAGCGGTGTCGGCAGTGTCGAGAGCAGCGCGGCACCGACAGGATGCCAGCCCGGAACCAGCGCCGGATCGACCGTCTGCAGGGCGCGCGACCAGCGGTCGACCTCGTCGCGCAGACCGACGACCGGATCCTCGCCCAGGCCCACCGACGCCGGATCGATCCGGTGCAGACGGGCCAGCACCACCGCCGCGGCGCGGAACCGCGCGGCGAGGGTGGTCCCGGCCTCGGCAACCCGGCCAAGGTCGAACAACGGCTCCACCGAGGCACCGTCGACGAGGGACATCACGAACAGCGGCGGTACCTCCGGTGGGGCGCCGGCATCCTCCCAAAGAACCTCGGGCACCGGCACGTCCGTGACGCTGAGCGCGCGCAGGATCCGGGCCTGCCGCAACACGTCACGGTGTGCGATGGGTTCCAACCCAGCCGGTGCCACCTTCACCACCACCGGCCGCTGCCGGTACACGCCGCGGTAGGTCAGGCTGGAGGCGCCGCCCGGCATGGGGCGAAGCTTCGAGACCGAAAGGGGGCCGAGTCGGTCCTCGAGCCCCTGCACCGCCGCGCCGTTCAGGTCAGCCAGCCGATCTCGCGAAGGAAGGGTTGGGTGTGGGCGACCCGGCCGGTCAACGACTTCGGGTCACCGGTACACAACACCAGTGCGGTCTGCGTGATCAGCTCGATGTCCTCGGTATCGGTCTTCGCGAGATCGAGACTGCCCGCACCGGGGGTCGCCACCGGATTCGACGGCGCGGCGGCGTTCACCGCGATGCCGTCGGCATAAAGTTCGGCCGCAAGGCTTTTCGTCAGACGGTTCAGGGCCGCCTTGACGGTGCCGTACACACCGAAGCCGGCGTTGACGTCGAAGTCGGAGAACGGCGGGCCTACCGGCGGTTCGGCGCCCACCGAGGTGATGTTGAGGATCCAGCCGGCACCACGTTCACGCATGACGGGAACCGCCAGCTGGGTCAGGTGCAGCGGGGCCAGCAGGTGCATCTCGACCATCAGCTGGGCCCGCCGCTCCGGGAAACCGTCGAGCGGTCGCAGGAACGTGACGGCGGCGTTGTTGACGACGATGTCGGGCGCACCGACCCCGTCGATCACGTCGGCGAACATCCGCGCGCGGTCCTCGGATCGCGATAGATCGCACGCCACCGCAACCGCCGACCCGCCCTCGGCCTGTATCTCGCGCACCGTCTGCTGCAGCGAGCCAACGTATTTCGGGTCCGGTTCCATGGTGCGGGCGGTCACCGCGACGGTGGCGCCCGCCTGCGCCAGCCGTTGTGCGATCGCCTTGCCCAGGCCCCGACTGGCGCCGGTGACCAGCGCCACCTTGCCCGCACAGCTACCCGACATCGGCGTCCCCATCTCTCGTTCAGCTGCCATAGCGCAGCTTGATGCTGTGGTAGCGGTCCTGCAACTGCCGGACCCGCTGCTGCCGGCTCACCAGAGCGGTGTCGGCCGGCAGCGCGTCGCGCACCTCGGCCCGGTTGACCACCCGGGTTCGGAAGCGTGCGGGATGCCGGCTCATCAGGTTTCGGTAGGTGAGATTGCCGCGGGCGAAACCCTGCGTGTCCAACCAGTTGTGCACCCCCGGATCGTCGTGGGCGAGCACCAGCCGCACCACGCCGTCGCTGTCCACCGCGGTGCGCGCCGGGGTGTAGCTGACGGGTCGATACAGGAAGTCCATACTGCCGACGAAGACGCCGCTCATCCCGAAGATCCAGAAGCCGTCGTGGTTGTCCATCTCGACGATCAGCGACTCGTCCGGGGCCAGCTCCCACACCAGGTGCGCCGCCATCCGCCCCCGTTTGGTGTCATCCGCAGAGTCGGCCGACTTTTCGGGCGGGAAGGCGTTGAGGTGGGCCGGATCGCACACCCCCCCGGAGTACCGCCACGAATGCTCGGGCCAATCGCGCATGGCCCCGGTGAGAAAGTCGCCGGCCCATTCCATCGCCTCGATCAGCCGCTCCGGACCCGGCACCGGCCGCGGACTGTCCATCCCCAGCCTTTCGATGGACAGTGTCGTCGGCGTCTCGAACCAGGCATCGAAGGCCTCCCGGATCAACAGTTTGCGGGTGTCCGGTGTGGTCGGCAGCCAATTGGTGTCGCGCTCCGGCCCGCCGAGGATCAACTCGAAGTTGCCCTCGGTGTCGGTCCGGATCTGGTGACCGAAGATGTTGCATTCCGGGATGTCTCCGAACGGTTCGTGCAGGCTGGGCCAGTCGGTGCCGGGAATCCGGTCGGGCCGCGCACCCTGGACGGTGACGTTGAGCCAGCGGGCGCTGCCGCGCCGCCCGGCGATCCGGTAGGTGTGATCCCCGTCGATCCACGCTTGCCGGTAGGTGAAATCGGCGACATCACCGCCCAATTTTCGGTTCGGGGTGCAGAACGGATGCAGCTGCGGGTAGGCGGGATCCTTGGTCTCCAGTGCGAGATCGAACGCCTGGCCCAGGTTTTGGGTGAGGAACCGGAAGGCGTCGGCCCGCATGACCGGCGCCGCCGGGTTGGCGTCCTTGAACACCCGCGCGCCGGCCGCCTTGAGCTGATCGCAGAAGCTGTCCCAGGCATCGCGCAGATCAGCGTCGACGGGTCCGTCACCGTAGGCCATGACTCAGGCTCCCAGTCCGGTCAAGATCTCCGAGACTCGCCGCGCTGCGCGCTCGGTCGCGGCGCGCGCACCCTCGGCCTCGATGCGCGGCCCCACCAACTCGATGTCGAAGACGCCCCCGTAGCCGGCGTCGAGAACGTCGCCGATGATGCGTTGCAGCGGTATCGCGCCGTCGCCGGGGACCGCCCGGCACGGCGCCGTGCGGTCGCCCAACACGTAGTCGCTGACTTGCACCAGCCCGGTGTTCGGCAGCGCGCGGCGCAGCAGCCTGCCGAGGTCGGCCTCCGCCCAGCAGGCGTGCAGTTCGATGCACATGCCGATGCCGGCGATGTCGGCCAGGGCGATCAGATCGGCCAGGGTGTGGGCGATGTGGATGTCGGCGTTGAACGGCGAGGCGTTCTCGACCAGCAGCGTCACCCCCGCGGCAGCGGCGGCCGCGCGCCCCGCATCGATGAGGCTGGTGAACTTCTGGGCCGCCTCCTCCCACGTGAGTGAGCCCCGGCCGCCGGTGAGGACGTAGAGCCAGCGCGCACCCAGTGCCGCCGCACATGCGATGGCGCGCAACAGGTTTGCCGCTGCTTCCCCGGTGTCGCGTTCCAGGTCGGGGAACGTGGCGAACGGATGGTTCACGGCGTCCACCCGGGGGCCGCCGGTGGCCAGCCGGCTGCGGGTTTGCGCAACGGTGCCGGGTTGCAGCAGCGCCGCGGTGACCAGCGTGCAGTTCTGCACACCGATGCGGGCGCAGTGGTCGAGGAACGCCGGGGTGCCCTCCTCGAGGAACGCGACCTGGTGCAGACCCACCCGCGGGTGCACGCTAAACCCGGCTCTCGATCTCGACGCCGAAACGCTCACGAAACGGTCGGAACTCCTCGTGCAGCGCGTCCAGATCTTCGCCGATGTCGGTCAGCACTGTCGTCGAATAGCGGAACTTGCCGTGCCGGTCGCCCTGGTTGGCGCTCAGGTAGCCGCGCATTGCGTCTTCGGCCGCCCCCGACAGTTCCCGGCCGGCGAACTCGTAGCAGCCTCGAACGGTGCCGATCTGGTCGGCGACGAAGTCCCGGTAACGGACGTGGTGGATTCGCGGGTCGTCGACCATCGGATGCGTCATGGTGTTGGCGATGCTCGCCCGGGTCAGCTCCAGATGCTTCTTCACCTCGGCCCGCAGGTCGATCGGGCCGACGATGCCCTCGGAGATGTCGGCCATCATCATCGTGCGCGAGGCGGCCACTTGGACCGGATCCCGATGCAGCCACACCAGTTTCGCGTCGGGATAGGTCTCGAAGAGCTCTTGGAGCCGGAATCCGTGGAACCCCTTCAGCGCCCAGTACCGCCGCGGTCGGCCGTACTGGAACTGCTGCAGCATCGCGCGGTGTATCCGGTACTGCGCGGCCGCGTCCGTCGGCAGGCCCTGCACCAGCGATTGCATCGGTACCCGCCACCACGCGGTCGGGGTGAGCACCCGGAAGTCAAAGGCCCAGGTGCGCTCATCCTCCGGCAGGCCGTCGCCGAGCATGTCGTTGTAGGGATGCGAATGCAGCCATTTGGGTAGTTTCGCGTTGATCTCCCGCCAGTCGTCGTCTGCGCGCGCGCGACGCGGATCGTCGGGGCCGGCCAGTCCCGGCGGCGGCGATGGATACATGACCTCCCAGAACCTGAGCGCGCGGGCGGCGGGATCCACCGACATCAGCGCGTGCATCAACGTTGTGCCCGTGCGCGGTTCACCGGTCACGAACAACGGTCGTTCGATCACTTCCTCGGCGATCGGGTAGCGGCTTCGATCCGCGAAGAACTCCAACCGCGACGTCAGCAACCAGTGACAGACCTCGGCGGCCTGCCGTTTGGCGTCGGCGTCCGCCAGCACGCTGTTGAGATGGTCGACGGCGCGGCCGAAGCGCTCCGCAAGCGTGGGGTCGCCCCAGTCGGCGGCGCCGACTTGCCGTTGTGCCCTGGCGAGCATCCGCTGCGCGTCCAAGTGAGTTTCGTTCACGTGCACAGCGCCGGATCCCCCACCAACTCGAGCAGTTCGTCCTCGGTTTCCCGCACCTTGGCCGCCGAGCGCGCACCGAACTCGAGGCCGGCCATGCCGCCGTACTCCATCAGCTTGAACACCCGCATTCCGGCCTCGCAGAATCCCTTCATCTGCTGCGCGACGTGTTTCGGTGTACCACAAGGGAAGATGTCTCGGATCGCCTGAGTATCGACCTCCGCGCAGAACCGGATGATCCGCTCCCTCGACAACGCCACCGGGTTGAAGTCCATGACGCCCCGCCAGTCCGGACCCATCGGGTGGTCGTAGCCGAACTGACGCAGATCGGCGGCGGTGAGCAGCAGGATGATCGACTTGACCAGGGGCGCCTGGAGCATGCCGGCGATCTCGTCGTCGTCGCCGATGAGGCAGATTTGCGTGATCGCCGGGACGATCGCCATCGGATCGCGCCCGGCGCGTTCGGCGGCGGTGCGGACCACCGTCAGCTTCGCGGCGTAGTCCTCCGGGGTGTACGCGCCGTTGGGCCACCAGCCGTCGGCGTGCCGACCGGTGATGTCCAACATGCGGGGACCTTTCGCGCCGATCCAGATCGGCGGACACTCACCGTCGTGGAGCTCGGTATCCAGGCGCGCGTGCTCCAGCCGGTAGAACTCGCCCTCGAAGTCCACCGGTCCGTCGCTGCGCCACAGCAGTTTGATGACCGTGATCGCCTCCTCGAACCGACTGACCGGCTTGGCGAAGTCGAAGCCATAGGGGACGGTGTTCTCCAGTTCGCCGGAGCCGAGCCCCAGGATGAACCGCCCTCCGGAGAGGTGATCGATGGTCACCGCCGTCTGCGCCAGCATCGCCGGATGCCGGCGCACGGTATCGACCACCGTGGTGACCACCGGAGTCTGCGTCGTCAGCACCGCCGCCGCCGCGGCCACGGCCATCCCGTCCAGATGTCGGTGCGGCGACGGCGACAGTGTCGCGAGGTCCGTGAATTCGGGAGTCCAGATCGAATCGGGCCAGAAGCTCACCATGTGGTCGGGCAGCCAGATCGAGTGGTACCGCCCCGAGTCGTAGTCCCGCAACGACTCGATGCCCAGCGGCAGGGTGGTCCGGAGGAACGCGGCCGGCTGCACCCGCACGAGCATGCCCTCCCGTATCTACCGGGCGCCGGTCCGCACCCGCGGCCCCACCGTCCCGACCACCGTAAAATATACGGCCATGGTACATATAACTGCGGTGCGTGTCAGTGGCTTCACGCGACTTCCAGCACCGCCACACACGCCCGCGCGATCGCGAGTTCCTCGTCGGTGGGGATCACCAGCACCGTGGTGGGCGAGTTCTCCGCCGAGATCACCCGCGCGCCGCGCGCCGGACTCTCGTTGAGGTGCTCGTCGATCTCCACCCCCAGCGGCGCCAGCCCGGTCAGGGCGTCGCGGCGGACCTTCGCGTCGTTCTCCCCCACGCCGGCGGTGAACGTGATGACGTGGGTGTCGCCCAGCACCGCCAGGTAGGCACCGATGTACTTGCGCAGCCGGTGGATATAGACGTCGTAGGCCAGCCGGGCGTGGGCGGCCTCGGGTTCGCTGCCCGCGGCGATGATGCGGTGTAGTTCCCGAAAGTCGTTGTCCCCGCCCATTCCCAACACCCCGGAGCGGCGGTTGAGCATGGTCTCGATGTCCTCGACCGCCATGTCCGCGGTGCGCGCCAGGTAGAAGATGATGCCCGGGTCCAGATCGCCGCTGCGGGTGCCCATCACCAGACCCTCCATCGGGGTCAGCCCCATCGAGGTGTCCACCGGCCGGCCACCGGCGATCGCCGAGGCCGAGGCGCCGTTACCGAGGTGCAGCACAATCTGATTCAGCTTGTCCAGCGGCATGTCTAGGAACTCGGCGGCCTGTTCGCTGACGTACTGATGTGAGGTGCCGTGGAAGCCGTACCGCCGGATCCGCCACTTCTCGGCGACCGCACGGTCGATCGCATAGCTGGCCGACGCCGCCGGCAGATCGTGGAAGAACGCGGTGTCGAACACCGCCACGTGCGGCAGGTCCGGCAGCATCTTGCGGGCCACCTCGACGCCGAGCACCGCCGGCGGATTGTGCAGCGGGGCCAGCGGTGCCAGCTCACGGGCCTTGGCCACCACCGCATCGTCGATCAGCGTCGGCTCGTAGAGTTCGCGACCGCCGTGCACCAGGCGGTGCCCGACCGCCACCAGCCCGACGGTCTCGAGGTTTCCGCCGGCCTCGTCGAACATGTCGAAGATCAGCCGCAGCGCGGCGTCGTGGTCGGCCACCGGGGTGTCCCGTTCGACCTCGCGGCAGCCGAACTCCAGCCTGGCCCGCGACTGTTGTTCTCCGATCCGCTCGACGATGCCAGCGGCCATCTCGATACCGCTATCCGGTTGTACCAGGCTGAATTTCACCGATGACGATCCGGAGTTGACCACCAAGACCGTCCGGTTCGACGAGCGGTGTTGGTCCGCGAGTTTCATCTACTTCTTCCCCTGGGCCTGGATCGCGGTGATGGCGACGGTGTTGACGATGTCTTCGACCAGCGCGCCGCGGGACAGGTCGTTCACGGGCTTGTTCAGACCCTGCAGCACCGGGCCGATCGCGATGGCACCCGCGCTGCGCTGCACGGCCTTGTAGGTGTTGTTGCCGGTGTTGAGGTCCGGGAAGATCAGCACGGTGGCGTGGCCGGCGACCGCGGAGTCGGGCATCTTGGTGGCCGCCACCGACGGCTCGACCGCCGCGTCGTACTGGATCGGGCCCTCCACCAACAGCTCCGGCGCCCGCTGCCGCACCAATTCGGTGGCGGCCCGCACTTTCTCGACCTCGGCACCGGAGCCGGAGCTGCCGGTCGAATACGACAGCATCGCCACCCGCGGTTCGATGTCGAACTGCGCGGCCGTGCGCGCCGAGCTGATCGCGATGTCGGCGAGTTGCTCGGCGGTGGGGTCCGGCACGATCGCGCAGTCGCCGTAGGCGAGCACGCGGTCGGACAGGCACATCAGGAAGATGCTGGACACCGTCGAAATCCCGGGCGCGGTCCGCACGATTTCCAGGGCCGGGCGCACGGTGTGGGCGGTGGTGTGCGCCGCGCCGGAGACCATGCCGTCGACCAGGTTGTTGTGCACCAGCATGGTGCCGAAGTACGACACGTCGTGGATGATCTCGCGGGCCTGCTCGACCGTGACACCCTTGTGCTTGCGCAACTCGGCATACTGTTCGGCGAACTGGTCGCACAGTTCGCTGGATCGCGGGTTGAGCACCGTGGCCGCGGTCAGGTCGACGCCGAGTTCGGCTGCCCGCAACCGGATCTGGGCGTCGTCGCCGAGGATCGTCAGGTCGGCCACGCCGCGGCGCAACAGGTGACCGGCGGCCTGCAGAATGCGGTCCTCGTCCCCCTCTGGCAGCACGATGCGCTTGGGGTCCGCACGCGCGCGTTCGACCAACCCGTACTCGAACATCTGCGGCGTGGTGACATCCGGGATCGGCAGCGCCAGGTGGGTCAACATGTCCTCGACGTCGACGTGGCGGGCCATCAACTCGATCGCGGTGTCGATCTTGCGCTGCGAGGTCACCGTGACCCGGCCGCGGGTCGCGGCCACCGCGCTGGCGGTGTCGAAGGTGCCCAGGCCGGTGGCGATGATGGGCAGCCGCGAACCGAGCCCGTCGACCAGCGCGGCGATCGCGGGGTGCAGTTCGAGTCCGCCGTTGAGGATCATGGTCGACAGCGACGGAAACCCTTCGGCCGCATTGGCACTCATCAACGCGAGCACCACGTCGGAGCGATCTCCGGGGGTGATCACGGCCATATCGTCCCTGAGCCGTTCCAGGACGTGATCGGCGGTCATCCCGGCCACCATGACGTCGAGCACCTCGCGGCCGAGCAGGGCCTCGTCGCCCTTGATCAGCGTGCCGCCCACCGCATCGCGCAACTCCGCGACCGACGGCGCGAACAGCAGCGGCTCCTCGGGCAGCACGAAGGTCTTCGGCTCGAAGTCGGCCAGCTCCGCGGCCACCTCCGCCATCTGGTCGGGGTCGCAGCGGTTGGCGACCACCGCCGCGGTGTGCGCGTACTGGCCGGCGATCTCGGCCAGGCAGACGTTGACCGCCTGGGCGACCTCCTGCGGGCTGCGGCCCTTGGCGCGCACCGCCAGCACCACCGGGGCCCCCAGGTTGGCCGCGATGCGGGCGTTCATCTCCAGCTCGCTCGGGGTTGCGACGTCGGTGTAGTCGCTGCCGATGATCACCACCGCGTCGCAGTGCTGGGCAACGGCGTGGAACCGGTCCACGATCACCCCGATGGCGGCGTCGGGATCGTCGTGCACCTGCCGGTAGGTCACCCCCACGCAGTCCTCGTAGCTCAGGCCCGCGGTGGTCCGCGCCAGCAGCAGCTCGAGGATGTAGTCGCGGGCCTCGCCCTCCCGGACGATCGGCCGGAACACCCCGACCCGCGGGACCGTCACGGCCAGCCGATGCAGAATGCCCAGCGCAATCGTCGATTTCCCGGTGTCACCCTCGGGGGAGGCGATGTAGACGCCCGAGGTGCGGCCGTTGTCGCCGATGCCCACGCGGCTAACCCAGTTTGCGCAGTCGCGGCGCGAGATCGCGCTCGAACAACTCCAGGAAGCGCCGCTGATCGTGGCCCGGGGCGTGGAACACGAGATGATTCAGGCCCCAATTGACGTACTCGGCGACCTTCTCGACCGCCTCGTCGGGATCCGAAGCCACGATCCAGCGCTTGGCAACCTGCTCGATGGGCAGCTCGTCGGCGGCCTTCTCCATCTCGATCGGGTCGTCGATCGAATGCTTCTGCTCGGCGGTCAGCGACAGCGGCGCCCAGAACCGGGTGTTCTCCAGCGCCAACTCGGGATCGGTGTCGTAGGAGATCTTGATTTCGATCATGTGGTCGATCTGCGCAGGGTTGCGTTCGGCGGCCGCGGCCCCCTCGGCGACGGCGGGGATCAGCTTGTCTTTGTAGAGCTCGGCGCCCTTGCCGGAGGTGCAGATGAAGCCGTCGCCGGCGCGGCCCGCGTACTTGGCCACCACCGGACCGCCGGCAGCGATGTAGATCGGCACCCCGCCCTCGGGGACGTCGTAGATCGAGGCGCCCTTGAGCCGGTAGTACTCGCCGTCGAAGTCGACGCGGTCGCCGAGCCACAGCTCGCGCATCAATCGCACCGACTCACGCAGCCGCGCGAACCGCTCCTTGAACTCCGGCCACTCCCCGGCGTAGCCGGTGGCGATCTCGTTGAGCGCCTCGCCGGTGCCGACGCCCAGGAACACCCGGTCGGGGTAGAGGCAGGCCATCGTGGCGAACGCCTGGGCGATCACTGCAGGGTTGTAGCGGAAGGTCGGGGTCAGCACCGAGGTACCCAGTTGCAGCCGCTCGGTGCGCTCCCCGACCGCGGTCAGCCACGCCAGCGAGAACGGCGCGTGCCCGCCCTCGTGTCGCCAGGGCTGGAAGTGGTCGCTGACGGTGGCGCTGTCCATCCCGTGCGCCTCGGCCAGCACCGCCAATTCCACGAGTTCACGCGGCGCGAACTGCTCCGCCGATGCCTTATAGCCCAGTTTCAGTTCCCGCTTGAGTTCAGCCACGTCTACTGTTCTACCCTCCCGCTAAACTCTGGGGGATGGCACCTGCGCGGGACGGGCTGATTCAGGTCTCCGATCTTGTCCACGTGGCCCGCACCGAGTTGGTGAACTGGGCCCTGATCACGGGCGCCGACGGCGTCGTCATGATCGATGCGGGCTTTCCCGGCCAGCGCGGCGAGGTGCTCCGATCGCTGCGCGAGCTGGGCTTTCGCGCCGCCGACGTGACCGCCATCCTGTTGACCCACGCCCACGTCGACCATTTCGGCACCGCGATCTGGTTCGCCGCCGAGCACCGCACCCCGGTGTACTGCCACGCCGCCGAGGTGGGCCACGCCAAACGGGAGTATCTCGAACAGGTGTCGCCGGTGGCCCTGGCCCGGCACGCCTGGCAACCGCGCTGGGTGAAGTGGTCGTGGGACATCATCGGCAAGGGCGCGTTGATCCGCGCGGGCATTCCCTCGGCGCGCGTGTTCACCGAGGAGGTGGCCGCGACGCTGCCGGGGCAGCCGATCGCGATCCCGACGCCCGGACACACCAGCGGGCACTGCTCGTATCTGGTCGACGACGTGCTGATCTCCGGCGACGCGCTGGTGACGGGGCATCCCACCACGGGCCGGGGCGGACCCCAGTTGCTGCATTCGGTGTTCAACCACGACGACGCGGGCTGCCGCCGCAGCCTGGCCGCGCTGGCGTTGCTGGAGACCGAGGTGCTGGTCCCCGGGCACGGCGACATTTGGCGTGGACCCATTCAGGAACTGGCCCGACAGGCCCGAAGTTGACACGTGTAAAGTTCGGCGGCATGGACAACATCCGGGGCAAGACCATCGTCATCACCGGGGCCGCCCGCGGGATCGGCTACGCCACCGCCAAGGCGCTGCTGGCCCGCGGCGCCCGGGTCGTCATCGGCGACCGGGACGTCGCGGTGCTCGATCACGCAGTCACCGAACTGCTGCGGCACGGACAAGTCACCGGCTATCCGGTGGACGTCACCGATGCCGAGTCGTTCGCGGTGTTCCTGGACAAGGCCCGCGCCGACGGCACCGGGCAGATCGATGTGCTGATCAACAACGCCGGCGTGATGCCGGTCGGGCCGTTCCTCGAGCAGACCGAGCAGGCCATCCGCACCTCCATCGAGGTCAACTTCTACGGCGTGCTGACCGGCTGCCGGCTGGTGCTGCCGGAAATGGTCAAGCGCCGCGGCGGGCACATCGTCAACATCGCGTCGCTGGCGGGGATGATCGCCGTGCCCGGCCAGGTCGTCTACGCGGGCACCAAGTTCGCGGTGGTGGGGCTGTCCACCGCGATGGCCGACGAGTTCGCGCCGCAGGGTGTCCACGTCAGCTGCGTGCTGCCCACCTTCACCAACACCGAGTTGATCTCGGGCACCAAGGCCACCGGCGCCCAGAAGCCGGTGCAGCCCGAGGACATCGCGGCCGGCGTGGTCAAGGTGCTCGACAAGCCGTCGATCACCCACCTGTCGGTGCCGGGGCCGCTGCGCGCGGTCAGCGCCCTCACCCAGCTGCTCGGCCCCCGGGCGCGGCGGTGGCTGGCCCACAAGCTGGGCAACGACACCGTGTTCCTCAACTACGACACCGGTGCGCGGTCGAGCTATGAGCAGCGCGCCCAGAGCGCGATCGGCGTCGCCGAAAAAACCGAGGACAAGCGCCCCGGGCAGCCCTAGGGGCCCGGCCCGGCCCGCATGATCGCCGCGAGGTCGCTGCGCGAGCTGGCGCCCACCCGCTGACAGGCGCGGTACAGGTGGCCCTCCACGGTGCGCACCGAGGTGACCAGCCGGTCGGCGATCTCCTTGTTCGACAGGCCCGCGGCCACCAGTTCGGCCACCTCGCGCTGCCGGCCCGTCAACGGGGTCGGCGAGACCGGGCTGCGGGTGGCGGGAGTGCACAGCCCGCCGCAGTCCTGGGCCAGCTGCGCGGCCACGGCGGCCGCATACAGCCCGCGGCTGCGCAACTGCGCCCCGGTGAAGGCCACCGCGGCCTGCGCCGCCGCGTCGGCGGCGGCGGCGCGGTCGCCGATCCGCTGGTAGGCGCTCGCGACCGCCAGCAGCGCCTCGCCGTTCTCCGCGAGCAGGCCGGCGGCGTGCGCGGCCACCGCGTCGGCCAGCGGAAGGCGCAGCGCGGCGGCCAATTCGGCGGTGCGGGTGGCGATCTCGGCAAGGTCGCGCTGGGCACCCCACTGCACGGCCGCCTGCAGACAGGCCAGTTCGTGGGTCGGCTGAGCCCGCTCCCGCGCGACCGTCGCCTCCGCAAGCACCGTGCCCACCGCCTCGGTCAGCGAGCCCGCGGCGGCCTGCACCCACCCCGTCGCCACGGCCAACGCGGTCTGCATGAACAGGAATTCGGGACGCACGCTGCGGCGTAGCTCGTCGAGCAGCTCCGCGGCCGCGTCGGCCTCCCCCAGCTTGGCGTGCGCCTCGGCCAGCCCGAAGACGCAGGCGGCGCGCAAACCCGTGGTGACACCGTGGTTTTCCACCCCGGCCAGCGCCTCGTGCAGTTTCTTGGTCGCGGCTCCGACATCCCCGCACATCAACTCGCTGACGCCGACCATGAACACCAGGTTGGCGTAGGCCAGGCTGGGCACGTCCTGCGCCAGCTCCGACAACAGCGCGGCGGCACGCTTGCATTCGTCGAGCCGCCCGGTCAATCGACAGGCGCGGGCGTAGACCCCGGCGAACCAGAACCGCATGTGCGAAGCCTCATACGAGCCGGTGGCCCGGTCCAGCGCCGCGCGCGCGACCGGCCCGATGTCCTCGGCGTGGCCCAGCGCCCCGGCGGCCATGATCAACGCCACTGCGGCCAGCATCGCGTTGAGATCCGTCAACTCCGGGGCAGCCAGCGCATAGCGGGCCTTGCGTTCGGCCTCGGCACAGCGCGCGAAGACCGCGTCCACGCAGGCCTCGACCGAGTACCGGGTGGCCCGCTCCGCGTCGGTCTCCGGCCCGCCGGCCAACTCCGCGAGCAGCCGCTCGGCCGCCTCGGGCCGGCCCAGCATCCAGATCAGGTTCGCCGCCCGTAGCGTCGTCCACCGGTGCCGGTCTGCCCCGCGTTCGCTCAGGACCCGCAGCGCGTCCTCGGCGGCGGGACCGTCGCCGGCCAGAAAGCGGTTCACCGCGGTGATTTCGGCCGCCTCGGTCGACCCCGCCGCGGCGGCGGCCGCGGCGAACCGCTGAGCGAGATCGAGGTCGAGCAGCGCCATGGTGTGCCGGGCCGCCTCGGCGTAGAGCCCGGGGTCCGGCGGCAGGTCGGATTCCAGCCGCAGCAACGCGCGCCGGACGCTGCCCTGCGGATCGCCCTCGGTGGGCCCGGTCATCCGCTGCACCAGCGCGCCACGGATTTTCGACAGGTACATCTCGCCGGCGGCGGCCCGCCGCAACTCACCGAACAGCGGATGCACCAGCCGGGCGCTGAGCGTGCCCGCGGTCCGTTCGACGGTGATCAGGTGCGCCCGTTCGGCGGCTTCCACCGCCGCGTGCCCCACCAAGTCGGTCAGGATGTCCACCGCCAGCGGCTCGCATTGCGACAGCGCGTCGACCACCGTGCCCAATTCCGGTGCGAGCCGGTCCAGTTGGTTTCCCACCAGGTCGCTCATGTTCTGCGACACCGCGACGTCGCCGTCCCAGATCCAGACGCCCTTGACCTTGCGCACCCGGCCGGCGGCGACCTGATCCTTCAACAGCTGCCGCAGGAACAGGGCGTTGCCGCCGGTGAGGCGCCAAAACCGTTGCGCACTATGGGCATCGACCGGGCCCTCGAGCGTCGCCTCGACCATCGCCCGGGTGCCCGCGGGACACAACGGCTCGAGGTCCAGCCGGGCCAGCAGGCCGTCCTTCCACAGCGCGCGGACCGCGTCCGGTTCCCCGGCCCCGGTGCGGACCGTGACCACCAACCGCGCCTGCCGGCTCTGCGCGATCTGATGCACGACGTGCGCGGAGAAGCCGTCCAGCAGGTGGGCGTCGTCGACGCCGAGCAGGATCGGCCCGGGCCGCTGTCGGGCCACCAACGCACTGATGACCTGCCGCACACCGGGATTGGGATCGCTGATGTGCTCGCCGAGGGTCGCGGTGAACACGCCCAGCGGGATCGGCCGGGCCGATGCGGTGCCGACGATCCAAGTGGTCTGGGTGCCCGCGGCGGCGGCCTGGGACAGCAACTCACGGGCGAGCCTGGTCTTGCCCACCCCCGCTGGACCGGCTACCACGACCCCCGTGAAATTACCGACCCCGTTCAGCGCGCGGCGCAGGGTCGCAAGTTCACGTTCCCGCCCCGTCAGCGCGTCAACGCTGATCACGGGGGAGACTATAACGCGATCAGGCCAGCGCTTGGTCCAGATCCGCGATCAGGTCCGCAATGTCCTCCAGGCCCACCGAGAGTCGGACCACCCCGTCCCCCAACCCGATCGTGGCGCGACCCTCCGGGCCCATCGCCCGGTGCGTGGTGGTCGCCGGATGGGTGATCAGCGATTTGGCGTCGCCGAGGTTGTTGGAAATGTCGATGACCCGCAGCTTGTCGAGCACCTCGAACGCCCGGCGCTTCCCCCCGTCGCCCGGCGCCTCGAGTTCGAAGGTGATCACGGTGCCGCCGCCGCTCATCTGGCGCTTGGCCAGATCGTATTGCGGATGCGAGGGCAGAAACGGATAGCGCACCCAGCGCACCGCCGGGTGCTGCTCGAGGAACTCGGCGATGCGTTGCGCGGCGGCGTTGCTGTGGTTGACCCGAACAGCAAGGGTCTCAAGGCCTTTGAGCAGTATCCAGGCGTTGAACGAACTGATCGAGGGGCCGGTGTGACGCATCAGCGTCTGCACGGGACCGTCGATGTAGTCCTGATCGCCGAGGATCGCCCCGCCGAGCACCCGGCCCTGACCGTCGATGTGTTTGGTGCCGGAGTACACCACGACGTCGGCACCCAACGGCATGCCGCGCTGCAGCAGCGGGGTGGCAAAGACGTTGTCCAGCACCACCTTTGCGCCCGCGGCGTGGGCCATCTCGCTGACCGCGGCGATGTCGACCAGGGACTGCATGGGGTTCGACGGGGTCTCGAAGAAGACCGCCTGCGTGGGCTTGCTCAACGCGGCTTCCCACTGGTCGAGGTCGTCGCCGTCGACGAACTCGGTCTGCACGCCCCAGCGCGGCAGGATCTCGTTGCACACCACGAAGCAGGACCCGAACAGGCTGCGCGCGGCCACCAGTCGGTCACCGGCGCCCAGCAACGCGCCCAGGGCGGTGAACACCGCGGCCATGCCCGTCGCGGTGGCGAACACCGCCGGCGCATCCTCGATCAGCCGCAACCGCTCCTCGAACATCGCGATGGTCGGATTGCCGTAGCGCGAATACACAAAGCGGTCCACCTCGCCGGTGAACGCGCGTTCGGCGTCGGCCGCGCTGGCGTAGGTGTAGCCGGAGTTGAGGTACATCGCCTCGGCGGTCTCCTCGAACTGGGATCGCAACACCCCGCCGCGCACGCCGATGGTGGCCTGGCCCAGGCCCGCGGGCAGCGGCTTCGGGATCCGCACCGACGGCACCTCCGGCGGGGTCACGACTGCACCCACGGCAGGCCGAGGGCCTTCCACCCGGCCCCGCCGCGGTGGCGCTGCGCATCGAGGTGCCCCTCGAACCCGTCGAGCACGTTGTAGGACGGCGCGATACCCGCCGCCGTGGCCGCCTCGGCCGCGCCGATCGACCGGTTGCCCGAACGACACAGGAAGATCACCGGACGGTCCCCGGCCGTCACTCCCGCGGCCTGCAACTCGGCCACGAAGTCGGCGTTGTGCGCGCCGTCGGTGCGGTTCCACTCCACGAACACCACCTCGCGGCCCAGGCTCGACACGTCGGGGACGCCCACGAACCTCCACTCGGCATCGGTCCGGCAGTCGACCAGGGTGGCCTCGGGATTCTCATTGAGCATCGACCAGGCCTGCTCGGGCGTGATGTCTCCGGCGTAACTCACCGGAGCAAGTTTTCCACACGTCAGGAAACCGGCGAACACACCCGCCAGGACCCGTCCTCGAGCACGAACGACGTGTCCGTCTCGATCATGGTGTCCTTGTCGTTGTCGTAGTAGTAGACGACGTTCGCGGTGGCCCGATCGCCGTCGACGTCGACCGCCAGCACGTTGCCCACGTAGCGGGCGCCGTGGGCGGCCACCGACTCGCGCTGGTTGGCCAGCACGGCCGCCTCGGTGCCGGCCTCCTGCGCGCAGGTGTAGGTGCGGAAATCCTCGTAGTCGAGGCGCTGCAGCGCATCGTTCTGACCGATCGCGGCCCGCACGATGCTCTCGTGCAGGGCGTCTTCGTCGCTGTTGGACCAGGTCATCACGCCGATGCCGATGACGACGAGCACGATGACGGCCAGCGCGGCCAAGAACGGCGTGACGCTGGCGCCGTCGGAGTCGGGTCTCGGATCGATCACTGCGGGCTCCCTCGTAGTGCGTGCGACGCCTTGCGGGCCCGGTCACGCGCGGTGGCAACGGCCGGTGCCGTCGCCACCACCACCTCGAATCTGCTGCGGCCCGCTCCGGGGGCTCCGGGCGGCGCCGGGAACAACAGTACGTCGGACTCCGGGACGTCCAAGGCCGCGGCCAACTCGGCGCGGGACCCGGGCCGGTAACTGACCTCGACCGCGCCCGGGGAAATCATGATGGTGTCCACCGGCAGCCCCAACACGGCCCGGGCGTGCAACTCCAACGCCGAGAGCCGCTGGGTGCGCAGCGTCACCAGCGCACTGTCGTGCGGCAGCACGGTGACGTCGGAGAAGTACACCTCGTCGCCGCACACCAGCAGTTCCACCCCGAACAGGCCGCGCCCGCCCAGGGCGGTGACCACCCGCGCGGCGATCGAACGCGCCGAATCCAACGCCACCGCCGACATCGGCAGCGGTTGCCAGGCCTCCAGGACGCCGTCGACGTGGCGGTGCCCGATCGGTTCGCAGAACTGGGTGGGCGTGGCGTCGCCGCTGCGGACCGCCAGCAGGGTGACCTCGTCGTCGACCTCCACCAGGGACTCGACGAGCACCCGGTTGTGGGTGATGTGTCCGGCCGCCGAGACCGCGCGTCGCCACGCCGCCGCGATGTCGTCGGCGCGCAGCAGCACCGACTGTCCCTCGCCGGGCAGCGCAATCAGCGGCTTGACCACCAACGGATAACCGGCGTGGTCGGCGATCGCGCCGAGTTCGTCGACCGAACCGGCGAACCAGAACGGTGCCGTCGGCAGGCCGAGTTCGTCGGCGGCCAGCCGGCGCAGCCCCTCCCGGTCCAGCGTCAGCCGGGCCCGGCGCGAACCCGGGACCACCTCGATGCCCGCCGCTTCGGCACCGGCCAGCGCGTCGGTGGCCACCGCGTCGGTGGCCGGGACCACGTGGTCCGGTCCGAACCGCTCGATGGCCGCGGTCAGGGCCTCGGGATCGGTGAGTTCCACGACCGCGGATTCGTCGGCGATCGCCAGCGCCGGCGCGTCCGCATGCGAGTCCACGGCGATCACCACCGCCCCGAGCCGCTGGAAACTCACCACCACCTCGCGGCCCAGCTCACCGCTGCCCAGCAGCAGGACTCGCGGCGACCACATGGTCCCCACAATAGGCGTCGCGCGCCGGTCGAAAGGTTAGGCGGTCGAACGATCTGGGTACCTTGGGCCCGTGAACTGGGATCGCCTTGCCGCCGTCGTGACCGGGCCCCGATCGTGGGTGCTGGCCCTGTTGATCGCCCTCGCCTCGGGTCTGCTGCTGGGACTGGCCGGCAGCAACGACGCGGCCTCGCAGTCGCCGATCGCGCTGCCGTCCTCGGCGGAGGCGGCCCGCGCGGCCGAGGCCGCGACGGGCTTCCCGGGCGGGGACCGCGCACCGGCGATCCTGGTGGTGACCCGCGGCGACGGGGCCGTGCTGGCACCCGCGGACCTCGGCGCCGCCGAGGCCGCGTATCAGCGGATGCAGCAACAGAGCGGCGCACCGGCGGGCGGACCGCCGGTCACGGTGTCCGAGGACGGTCGCGCCGCGCTGGCCGCGGTCCCGATGGATACCACGCTGTCCGGGTTCGAACTGCGCGACGCCGTGGACAGCGTCCGGGCGGGCGCCGGCGACGGCCTGCCGCCGCAGTTGCGCGCCGAGGTCACCGGCGGTCCGGCCTTCGGCGCCGACATCGCGGGCGCGTTCTCGGGGGCCAACATCACGCTGCTGGCGGTGACGGCCGCGGTGGTCGCGCTGCTGCTGATCCTCACCTACCGCTCCCCGGTGCTGTTCCTGGTACCGCTGGCGGTGATCGGATTCGCCGACCGCGCCGGCGCCACCCTGGGCGCGACGGTCACCTCATGGGCGGGCCTGATCCCCGACGGTTCCACCTCCGGCATCACCAGCGTGCTGGTGTTCGGTGCGGGCACCAACTACGCGCTGCTGCTGATCTCCCGGTACCGCGAGGAGTTGCGCTCCGCGCCCGACCACCGGCAGGCGTTGCGTACCGCGGTGCGCGCCGCGGGGCCGGCGATCCTGGCCAGCAACGCCACCGTGGTGCTGGCACTGCTGACGCTGCTGCTGGCCAGCGCCCCCAGCACCCGCAGCCTGGGCCTGCAGGCCGCCGCGGGACTCGTTGTCGCCGCGGCGTTCTCGCTGCTGCTGCTGCCGCCGCTGCTGGCGCTGTTCGGGGTGCGGCTGTTCTGGCCGTTCATCCCGTCGCGGCAGGATCGCGCGCTGACCGAAACCGGGGTGTGGCACCGCATCGCGACGGCGGTGGCCCGGCGCCCGGTCGCGGTGCTGGTGGCCTCCTTCGCCGGCCTGGCGGTGCTGGCCTGCGGCCTGTTCGGCACCCAGACCGGGCTGTCGCAGACCGAGCAGTTCCGCGTCAAGGCCGAATCGGTGACCGGCTACGAGACCCTGGCGCAGCACTTCCCCAGCGGGTTGACCGACCCGACCCGGGTGATCGCGGCCGGCGACCGCGCCCCGCAGATCGAGGCGGCCATCGCCGGCACCGACGGCGTGGTGTCGGCCACCCCCGGCGGCGACGACGGCGCGGGCCTGACCCAGTGGTCGGTGGTCACCGACGCGGCGCCGGCCAGCGACGAGGCGTTCGAAACCATTGCCGCCCTGCGCGATTCGGTGCAGGCGGTCGATCCGCAGGCGCTGGTCGGCGGGTCCGACGCGCAGGCGTTGGACGCGCGCGATGCCGCCGTGCGCGACCGGCTGGTGATCATCCCGGCGATTCTGCTGGTGGTGCTCGCGGTCCTGCTGGTGCTGCTGCGCTCGATCGTCGCCGCGCTGCTGCTGGTCACCGTGACGGTGGCGTCCTCGGTGGCCGCGCTCGGGCTGGGCGGCTGGGTCAGCATCCACCTCTTCGGCTTCCCCGCCCTGGACAACACCACCCCGCTGTTCGCGTTCCTGTTCTTGGTGGCCCTCGGCGTGGACTACACGATCTTCCTGGTGACCCGGGCTCGCGAGGAGACCCGCAGTTTCGGCACCCGCACCGGGATCGTGCGCGCGGTCTCGGCGACCGGCGCGGTGATCACCAGCGCCGGCATCGTGTTGGCCGCGGTGTTCGCCGTCCTCGGGGTGCTGCCGCTGATCGTGCTGACCCAGCTGGGCATCATCGTGGGCCTGGGCATCCTGCTGGACACCTTCCTGGTGCGCACCGTGGTGATCCCGGCGCTGTTCACGTTGCTCGGCCCGAAGGTGTGGTGGCCGAGCCGCATCGACCCGGTTTCGGACGCCGAGGACCCCGCCGCCGGCTACTCCTCGACGCGCTCGTCGCCGTGATGCAGGTCGATCACCCCGGCGCGCGACAATGCCAGCAGGCTCACCACCAGCACCCACGCCGGGAACAGCAGCGTGACCCACATGCTGGCGTCGCTCGCGATCAGCAGCACCGCCGCGGTGGCGTACGTGCCGAAGACCAACCACTTCGACATCAGCCCGGTCTTGAGCCAAATGGTGGCCAGCGAGATCATGAACACCGCCGCCATCCGTAGCGCATAGGTCTTGGCCAAGGCCAGCAACAGGGCTTGGCCGAACACCGCCACGTCGCCGCGGGCGCTGGCTTCGACGCCGACCGCGCGCCCGGCCACCAGCGCGCTGCCCACCGCGGCGGCCGCAAAGATCATCGCCAGGAACAGCAGACCACTGCCGAGCAAGACCGAGGCGAAGAAGCGATCCTCGTAGCGCCCGAGCCCATCGCGGACCACCCCGATGAACCACAGGAACGCGATGCCGGCCAGCGGCATCAGCACCGCGGCCACCTTGAGGTTCGTCCTCGCACCGTCGAGCCACGGCGAGCCCGACCCCGACTCGTCCGGTATCGACGTCCGGATCAGCACCATGGCCGCGCCGAACAGGACCGCGAACAGCACGCCGGCCAGACCGGCCGCACGCGGAGTGGACAACCGGCGCGCCCGACGGGGCAGGTTCGCGGTCATCTACCGACTCCTAGGGTTGGCCGGGCAGCAGGCGAATCATCAATCCGTGGGCCTCGGCGAGCAGATTGTCGTCGCCGTCATGCAATTCGGCGTTGACGAAGGCCTTGCGGTCCTCGGCCTCCCGGATCCAGCCGCGCGCGCGCAACTCGGTGTCGATCGGCGTGACCTTGCGGTAGTCGACATGCAGGTAGGCGGTGCGGCTGATCGGGCGGCCGGCGGCGTGGATGACCATTCCGAACAGCGAATCGAACAGCAAGGGCAACACCCCGCCGTGTACGGCGTAGTTACCGCCGACGTGGAAACGGCTGAACGTGACCCGCACCCGCACCCCGTCGGGTTCGAAGGCGTCGACGAACCACGGCGGCATCAGCAGGCTGCCGGCGCCGGGCAGAGCCGGCACCCGGCTGGCCGGGCCGACCCCCTCGGCGGACTCGAACGGCGCGAGTTGCTCGATCAGCTTCTCGACCCGGTCGGCGGCGTCGTCCCAGGTCTCCGCGGCCGGCGCGGCCGAGACCGCCAGATCCTGCAGTCGGCGCATGCCGGCCAGGAACCGGGCGAATCCGGGCCCCGGTTCGGCGGGTTCGAACACCGGGAAACCGCCGTGGCGCTCGTAGTCGGGGCTGACCCGCCGCGGGTCCGGTCCGAAGTCAGCCGACACTAGCGGGACGCCAGGACATCGCGCCGGACGATGGTCTGATCCCGGCCCGGACCCACCCCGACGCACGAAATGTGGGCTCCGGCTAGGTCTTCCAGGCGCAGCACATAGTCGCGCGCCTTGGCGGGCAGCTCGTCGAACTCGCGGGCCTCGGTGATGTCCTCCCACCAGCCGGGCAGTTCCTCGTAGATCGGCTCGGCGCGCGCGATGTCGGCCTGGGTCATCGGCATCTCATCGGTGCGCTTGCCGTCGATGGTGTAGCCGACGCAGATCGGCACGGTCTCCAGGGAGGAGAGCACGTCGAGCTTGGTCAGGAAGTAGTCGGTGATGCCGTTGACCCGGGTGGCGTAGCGGGCGATGACGGCATCGAACCAGCCGCACCGGCGGTCCCGTCCCGTCGTGACACCGACCTCGCCGCCGGTCTTGGACAGGTATTCGCCGTACTCGTCGAACAATTCGGTGGGGAACGGACCCGAGCCCACCCTGGTGGTGTAGGCCTTCAGGATCCCCAGCACCGTGGTGATCCGGGTGGGCCCGATGCCGGAGCCGACTGCGGCGCCGCCGGCCGTCGGGTTCGACGAGGTGACATACGGGTAGGTGCCGTGGTCGACGTCGAGCAGCGTGCCCTGGGAGCCCTCCAGCAGCACGGTCTCGCCGTTCTCCAGGGCGTTGCCCAGCAGCAGGCGGGTGTCGGCAATGCGGTGCTTGAAGCCCTCGGCCTGCTCGAGCAGGGCGGCCACCACCTCGTCCGCGTCCAGCGCCTTGCGGTTGTAGACCTTCACCAGGATCTGATTCTTCAGCTCCAGGGCGGCCTCGATCTTCTCGGCCAGCAGGGTCTCGTCCAGGACGTCGGCGACCCGGATCCCGATCCGCGCGATCTTGTCCTGGTAACAGGGCCCGATGCCGCGGCCGGTGGTGCCGATCTTCTTGCTGCCCGCGTAGCGCTCCACCACCTTGTCGATGGCGACGTGGTAGGGCATCAGCAGATGCGCGTCGGCCGAGATCAGCAAACCGCTGGTGTCCACGCCGCGGTTGTCCAACCCGTTCAACTCGGTGAGCAACACCCCCGGATCGACGACGACACCGTTGCCGATGACGTTGGTGACCCCGGGCGTCAGAATGCCGGACGGTATGAGGTGCAGCGCGAAATTCTCGCCGCTGGGCAGCACGACGGTGTGCCCGGCGTTGTTGCCTCCCTGATAGCGCACAACCCACTGCACCCGCCCACCGAGTAGATCGGTGGCCTTACCCTTGCCCTCGTCGCCCCACTGGGCGCCGATGAGGACGATTGCCGGCATGGCATTTCTCCTGGTTATTGTGTTCCAGCCGGTGACCCACCTTATCCGAGTGCGGGAGCAGGAGCTGCGTTGACTGTTGTGTTGCTGTTCGGCGGCCGCCGGGCACCCCGCCCACTCCGCGCCGTGCCGGGCGTTGCTGTCGGCACCGGGAGCGCGGCCACCGAGGCCATCGATGCGGCCACCGCGACCAATGGCCGGGTGGTCGTGGTGGGCTCCCCCGCCGACCTGGCCGCGGTGCTGACCCGGCTGCTCAAGACCGAGCGGCTCGACGTCGAGGTCGCCCACGTGCGCCGGTCATTCCGCGCCCGCCGCGCGCTGACCGGTGCGGCACAACGGATTCCGTTGATCCGCGACGAGACTGGCACGGTGCTGGTCGGCGCGGCGCGCTGGTTGCCGCCGCCGGAGGCCGACGGGCTGGTGGGCGAGGGCATCGTCGACGACTCGGTGTTGTTCGACGGGACCGTGACCGAGGTCCGGATCGAGCCGATACCGACCGTGCCGGGGTTGCGGGCGCGGGTCCTGATGCCCCGATCGAGCCGCACCGGCTGGCTGGTGGGGCGCGCCGCACAGCTGGGCACCACGGGCGCGTCGGTGGTCCGCGACGGCGTGCCGGTGCCCCGTCCGGTGCGTCGCTCGACGTTCTACCGGCACATCCAGGGCTGGCTGCGGGTGTCATGAGGACCCGGCGGCCGGCGGTGCGCCCCAGCCCGGTTTTCCTGCTGATCCTGGCGGTCACCGGCCTCGGCGGCGCGCTGGCCTGGGTTTCGGGCGCCGTCGGGGCGTCGAATCCGCCGCTGGCACATGCCGGGGTGTTCCTGTTCGTGATCGCGGGCTGGGTGGTCTCGCTGTGCCTGCACGAATTCGGCCACGCGTACACCGCGTGGCGGTTCGGCGACCATGACGTGGCCGGCCGTGGCTACCTCACGCTGAACCCGCTGAAGTACTCCCACCCGATGTTGTCGCTGGGGTTACCGCTGCTGTTCATCGCGTTGGGCGGCATCGGCCTGCCCGGCGGCGCGGTGTGGCTGCGTACCGGCGCGATGACCAAGGCGCAGCGCACCGTGGTGAGCCTGGCCGGACCGTTCGCCAATCTGGTGCTGGCGGTCCTGTTGCTGGGCGCCGGCCGGGTCCTCGCGACCCCCGAGCGGTCGGTGTTCTGGGCGGGCGTGGCGGTCCTGGGCCTGCTGCAGGTGATGGCGGTCGTGCTCAACCTGCTACCGGTGCCGGGCCTGGACGGCTACGGCGCGCTGGAACCGCACCTGAGCCCGGAGACCCAGCGCGCCCTGACCGGCTTCAAGCAGTGGGGTGTGCTGCTGTTGGTGCTGGTCCTGCTGGCGTCGCCGCTCAACCAGTGGTTCTTCGGTCTGGTCTACCGCCTCTACGCGCTGCTCGGCGGCGTCGGCGCGTTGGCCTCGGCGGGCTTCGACCTGGCGCTGTTCTGGTCGCTGCGCTGACGCGCCCGCGCGACCCTGCTTGCAAACCATGCAGGAATACGCATACATTCGAGCCCATGGGTGCCGGCCACGAACACAGTCACACTGACACCAGGGTCAGTCGGATGCTCATCGCGGCGGGCATTCTGGCGGTCTTCTTCGTCCTGGAACTGACCACCGCGCTGATGATCAACTCGATCGCGCTGCTGGCCGACGCCGGTCACATGCTCACCGACCTGGTCGCGATGTTCATGGGCCTGACCGCGGTGTTGCTGGCCAAACACGGTCCGGTCGCGCCCGGGCGGACCTACGGCTGGCACCGCGCCGAGGTGTTCACCGCGGTGGCCAACGCGGCGCTGCTGCTCGGGGTCGCCGGATTCATCCTGTACGAGGCGATCGACCGGCTCGGCGACGCGCCGGCGGTGCCCGGCGTCCCGCTGATCGTCGTCGCGCTGGCGGGACTGGTCGCCAACGGCGCGGTGGTGTTGCTGCTGCGGGCGGATTCGCAGCACAGCCTCGCGGTCAAGGGCGCCTACATGGAGGTCATCGCCGACACCCTGGGCAGCGTCGGCGTGCTGATCGCCGGCATCGTCACCGTCACCACCGGGTGGGCGTACGCCGACGTGGTGGTCGCGGTCCTGGTGGCGCTGTGGGTGCTGCCGCGGGCGTTCTCGCTGGCCCGGACCGCCCTGCGGATCCTGTCCGAGTCGTCGCCGCCCCACATCGACGTCGACGAGCTGCGGTCCGCGCTGCAAGCCGTCGACGGCGTCAGCGAGGTGCACGACCTGCACGTCTGGACCCTGGTCCCGGGGCGAGACATGGCCACGGCGCACCTGACCAGCGGCGCCGATTCGGCCCGGGTGCTCGTCGATGCGCGCGCGGTGCTGGCCGCCCGCGGCCTCGCGCATGCGACCGTGCAGGTGGAGCCGCCGGGCGGGGCCACCGACTGCGGCGCCGACTGTTAGCTCAGGCCCAGTTCGCGGCGCGCCGCCGGATCGCAGTCGTCCAGCAGGTCCAGGCAGCGCGCGTGTTCGGCGGTCTCCCCGATCACGTCGGCCGCCCGCGCCAGGGTGGCCACGCAGCGCAGGAAGCCCCGGTTGGGCTCATGCGAGTACGGCACCGGCCCGTAGCCTTTCCAGCCGTTGCGGCGCAGCTGATCGAGTCCGCGGTGATAGCCGGTGCGGGCATATGCGTAGGCGGTCACCGCCTTGTCGTCCGCGAGCGCCTGTTCGGCCAGCGTCGCCCAGGCCACCGAGGCCGACGGGTGCGCTGCCGCCACGGTCTCGGGATTCTCACCGGCCGCCAAGCCGTCCTCGGCTTCGATGTCCCCGGGAAGCAAAACCGGGTCTGGCCCTAAAAGATCACCCATCCGTGTCATGGCCCCATTGTGCCGTGTGGCCTGGGCAGGAGCGGGACGTGGGCGCAGCGCTAGGCTGAGTCCGAGTATTTTCACTCCCAGCCCAGCAAGCGCGAAACCGTGGAGGACCGCAGCACCGATGTCGATTCCACCAGGATCCGATCCGGACGACGAGTCGAGTCGGCCGGACGAGGACCTCGAGACCGAGATCTTCGAGGCCCAGGACGACCCCGATGCCGGGGCGCCGCTGCCGTCGGTGAACCCGGGCGAGCGTCGGTTCACCGCGCCCTCGGGCATGGACGACGGCTCCACCCAGATCATCGGGCGGCCGTCGCCGGATCCGGTGACCGAGGTGTTCGGTGCTGTCGACGGCGGCGCGGCCGCCCAGGACGTCGGCGATACCGGCCCGAAAGCCGCCACCCCGCAAGCCATTCCACCCCGCCCCGGCGGCCCGAACCCACCCAAGCAGCGCAGCTGGGGGTGGGTGATCGCGGTGGTGCTGGTGATCGCCGCACTGGTCGCGGTCGCCGTGTTGGTCACCGTGCTGCTGACCCGCGGCACCTCGCTGGGGACCTCGCAGGAGGACCGGGTTCGCGAGACCATCCGCACCTACGACACCGCGATCGAGAAGGGTGATCTGGCCACCCTGCGCAGCATCACCTGCGGGCAGACCGCCGACGAGTACCGCAGGGTCGACGAGGCCAAGTGGACCGAGACCCACCAGCGCATCGCCGATGCCGGCCAGTACCCGGTGATCGCCAGCATCGATCAGGTGATCGTCAACGACGGCCACGCCGAGGCCAATGTCACGACGTTCGTGGAATACGATCCCAGCACCCGCTCGACCCGCAGCCTCGATCTGCAGTTCCGCGACGATCAGTGGAAGATCTGCCAGGACGGCAGCTAGTCAGGGCTGGCTCACCACACGCGATTCGATCGGATTGTGTCGAGACGGTAGTCGCTGACCGGAGTCGTGTAGAGCCGCTCGGCAAGGCCACGCGCTGCAGCTACCGGGCCTCGGGGATCCTGGACGATCTCGCCGCGGGTGTTTCCGTGGCCGACCACCACACCGACAAGGTCCTGGTTGAGATAGCGGGTGAGTTCCTGAAACTGGGCGATGACACCCTGCGTGGCGCCGACATAGGTTTCCTCACAAGAGATCAGAACTCCCACCTTCTTGTCCATGATGTTCGAAACGACGCTGTCCTGCTGGGGTGCGCTGTCCGAGGTGTAGCAGAACAACCGATCGAACACCGTCTTGAGGCGCCCGGGCATGCCGTAGAAGTAGAGCGGCATGGCATAGATCAGACCAGCCGCGGGAAGCATCTTGTCCAGCAACAACTCTGCGTATCGGTCGTCCAGAGAACACTGCTGATCCTCTGGTCGCCGACACCGGCGGCAGTTGTCGAGCATCAGCTGTACGTAGTCGTCAAGGAAGACGTGTTCGACGGTGTGGCCGGCGGAGCCGGCACCGTCCACGGCGGCGTGCGCCAGCACGTGGGAGTTGCCGTCATGACGCGGGCTGGCGCTGATGATCAAAGTTTTCATGTTCTGCTGAGTCCTTTGAAGAAGGTGCACGCGGCGAATGTGGGGCGCTCTCGATATCCGTTCGACATTGCCTATCCGTGGCGCTGCAGACCCTCCCCCCGCTCGCGGAGCTCGGCGCGCCGCACGCGCCGACCGAACGGCCTGGCCGCAGCACCGATACGGTCCCGCTCTTCTTCGGACAGACCGCCCCAGGTCCCGAAGTGCTCGGGGAACCGCAAGGCGTGCTCGCGGCAACGTCGCCGGACCGGGCACCGCTCACACACCGCCTTGGCATTGAGTTGCCGCGCCCGCCGGCGTCGGCCGCGCTCACCGTCGGGGTGGAAGAACAGCGGGTCCTGACCGGCGCAGGCGGCGTCGCGTTGCCATCCCCAGGGATCGGTCGGGTCCGGCGCGTGCGGGTTCATTCGATCTCGAGCACCTGCGCCAGCAGCCGCATAAGTCGCAGTCCGCCAATACTATTGGCGGAATCGTCGAGCGCCGGGCCGTAGATGCCGACCCCGGCGCGGCGCGGGACCACGCCGATCATCGCGCCCGAGACCCCGCATTTGGCCGGGATGCCCACCTCGCAGGCGTAGCGCCCGGACGCCTCGTACATGCCACTGAACAGCATGAGCCGGCGCACCAGTCGCACGTGCCAGGCCTGCAGCATGCGACCGCCCAGGTGCACGTCGACGCCGTCGGCCAACACCCGGCCCGCGCGGGCCAGGTCGACCACGTCGACCTCGATGGCGCACATCTGGCAGTACGCCCACAGCAGTTCCTCGACGTCGGTCGAGACCAGGCGGTGGCTGCGCAGAAAATAGCCGAGTGCGCGATTACGGTCCGAGAGCGCCAGTTCGGACCGGGCCGTGCTGTCGTCGACGGCGATGGTCGGGTTGCCGGTGAGCGCGCGGATGAAGTCGACCACCACCGCGACCCGCTCCGCGGGCCGCTCGCCCGGCAGCATGTCGACCACCACCAGCGCACCGGCGTTGACAAACGGATTGACGGGCACGCCGGACCCCCGGATGAACGTTTCCAGCGAGTTGTAGGAGCCGATGCCCTGATCGCGGCCCACCCGCGCGAAGACGTGGTCCTCGCCGCGGTGGTGCAGCGCCAACAACAGCGTGAAGATTTTCACCACGCTCTGAATGGTGAACTGGGCGTTGATATTTCCTGCTGTCAGGATCCTGTCGTCACCCAGGTCGACCGCCACCGCAAGGTCGTCGGCGCTGGCCCGGCCAAGCTCGGGCAGGTAGGTCGAAACCGCCCCGCCCGCGAGGTGCGGGCGTACCTCGTCCACCAGTGTGGTCAACCAGTTCTCTGTAATCACCGTCATGATCCGCCGTTTCCGTACCGTGCATTCGCGCGCCCGGTGCGGCCGAAGCCGCACCGGGCGAGTCCGTCTCCGTGGCCAACCGGCCTAGTAGTACACCAGGTGATCGGCCCGCTCGGCATCGCTGACCGGCAGGTGATCCTTTTCCCATTCCATCCGCTTGGTGGCGGTGTAGTCCTTGATGAAGTCCGCGCTGAAGACCTCGTGGGTCAGCTCATCTGCCTCGAAGGCCTCGACCGCCTCGAGCAGGGTGCGCGGCAGCCGCGAGATCTCGTCGCGATCCGACGCCAACTCGGTGATGGCCGGGCCCGGATCGATCTCGTTGGCGATGCCATCGAGTCCGGCCGCCAACAGGAAGGCCCCGGCCAGATAGACATTCGCCGATGCGTCGGGGTTGCGGACCTCGATCGCCGGCCGGTTCTCCGGCAGCCGGATCATGCAGGACCGGTTGTTGGGTCCGTAGGCGATCTTGATCGGCGCCCACGACACCGACCCGTCGACGAGCCTGGGGGTCAGCCGCTTGTAGGAGTTCACCAACGGGTTGGTGATGGCCGTCAAGGCACGGGCATGCTTGAGCAGTCCGCCCACGAAGTACTTGGACTCCTTGGACCACTCCTCTTCGCCGGGAATGGCGGGATTGCCCAGTCGCAGCACGCTTTCACCCGAGCCATCCACCGAGTACAGGCCGAGGTTGAAGTGCGCACCCGAACCCCACAGGTTGGCAAAAGGTTTTGGCATGAACGTCACAGCCAGCCCGTGCCGCTTGGCGATCTGGTGCATCATCAACCGGAAAAGCGTTACCCGGTCCGCCATTGCGAGCAGATCCTGGTAGTAGAAGTCGATCTCGAACTGCCCCACGCCGCCCTCCGCGCCGAGCGCGAACGCCTTGAGTCCGATCTGTTCCATGGTCTGCACGACGTCGTCGAGGAAGTCGGCCACGTCGTAGGAGGTTTCGACGTCGTAGGCGGGACTGGGCTCGATGCCGCCGGTGACGGTCAGTGAGCCGAAGCCGGCCGAGCTGATGTCCTCGGGCCGGTACACGTAGAACTCGGGCTCGATGCCCAGCGTGCAGCGGTAGCCCTGATTCGCCGCGCGCTCGATCTGCTTCTTCAGGATCGACCGGGGGCACAGCGAGAACGTCTCACCCGAGTCCGACCACATGTCCGAGGCCATCCAGGCAAAGCGGTTGTCCCACGGCAACACGGTGAGGGTGTCGAGGTCCGGCAGTGCAGTGACCTCTTGCTCGACGGGGTCCATCTCGCCGATTCCATTGATCCCGCGCGGGGTGTACCGCGCGAAGCCCGCCATCAGTTCCGGCAGCATGCCCACCGGATGGCTCTTGGCGCGGTTGCGTCCGAAGATGTCGGCCCACGAGGCGGTGACATAACGCACTCCGGCGTCCGCCAACTCCTTGGCCTTTGCCGCGTGGGACGGGTCAATTGCGTTGAGGGTATCCATATTGCTGTTTCTCGCTTTTCTTCTCTTTATCGGTGTTGAGCAGTTCGTTAGTTGGGGTAGATGTTGACGGTCACCACCTCTACCGAATACGGGGATTTCAGTGGCCTATCCGATCCGCCAGCGGACCTTGCTCATGTCCATCTCTTGGATGGGCATGAATTCGCCGTACCGCTCCGGCGGCGCACTGGCGATCCGGGCGCCCTCCGGACCGAAGTTGTAGGCCGGTTCCGGGTTCAGTTTCAAGAACATCAGGTAGACCGTTGCCGCCACGCTGGTGGACACGATGAACCCGAAGTCCGCACCGTCGAACAGCCTTGCGCCCGGGCCGACGTACCAGCCGGTGTTGACGAACAGCATCCCGACGCTCACCGCCGAGATCCAGGCGATCACCGCACGGTGATTCAGGCCCGCGGAGGACCAGTACCGGCCGCCCATCTGTCCACGGTTGTAGACCTGCAGCGAATCCGGGTCGTAGTAGCCGCGGTTGTTGAAGTAGCCGATCAGGTTGATGACGCTCCAGGGCGCTCCCAGCACGATCAGGATGGCCAGATACGAGCTCACGATCGCCGAAAGCTGTTGGTAGAACGCGCCAACGAAGACCAGCGCGGTCGACACCATCGACAGGTAGATCGTCGCCCGCACGCGGCTGATCCCAGGAACGATCGACGAGAAGTCGAGCCCCATGTTGTAGATGTTGATGACCGCCTGGGCGGTTCCCGGGATGAAAGCCAGGTACAGCGCGAAGAACAGGAACCAGTACGGCACGTTGTTGGCGAATTCGGTCGCGTAGGCGTTGAGCGGGTCCTTGAAGGTGACGGCGGTGTAGGCACCGAACATGAACGCCCCGCCCATCCCGAAGAAGCCGCCGACCCAGGCCGCCGCGACGGAGTGCCGGGGCGGGTACTTCTTGGTCGAGATGTGCCGCGTCCAGTCGCCCACGTAGGGGCCGTAGGAATTGACCGTGCCCGCGCAGGCCAGCATGCCGAGGATCCAGGTGGGCCAGAAGCTGCCCAGCACATAGTCGCCGCCCGCGTAGCTGGGATCGAAGTTCTTCGAGGCAACGAAGACGTAGACGATCATGATGGTGCCGGCGGTGGGCACCATCCACTTGGTGAAGGTCACCATGTTGGCGTGGCCCAGCACCGCGATGATGGTCATCACGACCGCCACCAGGGCGTAGGCGACGATCAGCAACGCCACCGTGACGGCTTGGCTTTCGATGCCGAAGATTCGGACCACGCTGCGCGCCAGCACCTCGCCGGCCGCCCAGATACACAGCGCGGCGAAAACGATGTCCGCGGTGATGCCCAACGCCGAACCGATCATTCGCCCGAGCGCGCCGAAGTGCGCACCGCTGGCCACCGGGTTGTTGCTCCCGCTGCGCAGCCCGAGCAGTCCCATCGGCGCCATCAGCGTGGCGCCGATCGCCGATCCCACCACGATGGCGCTCGCCGAGGCCCACCAGCCCAAACCCAGCGAGACCGGCACCCAGCCGATGACGATGATCCCGAAGGTCATGCTGCCACCGAACAGAATCCACAACAGGTTCCGGGGGCGGGAGTGCCGGTTCTCGTCGGGGATGTACTCGATTCCGAAGCTCTCTACTTTCCCGACCGCGTCCACCGGGGCCGCGGGCAGCTCCGTGGGATCAGCGACTTCTTCTTGCATATCGAAATTCCTTTGGTCTCAACGGAATACCTAGGTTGAATAAATCGATCGTGATGCCTGCGCGCACGCGGGAACTACGCCGTCGTCAACGCCTCCCACGCCTTGAGGAACGGCTCGCGGGGGGCTCTGGCCACGCCTCCCCCGATCTGCCGGCCCGACCGGCCCGCGATACCGATGTCCAGGAACGGGGTGATGCCGGTGGGCTGGATGATTCTCTCGACGTCCAGCCCCAGCGGGGTCCCGCGATAGTTCAGGACGGGGATCAGAAAGTCGGGACTCTCGGTCACGGTGATGTCGTACATCGCGGTGGTGCGCGCGACCATCCGTACCACGCTGCGTCCGCTCGATCGTTGCAACGGCAGCCCGGCAGCCTGGGCAATGCCACCCAGGCCGACTACCTCGGTGATGATGCTCTCACCGCCCATGAACTCGATGTCGTCGGCGTCGTATCCGGATTCCAGCCGAAAGTCCTCGAAGGTGGGCAGCGGCCCGGTGAACCAGGTGTCGCCGGTGCCCGAGGTCTGGATGCCGAACTGCGCACACGAGAACGCCATCGCGGTGACGACGCTGGAGTTGGCCACGCCGCACATGGCGTTGGCCATCACCTTGCTCGCCGCCATCGAAAGCCGCAGGAAGAAGTAGTCGTCGCACAGCGAATCGAGCGCGTACTCGAGTTCCTGACCCAACTGCTTGGCGCCGACGAGCAGCCGGCGCAGGAACAGCAGCGTCGCGGCCGCGTTGCGGCTGTGCAACTCGTCGCCCATGGTCAGCGCGCGGGCCATGATCGGCTTGAGTCGCAGCGGTTCGGTCTGCGCGGCGATCAGGGTGTTCAGCGCCGGCGCCACCTGCAGCCGCAGCGTCTCGAGGTTCTCCCGGGTCGCGGCGGTATAGCTGCCGTAGTTCAGGCGGTCCACGCTGTCACCCTCGTACAGCGTGCAGTAGGCCCGCTCACCGGTGGCCTCGTTCGCGACGACGACCACCGGCATGGACGCGGTGGTGACCCCGGCCAGCGATCCCACGCAGCCGAACTCCTGACAGCCGCGCACCACGATCGCGCCGCTGTCGAACGCGGCGACCGCCGCGGCCTCGTCGGGTGCCAGGCCCTCGTAGAGCGCCCCGCCGATGATCGCGGCCCGCTGACCGCCGGTGTAGGCGGCGAACGGCATCGTCGGGCCCGAGGTCAGCACGGTGGTCTTCGGCAGCCCCATCGCGCTCTGCGCGCTTTCGATCCCCAGCAGCACCGGGTCGGCGGCCAGCAGCGCATCGACCGCTTCGCGGTTGGCTCTGGCGCGGGTACTCGACATGGGGCAGCCTCCTGGTAAAACGTTTTGTCACAGCGACCGAGGCCGGCGGCGGGCAATCGTGAGGGGAGTCCAACCGTCGATCCAGGCGATGTCCGTTCGGGTAGCCAAATGGTTTTGGCTCAGTGGTTTGTGACCGTAGTCACGGCTGGGCGCGCCTGTCAAGGGGGTCACCACATTTGGGTGTCGGGCCCGTTCGGGCCGCGCCGGCAGGCCTAACGGGGCGTGCTGGATGCCCGAGCAACGAACTCCGTGGGCATCAGTCGGGTCGGGAAGGCACCCGGCCCGCTCTCGAGTCGCTCGATCAAGAGTTCGGCGGCGGTCTCCCCCGTGCGGAACGGGAAGAGGTTGGTCGCCGAGATCTGCGGCGAGGTCAGGGCCAGCGAGCGATCATCGACCGCGGAGGCGATGGCTAACTCCTGCGGCACGCGCACACCGGCGCGCGAGGCGGCATCCAGCAGCGCCAGGGCGAGGTCGTCCGAGCTGGTGTAGACCGCGTCGACGGGCGCCGCCAACAGCTCGGTGAAGGCCTCGTCCACGGCGGCCCTGTCCAGCGAACCCACCGTGACGATGCGCTCCGGTGCGCCGTGTTCGGCCGCCCAGGAGCGGTACCCGGTCAGCACGTCTTTCACATAGGAGCGCCGCGTCCGGTCGGCCACCAGGGCGGGCCGGCGCCGGCCCTGCTCGGCAAAGTGATCGAGCACCGTTCTCGTGGCCCCGGCGTGGTCGTTGTCGACCGTCAGGACCTCGCGGGTCTCGTGCAGGGCGACCCCGATCGTGACCATCGGGACGTCGGTCCGGAAGACCGGCTCCTCGCCGTGCGGGTCCACGATGATCGCGCCGTCGATGGCAAACCCGTTGAGGACATTGGCCTTGCCGCCCGACGGCGACACCACCAGCGCATACCCCGAGCTGTCGGCGGCCGCGGCCGCGCCGTTGATGAGCTCGAGAAAGTACGCCGAGTGCGGGAGGGACGGGCCCGGGGTGTCGCCGAGGTCCGGCATCTGGATCGCGATGATCCGGCTGCGACGGGTGACCAGCTGCTGGGCGTGCACATTGGCCTGATAGCCCAGCTGGCTGGCCGCCTTGAGCACCTTGATGCGGGTTTCCTCGGCGATGCGGCCCCGGTTGTTCAGGACGTGGGAGACGGTCGTCGGCGAGACTCCCGCCGCCGCGGCCACGTCGACAATTCCTACCACCGGCCTACCACCGTCACCTCGCTACCTGGGGTCACCCCACGATAGCGAAGCGCCCCGGTCGGCTACCCGGCGGAGACCGAGCGACCCGCGCTGTGCAGGTCGTTGCAGGCCTCGATGACGCGCTCGGTCATCGACGCCTCGGCCTTCTTCAGGTAGCTGCGCGGATCGTAGGCCTTCTTGTTGCCGACCTCGCCGTCGATCTTGAGCACCCCGTCGTAGTTGTTGAACATGTGCGCCGCGACCGGGCGGGTGAAGGCGTACTGGGTATCGGTGTCGACGTTCATCTTCACCACGCCGTAGCGCAGCGCGTCCTCGATGTCGGACTTGGCCGACCCGGATCCGCCGTGGAACACGAAGTCGAACGGCTTGGCGTCCGCGGCCAGCCCCAGCTTGGCGGCGGCGACCTTCTGGCCCTCGGCCAGGATCTCGGGCCGGAGCTTCACGTTGCCGGGCTTGTACACGCCGTGCACGTTGCCGAACGTCGCGGCCAGCAGATACTTGCCGTGCTCGCCGACGCCCATGGCCTCGACGGTCTTCTCGAAGTCTTCGGGCGTGGTGTACAGCTTCTCGTTGATCTCGGCCTCGACGCCGTCCTCTTCACCGCCGACCACGCCGATCTCGATCTCCAGGATGATCTTGGCCTCGACGGACAGCTTCAGCAGCTCCCGCGCGATGGTCAGGTTCTCGTCGATCGGCACCGCCGAGCCGTCCCACATGTGCGACTGGAACAGCGGGTTCTGCCCCTTGGCCACCCGCTCGGCCGAGATGGCCAGCAGCGGCCGGACGAAGGTGTCCAGCTTGTCCTTGGGGCAGTGGTCGGTGTGCAGGGCCACGTTGATGGGGTACTTCTCGGCGATCACATGGACGAACTCGGCGAGCGCCACCGCGCCCGTGACCATGTCCTTGACGCCGAGACCGGAACCGAACTCGGCCCCACCGGTGGAGAACTGGATGATGCCGTCGCTGCCGGCATCGGCGAAGCCCTTGATGGCCGCGTTGATGCTCTCGGACCCGACACAGTTGATCGCGGGGAACGCGAATGAGTGCTCCTTGGCGCGGCCCAGCATCTCGGCGTAAACCTCGGGAGTGGCGATAGGCATGGAACTTCCTCCTGGCTGTCTGGCGTCTTGGTGCGTCCATAGCAGTATCTCAGTTGGGCCGTGAGCAGCGCAGGCGAGTGTGTCGCAACGAGCCCCCGGCCGCGCGTTTACCGATCTGCGGGCGACCACCGGTATGTTTGAACCCCATGACCAGCACCACCCTGGCCCTCATGCCGGACTTCCTCGATCCGATCACGCTGATCGGTTATTTCGGCACCTGGGCCCTGCTGGGGCTGTTGCTGGTGGTTTTCGTGGAGTCCGGGGTGCTGTTCCCGGTGCTGCCCGGCGACTCGCTGCTCTTCATGGCCGGCATGATCGCCGCGGGTACGGCGGCCGCCGCCCAGGACGGCACGGTGCAGGCCAACTTCGCGCTGTGGCAGTTGCTCGTGTTCATCCCGATCGCCGCGGTGGCCGGCAGCCAGGTCGGGTACTGGATCGGGCGCAACGTCGGGACCGCGATGTTCAAGCCGAACGCGCGCTTCCTCAAACAGAAGTATCTCGATGAGGCGCACGCGTTCTTCGAGGCCCGCGGCCCGTTCGCCATCGTGGTCGCCCGGTTCATCCCGATCGTGCGGACGCTGGCGCCGATCACCGCGGGTGCGGCCCGGATGAACTACGCGGTGTTCACCCTTTTCAATGTCATCGGCGCCCTCATCTGGGGCATCGGCCTGACCCTGCTGGGCTACTGGCTCGGGCAGTTCGAGGTGGTGCAATCGCTGCTCGAGCCCATCATCATCCTGATCGTGGTGATCTCGGTGCTACCGATGGTCTACGAGTGGTACCGGCGTCGCCGCGAAGCCGCCCAAAGGTGAGTTCGGGCCACTTTGTGCGAGTGACTGCCGGCATTTCGTAAATCTCGGCGAGACTCATCACCCCAGATTCAGCACCCGGGCCAACTCACGCAGGTCCGGCCGGGGATCGGCCATCGGATTGTCCCCGAGCACCTGGATGACGACGTGGTCGGCGCCGGCGTCCAGATGGGCGCTGACGACCTCGGCGGCCTGCTCGACCGAACCCATGCCGACGACGGCGCGCTTCAGCCGCTCCGAGCAGCCGCGCACCAGGTCGGACTCGTCGAAGCCCTGCCTCAGCCAGGAGTTGCGGTAGTTCGGCAGCCCGCTATAGACCTCGAGGTGCCCGTGCGCGCGCCGCAGTTGGTCCTCGTCGTCGCCGCCGATGGCCACGGCCTGTTCGGAGACCACCCACTTGTCCGGGCCGAGGATGTCCCGGGTGACCTTGGTCTGGGCCGGCGTCACCAGGTACGGGTGGGCCCCGTCGGCGTGCGTGCCGGACAGTTCGATCATCTTCGGCCCCAGCGCGGCCAGCAGCACCGGCGGACGCCCCACCCCGGGCTCGATCTGCGGTGCCACGGCGGCCATCTTCTCGAGATAGCCGCGCATGGTGGCCAGCGGTTTCGCGTACGTCCCGCCGATGCTGTGTTCGACCAGCGGGGCGTGGCTGACGCCGAGCCCGAACGCGAACCGACCCGGGTACACCGCGTTCAGCGTGCGCGCCCCGGTTTCGGCGGCCGAGGGCACCCGCACGTGGAGGTTGGCGATCCCGGTCCCGATCACCAGCCGGTCGGTGGCGGCCAGATATGCCGCGGACTGGCTGAAGCACTCCTTGCCGCCGACCTCCGGCAGGAACAGCGAGCCGTAGCCCATCTGTTCGATGTCGCGCGCGACGGCTTGCGCGTCGGGCATGGCCCAGGTCTCACTGGCCCACCAGACGCCGATGCGGGAGGGGAAGTCGATGCGGGCACGATCGGAGGAGGTCATGTCTGCGATCTTAGGCAGCGAGTTCGTCGAACAACTCCCGGAGCCCGGTCAGCGAGTGCGCCGGCAGGAACACATCGCAGTACGGCAGCGCCGCGGCCATCGACCCGGCGGCGGGGACGAACTCGACACCGGCCGCGCGCGGGTTCAACCACACCACCCGCTCGGCGCGCCGTCGCAGCCGCGCCATCGCCCGGTCCAGCACCTCGGGCGGGTCGGCATCCCAGCCGTCGGAGGCGATCACCGTCACCGCACCGCGCAGGGCGCTGCCGTGCGGTCCCCGGACCAGTTCGTTGACCGCCCGGCCCAGGTGCGTGCCGCCGTAGCGGTCGGCGACCTTGTCGTTGGCCCGGGCCAGGGCGGCCTCCGCGGAGCGGTGGGACAGCGCGGGGGTCAGCCGCGTCAGCGAGGTCGAGAACGCGAACACCTCGGGGCGGGCCGCCTGGCGCCGCAGCACCAGCGCCCGCATCAGGTGCAGGTAGATCCCCACGTAGGGCTGCATCGACCGGCTCACGTCGCAGAGCAACACCACGCGCCGCGGCCGTTGCCGACGCCGGGTGCGGAGCAGGTGCACCGCCTCCCACCCGGTGGTCCGGGACGCGCGGATGGTCCGGCGCAGATCGATGCGCCGGCCCCGGCGACTGGTCTCGCGCCGACGGGTGCGGCGCTGCGGCCACCGCGGCGCCGCGCGCTCCAACCAGTCGCCGATGATGCGCAGATCGGCCTCGTCGAAGGTCTCGAAGGCCTGATCGGCGCGCACGACCAGGCGGCTGGGCAACGCGTCGGGCAGTGCTACCGCCGGCTCGACCGGCGCCGCGGCGGCGACCCCGGTCAGCGACGTCGGCCGGGTCAACCACGGCAGACCGGGTCCCTCCAGCCGCGCGGCGTCGGCGTCGGAAAGCCCCGACGCCGGCGAAACCGAGCCCGCGGCACGCGATTTCAGACTCACCGGATCGGTCCCCAGCACCGCATCGGCGAAGGCCGCGGCGAACACCTCGTCGAATGCCGGCAGATCCTCGGACCGGTTGACCAGCGTCAGCCGCGCCGACCAGTAGACCTCGCGACGCGACCGCGCGGTGGCACCGAGTGCGGCCACGAAATCGGCCGGGCCGCTGGCGGATACGCGTACCCCTCGACCGCGTAACCGGCCCACCAGGGCCACCGCCAGCGCCGCCCGGTCCACCCCTCGCAGCAACGGCGCAGCACTCATCGGCGGTCGCGTCGTCCCTGTCGGTGCAGCAGCAGCCGGCCGACGGTGAAGATCGCCGCGGCCGCGGCGAACAGCGCGGCCACCACCGGTCCGTAGCGCTTGAGGGCCTGGCCGCCGGCGAGTTCGAGCAGGTCGATGGGTGCGGCCTCCTCGCGCGGCGGCGCGACAGCCTGGACGGTCGGCGTCGAAGGCGCGGCCGCCGGGGCGCCGCCGGTGGCGAGTTCGGCCTCCAGCGAGTCGACGAACTGACCGAGCAGCTTCTCCGAAACCTGTTGCAGCATACCGCTGCCGAACTGTGCGAGCTTGCCGACGACCTTGAGATCGGTGTCGACGGTGACCCGGGTCCGCTCCCCCGCCTCGTGCAACTCGGCCGTGACGGTCGCGGTCGCGTTGCCGGTGCCGCGGGCCTCCTTGCCCTTGGCGTCGATGACCGCCCGGTACCGCTGCGCGTCCTGCTCGACGAAGCGCACCCGGCCGCTGAACTCGCTGGTCACCGGGCCCACCTTGACCTTGACCTTGCCCAACACCTCCTCGCCCTCGCGGCCGCCGAAGGTCGCGCCCGGCATCAACGGGATCACCTGCTCGAGATCGGTGAGCACCGCCCAGGCGCGGTCGACGGGGGCGCTGACGGTGAACTCGTTGGCAATCTTCATGACTGGGTCCTCTCCTGGGTGACTTCCTGGGCGGCGTCCGCGGTCGCGTAGTCGGTGAGCGCCGCGTTGATCAACTCGCGATCGTCCGGGGTCTTCGCGAGCGCGCCCAGGCTGTTGGTCAAGGCCACGCTCTGGTCGGCGACCAGGTCGCCGACCCCGAGGGCGGCCAGCGCCGCGACCCAATCGATGGTCTCGGCCAGTCCGGGCGGCTTGTCCAGATCGAGATCGCGCGCGCCGCCCACGAATTGGGCCGCGTTCTCGATCAGTGCCGCGGTGGCCCCGGGGACGGTGCGCCGCACGATCGCGGCCGCCCGGACCGGGTCGGGATAGTCGATCCAGTGGTAGAGGCAGCGCCGGCGCAGGGCGTCGTGCAGATCGCGGCTGCGGTTGGAGGTCAGCACCACCACCGGCGGCCGCGCCGCGGTGAAGGTGCCCAGTTCGGGCACGGTGACGCTGGCCTCACCGAGGAACTCGAGCAGCAGCGCCTCGAATTCGTCGTCGGCCCGGTCGATCTCGTCGATCAAGAGCACCGGCGGGATGGGCCCGGGGTGGCGCACACACTGCAGGATCGGGCGGTCCACCAGGTACGGCTCGGTGTACAGGTCGGCCTCGTCGATGCCGGTGCCGCGGGCCTCGGCCAACCGGATCGACAACAGCTGCCGCTGATAGTTCCAGTCGTACAACGCCTCGGCCGCGGTCAGGCCCTCGTAGCACTGCAGCCTGATCAGCGGTGCGCCCAGCACCGCGGCCAGGGTCTTGGCGGCGGTGGTCTTACCCACCCCCGGTTCCCCCTCGAGCAGCAGCGGCCGCCCCAGTGTCGTGGCCAGATAGCAGGCCGCCGCGGTCCCCTCGTCGAGCAGGTGATCGTGGGCGTCGAAGCGGCGCACCACCTCATCGATATTGGCGAAGGCACCCGTTGGCGTCATCGCGACGCCGCGGCGTACGAATCCCGACAGCCGGTGCCACAGAACCAGTAGTCGTCGCCGTCGCGGCGCAGGTGCGGTGTCGCGGCCAGCACCGCGACCGTCATACCGCACACCGGATCGATCGCCGTCGGCGCGGCCACGGCCTGCTGCGGCCGGTCCCGCAGCCCACCTCGTCGCACCTCGGCGATCACCTCGGCCAGGATCGACACCGCGATCTCGGGCGCGGTCTTGGCGCCGATGTCCAGGCCGATCGGGGTGTGCACCCGGTGGGCCTCCTCGGCGGTGACCGCGGCCGCGTCCAGGACGGCGGCCCCGCGCACCCGGCTGGCCACCATCCCGACATAGCCGACCCCGGCGTCCAGGGCGGCGCGGATGATCTCGGCCTCCGGCCCGCCGTGGCTCGCGATCACCACCGCGGTGCCGGCCGCCACCTCGGCGAGGTCCGCCTCCGGTGCCGTCGCGCGCACCGCCTCGTATCCGACCGTGCCGCACACCTGTGCCAGCGCCTCGGCGATCGGCGTCGTGCCGTAGACCCAGACCTGCGGTGCCGGCATCTCGGGCACCAGGAAGATCTCCAGCGCACCGCCGGACAGGCACGGGTTGACCACGACGCTGGCGCCGGGCGCGTCCGGGAAGTGCACCTCGCCGTCCGGAAGCACCCGCAGCAGCAGCGATTCGCCGTCGCTCAGCGCACCGAGACCGGCCTGACGGACCGAATTCTGCGCGCACACGCCGCCGACGAAGCCCTCGATTGTGCCGTCGGCCAACAGGATCGCCTCATCCCCGGGCCGCGCGGAGGCCGGCGGTTGTGCACGGACCACCGTCGCGTGTACGAACGGGGTCCGTGTCCGGCGCAACTCGGCGACGCGATCGGTCACTGCCATGGCACCTCCTAGATGGGCGGGGTGGCCCGGCCTTGCATGGCCTCCCACACGCGCGACGGGGTCAACGGCATGTCGGCATGCCGAATGCCGAACGGCGCCAACGCATCCACCACGGCGTTGACGACCGCGGGCGGCGAACCCACGGTGGCCGACTCGCCGATGCCCTTGGCCCCGATCGGGTGGTGCGGTGACGGCGTGACGGTGTGCCCGGTCTCGAAGTGCGGCACCTCCATGGCCGTGGGGATCAGGTAGTCCATCAACGAACCGCCGAGGCAGTTGCCGTCCTCGTCGAACGCGATCATCTCCATCAGCGCCATGCCGATGCCGTCGACCAGCCCGCCGTGGATCTGCCCCTCGATGATCATCGGGTTGATCCGGGTGCCGCAGTCATCGACCGCCAGGAAGCGGCGCACCGTCACCACCGCGGTGCCCGGGTCGATGTCCACGACGCAGAAGTACGCGCCGTACGGATACGTCAGATTCTCCGGGTTGTAACAGATCTGGGCATCCAGTCCGCCCTCGATGCCCTCGGGCAGATCACCCGCGCCGTGCGCGCGCATCGCGATGTCGGCCATGGTCACCGACGCCGACGGATCGCCCTTGACCCCGAAGCTGCCCTTGCGCCACTCGAGGTCGGCGACCGAGGCCTCGAGCATGCCCGAGGCGATGATCTTGGCCTTGTCGCGGACCTTGCGGGCGACCAGCGCGGCCGCGGCCCCCGATACCGGGGTGGAGCGGCTGCCGTAGGTGCCCAGCCCGAACGGCGTCTGGTCGGTGTCGCCGTGCACCACCTCGATGTCGTCGGGCGGAATGCCGAGTTCTTCGGCGACGATCTGCGCGAAGGTCGTCTCGTGGCCCTGTCCCTGACTCTGCACCGACAGGCGCACCACGGCTTTGCCGGTGGGGTGCACCCGCAGCTCGCAGCCGTCGGCCATGCCCAGGCCCAGGATGTCCATGTCCTTGCGCGGCCCGGCGCCGACGGCCTCGGTGAAGAACGACATCCCGATGCCCATCAGCTGGCCGGCCTCGCGCTTGCGCCGTTGCTCCGCCCGCAACTCGTCGTAGCCGATCATGTCCATGGCCAACCGCATGGTGGTCTCGTAGTCCCCGGAGTCATACACCCAGCCGGTCTTCGAGGTGTACGGGAACTGTTCGGGTTTCAGCAGATTGCGCAGCCGTAGCTCGGCGGGGTCCATCTTCAGCTCGAAGGCCAGACAATCCACCAGCCGTTCGACGAGGTACACGGCCTCGGTGATCCGGAACGAACAGGCATAGGCCACCCCGCCCGGCGCCTTGTTGGTGTAGACCGCGGTCATGTGCGCGTAGGCGGCCTCGAGGTCGTAGCTGCCGGTGAACACCCCGAAGAACCCCGCCGGGTACTTCACCGGTGCGGCCGTGCCGTTGAACGCGCCGTGATCGGCCAGCACATGCGAGCGGATCGCCAGGATCTTGCCCTCGGCGGTGGCGGCGATCTCGCCCACCATGATGTAGTCGCGGGCGAAGCCGGTGGAGGTCAGGTTCTCGCTGCGGTCCTCGACCCATTTGACCGGCCGGCCCAGCACCAGCGATCCGACGATCGCGCACACGTAGCCGGGGTAGATCGGCACCTTGTTGCCGAAGCCGCCGCCGATGTCGGGAGAGATGACCCGGATCTTGTGCTCGGGCAGTCCCGCGACGAGCGCGTACAGCGTGCGGTGCGCGTGCGGGGCCTGGGTGGTCGACCACAGCGTGAGCTTGCCGCTGACCGGATCCAGATCGGCGACCGCGCCGCAGGTTTCCATCGGTGCCGGATGCACCCGGGGATAGACCATCTCCTGGGTCAGCACCACGTCGGCCTTGGCGAACACCGCCTCGGTCGCGGCCGCGTCGCCGGTCTCCCAGTCGAAACAGTGGTTGTCGGTCTTGCCCTCGAGATCGGTGCGGATCACCGGCGCCTCGGGATCCAGCGCCCGCCGGGCGTCGATCACCGGATCCAGCGGTTCGTAGTCGACGTCGATGAGTTCCAACGCATCTCGGGCGGAGTAATGGTCCTCGGCGACGACGAACGCCACCTCCTGACCCTGGAACCGCACCTTGTCGGTGGCCAGCACCGCCTGCACGTCGTTGGACAGCGTCGGCATCCACGCCAGGCCTTTCTCGGCCAGGTCCGCGCCGGTGACGACGGCCTTGACTTTCGGATGGGCCTGGGCCGCAGAGACATCGATGCTGTTGATGCGGGCGTGCGCATACGGTGAGCGCAGGATCGCCAGATGCAGCATGCGCGGCAGCGTCACGTCGTCGACGTAGGTGCCGCGGCCGCGGATGAACCGCGGATCCTCCTTGCGCAGCATCCGACCGTAGCCGCAGGGCTTCTGGTTGTTGTCGGCGGTGTCTTCGGGCCGAACCTCGACGGTGGTCATGCTTGGCTCCCGGCTTCGAGCAGGGGTTCGGCGGCGTCCCCGCCGAGGGTCGCCTCGGTCTGCACGTCCGGAGCGAAATCCGCCCGCTGACTCTTCGCGGCCCACTGGATCGAGCGCACGATCGTGGTGTAGCCCGTACATCGGCAGATCTGACCCGAAATCGCTTCCCGGATCTCGTCTTCGGCCGGATCCGGATTGCGGTCCAGCAGCGCACGTGCGGTGATCATCATGCCCGACGTACAGAATCCGCACTGCAACCCGTGGCACTCCATGAAGCCCTGCTGCACCGGATCCAGCTTGCCGTCGACCTCGAGGCCCTCGACGGTGCGGACGCTACGCCCGGCCGCCATCGCGGCCAGCATGGTGCACGATTTCACCGGGTCACCGTCGACCTCGACGACACAGGTGCCGCAGTTGGAAGTGTCGCAGCCCCAGTGTGTTCCGGTCAGGCCGAGATTGTCCCGCAGAAAATGCACCAGCAACGTGCGGGGCTCCACCTCCGCGCTCATCTGCTCGCCGTTGACCGTCATCGTTACCTGCATCGTTCAATCCCCTTGCCGCGCCGACATGGTGAGCGCACGCTCGACCGAGCGGCGCAGAGTTCGGATGGTCAACTCACCCGCGAGGTGACGCTTGTAGTCGACGCTGCCCCGCATGTCGCCCACCGGATCGCAGGCCGCGGCGGCCGCGACGCCGGCTTCGGCGAAGGTGTCCTCGGTGGCGGGTCTGCCCGCCAGAGCCGCCGAGAGTGCCCGCAGGGCCTCGGCGTCGGGGTTCACCGCGGTCAGACCCACCCGGGCGGCCACGATCGTCGGCGCCGCCGCGTGGTCGTCGAGGCTCACCTGGGCGCCCGCGGCGGTCACCGCCCAGTCGCCCACCCGCCGTTCGACCTTCGCGTACGCACTCGAGGTGCGCGCGCGCAGCGGGATCCGGATCTCGAGCAGCATCTCGTTGTGCGCGAGGGCGGTCTCGTACGGGCCCTGCAGGAAGTCGTCGATGCCGATCTCGCGTTCGCCGCCGGGACCGCGCGCCAGGCAGGAGGCCCCGAGCACCGCGCACACCGTGGTCAGATCCTCGGCCGGATCGGCCTGACACAACGAGCCTCCGACGGTGCCGCGGTTGCGCACGACGGGATCGGCGATCACCTTCTCGGCGTCGCGGAAGATCGGTAACACCCGGGCCAGGTCCTCGGAGTCCAACACCTCGCGGTGCCGGGCCATCGCACCGATCCGGACCGTGCCGGCCTCGTCCACCGTGATGTGACCGAGTTCGGTCGCGAGGTCGTTGATGTCGACCAGATATTCGGGGTTGGCGATCCGCAGTTTCATCATCGGCAGCAGGCTGTGCCCGCCGGCGACGATCATCGCGTCCTCGCCGAGGCGATCCAGCAGGCCCACGGCCTGATCGATGCTGGTGGCACGTTCGTACTCAAAGGGCCCTGGTACCTGCATGTGACAAACCTCACACTCGCGGCTGGGCCCCCAGTCTCGGCAATGCCGACGCGGGTGTCAACAGCTGGTTAAGCGATCACTGAAGAAGGTCGCTGAACAGCCCTAATGGGTCTCGCCGTGAATGGGTCCGTCGGTCTCGGTCAGCGGCCGTCCCGCACCGCCCCAGTGGCGGGCGATGATTTCGGCCGCGATGGACACCGCGGTCTCCTCGGGTGTCCGGCCGCCCAGATCGAGCCCGATCGGGCTGGCCAGGCGGGCGATCTCGGCCTCGGTCAGCCCCGCTTCGCGCAGCCGGGTCAGCCGGTCGTCGTGGGTGCGCCGCGACCCCATCGCCCCGACGTAGGCCACCTCCAGGCGCAGGGCGACCTCGAGCAGTGGCACGTCGAACTTCGGATCGTGGGTCAGCACGCAGATCACCGTGCGAGCGTCGACGGCGCCGGCGGCCACCTCGGCGGCCAGATACCGGTGCGGCCAGTCGACGATCACCTCGTCGGCCGTGGGAAACCGCGCCGGGGTGGCGAACACCGGGCGCGCGTCGCACACCGAGACCCGGTAACCCAGGAACGAGCCCTGGGCCGCGACGGCCGCGGCGAAGTCGATCGCGCCGAACACCAGCATCCGCGGGCGCGGGGCGTGGCTGCCGACGAAGACCTCCATCCCCTCCCCGCGGCGCTGACCGTCCGGACCGTAGGTGAGCACCTCGCTGCGACCGGCGTCCAGCAGGCCGCGGGCGTCATCGGCGACCGCCGCATCCGCGCGCGCGGAACCCAACGATCCGTGCGCCGCGTCGGGCCGGACCACCAGGCGGCGTCCGAGCCACGCCGGGTCCGGATGCGCGATCACGGTCGCGATCGCGACCGGGCGGTGCGCTTCGATGTCCTCGGCGACGGCGGCCAACTCGTCAAACGTGCGCTGCGACACCGGCTCGACGAAGATGTCCAGGGTGCCGCCACAGGTCAGGCCCACCTCGAAGGCGTCGTCGTCGCTGACCCCGTAGCGCTGCAGAACCGGTACCCCCGTACCGATCACCTCGGTCGCCAGCTCGTAGACCGCGCCCTCGACGCAGCCGCCCGACACCGATCCGCTGACCGTCCCGTCGGCGGCCACGACCATCGCCGCTCCGGCGGGCCGCGGTGCCGAGCGGAAGGTGCGCACCACGGTCCCCAGCCCGGCGGTCTCGCCGGACCGCCAGCGGGCTAAGAGGTCGCTCAGCACATCTCGCACGCCCCCAATGTAGGACACGTCTACTCTCACACTCGTGACACCGGCGCAGCTGCGGGCTTTCTCAGCGGTCGTACGCCTCGGTTCGGTGCGCGCCGCCGCCGAGGAACTCGGGGTGTCCGACGCCGGCGTCTCGATGCATGTGGCGCAGTTGCGCAAGGAACTCGACGACAAGTTGTTCGTCCGGACCGCATCGGGGCTCGCGTTCACCCCCGGCGGCCTGCGCCTGGCGAGCCGGGCCGTGGAAATCCTGGGCCTGCAGCAGCAGACCGCGATCGAGGTGACCGAGGCGGCGCACGGCCGGCGGCTGCTGCGGATCGCGGCCTCGGCGGCATTCGCCGAACATGCCGCGCCGGGCCTGATCGAGTTGTTCTCGTCGCGCGCGGCCGATCTGTCGGTCGAACTCAGCGTCCATCCCGCCGCGCGCCTGCGCTACCTGGTCGAGTCGCGGGCCGTGGATGTGGCGCTGGGCCCCGCCGACGGCCCGCCCGACGACGCCGTCGCGGTCCGGCCGTTCCTGAAATACCAGCTGATCGCGGTCGCCGCGCCCGGTTCCCCGCTGAGCGCCGGCGCACCCACCCCCGCGCTGCTGCGGGAACAGCACTGGATGCTGGGCCCGGCGGCGGGCAGCCCCGACGGCAAAATCGCGGGGATACTGCGAGGTTTGGCGATCCCGGAGACTCAGCAGCGGATCTTCCAGAGCGATGCCGCCGCGCTCGACGAGGTGCGCCGAGTCGGCGGCGTGACCCTGACGATCGGCTTTGCCGTGGCCAAGGATCTGACCGCCGGGGACCTGGTGCACATCGACGGACCGGGGCTGCGGCATTCGGGGCAGTGGTCGGCGACCACGCTGCCGCCGGCGGCCCGGCAGCCCGCGGTGTCCGAACTCATGCGGTTCATCACCACCCCGCGCTGCACCCAGGCGATGATCCGCGGCACCGGTGTCGGCGTGCGCCGGTTTCGGCCCAAAGTGCATGTGACACTGTGGAGTTAGGGCCGCGTTGACTCCTCGGAATCCTGCAGCGCGCGGATCAGGCTCGCGGCGTCCCACGGCCCCCGGTGCCGCTTGCCGTTGACGAAGAAGGTTGGGATCGCCGTAAGGTCCATCACCTCGGCGTCCTCGACGTCGTCCTCGACCCGGTGTCGCACCGTCGGCGAGCGCAGATCCTCGTCGAAGCGGTGGATATCGCATCCCACGCTGTCGGCGTAGCGGTACAGGTGCTCCCATTCCAGGTGGTCCTGGAACCGGAACAGCACCGGTGCGATGTCGAAGAACTTGCCCTGCAGTGCCGCGGCCTCGCTGGTCAGCGCGGCGTCCCGGGCCCGGGGATGCTCCTTCTCCAGCGGCAGGTGCCGCCACACGTACCGCAGTCGGTCACCGAAGTGCGCCCGCACCTCGTCGATCGAACCGGTGGCACGGCTGCAGAACGGGCATTCGAAGTCGCCGTACTCCACCAGCGTCAGCGGTGCGTCCGGGTTGCCGACGATGTGGTCCCGCGTCGGGTCGACGGGACGGACCAGCGTGGCACCCAACGGCGCCGGCGGGTTGAGCCGGTCGGTGACCCGAAAGATGGCCCATCCCAACAGGAATGCCAGCACCGAGGCAACCAGCACACCGACGCGGGCCTGATCCTGCTTGGCCGGATCGTCGATCGCCAGGTCGATGATGAACAGCGAGATGGTGAAACCGATGCCCGAGAGCGCCGCGCCGCCGGCGATCCGCCGCAGCGTCAGCCCCGGCCCCAGCTCGCCGATCCCCAGCGTGCGCACCAACGCGGTGGCGCCGGTGATGCCGACGAGTTTTCCGACCACCAGACCCGCGATGATGCCCCAGGTCAGCGACGAGGCGGCGGCGGCCGACAGCGTGGCGTGGTCCAGCCGGACCCCGGCGTTGGCCAACGCGAACAGCGGCAGCACCACGAACGACACATACGGGCCGAACGCGGTCTGCAGCCGTTCGTTGATCGAGATCGAGTCCCGCAGACTGCGGGTCGCCGCGCGGGCGTACTCGGAGTTCGGCGACTGCCGAAACGCCCGGATCACCTCGACCGCGGACTCCACTGTCTGCCGTTGCGGCAGGAACACCGGAATCAGCAGGGCCACACCCACCCCCGCCAGCGTGGGGTGCACGCCCCCGGCCAGCAGCGCGACCCACAGCGCCAAGGCCAGCACCGCATACGCCGGGCCCCGTCCGGCCGGCAGCAGCCGCACCAGCGCGATCGCCACCAGCAGCACCATCGCGACCACCAGCGCCAGGATGTTCAGGTCGTCGGAGTAGAACACCGCGATCACCACGAGCGCACCGATGTCGTCGACGACGGCCAGGGTCAGCAGAAACGCGCGTAGCCGGCCCGGAAACCTCGGGCCGATGACGGCCAGCGCGCCGACCAGAAACGCGGTGTCGGTGGAGATCACCACGCCCCACGCGCGGGCGTCGGGCCCGCTCGGATTCAGCAGCAGGAAGATGATGGCGGGCAGGATCAGCCCGGCCATGGCGGCCAGGACCGGCACCACGGCCCGTGCGCGGTCGGTGAGCTCGCCGATCCGGAATTGGCTGGCGACCTCCAGACCCACGATGAAGAAAAAGAAGGCCATCAGGCCGTCGTTGACCAGGTGCTTGACGGTCAGCTCGGCGTGGCGCTGGCCGAAGCTGATGCCGAGGTCGGTGTTCCAGAACGCCCAATAGCTCTCGGCCCACGGCGAATTGGCCCAGACGATCGCAATCACCGTGAACAACAACAGCAACGCCGCCGCACTGTTCTCGCCGCTGCGCGGCGAGGTGGGATCGCGCCCGAATTTGCCGGGCCGCAACCGGATCCCGGTCATGGTCGGTGAGAATACTCGAATCAGGCGTTGCCCGCCTTGAGTCGGCCCGAGAGCACGTGGGCCTGTTCGAGCAGCAGCGTCCCCAGTTCGTGACGACGGTCCGGCTTGAAACGGGTCTCGACGCCGGTGAGACTCAACGCCCACGCGGGTCTGGCGCTGCGGTCGAACACCGCCGCGCCGATCCCCCAGCTGCCCTCGACGATCAGGGCGGGGTTCACGGCGTAGCCGGTGGTCCGGGTGGCGGCCAGCCGGGCCCGGACCGCAGGCTCGCAATGGTCCGCGCCAAACGTCGGCTCGAGCCGAACGCGCGCGAAGTACTCGTCGATCTCGCGGTCGGACAGATGGCTCAGGATCGCCAGCCCCGCCGAGGCGACGCCCAGCGGGAACCGGATTCCGACGTGCAGGACGTGGGAGCGGACCGGGAAGCTGCCCTCTTCGCTGAGCACACAGACTGTTTCGTCACCGCGACGCGCCGACAGAAAGGCGCTCTCGCCGGTCGCACGGGCCAGCCCGATGACCAAGTCGCGGGCCTGCTCGACGATGTCGTACCGGTTGGCGGCGCCGGCGCCGAGCAGGTACAACTCCGGGCCCAACGTCCATCGGCCGGTCACCACGTCCCGGTCGATCAGCCCCTCCGCGGCCAGCGAGGTGAGCAAGCGGTGCGCGGTCGGGCGCGCCAGCCCCGCGGTCTTGGCCAGTTCGGTGGTCGACGCGCCGGCCGGTTCCTCGGTCCCCACGGCCCGCAACAGGGCGCCCACGCGCGCCACCACGTGCGAAGACTGAACCCGCGGAGCCACGGCGGCCAGTTTAGCGTTCATCTGGTGAACGCCACCGATCCACTCGATCACCACGTGAACAGTTGGCGGCCTTTCGCGAGGGAAGCTTGATCCCGATGGCGGTGGGCCTGTTCACTTGAGGCGACAGCACGGGTGTTTGCAGAGTGGACATCGCGACGACAACACGGTTTGAGGAGAGACCCACCATGACTTCGAAGGTGTATGCGTCGGCGGCCGATGCGGTCGCCGACATCACCGCCGGCGCCTCCCTGGCGGTGGGCGGCTTCGGGCTGTGCGGCATTCCGGATGTGCTCATCCAGGCCATCGCCGACTCCCCCGCCACCGACCTGGAGGTGTTCTCCAACAACTGCGGCGTCGACGGCCTCGGGCTGGGGGTGCTGTTGGAGTTGGGCAAGGTCCGCCGCGTCACCGCCTCGTATGTGGGGGAGAACAAGGAATTCGCCCGGCAGTATCTGGCCGGCGAACTCGAGGTCGAGTTGACCCCGCAGGGCACCCTGGCCGAGCGGTTGCGCGCCGGCGGCGCCGGCATCCCCGCGTTCTACACCCCGGCCGGCGTCGGCAGCCCGGTGTCCGACGGCGGCCTGCCGTGGCGCTACGCCGCCGACGGTTCGGTCGCGGTGGCCTCGCCGCCCAAGGAGGTCCGGGAGTTCAACGGCAAGCGCTACGTGCTGGAGGAGTCGATCAACGCCGACTTCGCCCTGGTGCACGCCCAGCGCGCGGACACGCTGGGCAACCTGGTGTTCAACAAGACCGCGATGAACTTCAACCCGCTGGCGGCGATGGCCGGCAAGATCACCATCGTCCAGGTCGAGGAACTGGTCGAACCCGGCGAGATCGACCCCGGCGCAGTGCATTTGGCCGGCGTGTTCGTGCAGCGCATCGTCCACACCGGGCCGCAGGACAAAAAGATCGAGAAACGTACCGTGAGCGACGCACAGAAAGCAACCGCCAAATGACCGATGCCAGCACCGTGACCGGCTGGTCCCGCAACGAGATGGCCGCCCGCGCCGCCAAGGAGATGGTCGACGGCGAGTACGTCAACCTCGGAATCGGGCTGCCCACCCTGATTCCCGGCTACCTCTCCGGCGACGTGCACGTGATCCTGCACTCGGAGAACGGGATCCTGGGCACCGGCCCCTACCCCACCGACGACGCCGTCGACGCCGATCTCATCAACGCGGGCAAGGAGACCGTCACCGTCAATCGCGGTGCGGCATACTTCGATTCGTCGCTGTCGTTCGGCATGATCCGGGGCGGTCACATCGACGCGGCCGTGCTCGGCGGCATGGAGGTCTCCAAGACCGGCGACCTGGCCAACTGGATGGTGCCCGGCAAGATGGTCAAGGGCATGGGTGGCGCAATGGATCTGGTGCACGGCGCCCGGCGGGTGATCGTGCTGATGGAGCACACCGACAAGGCCGGCAACTCCAAGATCGTCGACGTGTGCAGCCTGCCGTTGACCGGTCAGGGCGTCGTCAACCGGATCATCACCAACCTGAGCGTCATCGACGTCGTCGGCGACGGCACCCTGAAACTGCGGGAACTCGCCCCCGGTGTGACGGTCGAGGATGTGGTCGCGGCCACCGCGGCCGAATTGACCATCGCACTCGATTAATCCGCGTCGTCGCCCAGGGTGTGGGCGGCCTCCATCAGCATCCAGCCCGACAGCTGCACCGACAGGTCCCGTTCGGGCGCGGCGGAGGCGTTGACCGCACCCGCCACGAACTGCGCCTCCTCCCCCTCGGCGACCTCGGCCGCCGGGATGACCGCGGAGCGGTCCCAGAACGGGCCGAACAAGGGCAGCCCGGCCACGGTCTGACGGTGGTCCCACGCCGAGCGTGCCGAGGCCAGCACGATCTTGCGCGCGGTGTCGCGGGCCGCCGCGGTCTGCGCGTCCGCGCCGGGCAACGTCGTGGCCGCCTGCGCGAGATAGCGGACGGTGATCCCGGAGAACAGCCCGCCGTCCCCGCCGCCGGCGCCCTTGAGCACCCCGGCCGGGGCCATGTGTTCGTCGATCGCGGCGATCAGCCGGCAGGCCCGCTGCAGGTGCCGCGGTTCCCCGGTGCGCACCGCGAGTTCGGCTTCCAGCCCCACGACCACGCCCTGGCAGTAGGTGTACTGCGCGCGCACCAGCGACCCGGATTTGATGCCGTCGAAAATCAGCAGGGTTTCCGGATCCAGCAGCGTCTCCTCGATCCAGTCGGCCATCTGCTGCGCGCGGCGCAGCCGATCGCCGTAGCGCGCCAAGAAGATTCCGGCCGGGCCGTTGGCCGGCGCGTTGAAGAACTGATCCTGCTTGCGCCACGGGATGCCGCCGCCGTCCTCGGGCACCCAGGCGTGTACCAGTTGGTTCGTCAGCTTGGTCAGCGGTCCCGGTTTGACCACGCCCGCCAACCGGCCCGCGCGTTCGAGCGACAGCGCGAGCCAGGCCATGTCGTCGTAGTAGTTGTTGACCCAACCGGTGTTTCGAATCCACTGGCCGCGGATCTGGCGATTGATCATCTCCACCCGCTCGGGCTTCGGGTCGCGGATCTCGGCGTCCACCAGGCAGTCCAGCAGGTGCGCCTGCCACCAGTAGTGCCAGGTCTTGAACCGTTTGTCGGTGCCCGTCGGCGGCCAGGCCACGACACCGAGTTGAGTGCCGGGCAGACCCCAGAGCTTCTTGAGGTGCCGGTTGGCGATCGCGGCCTCCGCCGAGGCTGCACGGTTGGCCCATACCTGATCCATAAAGGCATCCTGCCCTACCAGGCGCGGCCGAGGTCACCCCACTGGCTGATCCATTTGTGCATCGCGATGCCGGCCGCGACCGACGCATTGATGCTGCGCGTCGAACCGAACTGCGCGATCGAGACCACGACCGCCGCGCCCGCGGCGGTCTCGGCCGTGATGCCCGGGCCCTCCTGACCGAACACCAACAGGCAGTCGCGGGGCAGCTCGGTGTGTTCGAGCCGGACCGAGCCGGGCACGTTGTCGACGGCCACCACCGTCAAACCGGCGCCGGCGGCGAAGTCGAGCAGTTCGGCGGCGCTGTCGTGGTGCTGCAGCCGCTGATAACGGTCGGTCACCATGGCACCGCGCCGATTCCAGCGTCGCCGCCCGACAATGTGCACGGTGTCCACGGCGAAGGCATTCGCGGTGCGGACCACCCCGCCGATGTTGGCGTCGTTGCCGAAGTTCTCGATCGCGACGTGCAACCGATGGCGACGCTCGTCGATGTCGGCGATGATCGCCTCGCGGGTCCAATAGCGGTACTGGTCCACGACATTGCGGGTGTCGCCGTCGCGCAGTAGCTCCGGGTCGTAGCGTGGATCGTCCGGTGGCTCGCCGACCCACGGCCCGACGCCATTGGTCACCGGACCCCATTCGGTGGGGCCCGGTCCCTGGGCGGAACCCGCGGGGTTCATCGCCCACCGCCGCGGTCGTCGCGGTCGTTGTTGGCGAGCCACACCGCGGCCCGGGTGCCTACCACCGACACGGTGGCGTAGAGCAGCGCCTCGTTGATCTCCCCCTGGGTGCACAGCGACGCCTCGAGTTGCACCGAGTCGTAGGACGCATCGGGCAGCACCAGCACCGAGGACCCGTAGACCGAGCAGGCCGGGCTCAGCCCGGGCGGCGGCAGCGTCGGGGCCACCAGCACCATCATCGGGCCGCCGCGCGCGGCCGAGTCGTCGCGATAACGCGCACCCAGGGCCTGGATCCGCAGCCCGAGCAGCATGTACCCGCCGCCGGTGAACGCGTCCGCGTCACCGAGCGCCGCGGGCGTCAGCGCAGTGCCGTCGGCGCGCCACGCCTCGACGCTGGTCGCGGACAACTCCAGACCCGAGTCGGCGGCGTTGGTCGGCGGCAATCCCACCGGATACGCCGCTGGGTAGGCGACGACGGTGCCGGGGATACGCTCCCGGGGTGAATATGCATAGACCCCCCGGACCTGGGACTGATCGCGAATGGGGCCGAGACATACGGTGCCGGACAGTCGGTCGGGCGCCGCGGTCGCCAGTGGTCTGATGTCGGAGCCGACGACGCGCTGACAGCTGCCGAGGCCGGTCGCCTCGATCGGGTGGATGAGCCCGCCGTAGAGGCCGAACCGGAGGTCCTCGGGCTTGGCATGGTCGGCCTCGGGATCGGCGTCGGCGACCGCGGCATCGATGTCGACGAGCACGTGATCGGCCGCGAATCGCAGGTTGGCCACCGAGATGTTCCAGCCCAGCACCTGCTGCGCCGCCCCGATGTCCGCGGTGCTCGCACCGTAGGTGGCCGCGGTGCCGGGGTCGTGGCCGCAGGAGGTCAGCAGTAGCGCTGCAGCCACCAGGATGGCTCGTAGGGTGTCCACGGTAGCTCCAGCACGTCGGTCAGTGCCTCGAAACTGACCGAGGCGTACTTGGGTTGCACTGTAGACCGCGGCCGGCCCGCGCCCCCAGTCACACCGACTTCCGCGCCCCGGCACCGCACCTTCCAGCAAATTTTACCGGCGTTGCGGATGCATCGATCGCAAATTTTCACCGAGCCCAAATTTCGCCGCGATCCGACCCCTCGCGGCGATCCAGCGCACAGCGCGGGATGGCGCCGAACGCCTGCCGCTCGGGCGCCGCCGAGAAAACTCGCGCCACCGCGTCTCGGCGGCCGGCGGCCCACCGCGACAGCCCCGGGGCGCAAGTTGTACGCGCTCGTGCAATTTGGGCAAATCCACAATGGCTGGTTGGAAATTGGACCGCGGACACCCATTTCGGAAAGTTTTCGCCGCGAAATCGATACCTCCGCTAATCAATTGCCCGTATTCATGAGGACGTCATCTGCACTTTCGCCCCACGGTGGGTCTGATCAGCAAGAATGACCCAGCCTCGACGGCGGTTCGCGAGATAATTATGGGTAGCAATAAAACGGGTCGGGGTACTCGCAAAGAAGAACTCAGCTCCGCGCAACATCGGTGCCGGACTGACCGACAGATAGGAAAGCCGTGAATCATCAGCTTACCGAATTGCACGCCCCATCGGTGCGCCTCGAATCCAGCGCCCACTGGTGGGACCCCGACACGGAGTGCACTTTGGTGCTTGCCCGGCCGGGGGACGAACCGGCGCTGTGGCAGGAATACCTCGCCGGAGCCGATTACAGCTACCGTAAACACGGTGTCGAATGCGCGCTTGACATCGAGGAAATCCAAGACGGTAGCGACACCGCGCTGTTCTTCGTAGCTATTGACAGCAACAAGCGCATCGTGGCCGGTGTCCGCGCCAAGGGTCCGCTGATCGATGCCGATGATTCCCACGCCGTGGTGGAGTGGGCCGGCCAGCCGGGGCTGCCGGCGGTGCGCAAGATGATCGACGACCGCGCCCCGTTCGGCATCCTCGAGATGAAGTCCGCGTGGGTCACCGATGAGCCGGGCCATGCCCGCGCATTGACCCGCGCCATCGCCCGGTCCGGCTTCCATGCGATGGCCGTGATGGATATCCAGTTCTGCATGGCCACCGCCGCGGCCTACGTCCTGGACCGGTGGCGATCCTCGGGCGGCGTGGTCGCCGCCCACATCCCACCGACGCCGTATCCCGACGACCGGTACGAGACCACGATGATGTGGTGGGACCGCAGCACCTTCGCCAACCACGCCAAGCCCGAGCAGGTCGCCAAGATCCTGCGCGAGACCGCCATGCTGCGTCGGGAAACCCTGAGCCAGGGGGCGTCGGCATGACCGCGGTACTCGAACCCCTGCTGGCGCCGCGCACCGTCCCGGCGCCCGAGCGGACCCCCGCGATCGCGGATTTGCCGGCGGCGCCGCGCAATCCGCTGCCCTACCGGCAGCGCCTGGCCGCGGTGAAGTCCTATCACACCGGCACCGAGATCCTGCGGGACGCGGGCGGTCCGGTGACCCGGATCGTGTTGGCGCCCCGGTGGTTGATGTCGCCCATCGTGCTGGCCACCTCGCCGCAGGCGATCCGGGATGTGCTCGGTGTGCGCGACGGCACCGTCGACAAGATGTCACCGGTGTTCGCCGAACTGCGCGCGATCCTCGGGGAGAATCTGGTGAATCTGCCGCACGACCGGTGGCTGCCGCGGCGCCGCACGATCCAGCCGGTGTTCACCAAGCAGCGCATCGCACAGCTCGGCACGCACGCGACCGCGGCCGCGGACTCCGTCGTCCGCGACTGGCAGCACGGCGCCGAGATCGACCTGGGCGCCGAATCCCGGAAGCTGACGATGCGGGCGCTGGGCCGGTCGGTCTTCGGCATCGACCTGGCCGACCGGACCGAGGCCATCGAGGAGCATCTGCAGACGACGCTGACCTACGCGGTGCGCCGCGCCCTGCGGCCGGTCCGGGCGCCCGGGTGGCTACCGACGTCGGCGCGACGTCGGGCACACCGCGCCAGTGCCGAGTTGCACGGCCTGGCCAACGACATCCTGCAGCAGTGCCGGGCCCAGCCGGAGCGGGAGGCGCCGCTGGTGCAGGCGTTGATGGCGGCCACCGACCCGGTCACCGGCCGCGGGTTGACCGACCGGGAGATCTGCGACGAGCTGATCATCTTCCTGTTCGCCGGCCATGACACCGTCGCCACCACCCTCACCTATGCGCTCTGGCAGCTCGGGCGTAATCCGCACATCCAGCAGCGGATGGCCGATGAGGTGCACCGGCTCGGCGATCGGATGCTCACCGGCGCCGACCTGCCGGGTCTGGAGTACACCAGCCAGGTGGTCAAGGAGGCGCTTCGGCTGTGCCCACCGGCGCCCACCGGCACCCGCACGGCAACCCGCGACCTGAACGTCGGCGGGTACCGGGTGCCGGCCGGCACCACCCTGGCGTTCGGCCGGATGGCCGTGCAACGGGATCCGGCGTTGTGGGACAACGCGCTGGTCTTCGACCCGGACCGGTTCGCGCCGGGCCGGGCCGCCGGGCGCGACCGTTGGCAGTATCTGCCGTTCGGTGGGGGGCCGCGGTCCTGCATCGGCGACCACTTCGCGATGATGGAGGCGACGCTGGCATTGGCGATGTTGATCCGGGAGGTCGAAATCGATTCGCTCGAGGACACCTTTCCGCTCGCCGTCCATTTCACGCTGGTCGCCGACGGCCCCATCCCGGCCCGGCTGCGCAGGCGCCGATGAGTAGTTCCGACCCCACCCGATGGCGGCCGGTCATCCTCGACGAGGACGTCGCCGAGGACCGGGATGCGTTGGCCCGGCTCCGCGGCGACCCCGCCGTGGAGTTCCTCGACCATCGGTCGGCGCAACTGGCGGGGCTGCATGAGCTGCGCCCGCCACCCGGGGACGACGTGCTCGGCGAGCGGCACCGCTGGGTGCACTACCCGTGGCGTCGGACGGTCGTGGGCCTGCTGGGGCCCCGGGCGTTCCGGACGCTGCGCCTGGACCGCAACCGGAACCTGATCACGGCCGCCGAGCAGCAGCGGCTCGGCCGGCTGTCGATCGGGGTGGCCGGCCTCAGCGTCGGTCATGTCATTGCACACACCCTTGCCGCGCAGGGACTCTGCGGGCAGCTGCGGCTGGCCGACTTCGACCTGCTGGAGGTGTCCAACCTCAACCGGGTCCCGGCCACGGTGCTCGATCTCGGCGTCAACAAGGCGGTGGTGACCGCGCGGCGGATCGCCGAACTGGATCCCTACCTCCCAGTCACGGTGTTGCCAGCCGGGGTCACCCGGGACACCGTGGACGGGTTCGTCGACGGACTCGACGTGGTGATCGAGGAATGCGATTCGCTCGACATCAAGGCCGTGGTCCGGGAGGTCGCCCGACGGCACCGGGTGCCGGTGCTGATGGCCACCAGCGACCGCGGCCTGATCGACGTGGAACGCTTCGACCTCGAACCCGAACGGCCCATCCTGCACGGCCTGTTGGGGGCGGTCGACGCCGAGACGCTCGCCGGGATGTCGGCGCGCGACAAGATCCCGCACATGCTGGGGCATCTCGACGTGCCGCGGGCCTCGGCGCGCGCGGCCGCGTCGATGGTCGAGGTCGGCAGGACCCTGACCACCTGGCCGCAGCTGGCCGCCGACGTGGTGCTCGGGGCGACGACGGTCGCCGAGGCGGTGCGCCGCCTCGGCCTCGGCGAGCCGTTGCCGTCCGGGCGCACCCGCGTCGACGTCAGCGCCGCACTGGACGGACTCGCCGAGCCCCCGCCGGTCCCCGACCCCACCGGCACGCCGGCACCCGAGCCTCCGGAGGTGCCCGCCGACGTGGTGGCGCGGATCGCCGCGGCGGCCAACCGCGCCCCCTCGGGCGGCAATGCGCAGCCGTGGCGGATTGTGACGCAACCGGATTCGGTGTCGGTGCGGCTGAATCCCGACTATCGGGCGACCATCGACGTCGGCCACCGCGGCAGCGCGGTGGCCGTGGGCGCCGCGGTGTTCAACGCGCGCGTCGCCGCGGCGGCCCACCGAATGCTGGGCCCGCTCAGCTGGCAGCAGGACCCGCTGACCGCGACGCTGCGGCTCGAACCCGGCGAGGACGCCGCGCTGGCCGACCAGTACGAGGCGATGTGGCACCGGGAGACCAACCGCAACCGCGGCGCGGGCGGCGCATTGGACCGCGACGCCCTCGATGACTTGCAGTCCGCGGCCCTGGCCGAGGGGGCCCGGCTGCAGATGATCGCCGCCGGGGCCGACACCGAGGCACTGATCGACATCCTCGCGGCCACCGACCGGATCCGGTACCTGACGCCGCGGCTGCACCACGAGATGATCAGCGAATTGCGTTGGCCCGCAGACCCCGAACCGGACTCGGGCATCGAGGTGGGACTGCTCGGTCTCGACGACAGCGACCTGGCGGTCCTGGAGGTGCTGCGCCGGCCCGACGTGATGGCCCACCTGGCCGACTGGGAGGCCGGATCCGCGCTCGGCGACGAGGTCGGCGAGCGGATCCGGGTCAGCTCCGGACTCGGCGTGGTGTGGGTCGACGGGCGCACGTTGGGCGACTACGCGCGCGGCGGTGCCGCGGCCGAGGCGGTGTGGATTGCCGCGGCGGCCCGGGGGCTTGCGGTGCAACCGATCTCGCCGGTCTTCCTGCACGCCCATGACGAGGACGAACTGCAGGAGGTTTCGGCCGACTTCGCGCCGCACCTGCACGAACTGTCCGGCCGGTTCCGCCGGCTGGTCGGGGTTCCCGCCGATGCGGGCCTGATCCTGCTGCTCAGATTCGCCGCGGCGCCGCCCACCGCGGGGCGCAGCCGGCGCCGGGCCCTGACGCTGTCCCATCGACCGGAGAGGTGAGGATGCCGCGCAGTCTCGAATTGGTCGTGACGTCGGTGGCCACCCAGCTGATGGCGGCCGATTCGGCCAACGTCATCCCGGTGATCGAACGCATCCTGGCCGACCTGGTGGCCTACTTCGGCGTCGACGTGAGCTTTCTGCGGCGCAACGATCACGACATCAAGGCGTCCATCCTCGTCGCCGAGTGGCCACCGAGACCCTATGTGCCCGATCCGGATCCGCTTGCCGTCATCTACTTCGCCGATGCCGACCCGGTGTTCGCGATCTCCGAGCACGGCAAGAAACCGCAGGTGTTCCGCCCCGAACCGAACACCGACGAATACCAGCAGACCATCGAGGGCGGCGGGGGCGTGCCGCACAGCTCGATGGCCGCGGCACCGCTGGTGTCGGGTGATCTGACCACCGGGGTGCTCGGCTTCGTCAAGTTCGGTGACCGGCGCTGGTCCCAGGAGGAACTCAACGCGCTGGAGGCCATCGCGTCCCTGTTGGCGCAGGTGCAGGCCCGGATCAAGGCCGAGCAGCAGCTGCGGTACCTGGCCGAACACGACGACCTGACCGGGGTCTACAACCGCCGCAATCTGATCGCTCATCTCGAGGACCGGCTGCAACCCGGCCAGACCGAGCCCGTGCCGTTGTTGTTCCTCGACCTCGACCGGCTCAAATCCGTCAATGATTACCTGGGCCACACCGCGGGCGACAAGTTCATCCAGGTCTCGGCCCAACGGCTGCGCCAGGAGACCGGGTCGGACTGCCTGATCGCCCGGCTCGGCGGCGACGAGTTCGTGGTGGTGCCGGTGGCGACCATGTCCCCCGCGGCCGCCCAGGAGCTGGCCCACCGGCTGCACACCGCGTTGAGCGAGCGGGTCGCGGTCGACGGCGAACTGTTGTCCCGCACCGTCAGTATCGGTGTGGCCATGGGAAATCCGGGCCAGCATTCGGCCTCGGACCTGTTGCGCCGCGCCGACCAAGCTGTGCTGGAAGCCAAGGATTCCGGCGGCAACGCGGTCAGCGTCTTCACCGAGGACATGGAGTTGCGCACGGCGCTGCGCAACGACGTCGAATTGCACCTGCAGGGCGTCATCGAGGGCGATGCCCTGGTACTGCACTATCTCCCCGAGATAGACATGCGCACCGGCGAGGTGTTGGCGGCCGAGGCCCTGGTGCGCTGGCAGCACCCGACCCGCGGACTACTGTTTCCCGACTCCTTCATCGGGGTGGCCGAATCCATCAACCTGGCAGGCGAATTGGGCCGCTGGGTGCTCCGCACCGCGTGCGCGGAGTTTCGCCGGTGGCGCGCCGGCGGCGTGGGACTCGACGCCGTGCTCCGGATCAACGTCTCCCCCGTGCAACTGGTGGCCGCCGGGTTCGCCGAAACCGTGGAGGGCATCCTGAGCGAGTTCGGGTTGCCCGGCAACGCGGTCTGCCTCGAGCTCACCGAAAGTCTGGTGGTGCAGGACATCGAGGCCACCCGGATCACCCTCGCGGCCCTCAAGGAGGTCGGGGTGCAGATCGCCATCGACGACTTCGGCACCGGCTACAGCGTGCTGTCCCATTTGAAGTCGCTGCCCGTCGACACCCTCAAGATCGACCGCAGCTTCGTTCGCGACCTCGGCAACAGCGCCGGGGATCTGGCGATCGTGCGGGCCATCATCGCGCTCGCGGAGGCCTTCGGACTCGACCTGGTGGCCGAGGGCGTCGAGACCGTCGCGGGCGCACAAACCCTGTTGGAGCAGCGCTGCTACCGGGCACAGGGCTATCTGCTCTCGAAGCCGTTGGAAGGCCCGGCCATGGAAGCCCTACTGGCGCAGGGACGTATCCAACTGCCCTTCCCCGCTGCCGAGCCGCTACCGCGGTAGCGACTCCGGCGCCGCGGACAGCAACTCCAGCCGTCCGAATCGGCTCGCGGGCCGGGTCACGAAGGCCAGCTCCGCGCGTGCGCCGGTGGTCTCGGACGGCCACGACAGCTCGGTCACGTCCTCGCGCAGCGCCATCACCACCCCGCGGCGCGCGCGCACCAACTCGGTGCCCACCTCGGTCGCCAGCACCACCCCGACCACCCGACCGTCGTCGAATACCAGCTCGACCAGCACATCGGCCGGGTTCGACGCAATGTCGTGGCGAGCCATCTCGTCGGCGAGCCAGTCCCCGACCGAGACCGGCTCGGCCCCGAAGTCCACGGCACCCACCGGGAACGCCTCGATGTCCGCACCGACGCCGTGGTAGCGGGTCATCAGCCGCGGGTCCGCGACCTCCGTGGACAGCACGCCACCGACCGCGTCGATGCACTGCGCGGCCCAGCTGCGCAGTGCCGACCCGACGAAAGTGACTGTCCCGATGGGAAATTCGCGGTCGCTTGGGGCCGGACCGGTGATGCGGCGCAGCGGCACCGAATGGGTCCGGTCGTCGGGTTCGACCGGGACCACGTCATCGGTGACCTGACGCAGATACTCGGCGCTGTCCCCGACGAGTTCCCGCGCCGGGCGCACCCGGCACACGTGCCAGCCGAGGTTCGCGGCGGCCACCGCGGCGGCCGCGGCGACCGGGCTCAGGCCGACGCAGACCACGTCGACGGCGTCATCCCAGGCGAAACCGTCGGAGTCATCCGAATACTCGGGCTGATGCTGTGGCTCGGGCGCCGAGCGCCTCCCGCGGCGGTGTCCGTCAGCCATCGGCCAGCCCGAGATCATCCAGGCTGAGCACGCTGCGGTAGGGCAGCCCCTCGGCCTCGATGATCTCAGCGGCCCCGGTAGCGCGGTCGACAACGGTGGCCACGCCGACCACCTCGCCGCCCTTCTCTCGGACCGCGCGGACCGCGGTCAGCGGCGAGGCACCGGTGGTGCTGGTGTCCTCGACCACCAGCACCCGCTGTCCAGCGACATCGAATCCCTCGATGAGTCGTTGCATGCCATGGGTTTTGGTCGACTTGCGTACCACGAACGCGTCCACCGGAGGGCCCGGCGCGTGCATGATCGCGGTGGCCACCGGATCGGCGCCCAACGTCAGCCCGCCGACCGCGACGTAATCCCAGTCCGCCGTGAGTTCCCGCATCAGCGAACCGATCAGCCGGGCCGCCCGATGCTGCAGGGTGGAGCGGCGCAGGTCCACGTAGTAGTCCGATTCCTGCCCCGAGGACAGCACCACCCGGCCGCGGACCACGGAGAGTTCACGAACCAGGGCGGCCAATTCGGCGCGGTCGGTAGCCGTCAATTCGGGTGTGAGCGTCACGGCGGCTGCTAACGCTGGTAGTGGGGGGCTTGCCTGACGTTGTGCGGCGGGGCCGGCCGTCGGACCGGGTCGACCGGTCGGGCGGGTGGCTCGGGCCGGGCGCCCGGCGCGGTGGCCAGCGGCCGTCCCGGTGCCGCGTTGCGGCGCGGCGCGGCGATCGCGCGCTGCGCGGTCGGCGGCAGCACCCGCAGCAGGTCGTTGAACTGCCGGACGGTGCGCAGTCCCTCGTCCCACTGCGCGCGGGTGCTCGAGATCGGCATCGAGACCAGCGTCCAGTTCTCCTCGTTCCACATGATCTCCGCGCAATCCGGCGCGGTGTGGGCGAAGGTGACCATCCGGCGGTCGCAGGCCCGCCGCGCGGCATCGAGGTTGGTGGAGTACACGATCCGCGGGCCGATGGCACCCAGCAGCCAGATGTCGCTTTCCCGGGGCTCGTTGAGACCCTTGAGTCGCATGTCCATCACGACGCTCGTGCCGACCTTGCGATGCAGCGCGATGACGGTGGCGGCATCGTCGAGATCGAAGATGAACACCGCCTCACCGCGGATCTGTCCGAGCACCACATTGCGGGCCGTGACCTCGCCGACGCTCGACATGACGCCACGCTTCCAGCGTTCGAGGATCTCGGTCGACTCGGGCTCGTAGTCGAATCCGTGCGACCGAGCCCACGACTTCCGACGACGACCGAGTCCCCGACGCCGATCAATGTCGACATATAGCAGCACCCCCGCGCCTGTGAAACAGAGCGCGGACAGCGTGAACCAGAGCGGGACCATTGCGCCTAGCCTATCTGTTTCGGGCCGGATCCGAGAACGGCTGCCGGTCACAACCCAGTTACACCCTGTTCAGACCGGTGCGACCTCAACCCAGGATAAGGCTGTCGCCGTCCGGGCTGACGTTCACCGGCACCGTATCGCCGTCGTGCACCTCGCCCGCGAGCAGCATCTTGGCCAACTGATCGCCGATCGCCTTCTGCACGAGCCGGCGCAATGGCCGGGCGCCGTACATCGGGTCGAAGCCGCGGTGCGCCAGCCATTGCTTGGCCGGCAGCGACACCTCCAGCGTCAGTCGCCGCTGCGCCAGCCGCTTCTGCAGCTGGGCCAGCTGGATGTCGACGATGTGGACCAGTTCCTCGGGGTTGAGCCCGTCGAAGATCAGCACATCATCGAGCCGGTTGATGAACTCGGGCTTGAACGCCGAGCGCACGGCCGCCATCACCTGCTCCTCGTTGCCGCCGGACCCCAGGTTCGACGTCAGGATCAAGATGGTGTTGCGGAAGTCGACCGTGCGGCCCTGACCGTCGGTCAGCCGACCCTCGTCGAGCACCTGCAGCAGCACGTCGAACACGTCCGGGTGCGCCTTCTCGACCTCGTCGAACAGCACCACGGTGTAGGGGCGCCGCCGCACGGCCTCGGTGAGCTGACCGCCCTGGTCGTAGCCGATGTAGCCCGGCGGCGCCCCGACCAGGCGCGCCACCGAATGCTTCTCGCCGTATTCGCTCATGTCGATGCGGGTCATGGCGTGCTCGTCGTCGAACAGGAACTCCGCGACCGCCTTGGCCAGCTCGGTCTTGCCGACCCCGGTCGGGCCGAGGAACAGGAAGGAGCCGGTGGGCCGGTTCGGGTCGGCGACGCCGGCCCGGCTGCGACGCACCGCGTCGGAGACGGCGGCGATCGGGCGCTTCTGCCCGACGACGCGCTTGCCCAGCTCGTCCTCCATCCGGAGCAGCTTGGCGGTCTCGCCCTCCATCATCCGGCCGGCCGGGATCCCGGTCCACGCCGCGACCACGTCGGCCACGTCGTCGGGACCGACCTCCTCCTTGAGCATCACGTCCTCGCGGGCCTCGGCGGCCGGCAGCGCCGCGTCGAGCTGCTTCTCGAGCTCCGGGATGCGGCCGTAGCGCAGCTCCGCGGCCTTGGCCAGATCGCCGTCGCGTTCGGCGCGTTCGGACTCCCGGCGCAGCTCCTCGAGCTTCTCCTTGAGCTCGCGCACAATGTCGATGGCGTTCTTCTCGTTCTGCCAGCGGGCGGTCAGCTCGGCCAGCTGTTCCTTCTTGTCGGCCAGCTCGGACCGCAGCTTGTCCAGCCGCTCCTTGGACGCCTCGTCCTCTTCCTTGGCGAGCGCCATCTCCTCGATCTCCAGCCGCCGCACCACGCGCTCGACCTCGTCGACCTCGACGGGGCGCGAGTCGATCTCCATGCGCAGCCGGGAGGCGGCCTCGTCGACCAGGTCGATGGCCTTGTCCGGCAGGAACCGGGAGGTGATGTAGCGGTCACTGAGCGTGGCCGCGGCCACCAGCGCGGAGTCGGTGATGCGCACGCCGTGGTGGACCTCGTAGCGGTCCTTGAGGCCGCGCAGAATGCCCACGGTGTCCTCGACCGTCGGCTCGCCGACGTAGACCTGCTGGAACCGGCGTTCCAGCGCGGCGTCCTTCTCGATGTACTTGCGGTACTCGTCGAGCGTGGTCGCACCGACCAGGCGCAGCTCGCCGCGGGCGAGCATCGGCTTGATCATGTTGCCGGCGTCCATCGCGCCCTCGCCGGTCGCGCCCGCACCCACGATGGTGTGCAGCTCGTCGATGAAGGTGATGACCTGTCCGGCCGAGTTCTTGATGTCGTCCAGGACGGCCTTGAGCCGCTCCTCGAACTCGCCGCGGTACTTCGCGCCGGCCACCATCGAGCCCAGGTCCAGGCCGACGACCGTCTTGTCCCGCAGGCTTTCCGGCACGTCGCCGGCGACGATGCGCTGCGCCAGCCCCTCGACGATGGCGGTCTTGCCGACGCCGGGTTCACCGATGAGCACCGGGTTGTTCTTGGTGCGCCGGCTCAACACCTGGATGACCCGACGGATCTCGGTGTCTCGACCGATGACCGGGTCCAGCTTGCCTTCGCGGGCGCGGGCGGTCAGATCGGTGGAGTACTTCTCCAAGGCCTGGTAGCTGCCCTCGGGGTCCGGGCTGGTCACCCGGGCGCTGCCGCGAACCTTGACGAACGCCTCACGCAGGGCTTCCGGCGAGGCGCCGTGCCCGGTGAGCATCTTGGCGACGTCGCCGGTGCCGGTGGCCAGGCCGACCAGCAGATGCTCGGTGGAGACGTATTCGTCGTCGATCTCGGTGGCGAGCTGCTGGGCCACCGAGATGGCCGCGATGGCCTCCGGATTCAGCTGCGGTGTCGTGTTCGCCCCGCTGACGGTCGGCAGCCGGTCGAGCAGGCGTTGCGCCTCGACCCGGATGGTCGCGGGTTCGACACCGACGGCCTCCAACAGCGGCGCGGCGATGCCGTCGTTCTGCGTCAGCAGCGCCAACACCAGATGCGCGGGTGTGATCTGCGGGTTACCCGCGGCGGTGGCGGCCTGCAGGGCCGCGGTGAGGGCCGCCTGGGTCTTCGTGGTCGGGTTGAACGAGTCCACGTCACCTTCACTTTCTCCTAGAAGGGCCGTCAGGTGGCCCGGTAAATGCTTCTCGCCCTACTCAACGTAGTCAAGGTTGAGTCTGTTCCGCTCAACTTTAGCTCTTTTTTCGCGGCGGGCGCGATTTCATCCCCGACCCGCCGCAAAACTCGGGTCGTGCCGCACAACCGGGGCCATAACCGCTACCTTCTCTCCCGTGCGCCCCGGCTTCGGTTCCGCCCTGCTCGACCTCATCCCGCTCGCGGTGGTGATTGCGCTTTCGCCGCTGTCGATCATCCCGGCGGTCCTGGTGCTGCACAGCCCGCGACCGCGCCCGGCCGGGCTGGCATTCATGGCCGGCTGGCTGATCGGGCTGAGCGCGCTGACCGCCGCGTTCATCGGGGTCTCCAGCATGCTCGGCGGCATGGGCGAGGAGCCGCCCGGTTGGGCGTCCTGGGCGCGGGTGGCCGTCGGTGCGGCGCTGATCGTCTTCGGACTGTTCCGCTGGTTCACCCGGCACAGCAAGCCGCATCAGATGCCCGGCCAGCGCCACCTCACCGCTGCGACACCGGTCAAGGCCCTGGCGTTGGGCGCGCTGCTGACCGTGGTGAATCCCAAAGTCCTGTTCATCTGCGCCGCAGCCGGGTTGGCGATCGGGACGGCGGCCCTGGGTCCGGCCAGCTGGATCGCGGCCGCGGTGTTCGTGGCGGCCTCGGCGTCCACCGTCGCGCTGCCGATCCTGGGCTACGCGATCTGGAGCCAGCGCCTGGACCCGGCGCTGGCCAAGCTCAAGGCGTGGATGGAGCAGCACAACTCCGCCCTGGTCGCCGGGATCCTGATCGTCATCGGGCTGATGGTGCTCTACAAGGGCATGCACGGGCTGTGACGGCTCGCCGCCGCGGCGGTGCCGCACCAACGGGCCCGCGGCGGGCTAACGTCTAGCCATGTCCGATACCGGTTCCGGAGATTTCGAGTTCGAACGGAAGTTCTTCGTTCGCGAACTACCCGTGCTGGCCGCGTCGGACCCGACACCCACGCTGATCGTGCAGGCGTACCTGTTCGCCGCCGACGGTTACGCGGTGCGGGTCCGCGTGCACGGCTCGGCCCCGGCCGAATTGGGCTCCAACCCCGGCAAACTCGTGGCGGCCCTGGGCCCGGATTCGATCGGCACCATCACCACCAAGGGCCCCGCGATCGGCGGCACCCGGTACGAGGCCGAACGCGAACTCGACCCGGTGGTCGCCGGCGAGATCGTGCGCCGGTCCGACCATGTGGTGGCCAAGATCCGGTATTCGGTCTGGCTCGGGCAGGACGGCTGGGTCATCGACCGTTTCCTGGGCGCTAACGCCCCGCTGGTGGTGGCCGAGGTCGAACGGGGCGGTCCCGTGGTCGATTTGGAGATCCCATCCTTCTGCGCCACCGAACTGTCCGAGGACCACCGCTTCCGCAACGAGTACCTCGCGCACCGGCCGTTCGGCGCCTGGGCCGCGGACTATCTGAGGGAGCTCGAGCGCCGCGGTCCGGTCTTCGTGGACACGCTGGGGCACAACCAGTTCGAGGGCAACCGGCCCAGCGATCGCCGCTAGCGCGTCACGCCCGGTAACCCTGCGGGATACCCAGTTCGTCGAGGCTCCCGGTCAAGTAGCGCTGCACGCTCGGCGCGACCATTCGAACGACCTCGTCGGTGCTCACCTCGGCCAGCGGGCCGATCGCCATCACATACCGCAGCATCGCGGTGCCCACCAGGTTGGTCGCGGCCAGCATGGCCCGCAGCCGGGTGTCGGGACCGCCGCCGAGCGCGCCGGCCACGCCCGCCAGCACATAGTCCCGCATGAATTCTCGAAATGCCTCGCGCGCATCCGAATTGGAGGTGGCCGAGGCCAGCATGGTGGCCATGCTGGGGCCGGACTCCGGGCGGTCCCAGATGTCTAGATAGGTCCGGGTCACCCGGACACCGAGTTCCTGGCGCGGGGACTCGGCGATTGTGGCGACCAATACCCGCGGGTCGATGATCAGCCGCATCGACTCGCGAAAGAGCTCGTCCTTGGACCCGAACAGGTACAGCACCATCGAGGCGTCGACCTGCACGTCGGCGGCCACCTGACGCAGCGTCGTCTTTGCGTAACCCTGCTCGGCGAAGCGCTTCTTCGCGGCGAGCAACACCTGCTCCCGCGACACCGAGGCGCCCTTCCGGCGGCCACGCCGTGGCTTTTCAGCAGGTGAGCCCATCCGCCGACGGTAACATTTCACCGGCTGTTGAAAACAGTCCGCGGCGGGGTTACGCTCGCTGAAAGGATTTCAACAGCCGATGAATACCGTCCCGGGAGTCCGCCATGACCACGCAACCCCACGAACCGCCCGCGGCCGCCAAGGCCGTCGGACTCATCGTCGTGCTCACAGTCGTGCTGGCGGTGATCTTCGTCGCGTTCGCGCTGCCCGCCACCCGGTCCGCCCCGAACGACGTCCCGATCGGGGTGGCCGGACCGCCGCCGGCGGTCGCGCAGATCGAATTGGCGCTCGCCGAGCGCGCCCCCGGTGGCTTCGCCGTCACGGGCTTCGCCGACCCCGGTGCGCTGCGCGCCGCCATCGAAAACCGGGAGGCCTACGGCGGACTGGCCGTGGGACCGCAGGGTCCCACCGTGCTGGTGGCCTCGGGTGCCAGCCCCATGATCGCCGGGGTGTTGACCCAGATCGGCACCTCAATCGGCGAACGCAGCGGCCTGCCGGTGCGCACCGAGGACCTCGCACCGCTACCCGCCGGGGACCCGCGCGGCGTGGGGCTGGCCGCCGCGGCGTTGCCGCTCACGCTGGCCGGCCTGCTGCCGGCCATCGCCCTGGTGTTCGCCTTCGCGGGCCGGCCGTGGCTGCAGCTGGGCACCATGGTCGCCTTCGCCGTGGTGGCCGCGGTCACCATCGCCGCGTTGATGCGCTACCTGTTCGACGCCATCGACACCAACTTCTGGGGTGTCACCGCCGGTCTGAGCCTCGGGATCGCCGCGATGGGCCTCGCGGTGCTGGGCCTGGGCGCACTGTTCGGCCGCATCGGCCTGGGCGTCGGCGCGGTGCTGGCGGTGCTGGTCGGCAATCCGCTCTCGGGGATCAACAGCGCCCCGGAACTGCTGCCGGGTGGCTGGGGCACCTTCGGCCAGCTGCTGCCGCAGGGCGCCAATGCGACGCTGTTGCGCTCGACGGCCTACTTCGGCGACGCCTTCCCGGAACCGCGCGCCACCACCGCGATCATCGTGCTGGGCTGCTGGGTGCTGGTCGGTGTGGCGCTCATCGCCATCGCCGCACTGAGGGATCGGCGCAGCGACGCATAGGATCGGGCATTGTGGGCCTGGAAGATCGCGCTGCGTTGACGGTGTTGCACACCGCGGTCACCCGGCCCGACGCCGACGAACTCATCGGGCGCTTCTACACCTGCTGGTTCGCGATCGACCCGCCGGTGCGCGACCTGTTCCCGCCGGACATGGCGGGCCAACGCGCGCTGTTCGGTCAGGTGCTGGACTTCGTGCTGACCGAATTCATCGCCCAGCGCGCCGAGGAACCGGTGGCCTTCCTGGCCCAGCTGGGTCGCGACCACCGTAAATACGGTGTGACGCAGGAGCATTACGAAACCCTGGCGCATGCCCTGTACGCGACGCTGAGCAGCGACCTGTCCGACCGGTGGACCGATGAGGTCGACGACGCGGCCCGCCAGGCCATCAACTTCATCGCGGGGGTCATGAGCGGGGCGGCCGAGGCCGAGCCCGGCCCGGGCCGCTGGCAGGGCACGGTGCTGGAGCACCATCGGGTGTCGCGGGATCTGGCCGTGGTCCGGCTGCAACTCGACCACCCGCTGAACTATCTGCCGGGCCAGTACGTCAAGGTCGAGACGCCGCAATGCCCGCGGCGCTGGCGGTACCTGTCCCCCGCGATTCCGGCCCTGCCCGACGGGCGGATCGAGTTCCACATCCGCGCCGTCACCGGCGGACTGGTGAGCAACGCCATCGTGGCCGAGACCCGGCCGGGCGACCAGTGGTCGGTGTCGAGCCCGCACGGCGCGCTGGAACTCGACCGCGACGGCGGCGACGTCCTGATGGTGGCCGGCAGCACCGGCCTGGCGCCGCTACGCGCGATGATCATGGACATGTCCCGGTTCGGGGTCAATCCGCGGGTGCACCTGTTCTTCGGCGCCCGTTATCCCTGCGAACTGTACGACCTGCAGACCCTGTGGCAGGTCGCGGCGCACAATCCATGGCTGTCGGTCACCCCGGTCAGCGAGTACGCGACCGACCCGCCGTGGGCCGCCGACTACCCGGATGTGGCGCCGCCGCGCGGCCTGCACGTGCGCCAGACCGGGCTGCTACCGGAGGTGGTGACCCGCTACGGCGGGTGGGGCGATCGGCAGATCCTGATCAGCGGCAGCCCCGCGATGGTGGCCGCCACCAAGTCCGCCCTGATCGCCAAAGGCGCTCCGGCGGAGCGCATTCAGTACGACCCGCCGTTCGGCTAGCGCCGCGGCCGGCGCGGCTGCCAAACCACCACCGCGGTGGAGGTCGCGGGCTTGGCGACCAGGTCGCGGCGCTGGCTGGCGCGCGCGGCCGCGAGTTCCTCGGCCAGTTCGGCGATCCGGGACTGCAGCGCCTCGACCTGGTTGGTCAGTTCGATGATCCGTTTGATACCAGCGAGATTGACGCCCTCGTCCTGGGACAACCGCTGCACCTCGCGCAGCAGGTCCACATCGCGCTCCGAATAACGGCGGCCGCCACCGGAACTGCGGCGCGGCGACACCAGCCCCAGCCGGTCGTAGGTGCGCAGCGTCTGCGCATGCATACCGGCCAGTTCGGCGGCCACCGAGATCAGGAACGTGGCCGATTCCTTGCGTCGAGCATCGTCAGTTGCCGACATCGAACATCACATCCGATTCCCGGCCCAGCCGGCCCGCGGATCGAAGCCGCCGGCGCGTTCGGCCGCGGCGTAGGCCTCCAGGGCCTCCAGCGCCTCGCCCTCGAGGTTCGGTGGCACCGCGACCTTCACGGTGACCAGCAGATCACCGTGGCCGCCACTGCGTTTCGGCACGCCGCGGCCACGCACCCGCAGGATGCGCCCGTCGGCGGTGCCCTTGGGCACCCGGACGCCGACCTTGCCCTCCAGCGTGGGCACCGAAAGGGTGGTGCCCAGCGCCAATTCGGCGAAGCTGACCGGGACCGTGACCGTCAGGTCGTCGCCGTTGCGGCCGAATACCTTGTCGGGGCGCACATGCACGGTGACATACAGGTCGCCCGAGGGCGCCCCGCGCAGTCCCGCTTCGCCCTGACCGGCCAGCCGAATACGCTGACCGTCCTCGACACCGGGCGGGATGCGCACGTTGATGGTGCGGGTGCGGGTGGTCACGCCGGTACCGCGGCACTCATCGCACGGATGCTCGATGATCGAGCCGCTGCCGCGACATTCCGTGCACGGTTCGGAGAACCCGAAGGCGCCCTGGTTGCGGTTGATGACGCCGGCGCCGTTACAGCTGGCGCAGACCTTGGGGCTGGTGCCCGGCCGCGCCCCGCTGCCGTGACAGTTGGTGCACGGCGCCGGGCTGGTGAGCCGCAGCGGCATCGCCACGCCCTTGGTGGCCTCGAGGAAGTCGAGTTGGGTCTCGGTCTCCAGGTCGTTGCCCCGGCGCGGACGGCTGGGCCGCGGTTGCGCCCCGCGGCCGAACAACCCGCCGAACAGGTCGCCGATGTTGGTGCCACCGGTCTGCCCCGCCGCGTCGAACAGGTCGCCGAGGTTGAACTCGGTCCCGTCGGCGCCGTACCCACCGAATCCCGGACCCCCGTTGGTGAACCGGCGGCCGAAGCCGCCGCCCGCGAACAGCCGACGGGTCTCGTCGTACTCCTTGCGTTTGGCGTCGTCGGTCAGCACTTCCTTGGCCTCGGAGGCGGCCTTGTACCGCTCCTCGGCCGCCGGGTTACCGGGATTCCGATCGGGGTGGTGCTCGGCAAGGACCTTGCGCGCGGCGCGCTTGATCTCATCCTTGCTGGCGTCGGAGGTGACGCCCAGCTCCTTGTAGAAGTCCTTCTCAACCCACTCGCGTTGAGCCACTGCGCGTCACCTCCTTACCGGTGTTCATCTCGATGTCGTCTCATCTACGATTCTGCGGGTCCATCCGGATCCGCAGCGGGAGGTTCGGTGTCCTCCGCGGTCGTGTCGGGGTTGTCGTCGGTGTCGATGACACCGACCATGGCATGCCGCAGCACCTGCTCGCCGAGCCTGTAACCGCGGCGCATGACCGTCCCGATCACCGGCTTGGAACCGTCTCCCTCGTGCTGCACGGCCTCGTGCAGGTCGGGATCGAATTCGTCGCCCTCTTCACCGAATCCCTTGAGCCCCAGCCCCTCCAGGGTGTCCAGGAGCTTGTCGGAGACCGCCTTGAGCGGCCCCGTCTCCAGATCACCGTGGCTGCGGGCGCGGTCGAGGTCGTCGAGAATCGGCAACAGCTGGCCGACCACCGCTCCCTTGGCCCGTTCGGCGGCCACCTGCTGGTCGCGCAGGGCCCGCTTGCGGTAGTTGGCGAAGTCGGCCTGCACGCGTTGCAGATCGGCGATCAGCTCGGCGGCTTTGTCCTCCTCCGCGCTGCCCGCGGCCGCCGCCGGCTCCGACCCCTTTTCGGGGGCCGGGCCGGCGGTCGCCTCACGTACCTGACCGGTCTCGGGATCGATGCGCCGTTTGTCGGTGACGGTCACCGGCTCGTGCGGATCGTTTTGACTCACTTGCGCTCCTGGTCATCCTCGACAACCTCGGCGTCCACCACGTCGTCGTCCGCGTGGCCGGCAGCTCCGCCGTCGCCGGCGGCCTGCTCAGCCTGGGTGGCCTCATAGATGGCCTGGCCCAGGCTCTGCGATTCCTCGCCGAGCTTCTCCATCGCGGTCTTGATCGCGGCGATGTCCGTGCCCGCCAGCGCCGTCTTGGCGTCGGCGACCGCGGCATCGACCTTTGCGAGGGTCTCCTCGGGGATCTGCGAGCCGCCCTCGGCCTCGCGCTGCTCGGTGACGAACTTCTCCGTCTGGTAGACCAGCGATTCGGCCTGGTTACGGACGTCGGCCTCTTCCCGGCGGGTGCGGTCCTCCTCGGCGTGCGCCTCGGCGTCCTTGATCATCCGGTCGATCTCCTCCTTGGACAGGCCGGAGCCTTCCTGGATCTTGATCGTGTTTTCCTTGCCGGTGCCCTTGTCCTTGGCCGTGACGTGCACGATGCCGTTGGCGTCGATGTCGAAGGTGACCTCGATCTGCGGGACACCGCGCGGGGCCGGCGGGATGCCGGTCAGCTCGAAGCTGCCGAGCAGCTTGTTGTGCGCCGCGATCTCACGCTCACCCTGGTACACCTGGATCTGCACCGACGGCTGGTTGTCGTCGGCCGTGGTGAAGGTCTCCGAGCGCTTGGTCGGGATCGTGGTGTTGCGTTCGATGAGCTTGGTCATCACGCCACCCTTGGTCTCGATGCCGAGACTCAGCGGTGTGACGTCAAGCAGCAGAACGTCTTTCACCTCGCCCTTGAGCACGCCGGCCTGCAGAGCGGCGCCGACCGCCACCACCTCGTCGGGGTTGACGCCCTTGTTGGGCTCCTTGCCGCCGGTCATCTCCTTGACCAGTTCGGTGACCGCGGGCATCCGGGTGGAACCACCCACCAGCACCACGTGGTCGACCTCGGAGATCGAGCCGCCGGCGTCCTTGATCACCTGCTGGAACGGCTTGCGGGTGCGGTCCAGCAGATCCTGAGTGATCTTCTGGAACTCCGCGCGCGTCAGCTGCTCATCGAGGAACAGCGGATTCTTGTCCGCGTCGACGGTGATGTAGGGCAGGTTGATCGAGGTGGACTGACCCGAGCTGAGCTCGATCTTGGCCTTCTCAGCGGCCTCACGCAGCCGCTGCATCGCCATCTTGTCCTTGGTCAGGTCGATGCCGGAGGTGCCCTTGAACTTCTCGACCAGCCATTCGACAATGCGGTCGTCCCAGTCGTCGCCGCCCAGGTGGTTGTCACCCGAGGTGGCGCGGACCTCGACGACACCGTCGCCGATCTCCAGCAGCGAGACGTCGAACGTGCCGCCACCGAGGTCGAAGACCAGGATGGTTTGTTCCTTGCTGCCCTTGTCCAGGCCGTAGGCCAACGCGGCCGCGGTGGGCTCGTTGACGATCCGCAGGACGTTCATGCCCGCGATCTGGCCGGCTTCCTTGGTGGCCTGGCGCTGGGCGTCGTTGAAGTACGCGGGCACGGTGATGACCGCGTCGGTGATGTCCTCGCCCAGGTAGGCCTCGGCGTCCCGCTTGAGCTTCATCAGCACGCGGGCGCTGATCTCCTGGGGGGTGTAATGCTTGTCGTCGATGTCCACGGACCAGTCCGTGCCCATGTGACGCTTGACCGAACGGATGGTCCGGTCGACGTTGGTGACCGCCTGGTTCTTGGCGGGCTGGCCGACCAGCACCTCACCGTTGCGCGCGAATGCGACGACCGACGGTGTGGTCCTGGAGCCCTCTGAGTTCGCGACGACCACGGGGTCGCCGCCTTCCAGCACGGCGACGACGGAGTTGGTGGTCCCGAGGTCGATTCCGACCGCACGAGCCATAGTTACTGCCTCCTGTATAGCTTCAATAGGATCTGAGTGAACCTCGCTCAAGCCTGCTACCGCTGACGCCTGCTTGTCAACTCATAGTTGAGTCTGATGCACTCAAGTTATCAATACCCCCAACGGGTCGGTCGCGGGATTTGTTCCCGGTGCCCCCGCGCGATCGTCGCCGCGACCCCGCCGCTCCCCCGGCACCCCGCGACAGTGCGATTTCATCCGCGAAACGCCGACCTGCCGGATGAAACTGCGCTCTCGCGCGTCGGCCCTGCCGCCGGAATGGGTCGCACGGCGCCGCCGGTGCAGGCGACCGTCGGCTACAACGAGGCCGCCCACCGCAGCCGGCTGACGATCTTCGAAGCCCAGCACATCGTGCCGGACCGATCGCCGAGGCGTGGCTGCCGTTCCATCTGCCGATGAGCTATCACGGGGTATTCACCAGCGGCATCGCGGTGCACTGAAAGCGCTCCGCCAGGGTCACTGCCGGAGGAACATTGTGCAGATGAACTCGACGGAGGTCGACGAGATCGCGGCGGGCATCTACCGCATTTCGACCTGGATACCGGGCATCACCGAGAACGGTTTCACGTTCAATCAGTTCCTGCTGACCGGTGATGAGCCGCTGCTTTTCCACACCGGTCAGCGTTTTCTGTTCGCGCAGGTATCCGAGGCAGTCGGACGCGTCCTCGGCGGGCGACCGCTGCGCTGGATCTCCTTCGGCCACCTGGAGGCCGACGAATGCGGAGCGGTGAATCTGTTTCTCGCGACCGCACCCCAGGCCGAGGTCATCCACGGTCCGCTGGCCTGCATGCTGTCGCTGACGGATATGTGCGATCGGCCCCCGGTGGTGGCGCCCGACGACGATGTGCACGATATCGGCGGGCATCGCCTGCGGTTCCTGCCGACCCCACACGTTCCGCACAACTGGGAAGCGGGGCTGTGGTTCGACGAGACGACCTCGACACTGCTGGCCGGAGACCTGTTCACCCACACCGGACGCTGTCCCGCCTTGACCGAATCCGATTGCGTTGCACCGGCCCTGGAGGCCGAGCAGATTTTCCACGCCACCGGACTGACGACGAATCTGGTGCCGACACTGACGGAGCTCGCAGCCTTGCGTCCGGCCACGTTGGCCGTCATGCACGGTGCATCGTTCTCCGGCGACGGGTCGGCGCAGCTGCAGGCGCTGGCGGATGGCTATTCCGGGATGCTCACGGCCTCATGAGGTCTGCTCCTCCGGCGGATAGCTGACCCGCTTCCCGTCGACCCGCGCGAACGACGTCAGCACGTGCCTGCGCGCATTTGTCGCCGACATGATCTCCACGGCCGGCACCCCGCGCGCCTCGAGCGCGTCGGCCACCAGCGACCGGTGGCAGCGCCACGGCACCGCCTCGGCGCACATGATCGCGGTGCGCCCGGACTCGGCGCCGGCGACGAGTTCGGCTACCGCAGCGGCGAACTCGTCGGTCTGCATGTAGTCGGCGTAGCCGCGGAAGCTCTTGTTGCGCCACGCGCTGTTGGGGGAATCCTTGCGCGCATGCCGCAGCCCGCCTAGCGCGGGCATCGGTACGTATGCGATGCCGGCCGCCGGCAGGGACTCGGCCAGCTCGTCGGCGTTGAACTGTGGGTTGTGCCGCGACCGGGGAATGGTCCGAATGTCGGCCAACCGCTCGATGCCGTAGCCGTGCAGCAACGCGACGAACTGCTCCGAGGGCAGCGTCGAATGCCCGAGCGTGAAGATCGCATCGGGGGGCCACGACGGTTCGGGCGCCACGGGCGCAGGATAGCCCCGGCTACGGCTTCGTAAACATCATTAGCCACAGGTTTCACTCCCGCACCACCGCGGGTACCGTGAGGCCATGGTCTCCAGGCTGGCGTTGGCCGGCACCGCGCTGCTCGCCACGTTTGCGTTGGTGAGCTGTAGCAACGTCACCGACGGCACGCCGGCCTGCCCGGGCTGCGGCACCCACGCCGAACCCGAGTTCCCCACCGCGCGCCCGCCGGTGCCGTCGCCGACCACCCCGACGCCGGCGCCCGGCCCGACCGCCACGGCCGCACCGCCCTCGGGCACCGAGACCCTGCCGGCCGATGCCCAGGGCTACGTGTTCGTCCAGACCAAGTCCGGCAAGACCCGCTGCCAACTCAACTCCGAGGCCGTCGGCTGCGAATCGCAGTTCGAGAACTCCCCCGACGTCGACGGCCACCCCGCCAACGGCGTCAACGTCACCTCGTCCGGATCGGTGCGCTGGATCCTCGGCAACCTCGGCAACATCCCGGCGATCACCCTGGACTACCGCGATTACAGCGCGCAGGGCTGGACCATCGCCGCCAGCGCGGAGGGCACCCGCTTCACCCATCAATCCACCGGCCACGGGATGTTCGTCGCTGTGCAGGGCGTCGAGACGTTCTGATCCGCCTAGGCTGGGGGCATGGATTTTCGGGTATTCGTCGAACCTCAGCAGGGCGCCAGTTACGCCGATCAGCTCGCCGTCGCCAAAGCCGCTGAATCACTTGGGTATTCGGCTTTCTTCCGCTCCGACCACTACCTCGCCATGAGCGGCGACGGCCTACCTGGCCCCACCGATTCGTGGGTCACCCTGGCCGGGCTCGCGCGCGAGACCAGCACCATCCGGCTCGGCACCATGGTGAGCTCGGCAACCTTCCGCTACCCCGGCCCGCTGGCCATCTCGGTGGCCCAGGTCGACGAGATGAGCGGCGGCCGGATCGACCTCGGCCTCGGCACCGGCTGGTTCGAGGACGAGCACACCAGCTACGGCATCCCGTTCCCGTCGCTGCGGGAACGCTTCGAGCGGCTCGGCGAACAACTCGACATCCTGACCGGGCTGTGGACCACCCCGACCGGGCAGACCTTCGACTACACCGGCGCGCACTACACGGTCGCGGACTCGCCCGCGCTGCCCAAACCCGCCCAGCGTCCGCATCCGCCGATCATCATCGGCGGCAAGGGCGCCAAGCGCACCCCCGCCCTGGCGGCCAAACACGCCGCGGAGTTCAACGTCCCCTTCGATTCGCTGGACGTCATCAAGACCCAGTACGGCCGGGTCGCCGAGGCCGTCACCCAGGCCGGCCGCGAACCCGACTCGATGACCTATTCGGCGTGCTTCGTGGTGGCGGCCGGGCGCAACGACGCCGAGGTGGCCCGCCGCGCCCAGGCGATCGGGCGCGAGCTCGACGAACTGCGGACCAACACGCCGCTGGTCGGCACCCCGGCCGAGATCACCGACCGGCTCGCACCGTTCGGCGAGGCCGGCGTGGAACGGGTGTACCTGCAGGTGCTCGACCTGTCCGATCTCGACCACCTGGAATTGTTTGCCGACGGGGTTGTCGCTGCGCTGCGCTGACGGCCGCGGCCGTTACTATCGGAGCCCGTGGCCCGTAACGACACTCCTGACGACGAGTTCTACAGCGACCCGACCCGCGCGGCCAACTACGGCGGCGACAGCGGCGGCCAGGCCTACAGCGAGCTCCCCCCGGAGCCGCCGGTCCCGCCCGCCGATTACGGCTACCCGACCGGCTATCAAACCGGCTACGGGCAGGCGCCCGAACCGCCGACGCCGTGGTACCGCAAACCCGCCGCCCTGGTGGCGCTCGGCGCGGCGGCCGCCTTGCTGCTCGCGCTGGCCATCTACGCCATCGTGCAGTTGACCGGCGATTCCTCGAGCCCGACCGACGCCACCACCACCACGACGACGACGCCGACCACCACCGCGGCCCCGACCGAGACCGGCGGCACGCAGGCCCCGGCGCCGGCCCCGGTCCCCGGCGAGACGCTCACGGTCACCGAAACGCCGCCGCCGATCGAGGAGCCGCCCGCCGAGGAGACCACCACCACGACGACCGAGGCGCCCACCACCACCGAGGAGCCGACGACCACCACGGCACCGCCGACGGAGACGGTGACCGAGACCGAGACGGTGCGGCCGACCTGGACCCGGCCCACCCTGCCGACGCTGTTCCCGCGCCCCGGCGAGTAGGTCAGTAGCCGCGCGCGGCGAACAGGGCCACCAGTGCCTCGGCGCTGCGCACCGCGGCGCGACAGGCGCGGGTGGTGAACGGATCGTTGAGCGGATGCTCGGCGCGGCGGCGCCACCGCTGCGCGGCCGCGAACGCCGCCCGCGGCCCGTCGTAGGGTTCCTCGGCGGTCAGCCCCAGCCGGCTGGCCGCATCCGTTCCCGACCCGCCGATGATCCGGCGCAGCGACACGATCTCGTCGTCGGTCAAAGTGGTTGGTCGCGAACGTAGTTGGCTGAGCAGCCGCAGCTCTTCGAACGCGTGCGTGTCGGCCAGCAGCGGATCGATGTCGGCAATGATGTAGGGCGTCGCCCGGATCGGGTGCACCTCGACGAACCGGCGCAGCGCGAGCATCGCGGTGTGCGCCTTGAGCAACTCGGAGCGCTGCGCGAACTGCTGATCGATGACGTCGCGCAGCGCCACCAGCCCGCTGCGCTCGAGCAGTTCGTCGGCCAAACCCACCGAATCGCCGATCCCCGAGCGCAGCACCGCGATCGAGATCCGGATGCCGAACATCCCGAACCGGTCGAGCAGCGCGGCGCGGGTGGCGGCGTCGACGGGCAGGGTCTGGTCCTCGCGCACGAACCGGTCCACGCTGAGCATGGCCTTGTTCAACTCGGCCGCGTCGACCCCGGCGAGCTTCTCCAGCGCCACGAACTCGCTCTGGCGCAACGTGCGCGCGGTCAGCGCCAACAACCCGGACACCGGCACCACGGCCTGACAGATGCCGGTCTTGTCCATCTCGGTGGTGAATCGTTGCGCGACATCGTTGGCCGAGAGCATCGCGTCGATCCGGCCCGCCCCGATTTCGTCGGCGCGCGAGGCCACCCCGATGACGCCCAGCGCCCCGGCCGATCCGCCGACCAGTTCACCGATCTGCTTGAGCAGCGCGATGTCGGCGGCGTTGAGGGTGCGCAGCAGGAACACCACCGCGTCCACCCGCGGCACCCCGTCCTCGGGTACCAGTAGCCGCAGCGTGCGCTCGGAGACGTCGCGCGACAGCGACGACGTCCCGGGGGTGTCGATGATCGTGGTGTCGATCAGTTCCGCGGCCGGCCACTCCACGTCGAGCCCGGCCACCTCGGCGGGGTCCAGCGCCGCGAGGTCGAAGGTCAGGCCGCGGTCCTCGGCGTCGCGGCCGATCGGCACGTTCGCGCGGCGCCCGCCGTAATAGTTGGCGGTCACCTTGGGCGTGGGACCGTGCCGGAACCAGGTGACGATCCGGGTGGCCTCGGTGGCGTCGGTGGGGGCGATGTTCTCCCCGACCAGCGCGTTGACCAAGGTCGACTTGCCGGCCTTGAGCGTCCCGGCCAACGCGATGCGGATGGGCTCGTTGAGCTGCCAGCCGATCCGGTCGAGTTCGCTGAACACGTCCGGGCGCTGCTGATAGGCGGGTTCGCCCTGATAGGCGCGGATCGTTCCACCCAGGATCGCGCGCACCTGATCGCTAGTGCTCATCGGTTCATTGAGTTTACGGGCCGCGCCGCGGCGCGGGTTCGCGGCTAGGATCGGCGCCCGTGGCTGACGACGACCGTTCCGACGAAGTGCCGTGGCATCGCAACCCCAATGTGGTGTTCACCGCCGGCGCGTTGGGACTGCTGCTGATCGTCGCGCTCGTCATCACCGTCGTGCGGATGTCCGACGAGTGGAGCAAACCCGAGCAGACCACGGTGTTCACCACCCCGCGGACCCCGGAGCCGACGACGTCGCGCGAGCGCCAACCCTTCGTGGTCACCCCGTCGGAGTCCACCACGACGTTCACCACCAGCGTGCCGCTGTCCACGACGGACATCGGGGTGCCACCGCCCGCCGAGGGCCCCACCGAGACCGGCACCACCACTACCACCACGACCACCACGGCGGAGGCCCCGGACACCGACGAGGATTCCGAGGCCACCACCACCACGCGGAAACGCCCGCGGTTCAACCAGACTCGGACGCTGTTCCCCAACGGCTCGCGGGACTAGCGACCCGGCCCGCGCAGCTTCTCGATGTTGTCGCTGACCTGGGTGAGGATGTTCAGCTGCCGCTGCAGTTCGCGGACCCGGTTGTTGCGTTCGGCCTCTTCCAGCTGCGCCGAGGCGATGGTGGCCTGCAGCGACTCGTTCAGGGATCGGGTGGTCTGGTTGGCGATCTCGCGGTAGTGGTCGCGCAACTGCCGTTGGATGCCCTTGAGCCGGTCCCGGGACTCCTTGCCCACCGCGAACGAGATGTCGTCGACGAAGCGGCGCAGGTTGGTCTTGGCCTCGTTGCGCACCCGCAGCATCCGGTTGTCCATTTCTTCGCGGTAGGACTTTCGACCCACCAGCAGACCGGCCCCCAGCGAGATGGGGTTGAACATGCCCAGACCGGCGATTGAGGTGAGCATGCCGAACATCAACACCCCACCGAAGGAGCCCCGCATGCTCGATACCGCCTTGTCCCCGACGCCGGCCGACTTGGACTCCAACCGCCCCAACGACTTCAGTCCATCGAAACCGGCGCCCATCTCGCGCGCGCTGACGTGCGGCAGCTTGATGGCGTCCAACCCGGCCTCGACGAAGGTCCGGGCCACCTCGTGCGCCAGCGCCTCGGCCCGCTGATAGGCCCAGACGAAGTTGTCCCCGACGGCGGTGGCCACGGCCTCCTCGACCTCGGTGCCGATCTCGGCCCAGTGCTGGGTCGGGTCGCAGGAGTCGATCACGCCTTCGGTGTGCGCCACGATCGCGCGAAACCGCGCCCGCAGATCGTGCTCGACGTCGGCGGTCAGGTCCGCGATCCCGTCGTTGAGCACCTGCTGCCACAGCGCGGTGTGCTGCAGCGCCTGCTGGGCTTCCTGCTTGCGGCGCTCCAGATCGTCGGTGAGTCGGCGGACGTCCTCGGGGTCGTTGATCGCCGACAGCTCGGCGTTCACCGCCAGAGTGAGATGCTCGGCGGCCGAATTGATTTCGCCCAGCACCTGGTCCCGAACCCGGTCGTTCTCGCGGGAGAGCACCTGCTCGGACAGGAACCGGACAATCGCCGGGAAGTTGGATTCCTCGTTGAGTTCCTTGTCGTTGAGTTGCACCGCGTGACCCCGCAGCAACGCCGACGCCGGGATCATCGGGATCGGCAGCCCCGCCCGCTGCAGGTGCGCGGTGTTGGCCTCGACGATCTGGCGCCAGTGCGGGTACAGGTCGGTCTTGGCGGCGATCACCACCCCCACCGGGCAGATCTCGTAGGCCTGCCGGATGAACCGCATCTCCGGTTCGGTGAACTCCTGGCTGGTGTCGCTGACCATGAGCATCGCGTCGGCGTCGGGCAGCAGACCCAGCGTCGCCGACAGGTGCGGCTGACCGTGCCCGCCCACGCCGGGGGTGTCGACGAACGCCAGGCCGCCCTTCAGCAGCGGGCTGGGCGCGCTGACCTCGACGCGCATCACCTCACGACCGCCGGCCTGGGGGGCGCGGCGTAGGTCGTGTTTGATGTCGTCGATCGGGATCGGGATGACCTCGGGCTCGGTGCCGCCCGGGCCCGGCGCGACCACCAGCCGGGCCGAGGGCTGTTCGCCGTAGGTGACGATCGTGACCAGCGCGGTGGTCTCGTCGTCGCCGACGCGGGCCACCGGCATGTTCAACAGCGAGTTCAGCAGCTGACTCTTGCCCTGCTTGAGCTGGCCGGCGATGACGACCCGAATCTGCGGGTCGCTGATCCGGTTGCGCGCTACCGCAAGCCGTTGCCGCAGGTCCGCGCGGTCATTGAGGTCGGCGATCGCGCTGGTGTGGTCGATCAGCTCGACGATCACCTTCACTCGGCGCGGGTCGTCGGCCCGGTTGGCCGGTGCGCTGTTCGCCTGTGTCACCGTTTCTCCCTCGCGTCAGGTCCACCGTAAGCCGCGAACGCGGCGGGAACCCGAAGGTCCCCGCCGCGCGGCGGATGCTCGATCAGAAGCCGAGCATGCTGTTGTCCGATCCCAGCGACGCCTCGTGTCCGGTGTCGAGTGCGCTGTTGGTCGCCGAGGTCTCCCGGCTGTTGTCGAACAGCGAGGCACTGCGCTCCGAGGAGTTGTCGTAGACCTCGGTCTGCGAGTGATCGGAGTAGTCGGCCGTGGTGCTGGAGGTGGCGACCTCGGTCTGGGTGTACACCGAGGTGTCCGACGAGTTGCCGCTGCCGGCGTTGCCGCCGACCTGGGTCTGATCGCCGCCGACGACGTTGCTGGTGGTCTTGTCGCTGACGATGACGATCCCGCCGCCACCGGCGTTGCCGCCCTGGGTGGTGTCGCCGCCGAGGCCGATGTCGATCAGACCGCCGCTGCCGCTGCCGGCGCCACCGCCGTTGCCGCCGCTGGCGTCGACGTCCTGGAACACCGGGCCCTCGTTGTCGGAGATCACCGAGCCGCTACCGGTGTTGACCGTGCCGTCGTCGTCGATGCTGCCGTCGCCGATGTTGACGTTGGAACCAGTGCCGGCCCAGACGTCACCGTTGACGACGTCGTTGTTGTTGCCGAGCACCGCGCCGTCACCGCTGACGATGTCGCCACGGTTGTCACCGTCGATCACCACGGCGCCGTCGGTGGCGGTGGTGGTCGTCTTGTTGCCCAGGGTGATGTCACCGAAGCCGAGGTTGAACGCACCCTGCTGGGCGTTGGCGCCGGCGTCCTGGACCGGGCTCATGATCGGCACCTGGTTGTGGCTGGCCAGATCGGTGTTGTTGTGGCTGGCCAGGTCGGTGTCCGGGGCGAACGTCGGCGACGGCGCCCAGGTCGGGGACAGCAGGCTGGTCGAGGCCGAGTAGTCGTTGGCCGGGGCGAACCCGTAGTGGTTGGACACCGCGCGCTGCAGGCCCACCACCGGGTCGCCACCGCCGAGCATCATGCTCGGGACCGCGGTGGCCGCGACGGTGGACAGCTGGGCGGCGGACAGTCCGGACAGGCCGGCGTCGCGCATGGCCGCCTCGGGCGAGGCGACGAAACTGCGGGCCGCACTCTCATCGCGGAAAAGGTTCAGGATCCAGTCGATAATGTTCATCTCTGTGCCTTTCGGTCATCCGCCGGACCTCCCGGCGATCTGGCAACAACGTTATGGGTTGACGCACCCCCCGGAAACGGGGCGCAAACCCGTGCTGCACCCCGCTTCGCTAGGGGTAGGAGTCCCCAGGCCATTAGGGGATTAGGGGGTCGATGGGGTTTGATGCGGGCAGTGCGGGGCATGCGGTGAAACCCCTAGACGAGCCGGGCATTTGACCTGGTGGTGGCCCCAACCAGCACAACGCCGACAACACGGGTGTTGTCGGCGTTGCGGTATTCGGGTCTGTGGCGCGCGGTCAGAACAGGTCGAAGCCCCCGGGCTCGTCGGCCGAACCGGGATCGGCCGGCAGCGCGGAGTCGAGCACGCTCTGGTCCCAGTGCGCCACCTCGTCCAAGGCCGGGTCCTCGAGCGGTTCGGAAATCCCGCTGAACTGTGGGTCCTGCTGGATCGTTGGCACCTGCTGGGCCAGATCCAGGTCGTCGCCGCGGACCGGGGCGCCCAGGTTGGGGTCGATCACGGTGTTCGGCACGTCGGCCAGGGCATCGATGCCCGCCTCGGGAACGGCCGGCGCGAAGGCGTCGAACGCCTCGAACGCCTGGGTCGCCGCGCCGCTGGTCCACACGTTGTCGTCGAGCGGCGTCGCGGCGCCGAACGACGGGGTCGTCATGGACAGTGAGTCGGCGACCACCGGGATCAGGTTGTCGACATCGACGCTGGTCACCGAGGTGAGATCGGCCGCGGCGAGGGCGCCTTCCGGGTCCGCCGCGTAGCGGGCCGCGACCGCGGGATCACGCACCAACGACATCACGAAGTCGAGCAATTCGTTGGCCATGACGTGTCTTCTCCCCTGTGCGGATAGTGCTGTCCGATGTCCCCAAAGACTAGCCAGCCGTACGGCGGGTGGGATCGGTGCTGACCCCACCGCGCCGTCGCGCGCATTAGGGGGTCACCCCATAGGGGATCGAAGACAATAGGGGGAAATGTCGTCGACCTCCGCCGACCCGGCCCGATCACCCGCTATCGTGAGAATCGTTATGAGCGACGGACATGAGTCATGAGTGACGTGCTGGGCCTGTCGATCGGCCAGACCAATCTGGGAGCGGCTCGGACCGCACGCCCACCGGTGACCCGTCGGGCGGTGCTCACGCTGTTCGACCATCGTCCCCCCGAGGTCGGGGTCCCGAGCGAGAACCCCAACCTGACCGAACCCGGCCTGATCATGTGGGGTTTCGTCGAGCGGGTCGGCGACCCGGTCCCGCTGGTCGCCCAGGACGGTTCCTCGCATCGCGGTGACGTGCTGACCGCCGAGGCGCTCGACGCCATGGCCCGCGCGGTCGCCACCGGTTCTCCACCGAGCAAGGTCACGGTCGCGTTCCCCGCGCACTGGGGTCCGGCGGTGGTGGGGTCGCTCCGCGCGGCGCTGCGCAACAAGCCGTCGTTGTTCTCCGACGGGGCGCCGCCGGAACTGGTCTCCGACGCGGCCACCGCGCTGGCCGCGCTGCAAACCGGCCCCGGGCTGCCCAGTTCCGGGGTGATCGCGCTGTGCGACTTCGGCGGCACCGGCACCACCCTCGCGCTCGCCGACGCGGGCCAGGGGTTGGCGCCGGTCGGCGAGGTGGTGCGCTTCGGCGAGTTCTCCGGCGACCAGATCGATCAGGCCGTCCTCGGCCACGTGCTCAACGGCCTGCAGGAGTCCGGCGACTCCGATCCGGCCGGGACGGCCGCAGTCGGTTCGCTGACCCAGTTGCGCGCCGAGTGTCGGGCGGCCAAGGAACGGTTGTCCGCCGAGACCTCCGCGGTGATCGGGGTGCAGTTGCCCGGCGCCACGGCCGACGTTCGGATCACCCGCGCCGAGCTGGAGGATCTGATCGACGCGCCGCTGCGCGACTTCCTCGACATGCTCGGGGATACCTTGGAGCGCAACCGGATTCCGGCCGCGCAGCTCTCCGCGGTGGCCACCGTCGGCGGCGGTGCCGCGATCCCGCTGATCACCCAGCGGCTTTCGGAGCTGCTGCGGGTCCCGCTGGTGACCATGCCGCAGCCGGCGTTGACCGCCGCCGCCGGCGCTGCCGTCATCGCCGAGCAGGGCCCCTCCCCCGACGCACCCACCGGCATGGCGCCGGCCCCCGACGCCGCGGACCTGCCCACCGGGTTGGCGCCGGCCGCCTGGGCCGCGGGCGCGGCCGGGGCTGCGGCCGCCGAGTCGGCGTCGGACGGATCGCCGTCGGCCACCTTCCGTGCGCTGGCCTGGTCGCAGGACGACGACGGCAGCGAACCGGTGCCCTACACCGGCGCGGATTACACCTTCGATCAGGCCGCCGCCGCCCGCCCGCCGATCGAATTCGAGACCGACGAGGTCGACGCGTTCGGGTCCGACGGCGGCGAACCGCCGTCGCTGCCCTGGTACCAGCGTCCCCCGGTGCTCTTCGGTGCCGCCGCGGTTGCACTGCTCGCGGTCTCCGGGGTGGCCTTCTCGCTGACCGGCAACTCCGCCGACAGCGAACCGGTCACGGTGAAGACCACGCTGCCCACCTCGGAGACCCTCACGACCGTGATCACCGGTACCGACGGCGAGCGGACAGTGTCCACCACGGTGGTGCCCCCGCCGCCGCAGCCGACGACGACGACCGAACCGACGGCCGAGCCCACCACCACCACCACCCAGCCGACCACCACGACAACCACGACGACGACCACCACCACCACCACCACCACGACCCAGCCCACGACGACCACCACCCGCCCGACCACGACGACCCCGCCGCCCACCACCACCGAGCCGCCCCCGACCACCACCGTGGCGCCGCCCACCACGACGCAGGCCCCGCCGCCGACCCCGGACGAACCGATCATCGATGACGGCGCCGCGGGCGGCGACGTCCCGATCGACGGCGAGTAGCCGTTGGCCCCGCCGTGACCGAAGTCCCCCCGGCCGCCCGGGCCGTCGTGAGCGCATTCGGCGATCCGGCCGCCACGCCGGCGAAACTGCTCGTGGCCGGCGGCATCGGCACCGGCAAGACCGCAACGCTGCTGGCCATCCGGGAAGCGTTGCGGGCCAACGGGATCGAGGCGAGTACCACCGCAGCCGCGGAGCTCGCCGGGACGGCGATGGTCATCGACGACGCCGAAGCGCTCACCGACGCCGAACTCGGGGTGCTCACCGGATTGGCCAGGACGCCCGGGTCGACGGTCGTGGTGGCGACGCAACCCTGTGAACAGCGCCGTGCCCTGCGGGAGCTGATGACCACGATCGAACGCGAGCGGCCACGGGTGACACTGGGCGCGCTGTCCCGCATCGAGGTGAGCCGCCGGCACGACAATCAGGACGCCGAGATCATCAGTGCCATCCTGGCCGCCACCGCCGGGTTGCCGTTCCTCGTCGACGCCGTCGCGGTGACCGAGAACATCGCCCGATCAAGCTATTTCGCGCTCGTCGACCGGTTGCGTCGGGTCGACGAGGCGTTGCTCGAGGCGATGCTCATCGCGTCGCTGAGCCCCGGCTTGGGCCCGGCCGACATCGCGGCGGCATTGCACATCGAACCCGACCCGGCGCGCGAGGTCACGGACCGGGCGTTCGCCACCGGGTTGCTCGACGCCGCGCTGGGCGCGCCGTTCACCGCGACCGTGCACCGCGCCGTGGCGCAGATCCTCGGCGCCGTCCGGCATCACGAGATCGAAACCGCCCTGCTGCGCAGCCAGCTCGAATTGGGCACAATGTCAACGGATCTCGCGCTGCAGTTGGCCGAACACGGCATGCGCGAACCGGGCCTGTCCGCGGTGCTGACGGAGGCCGCGACGCGCGCCGACGGCCGCGCCGATATGGTGCGCGTCTATCGGGCCGCGATCGACGCCGGACCGGAAGCCGGCTCCGAGGCCCTGTCCGCACGGCTGGCCGATGCCCTGGCGCAGCGGGGCCGGTGCGGTGAGGCGGCCGCGCTCAGCGATGCGCTGCTCGACAGTGCGGACCCGGACGTGCGGGCGACCGCGGTGCGGGTGGGCGCCTCGGTAGCCATGCACGACGGTCACGCCGATCAGGCCGCCGAGCTGTTCGGGTGGCTGGGCCCCGACGCCTCGGTCGGCGCGTCCGCAGCGGTGGTGTTTGCCGCCGTCGGGTCGCTGCCGGCCGCCCGGGATGCGCTGGAAGGCGGGCGGGCCGGACCACCGACGTCGGGGGCGCGCGCCGCCCGCAACCTGGCCCAGGGCCTGTTGATGACCTTCGACCAACCCTATGACGTGGCCGCGGCGCGGCTGGGCCTGGCGGCCGGCGGCCCGCCGGCGCAGCACGCCGTCCCGGACACCCCCGCGGCCGTCATCGCGCTCGCGGCGCTGCACTCCGGGGATCCGGTGCGGGCCCGCAGCGTGCTCGCCCGGGCGTTACGCGAGGCCGACACCACACCCGCAGCGGCGTTCGACCATCGGCACCGGCTGCTGCAGGCCTGGCTGAAGATGCAGGACGGCCAGCTGACGGCCGCAGCGGCCGAGGTAGCGGCCCTGCCCGGCCCCGAGCTGCACCGGCGCGACGCCCTGTGGTGGACCGCACTGCAGGCGGCGCTGGCACGCCGCAACGGCGACACCGGGGCCCTGCAGCAGCACTGGTACGCGGCCATCGAGGTGCTCTCCGAGTATTCGGTTGACCTGTTCAGCCTGCTGCCGCTGGGCGAGCTGTGGGTCGCCGGGGTTCGCATGCGGCAGGAGGATCGACTCGCGCATCCGCTGGATCAGGCCTTCGGCCTGCTGTCCGACCTCGGCAACCCGGTCGCGTGGAGCCTGCCGCTGCGCTGGGCCGGGGTGCACGCCGCGATCCTGGCCAACTCCCCGGAGTCGATGGCGCCGCACGGGCAGGCACTCAGCGCGGCGGCCCCCGCCAGCGCGTTCGCCCGGGCGCTGGCCCAGGCCGGACGGGCGTGGCTGCGGGTGTTGGCGCACCAGGTCGAGGTCGACGACGTCGCCGCCGCCGCCCGCGGGCTGGCCCAGTTCGGCCTGGGCTGGGACGCCACCCGGCTGGCCGGCCAGGCCGCACTGCAGACGCCGGATCCGCGGGTCTCGAGCGCCATGCTCCAGGTGGCGCGGGACCTGAAGCTGGTCGCCGGTCAGGACGCCGGCGCGGGACCGGAACCGACGGGCACCCCCGCGGGTGGCGAGGACGCCCCCGCACGCCCGGCGCCGACGCCGGCCGGGGCGCTGTCCGAACGCGAGCGCGAGGTTGCCGAACTGTTGTTGCTGGGCCTGCCCTATCGCGATATCGGCGCCCAATTGTTCATTTCGGCGAAGACCGTCGAGCATCACGTGGCCCGCATTCGGCGCCGTCTCGGGGCCGAATCCCGCTCCGAGATGCTGTCGATGCTGCGGGCGATGTTGCTGCCCCAGGGCTGATTTCGGACCAATCTCGCGCTGAGACGCATAACACACCGGCGCCAAGTTAGGTAAGCCTCGGTAGCGGCAGGAATCACCGAAGTGTCACTATGAGCAGGACGTGGTCTAGTTACCGGCCAGTAACATAGCCGATGTTACCCACGGGTAACTACAGAATGGAGGCGCGCGGTGGGCACTCTCGAGTGGATCAGGTTGGGCATAGGCCTGGCTGCGACCGTGATCGTGCTGGTATTCGCCGCCAAGCGGGTGCTTTGGCTCACCAACCTCATCCGGTCCGGTCAGCCCACCATTCACGAGGGCGCGCGCAAGGATGATCTCGGTCAACGCCTGCTCAATCAGGCCAAGGAAGTCTTTGCCCAGACCAAGCTGCTGAAGTGGTCCATCCCCGGCATGGCGCACTTCTTCACCATGTGGGGCTTCTTCATTCTCGCGACCGTGTATCTCGAGGCCTACGGCGTCCTGTTCGACCCCGAGTTCCACATTCCGATCGTGGGCCGCTGGCCCGCGCTGGGCTTCCTGCAGGACTTCTTCGCCGCGGCCGTGCTGGTCGGCATCATCGTGTTCGCGATCATCCGGCTGCGCACCGAACCCAAGGAGCACGGCCGCTCGTCGCGGTTCTACGGCTCGCACACCGGTGGGGCCTGGCTGATCCTGTGGATGATCCTCCTGGTCATCCTGACCTTCGCGGTGTTCCGCGGCGCGGCCGTCAACGTGCTCAAGGACGACTTCCCGTATCAGTCCGGCGCCTTCTTCTCCGACGCCATGGCCTGGCTGATGGCCCCGCTGGGCGACACCGCAAACCACGTCATCGAGACCGTCGCCCTGCTCGGCCACATCGGCGTCATGCTGGCCTTCCTGCTGATCGTGCTGCACTCCAAGCACCTGCACATCGGCCTGGCGCCGGTCAACGTCACGTTCAAGCGGCTGCCTGACGGCCTGGGTCCGCTGCTGCCGATGGAGCACAACGGCGCCCTGATCGACTTCGAGGATCCCGCCGAGGACGCCGTGCTCGGCAAGGGCAAGATCGAGGACTTCAGCTGGAAGGCCTACCTCGACATGACCACCTGCACCGAGTGCGGGCGTTGTCAGTCACAGTGCCCGGCCTGGAACACTGGCAAGCCGCTGTCCCCGAAGCTGCTCATCATGGACCTGCGCGATCACCTGTTCGCCAAGGCGCCCTACATCATCGGCGGTCAGACGGTCCTGGAGAACACCCCCGAGGGCGGCCTCGGCGAAGAACTCCGCGGCGAGAAGCACGCCGAGGAACACCACGTCCCCGAGTCCGGATTCGGCCGGATCACCGGGTCGGGCCCCGATCAGGCCACCCGTCCGCTGGTCGGCACCGCCGAACAGGGCGGCGTCATCGACCCCGACGTGCTGTGGTCCTGCACCACCTGCGGCGCCTGCGTCGAGCAGTGCCCGGTGGACATCGAGCACATCGACCACATCGTCGACATGCGGCGCTATCAGGTGCTGATGGAGTCCGAGTTCCCCTCCGAACTCGCGGTGCTGTTCAAGAACCTGGAGAACAAGGGCAACCCCTGGGGCCAGAACGCCAAGGACCGGCTCAACTGGATCGACGAGGTCGAGTTCGACGTCCCGGTCTACGGCAAGGACGTCGACTCCTTCGACGGCTACGAGTACCTGTTCTGGGTCGGCTGCGCCGGTGCCTACGAAGACCGTGCCAAGAAGACCACCAAGGCGGTCGCCGAACTGCTGGCCGTGGCCGGAGTGAAGTACCTGGTCCTCGGCGACGGCGAGACCTGCTCGGGCGACTCGGCCCGCCGCGCCGGCAACGAGTTCCTGTTCCAGCAGCTCGCCGCGCAGAACATCGAGACCATCGACAACCTCTTCGAGGGCGTCGAGACCGTCGACCGCAAGATCGTCGTGACCTGCCCGCACTGCTTCAACACCCTGGGTCGCGAGTACAGCCAGACCGGCGCCAACTACACCGTGCTGCACCACACCCAGCTGCTGAACCGGCTGATCCGGGACAAGAAGCTCACGCCCGTGAGCCCCGTCTCGCAGGACATCACCTACCACGACCCGTGCTACCTGGGCCGACACAACAAGGTCTACGACGCACCCCGTGAGCTGATCGGTGCTTCCGGTGCCACGCTCACCGAGATGCCGCGGCATGCCGACCGCGGCCTGTGCTGCGGCGCCGGCGGCGCGCGGATGTGGATGGAAGAGCACATCGGCAAGCGCGTCAACACCGAACGCACCGAAGAGGCCATGGACACCGGCGCCTCGAAGATCGCCACCGGCTGCCCGTTCTGCCGCGTGATGATCACCGACGGTGTCGACGAGGTGTCGGCCGCCCGTGAGGTGGACAAGGTCGAGGTCCTCGACGTCGCGCAGTTGCTGCTGTCCTCGTTGGATCTGTCCGAGGTGAAGCTGCCCGAGAAGGGCGTCGCAGCCGCCGAGTCCGCCGCGCGCGCCGAGGCCCAAGCCGCTGCCGCTCCCGTCGCCGAACCCGAGGCCCCCGCCGAGGAAGCACCCGCGCCGGAAGCCAAGACCGAGGCACCGGCCGCGCCCGCGGCCCCGGTCAAGGGCTTGGGCATCGCCGGCGGCGCCAAGCGTCCCGGCGCCAAGAAGGCCGACACCCCGGCCGCCGAGGCGGCACCGGCCGCACCCGCAGCCCCGGTGAAGGGCCTGGGCATCGCCGGCGGCGCCAAGCGTCCCGGCGCCAAGAAGGCCGCTGCCGCACCGGAGGCCACGACCGAGGCACCCGCCGCCGGAGCGGCACCCGCCGCGCCGGTCAAGGGCCTGGGGCTGGCCGCCGGCGCCAAGCGCCCGGGGGCCAAGAAGGCGGCTGCCGCACCGGAAGCCACGACCGCGGCACCCGCCGAGCCGACCGCCGCGCCCGAGGCTACAGCCGCCGAACCGGCCAAGCCCGAAGCTCCGGTGAAGGGCCTCGGCATCGCTGCCGGTGCGCGTCGTCCCGGCGCCAAGAAGGCCCCGTCCGCTCCCGCGCCCAAACCCGAAGCCGCACAACCCGAACCGGAACCTGCGGCGCCGGAGCCGGCCCAGGAGTCCGCTCCGGAACCGGCCAAGGACGAGCCGCCGGTGAAGGGTCTGGGAATCGCGAAGGGGGCCCGGCCGCCGGGCAAACGCTAGGGGTCAGCCGACCTTGGTGAGCTGGAACGGCGTCCGGTCGATGTGGCCGCCGGGACAGCCGTAGTTGGAGTCGCTGGACACCGTGCCACCGAGGGTCACCGGGTTGACGTCGATGGAGATGAAGGCGGGCGCATAGCGCCCGTCATCACAAATCGCGCCGTCGGGTTTGGTGACCACGAAATGCCAACTGTCGCCGTAGTACGTGGCCGGGCTGATCCAGCCCTGGTTGCTCGACACCGTTGCGGTGCACGCGGCTGGGGCGCACGTCGAGGAAATGGTCCACAGGAACTCGTCGGCGCCGCCCGTGCCGGTATAGGTGCCGTTGAGCAGCGGCGGCGGTGCGGCGGACGCGACGGCGGCAAAGCCGAGCATCGCCGCCGTCAGGGCGCCCGTGGTGACCAGTGCGCGTGTCGATGCCAGCTTCATGTGTGGGCCTCCTGAGGCGATACCAAATTCCCAGCAAGTTAACAGCCGGCCAGGGTCATTTCGGCCACGCGGGAGCTGAAACCGCCGGTCGTGACGGCTACGTTGCCGAACCGAAGACGAAATGCAACGTGCGTCACAGGTTGGTGGCGAACAATTCCGCGCCGAAAATGCGTGGACAGGCCGTGGGACAATTGCCGTCATGAGTACTTCGCAGTTGCCGTGGCACACCACCGGCCACGAGCACCGGCAACGCATCTTTACGCAGTCGACCAAATTGCAGGACGTCCTGTACGAGATCCGCGGGCCGATCCACGATCACGCCGCCCGGCTCGAGAACGAGGGCCATCGGATCCTCAAGCTCAACATCGGAAACCCGGCCACCTTCGGCTTCGAGGCCCCGGATGTCATCATGCGCGACATCATCCAGGCGCTGCCTACGGCCCAGGGTTATTCGGACTCCAAGGGCATCCTGAGCGCGCGCCGAGCGGTGGTCACCCGTTATGAACTGGTCGACGGCTTTCCCCGGTTCGACGTCGAGGACGTCTTCTTGGGCAACGGTGTCTCCGAGCTCATCACGATGACGCTGCAGGCCCTGCTGGACAACGGGGACCAGGTATTGATCCCCGCGCCGGACTACCCGCTGTGGACGGCCTCGACCGCGCTGGCCGGCGGCACCCCGGTGCACTACTTGTGCGACGAGACCCAGGGCTGGCAGCCCAGCATCGAAGACCTGGAGTCCAAGATCACCGATCGCACCAAGGCGCTGGTGGTGATCAACCCCAACAACCCGACCGGCGCGGTGTACAGCCGCGAAATCCTCACCCAGATGGCCGATCTGGCGCGCAAGCATCAACTGCTGCTGCTGGCCGACGAGATCTACGACAAGATCCTCTACGACGACGCCAAGCACATCAGCATGGCCTCGGTCGCCCCCGACGTGTTGACGCTGACGTTCAACGGCCTGTCCAAGGCCTACCGGGTGGCCGGCTATCGATCCGGCTGGCTCACCATCACCGGCCCCAAGGAACACGCCAGCAGCTTCATCGAGGGCATCAGCCTGCTGGCCAACATGCGGCTGTGCCCCAACGTGCCTGCCCAGCACGCGATTCAGGTGGCCCTCGGCGGTCATCAGAGCATCGACGATCTGGTGCTGCCCGGTGGCCGGTTGTTGGAGCAACGCGATGCGGCCTGGAATGCGCTCAACGAGATCCCCGGGGTGTCCTGCGTGAAGCCCGCGGGCGCGCTCTACGCGTTCCCGCGACTGGACCCCGAGGTCTACGACATCCAGGACGACGAGCAGTTGGTGCTCGACCTGTTGCTGCAGGAAAAGATCCTGATCACCCAGGGCACCGGGTTCAACTGGCCCGCACCGGATCACCTGCGGATCGTGACGCTGCCCTGGGCGCGCGATCTGACCAACGCCATCGAACGGCTGGGCAATTTCCTGACCAGCTACCGTCAGTAGGTGGCGCATTCCCATTCCCACTCCCACCAGGGCGGGCCCGCACCGGTAGGCCCGATCGCAGCCAGGATTGTCGTCGGCCTGCTCATCGCGATCGGCATCGGTGTGCTCGTCGGCGGTGTGCTGCTGTGGCCCGCTCAGCAGAAGGTCGACATACCGCTGCCGTTTCAAGACGCCACCGGCGGCGCGGTGAGCACCGAAGGTGGGCAGGTGATCTCGAGCACGCTCGGCGATTGTGGCAGCCCCTCGGTGGGCCAGGTGCTGACCACAACCCCGGCTCCCGGCATCGCGGGCGCCGGGCGCTGCGCCCAGGCACTGATCGCCATCGGATCCGGACCCAACGTCGGCGCCAACACCCTGCTGGAGTTCAGTCCATCCCCTGGCCAGCCGAATCTTGCTGCCGGCGAACACATCCGGATCACCCGGCAGGTCGATCCGCAGGGCGCCACCAGCTACGCGTTCTACGACTACGAACGGACCTGGCCGCTGATCCTGCTGGCGGCCGCGTTCGCCGTGGTGATCGTCGCGGTCGCGCGGTGGCGGGGACTGCGGGCCCTGATCGGCATCGTGGTCGCCTTCGGCATTCTGGTGGTGTTCCTACTGCCCGCCCTGCGGGACGGCGCACCGGCGATTCCGGTGGCGCTGGTGGCCTCGGCCGCCATCCTCTACGCGGTGCTCTATCTGGCGCACGGGGTGAGCCTGCGCACCAGCGCCGCGCTGCTGGGCACCCTGACGTCGTTGCTGCTGGCCGCGGGGTTATCCTGGGCGGCAATCGAACTCGCGCACCTCACCGGGCTGTCAGAGGACCAGAACAACCAGGTGACCGCCTACCTGGGGCACATTTCCATCACCGGCCTGCTGCTGGCCGGGTTCATCATCGGGTCCCTCGGTGTGCTCAACGACGTGACCGTGGCCCAGGCGGCGACGGTCTTCGAGCTGGCCAACGTCGGCGAGAACCCCTCCCGCCGAGCGATTTTCACCGGCGCGATGCGAGTGGGGCGCGACCACATCGCCAGCACCGTCTACACGCTGGTGCTGGCCTATGCCGGCAGCGCACTGCCGCTGCTGCTGTTGTTCAGTGTGGCCAATCGCTCGCTGGGCGATGTCCTGACCAGTGAGGCCGTTGCCATCGAGGTGGCCCGCTCCGCGGTCGGTGGTATCGCGCTGGCCCTGTCGGTGCCGCTGACCACGGCGATCGCCGCGGTGCTGGCGACCAACTCGCCGAGCGCTCCCCCGGCCCGACGCCTCAGCTGACGAGATCGTCCTCGGTGAGGTCGGTGGCGGCCAGGGCGCTGGGCAGATCGTCGTGCCGGAACACCGAGGTGACCTTGTCGTGGACCACGCGAAATGCCGAGGCGCAGGTGCCGCCGTCGCCGAACCGCTGCTCGACGACCACCACGCCGTCGTGCACGTAGGTCCTGCCCACGCTCACCGCGGTGGGAAAGGCCTGTGCCCACTCCCGCAGGGCGGTCAGGCCCTGGGTCGCGCCGTGCGCGTCGCCGACGTCGATGTCGTCGGCGGACAGTTGCAGCAGCGTGTCGATGTCCTTGGTGTCCAACGCGTCATGCCAAGCGAGCACGGTGGCGAACTCCGAAGTGGTCATAGCAGCCAACCTATCCGGTCACAGCGACATTGCGGCCAACCAGGTGTGCAGCGCCTCATCGGCGCCGAACACCTGGACCTCGGTCTCCTCGACCGCGCGCCGCCTGGTGGTGAGCAGCAGCAAGTCGGCCACCGGCCCACGTAGGGCCACATCGCCCTTGGCGTGCTCGTGTCGCCAGCTACCGTCGCGCAGGGTCCACTCACCGGCCGCGCCCAACCCGTCGTCGGTGGCGTGCAGGTGCACGGATTTGTCCCCCAGCTCGGGAAGCCGGGGAGTCAGCAGGTCGAACCATTCGCTGAGCGCGTCCGCGGCCTGCGCGGGCGGGATGGTGAAGTCGACGCCGACGGCAATCGCGGCGTCGGCGCGGTGCACCGCCACCTCGTGCACCCAGCGCCGAATCCACCACGCGGCGGGCCTGGGGCCACCGAAGGTCCACACCGGGGTGTCCGGTCCGGTCCGGGCCACCGCCTCGAGCAGAATCTGCGGCCCGTCGAGCAGCCACTGCCGGGCGGCCGCCGGTTCGGTGGGCGGCTTGCCGTCGCGCACCGCCTTGGGGTCCGCCGGGCCGTCCAGCCCATCGGTGACGTTCTGCGCGGCCCACCGGATTCCGCGGCCGACGTGCCGAAACAGGTGGTTCAGGGTCCAGTCCGGACAGGTGGGAACCGGGGTCTGCGGGTCGGCGCCGAGCACCAGGTCGGCGAATGCGGTGACTTCCTCGGGGAGTTTCGCTGCGTGGTCCACGCCGTCAGCGTACGACCCGACCGAGGCAGTGCACCTGCCAATCGGCGGCCTGCCAGCGCGCGATGTCGAGGCAGTTGCGGCCGTCGACCACCACCCGGTCCCGCACCACGTCGCCCAGGTCCCGTGGATCGAGGTCGACGAATTCCTTCCATTCGGTCAACACCAGCACCGCGTCCGCGCGCTCGCACGCTTCGAAGACCGACGTCGAATAGTTGAGGGTGGGAAACACCTTTCGGGAGTTCTCCAGCGCCTTCGGGTCGTAGACGTTGACGGTCGCGCCGTTGAGTTGCAGCATGCCGGCGACATTCAGGGCCGGCGAATCGCGCACGTCGTCGGATTCGGGTTTGAACGCCGCGCCCAGCACCGCGATGTTGGCACCCAGCAGGGAACCACCGCACGCCCGGGTCGCCAACTCCACCATCCGAGTGCGCCGCCGCATGTTGATGCTGTCCACCTCGCGCAGGAAGGTCAGCGCGTGGTTGGCGCCCAACTCCCCCGCTCTGGCCATGAACGCCCGGATGTCCTTCGGCAGGCAGCCGCCGCCAAACCCCAGCCCGGCGTTGAGAAATCGCCGGCCGATGCGCGGGTCATAGCCCAGCGCATCGGCCAGCACAGTCACGTCTGCGTCGGCGGCCTCGCACACCTCGGATATCGCGTTGATGAACGAGATCTTGGTCGCCAGAAAAGCATTGGCCGAAACCTTGACGAGTTCGGCGGTCTGCAGGTCGGTCAACAGGAACGGCACCTCGTCGGCCAACAGCGGCGCGTAGAGGTCTCGGACAGCTTGTTCCGCGCGCGCCGAATCACGCTGCACGCCAAGGACAATCCGGTCCGGGCGCAGGGTGTCCTGCACCGCGAATCCCTCGCGCAGGAACTCGGGGTTCCAGGCGATCTCGACGTCGACGCCGGCCGGTGCCAGCGCGCGGGTCCGCTCCACCAACGCCGCGGAGGTTCCCACCGGCACCGTGGACTTGCCCACGATCACCGCGTGCCTGCTCAGTCGCGGCACCAGGGTGTCGATGACGGCGTGCACGTGGCACAGGTCGGCACCGAGTTCCCCCTTCTTCTGCGGCGTCCCGACGCCGAGAAAGTGCACGTCGGCGAATTCGGCGGCCAGGTCGTAATCGGTGGTGAAGCGCAGCCGGCCGGCGGCCAGGTTATCTCGCAGCAGCTTGCGCAGCCCGGGCTCATAGAAGGGGATCTCACCGGAGGCCAGCTTCTCGACCTTGCCGGGGTCGATGTCGACGCCGATGACCTCGTGTCCCAGCTCGGCCATCCCGGCCGCGTGGGTCGCACCCAGATAACCCGTTCCGAACACCGTGCATCGCATGAGCCCTGTCTATGGGGCCTGAGTGAGCGGACCGCATCGGGGCGCTGAGCGTCATGCCAACAGCAGGTAACGAGTTGCCGCGGGCTCAGTCACCGAATGAGGGCCACGGCCAAATCGAATCGGAGCCGCTCGACCCACGACTCGAACCGCGATCGGAACCCGAGCTCGAACCGCGGTCCGATCCCGAGCTGGACCCCGAACCCGGCCACCGCGGGCGCTGCGGTTGCTGCGTCTGCACCGGCCACTGCTGCTTCGGCGGGTCATAGGACGCCGGCGGATCCCACTGCGGCGGCTCGGATTTCGGCGGTTCCCACTTGGGCGGCTCCCACTTCGGTGGGTCGTACTTCGGCGGGTTGTACTTGGGCGGGTTGTACTTCGGCGGGTTGTAGTAGTCACGCGACGGTTCCCACGGCGGCCGGAACAGCGGCGGCAACACGTTGGGCCTGGGCAGCACGACTATCGGCGGCGGGAGCACCGGGGCAGGCACCACGGCAGGCGGCGGCGGAGCCACCGGAGGCGGTGGTGGCGGGGCGGCCGGTGGCGGTGGCGGTGGGGCCGCGGGTGCCGGAGCGGGGGCGGCCGGTGCGGGTGCGCGGTCGACGAACACCGTGCGCGGCGTCTGCGGCGCGGGCGCCTCCTGCACGACCGGCCTGGGCGCCTGAATCGTCTCGATCGGTTCCGGCGGCGCCGGGGCTGGCGGTTCGGGCGCCAACGCCACCGCCGGCGGCTTGGGCGGCACCACCATGCTCTCGCCGGGGGTGGGGCGCTCATCGACGGTGGGCCGGATGCTGACCGCGAGCGAGATCACCAGCGCGGCCACCCCGATCACGAAGATCGACGTCATTGCGCTGCCGACCAGCAGGAACGGCTTGCGCCCCGGCACGGCGGCGGCCGGGTCCTCGACCGGCGCAACGGCCTCGGAGAGATCGAGGAACCCCGAATCGGCCGCGTCCACCTCGCTGTAGGCCAATGAGGCGGCCGCGGCTGGTTGCATGTAACCGGCACCGGCCAGCTGGGTGACGTCGGCGGCCACCGGGGCATCGGCGAACCCCAGGCCCACCGTGGTGGCCTCGAACCGGGGCGCGTTCGCGCTCGCCAGCGCCGCGCCGCGGGCCAATGCCAACTCGGCCTCGTCCGGCGCGCTGACCGGAAGCGAGGTGGCCGACTCCAGTTGCAGCTTGATCGCGGCCACACTCACGCCCGAGCCCACGACGAACACGGCCTGCGGCGGTTCGTCCAGATCTTCCAGCCCGCCGACCATGGCGGTCAGCTCGGCGACGGCGTCCTCAGTGTGCAGGTCCTGACTCTGCACCTTGACGATCGAACCGTCGGCGGTCTGCACCACCGACATCGTCGCGGTGTCGCGTTCGAGGAACATCAGCGCGGTGCGCTCGTAACCCACCGCGCGCCCCACGGCTTGCGCCAGCGCACCCGCGGCGTGGAGCTCGGAGACCAGCATGACGTCGTCGATGTGGTGCCTGGCCAGCGTCTCGCGCAACGCCGCGGCCTCGTCGTGGTCACGCCAGGTGACCCCGGTGGCGGCCAGGTGATGACCACCTTCGGCCGCGCTCTCCCGAGTGCCCAGGATCGCGGTGACAACCTGCTCCGAGGCCGTTGCCGAGGTGTCCTCCGAGCCGACATTGAAGGCGTCGTGGTCGACCGTGAGGCCGTCCGCTTTTTCGCCTTCGACCAGCACCATGCGGACCGACGTGGGTGTCATCGACACACCAAGTACGATGTCCACTACGCCTCCAAAATTGTTTGCTAAGCCACTTCAGTTCTAGGCCGGGCACGCAGTCCGCCCAAGCCACCCACTACGAACTTCATCGAAGCTTCCACCTGCGGTGTTACATGTGCAGCCGCTGTGAAGTTCGGTCTCCGCAGGCCGCCGGTGGGCCTCGAAAAGCCGGTAGCTACCAGGGTACCCATGGGAGGCTGACGAGGTGAGTCCCCGAACCGACGAGGTCGATTTCCATTTCGATCCCATGTGCCCATTCGCCTATCAGACCTCGGTGTGGATCCGAGCCGTCCGGGACCAAACCGGGCTGACCGTGAACTGGCGCTTCTTCAGCCTCGAAGAGGTCAACCGCGTCGAGGGCAAAAAGCATCCCTGGGAACGCGACTGGTCCTATGGCTGGTCGCTGATGCGGATCGGCGCGCAACTGCGACGCCGCGACCCGGCGCTGCTCGATCAGTGGTACCTCGCCATCGGTCGCGAACTGCATGTGTCCGGCGGTAAGCCGCACGATCCGGCCGTGGCCCGTGCGCTGCTGGCCCAGATCGGCGCCGATGACGCGGTCTTCGACGCCGCGTTGGCCGACCCGTCGACCCATGATGACGTCCGGGCCGACCATCAGCGCGTGCTCGACGCGGGCGGCTACGGGGTGCCGACGCTGTTCTTCGGCGATCAATGCCTGTTCGGCCCGGTTCTGGTCGATCCACCGACCGGTGCGGCGGCGCTGCGGTTGTGGGACGTCGTGACCGGGATGGCGCAGCTGCCGCATGTGTACGAGTTGCAGCGCCCCAAGACCGCGGCCGATGCCGAGCTGATCGGGCGCAGCCTGCGGCCCTACCTCGACGGCCGGGATTGGGTGAGTATCAACCGCGGTGAGGTGGTGGATGTCGAGAAGCTCGTCGGCGGGAGCACCGAGGGTTAGGTGAGCTTGCGGAAGTTCTCGTAGGACCGCGACGGGGTGGGGCCCCGCTGACCCTGGTACTTCGACCCGGCCTTCGCGCTGCCGTACGGGTGCTCGGCCGGGCTGGTGAGCCGCAACAGGCACAGCTGACCGATCTTCATGCCCGGCCACAGCGTGATCGGCAGGTTGGCGACGTTCGACAACTCCAGCGTGATGTGACCGGAGAACCCCGGATCAATGAAGCCGGCCGTGGAGTGCGTCAGCAGGCCAAGCCGTCCCAACGACGACTTGCCCTCCAGCCGGCCCGCGAGGTCGTCGGGCAGGGTGCAGATCTCCAGGGTGGAGCCCAGCACGAATTCCCCCGGATGCAGCACGAACGGCTCGCCGTCGATGGGTTCCACCAGGCTGGTGAGGTCGTCCTGGCGCTGCGCCGGATCGATGTGGGTGTAGCGGGTGTTGTTGAACACCCGGAACAAGCCGTCGAGGCGGACGTCGACGCTGGAGGGCTGGACCAGGGACTCGTCGTACGGCTCGATGGCTAAACGCCCGGCGGCCAGTTCGGCCCTGATGTCACGATCTGAGAGCAACACCCGACGAGCGTATCGGCTGGTGGTGATAACCTCTCAAGCCACACCGCCGATGTAGTTCAATGGCAGAACATCAGCTTCCCAAGCTGAATACGCGGGTTCGATTCCCGTCATCGGCTCCACTATTACCGAGGCCCTGCTGGGCGTCGTGCTGGGCTGCGACGGCCACGACGTGGGGCGCAAATGCCTGGCCGCCCAACTCCTCTTTTCGCCCAACCCTGCGCCAGCCGGACGGATACACCCCATCGGCGTCGGACATGCCCACGCCCGAAGTCATGTTTCGGTGCTCATCCGCGACCTCGACCTCCCGGTGTTCAACACCGGCATCGGTGAAGTCTGGTCAGTAGAAGACAGAGGTGTTCGTGCTGGTTCCGTTATCGCACGTGATCGTGCCGGTGCGATTCTTGAGCAGCCGAATGGCCGGTACAAACAGGTCGAACGAGCCGTTGGCCGGCAAACCGAAGGTGCTCTCGAAACCCTCAGAGGAGTAGGTGCATTGCGATGCGACTGCACTGCGATCCGTGACGTGGAAGGTGACACCGGTGAGGCCCGCCTTCGGTGTCACGGTCGGGCCCTGTTTGGGCAGATTGGCAGGTGCGGCCGCCCCGACGTCGCTGACGACGGCTGTCCCGCCCCAGCGCTCCATGGCTCCGCCGCCCGGACACTTGGCGTTCTGAAAGTTCAGCGAGTGGACACCCGGGCTCAGTTGCGTGACCGCTCCCAAGGTGACTGGCGTCTTGCCGTCGAAGTCGACGTCCACGGTGTAGCCGGGGCACTGCGAGTCGGCATCTTTCACGAGGTTGACAACCACGCTCGGTGTCGTGTTTTCGACGCGAAGGCCCACAAAGCCGTTGGGCTCACCGCAGTACTTCGGACAGCTCCCACCGAGGTGCATGTTGAGGATCTGTCCCTCGGCTCGAGCGGGAGCGGGGGCGGTGGTAGTGGCGATACCCGCCAGCGCGGCAGCAACCGTTGCGCTGCCGGCGATGAAAGTCGCTAATCGTGTGGTGAACATTTGGGTTCCCTTCAGGAGCGAAGCGGTGTCGCATCGAACCCGATCGCCGCGTCGGAAGCAATATGATTGCTGAGCTGGACGTTTTCCGGCATAAGTGCACGCTAGTCCGGTATCACGCGGTTTGGCGAAATTTACTGGAATTACGCAGAAATTTGGCTAGCTCCTCAAACGAAGTCACCCAGTCGTACATCAGCGACTGGGGCAGAAGATGATCGCGGCGGGTAGGAAGCCGAGCACCGCACGGCACGCTTACAGGCAATCGAGACGGTGTCATCGACATCGCCAGCAGGTCGGCGAGAAAACTTCGCCGAGTCGCTCGATTGGCTAGCGGATCGGGCGAGCACTAGCGACCCACTCGGCGCAACGGATTGACTTCAGGCTTTTCGGGTCAAATGCCGGTGCACAGCGCCACGAACGGGATGGGCGCGCAGATTCCTACCGAGAAGCCCGGCGTCAGATCGCCGTTCCACGCCGGCGGCGGGGGCGGCGGCGGTGGCGGCAGGGGCGCGGCCACGCACGTGTTGGTGGGCGGATCGAACAACGTGCCGGCACCACACTCAGCAGCGCCGGCCGTCGCGGGCGCTCCGAGGGCGATAAATGCCAGCGGCAGCGACGCCGCCGCGCCGCCGATGGCAAGACGACGAATCATGTTCATCATCGCAGGCCTCCTGAGGTCCCCCGACCCTGCTTGAACCCTGAATTTACGCCGCTCCTGGGCACCGTTTCAACAAATTGACGAGCCCGTCGGGCACCCGGAGGCTGGCCCGAAAACCGCCCAACCCGAGCGAGTGACGAGAATCACAGCTCGGGCGCGGCGGCCGCCGCGAGAGCACCCGCCTGGGCCCCGAATGCAAATCGGCATTCAACTGAGTTGTCAACGAGATAAAACCCGTGGGCGAGGGTTCTGGGCGGTCGCCGGGGTGAAATTTTCTGCACTGGAAAACAAATTGGCCAGGTTTAGCTTAGTTAGGTAAGCCAACCCTAAACCCCAGGCCAGGGCACCGCCGCGCCGACCGGCGCATTTGCTTCACATTACAAAGAGTGATGCCGGAATTGAGCCCTACCAATTCCGGGCCTGCATAACGCGCGTTTCTTCCCGAACCAATTCGAAACAGCGCGGGGCCCAGCTAAGCGAATGCCACTGGGCCTGCTATCAGGTTTCTCCAGGCAAACCCCGGCTGGGCGGCCATCGTCGCAGCTAGGACGTAGGCATTGTTCCTCAGGGTTCTCTCAGTTACCGTCGCGCTGCCGGATAAGGCAACCCTCAGTTAATTAGACTAGGAGACCAAGTGCAGCAAGCTCCAAGCATCGAATTGGGCCAGGAGGACGCTCCGTCGCCGTCGCGCGTCGGAAAGTTCCTGGCCGCCGGTGTAGCCGTCGTCGGGGCCACCGCCATCGCGGTGACCCCAGTGAGCCCGGTCCTCGAAGACGTCACCGTCTCGAACCGTTCCTTCTCTCTCACGGCGAGCGCCAACCCGACGTACTCGAGCCCCACTGCGGCGGTGTACCAGAACCTGTTCGCCCAGGCGTCCGCCAACCTGAGCGGCCTCGGCGACACCCTGTTCAGCGATCCGTTCCCGATCCTGAGCCAGGTAGGCGAAAACCAGCTGGCCAACGCGGACAAGATCATCGGTGGCTTCACCGCGATTCCGGACTCGTTCAACTCGTACTGGAACGGCAACAACGGGAAGAAGCTGTTCGACGAGGCGCTGGTGCACCTGCAGAACGGTGAGTACGCGGATGCCTGGGACCGCATCAACCGGTCCTTCGTCTACTCCCTGAACGTCCTGTCGCCGGTATACGCCGCGATCTGGTCGCAGGCTCCCAGCGCCCGGAATCCCGAGGGCAACATGGGCATTCCGGAGCAGATGGCCACCAACCTGCTGCAGGTTGTCCAGGCCGTGTTCGACCGGGCCTCGATCGTCAACGGCAGCACCCAGGCGCTGTTGGGGCCCTTCCTGGGGCTGAACTTCGAGATCGCGCTGCTGGCCGACGCGGTCACCAATGCCATCGAGGAGGGCGACGCCGAGGGTGTATTCACCGCGTTGGTCAACGCACCCGGCGTGTTCGCCAACACTTTCCTGAACGGCTACGTCAACCCGGAGTGCGAGGGTGCGGCGTGCGAGGACCAGTTCCCGGGTCTGATCAACGCGACCGGCCCCATCGTCAATCTGTTCTCGGGCATCCCGAAGGCCATCGCTGAGGCGCTGAAGCCGGACCCGGTGCCGGGTGCTCCGTTCGTCCCGACCCCGCCGGCTGCAACCCCGCAGATCGCGGCCATCGACTCGATCATCGCGGCCCGCAACACCGTGACGCTGGAGATCGAGCCGGCTTCCGAGAAGTCGGAAGACGAGCAGTCGACCGATGTGGTCACCGAGCCCGTCGCCGATGAGGTGCCGGTCGTCGAGACCACGCCGAGCGAGACCGCGCCGGTCGAGACCACTCCGGTGGAGACCGCGCCGGTCGTCGAGGCTGACCCGGTGATCGACGAGTCCGAAGCCCTCCTCGAAGAGGCCGGCACCGGCACCACGGCTCCGGCGGCCAAGCGGCCCGTCAGTGCTGCGGTGAAGAAGACGCAGGCGGCGCTGAAGCAGGTCCGGTCCGACATCCGGGATTCGGTCAGCAAGGTGCTCAAGCCACGCAACAAGAAGGACAGCTCCTCGGAGTCGTCCAAGGACAGCACCGACAGCGGTGCCGACAAGGACACCGCCAAGTCCGATAAGGGCAGCGACAAGTCCGACAACGGCAGCAGCAAGTCCGGCGACGAGTAGTCCCGACACCCCGTAACGGCGACGGCCCCCTCGAGAACGAGGGGGCCGTCGTTTTGCGTGTGGGGCCGCTAGCGGAGGTAGATCTCGGAGCCGCTGGGGAAGCCACCACCCTTGGTGGTGATGTGAACGTGGTCGTAATGCCCGTAGCCGCCCGCGCGCGCGCCACCCGGGGTGAAGTAGACACCGCGCCAGATGGCGTCCTGCAGGTCGAACTGCTCGGCGTTCTTGAGCGCGAAGGCGACAATCTCGTTGCCCAGCGCGATGCCCTCGGCGCTCGAGTGGTTGGGAATCATCACGTCGATCGCCAGACCGTTGGGATGCCAGCGCAGCGCGTCCGAGCGGACCCCGCCGATGTCGGAGATCTCGGGGAAGGCCGCGCTGACGGCCCGCGCGGCCAGAATCGTCTTGATCTGCAGTCCGGTTTCCCGCGCGACGCCGGCCGGCAGCACGCGTCGCACGCTGCGATCCGCCGCCTGCAAGTGGGCGGCCGTGACGACCTCGAGGGCGGGCACGTCCTCGATGGCCGCGGACTTGTGCACCGTGCCCGGTCCCACCTGGCCGGCCGCAATGATCTCCATGCAGCACTGCGCGGCCTCCGGGGCCACGGGCTGCGCAATACCCTGGGCGAGCGGGGTCGCGCCGCTACCAGCCGCCAACAGCGCAGCGGCTGGGGCAATCATCATCGCCAGTGCGACGGGCGAGCGCCGCCGTCGTTTCCTGGCCAATACATGCCGACCCACGACAAGCACCATAACGGCTTGGTAACGGTTGTCCAGCTACCGATCAAGATCAGCCCTTCGAACTCTCTTACCTATCGCGGCCCAGACCCATCTCTCGCCGGCGCCTCGCCGAGCGTCGGTCGACGCGGAACCGGACCGCGCGACGACGGCACGTCCCTTCGCATGAAATCCCTCTGAACTGGGCGTTTCCGCCCGCCGTCGGACGTTGGGCGCGCCCAGGTCCGGCTGCGGAGGCCAGCCCCGAGGCGACGGGCGAGCGGGCGTGGGCGCGCTCCCCTCGGCCACGCCTGCGATACGAGAAATCTCACAATTGGCTTAGCAAACTGCGCGCTATTTATCGTCGTACCTGATTCCTGCAATGGCGCTGATCGCTGACCGCGCACTACGCCTCGGACTCGGTGTCCAGTCCGTCGTCGGATTCGTCGAGTGCGGTCACGGCGATGCCGTACGGCAGGAACCGCACCTTGCGCTTGGGGTCGGTGTTGTACTTGTTGGCCCGCAGCGCGTCGAGTTCGGTGGCATAGACCTGTTCCACCGTGGCGGCGCCGTCGTCACCGACGATGAAAATCGCCCAGACGCCCTCGCCGGTGTCGCCGGTGGTCTCGGGTTGCGGCTTGGACCGACGGCCGAACTCGTCGAACAGCACACCCCAGCCCGCGCGTTCACCGCTTGTTTCGAAGACCTTGCCGAACGCGTCGCGCAGACCCTCGCCCGCTTCCCGGACCATCCGGTCGAAATCGTCCGGGTCGAAGCCAAACGGCCCGTAGTTGCTCATCGCAGCCTCCATGACGGCAAGTCCCGCACCAACTGCGGTTCCACCAGTGTGCGGGAAATCCGCGCACCGTGCCATAACCCCTACTGCTGCGGCTGCCCCGGGACCGGAATCGGGATCGGCGGCAACCCCGGGATGTTCAGGTGCGTCGTCGTCATCGGGGGCGGCGTCGTGGTGGTCGTCGTCGGCACCGTGGTCGTGGTGGTTGTCGTCGGCGGCGTCGTGGTCGTCGTCGTCGTGGTGGTGGTTGTGGTCGTGGTCGTGGTGGTGGTCGTCGTCGGCGGTGGGGTCGTGGTGGTCGTGGTGACCGGCGTGGGCGGCGGGGGCGGCGGCGGCGGCGGCGGCGCCACCGGCGCGGGGGGCGGTGGCTCCTGGGTGATGGTGACGACGGGCGGGGGTGGCGGGGGCTCCGGCGGTTGCGGCGGTGGTGGTTCCACGGTGTCGGAGATCACCGGGATGGTGATGCTGGGACTCGGGCTGGGTTCGGTGCTGCTCGACTGGGTCGTCAGCGTGTAGGCGACGCCGCCGAACGCCACCAGTGCGATCAGCGCCGCGCCACCGATCGCGAATTGCGGCACCCGGTACCAGGGCCGCGGGCCGGCGTCGATCTCTCCGGTCGACGGGGTGTACTCGATCTGCGGCCGGGCCCCGCTCTCCTCGATCGCGTACGGGTTGGGCCCGGTATAGGGCACCGGTTCGGCGCTGACGTCGTCGTCCTGCGACCAGGCCAACGCCCGGAATGTCGAGGACTGCGACGGGTCGGGCGCGGCCGCGCCGAGTCCGGCGCCCAGCAGGCCGGCCGTGGCGGCATCGCCGATCGCGGTGCCGATTCCGGTGGGGGCCTCGGCGTCGGGGCGCGCGGCCGTCAGTGCCGCACCGATGGCCGCGTCCAGGTCCGGACGCGGCGTGGTGACCACCGCGGCCCGGCTCAGTTCCGAAAGTTGTTGGGTGACATAGGGAATGCTGGCTCCGCCACCGACGGTCGCGACGGCGGAGATGTGGGACCACACCAGCCGATGCCGGTCCAGCTGTTCTTCGAGCGCGGCCAGCACGCCGCGAACCGGCTCGGCGATGACGCTTTCCAGCTCGGCGCGGGTGAGCCTGATCTCCGATTGTGACCCGGGCAGTTCGACGGCCAGCGTGGTCACGGTCTCGGCCGAGAGCCGCTCCTTGGCTCGCCGGCACTCCTCGCGCAACCGCACCAGCGATCCGACCGCGGCGGTGGCCGACGGGTCGGCCTGACCGCTGCTGGAGATCCCGGCCAGCACCGTCGTCAGCAAAGCCTGATCGATCTGGTCGCCGGAGAATTCGGGGTAACGCAGGGTTTCGCCGATGGGTTGGAATCCGCCCTCGGCGTCGGCCAGCGTGATGCTGGTGCCGCTGGCGCCGAAGTCCAGCAATGCGACGATGCCGTTGCCGGCCAGGCCGGGATTGGTTTGCAGCGCCGTCAACGCGGTGGTGGCATCGGGTATCAGCCGGGGCGCGACACCGTTCGGCGACAGCACGGGGTGGGTGCGCAGGGCGGCACCGAATGCCCGCACGGTGCCGGAGGGCCAGTGCGCCGGGACCGCGATGACGAGATCGCTGGTCGGGGCGCCGATCATGCCTGCCATGGCCTCGATCAGCAACCGGTCGGCGTCGTGACTGGAGCCGTCCGGGGCCACCAGCGGGACCGGGTCGCCGACACGTTCGACGAATCCGCGAATTACCTGACCCGGCTCGTTCAGATTCGGATTCTCCGACGGCAGACCCACTTCCGGCGCGCGGTGGGGGTACAGCGTCAGTACGGCGCGGCGCGTGGCCGGTGGGGCTCCCACCCGCGCCACGACCAGGTTGGTCGTCCCAATTGACAACCCTGAGGGGTCAGTCACTACCTCTACCTTGCGTCCGTCAGGGGCTGCGGCCAGTGCTCCACCCTAGACCCCGGGCGCACCGAGTCGGCCTAGCGACTCGGTCACCGAAGCAATGAATGCGCCATCCGCGTAATCCACGCAACGGTAGCGCCGCCATGGCGGCAAACCCCGGCCGGGGCCGCGCGTCTCGCGATACGGCGGCTCAGACGACGGTGAGCGGTAGCGACTTTCGGTCCTCGAAGACGAAGGTCGAGCCGCCGCTGATCTTGGCGACCTCCACCTCGGAGGACACCTTGTGCGCGGTGTCTCCCATCGCGAATTCGAGCGTCCAGTCGGTGTCGGTGCCCGTGACGTGGACGTCGATGAACGGGTCGACGGCGGTGGCGATCGCCTGCAGCGGCCGGGTCTCCCCCGGCGTGCACAGCGAGATCCAGGTGCCGTCGTCGTGGGCGACGCTGCGGTGCACGTGCATACGTCCGCCGTCGAATTCGGCGTCGACGTAGCCGTTCGGGTTGACCAACGGATGCAGTTCGAGCACCCGCAGCGCACCGTCGATGCCGTCGGGCAGCTTGAGCGCCTTATGGATTCGCTCGGCGGCCAGCCCGGCCAACCCGATGAGCTGCTTGGTGCAGATGTCGCGGGCCTGCGACTCGTCGGTGGCCCGGGTCTTGACCGCGAGTACGAACGACAGGTTCAACAGCTGCATCTGCAGGCAGACCTCGTCGGCCATCCGCACCAGCGCGGACTTCGAGTACACGCTGAAGTCGAAGTCGCTCACCAGCGGTCCGGAGTAGTCGGACTGGCCGTCATCACCCGGGTCGATGGGCGTCAATTCCCAACTGGCGGCGTGGGTTTTCTCGATCACCGCCAACGGCGGCAGGCCCGAGACCACGGGGTGTGATTCATCGATGATCACCGTCCAGGCGCAGTGCGGTTTGCGATCGGAGGGGATGCGGGGCGGACGGTGGATGGGCCGGATCTGGGTGCGCGGATTCGTCGCCACCGCGGTGGCGTCGAAGGTCGGATCCTCGATGTCGTGGCACATGCCGCGGACGTACTCGTCGCCCATCGGCTCGACGTCCATCAGCGCACCGCAGTGGTCGAGGTAGAACTCGCCGTGGTAGCGGTCGTGCAGGATGTAGCGGAAGTCCATGAACTGCGGCGGCGCGCCGATGTCCAGCTGCATGCCCTTGAAGATGGTGGGGACATCGTCGCCCTCGAAGTTCAACGCGCGCTGCATGCGCTTGGTGTAGATCGGGCTGGCGCCGGCCCACTCCTCGATGGCGATCTGCAGCATTTCTTCGCGGCCGAAATTGCTGATGCACCAAGCCATCCCAGAGCGGTCGATCATCTGGCCGATGAGCAGCAGTTCGGGCAACAACGTGGCGAGCTCGGCACGCGATAACGACTCAAAGCGACTGGGGGCTGCGGTCACGCTTCCAACATAGAGTCAACAATGTTATAAAGTCAACAATGACATCTGCAGCCCGCACCTCGCCGACCCGGCGGACCACCGCGCCCCGCAAGCGCGGCGATGAAACCCGGGCCAAGATCATCGACGAGACCGCGCGCTGCGTGGTCGAGGAGGGATTCACCGCAGCCACCGCCAAACACGTCGCCGAACGCGCCGGCGTGACCTGGGGCGTCATCCAGTATCACTTCGGTGATCGCAATGGACTGCTCATGGCCGTGGTCGACGACGGCGTCGCCAAGCTGATCGAAAGCCTGTCGACCGCCGACGTCAGCGGGTTGCCGTTGGCCGAGCGCATCGAAACCGTCGTCGACATCGCGTGGCAGTGCTACCGCAGCCCCACCTCCATGGCCGCGTTCGAGATCCTGCAGGCCACCCGCGGGCGCCTCGGCGACTCGTCGCGTCGGCACCTGCTGGAGATGAACGACGCAATCAGCGCATTGGGTCGGCTGATCTCCGAGAATCCCGCCGATCATCTGGTCTCAGAAGTCATCTGGTCTGCGCTGCGCGGCATGGTACTCGCCGACATGATCGTGGGGCGGCCCGTCGATTGGCAGCGTGAACGCGCCACGCTGGTCGACATGGTCACGCAGTACCTTGGGCAGAAGCACCTCGGCGATGACGCCGACAGCGGACATCTCGATTAAGGCGGTTGGTAGTGGCAGGTTATGACGACGTGGATCGGTACGTAGGGCCACTGCTTTCCCAACTCGGCTTCGAACCCGACGGCGTCGACGAAGCAATTCAGTACGGTGAGCGACCCGCCTGGGCCGTCTATTACCGCGGCGAGGACTGCAAGTTTCAGGTGTGCTGGTCCGCCAGCGAGGGCGGCGTCGACTTCATGCTGAGTCCGTTGGACGCGCCGAATGAGTTTGGGCTGGTGAACAAGTCGGGGCAGTGGCACTACGTGCTGGCCCTCAGCGGAACCAACGACGGCGAGATGACGCCGAGCCTGGATGCGACGGCCGGCACCTGGTGGGCCTGGCGCGAGGCGCTCCTGGAAACCCACCTCGGCACGGCTCGAACCGCACTGTTGGCAAATACGTGATGGCGCTCCCGCACGTTGTGCTGCAATGGTGCCATGAGCGATCTCGCGGACATCAAGGCAGTCAAGTATCGATACCTACGGGCACTGGACACCAAGAAGTGGGACGAGTTCGCGACCACCTTGACCGAGGACATCGCCGGCGACTACGGCTCGTCGCTGGGTGAGAAGCACCAATTCACCGACCGCGACTCGCTGGTGGGGTTCATGCGGAACTCGCTGCCGACCAACGTGATCAGCGAGCACCGCGTCACGCACCCCGAGATCACCATCGACGGGGACGAGGCGTCCGGGATCTGGTACCTGCAAGACCGCGTGATTGTCGCCGACTTCGATTTCATGTTGATCGGTGCGGCGTTCTACCACGACCGCTACCGCCGTACCCCCGACGGTTGGAAGATCTGCGCCACCGGATACGAGCGGACCTACGAGGCGACGATGTCGCTCAAGGGGCTGGATTTCAAGCTCACGCCTGGTGCGGCGCTGGATTAGCGATGGTCGCGAGCCCCGGCATTGACCTCAAGTTTGCGCCGGCCGTGGCCGTGGTCGGCGGGGGTCTGGGAGCCGTGCTGGTCGCAGTCTCGCAGTACGGCTGGTTGTGGATATGGCCCTTCGCCATTGGGTTCGCCGCCGCGGGTCGGGTGGCATCACCTACTGGTGGCGGCGGAAACAGTCACCGCCTTGGTGGGCCGCGGCAATCGCGACCAGCCTGATAGTGGTCAGCGTGGCGGCCGTGATCCTCGGAGCAAGCGCTGGGGACCTACTGTGAAAACCCGCCATCGAGATTGGGCCTGGCAGGCGGCGGGGCTCCTGGTCGGGATCGGCCCGGCGATTATGTTCGCCTACGGACTGCTTGTCGGAATCGCCTTCTTCGTGTTGCTCACCTCGGCCGGGATGCTGTGGGAGCGGACGCGGTCGTTCTTCTACGGCGCGATGTGTTCCCTGCTGGCACTGCCCGGACTTGCGGTTGGAGTGTTGGTGATTGGGTGAGTGTTGGCCGGTGAAGCACAAGTCGCGTTGGCGATTCTTCGCATCGCCCCTGGCGGGCCACAAAGCAGTTCAACGCACTCCCCCGCGGCGGATCCGAAGTATCCGGGAGTTGCTGGTGCGCAATGCCTTACATAGGAATGCCGCGGTTGCTCCCCGGCGCATAGATCAGCAGGTCATCGCATTCACGTCGCCGGCACCTCTCGGCGAACGCTACCGCCGCGGATACATCCTCGAGGTACCGCCGGTACCGCTCTTCCGAAAGCAAGTACAGCTCGTCGTAATCCACGAGTCCGTTGGTTACCGGTATGGCAAGGTAGTAACCATCGGTCTTCCGATCGATCCCGAGGACGTACCGGTGTTCAGCCGAGAAATAGACCTTCTCGAACCGATTTTTCAATGTTCTCCTCGGGTCAGAAGCTGCGCTTCCACGGATGGCGAGATCTAGCTCAGGATACGATCGCGGCATTATATTCCAGTATGGGATTACGCCAGGAAAGCCAACAGCATACCGCGAAGAATCTTTGTCCAAATCGATTATTTTTAAGTGTTCTCTAACAAACCCTTTGTCGAGTGGAAAGCGTTGACCTACGTGCGCCAAATCCGCTTCGTGCGGTAAGACCTCAATTAATTGAGAGTCTAGCCCTAATGATCGGCGGTGCAGAACTAGCTGCACTTCATCGCTGCGACAGCAGCTAGATATGACGTGTTACAGACTCTGGCATTCCGGCGAGAAGAACGGCATCAAGGTCGTCGTAACTTAGCACTAACAGGTGATTCTCGGGTTTTATCCCGCCGGCGTACGCATCCAAATAGATTGCAGGGTTATTTTTTAGTGCGTACCGCGCTAGACCGTCCGTCAAATCGCGCTTTTCCACACCAGGATTCAGTCCCGCCGTTCGCCATGCCCGAGTAACGGGCGGTAATCCACAGTGCATGCGGATTCCTTCCGCGTTGTTCCACAGAATGAACTTCCCTGCGTCCTCGAAGCGGGAGAAGTGAGCCTCTAATCGCACTGCAGGGTCTACGCGACGCTCAGTTGTAGCCGAATAAACGTCAAACCCGGTACCGCGGGGTGCAATTGTGCGTCCGGTCCAACCTTCATTTGGGTATCCGTAGCGAAAGTTCAGCCGGTCACCTTCCCGTGCGGGCTCGTCTGGGACGATGTAACCGGCATAGGCGGCTATCTGCCTCCACTTTTCATAGCGGCGAGCTAGCTCGGTGAAGCCATCGCCAATACCTCTACCTGTTGAAGTCACGCTGCTGCCTCCCTGTATGAATATGAGCTCTATCGGGTTGGGATCTCGTCGACGACGCCGCTTCTTACCAGTACTTCGACGGGCACTTCGAACATGGTGTCCTTATAGACCGCTACCCACTGGATGGCTCCGCCAGGTTGCCCAAACGCGCCTACCGCTGGTCCATAACGGATCTCCGCGTTCAGGTCAGGGGGTATGGGCTGGCCCGTTCCGACATACCGGTGGTAATCACTCGCGACTCCTGGTGGCATGCCACGGGTACTCAGTGGCGCACCTTCGTCTGCCATGAAGGCGCCTTTCTCAAAGCCTAGTCGGTCAAGTGAGTGACCTTGGGGGACGTGATCCGTGACCATCGGGGGTCCGGCAAATCCCTGGTTGGGCGCTTGAGTGGTCCAGTCCCATCGGCGGGTGCCGTCCTCCTTGAGGACCGTGAACTCACGTTCGAACTGGTCGACGGTCCTTCCCGCCAACGGGTCATAGCCGTCCGTCACATTTGAAGGAACGCCGCCATCGTTGAGTCGGGCAATTTCGTCGGCAGGACTGGATACGTGTGCGAATGCTTCCGACGGGGCGAAGCCGTAGTCGCGCCCTGGCGCTGGTGAAGAGTTTCGAATGTCTTCTAAATCACGGCCCAGGCCAGGCCCGCCCGATCCCGATTCACCGTGGTCGCGACTGCCCGAGCGGTCTGGACCGCGGTCGCCGTCCCCTGATCCAGATAAGCCGCTATCCGGCAAAGTAGGACTAGCTCCACCCCCGCTAGGCACCTCACTGCCAGCAGGCGCCGCCCCACCTGATGGAATATGCTGCTGCCCACCGACAGAAGAGTCCGCGTTGTGGGATCCCGCGGAACCCGCATCGACGGCGGGCCCTCCCGGGGCCGCACCCTTCTGTGTCGGCCCCGATTCAGGAACTGGCGATACAGACACCTCCCCGCGAGGCGCTGGCGCGGCAGCCTCGGTCCGCGCTCCCCCTTCGGGCCCGCCACTCGGCGGCACATCCACCTGCGCCGCCGTGGCCACCCCCGGCGCAGGAGTCGCAGGGGACGTCGGGGCTCCACCCCGTGCCACCGGCGGCGTTGATGGCTCGGAAAGCTGCGGTCCCGGTACCGGTTTCCCAGACGCGGGTGGCAGCTCTACAGGCGTTCCCCCGAGATCGTCCAAGCGGTCTGAGATGTTCTCGGCGGAGCGCCGAATATCTCCTAATTCGGCTGTATTTCTTGAGATTTCAGGAAGACCTTCGACAGGACCCTCTCCGTGGCGACCCGCACGTCCGGCTTGAGCCACGTCGTCGCCGACCTTGGCCACGCTGCCCGCTTTGGTGGCGGCTCCGCCCGGAACTAGAGCGGTGGCAGCATCAAAGCCCAACGCACCGACACCCAGAAACGGTCGATCGGAGGTGAAGATGTCGTCGGCATGCACGATCCCCTTGAGCGTTTCCCAGCTGCCTTGAGGATCCATCGCGATGGTCGGAAGGGCCGTGGCGGGATTGAACAACATCGCCGCCTCGGCCATCCCGTTCAGAGACTCTAAGGCGCCTTTCGGGTCCGCGGGATCGAACGCCAGTAACCCCTCCACCAAATTCAATGGGCCCATCGCGGACAATCCCAGTTGGTAGTCGGTCCGTGCGTCCAACATGTTGGCGATGTGGTTACCGGCGGTGGATCCAAGATGTTCGACGAGTTCTTTGCGGGCAGCTACCTGCAGCTCACGGCTGGTGGACTTGATGCCTTCCTTCAGGCGTGCGACGAGCTCTTTTCGCGCATCAGCCTGACGTTTGTGGTTGTTGATGACGACCTTGATGTCGGCGGCAACCTCGCGGATCTTGTCGTCGGCGTCGCCGGTTACCAGCTCGAAAACCGTTCCGAGGATGCCCTTGTCAACCACCGAACCCACGACCGACTTGAGCGTGTCGAGGAGTCGGCGAACCGCGTTCTGCGTCGTTTGTACGTCATCGGCGAACCCGTCGAGCTCATCTGCCAAGGATTGGCTATGCCCAGCCAGAGTTGACATGGCCGACCCGATGTCGGCTACCGCCCCGCGCATTGCTTCTCGTTCAGGGACCTGTTGCGCACCAATTGTGTTGGTAGGCCCAGAGACGCTAGTTGCGAGCCCTGATAACGGCTCGGCCAACTGCCGCCAAGCCCCTGCGGCTGCGCGCAGTTCGGCGGGTTTGCCGTTCGGCCACACGTTTCCCACGACGGCTTGCACCAGGTACCAAAGCACCGGCGGTGATGTACCGGGTCCGTTAACGTCCGGATCACCGCCGGGAGTCGGATATTCCGTTGGCGCTGCGGGAGCTGGCAACGGCGAAGCCCGGCGACCAATATCGGCCGCGACTTCGGCCATCGAGTAGTTGGCGGCTGTTACTTGCACCAGGTAGCCGGTCGTGCGCAGCGCATTGACCCCCGCCGCCACAGCCGTCACTATCTCCAAACCCGACTCCTGATATGCGTACCCAAACGCCGCACCCGCAGAATCCTGACCCGTGTCAGCGTTGTATGCGGCAGTCAGCGTGGACAGCGCAGCCACTAATCCGTCGCCGGTGGATGCCACCGCCGCTCCAGCTCCAGACAGCGACGCGGGATCGACCACCAGCGGTTCAGTCACGCCGGCCGGTCCCGGTCAGGATACGGGCCAACCATGGTTTCAGGCCCAGATCTTCCCGTTCGACTCGATCGCAGCGGAATACGCCTCGTGCGCATGACGACCGGCCCGTTGCAATTGGTCCAATGCCTGACTCATCATCTCGGCCCCGGACCGCCACTGCTCGTGCGCTTCTGTGTGAGTGCGGCTCGCTGCACCGTCCCAATTCCGATGCAGATTGCTGACGACTGTTTCGACTTCGCCGAGCATGGATTCGACGACGCGCTGGTAGTCCGCCATCCGTTCGACGACGGCCATCATTCTGTCCAGGTCGACCCCGAACGGTTCAGCCACCGTGCACTCCGTTGAGTGCTTGTGCCGAAGCGTCCTCGTTGGATTCGAACATCAACCCGCCCGCATCGAGCCATCCAGCGATTCTTGTCAACGCCGCCTGCACCTGCGTCGCACCGGAATGCCATTGCTGCCACGCTGGCCGGTACGAGCCGCCCGCCACGCCGGTCCAGGTAGCCAACATCTCGAGCACCTCGGCGTCGAGCTTCTTCAGTCCCTCCTGCAGATGCTGTGCACCAGCAGCCAACGACTCAGCGGCTGCCCGCAACGCCTCTGTGTCGACATCGATCACCTCGTCGGGATTCGTCATCGAGACCACCCGGAGCTCGTCTGGTAACCGGTCTCACGTCGCACCGTGTAAAGCTAACCAGCAAACCTGATGTCCACAATTCACCGAGGCAGAGACAGTCAGTGACAGCCGATAGGTAGCCATCGCAACGAATGATGACCCCGTCACTGCAATGCAACGTACGAGTGACTAGCCACGCGCTGCAGTTTGCTGTTAGACATTTGCGCATGGATGTGGGGGACGGACCGGGTGGCGAACTTCGCGCGGTTATCGAGCACCTGACGCAGTCCGGGTTGGCGGTCACCAAGCACGGCGAGGAGTTGGCGACTGCGCACACGGTTGCGGACGCTCGGGTGGAATCCGCGTCCGGTGGGTGGCCCGGATTGTCGTCTGCCGCGCCGGCGACCCGTTCAGAAGCCTGGGTCACCAGCACGAACGCGCTACTGACGCGGCTGGGCGCACATGCTGACGCACTGCATCGCTGTGCCCAGACTTTCTCCGAGATGGAACACGGGCACACGGCCGCAATAGAAGCCGTCCATCCCGGCGGTCATGCCGCAAGCCCGCCCGGTGTCGATCCCCGAAACATGTGACTTGACGTTAGATATCGCCGACGTCGAGCGACGGGAGGCTGGCGACGTGCGCGAGTTGTTCTATACGGCCAGCAACCGTGCCAGGCGCCGCCGGCACCTACCGGCGAACGCTATCGCCGCGATGGATCGTCGAGGTGGACCGAGAGTTGAGCGGCGGGCGGTCATCGAGCGCCTAACGCAGTTGGGATTGGCATCACCAGGCACGGCGAAGAGTTGGCGGCGCGCCGCCCAGCGCCTGCGGTTGCTCGGGCGCTTCCGGCGGAAGGCAGGGGTGTCGTCGGCAGTAATAGAAGCGTCCCCTCGGGCCGCACCGCCAGCAGGCCGGTGTCAATCCGCGTGACGATCCAGCGCATACGCGCCCATCGAGCGTTAGCCGAGATCCGCTTAATCTTGCCGGTCGACCCAAGCCTAGGCAAGCTGAAATGCAGGCTATCAACGAGGCCTAGACGCCATGCAGTACGTCCGTGCCGGAACCGGGAACGCCCACGCAATTCCGTCTTTGCACAATGCCGGATCGGCTGTCCCATCCACCCTTCGCAGCACCTGCACCGACTCTGACGGTTCATCGCAATACGCCAGCAACATCTCCCTCACGCTGCCTTCCGACCGGTAGCACTCCCCCTCAAATAGATTCGGAACGAAACACCGAATCCCAGAGTTGGCTATCATTCGGGAGTACGACGTGTCCTTCCCCTTCCCGTCCGGACATGTGTCGTCGGGTAAGCCCTCGTAGGCCAACTCGTAGCGTGCACGCTTAGCTGAACAGTCCACACCGGTCGCGGCTCTGTTGGCCGGCTGGAAGTCGCTGTCGAGAATGCACTCGCCGACCCTTAACGGCGTTGCCCGCGGCATGCGATCTGAATCACCAAGGCGTGCAGTCCAAGAGCTCAGGGCCAAGAGGAGTCCGAGGCCGCACACGACTGCGCCGATCGCCGCCCACGCAGTCCCCGTTGAGCGATGGTTGCGACGCTGACGCAACCCAAATAGCAGCAACCCCAGACCCACCACCGGAATTGCGAAGGCACCGAGCACGCTACCGGCTAAGTAGGCCAAATTTCCGGAATCAAGCACCACACCCCCCTCGATTCGGACAACCCTAGCAAACCCTCAACGGGCTGCCGCAGCTTCCCGACGCCCGCCCACGGGCCGGCCGACGTACCCTCCGCCTTTCGAGACAGACACCTCCGCGCGCACCTGGTTGGCTGGCAGTGAGCCCGGGCGCTCCACGGCATCCCATGGGGCCGCACACCAGGTTTTGGCAGCTTGTGCCGGAGACACGTCGCCTCATTTAGCCTTCCCAGCATTATTCGGGCAGTGGACGACATCAGGGACTGCCCCGAGTTTGGTTGACTCGGGGCAGTCCCTCAGACGTTGAAAGCCCTTACTGCTTGGCGACCGCAATCACCGCACCAGGCCGCAGCCACCGCATGATCTGAACCAACGTGCCGTCGTCGATGCCAACACAACCCGCCGTGGGCCCGCCGTCGGTGGTGTGAACGAAGAACGCACCACCCTTGCCCGGGATCCGCTCCTTGTTCACACCCATCACGACCGCGTGCTTGTACTGCGGGATGTGCAGGTTCTCCGTGCCGCTACTCAGGTTGGTACTGAACGAACACTGCGCCTTCTTGCAGATCTGCATCGTGTTGTAGGTGGGGCTCTTCATATCCCCATCCCACCAGTGATCCGGTGTCACCTGAACGTATTGAAGGCCGCCACCTGGGTTCGGTTCGGTGCCGAACGCGAAGTCGAGGCTGTAGACACCCATCGGCGTCATCATCGAACCGTCGAAGTGATCCTTCGACATCCCTTTGGAGCCGATCTTCGCCGGGATGCCGGCGGATACCGGCTGCCAGCCGGCGGGGGTGCGCTGCCAGACGTCCACCTTCGCGTCCGATCCTCCCACCCCGGTTACTGCCAGCACCTGGGTGGCGGTGCCGACACTCTTGGCGAACCATGGGGTGAAATCCGCGCTGCTTGCCGGCGCGGTGAGTAGCGCCAGGCAGGCAGCCGTAGTCAGCACACTCAGCAGTCGGCGCACACGGACCATCGTTGCCGCGCCACGTCACCGTTGAGAAACGGATTCGCGTCCAGTGCGTACCGGGTGGTTAGCGCTTCCTAATGAGCCACGGCTTATCGGGAATCGGGTCCCTCGCTGCTCAACGGCCTGCAAGTTCGAATCACTGAATAGCCAGCGCCAGAATCGGCGTTACGATCACGGAATGTCGAACCCGCCGTATGGAGGCATGCCGCCCGCCGCAGCACCCTGGCCGCCGCAGGGTCCGCCACCGGGCCGGGGACCCTCGAGGCTCCCGCTGATCCTGACGGCAGCGGTCGCGGTGATCGCGATAGTGGTGGCCATCGCGTCGTGGTTTCGGCCTATGCCCGAACCCGAGGCGCAGGTCGCGGAACCGCAGTTCAGTGAGCAGGAGATTGCGGACGCGAAGGACGCCATGTGTGAAGCGTGGGATAAAACATATAGAGCTATACGTGCCACCGGTGAGCAATCCGATGCCGATCCTAGTCACGCCTATTTTGTTGCAGTCAACACCAGGCTTGCTTTTCATGCCTCTGCCGACTATCTGACAGACACGCTTAGAGATAATCCCGCAACTCCTCTAGACCTGAGAGAAGACGTAAAGCAACTTGCTTCAGCGTACTACTTCACTGCCATCTCCCAATTGGGAAATGCACACCAATCAGAATTCGAGCTCTCCAATGCTCAAATGGACGCCGCGGACGCGCGCCTCCATTCTGCATGCAACTGATTTGATAGTTTCCCATCCGTTTCGGGTGTACAACAGTCGTCGACTTAGGCGCATGACTCTGCCGCGAGCGTCAGGGGGAGTCCGGATAAAGCCGGGGTCAGCGACGACGGAATGGCGCGTGCAACACGAGTAGCTGGCACATCCACATCAGCAGTAACAGGTCCTGGCCGCACGGATCGCTTCCAGCGGTAGGTCATGCGCCCCGTACTTAAATGCTGAATAGCCACAGTGAGAATCGGCGTTACGCTCATGTCGTCTTTTATCCAACGACTGGGGCCCGCCAGCGATTCCCCCGCCCTGGCCTATCCAGGCCCCCTTAGGACAGCGACAGTCGCGCCTTCTGATGATCATCCCTACGGGTGATTGCGCTTGTGGCTCGGCATAGCGATCGTGGGGTGGCTCCGGCGACCTCCGGGCCTGACGCACCACCGCCGGACGCACAGTTCAGCCAGCAAGAAATCGCGGATGCTGAAGAGGCTATGTGCGATGCCTGGCGTGCAAGCTACGCTGCGATCCGAAACGTCGCCTCTAAGAATAGCCAGGACGACACCTTAACGTACGTGCTGAATTTAGAATCGCAGGTAGTTTTCGACGCTTCGGCAGATTACATTCAATCGCACTTACGGAATCATCCTGCAACGCCCCGTCAGCTAGCAGAAGTTTTAAGCCGACTGTCGCTATCCTACCAAGACATGGTGCTAGCTCGTTTGGCTGACGTTTCGGAATCTGAAGTCGAACCTATAAAGGCAAAGATGAACTCTGCTGAAAGTTCCGTTCGGCAGGAATGCGAGGAATTGTCAATACCTGTGGATCGGCGTGTTTCAGGCGACCTCCGTTCCGGCTTGCTGATCGCCGTCTGAGGGCGGTGTCGGTGGGGTGATTTCGGTGGGGCGTTCGAGCAGTTTGCCCTTGTGGAAGACCGCGCCGGCGCGGACCAGGGCGACCAGGTGTGGTGCGTTGACGGCACGCCAGCGGGCCGCGGCGGCGTCGATGAGCTTGTAGGCCATGGCCAGACCAGCCGCACGTGATCCCGGCCCCTTGGTGACCTTGGTTCTCAAACGTACTGTGGCAAAGGTGCTTTCGATCGGATTTGTCGTGCGTAGGTGGATCCAGTGCTCGGCGGGATAGTGGTAGAACTCCAGTAGGGTGTCCAGATCGTCGGTGATCTTGGCGACCGCCTTGGGGTACTTGGCCCCGAAGTCGACCGTGAAGGCCTTGACCGCGACCTGGGCCTTGTCGATATCCTCGGCGTTGTAGATCTCCTTGAGCGCCGACAACGCCGACGCGTGCGCTGATTTCGGCAGGGCGGCAAGCACATTGGCTTGCTTATGAAACCAGCACCGCTGTTCTTTGGTGGCCGGGAACACCTCGCGTACCGCTTTCCAGAAGCCGAGTGCGCCATCGCCGACGGCGAGCACGGGTGCGGTCATGCCGCGTCGTTTACAGTCGCGCAGCAGATCAGCCCACGACTCGGTCGATTCCCGGTAGCCGTCGGTGATCGCCACGAGCTCTTTGCGGCCGTCCGCGCGCACGCCGAGCATCACCAGCAGACACAGCTTTTCCTGGTCCAGGCGGACCTTGAGGTGGATGCCGTCGACCCACAGGTAGACGTAATCGGTGCCCGACAGGTCCCGGGCGGCAAACGCGCGGGCCTCGTCCTGCCACTGGCTGGTCAGCCGGGTGATCGTGGTGGCCGAGAGCCCGGCACCCGAGCCCAGGAACTGCTCCAGAGCGGGGGTGAAGTCGCTGGTGGACAGCCCGTGCAGGTACAGCAGCGGCAGCACTTCGCTCATCTGCGGTGACTTGCGTGCCCAGGCCGGCAGGATCGCCGAGGAGAACCGTTTCCGTTCACCGGTGTCGGGGTCGACGCGTTTGTCGTTGACTCGCGGTGCTTTCACCTCAACTGCCCCGGCTGCCGTCAGCACCTCGCGGGCCTGGTGATAGCCGTTGCGGACCACCAGCCGATGCCCCTTCTCATCGAGCTGATCGGCGAACTGGGCCACGTAGGCGGCGACCTCAGCCTTCAACGCGGCGGCCAGCATCTGACGGGCGCCGTCGCGGACGATCTCGTCCAACAACGACCGACCAGCACCGCCAGTGCTTTCGTTGGCCTCGATGGCATCGTGAACTACGGTGAGCATGGGCGTACCTTCCCGAACCAGCGCGCCAACGCCGGCTCATGATCGGACCTTCGGATATTCAGATCATCCTCGGGAAGGTGCGCCCACTTTCACGCCCCCTCACCGAGGCTCATCCACAGGTTCTGATCATTGCTCCAGGAATGCGAATGATTCCCACTAACGCCAGTAGTCCATGGGGACGAATGATCATCCGCTCACATGTGCCGAGTAGTTTCTCTGTGACAACGGGCACCGAACTCGGCGACGACAACGACATCGCACCCACCCCATGTCGATAAGGTCCGCGACCTCCGACGTCGACGTCATCAACTGGGACCTCACCCAAGCCACCAACTGGCGCAACGGCCTCCGCCGACTCGCCCACACCCTGGCCGAAGCCGGGGTCGCCGGCACCGGCATCCTCGACACCGAAGCCGGTTCGTGGAACGAACGGGCGCCTATAGCCTCGGCTCGCCTATCCGTCCGCCCATGTTTTCGGGTTCGGTAGCACAGCCTCTTTGCCCATCTGAAGCGGTCTGGAGGAGTGTTATAGCTCCCACGCTCACAGCTACCGGGTGGCCACACACGCATCAGCAACAACTGAATAGCCAGCGCCAGAATCGGCGTTACGATCACGGAATGTCGAACCCGCCGTATGGAGGCATGCCGCCCGCCGCAGCACCCTGGCCGCCGCAGGGGTCGCCACCGGAACACGGACCCTCGAGGCTCCCGCTGATCCTGACTGCCGCGGTCGCGGTGATCGCAATAGTGGTGGCCATCGCGTCGTGGATCAGGCCTATGCCCGAACCCGAAGCGCGGGTATCGGAGCCGCAGTTCAGTGAGCAAGAGATCGCGGATGCGAAGAACGCGGTTTGCGAAACCCATACCAAGGCTTTTAGATCTGTACAAAACGTGGGCATAAAGAATAGCCCGGACACCGCTTTGACATATGTACTAGGACTGGAGTCGCAGTTAGCGTTTCATGCTGCCGCCGACAAATCGTTAAACAATCTCCACGCGCATCCCGCCACGCCCACAGAACTTGCTACAGCCGTCGACCGACTGGCCTCATCGTTCCACGACATTGTATTAGCTCGACTAGCCGATGCGCCCGAAACGGAAATAGACGGCATCACATCAGAGATGGACACGGCGGAGGCGTTAGTTAAACAGGAATGTGAATGATCAGCAGAAGTAGAGGTTCCTTGGGCCAGGCGATAATTGCACCGTATTTGCCGAGTGAGTCATCCATTACTTCGGCGACACACGCGGCCGGCAACCGCGGCAGCATCGAATCCTTATTTCAGGATTACGAAGGTCGACTTAGCGTTACCCGTTCAAACACGTTAACCGACCTAAGCGGCGCGACGGCCGATGCTCTTAGAAACGCCTTCCAGCGCGCCGAAGCAACTGCAAACTCTGTTTCACAAAAAAATGGTGTCAAAAAAGCTGCGCACACTTCAGCCGCCCAGGCCCTAAACGACCTGCGGTCGGAATTGTTGCAGATTGGTGCAGAGGCCGACAAAGAAATTAATAGCATCGTCCAGTCGAAGAGACCGTTACCTCAGAAGATCGCCGAGATTACAGCGGCTTTCGAGAAACATTCAGCATACGCCGCTCACAGGGCGAGTAGTCACGGCAGCACGATTTTCAATGCTATACGGGAGGTACTGACCGCTCAGGGTGACAATCGATCGCCAGAGGAATTTGCTACAGACAATGGGATTGATATCACCCAAGCTGCACCCCACAGCCAGGATCAAGTTCGAGCACTGGTCGAACGTGCCATCAGAAATCCCTCGCCACAGGATCAGGGCTTCACTCGACCTTCCGACCTGAGTGCAAGCGGAATTACCGGTGCCGACCGCACTGCGTCTCTTAGCGACTCTCCAAGTTCGGCCCAAGAAAGCGGATCGCTTCCGGGATCAACAACCCCGCAGGTGATCCCAGACCAAGGGTATTCAGCTGCTTCAGCAAACGTAGCGCCCGGAACTACCCCCACAGCCATTCCCGCCCCGCCAACCCCCACCCCCACCGTCTCCACCCCAGCAATGGTCGACTCCGCCCTCCCCACCTCCGGCGTAAGCGCCCCATCCACGGCCGGAGCCCCGTCGTTCTCCGCCCCCACGACCACGTTGGGTCCGCAGCAATTGGCGGACAGTTTCACCCGTGGCATGGACATGGGGGCGCCGATGTCGCAAGGCACGGGGGCGCTGACCCAGAACGCCATGGATACCGCGTTTCGGCCCTCGACCGGCACCCCGGACTTCAGCATGCCGACGACCACACCAGCCGATTTCTCCGCCTCGACCACCCCCAGTTCGGGTTTCGCCACCGCAGAGGCAGCCCAGCACGCGGCCGGCTCCACCGGGTACGCCCCCACCAGCACCATGGCACCCGCCCCAACCATGTACGCGCCCGTGGCGCCGATGGCCACCATGGCCCCCGCCGCCCCCGTCATGTCCGCGGGCCCGCTGCCGGCCTACGGCGCCGACCTGCGCCCCGCTGTCGCAGCTCCCGTCGTCCCGTCCGCACCCCCCGCCCCCGCAACAGGAGCCCCGGCCTCCGCCCCGACCTCGGCCGCCGGCGCCAGTGCCTTCAACCAGCAAGCCGTGGTGCGCCAAGCTCCCACCGCGGCCCCGGCCGCAACCTCAGTCCCCCTCGGGATGACCGAAACCGCGACCGCCGCAGCTACTTCCGGTGCGGTCACCGGTGCATTGTCAGCCGAAGCCGCCGCCAAGACCCGCCTGCGCAACCTCGTCGAGGCCGTCGCCCGCCAAGAACCAAAACTGCGTTGGGCCATCGGACAACGCGACGACGGCAGCACCGTCCTGGTCACCGACCTCGCCGCCGGCTGGATCCCCCCACACGTCGAAATCCCCACCGGCGTCGAGATTCTCGCCCCCGCACCACGGCGCCACAACCTCGAAACCCTGCTCGCCGACACCACCCTCATCGAAACCTGGAAACCAGGCCAATACCTGCCCGACGACCACGACGTCGCCCCCACCGCCATGTCCATACGGGCCCGCGACCTCCCCGACGTCGACGACATCAACTGGGAACTCACCCAAGCCACCAACTGGCGCGACGGACTCCCCCGCCTCGCCCACACCCTGGCCAAAGCCGGCGTCGCCGGCACCGGCATCCTCGACACCGAAACCGAACTACTGCACCAACACCTAAGTGCCACAGCCGAAACCGTGCTCAAGGCGTACCCCGAGACGGACGCCAATGCCATTGGCAACTGGCAACTCCTGGCCGCCATCGACGCGTTGATCGCGCAACGGCCCACCACCTTGAACTACCACTTCGCCTGGTTCCAGGCGCTGCAGGAAGGGGGCCGCCCGTGACCGACGGCCACAACCAGATCGATTTCGACAGCGACGCCTACTTCGAGGCGTTGGGCGTTGAGCCGCCCCCAGGCATTCCGTCGGACATGATCGGGCCCGCCGCAGTCTGGACCGAGCAACTGCTGGTGGCCCTGCAAACCGCCGCCAACGCCGACGATCCGATGGACATCGCCGCCGGTGAGGCAGCCTATGCCGAACGCCAGGCCCTGGCAGGGGAAGCGCTGACCAAGTTCCCCGAAAACGAGGCGCAGTCCCAGGCCCAGCTCCAAGAGGTCAGCAAGATGGCCGAGCAGATCCCGCAGATGGCCAGCGGGATCGCCGGCGGCATCGCGGGCGCCCTGGGCGGGGCGCTGAAACCGTTGACCGAACTGCCTCAGCAGCTCGCGCAGTCGATGCAGGGCCTCATGCAGCAAGGCATGGGTGCCATGGGCGGCGGCGAGGATCTGGGCGCCGAGGCGTTCGAGGCATCTGCCTTGGGCGACGAGTTCGGCGGCGGCGCAGGCGGACTCGAAGCCGGCGGCGGTGGTGGTGGCGGCGGAGGCTTCGGCGGCACGGTGCCGATGTCGACGCTGGGCCCGGCCGCGACCCCGTCCGGGGCAACGGCACCGACCTCAGGCCGAGCCGCCATGATGGCGGTCACCCCCTCGGTGCCCGCATCTGTCCCGAGCCACATGGGCGGCATGGGCGGCTACCCGATGATGCCGCCGGGCGCGATGGGCGGCGGGGCCGGCGGCGCCAAGGACGACAAGACCGCCACCAAGAAGGTCACCGTTCCCTCGGTGCGAAACGGCGCCCCGGTACAGGGACGGGTCTCGGCGCCACCCACCGGTCCGACGGTGTCCAAGCAGGTGGAAGGCAAGACGGTCGCGACGCGCCGCATCGTGCTGCCGAACGACAAGACCACCACCAAATCCGACGACGATCCCGGTCGCTGAGCAAACTCCATTAGTCTGGGCGAGATGAACCTGCCTTGGCGACGCACTCGCGGACTGCAACGGATCACCCAGGGACTGGGAACCCTGGACCGCGAGGTGTTCGACGCGATCGCCAATTCCCCTACGCCGCTGCTGGACACGGTGATGCCCCCGCTGACCCGCGCGGCCGATCATTCCAAGCTTTGGTTCGCGATCGCGGCCGCGCTGGTCGCCACCGGCCGGCCCACCGCCCAGCGCGGGGCGGCCCGCGGCCTCGCGACCCTGGGCGTCACGAGCCTGCTCACCAATCAGGTGGCGAAGCGGGTCTGGAAGAGGCCTCGTCCCAGCCGCACTTCGGTCCCCCTGCCACGCCAGATCAAGCGCTTCCCCACGTCCAACTCGCTGCCGTCCGGGCATTCCGCCAGCGCTGCCGCTTTCTCGGTGGCCGTCGGCCTAGAGAACCCGCCGCTGGGGTTGGCGCTCGCGCTGCTGGCCGGCCTCGTCGGGCTGTCCCGGGTGGCCACCGGAGCCCACTACCCCGGCGACGTGGCCGCCGGTTTCGGACTCGGTGCCGCGATCGCCGTGATCGGCGGCAAGCTCATCCCGCCGATCGTCGAAGCCCAGTTGCCCAGCACCGAACCCCTCATGGTGGAGACCCCCGAACGTCCCGACGGTGCGGGTGTGATCCTGGTGGTCAACCCGGCCTCGGGCAGTGGCACGGGCGCCGAGGTCATCGATGAGGTGCGGGAAGCGTTGCCGCGCACCGAAATTATCGAACTCGAGGCCGACGACGACCCCGTCGAGGTGCTGAAATCCGCCGCCGAGCGGGCCGAGGTGCTCGCCGTCGCGGGCGGCGACGGCACGGTGGCCACCGCCGCAGGCATCGCGATGGACGCCAAACTGCCGCTGGCGGTGTTCCCGGCCGGAACCTTCAACCACTTCGCCAAGGACATCGGCTGCCCCACCGTGGCCGACACCGTCGAGGCCATCCGCACCGGCACCGTGTCCTGCGTCGATCTGGTGTGCCTCAACGAGGCACACATGGTGATCAACACCGCGAGCATCGGCGCGTACCCGATGTTCGTCCAGACCCGCGAGAAGCTGGAGAAGCGGATGGGCAAGCCGCTCGCCGGGGTCTACGCAATGCTGCATACACTGCGCCACGGCGAACCCGTGCAAATCAGCTACGACAACAAGACCCTGCAGACCTCGCTGTTCTTCCTCGGCAATTCGGTGTATCTGCCGTCGGGGTTCGCACCGTCGCGTCGCACCAGAATGGACGACGGGCTGATCGACGTCCGCATCTTGGAGACCGGCCGGCGGTGGTCGCGCATCCGGATCCTGACCGCGCTGGCCCTCGGGCGTCTCGAACGCAGCCCGCTCTATCACGAGATTCAGGCGCCGGAGTTCAGCTTCTCGGTGGCCGACGGCGCCACGCTGGTGGCGCGCGACGGCGAAGTCGGCGACGCGTTCGACCGCGCCACGTTCACGTCGCTGTATCGAGTGCTGCCGGTTTTTCGTCCCATACCGTGAGCAACGGCAGGCACAGCACGAAGTAGAGGTAACCCAGCGCCCACCCGGCGAGCACATCCGTCGGGTGATGCACGTTGAGGACCACCCGCCCCCATCCGATCGCCACCACCAGCACGGCACCGGCCAGCACCAGCGGTCGCCGCCACCGCAGGGCCACCGCCGGAACCAGCACCGTCAGTAACGCCAGGACGCTGACCAGCACACCCAAGGCGTGCCCGGACGGAAACGACGTCGACCAGGCGTGCACCAGCGCGGTTTCCGGCCGGGGGCGGTCGGCGATGTACTTGGCGCCCTCGGTCAGCACGCCGCTGAGTTCGATACTGACGAACAGAAACAGCGCCGGCCCCCGTCGTCCCCGAAGCAACAGCCACCCGATCAGGAGCAAAGTCAGCGCCCGAAAGACGCCGGGGCTGAACACCGTGCAGAACACGTCCCAGGCCGTCACCCAGGCCGGGTGCGCCACGCCGACGGCGTGCATGGGATCAAGCAGCCACCAGTCGAACGTCGTCAACCACGACCAGTGCTGCGCGTAGCCGATCCACAACACCACATACAGCAGTGCGGCAGCCCCAGCCGTCACTGCGGTCCGCCGGGTCACTCCTCACTCGTACCACAACTCTCGTGCTGCCCACCCGGACACCAACCCTTACGATGCCCTTTGGCCTCTGGGAAGGACGGCAATGACCTCACCGAAGTACATCGGCTACCTGGGCGGTGCAGCGGTAGCCGCGGGAGTGGGCGCCGCGATCGCCGTGGGCGGCGCGGCCGCCGCGTACGCCGACACCGCCGACACCAAATCCGACAGCAAGTCCGACGCCACCTCGACCGAGGCCAAGGGCCCGAAGAAGGAACCGTCGACGCGCCTCGGAAAGACCGCCTCCAAGCTGGAGCAGCGGGTCACCACCGTCGCGCGGGAGGCCCGCGACGCCCGCGAGGCCCGAATCGAGCGGGTGTCCAAGTTCGACCCGGCCGACGCGGTCAAAGACCTCCAGAAACGATTCACCAAGGCCGCCAAGGCCGCCGACAAAGCCGACACCGACGTCGCTGAGGACGAAACCCAGCAGCCCACACGCCTGAACCTGGCGGCCAGGGCCGCGGAGACGGCCCGCGCCCTGAAGCCGGCGCCGGCACCGCTGGCGGCCGCGGCGCAGTCCGAGGACGTCCCCGCCGCCGCGTCGACCGACGACTTGTTCTCCAACCCATTCCGCGCCGACGACCCCGCTCCCAAACCGGTCGGGATGTTCGGCCCGTTCCTCGACATCCGCACCGCTGTCCTGGATGCCAGCCCCGATGCCCTCGAGCCGTTTGTGCGCGAGGGCTACGAAGCCGGGTACCGCGTGAGCCAGATGGTGCCGTGGGTGAACCTGCCCATCCCGCTGCTGCACATCGCCGCCGCGGCCGCGGATCCGGACCAGCGCATCGCCCAGGTGGGGATCAACCAGCTGCTTTTGACGCTGCCCCCGGTCGGCATCGCCTATTACGGCTACGACCAGGCGGCCGACCTCATCAACATGGAGGTCGCGGCGGCCGCGCTGAAGGAAGACTTCTACCGCACAGTGTGGGACACGCTCGACCCGCTCGAATTGCTGCACGATCGGGGTAACGCCGGACTGCCCTGACCGGCGGCGAATCACGCTACAGATCAGCGGGTCTCGGCTTATCAGTTCCTGACAACCGGGGCCAGGCGGACCGCCCCGCGCAGGATCCACGGTGCGTGCCTGGCGATCGCCTCGACGGCGCGGTCCGAGCGTCGCATCGCGGTTTGTCGGCCGGGAGTCGGGATGGCTGCCAGTTCCGCCTCGGGCGATCCCGCCCGCGGGCCATGGCGATCGACTGCCAGGAGTTCCCAGGTGCCGGGCACGCCGCGCAACTCGACGTTGCCGCGATCCTCGAAACCCGTGCCCGAGCCGACGACCAGGTCGCGCACGGTGCGCGAAACGAGGATCTCGCCGGCGCCGGCGTGACCGAGGATCCGCGCCGCGATGTGGACGGCGAGCCCCCCGATGTCGTCGTCGAGCAGTTCGCACTCGCCCGTGTGAATGCCCACCCGGATCTCGATGCCCAGCGTCTCGGCATCCCCGCGCAGCGCTTCGGCACAGCGGATGGCCTGCGTCGGGCCGTCGAATGTGGCGAGGTGGCCGTCGCCGGTGCTCTTGACGACCGCGCCGCCGAACTGCCGCGTGAGTTCGGTGGTGATCTCGCCGAAGCGGTGCAATACCGCACGCCATTGCTCGTCGCCCGATGCGGCGGCGTGTTGCGTCGAGGCAACGATGTCGGTGAACAACACCGTGCGCAGGGCGCGATGGGACTGCGCGGGCGCGGCGTGGCTTCCGGTGAGGAACTGCTCGATTTCCGCCAGAATCTTGTCGGGCTCGGTCAGGAAGGGTGCGTGGTCCTCCCCCGCGACCTCCAGGTACCGCGCGCCGGGAATGTGATTGGCGAGATACCGGCCGCCATGCACCGGAACGGCGGGGTCCTGGCGGGAATGGATGATCAGGGTTGGCACAGCGATCGCTGACAAGATCGGGCGCACATCGGTCGAGAACGCCGCTTCGAACGATGCCCGGGCCATCCCCGGGCTGGCGGCCATACGCTCCAGCATCGCCAGTTGGCGGATCGACCGGACCGACGGCGCGCTCATACTCGCTGCCGCACCACTGCCCCACCCGAAGCGCACGGCGCGGCACGCGTCCAGCCAGCGGGCGAGCTGCTCTATCGACGGCGTGTATTCCTCGCCCACCTCGGCGACATAACGCGCCCGTAATGCGGACGGGCCACGCTCCAGGTCCTCCCATTCGCCGGGATTGAATGCGTATGTGGCGCAAAGGATGAGCGCTCGGACTCGTTCCGGTCGCGTCGCCGCGAACATCATGGCGGCTGGTCCACCGTCACTCAGACCGGAGACGACGGCCTGCTGAAATCCCACCGCATCCATGACGGCCTCGATTTCCGAGACCCGATCCTCCAGCGTGCGCACTTTCGGCACCGGGTCCGACAGCCCGACCCCGGCCTTGTCGAACAGCGCCACGCGACAGAAAGTGCCGAGTTGCTCGACGAACGCTTTGAATTGGGGGAGGGTCCAGGCCAACTCGATGTGGCTGACGAACGGCATGACGACGACGAGTTCGATCGGCCCGTCGCCGAACACCTGATATGCCAGGCTCAGGTCGCCGCAGGATGCGTACGACGTTTCCGCCACAGTCTGGAGAATACTGCGGCCGGATGCCAGCCGTGCCCTAAAACGGCGGCGGCTCCCCGTCGGGCACCGAGTGCAGGTCGAAATCCCATTTGTCCCAACGGCGGCGTTGGGTCCGACGCCGCTCGTTGCGGCGGCGTTCGGCCTCGATGGCCGCGGCTCGGTGTTGGGCACGGGTCCGACTCCGCAGCGGCATCATGGTCAGCCGGTTGTTGCAGGGCGCGTCGGCGACCTCGGGCGGTTCGGGCAGGCTGCCGGTCGGCGCACACAGCGACGGGAACAGCAGGGCACTGCCCGGGGTCGTGACATGCTTGCGGCCGTCGGGCAGCGTCCAGATCACCGTGCCGTCCGGGAGCTGCTCATCGCGCCAACCCCAAAATGTCTTGAGCAAGTGGTGCTTTCGGCAAAGTAGCTTCAAATTGGACGCGTGTGTTGCCCCGCCGCACTCGTACGGCACCGTGTGGTCCACATCGCAGTCCATCGCGGGCTGGTCACAGCCCGGCGCCCGGCAGGTCAAGTCCCGGCAGCGCACGAAATCGGCCAACCCCCGGGAGGGGATGTACCGCGGCTCCGGGTCGGCGTCCACCGGTCCGATCACCGGTAGCAGCCTGGCGGTGGCCGCCAGCTCCCGCAGCACCTCGGCGGAGATCAATGCGTCGCTGCCGGCGACCACCGCCGGGGTCTGCGAGGTCCCGTCAAGACTCCCCTGCTCGGCGACGACGTGGATGACCACCGTGCCGGGCGGCCGAGTCTTGGTAGCGGCGGGGCAGTCCGCACTGTCGCACCGGCAGGGCATCCGGTCGGTACCGGCCACCAGCGCCTCGATCGCGTCCGCCCGCCGCTGGTCCCGGGTGCGCGGATCCGCCTCGCAGACCGTGGCCGCCAGCTCGTTGAGCCGCCGGTCCAGGGCCTTACTCGTGGTGTCGAACATCCGACCGACCACCTCGGCCATGCCGGCGTCACTGTCCTCGACCTTCACGAAGCGGTCCTCGGCCAACTCCTTGGATCGCCGCACCGCATCGGGGTCGACTCGGGCCACGATGGTGTCGATCTTGGCCGCCAGCTTGCGGCGGGTCATCGACGGCCACCGCGGGGCCCGGGCCGCGATCTGGCCGTCCACCTTGTCCAAGGCATCGAGATCGGTGATCAGGAAGGTGCGGAAGACGATCGTCTGAAACAGGCGGTAGTCGATGTCACCGGCCTCGAAGACGGCCCCCACCTTGGGCAGCCGGTAGCGCATCGCCGTCGCGTACCGCAGGTAGCTCTTCCCTATCCCGAGACTCACCCTCAACGTGGCGGCCACCTCGGCAGCGACCGCCTCCCAGATATCGATCACCCAGTTGTCACACCCGCCGAACTTCTTTTCCCGCTCCTCGAAGAGGTCGGCAATGGCCACCAGACGCTCGGCGGCGGCCTGCGCCTCGGCGCGCGACGCCGCGGCGATGCGGTCGACCAGAGCCGTCGTCGCCGGTGTCGGTGGCCTCACCTTGGGCGGTTCGAACATACTTTCGATTGTGCCATGGGGGTACGACTTGACTCAGCGAACGCGGGCCACCACGAACACTCGGCGAAACGGAAAGAAGGTCCGACCGTCCGCACGGGCCGGATAGGCCTCGGCGAGCAGCGGGATGATCTCGCGTCGATACTGTTGCCACGCCGGCTCGGACAGCCTGGCCCGCACCTCGGTGAGCACGGTGCCGGCCATCCAGTCCAGCACCGGCGTCGCCCCCGTGAGCTCATGCAGATAGGTGGTCTCCCAGGCGTCGACGTCGCAGCCGGCCGTGGCCAACGCGTCGGCGTACTGTAGCGGCGCGTCCACCACGTCGGCCTCGCGGAAGGTGAGGTCGCGCAATGCCGCCGCCAACGCCGGCCGACGCGCCACGGTGCGCACCGCGACGTGCGAGGGCGCATCGAAGTTGCCGGGCACCTGCATTGCCAGCCAGGCACCGGTCGGTAGCTCGGCCGCCCACCGCAGCAGCAGTTCGCGATGCGTGGGCACCCACTGCAGCGCGGCGTTGGAGATCACCACGTCGGTATCGGGTTTCGGAGACCACGCGGCGATGTCGCCCTCCTCGGCGGGAATGCCGCGCCCCCGGGCCGCGGCCACCATCTCCGGCGAACTGTCCACCGCCTCGACGACGGCCGCCGGCCAGCGTTGCCGCAGCGCGACGGTCAGGTTGCCGGGTCCGCAACCCAGGTCCACGACACGTCGCGGCGCGGTGGCACCCACCCGCGCCACCAGGTCGAAGAACGGGCGACCACGATGATCGGCGAAGGCCAGGTACACCTCCGGGTTCCACATGATGACATCCTCTATGACGATGGATGACATAGAACCGGTACGACGGATCTGGCAGCAGCTCGAGTTGCCGGGTGTCGTCGACGTCCACACCCACTTCATGCCGAAGCCGGTGATGGACAAGGTGTGGAAGTACTTCGATTCGGCCGGCCCGCTCACGGGCCGCGAATGGCCCATCCGCTACCGCACCGCCGAGCAGGACCGGGTGCACACGCTGCGCCGCTTCGGGGTGCGGGCCTTCACCTCGCTGGTGTACGCGCACAAGCCCAATATGGCGCAGTGGCTCAACGAGTGGGCGCATCAATTCGCGGTTCAGACCCCCGACTGCCTGAGCACCGCGACCTTCTTCCCCGAACCCGGGGCGGCCGACTACGTGCGTACGGCAATCACTCAGGGCGCCAAGCTGTTCAAGTCGCACATCCAGGTCGGCCACTACGACCCCAACGACCCGCTGCTCGACGACGTGTGGGGCGCACTCGAGGACAGTGCCACCCCGGTGGTCATCCACTGCGGATCCGGTCCCGCCCCCGGTGAATTCACCGGGCCGGCACCCATCCGCACCCTGCTGCGCCGCCACCCACGCCTGGTCCTGATCATCGCCCACATGGGGATGCCCGAATACGCCGAGTTCCTCGACATCTGCGACGAGCACCCGCACACCATGCTGGACACCACCATGGCATTCACCGGTTTCGCCGAGACGATGATGCCCTTCCCCGCCGATCACAAGCACCGACTGCGCGATCTGAGCGAACGCATCCTGTTCGGCAGCGACTTCCCCAACATCCCCTACAGCTACGCCGAGGCCATGACCGCCCTGATCGAACTCGGTGTCGGCGACGAGGACTGGCTGCGCAACATCTTCTACCGCAACGGCGCACGACTGTTCGGCCTGTCCTGATCCGGCTTCCGGGGCTACCATCGGGAACTGTGGGCTCACCTACCCCGGCCGCACCGCGACCCGACGCCGATCTCGAACCACCGGTCGACCTCCCGATCCCGCTTCCCGACGTTCCCGGCGCGGACGCGGGTGAGCGCGGACTGCCGGACCGCTCCGAACTGACGCTCACCCAACGCGCCATCGTCGATGTCTCCGCGGTCGCCGACCTCGGCCTGCGCACCGGCATCGCGTCCCTGGTGGGGGCGGCCATGCTGCCGCCCGTCGTCGCCGGGGTGCTGCGCGGCAACGATCTCAGACGCGAGCGCGAACACCTCCGGTTCTATGCGGACATGGCCGCCCAACACGACACCGAGTTGTCGTTTCCGGCGCCCGAATCGAAGCCGCGCGTCTCGGTGCAACCGGCCAACCCGATTGCGCGCTGGGTCACCCACGGCGACGTCCAACACGTGCAGTTCCAAAGCAGCTACGAGGCCCGTAATCCGGAGATGCGCAACCTGTGGCGTGGCCTGAACCGCAACAACGTCGTGCACGCCCAGCACTGGCGCCACGACGACGGCCCGCACCCCACGCTGTGCGTCATTCACGGGTTTCTGGGCTCGCCGTATCTGGTCAACGGGCTGTTCTTCTCGCTGCCGTGGTTCTACCGCACCGGATTCGACGTGCTGCTGTACACGTTGCCCTTCCACGGTCGGCGCGCAGAACGGTTCTCGCCGTTCAGCGGCTACGGATTCTTCTCCAACGGAATGGCCGGCATGGCCGAGGCCATGGCGCAGGCCGTTCACGACTTCCGGTCCGTCCTGGACTATTTGGAGTCGACCGGGGTGGACAAGATGGCGCTGACGGGCATGTCGCTGGGCGGCTACACCTCGTCACTGATCGCCTCCGCCGACGACCGCCTGGAGGCCGTCATCCCGAATGTTCCGGTGGTGAACCCGGAATCGGCGTTCGACGACTGGTGGCCGGCCAACAAGCTGGTCGAGTTCGGGCGCCACGCAAGCGGGATCGGCCGGGAGGAGGCGGCGCGCGCCTCGGCGTTCCATTCGCCGTTGAACTACGCGCCGAAGGTCCCCAAGGACCGCCGGCTGATCATCACCGGTCTCGGCGACCGGCTGGCCCCGCCCGAGCAGGCCGAGGCGCTGTGGGAGCACTGGGATCGCTGTGCCTTGCACTGGTTCCCCGGCAACCACATCCTGCACGTCAGTCAGCCGGAATACCTGCGCCGGATGACGAGGTTCCTTCGCCCGCTTATGTTTTGACGGCGGTCCCGCGCATCGGCCAGCGCAGCGAGGCCAGGTCCGCGGTGGTGGCAGTGGCCCCGGGAAGCCGATCGGTGGCGGTCGGCGACATGGCGTCCAGCGCCTCCCATTGATAACCCCGCAGCGAGGTCAGTTCCGGCAGTGGTGCGGCCCGCCCCGGCATCTCGTCGGTGCGGATCGCGCAGGCGGCGGCCACCTTGCCGTCCGGGGTGATCTGCAGGGCGGTCCACACCTCCGGCGAGGAGTGCGCCCACAGCTTGGCCAGCGTCTCCGGCAGCGCGTCGTCGACCCGCAGCGCATAGGCGGCGACAAAGCTCTTCGGTCCGTCTTCGACGGCACGCCACTTCGCCTTGGCCTGCGGGCCCAGGATGTCCGGCACATCGACCTCGGAGGTGGTCACCGCCCAACCGAGCTCCCGCAGGTGATCAGCCAGCCGCCGCAACGCGACTTCGGCGGTGTCGCGCAACGGGATCCGCGCGGACCGAGCCTGCAGTTCGGCGAGATTCGTCGCCGCCGACATGGTCAGCCCGATCCAGGTCGTGGGCCCGGCGGCGGTCTTTCGGCTGGTGATCCGGGCCGCCTCGCAGCGCAGGCCGTACCGGTCCAGGTAGCCGGCGATCACGTCCAGCGGCAACTCGCCGTCACTTTCCGGCAGCACCCGCAGTACCACGGTGGTCTGGGCGTCGGCGCCGGTGCGCTGCACCAGATGGCGTGCGCCCCCGCGGGACTCGCGCGAGCCCAGCAGGGCGATGCGGCGCCGGATCATGGTGGTGAAGAACATCCCCCGCCACTGGCCGAGCAGAATGATCGCGACCGCAACGGCGATGCCGAGGGCCCATTGTCCGGTCACGGTCTGCCAGGGGTAGGCCATCGCGGCGGGCACAACCGCCAACAGCACCAGGGTGAGCCGACCGGCCCCCGGCCAAGCAATCCTCACTGGGAGCGTTCCTTTCGTCGGTTCACCGCGAAGGCGGCCGCGGCGACGGCGACCGCAAGGGCGGCCGTGCCGGCGAACGCGATGTTTCGCGGCGTGTGGTTCTGGGGCGGTGCCGCAACCGGCGCCGCTATCTGAGTGGCTGGGAGTTCCCCGGGTGGAGGCGGCAGTTCCCACGTCAACGCGGCAACCGGATCGAGGGTGCCCGCTCCCACCAGGTTGGACGGATCCCGCGCACCGTTGTGGGCAGTACGCGTCAGGCGTTGAATGACATGATTGGCCGGCATTTCGGGGAACCGGCTGCGCACCAGCGCGGCGACCCCGGACACGTAGGCCGCGGCGAAGCTGGTTCCGCTGATCGCGCCCAACTGTCCGCGCTCCGTCGGCACGGCGTTGGCCAGGCCGTCGCCGTTGCTCACCGAGACCACGCTCTCGCCCGGGGCCGCAATACCGACCCACGGACCGCTCATGGTGAACTTCGAGGGTTGTCCGCCCGGCGTCAGCGATCCCACCGACAACACATGGGGCTGCCACCACGACGGCGTGGACACCGCGCCGACCGCGGCCCAGTTCCGCGGGTCCTCCGGGTTGGTGGCCCCGCCCACGGGATTGGACTGGCAGGCCTGGCCGCCGGCGATCCCGTTGGGTCCGGCGTTGCCGGCGGACGCGACGATCACGGCGTCCTTGTCCACCGCCGCATACCGCAGTGCCGCGCCCAGCGCGGTCTGATCGACGTCGGCCCCGGCCGGCAGGCAGGTGGCCGAGGAGATGTTGATGACGCGCGCGCCCAGGTCGGCCGCGCGCACCACGGCCCGTGCCAACGAATCGATGTCCACTTTCGCGTGTTCCAGCACCGGATCACCGCCGGTGGTGCGCGGCGAGTACCGCGCCGAGGCCTGCCGGATCGACAGGATGCGCGCGGCCGGGGCGACGCCGGAGAAGGCATCGTCACCGGGCTGTCCGCCGATCAGGCCCGCCACCAGCGTGCCGTGGCCGTCGCAGTCGGTGAGTCCGTCGCTGTCGCCGACGTAGTCGCCGCCGGGCTCCACGTTCGGAAGCCGCGGACCCGGCTTGACACCGGTGTCGATGACCGCGACCGTCTGCCCCTCACCGCGCGAAAACCGCCAGGCCCCATCGAGATTGAGCATCCGCTGATTCTGGGATGCGACGGCCGGGTCGAATCCGGGCAGCACACCGGTGGTGATGCAGTCGCCCTGCTGTTGCATCGGTACGGCAGCGCCGGCGCTACCGGCGGGCGGCGGCGTGGCGGGGTCCACCGCCGGTGGGCCGATCGCCCACGCCGCCGGACTCAGCACCAGGGCCGCGGCGCAACCGGCCGCGGTGGTCTTGAGTCCGAGCCGAAGCACTCGGGTCATCGATTGAGGACCCAGGTGAACAGGCCGACCGCGTAGGCCATGACCGGGATCAGCGACGCGTCGATGGCCGCGGCGAGGAAGCTGACGTAGCGCCGCATGGGCAGCGAATAGCTCTCCGGCGAAGCGAATTTCGGGTTGGTGGCCGCGAACACCCACACCACGGTGACCACCGCCAACGCGCCGACCGCCCACAGCGCCAGTTCGTAGCGGCCCTGAATCGAAAACGCGATCAGCAGCGCAATGCCGACCAGATACGGCTGGGCCAGCAGCCACGCCTTGCAGGCCGCGGTGTCCCAGACCCGGGCCCGCAGCACGGCGGCCGCGGCGGTGGCGATCACGATGTAGGTGCCCCACACCCCGGGCGACTGCGACTGCGCGGCGATGGCCAGCGAACCGAGCACCGACAGGATGACCGCTCCGGCGATGAACCCTGTCTGATGGGCATCGCTGATGCGCACCCGGCGCGGCAGGTCCTCGAGCACCTTCAGCGACGGCGCCGACGGCGCGGGGTCGCCCGGTGCGGGAATGACCGGCAGCGGCAACCGGGCCCACAGCGCCGACAGGTGCGCGGCCTGCACGTTGATCAGCAGCGCCAACACGATCAGGCCGCAGCCCAGCGCCAGCAACGGCACGGTCCAGATCGCGGCCACCGCGGCCGCCACCAGAACGCCGAATCCGACGACCGTGGCCGCGGTGAAGAAGCCCAGCGAACGCTCGGAGATGAAGGTGCTGATCAGCGACCACGCGGTCACCCCGGCGGCGGCGAGAATCAGTTGCGGGGGCCCGAATTCGCCCGGCACCGCCAGCGCGAAGGCCGCCGCGATGGGCGCCAGCGCGGCGATCGACAACTCGACCGCGGGTTGCTGAGAACGGGCCCGCAGGGCCAGCGCGGCGACGATGGCCAGCGCCGCCAACGCGCTCACCGCGAACAGACCCGCGGGATGCCCCGTGGTCAGCCGGTGCGCCACGGCGAATCCCGTGCCCGCCAACAACATCACGATCACGGCCGCCCGGGCCGCCCGCTGAATGTGGGTGGCGCCCCAGGGCCTGGTCCGGGACTCGGAGAAGATCACGGCCGCATCGGCGATGTCCTCGACTATCCCCGGCGCCGCCGGGCCGGCCGGAACCGGCTGCAGCGCAAGCAGATCGCCGTCGACGACACCGACGGTGTCCAGGGTGGCGTCCAGGGAGAACGTCGCGCGACCGATCGGGGCCAGGCTCAACCGCCGCGGTGCGGTCGGACCGTCCGCGCCGTCCTGGTCCTCATGGTCGTTCGGAAGCAACCGCAGCACGGCCGGCATGATCTCGCGCAACGGCATCTGGGCCGGTAACGCGATCTCAGTGATCCGGCTGTCCGCCAAGACGGCAACGCGCACGATCGCCATGACCGGAGTGGCAATGGTCGCCCCGGAGGTGTCAGTCATCTATTCGTTCTCTTTCAGCTGCTTTGGGTGGTGAAGTCACGGGCCACGGGGGCCGAGGGAAACCATTGGCCGTCGGGCAGGGTCGCCGTCAGGTGCTGCAATGCCAGCGCGATGGCGAACGGCGTGCCAGGCGCAAAGGTGGAAATCCATTCGCCGTCGAAGGCGCGGGTGGGGCTCACCAACACCCGGCCTTCGTCGGTGTCGACCACGGCGACGCCGACCTCGGCGGTCTGCTGGGTGGCGTCGCGACGCTGTCCGGCGACGATCTCGACGTATCGCCGCCGACCGCCGAAGACCGACTGCACGACCCCGTGCGCCGACGCGGGGACACCGAGGTAGTCCAGGACGCTGGACAACTCGGCCCCCTTCCGCAGCTGTTCATCGGCACGGGCACCCACCCGGGCGGGCATGGCGAACTCGTCGAACTGTGCCGGCGCACGGTTCGACAGGCCCACCGTCACCACCGGCACCAGACCGTACGGTTCGGCGATGTCCATCGCCGTGAAGGTCACCAGCTGGGCGTTGCGCAGCGCGACCACGGTCTGGTCTCCGCGACGCGCGACGATCCCGCGCAGCAGATCCCCCTCGGCGCTGCCGCTACCGACGAACCGCAGTTCGAGCCATTGCTCCGGGTGGCACACCGCCCGGATCCATTGCCGTACCGCTGGGTCGATCTTGTCGCCGACCAACACGCCGAGGCGGGTCAGCTGCTCGGTTTGGCGCGCGACGAACGCCGCCCGCTCCGAACCGTCCTGGTATGGCGGAGTGATCGCCAGCACCCAGGGAAAGGTGCCGGCGCCCACGGTATCCGCGATGTACCAGGCGCCCTCGACGGTCAGTTCGACCGCATTGGGCGTCTTCACGGGCTCAGCCCCACTTGGCGCCTTCCGCGGCGTCGCGGGCCTGCATGGCCATGGTGTTGCTCTCGTGCGTCATGGACATCGCGCGGTAGGCCCGGACGAGCTCTTCCATCGCGGTGTTCCACTGGGCCTGCCAAGCCTGATACGTCATACCGGTGTCACCCTGCCAGGCGCCCTGCAGCGCGGCCTGCTCGGTGGCGATGTCGGCACCGACGGCCTGCAAGGTGCCCGCGTAGGCACCCATGTCGCCGGCGTGGCCGATCATGGCGGGGTAGTTGTACATGATCTGGGACATCAGAAACCTCCGTAGGTGCTGGCGGCGGCGGCATCCTGCGCGACGTAGTGGGCGCCGGCGTCACCGAGGTTGACCTGTGCGACGTCGAGCAGCATGTTGACCTTCGCGGCCACCTCGACGAAGCGGGCGTGGGCGGCCTGGAAAGCCGCCGAGGACTCGCCCATGTGGAACGCCTGCGAGGACATCGCAGCCTGTTCGGCCTGTGCGATCGTGCTCCGCATCAGCGCCGTCTTGGCCCCGAAGGCCGATTCCGAGGCGATGATCTGCGGGATGTGAGCGTCGAGAAGACTCATGCTTGGTGTTCTCCAATCAGTTTGAACGGCAGGATGATTCGTGTCTTACGGACGTTCAGGCGGTTCCCCCTCCCCCCAGCTGTTGGGCAGCATGGGCGTGGTGGGCCCGTTGCCGAAGGAGTCCTCGTCGAGCGTGTTCAACCCGCTCGCCTGACCCACTTCTTCCTTGGCGTCGGTGCCACTGAAACCTCCGGTCGCGCCCAACCGCCCGGCGCCCTGCTCGGAGGCCTTCGTGGTGGGTTGCGGCCGGTTCGCGGACTGCGGGGCCGGTTCCGGCGGCAGGACCGGGCCGTCGTCCATCGTCATGTATTCGTCGCGGTGGCCGCGGTCCTTGATCGCCGCACCCCGACGTCGGCGGGCCCGGCTCTTCTCCCGACTGGAGGCCAGCGCTCCCGCCGCGGCCGCGGCGGCGATGTCAGAGGCCGGGGCCTTCGCGCCGCTGCCCTCGTTGAGGGTGGGTCCGACGCCCTCGTCGGGGTTGCCGCCGTGCACCGCGTAGGCGGCCACCTCGGCACCGACCGGCGGGGTCATCGGCGTGGCCGGGGCCGCCGGGGCGGCGGGCGCCGGGGGCGCTCCGGCACCCGCGGGCGCCGCCGGGGCCGGCGACATGCCCGCCAGCGGCATGTTGTCCACCCGCGGCGCCGCGACCGCGGCTTCGGGCTGTTCCTCGGCGGGCACCTCGGCGGGCGGCACGGCCCGCTGGGCGATCTCGTTCAGGCCCCAGATACCGAGTCCGAGCGCCAACGGCAGCAGGATCGGTGCCAGCAGCAGCGACGGATACAGGATCGAGGCGCCGACCCACGACACCGCCTGATAACCCACCGCGAACAACAGCGGACCCCAGGTCACCAACGCCGCGGACGGGTTGGTGAGGAAGTCGGTGATCAGCTGCTGCAGGTTGCCCAGCGGGTCCTTCAGGAAGTCGAGGATGGGCCCGAACAGCTGATCCATCATGTCCTGGTACTGCGCCAGCAGGTCCGAGATGATGTTCGAATTCGTGGTCGCCGAACCGGATTCGGCGGCCTGCGCCTGGGTGGCGGTCTGCATCATGCTCGCCATCGCCGCGCCGGCCTCGCCGACGCCCGGCGTCAGGATGAACGGCGCCACGGTGGTCCGCGGTGCCGTCGCCAATGCGGTGGTGCTGATCGCCTGATAGACGCTCATCGAGGTGGCCGCCTGCACCCACATCCGGGCGTAGTCGGCCTCGTTGACCGCGATCGGAATGGTGTTGATGCCAAAGAAGTTCGTCGCCACCAGCACCGCGCGGGTGGCATGGTTGGCGGCCAGCTGCGCCAGCGTCGGCATGGTCGCCAGCGCCGTGGTGTAGGCGGCGGCCGCGGTCTGCTGCTCGGCGGCCATGCCCGCGCTGTTGACGCTGGCCTGGGTCAGCCAGGCCAGATACGGCAGATGCGAGGCGGCGTACTGCTGGGCACTCGGACCCTCCCAGGAACCGGCCTGCACCTGACCGAGCAGCGCGGCCAATTCCGCTGCCGCCGAGGCATACTCGGCACTCAGACTGCTCCACGCACCCGCGGCGGCCAGCAACGGCCCGGGGCCGGGGCCGCTGGACAGCAGCGCCGAATGCACCTCCGGGGGTGAGGCGAACCAGATGGGTGCGGTCATCAGACGCCGCGGGCGGTCAGATAGGTGGACGCGGCCATCGCATCGCCGGTGGCATAGCTGACCCCGGACTCACCGACACCCAGGCCGGAGCGGCCGAGCTCCTGGACACCCTGGGCCGCGACGGCGGCATGCTCGGCGCCCTGCGCGCTGAAGCCGGCCGCGGTCTGCAGTGACACCGGGTCGGCCGCGGGCGGGATCACCGCGGTGATCATCGGGGCGGCGGCCGCATGCGCGGCGGCCAGCCGGGCGGTCAGGGCCTCCACGGCGGCGCTGGTGGCCGCCAGGCCCTCGGGAACCACGCGAAGCGTCATGATGGTTACTCCCTTCCTCGTTGCATACTCGCGCCGATCAACGGATTGACGAGCTGGACATGGGTCGGTGTGTCGGTGTCGTCCAGCAGGACCGCGCGACCGACCGGCAGTCGCGCGAAGCGATGGCCGCGCACCTTGCCGCCGTCCTGCGGGTTGCCGGACAACATCAACGTGGTGGCCTGCAACTCGTTCATCCGCCGCAGCAGCGGGTTGGTCATCAGGGCATGTCCGGAACCGGTGGCCCGCGCCGTGACGATCACCCGCAGCCCCAGGTCGGAGGCCTGCGACAGCACGCCGAGCAGCGGCGTCCACGGCCGCTGTCCGACATAGGGTCCGGACATCGCCGGGGCATCCGGGATCTGGTCGACGTCGTCGATGATCAGGTAGTGCGTGTGCCCCGTGTAGGTCCACCGCGCCAGGTCGGCCGGCGCCATCCCGGCCGGCGGTCGCCGACCCTCGATGATGGCCGACAGGCCCAGCATGGCCGGGGTGATCCGGTCAATGTTGGCCGTGTACTCGTTGTCGGGGAACAGCGGTTCCTCGACCAGATGCAGGCGGCGGTCGATCACCGTGAACGCCACCTGATCCGGGGTGGCGTTCTCCCGCACCGTCCGAATGAGGTGGCGCAGCAACGTCGTCTTACCGGACTTGGTGTCGCCGAGGACCAGCAGCAGCGGCTGATCGCCGAAGTCGACCGGCACCGGCGCCAGGTCCTCTTCGCGCTGGCCCACCACAATGCGTTCGCCGCCGAGGTACAGCGGGGCGACGTCGTCCGGGGACAGGTCGGTGGGCAGCAACCGAATCCGCGGCGCCCGGACATCCGGATAGCGCGCGTTGATCTCGGGGATCCGGTCCAGTTCCGGCGCGGCGAACAGGAAGTGCTCGGCGGCCATCGTCAGGCCGCGGCCCGGCTGGTCATACGGCACCGCATCGGCCGGGCGGTGCAGCGCACCGGTGACCCGGACATTGCTGTCGCGCGCGTCCGGCAACCGCAGCTCCAACCGCATCCCGAGGCCGTCGCGCATGGCCAGCGGCACCTCGAGCCAGTTCGGCGTGGTGATGATGACGTGGATGCCGTAGGCCAGGCCGTTGTTGGCGAGCTCGGTCACCCGGTTCAGCAACGGGTTTCGGGTGTTGAACTGATCGGTGTTGTCCCGACCGAAGGCGTAGAGGTTGTCGATCACCAGGAAGACCTGGGAATGCGACTGGCCGGCTCCGCCGTGCTGCCGCTGCTCCAGCAACTGCTCGAGTTCGCCGAAGGTACGACGGATCCGCTCCGGCTCCAGCGGCGAGGCCACGGCACCGACGTGGGCCAGCGACTCCAGCGACTTCAGCTGACCGCCGCCGTAGTCGAGGCAGTAGAACGCCACCTCGCGCGGCGAATGCAGGGCCGCCGCCGCCAGGATGAACGACTGCAGCGCGGTCGACTTACCCGACTTCGCCCCACCGTGGATGACCAGGTTGCCCGCGGCCGAGCGCGCGTCGAAGATCAGCGGGTCGCGGCGCATCTCATACGGCCGGTCGATCTCGCCGAGCGGCCAACGCCACTGCCCTTCGCCGACACCGGAATTGGCCAGCACCGCGCCCAGGCTGACCGACTCGTCCAGCGGCGGCAGCCACAGCTTCGGGGCCTGCGGGCCGTAGGCCGCCAACTGATCGCCGATGGTCGCGATCAGCTTCTTCGGCGGGCCCGCGTAGACGCCTTCGCCGTTGTTCTCCACCGGGACCACCACGATGTCCTGATCCGCGTCGACCGCACCGGCGGTGAACAGCTGCGGACGCGGATCGGCCGGCACCACAATGGACTTCGGCCGCCGCGGCGGATCGTAGATGCCGTCGACATAGGTGCTGCGGAACTTGATCGGATCGGCGCCGGGCGCGGGAACCAAGAAGCCGCTGCCCTTGTGCTCCTTGCCCGACTCGATGTGATACGCGTCCTCGACGCCGATGATCTGGCGGGACACCGAGGCGCTGGCCACCTTCAGACCGATCCGGTACGAGGTGTTCTTGTCGATGTCCTTGATCTTGCCGACATCCAGCGTCTGCGAGGCGAACAGGATGTGGATGCGGAACGAGCGGCCCTTGCGGGCAACGTAATCGAACAGCTCGGCATATTCGGGGTGGTCGGCGAGCATCAGCGTGAACTCGTCGGCGACCACGAACAGCGTCGGCATCGGCGGCAGATTCTCGGTGCCCGGCGCGCCCGAATCCCGAGCGGCTTCGTACTCGGTGACCGAGTTGAAGGCGCTGCCCTGGATGCGACGACCGGCGTCGCGCAGCATGTTCTCCCGGCGCGCCACCTCGCCGCGCAGCGTGTCGGCGAACCGGTCGGCCAGCGACTTCTTCTCGGCCATGTTCGAGATGACCGCGACGACCTGCGGGAAGTTGCGGAAGATGTCGGCGCCGGCCTCGCCCTTGAAGTCGGCGTAGATCACGATCAGCCGGTCCGCGGAGTGGGTTGTCAACAGCGACAACAGGATCGCCATCAGCGTCTGCGACTTGCCCGAGCCGGTCATGCCGATCATCAGGCCGTGCGGGCCCATTCCGCCCTCGGCCTCGTCCTTGAGGTCGAAGTACAGCGGCTCGCCGGTGGCGGTGACGCCGATCGGCACCCGAAGCTCGTCCTCACGCCGCCGCGGTGCCCACAGCGTGGGCACGTCGAGTTGCGTCGCATCGGCGATGTCGAGCAGCGTGGTGAAGGTCGCCCCGCTGGTGGCCGCCGAGCGCAGCCCGGCGTGGGTGGGGTTGGAATCCCAGCGCGACAGCAATCGCGCCAGGTGCGCGACCTCGGGCGTCGACAGCGCATCGGCGCGGCTGACCGCGGGCTGCCAGCCCTTGGCCCCCCAGCGTTCGATCTGCCCGTCGACGATCTGGAAGATCGGCCGTTCCGGGTCCGGGTACTGCTCGCGGTGCGGCGGCGTGTCCGAGATGTTGATCACCGTGACGCCGGCCCAACCGGCCGACAGTACCGACGCCGACAGGTCATAGCCCGGGTCATCGACGACGATCAGCAGATGGCGCAGCCCCAACTCGCCGGCGTCGGAGCCGTCGAACAGCGGGCGGTCGGCCAGCACCGGGCCGATCTTGGCGATCAGCTCGTCCGGATGGGCGGCCAGGAAGCGGGCCGGCCCGACCCCGTCGACGGCACCCGGAATGTCCACGTGCGGCAGCCATTTGAGCCAGGACCAGCCCTCGGATTCCAACTGCGGGCTGGCCAGTGCGACGCCCAGCACGCCGGGGTCGTGCCAGGTGACGGCCTGGGCGATCCAGGACCGCACCGCGGCGTGCACCTCGTCGGGGGCACCGAGGACGGTGATCCGCGCCAGTTTGGTGAGGTCGAGCCCGGTCGGGGCGTTGCGCACGGTGCGTTGGGTGTCGAGCAGGCCGCGCAATGCGCTGTGCGAGACCGGCTCCAGGTCCACCTCGTCGACGGTGTCCTTGACGCGCAGCGCGGTGTCCAACGGGACGTCCTGCAGACCGGTGCGGATCAACAGGAAGTCCGAGTCGTGCGGGTCGCGTTCCCACTGCCGGCGGGAACCCGGGATGGTGGCGAGTTCTTCGGGCTCGGGATGCGACCACTGCAGCGCCGCGCGCTGATCGGCGGCCTGGGCGCGGATGTTGTCGCGCACCACCGACAGGTAGCGCAGGTAGTCGGCGCGTTCGGCGTCGATCTCCTCGGTGCGCAGGTTGTTGCTGTTACCCCGGTACAGCGCCGTGGCCGCCAGCAACAGGACGAACGGGAAGAACAGCATCTGGGGCGAGATCAGCCGCATTCCGGTCGCGACCATCGCGACGATCATGCCGACGATCAGGATCACGATCATGTACGGCAGGGCCCGGCGCAGCAGCGACGGCGGGACCGCGCGCGGCAGCTCCGGCGGCGCCTCGATCGTGATGGTGCCCTTGCGGACTTCGGGACGGGGCAGCCGACGGCGGGCCTCGAAGATCAACCTGCTCATCGGTTCTCCATCCCGCCCGTGCTGGTGTATGCGGTCAACGCATCGGCCTTCGACAGTGCGGGACCCGGGGCGAACAGCGACAGCACCGACCACGGGATGGCCGTTGCGGGCGGGGTCAACCCCAGCGCCTCAACGGTTTTGGCAAGTTCGTCCTGATCGGCACCCTCGATGCCGAACCGTACTCCGGTGTCGGCGACCCAGAACAACGAACCGGCGATCGGCGAGGTCGGCTCCTGGCCCACGGTCTGGGTGAAGTAGCCGGTGCCGACCGGCAGCGCCACCCGAGAGGCGGTGATACCGGAGCGACCGGGCAGCAGATCCAGCGTGCCGACGCCGTCGGCGATGGGCAGCGCCGCCCCGGAGAGCAGACTCAGCGAACTGGTGCTGGCATCCAGCGCCTTGGTCCACCGCACGCAGCTGATCGGGGCCGAGTCCGAGTCGACGATCGTGCGGCGCTGCGCCGGGAAGCTCGCGGTGTCCAGCAGGTTCGACACCGGCAGCTTCGCGATCTCGTCGGCGTCCAGCCGCAGGGGCTGTTCCAGGCCATAGGAATTGGCGTTGCGCAGCAGGGTCGCGTACACCTGCGACACCGGCTGCAGGCCATCGGGCAGCACCGCGTAGTGCAGCAGGGTGTTGTCGGTGCTGTAGGCCACCACCACGGCGCCCACCGGGGCCGGAACCGACAGCTCGAACCGCGGCGCGGCGCCGGCCTCCGGAACGTCCGGGGCCCGCAGCGGCGCGCTCTCCGGGATCGCGTTGAAGAAGCCGGGTGAAATGGGCCGCGGCGCAGGCATATTCGTTTCGAATCCGAGCGCTGCGGTCACGCCGCGGTCGGCCAGGTCGATGGGGCTGCGCTTCCCGTCCCACAGCAGCCAGATGCCCGCACCGCTGTCGACCAGGATCGCCTGATCGTCGTTCAGTTCGGCGGCGCGCTCGCTGCCCGCGGCCGGTGCACCGGCGATGACGGTGACGCCGGGGTTGGTTTGGCCCACACCGTCGCAAACCGTCCAGTCCGCGTCGCGCGCGGTGTTCTGCACCATCCGCTCGGGCGCGCCGGGGATGCCGACCAGGTTGCCGCGCGGCAACTTGTCCAGTTGCGCGCTGCGCACACCGGCCGGTTTGGCGGCCTCGCCGGCGATCAACCGCGCCGAGGTGAGGTTGAGCACCGGATGCAGCTTCTCGTTGACCCGGACGTACATCGCCGAACTGTCCCGGTCGGTGAGAACCACGCTGTTGCCGACGTCGCCGCCGGGCCGGATCCACGAGAAGACCACGCAGCCAAGCAGTCCCGTGACCACGGCCAGAACACCGACCAGTACGCCGCGGGTCTGGGTGCGCAACGGATCGACCAGCATCCGGGTGTCGTGCAACGCCACCCCGGACGCGAGCCGACGCACCACGAAACGCCACCCGGTGACCTGATGCTTGGTGACGAAACCGCGGCGGTAGCTCACCCCCTCCGGGTTCTTGTTTTCCGGAGTGCGTGAGACGAACGAGCGCCGGTCGTCGGTGTTCTCGACCTCGTCGTCGTCGCGACCGGGTCGTCGATAGGTGCCGCTCATGCGGGCACCGTCAGACCGAGTCCGCGCAGCAACGGCGCAACCGCGTTGCTGACATCGCCGGCGGTGATAGTCATCAGCTCCTCATCGGTGAATTCATGCGGTGCGCCGCTCGCCGAGGCGTCCAGGTGGTCGAGCCGGAACTCTCGCTCTTCCTCGGAACGCTCGACCACGTTGCGGACGAAGCGGCCGTTGCCGGCGATGTCGAGGCTGCGGCGGTCGACGCCGTTGGCATCGGGCATCGTCGTCGTCGCCAGGTGGTTGCACAGCACCTGCAGGTCATCGAGGGCGGCCTGCTCGAAGACGCTGTCGCGCTGCCGGGCCATCGCGCCGGCGATCTCCACCAACTCGCTCGGCGTGTAGGACGGGAAGTCGATGCTGCGGGTGAACCGGGACCGCAGCCCCTCGTTGGTGTCCAGGAACCGATCCAGGTCGGCGCGGTAGCCGGCGATGATCACCACGAGTCGGTCGCGGTCGTTCTCCATGCGCGCCAGCAGCGTGTCGATCGCGACCAGGCCGAAATCGTTCTTGGCGCCGGTGGCCACCAGGGCGTAGGCCTCGTCGAGGAACAGCACGCCGTCGAGCGCGCTGTCGATCAGGGCGTTGGTCTTGGCCTCGGTCTCACCGATGTGCTGACCGATCATGTCGGCGCGGTGCACCTCGCGGACGTTTTCCTTCTTCAGCAGCCCCAGGCCGCAGTAGATCTTGGCGACGACGCGGGCGATGGTCGTCTTACCGGTTCCGGGCGGCCCGGCGAACACCAGGTGGTGGGAGCGTTGCGCCACGGCCAGCCCACGTTCCTGGCGCAGCAGGGCCATCGCGACCGAACTCTTCAGGCGCGCGACCTGATCCTTGACCTCGTCGAGGCCGATGAACTCGCCGAGTTGCTCCTCGGCCTCGGCCAGCAGCGCGGCCTTGCGTTCATGCGCGCCGGGGTCGACGAAATCCGCGTCGGTGGGCTCGGTTTCGGCATCCCACGGGTCGGTGCGCGCCTCGATCCGGGCCGCGGTGGTGGTGACGATGCCGAACGACGGGTCCGACAACGCCTCTTCGACTTGCTCGTTCTCGGGGTTGGCGGCATAGAGGTCCTGCAGCACCTCGGCGGCGTCCTCTTCCAGGCCGTGTGCGCGCAGGGCCAGCGCCTTGGCCAGCGACCCGTCCAGCACGGCGACCTCGATCGGGCCGGCGGGGTCCTCGAGATAAGACAGCGCGGGCGCGAACATGCCCAACCGGGCCAGCGCGGTGCCGAGCGCGACCTTGACGGCGTGCGCGAAGGTCTCGTCGAGGGTCTTGTCGTTGACGATCGGCGTCAGCAGCTTGACGACGTCGGACCAGCGCGCGGCGCGGAACTGCAGCGCGGCCTGCACCCAGCGGGCGTCGTGCCAGCCCGGGCGACGCGCGGCGATCTCGGCGGCAATCTTGTCGGCCTCGGCGAAGCGGCCGGCGGTGGCCAGGGCCGCGGCGTAGGCGAGCCGGAAATCGTCCGGTTCGGCGGCCCGCAACTGCAGGTAGAGCCCGGTGTCGTAGGTGAACCCAAGGGTCCTGGGGGCCAGTTCGATCTTGCGCTGCAGGATCCCCGCGGTGTTCAGCGTCGCCGCGATGTTCTCCAACACCCGCGGCGAGGTGTCGCCGGCGGCGGCGAGACCGGTCCACGCGTCGCACTGCTCGTGGGCGATGCGCGTCAGGGCGGCGAACCCCGAGCGGGCCGCGGCGAGATCCGCCGGTCGTTGGCGCTCGTACACCACCAGACCGAGCGCCTTACAGCACGTCGCGAAGCGGCTGACGACGTCGTCGTCGACGCGGGCGGCGCTGTGCACCGTGAGGAGGTCGCTCCCGTTATCTGCGGTTCCCATAGTCTTTTCTGGCGGGACGCAGCGCACGGCCGCCCCACCCGTTCTCCTAGGCCTCTTACACGGACGTGAAGTAGTTCACGTCAACTTTGCGAAGTTAGCATTGCATAAGCTAACTGTCGAGATGTTGGGTTACCCTGCCCTAAGCCTTACGCAACTTGTCGCCACGGCGCTGACCAGCGGGTTTAGCGCCCGATCAGCACGCGTTGTGACGGTTGTGGCGTGAGCCACAAGAAGAAGTTCGCCCGAACCGGACGGCGCCGTCGTTGCCAACGGGGTCCGCCGTCGGGTCAGACCAGCGGACGTCCGGTGCGCACGCGCCGGTCCAGGTCCTTGAGCAACACGTTGAACGGGAACTGCCGCAGGAAGCGGGGCAGCACGTTGTTGACCGTCCGAAGGACACCCATCAGGCGATCGAAGCGGCGCTGACGTTGCGGGTCCCACGGCAGTCGCATCTCATCGCGGAACCGCTGCGGCAGGAAGCCCGTGGTGATCAGCAGCCAGAAGTCTTCGTGACGCTGCTGCAGAAAGCCCGGCAACGCGAGCCCACGCAGCCGGTTGGCCGCGATGGGGTACAGGTACTCGCGGACGGCGTCGTCGATGTGCACCTGGCTCAGGGACTCCTGCCAGTACTGCTCGAACGCGGCGCGGTCGGCGGGCCACATCTCCTCGGGCACCTGCAGCGTGGTGGCCAGCGGCATGCCGTCGGCGTAGTGCCGGTCGGCGGTGTCCTCGTCCATCTCGCCGATGAAGGTGCGGTAGACGTCGACGCCACCCTTGTACAGGCAGGCCCCGACCCACAGCTGCAGATCCTTGTCGAAGGCGTTGTACTTGACGGGACTCTTGCTCTCCTCGTTCGAGTACACCTGCGCATGCGCGCGGTTGACCGCCCGCCGGAACGCGGCCTTCTGCTCGTCCGAGCCCTGGGTGGCCACCGCCAGATAGGTGAAGGTGGTGCGGGCCCGCTTGATCGGGTGGCGATCCACCCGGCCGCTCTCGACCCGGCTCTCGAGCACCCCGTAACCGACCCCGGGCCGAGCCAGTTGCATGATCACATTCGCGGGCCCGGCCAGCAGCGCGACGCCCATCAGCCCGTCGTCGATGCTGGCTCCGGGCCGCAGCGCGGGTCCGCGACGCACCGGTGCGGGGCGTACTTCACTGATCGTCATTGGGCCACCTGACTGCTTAAAGTGAGAACGGCTGTTACCTGATATTGCCCGACCTGCCGATTAGGTGTCAAGATGGTGGGCATGGCCCGTCCGTACCGCGGGGTCGACGCAACCGCACGCCTGGCGCAGCGCAGACAGCGCTTCATCGATGCCGGTTTGGAGCTGCTCGGCGGCCAGACCGATCCCGAGGAACTCACCGTCCGGGCCATCTGCGCGCAATCAGGGCTGACCGTGCGCTACTTCTACGAGAGCTTCCGCGACAAGGACGAGTTCGTCGAGGCCGTCTTCGACGCCGTCACCGCGCAACTGGCGACCACCACGCAGGCCGCGGTGGTTACCGCGCCGCCGGCCGAACAGAACCGCGCGGGCATTTCCAACCTGATCCGCGCCATCACCGCCGATGCCCGGGTCGGCCGGCTGCTGTTCAGCAAGCAGTTGTCCAATGCGACCCTGCTGCGGCTGCGGCTCAAGCACCAGGGCATGTTCGTCGCGCTGGCCGGGCGGCACATCCAGGACGCCCTGCATGTCGGCGGCAGCAACCGGCTCGGCGGCACCACGCACTTCGTGCTCGGTGGGCTGCAACAGGCGATCAGCGCCTGGCTGGCCGGCGAGGTCAAGCTCAGTGGCGACCAACTCGTCGACCTGCTGGTGGACATCCTCGCCGACCTCAACGACCCCGGCCTGTTTCGGGGCTAGCTCGCCGGCACCCGCCGGTCGGCGGCGGTCTTGGGCACCGTGACATTGTCGGCCTCGCCGAATTCCTTGGTCCAGCAGGCAAATTCGAGGGTTATGCCGTCGGGGTCGGTGAAGTAGAAGGACCGCACGTACACGCCGGGGTGCAACTCGCGGGCCGCCTGCCACTCGCTTTCGTCGTGGTTGAGCACCGGCCCCACCCGCACGCCCTTGTCCTTGAGCTTCTGCCGGTACTCGTCGAACTTCTCCTGCGGCACGTGGAACGCCAGGTGGTTCATGGTGCTCACCGCGCTGACGATCTCGCCCAGGCCGGGCAGGGCGTTCGGTGACGAGATGCCCGGTACGCGGTCGGGCGCGTCGGCGAACCAGAAGAACGCCACGCAGGAACCCCCGCCGGCATCGAAGAAGAAGTGCTGTCCCATGCCGGCCGGCAGGTCCAGCGATTTGATCAACGGCATGCCCAGCACGCCGGAGTAGAAGTCCACGGTGCGCTGCATATCGGCGCAGACCAGGGCGACGTGGTTGATGCCGCCCAGGTCGAACTCGCTGTTGGGGTTGTGCGGCTTGATCATGAACTGAATGTAACATCAGGTTCAGTTACACCCAAGCAACCGCGAAGGACATTTCGGTGACACAACCGACCCGACGGGGCCGGGCGACGCAGGCCGCGATCGACGCGGCGGCGCGCACGGTGATCGCCCGCAAGGGCATCCTGGCCGCGACGGTCGCCGACATCGCCGCCGAGGCCGGCCGCTCGACGGCGTCGTTCTACAACTATTACGACTCCAAGGAGGCCATGGTCCGGGCCTGGGCGCTGCGGTTCCGCGACGAGGCGAACGAACGCGCCCAGGCGGCGACCCGCCACGGCCTGTCGAACTCCGAACGGGTCCGCGAGGCCACCGCGGCGCACTGGCACACCTACCGGCACCGCCTCGCCGAGATGATCAGCGTTTCGCAACTGGCGATGGTCAGCGAGGACTTCGCCCAGCACTGGGCGCAAATGTGCTCGATACCAACGAATTACATCAGCGAGATGGTCTCGCGCGCCCAGCAGCAGGGTTACTGCCCCGACGACGACCCGGGGCTGATGGCCCAGGCCATCGTCTCGATGCTCAACCAATTCTGTTACCTGCAACTGGCCGGCAACGCCGACCTCGACCGGGTCGACGACCAGGCCTGCATCACCACGCTGTCCAACATCTTCTATCGCGCGATCTTCAGCAAGGAGCCCTGATGAGCACCGAGATAGTCCGCACGTTCCTCGGCCTGGACTCCCCCACCGCGGGGCGTGCCGGGGCCGGCGGGCACCCGTGTCAGGGCCTCTACCACCACGCCGCAGGCCCGCCGCCGAAGGTCGCGATGATCGCCACGCACTATCAGATCGACTTCTCCGAGCACTACATCGCCGAGTATCTGGCGGCCCGCGGCATCGGGTTCCTCGGCTGGAACACCCGGTTCCGGGGCTTCGAGAGCAGCTTCATCCTCGATCACGCGCTGGTGGACATCGGCGTCGGCGTGCGCTGGCTCCGCGAGGTGGCCGGCGCGGAAACCGTGGTGCTGCTGGGCAATTCCGGCGGTGGGTCGTTGATGGCGGCCTATCAGGCCGCCGCCGTCGACGGCACCGGCCGCACCGAACTGCTGCCCGCCGACGGCTACGTCGCCAGCGCGGCCCATCCCGGCCGGCCCGAGGTGCTGACCGCCTGGATGGACGGCGCGGTCGTCGACGAGAACGACCCGGTGGCCACCGACCCCGACCTGGACCTGTTCGACGGGCGCCACGGCCCACCGTTCGCCGCGGACTTCGTGGCGCGCTACCGCCGCGCGCAGGTCGCCCGCAACGAGGCCATCACCGACTGGGCCGAGGCCGAATTGGCGCGGGTGCGCGCCGCGGGCTTCGCCGATCGCCCGTTCACGGTGTGTCGGACCTGGGCCGATCCGCGCATGGTCGATCCCACCATCGAGCCCACCAACCGTCCCCCGAATCAGTGCTACGCCGGTGAACCGGTGCACGCCAACCGCTCCACCCGCGGCATCGCGGCGGCCACCACGCTGCGCAACTGGCTCGGGATGTGGAGCTTGCGGCACGCCAAGACGCGGGCCGAACCGCACCTGGCCCGCATCGAGTCCCCGGCCCTGGTGATCAACGCCGAACAGGACACCGGCGTCTTCCCCTCCGACGCGGCCCGCATCTACACCGCACTGGCCAGCAGCGATAAGTCGCAGGTGGCCATCGACACCGATCACTACTTCACTACCCCGGGTGCCCGCGACGAACAGGCGGATACCATCGCGGCATGGATCAGGAAACGATGGGCCTGAGGGTCCTGGCGCATTTCAAGCCGGGCGACCGGGCGACCGAGAGACTGGCCGCCGAATCCGACTGGCTCGACGTGCGGTGGGTTCCGGAGGACGACGACGAGGCGTTCTATCGCGAGTTGCCCGAGGCCGAGGTCATCTGGCACGTGCTGCGGCCGTTGTCGGGTTCCGACCTGGAGCGGGCGCCCAAGCTCAAGCTCATCCACAAACTCGGCACCGGCGTCAACACCATCGACCTGGAGACCGCCGCCAAACGCGGTGTCGTGGTCGCCAACATGCCCGGCGCCAACGCCGCTTCGGTGGCCGAGTGCACCGTGATGCTGATGCTCGCGGCGCTGCGCCGGCTGCCCGAGTTGGACCGCGCCACCCGGGCGGGGACGGGTTGGCCCACCGACCCGAGCCTCGGCGATCGGGTCCGCGATCTCGGTAGCTGCACCGTCGGACTGGTCGGCTTCGGCGGTATCGCCAAGCGCGTCGAACAGATCCTGCGCTCCATGGGAACCCACATCATCCACACCTCGACCAAGCGCGACGAGCACGCCGTCAACTGGATGCCGCTCGATGATCTGCTGAGCAAGAGCGACATCGTGTCCATCCACGCGCCGCTGACGTCGGCGACCGAGGGCCTGCTGGACGCCGAGAAACTGGCCAAGATGAAGCCGGGCGCGATCCTGATCAACACCGCGCGTGGCGAGATCGTCGACCAGGATGCGCTGGTGGCGGCGCTGCAGTCGGGTCAGCTGGCCGCCGCGGGCCTGGACGTCTTCGCCGCGGAACCGGTACCGGCCGACAATCCGCTGCTGGGACTGGACAACGTTCTGCTGATGCCGCACGTGAGTTGGTACACCGCCGACACCCTGGATCGGTATCTGGATGCGGCCCTGCAGAACTGCCGCCGACTGCACGAGGGCAAGGCGCTGTATTACGTGGTCGAAGAGCAGCAGACCGCCACCGCCACCACCTGACTGCCGAGTAAGCTCGACGAATGCCGATCGCAATCAATTCCGAGCACGTAGACCTGGCCGATTCGGTGCGCTCGCTGGTGGAGCGGGTCGCGCCCTCGGAGGTGTTGCACGAGGCGCTCGAAACGCCGGTCCCCAATCCGCCACCGTATTGGAAGGCCGCCGCCGAACAGGGCCTGCAGGGTCTGCATCTGGCCGAGTCGGTGGGCGGGCAGGGCTTCGGAATACTGGAATTGGCGATCGTGCTCGCCGAGTTCGGTCGCGGCGCCGTGCCGGGGCCGTTCGTGCCGTCGGCGATCGCCAGCGCGCTGATCGCCGCGCACGATCCGGACGCCGAGATCCTCGCGGGCCTGGCCGCCGGCGAGACCATCGCGACCTACGCGCTGGACTCCGGGCTGACCGCCACGCGCCAGAGTGATGCGCTGGTGATCCGCGGCGAGGTGCGTGCCGTGCCGGCCGCCGCGCAGGCCGCGGTGCTGGTGCTGCCCGTCGCCGGCCTGGATTCGGCGACCTCGGGTTCGGAGTGGGTGGTGCTCGACGCCGAAAGCCTCGAGATCGAACCGGTGGTCGGACTCGATCCGCTGCGTCCCGTCGCGCATGTCCGGGCCAACGCCGTCGAGGTCGGCGACGACCGCGTGCTGTCGAACCTGACCCGGACGGCCGCGCACGCACTGATCTCGACCCTGCTGTCGGCCGAGGCCGTCGGCGTCGCCCGGTGGGCCACCGACACCGCCTCGGCGTACGCGAAGATCCGCGAACAGTTCGGTCGTCCGATCGGTCAGTTCCAGGCCGTGAAGCACAAGTGCGCCAACATGATCGCCGTCACCGAACGCGCCACCGCCGCAGTCTGGGACGCGGCCCGCGCGATCGACGAGGTGGCCCGCGGCGATGTCGACCTCGAGTCCGCGCACGTCGAGTTCGCCGCGGCCGTGGCCGCCACGCTGGCGCCGGTCGCCGCGCAGCGCTGCGCCGAGGACTGCATCCAGGTGCACGGCGGCATCGGCTTCACCTGGGAGCACGACACCAACATCTACTACCGGCGCGCGCTGGTGCTCGCGGCCTCGTTCGGCCGGGCCGCCGACTATCCGCAACGGGTCGTCGACGCCGCCGGCGCCACCGGCATGCGAGGCATCGACATCGACCTCGATCCCGACACCGAGAAGTTGCGCGAGCAGATCCGCGCGGAAGTCGCAGGCCTGAAGGCGATCCCACGCGAGGAGCGCAACACCGCGATCGCCGAGGGCGGCTGGGTGATTCCGCACCTGCCCAAGCCGTGGGGCCGGTCCGCGAGCCCGATCGAGCAGATCATCATCGCCCAGGAGTTCGGTACCGGCCGGGTGCGTCGACCTCAGGTGGGGATCGCCGCCTGGATCATCCCCTCGATCGTCGCGTTCGGCACCGACGAGCAGAAGCAACGCTTCCTGCCGCCGACCCTGCGCGGCGAGATGATCTGGTGCCAGCTGTTCTCCGAGCCCGGCGCCGGCTCCGACCTAGCGAGCCTGACCACCAAGGCCACCAAGGTCGACGGCGGCTGGCGCATCACCGGTCAGAAGATCTGGACCACCGGCGCGCAGTTCTCGCAGTGGGGTGCGCTGCTGGCGAGAACGGACCCGAGCGCACCGAAACACAGTGGCATCACCTACTTCCTGCTCGACATGGCCAGCGAGGGCGTCGAGATCAAGCCGCTGCGCGAGCTGACCGGCAACGCGATGTTCAACACGGTGTTCATCGACGACGTGTTCGTGCCCGACGACATGGTGCTCGGCGAGGTCGACCGCGGCTGGGAGGTCAGCCGCAATACCCTTACCGCCGAACGGGTTTCGATCGGCAGCAGCGAGCCGCCGTTTTTGCCCAGCCTGGACAAGTTCGTCGAGTTTCTCAGGGCGGGGCAGTTCGACCAGATCGAGCAGAACCACGCCGGGCAGTTGATCGCCGAGGGGCACGCCGCGAAGCTGCTGAACATGCGCTCGACGCTGCTGACGCTGGCCGGCGGGGACGCGATGCCCTCGGCGGCGATCTCCAAGCTGTTGTCGATGAAGACCGGCCAGGGCTACGCCGAGTTCGCGGTGGCCTCGTTCGGCACCGACGGGGTGCTCGGCGACGAGCAGACCCTGCAAGGCATCTGGGCGCAGTACCTGCTCGCGAGCCGGGCGACCACGATCTACGGCGGCACCTCGGAGGTGCAACTCAACATCATCGCCGAGCGGTTGCTGGGCCTGCCCCGCGACCCGTAGGCCACCACTTTCCCGCGAGCAGACACAAACTCCCCCGCTTTCCCTTGAAATTGGGGGAGTTTGTGTCTGCTCGCCGGTGAATGCGGGGTATACGCCCCGCTATGGCGATCCATATCGGAACCTCGGGGTGGTCCTACGACCACTGGAACGGCGAGCTCTACGAGCCGGGTCTGCCCAAGTCAAAACGGTTGTGGCGCTATACCCAAGAGTTCGACACCGTCGAACTCAACACCAGCTTCTATCACTGGCCGCGCGCCACCGCGTTCGCCCGGTGGCGCGACGAATTGCCCAGCGGCTTCATGATGACGGTCAAGGCACCGCGTGGGCTGACCCATGCCCGGCGACTTCGCAACCCCGAGGTGTGGATCGAACGGATCGCCGACAGCTGGCCCGAACTCGGTGACCGCCGGGCCGCGCTGCTAGTGCAACTGCATCCCGCACAGCAGCGCGACGACCCGCGACTGGAGTACTTCCTGAGCCTGCTGCCGGCCGCGACCACGGTCGCGATCGAACTGCGCCACCCGTCGTGGGACGCCCCGGAGGTCTACGAACTGCTGGAACGGTACGGGGCGGCGTATGTGGTGATGAGCGGGGCGGGCATGCCGTGCGTGCTGCGGGCCACCGCCGACTTGGTCTACGTGCGGTTGCACGGCCCGGATGACGCCGATCTGTACGCGGGTTCCTACAGCGCCGCGGACCTGCAGTGGTGGGCGCAGCGCATCGACGAGTGGGAGCGCCAGGGCCGGGACGTGTTGGTCTACTTCAACAACGACGGCAGTGGCAACGCGGTGCGCAACGCCCGGGATCTGCGGGCATTGCTGGACAGTTAGGCCGGTGCGGCGTCGCGCAGCGCGCTCAGCAGCGGCTGCGCCGCCTCCTCGAGGAACCGGTCCTGGCTCTCGTCACCGATCTGGACCACCGCGATGTCGGTGAAGCCCGCCTCCCAGTAGGCGCTCATGGCGTCGACGATGGCCTCGAGGTCGGGCCCGCACGGGATGGACTGCGCCACGTCCTCGGGCCGCACGAACTGGGTGGCCCCCGCGAAACCCGCCGGCGTCGGCAGGTCGGCGTTGACGTCCCAGCCGCCGGCGAACCACCTGAACTGCTCGTGGGCCCGTTGCACGGCTGCGTCCCGGTCGGGGTCCCAGCAGATCGGGATCTGCCCGACCACGCGGGATTCGCCCGGCAATCCGTACCCGTGCCGGGTGTCATGCCACGAGCGCACCAAGTCGGCCTCGGGTTGCACCGCGATCAGGTGATCGGCCAGCGGCGCGAACGCCTCGACCGATTTGTCGCCGGACACCGCGGTCGCGATCGCCACCGGAATCTCGGGCAGATCCCACAGCCGGGCCGAGTCCACCTCGTAGTAGGTGCCCTTGTAGTCGACGAGTTCGCCGCCGAACAACTCCCGGATGATCCGGGTCGCCTCCCGCAGCATGTCGTGCCGTCGCTTGATCGTGGGCCAGCCCTTGCCGACCACATGCTCGTTGAGGTTCTCACCGCTGCCCAGGCCGAGGGTGAAGCGTCCGTCGGCCAGGATCTGCAGCGTGGCGGCCTGCTGCGCCACCACCGCCGGGTGATAGCGCATGGTCGGGCAGGTCACGTAGGTGAACAATTCGACCTGTTCGGTGACCTGGGCGACCGCACCGAGGGACACCCACGCGTTGGGCGCGTGCCCCTGCGTCGTCAACCACGGCGAGTAGTGGTCGCTGCAGACCTCGAAGTCGAAACCCGCCTGCTCCGCCGAAATGGCGTACCGGACAAGGTCTTTGGGTCCACTCTGTTCGGTGAACAAGGTATATCCGAACCGGGTCATGTTCGTTCGGATACCCGCGCTTCGCCGCGGTAAACAGCATCCTCAGAGCAGTCCGGACGCCAGGCGCAGGTCCGACACCAGGGCCTCGAAGGCCGCGTCCCGCCGGTCGGCCGGGCCTCGCAGGACCGACGAGGGGTGTGGGGTGGCGAGAGCGGGCGTGTTCTCGGGGAGCCGCAGCACTTCACCACGGTGCGCGGTCAGGCGGAAATCGTTGCCCAGCAACGCCTTCGCCGCGGTGGCCCCCAACAAGACCACGACCTCCGGCTCCACCGCGGTGAGCTCGGCGAACAGCCAGGGTCGGCAGGCCACCACCTCGGTGCGCGACGGTGTCTGATGGATGCGGCGCTTGCTGCCCGCGGCCCGCTTGAATTTGAAGTGCTTCACGGCGTTGGTTACGTACACCTCCTCGCGGTTCACCTCGGCGGCAAGCAGTGCCTTGTCCAGCAGCCGGCCCGCCGGGCCGACGAATGGCTGCCCGGCCCGATCCTCCTGATCACCGGGCTGCTCGCCCACCAGCATCAGCCGCGCCGAGGCCGGACCGGCGCCGAACACCGTCTGCTCGGCGTCGCGGTACAGCTCGCAGCCCCGGCACCCGCGCGCGGCGTCGGCCAACGTCGTGAGGTCACCGGATTCGGGGACGAACTGCTGCGCTCCGCGGGCCGCCATGGCTTGCGGTTACCCGGATCGTCGCCCGCCTATCCGTCGCGAGCGTGCGCTGTCCCGCGGATTTGGTCGGCGTGTCGGCCGGGGACACGCCCGCTCGCGGGAAAGGGGGGACCCGCTACGGGTCAGTCGAACATCTCCCGGAGCTCGCGCTTGAGGATCTTGCCGGTGGGGTTGCGCGGCAGCTCGTCGAGGAATATCACCTCGCGGGGCACCTTGTAGCGCGCCAGGTTGGTTTTGACGTACTCCTTGATCGCGGCCTCGTCGATGGTGGCGCCATCGGCCTTGACCACGAACGCGCGCAGCCGGTGGCCCCAATCCTTGTCCTCCACGCCCAGCGCCGTAGCCTCGACGACCTCGGGGTGTCCGCTGATGAGGTCCTCGATCTCGGCCGGGAACACGTTCTCACCGCCGGAGACGATCATCTCGTCGTCGCGGCCGCTGACGTAGAGCAGACCGTCCTCGTCGAAGTAACCGACGTCGCCGGAGGACATCAGGCCGTCGATGATCTGCTTGCCGCCGCCGCCGGTGTAGCCCTCGAACGGGAAGGTGTTGCCGACGAAGATGCGACCCACCTCCCCCTTGGGGACCTCCTTGCCGTTCTCGTCGTAGAGCTTGACCTTGACGCCCTTGACCACCGGGCCCACGGTCGCCGGATTCTTCTGCAGGTCCTTCGGACGCGCGATCGAGGCGAACGCGATTTCGGTTGAGCCGTAAAGGTTGTAGACCACCGGCCCCAGATCCTTCAGGGCACGGGACGCCAGCTCGGCTCCCAGCTGCGAGCCGGAGACGAACACGATCCGCAACGACGACAGGTCGGGCTTGGGATCGGTCTTCTCCAACTCGTCGAGCAGTCTGGAGAGCATCACCGGCACCACGACCATCGCGGTTACCTTGTTCTTCTCGATGTCGGCGAGCACCGTCGCCGGCTTGAACCGGCGACGCAACACCAGCGTGGAGCCGAGCATCATCGCGATGGTGGCGTGCAGGAAACCCAGGGCGTGGAACATCGGCGCCGGCAGCGAGGTCACCTCCCCGGCGCGGAACGGCACATGCGAGAGCACCCCACCGATCGGCGCCAACGACGGTGGCGAACTGCGGTTGGCGCCCTTGGGGGTTCCGGTGGTGCCGCTGGTCAAGATGATGATCTTGGCGTGGTGACTGACCTTGGGTGCGTGCTCCTTGCTGCTGCGCGCGACGAGGTCGGCCAGCGTCTCGTCGGTGGATCCCGACGGCTCGGACGTGTCCGGGTTGGTCGCCAACGCCCGCAGCTTGCCCAGCGCCGGTTCGGCCATCGAGACGGCCTCGGTGTATTCGTCGTCGTAGATGATGACCTTGGCGCCCTCGCGTTCGGACACCTCTTTGATCTGCGGTCCGGAGAATTCGCTGTTGAGCAGGATCATCCGGGCCCCGACGCGCGCGGCGCCGTACAGCGCGATCAGGAACCAGCGGTGGTTGCGGATCAGCAACGCGACCCCGTCGCCGCCCTTGACGCCCATCGCCCGCAACCCGTTGGCCACCGCGTGGGCGGCCTCGTCGAGTTCGCCGAACGTGATCTCGCCGTCGTCGTCGACGACGGCCACCCCGTTGGGGTTGCGGCGCGCATTCAGCGCGGGAATCATGCCGAATTCGCCCCACCGTCGAATGTCGGCAACCATTGCCACCATGTTCTGCGGGGGCTCGATCCGCAGTGCGCCGGCCTCGAACATCTTGCGCGCATAGTGCAGTTCGGCCGCGCCACGTTCCGCGTACTTGCCGACCGACTGCTGCAGTTTGGCGGCTGCCAGCAACGGCAGGTCCGTGAGCTTTGCCATCGTGACAGCCTATGTGACGGGCGTTGTACCCCGGTCCCGAACGGAAAGCCGATTTACGATGGGCGACATGGCCGGCACCAGCGGTAAGAGCAACCGGAAGACAGTCCTGGAGGTCGCCGGGCGCGAAGTCACCGTCAGCCACCCCGACAAGGTCATCTTCCCCGAACCGGGCGTGACCAAGCTGGACCTGATCAATTACTACCTGGCGGTGTCCGAGGGTGCGTTGCGCGGGGTGGCCGGGCGCCCGATGATTCTCAAGCGGTTCGTCAAAGGCATTGACGAGGAGGCCATCTTCCAGAAGCGGGCCCCCAAGAATCGGCCCGACTGGGTTGAGGTCGCCGAGCTCAAGTACCGCTCCGGGACCTCGGCGGAGGAGGCGGTGATCCACGACGCCGCCGGGTTGGTCTGGGCGGTCAACCTGGGCTGCATCGACCTCAACCCGCACCCGGTGCGCGCCGGCGATCTCGAGCACCCCGACGAGCTGCGCGTCGACCTGGACCCGATGCCCGGCGTCGAGTGGCCACAGATTGTCGATGTCGCGATGGTCGCCCGCGAGGTACTCGCCGATCACGGACTGACCGGGTGGCCGAAGACCTCCGGCTCCCGCGGCTTCCACATCTACGCGCGCATCGATCCGCGGTGGCCCTACCGCCAGGTGCGGCTGGCCGCCGAGACCGTGGCCCGCGAGGTGGAGCGCCGAGCCCCGGAGTTGGCCACCAGTCGGTGGTGGAAACAGGAGCGCGAGGGTGTTTTCGTCGACTTCAACCAGAACGCCAAGGACCGCACGGTGGCCTCGGCGTATTCCGTGCGCTCCCGGCCCGACGCCCGGGTGTCCACGCCGCTGCACTGGGACGAGGTGCCGAGCTGCCGCCCCGAGGACTACACGGTGGCCACGGTGCCCGAGCGCTACGCGCAGCTCGGCGACCCGTGGGCCGGGATGGACTCGGCCGTCGGCGGGCTGGACCGGTTGCTCGAACTCGCCGAGGAGTTGGGTCCGGCCGAGAAGGCACCCAAGGCCGAGCGCGACGCGAACCTCATCGAGGTGGCGCGCACCAAGACCCGCGACGAGGCGATGGCCGCCCTCGATACCTGGAAGTCGCGTAATCCCGAGGCGGCCGCCAAGCTCGCACCGGTCGACGTGCTGGTCGACGGGATGCGCGGGCCGTCGTCGATCTGGTATCGGATCCGGATCAATCTGCAGCACGTGCCCACCGACCTGCGTCCGCCGCAGGAGGAGTTGATCGCCGATTACTCGCCCTGGGAGGGCTATACCGGCTCGCAAACACGCAGGCCATCGGGCTGAAAGTCTTACCGAAGAATTACCTTCGGCTTCCTGGCGCCTTAAGGTGCGCCACTACGTTCGTAGTCATAGAGCCCGTTGTGGCTCGCCGCGTACGACCCGAAGGTAGGTGATGACCGTGTTGCTCGACATTCGTTGGTTGCGGTTCCGTTTCTTCAACCGGCACCCCGCGCGCTAGACATCCGTCGGGCCACCGTCAGCGGCGCCCGCCCAAGCGGGCAGCCGCGTTGCGGATTCGATCGGAGATCCGCACCGAGAACACCGGATTGAACACATCCTCGCGCAGTCTCGTCAGCTTCGAGGTCTTGATCAGCCAACGCCCGTCGACCTTCTCGTAGGTCTCGGTGTAGTGGCCATAGCCCGCGAGGTTTATCCCCGGCGCCAGCCGGACCACGTCATTGAGCGCCCAGATGCCCGTCGCGGTGACCGCCGAGGTCAGTTCGATCTCGGGGGCGTGCACCTGATGGACGGTGACCTGCGACGGCTTGCCCAAGATTTTGCGCAGGAACGCGACGAACTCGTCGGCACCCGTGATGACCCGGCCGCCGGCCGCCGAGGTGTCGCTGACGAAATCGTCGGCGAACAGGGTCCGCCAGGCGCCCCAGTCCTTGGCGTCCAGGTGGCGGCAATAGCGGGCCTTGAGCTGCTTGATCGCCTCGATTTCCAGCAGGGTGGTGGCGGCATCCATGGCGCTAGTCTGCCGGACGGGCCATGGTCTGGAGGAACCCGTCCCAGTCACCGAACATGGCCCGGTTGACCAGCTCGATTCGGACCCCCAGCGGGTCCAGGTAATACGCGAAGACGGGTTCGTCGCCGGCGGCGCGAACCTCCTGTCGGTAACCGACGCGCTCGAGTTCGGCCCCGGTGGCGGCGACGTCGTCGGCCCAGTAGCCGAGGTGATGAACGGCGTTGCGCGGGGCGCTGACCCACGGCGATCCCGGCACCTCCTGAAGCACCTCCAGGTGCGGCGCCTCCAGCGAATAGGCCAGCTTGAATGGAATCTCGGCCGGGCCGTCGGCGGTGACGACGGGGACGGTGTATTCCATGGTCTGCGTCCACTGATAGCCGCCGGCCGCAGCCAACCGCTGCAGCGCGCCGTCGAAGTCGGTGACCACGATGCCCACGTGATACAGGTCGGCGGTGGACAATGCTGTGCTCATGGGGAGTCCCAATTCGTCGGGCAGTGCGAGCCTGCGAGTAACCTTCGGTTTCATGACGGAGCTGCGATGAGCGCTGGCCTGTTCGGACTCCTCGATGACGTCGCCGTCCTGGCCCGGCTGGCCGCGGCCTCGATCGACGATATCGGTGCGGCCGCCGGAAAAGCGACCGCCAAGGCAGCGGGCGTGGTCATCGACGACACCGCGGTGACCCCGCAGTACGTGCAGGGTCTGGCCGCCGAACGCGAGCTGCCGATCATCAAAAAGATCGCGATCGGTTCGCTGCGCAACAAGCTGGTGTTCATCCTGCCGGCGGCGTTGCTGCTCAGTCAGTTTGCGCCGTGGCTGCTGACGCCGATCCTGATGATCGGCGCCACCTATCTGTGCTACGAGGGTGCCGAGAAGGTGTGGGGCTGGCTGCGCGGCCACGACAAGCACGCCGTGCCGGCCGCGGCCGTCGGTGGCGATCCGGAGAAGTACATGGTGACCGGGGCCATCCGCACCGACTTCATCCTGTCGGCCGAGATCATGGTGATCGCCCTCAACGAGGTCGCGAGTCAGGCCTTCCTGCCGCGGCTGATCATCCTCGTGGTGGTCGCTTTGGTCATCACCTTTGCGGTGTACGGGGTGGTGGCCGGGATCGTCAAGATGGACGACATCGGCCTGCACCTGGCCCAGCGCACGTCGACGTTCGCCCAGAAGGTCGGCCGCGGTCTGGTCGCCGGGATGCCCAAACTGCTGAACGCCCTGTCGGCGATCGGCACCATCGCGATGCTCTGGGTCGGCGGCCACATCCTGCTGCTGGGCACCGACACCCTGGGCTGGCACACCCTCTACGAGTTCGTGCACCACGGCGAAGAAGCGGTCCGCAACGCGCTGCCCGCGGTCGGCGTGGTGTCGGCCTGGCTGGTCAACACCGCCGCCTCGGCCGTCATCGGCCTGACGGTCGGCGCGGTGGTGGTCGGGATCATGCATCTGCTGCCGTTCGGCAAGAAGGCCGCGCACTAACGGTGTAGCGCGGCCGCGGCCGAGCGGACCGCGTCGGTCAGGCGCACGATGATCGGGCTGTCGAGCTTCCAGCACTGCCAGTACAGCGGCACGTCCAGGTGTTGGTCGACGACCGGCCGGAAGTCGTCGTCGACGAGCGGTTGCGGATACATCCCCCACCCCAGCCCCGCCCGCACCGCCGCGCCGAAACCTTCCGGGGTGGGGATGTAATGCACCGGCCTGCCGATGTCGCGCCGAAACACCTTGCGCACCAACTGGTCCTGCAGCCCGTCGAGCCGGTTCCAGGCCAGCGACGGCGCCTGCGTGACGGCGGCGGCGGTGAAGCCGTCGGCCAGATAGCGTTCGAGGTAGGCCGCGCTGGCCACCGGGACGTAGCGCATGGCGCCCAGCGCCGTCACCCGGCAGCCCGGCACCGGGGCCCGTTCGGTGGTGACCGCGCCCATCACCGCTCCCTCGCGCAGCAGCCGGGCGGAATGGTCCTGATCCTCGATCCGCACGTCGAAGAGCGGTCCGGCCAGCTCGGCGAACACGGCCGTGAACCACGTCGCCATCGAATCGGCGTTGACGGCCAGGGCAATTCGCGGGTAATCGGCCGAACCCCCAGTGGCCTCGACCAGCGCCTCGGCCTCCAACAACGCCGTTTGCGCCGCCAGGCGTAGCAGCGGAATGCCCGCCGGGGTCGGAGTGCACGGTTTATCGCGGACCACCAGCACCTGGCCCACCCGGGATTCCAGCGCCTTGATGCGCTGGCTGACCGCCGACGGCGTGACGTGCAGGCGATCCGCGGCGGCGTCGAAGCTGCCGCATTCGATCACCGCGGCCAGCGCCGCGAGCTGGTCTGCGCCCAGCCGGGCGTCGGTGTTGGTCAAGCCGGCGTCGATTTGAGCCTCCCGGTGAATCTCTACCAGTGTGCCGCCCGCGTCCGGAATTTGCGGGGATGATGGCGCCATGGCCGACACCACTGAGCTACTACCCGCGGCGTTCATCGGCCACGGCAGCCCGATGAACGCTCTGGAGCTCAACAAGTACACCGCGGCGTGGCGCGCATTCGGTCAGGCGGTCCCGCGACCCCGCGCCATCCTGGTGGTCAGCGCGCATTGGTACATCAACGCCACCGCCGTCACCGCCATGGCGCGTCCCCGCACCATCCACGACTTCTACGGGTTCCCACGGCCACTGTTCGAAGTCGACTACCCGGCGCCAGGGCTGCCCGAGTTGGTCGGGGAGATCCAAGAAGTCGTGCAGCCCACCTGGGTCGGCGCCGACGTCGACAGTTGGGGCATCGACCACGGCACCTGGTCGGTCCTCGTGCACGCCTTCCCCGACGCGTCCATCCCGGTGGTGCAACTGTCCATCAACGCCGACAAGCCGTTGGACTACCACCTGGAGCTGGGCGCCAAGCTCGCGCAACTGCGCGAGCGCGGCGTCCTGATCATCGGTAGCGGCAACATCGTGCACAACCTGCGGCAGATGAGCCAGGACCACCCGGACACGGGTTACGGGTGGGCGCAGCGCTTCGACGAGGCGGCGCGAGACGTGTTGACCTCGACGCCGGAGGCGGCGGTCCGGCTCCGCGAGCACAGGGACTACGCTGCGGCGGTACCGATCCCGGATCACTTCATCCCGCTGCTCTATGTCGCCGGCGCGGCGGGCGCGGCCCGGGCACCGTTGACCGAGTTGGTCGACGGGTACTGCTACGGCTCGCTGTCGATGACCTCCTACACGGTCGGGATGACGGTGCCCGCGGCCCAGGCTCCCGCGGCCGGCGCCGAGCGCGCACGGATGGCCGTACCGGCGGATCAGTCGAACATCTGACATTAGCTTTCCTAATGCACCATAAGAATATTTAGCTGTACTGATTCGCTGCCGAACCCTACCGTCGGAACCATGAGTTCTCCGCCGCCGATGGTCTTCGCCACCGGCTTCGTCACGTCGCTCGCGCTGATCGCGGCCATCGGGGCCCAGAACGCGTTCGTGCTGCGCCAGGGCATCCGTCGGGAGCACGTGGGCACCGTCGTCGCGCTATGCGCGGCATCCGATTTGGCGCTCATCGCCGCGGGGATCGCCGGGTTCGGCGCGATCGTCGCCGCCCACCCCGATGTCGTCACCGTGGCCAAACTCGGCGGTGCGGCATTCCTCGTCGGCTACGGCGCGCTGGCCGCCAAGCGAGCATTCCGCCCGGCCACCCTGGCACCCGCCGCCGTGGCGCCGGCGCGGTTGACCGGCGTGCTTGCCACGTGCCTGGCGTTGACGTTCCTCAACCCACACGTCTACCTCGACACCGTGGTGCTGCTCGGCGCGCTGGCCAACGAACATCGCCAGGGCCGTTGGTTGTTCGGGATCGGCGCGGTCACCGCCAGCGTGGTGTGGTTCGCGACGCTCGGTTTCGGCGCCACCAAGCTGTCCCCGCTGTTCGCCAAACCGTCGACCTGGCGGGCGCTCGACGGCCTCATCGCCGGGACCATGGTGGCGTTGGGTTGCTACCTCGCGCTGTCCTGACGGGTTCACCCTGCGGGCTGCTCAGCGGCCTGGCGCGCCATGCGTTCCTCGTAGCGATCGACAAGTTCGCGGAAGCCCAACCGGTCATAGCCCGGGACCGGTTGCACACCCCACTGGTCGCGCGCGGTGTCCTTGCCCTCGGCGCCCTCCGGCGGCCCGAGCGGCGGGTACGGATACTTGCATTCCAGCGCGTCGTCGGAGAACCGGACCTTCAGCAGTTCGCTGCAGATCTGGGTGAGGCTCAGCGTCGGGTAGCCGTAATAGACCGCCATGAAGGGCAGCGTGAAGGCGCCCTCGATGACCAGGGCGATCAGGCATACCAACACCGCCCGCTTGATCCATTTGTGCATGCGGGCGTAATAGGGCGTGGTACCCGGCGGCAGGTCCGCGGCCGGATCCTTCTCGTCGGCGTCCGGGGTCGAAGATGGTGAGGTCATGGTGTGGGCTCCTTAACCTGTTCAGTCCGTGAAGATTTCGCGGTTGACCGTGTGCAGATACGGGATCGCGAGGAATGGCGTGATGTAGAAGATGTCGTAGAGCCACCAGCCGATGACCGGGAACACCACCCCGGCGTAGCGGATGTCGGCGAACATCGTCATGTTCAGGACGTAGACCGGCCAGATGACCACACCCATCCAGCAGGTGATGATCATCCACTGGTGCCCCCAGCGCTTCATCTGCAGGAAGCCGATCGCGGCGGCGGCGCGCATCGCGAACACGGTCAGGATGAAGCCGATGACGTAGGCCTTCTCGCCGGGTGCCGACGAACCGCCGACCCACATCTCGTTGTAATGCCAGAAGTAGCCGGCGTCGAACATGTTGCCCCAGCCGATCATCAGCACCCGGTTGATCAGGGTGTGGTTGCCGATCATGTCCAGGGCCCAGCCGAGGCTGTTGAGCATGCCGTCGATCAGCACCAGGTACCCGATCAGGGTGACGATCATCGGCCGCACCGACAACCCGGCGCGCTGCGCTTGCCGCTGCAACCAGACGCCGCGCATGAAGATCGGGAACCCGATCAGGCCCGGCGCCCACATCCCCATCAGCGCGGCGCCGATGATCATCCATTTGTCGGCTCGGCGCTGCGCCCGCCGGGATTCCTCGTGGTGGTCCTCGAGGCTCACCGAGCCCGCGGCGGTGGTCTGCGATGCGCTCACAGGTACCACCACCCACGGTCGAACGACATCCACAGCTGGATGAGGAACATCGTCAGCAGAAAGCCGTAGATCACGATCTGGAAGACGATGAGCGCCCTCTTACGCTTCTTTTCCTTCTGATCAACCATGTGGAAACTCCTTCCCTTACAGTGGCCGGTGGCCGGGGCTGTCGGTGGCCAGCAGGCTGGCGGCGGCCACCTCACGCAGACCGTCGCTGATCGCCCCGTCGGTGCTCAGCGGCGCCAGGATGCAGGCCTCGGCGGCCTCCAGTTCGCCGGCGCCGGCGGCGATCAGCTGGGCCGCGGTGACCAGCACCCGGGTCGACGGCGGCTCGAAGTGAAAGGCCTCGTCCGCGGTGCGAATCGCGATGGCGCACTGGACGAGTCGCCGAGCCGCGGCCAGGTCGACACCCGTTTCGGAGACGACCGCCTCGGCTTCGCGATCCGGGGGCAGATAGCTCATCGGCAGCGTGACGAACCGCTGCCGGAACGACGGCTTGAGTTCCTTCAGCGAGCTGCGGTAGGACGGGTTGTAGGAGCACACCAGCATGAATTCGTCCGGCGCGTGGACGACCTCGTCGGCGCGGTCCAGATAGAGCGTGCGGCGGTGGTCGGTCAGCGAATGCAGAATCGCCAGCGAGTCGTGCCGCGCCTCCACCACCTCGTCGAGGTAACAGATAGCGCCGGCCTTGACCGCGCGGGTCAGCGGGCCGTCGGTCCAGATCACGTCCCCGCCGGTGACCATGAAGCGGCCCACCAGATCCGAGCTGGTCAGATCGTCGTGACAGCTGATGGTGACGACGGGTCGGCGCAGCAAGGTGCCCATGTGCTCGACGAATCGGGTCTTGCCGCAGCCGGTCGGGCCGGTGAGCATCACCGGGATCTTGCGGGTGAAGGCCTGCTCGAAAAGTTGGACCTCGTTGCCGTTCGAATAGTAGGTGTCGTTTGTCATCTGTCCCCTTTCATGCGGTGACCAACTCGCGATGGACGTGTGCCAGCACGCGCGGCAGTTCCTCGATGCGCCGAATGCGTTGGGAGCGGCGAGGTCCGAAGACCTCCGGAAGGGGATCCACCCGGGTGGGTCCGACCCCGACGTAGTAGACGGACACCCCCGCGTCGTTGGCTTCCTCGAGGGCATGCGCGGCGTCGGCCCAGGCGTAGCGGCCCTCGTAACCCTCGTCGGAGATCATGCCGTCGCCGATGATGATCAGCAGCCGCCGCTCCGACGGCTGATCGAGCAGCCTGGAGGTCAGGTGCCGGATGGGGGCGCCGAGGCGGGTGTAGCCGCCGGTGGACAGCCCCAGCCCGCTGGGCGGGACGAACCGCGGGTCCGGAAAGTCCTTGAGGCAGCGCACTTCCACGCGGTGGCGGGTGTTGCCGGTGAAGACGAAAATGCCGTGTCGTTCCCGAGCCTGCTTCATGGCGCGCGACAGCGCGTCGGCGCAGGCCAGCTCCAACCGGAACACCCGGCCGCCGTGGACACCGAGCGAGGAGCTGCCGTCCAGGAGCAACGCGGTGCTGACGTCCCGGTCGCTGGGCAGCAGTTCCCGAAAGACCCGCGGCTCGGCGGCCTCGCCGGTCCGCAGGTCGACATAGTGCCGCACGTACTGGTCGATGTCGAGATCCGAGCCGTCCTCCAGGCGGTTGGTCATGGTGCGGTGGGTGTGCTCCTCGAACCACTTACGCAGATCGGCCGAGGAGTTCTTCGCCGCGCCGATCCGGGTGTCGCGGGCCAGTTCGAGAACCGCGACATGGTCGGGCATGAAGCTTTTTGTCCACTGGTTCCACTCCGGGTACGGGATGCCCGGCCGGTGCTCCGGCGTGACGTCCATGTCGTTGTCCTCGGGCCGGCTCGGCGGGGGCAGGTTCGGATTGCGCACGCCGCCGTCGCCGCCGACGGGCACCGAATACGGCCGCGGCATCCGTTTTTCCGTGGTGGTCCACGGCATCCGGCCGAACTGTCGACGCATCTTGTCCACGAGCCCGGTCGGCGCGGTGAACACCGCGGGCAGCTTGCCCAGCAACGGGTGCGGGCTGATCCCGTCGGGCGTCTGGGCCAACTCGATGGCACGGGTGATCATGGTTTGGGTCGCCATAGCGGGATCGGCCGGTTCGAGGTCGGGCAGGACGCGCGCGAACTCCGGCATCAGGCCGGGCCAGCGGGCGGCGATCCAGCCCAGCGCCACGCCGGCCTCGACGACCGTCAGGGCGCGAATCTCGCGGGCGGACAGTTCATTCAGGCGGTACTCGCCGACCCGGTCCTTGGACTCCGCACACTGCAGGGCAATACCGCAGGTCAGGGTCCGCCGGGTCCACTCCGACCCGACTGGCGGGTACGGCACGTGAACGAACCTGCGGGCCGAACTCAGACCGAAGCCGCGGTGCTCACCGGTCACCAGTCGCACACCTTCGCGGCGCTGTTCGCTGAGCGCAACCGCGGTCAAGGAGCAACTGCGTTCGATCGCCATGGCCGGCAGGCCGGCGGGATCAGCCACGGTCGACGCCGTTCAGAACGTTCCGAGGTTGGAGAACATCCAGTACCAAAACCAGATGACCAGCGCGGTGCCACCCCACGCTCCGACGTATCGAAGTATCTCCCAGACGTATCCCCACACGTTGTGACCTCCTTGTTGACGGATTCATCGGATCTCCAGGCCGCGTACCGCGGAAGCGACCAGCTTTTCCAGCATGGCGTCGCGGCTTGCGACGGATTCGCCTGTGCTGAGCACGCCGTAGACGCCGAGCAGGAAGAACACCGCATTGGAGAACGGGTCCACGTCCGGATGCACGGCCCCCTGGGCCCGGGCACGTTCGATCTCCCGGACCAGCTGGACGATCACCGGGTGGTCGGTCCAGTTCTCCGACTCCGGGCGCGAGGGCGAAAAGTGCAGTGCGACGAGTTCTTTGAACAATGGGCTGCCGAATCGGCGTTCGATGCCCTGCACCAGCGCCACCACCTCGGTGAGCGCCGAGGCGAGCTCATGGGTGCCGGCCAGAAACCGCTCGAACTGCGCGGCGACCCGCGCCTCCTCGCGACGTTCCAGTTCCAGCAGGACGTGCTCCTTGGTGGGGAAATGGAAGTAGAAGGTGCCGTGCGCGACGCCCGCGGCCGCCACGATCGAGTTCACCTCGGCGTCGGCCATCCCCGAGCGCTTGAACTCGGCGATCGCCGCGCCGAGGATGCGCTCCCGCGTCTGCAGCCGCTGCGTCTCCCGCGTGGTCGGCTTGACCTGTGGCGTCATGATGGACCATTTCTAACTCACTGACTGACTTAGGTCAATAGCAATTCAGTGATGGCGTTCCTGATTCGGGGTATTGCAGCGCTGGGCAGGGTCTTTAAGCGTTGCCGGCACCGCGATCGAACGCCCCTACTGAGACACGTCACTGACACAGGTCAGGTCGTGTCGAGACATCGAGCCGACGAGCAGGGCGCAGCGCAACCCACGTTCGGCGAATTGCCGTCAGTCGGTGAATATCTCGCGGTTCACCGAATGCAGGTACGGGATCGCGAGGAACGGCGTGATGTAGAAGATGTCATAGAGCCACCAGCCGACAACCGGGAAAACCACCCCCGCGTAGCGCACGTCGGCGAACATCGTCATGTTGATCACGTAGACGATCCAGATCACCACGCCCATCCAGCAGGTGATCACCATCCACTGGTGCCCCCAGCGCTTCATCTGCAGAAATCCGATACCGGCCGCGATCCGCATGGTGAACACCGTCAGGATGAAGCCGACCTCCAGCGCCTTCTCCCCCGGGGCCGTCGCGCCGCCGACCCACAACTCGTTGTAGTGCCAGAAGTAGCCGGCGTCGAACATGTTGCCCCAGCCGTTCAGCAGCACTCGCGCCAGCAGGGTGTGGTGTCCGACCAGGTCAAGGGCCCAACCGACGGTGTTGATCGCCGCGTCGACGATGACGCAGTAGCCCAGCAGGGTCACCAGCATGGGCCGCACGGTCAGTCCGTTGCGGTGCGCCCGGCGCAGCAACCACACCCCGCGCAGAAAAAGCGGCAGACCGAAGATCCCCAGTGCCGCGGTCCCGATCAGCAAGCTGCCCGAGATCAGCCACTTATCGGCCTGGCGTTGCGCCAGGCGCGACTCCGCCATGTGGTCCTCGAGGGACAACCCGGCGAGGTTCGAAGCGGCAGCGGGGGGACGCATGGTCGCTGACTTTAGTCATGCAAGTCCGCAATCGACAAGGCTCAACCCGCAGGCGCCACACTGCGCAGGGTGCGCTTCACCAGATCGTCGAGTAGCTCCCGACGCATCGGATCGTTGGTGGTGATGGCCAGTGCATAGAGGCACAGCAGGAAAAAAACCGCGCTGTTGAGCGCGTTGACGTCACTGGCAACCTCGCCGCCCGCGCGTGCCCGCTCGATCTGCTCGGCGAGCAATACCACCAGCGAGTGGTCGCCGCCGCCCTCCGCGGGCGGACGGGTCTGCGAAAAGTGCAGCGCCAAAAAGTCTTTGAACAACACCTCGCCGAGGCGGCGTTCCAGGCCCAGCACCAACCGGGCCGCCTCTTCCAGCGCCGCCTCCAGGCCATGTCCCTTGTTGAGGAACTTTCCGAACTGCTTGGCCATCCGGTCTTCTTCGCGCTGCTCCAGCTCCAGCAGCACATGTTCCTTGGTCGGGAAGTGAAAAAAGAAGGTGCCGTGGGCAACTCCGGCGGCGGCCACGATGGCCCCGACGTCGGCGTCGGCCATCCCGGCCCGCTTGAATTCGGCGACGGCGGCCCCCATCAACCGCTCCCGGGTTTGCAGGCGCTTCGTTTCGCGCGCAGAGGGCCCGTTGACCACAGCCATGTCGCTCCGTCTCGTCGTACCCCAGCCACCCGGGCTGCCCCGGATCGTCACCCACGACAATATCGTCTGGGTTGCGCGAGCTGATTCAGCGCTGCGTCGACTCGTAACCCTTGCTCAGCCAGTACACGGTGCGCTCCAGGCTGGGCAGGATCTCGGTGCTGGCAATCTCGCCGGCGGCGAACCGGCCCAGCAAGCCGTAGACGACGTTGGTGATGACGGTGTCGAGATCCGCGACGAACCCCTCGTCGACGTCGGCGAGCACCTGCAGGAACGCAGGAACGACGGCGTCCAACCCTCGGCGCACCAGTTGCTCACCCCCGGGCGCGGCCCGGGCCTGGAAGTAGGCCTTGAGCATCGCGGGGTGCCGCTCCCAGGGCTCGAAAATGGTGCGCAGCACCCGCATCTGGCCGTCGTAGAACGACTCGCCGGCGGCCCGCTGCTGCCCCGTCAGACCTGCGTAGCGATTCTCATCGAGCCACATGTGCAAGGCGGCAAGGATCAGACCGTCGCGGGTGCCGTAGTGCTTGTAGATGGTGGCCAACGACGTACGGGCGCGGCGGGCGACCTCCCGCAGTTGGACCGCGTCGTAGCCCTCGGTTTCCAGGATCTCGACGACGATGCCGAGGATGCGGCGGTCGTGGGCCCCGGGGGCGACCCGCCCGTCCGGCGCCATCGCTTCAGCTCCCGTCATCGTTTCCGCCAACCCCTTGCCCTCGTCCTGTAACAGGGTTACTGTACCGGCTGTAACGCTGTTACACACCTCGGTCGCACACCGGCGTGCCCCGCGACGAAGCGAGAAGTTATGGGTTCTTTGGACGGTAAGGTCGCCTTCATCACGGGAGTCGCCCGCGGGCAGGGTCGCAGCCACGCGCTCCGGCTCGCCGCCGACGGGGCCGACATCATCGGCGTCGACATCTGCGCCGACATTGCCTCCAACGGCTACCCGATGGCCAGCCGGGACGAACTCGAGGAGACCGTCGCATTGGTGGAAGGCCAGGGCGCCAAGATGCTCGGCACAGTCGCCGACGTCCGTGACTTCGCAGCAGTGCGGGCCGCGTTGGACACCGGGGTTGAGCACTTCGGTCGCCTCGACATCGTGTGCGCCAACGCGGGCATTGCCCCGATGGCCTTCCGCGAGTTGACCATCGAAGAAGAACTCGAGATGTGGACCGACGTGATCGGGGTCAACCTGGACGGGGCGTTCCATACGGCCAAGGCCGCCATCCCCCATCTGGTCGCCGGACAACGCGGCGGGTCCATCGTCTTCACGAGTTCGACCGCCGGCCTGAAGGGCTTCGGCGGGATGCAGGGCGGCGGGCTGGGCTACGCGGCCTCCAAGCACGGCATCGTCGGCCTGATGCGCACGCTGGCCAATGCCCTGGCGCCACACAGCATTCGGGTCAACACCGTGCACCCGACCGCGGTGAACACCATGATGGCGGTCAACCCGGCCATGACCGCGTTCCTCGAGGCCTACCCCGACGGCGGCCCGCACCTGCAGAATCCGATGCCCGTGCAACTGCTGGAACCCGACGACATCAGCGCGGCCATCGCCTACCTGGTCTCCGACGCCGCCCAGTACGTCACCGGGGTCACTTTCCCCGTCGACGCCGGCTTCTGCAACAAGCTATGAGCGGCCGGGTAGCAGGCAAGCGGGTCCTGATCACCGGCGCCGCACGGGGAATGGGCCGCAGCCACGCGGTGCGACTGGCCGAGGAGGGCGCCGACCTGATCCTGGTCGACATCTGTGAATCGCTGCCGGACATCGAGTATCCGCTGGCCACCCGCGACGACCTGGCCGAGACCGCCCGACTGGTCGAACAACAAGGCCGGCGCGCGCTCACCCACGTGGTGGACGTCCGCGACGCCACGGCGCTCTCGACCGCGGTCGACGATGCGGTCGCGCGGATGGGCGGGCTGGATGCCGCGGTGGCCAACGCCGGGGTGTTGACGGCCGGCACCTGGGACACCACCACCTCCGAGCAGTGGCGCACCGTCGTCGACGTCAACCTGATCGGGGCGTGGAACACCTGCGCGGCCGCGCTGCCGCATTTGGTGGACCGGGGCGGCAGCCTGATCAACATCAGTTCCGCGGCCGGCATCAAGGGTTCACCGCTGCACACGCCGTACACCGCGGCCAAGCACGGCGTGGTCGGCATGAGCAAGGCGTTGGCCAATGAGCTTGCCGCCCTGAATGTTCGGGTCAACACCGTGCATCCGACCGGGGTGGAGACCGGGATGCAGCCGCCCTCGCTGCACGCGCTACTGCGCGAGAAGCGCCCCGACCTGGCACCCATTTTCGGCAACGCGCTGCCGGTGGTGATGGTGGAGGCGATCGACATCAGCAACGCGGTGCTGTACCTGGTCTCCGACGAATCCCGGTACGTCACCGGCCTGGAGTTCAAGGTCGACGCCGGCGTCACCATCCGGTGACGCCGCCCGCAGAGAGAGCAGACGACAATGGCCACCGACCGCGGTAGACAGGCCTTCGCCGACGTGATGACCTTCCCGGCCCCGGCGGAGTCCACGCCGACCTCGGCGGGCCTGCTGGACTTCGTCTTCGCCGAGGTGTGGCAGCGGCCGGGCCTGAGCCGGCGGGAGCGGCGTTTCATCACGCTGCCGTGCGTCGCGGCCGCCGACGCCGAAGGGCCGTTGCGCGATCACGTGTACGCCGCACTGAACAGCGGCGATGTGTCGTTCGGCGAAATGCAGGAGACCGCATTACATTTCGCGGTGTACGCCGGCTGGCCGAAGGCGTCCCGGTTCGCCATGACGGTCGACGAGCAGTGGCAGCGCATCCACGACGAGCGAGGCCAGGCGGTGCCGCCACCCGAACCGCTGTTGCCGCTGAGCACCCCCAGCGATCCGGAGCAGCGGCTGGCCGTCGGCGAGCAGGCGTTCAAGGACATCAACTGCCTGGGTTTCGCGCCACCGCGGGATCACCCGTTCCACGGGGCGGGCATCCTGAACTTCGTTTTCGGCGAGATGTGGTTGCGCCCCGGCCTGGGCATGAAGGAGCGGCGGTTGGTGACCGTGGCGTGCGTCGCGTTCCAGGACGCGCCGTATCCCATCCTGAGCCACGTCTACGCCGCGCTGAAGAGCCGCGAGGTGTCATTCGACGAAATGGACGAATTGGCACTGCATTTCGCGGCATATTACGGCTGGGCCAAGGCGGTCAATCTCAGCCAGGTGATCGAGGAGCAGAAGGTGCGGGTCACCGGCGAATGGGCCGCCGAGGGCGCACCCGGGTAGGGCGGCAGCTCACGGCAAGGGCCGCCGCCGGATGCCGTCGGCGATGCCGGAGATCAGGAAGTCCAACTCTGCGGCATCGTGCACGCGCCGGCCGCCGCTGGCCGCGTCCTGCATCACGCCCCCGATGAACATTGCCACCGCATAGGCCTGTCGGTCGACCTGGCCCGGACCGGTTGGGCGGCCGCCGGGCTGCAGCCGCAGCACGGCGTCCCGGATCAGCCCCATGAACTCGTCGGCGTTGCGGCGCAGCGCCGCGGCCAGTTCCGGATCGCGGGCCGCCTGCAACGCAAGTTCATTGCGCGCCTTGGTCCGCAGCAGCTTGGCCCCGCGCAATGACCGGCTGACCAGGGTGGCCAGCCCCGACGGGCCGGCCGCGTCGGCCGAGGCCCGGGTGGCCGCCGTCAGGTCCTTGAGGTCGAGTTCGACGACCCGCTCGGCGACCGCGCGCAGCAGCGCCGAACTCGTCCGCCAGTAGAACGACGTGGTGCCATCGGGAAAGCCGGCCTTGCGGTCCACCCGCAGATGCGTCACACCCTTGAGTCCGCCCTCGGCGAGCAGCCGGATCGCGGCGTCACACAGCGCGCGTCGACGCTGCTCGGGGTTGGGCTTGCTGCGCATGATGAGCACGAAGTCTAACCCCTGGGTATTGCCCCGCCAATCTCTATCATCGTAGAGTCAGGGAGTGAAACTCGTCTTCAATCTCCCACACATGCTGCGTATCAAGGCGATGTCACAGCCCTGGGAAGCCTCCGTCACCGGCGCCGACCAAACCCGGATGGCCAAATGCGCCGATGAGTGGGGCTACGACATGATCGCTGTCCCCGAGCATTTCGTGATCCCCAACGAGCATGTCGAACTGTCCGGGCCGCACTGGCTGCAGTCGACGGTCGCCCAGGCCTATCTCGCCGGTGCGACATCGAACATCAAGCTGAACTCCTGCGTCACCGTGCTGCCGCTGCAGCACCCGATCGTGCTGGCCAAATCGTTGGCCACCGCGGACTGGATGAGCGGCGGCCGGATGATGGTCACGTTCGGTGTGGGTTGGCTCAAGCCCGAGTTCGAGCTGCTCGGCGTCCCGTTTCACGAACGCGGGCGGATCGCCGACGAGTACCTCGCCGCGATCGTGGAGTTGTGGACCAGCGAATCACCAAGCTACCAAGGCAAGTACGTGTCGTTCGACGACGTCGCCTTCGAGCCGAAGCCGGTGCAGAAGCCGCACCTGCCCATCTGGATCGGCGGCGACGCCGACGGCGCACTGCGCCGCGCCGCCAAATACGCCTCCGGATGGTGGTCGTTCCTGACACCGCCCGAACAGATCGCCGAGCGGGTGAACTTCATCAAGTCCCAGCCGGATTACGACGGCCGGGCCTTCGACGTGGTGCATGGGTTGGGCACCGGTCGGGTCGGCGAGGGCCATGAGGTTCGCGACGACCCACACGGCCGGCCCGGCATGAACGCCGCCGAGATCGTCGACCGGTTGGGCTGGCTCGCCGAACAGGGCGTGACGGTCAGCGCGGTGCCGCTGCCACCGGTGCGCGGGGTCGACGAGTACCTCGACTACGCGCAGTGGGTCATCGAGGAGATCAAACCCCAGGTGCCCTAAATGTAATGACCAGGCAGGTTGTGAACGCGTAGGCGCTCGATGGGGGTCTTTCCTCCGATACCGGTGTGGGGTCGGTGGTGATTGTAGTGATGCAGCCAATCTTGGTAGGTCTGCGCGCGGGCGTCGTTGGACCGGTAGGTCTGGGCGTAGGCCCATTCGGCGGCCAGGGTGCGGTTGAAGCGTTCCACCTTGCCGTTGGTCTGCGGCCGATACGGTCGGGTTCGCTTGTGCGTGATCACATCGCCTAGTGCTTCGGCGAAACACTTTGAGCGGTAACATGATCCGTTGTCAGTGAGGACGCGCCGAACGATGATGCCATGGTCTACGAAGAAGGCGTTGGCGTTGCGCCAGAACGCTGCGGCGGTCTCCTTGCGTTCGTCGTCGAGTTCTTCGGAGTAGGCCAGTCGGCTGTGGTCGTCGACCGCGTGGTGCAGGTAGGCGTAGCCCATCCCGCTGCGGGTTTTGCGCCCCGCTTGCCGGCCGAGCTTGCGGTGCCCACCACCATCGGGGATACGGCCGAGCTTTTTGATGTCCACGTGCACCAGATCGCCCGGCGCCGCGTGCTCGTAGCGGTTGGGCTTCGGGCGGCGTACCGGCAGGCCGGTGGCCTGATCCAGGTGCCTCAACAGGGGCATCTTGTAGCGCTTGAGCACCGCCTGCACCGTTGATCGCGGCACGTGCAGGTGTGCGGCGATCCGATCGGGCCCCCAGCGGCGGGTGAAGCGCAGCTTGACGATCCGACGCTCCCGACGTGCCGGCAGCCGGTTGGGGCTGTGGCGCGGACGGCTGGGTCGGTCGAACATCGCCTCCGCGCCACCGACCCGGTAGCGATCGGCCCACTTCTTCGCTGTGGCCGGTGAGCACTGGAACCGCTCAGCAGCACGTCGGATCGACCAACCCTCATCGACAATCAGCTTGGCGAGTTTCAATCGCCCCTTCGGGGTCAGCGAAGCATTAGCGTGGGACACGAGGACCTCCTGGTGATCGGCGTGTGTGTGGTAACCACACCGATACCGGAGGTCCTCACCTACTTCCGCGCACCACGCCGTTCACAACCTCCCTGGCCATTACACCTAAAGCGCCAGCGAGTAACCGCCGTTGGCGCAGATGGTCTGCCCGGTGATCCAGGAACCGTGCTCGCTGGCCAGCACCAGGGCGAGATGGGTGACGTCGTCGGGCACCCCGGGCCGGCGGATCGCGTAGTTCTGCAGGATCGCCTTGGCCTGCGGGGAATCGCCGTGCTCGGCCCACAGCGCTTCGGTCAGCGGGGTGCGCATGGTGCCCAGCGAGATGTTGTTGGCGGTGATGCCGTAGCGGCCGTTCTCCAACGCGACGGACCGAGTGAGCCCCGCGGCGCCGGCCTTGGCCGCGCCGTAGACGGCACCGCCCGGATCACCGGTCCGGCCCGCGTCGGAAACGATGGTGACGATGCGCCCCCAGGCGTTGTCGACCATCGCGGGCAGCACCGCGCGGGTGCAGTGCAGCACCCCGTACAGGTTGACCCGCAGGAATGATTCCCAGTCCGCCGGGTCGGACTCGGAAAAACGGCCGCGATACGCGAACCCTTCCGCGCCGGCGTTGCCCGCGTTGTTGATCAGGATGTCGACGGGCCCCGCCGTCGCGACGGCGGCGCTCACCGCGTCGTAGTCGGTGACGTCGAAGGGCACTGCGCCGGCGCTGCCGCCATGTTCCTCGATCTCGTCGACGACCACCTGCGCGCGTTCGGCCCGCAAATCGTTGACCAGGACCTCGGCGCCGGCGGCCGCGAAGGTCAGCGCCAGGCCACGCCCGACGCCCTGGCCCCCGCCGGTGATGAGCACCCGGCGCCCGTCGAGTGCGATTTGTGCGCCCATGTGACTCCTCAAGCCGTTGTCCAGCGCCGTTGCGCCGAAATTGTCTCTACTTTAGTAGAGGGCGCGATGCGGCTGCGGCCGCGCCCGTGGCACGGTGAATAATTCTTCCCACCAGAGCCTCCTTCATCGCGGCGAGCGCACCGGCGAGATTGGCACCATGTCGACGAACCCGAGCAAGAACCTCGCACCACCCTCCTGGTTTCAGCGGGCGCTGGACGTCCGGCCGACCCGCTTCGATGTCGAGGTCGAGGGCTGTCGAATCGCCTGTCGGTCCTGGGGCGAGCCGGGGTTGCCCGTGCTGGTGCTCGTCCACGGCGGTGGTGCGCACTCCGGCTGGTGGGACCACATCGCCCCGTTCTTCGCCGCCACACATCATGTCGTCGCGCCCGATCTGAGCGGCCACGGCGACAGCGAGACCCGGTCCCGGTACGGCCTGGGGGTCTGGTCGCGCGAGGTGCTGGCCGTGGCCGCCGCCGCGAACCCGTCGATCCGCCCGGTGATCGTCGGCCACAGCATGGGCGGTTGGGTCACCGGCACCGCCGCGACCCGCGACGGCGCCAAGATCGACGGGATCGTGGTGCTCGACTCCCCACTGCGGGACCGCGCACCCGAGGCCGACCACCTCCGACGAGTTGGCCGGCACGAGGGGCACCTGACGCGGGAAGCGATCGTGTCGCGGTTCCGGCCGGTCCCCGGCCAGGAGGTGATCCTGCCCTTCATCGCAAACCACATCGCGATCGAGTCGGTGCGACGCAAGGGCCTGCACTGGCGATGGAAGTTCGATCCGGCCATCTTCCAGGGACGCTGGGTTTCGGAAGGCCCTGGTGAAGCCGACACCATGGAGCACATCTTCGCCCAGATGCCCTGCCGCATCGCCTATTTGCGTTGTGAGTACGGTTCGATCGACGTGGACATGGCGAACCGGATCCGGGAGATGCTGCAACTGCGCGGCCCATTCATCGAGCTGCCCGAGGCCGGACATCATCCGATGCTGGACCAGCCGTTGTCGTTGGTGTCCACGTTGCGCGCGTTGTTGGAGATGTGGTCGATCAGCTGAGCGCTGCACCCTCTCCCGTAATCTGCCGACATGACTGCACCGCACGCCACGCCCCCGCCGGTGATCGCCCGCTGGCTGGATTTCATGTCCAGCGGCGATACCGCCACCCTGGCCGATCTGCTGGACGAGAACGCCGTCTTCTACTCCCCCGCGGTCTTCACCCCGCAGGCCGGCCGGGACAAGACCATCGCCTACCTGCTGGCCGCCGAGAAGGTCTTCGGTGCCGCCGACTTCCGCTATCTCGAGCACTGGTACAACGAGCGATCGGCGGTTTTGCAGTTCACCGCCGATCTCGACGGCACCGTGGTGGAGGGCATCGACATGATCGCCTGGAACGACGACGACAAGATCACGTCGTTCAAGGTGATGGTGCGGCCCTTGAAGGCCCTGCAGGCCCTGATCCCGCGGATGGGCCAGTTGCTCGCCGAACAGGGCTGAGTACGTTTCGACCTCGCGGTAGCGGGTTAACCCGCTGCCTGTGAGCTTCGATCTGCGGCCCACCGCCGCTCAGCACGATCTGGCTCGGCGCACCCACGAGTTCGCCGAGCAGGTGATTCGTCCGGTCGCGCTCGACTATGACCAACGTCAGGAATTTCCCTGGCCGGTGCTCGAGGAGGCCGCCGAGCGCGGGTTCTACAGCCCGCTGTTCTATCGGGACCTGATCGGCGACCCCACCGGGTTGTCGCTGCCGATGTTCATGGAAGAGCTGTTCTGGGGCTGCGCGGGCATCGGCCTGGCCATCGTGATGCCGGCCCTGGCGCTGTCGGCCATCGGTCAGGCCGCTTCCCCCGAACAGATGCTGCAGTGGGCGCCCGAGTGCTTCGGCGCCCCCGGTGACCTGAAGCTGGCCGCGCTGGCCATCTCCGAACCCGAGGGCGGCAGCGACGTCCGCAACCTGCGCACCACGGCCCGACGCGCCGGCCCCGGCCCCGACGCCGACTGGGTGATCAACGGTCACAAGATGTGGATCGGCAACGGCGGGATCGCCAACGTTCACGTGGTCAACGCCGTGGTCGACGCCGAACTCGGGCACCGCGGCCAAGCGTTGTTCGTGGTGCCCGGTGGCACCCCGGGTCTGGAGTTGGTGCGCAAACTCGACAAGCTGGGCTGTCGCGCGTCGCACACCGCGGAGCTGAGCTTCACCGACGTGCGGATACCCGCGGAGAACCTGCTGGGCGGTGCGGAGAAGCTGGAGCACAAGTTGGCCCGGGCCCGCGAGGTGGTGGCCGGCGGCGCCAAGTCCGGGTCCGCGGCGCTGGGCACCTTCGAGCAAACCCGCCCGATGGTCGCCGCGCAGGCGCTCGGGATCGCCCGCGCCGCACTGGAATACATGACCGAGTACGCGAATCGGCGCGAGGCCTTCGGGGCGCCGATCATCGACAATCAAGGCATCTCCTTCCCGATTGCCGACCTGGCCACCCAGATCGACGCTGCTCGCCTACTCACCTGGCGCGCGTCCTGGATGGCGGCCACCGGGGTGGCGTTCGATCGCGGCGAGGGCTCGATGTCCAAGCTCGCCGCCAGCGAGGTCGCGGTCAAGGCGACCGAAAGGGCCATCCAGACCCTGGGCGGCTGGGGCTACATCACCGACCACCCGGTGGAGAAGTGGTACCGCGACGCCAAGCTCTACACCATCTTCGAGGGCACCAGCGAGATCCAGCGGATGGTGATCGCCCGCGCGCTCGGGGCCGCCGACGGCGCCCCACCGCTGCACGTCGAACTCGAACCCTCCGGCGGCGCTCTGAACCGGTGGTTCGGCCGTGGCACACCGCTGCGCGGCCGCGCCGCCGACGCGATGTTGTCGGCCAAGGACCGGGTTCCGGAACCGGTGATGCGCGCTGCGATGAAAGTTCTTGCCCCACCGCGCAGGTGAAATCCGGCGGTCGTCGGCGGGTGTGCCCGCCGGCGCGCGGGCGCCTCCCCGTCCCGACACCACAACTGGAAGAATCACAGGCATGGATGCCAGCGAGAAGCCCGGCCTTCGCGAGCGCAAAAAGGTCAGGACCCGCGAGGCGATGCGACGGGAGGCCTTTCGGCTGTTCGAGGAGAACGGGTATCCCAACACCACCGTCGAGCAGATCGCCGAGGCCGCCGACGTCTCCCCCCGGACCTTCTTCCGGTACTTCCCGGCCAAGGAATATGTCCTGATCGACGACGACTTGATCCCGCCGATCATCGACGCGTTCGTCGCCGCCCCCGCCGACCTGCCGCTCATCGCGGCGTACAAGCACGCGGTGCTGAGCACATTCGCGGCGCTCACGGCGGAGGAGCGCGACAACGCCATCCGGGGCCAACAGTTGATGTACTCCATCCCGGAGGCTCGCGGGATCCTCTACTCGCACTACGTTCGGCTGATCGGGCTGATCGCCGAGGCCGCCAAGGCCCGGATTCCCGACACCATCGGCGACTTCGAGCGCCGGGTGCTCGCCGGCGCGATCGTCGGAGTGTTGTTGTCCTGCGCCGATGGCACCCCGATGCCGGGGGACCCGATCTCCGCGGGGCTCGAGATACTCGAGCGCCGGCTCAATCTCGATGCACCGCAGGATCCCGGTTTATCCTGACCGGATGAGCAGCCCCCGAGTCCCCGGTGGCGTGGTGCACAAGTTGCCCGCAGACTTGCGAACGGCGTTGATCGCCAACACCACCGCGCTGGCCGCCTGGACGGACATCACCCCGCTGGCCCGCAACGAATTCATCTGCTGGGTCGAGGACGCCAAACAACAGGCCACCCGGGAACGCCGGATCCGGCGCACCCAGGAGGAACTCGAGGAGGGCATGCGTCGCCCCTGCTGCTGGCCCGGGTGCAAGCACCGGGAGCGCAACGGCAAAGCGTGAACTGTCGAGGGGTTCCGATGGTAGAACCAGAGGAACATGAAGCCGACCTTGAGTTTCCTGGCGTCGCTGGTGCTGGCGACTGCTGCCGCCACGGCCATCGCCGTCGCACCGGTTGCCGCCGCAGCACCGTTGCCGGCGAGCCCAGGCGATGCCAGCGGGTGCACACCGGATGGGACCTGCGGCCACGGCGGCCCCGGCGGCGGCGAGGGTTGCACCTCCAACGGCATCTGTGGCCACGGCGGCTGGGGTGGCGGTGGCGGGTGCGTGCCGGGCATCGGCTGCTTCGAGTGGGGCCGCTGACCCGAACCGGGTGCGTCATGATGAGACATGGCTAAATCTGTCTTCATCACCGGCGCCGCCGCCGGCATCGGCCGCGCCACCGCACTCAAGTTCGCCGCCAAGGGCTACACCGTCGGCGGCTACGACATCGACGAGGACGGGTTGGCGTCGCTGCGCGACGAGATCACGACGCTCGGCGCCAAGGCGATCACCGGGCATCTCGACGTCACCGACAACGACGAGATGACCACCCGGCTAACCGAATTCGTCGCCGCCGCCGACGACCGGCTTGACGTGCTGATCAACAACGCCGGCATCCTGGTCGCCGGCCGATTCGAGCAGACCGACGTCGCGTTGCAGCACAAGATGATCGACATCAACTGCAAGGGCGTGATCAACGGCCTGTACGCGGCCCACCCCCATCTGCGCCGCACCCCCGGTTCGGTGGTGGTCAACCTGGCCTCGGCCTCGGCGATTTACGGCCAGGCCGAACTCGCGGTGTACAGCGCCACCAAGTTCTTCGTGCGGGCCATGACCGAGGCCCTGGACTTGGAATGGGGGCCGCAAGGCATCCGGGTGATCTCGATGTGGCCGTTGTACGTGCAAACCGCCATGACCCACGACATCAGCACCGGCACCACCGCCTCGCTGGGCATCAATCTCACCGCCACCGAAGTCGCCGAGGCGATCATCGCGGCGGTCGAACCGTCGGCGATCCGCCGCGCGCTGCATCAGGTGCACTTTCCGGTGGGCGCCCAGTCCAAGGCGTTTGCGACGGGATCGCGGTTCAGTCCGGCCTGGCTGATCCGACTGCTCAACAAACGCCTGGCGCGCGCCGAATAGCTTCCCGCTGAGCACAACCGGTTCGGCGACCGTGGTGAACATCCATCCTCTTCGGCAGTTTCTCCACGGCGACCTGAGCTGGGCGATTACTCTCGCCCAATGCGAACACAGTGCACGCGGCGGGGATTCTTTGCGCTGGCCGGCGCCGCGGGACTGGCGGTCGCAACGGCGTGCTCATCGGATCCGAAATCCGAGGCCGGCGCCGCAGTCACCATCACCCACGCGTTCGGTGAAACCACCATCCCGGCACGACCGACGCGGGTGGTCAGCGCGGGCTTCACCGAACAGGACAGCCTGCTGGCCGTCGGGTCGGTGCCGATCGCGACCACCGAGTGGTGGGGTGAGCAGCCGTTCGCGGTGTGGCCGTGGGCGCAGGCCGCGCTCGGTGGGGCCCAGCCGACGCTGCTGAGCCTGGCCGAGGGCATCGACGTGGACCAGATCGCGGCGCTGACACCGGATCTCATCGTCGCGATCAACGCGGGCTGCGACGAGGACACCTACCAGCGGCTGTCGGCGATCGCCCCCACCGTCCCGCAGTCGGGGGCCGCGCCGTTCTTCGAACCCTGGAAGGACCAGGCCGCCACCATCGGCCGGGCCGTCTTCGCCGCCGATCAGATGACCGCGCTGATCGCCGGGGTCGACGACGGGTTCACCGCCGCCGGCGCGGCCCATCCGGAGTTCAAGGACAAGAAGGTGCTGCTGCTGCAGGGCAGCACCTACTGGGAGAACAGCGTGATCGCCAAGCGGCCGGACTGGCGGACCGACTTCCTGACCCAGCTGGGCTTCACCATCCCGGACAGCCTGGCACCGTTCGCCCGCGAACACGACAACCGCGCCTTCATCCCGCTGCCCGAGATCGGCCCCGTGCTCGACGACGCCGACGTGCTGATCTGGAGCACCGAGAGCGACGAGGATCGGGCCAAGCTGCTGGCCGACCCCAACATCGCGGCGCTGCGCGCCACCCGGGAGAACCGCAACGTGTTCACCGGCAAGGAGCTGGCCGGGGCGATCGCCTTCAGCTCGGTGCTGTCCTACCCGGTGGTGGCCGAGCAGTTGCCGCCGCTGCTGGCCGCGGCACTGGCTTAACCCGCGTCGACCCATCTGCTTGGATGGGCCGGTGAACCACCCACCAGAACCCACCGGCTACGCCAGGGTCGGCTCGGTGTACTACCCGATCCTGGTCGCGGTCTTCACCGCACTGGTGATCATCTCCAACGTGACCGCCACCAAGGGCGTCGAATTCGGACCGATCATCACCGACGGCGGCTTCCTGGTGTTTCCGCTGACCTACATCATCGGCGACGTGCTCTCCGAGGTGTACGGCTTCAAAGCGGCCCGGCGCGCGGTGTTCCTGGGGTTCGGCATGAACGCGCTCGCCGCCGCGGTGTTCTGGGTGACGCTGTATCTGCCGGCAGCCGAGTTCTACGAGCACCAGGCGGCGCTGGAAACCGTCGTGCACGCCTACACCCAGCTGATCGTTGCCGGCATGGCCGGCTTCTTGGTGGGGCAGACCCTCAACGCGTGGGTCGTCGTCAAGATCAAGGAACGCACCAAGGAGAAACACCTGTGGGCGCGGCTGATCGGATCGACCGTGATCGGCCAGCTCGGCGACACACTGGTGTTCTGCGCGATCGCGGCAAGCGCGATCGGTATCAACACCTTTCGCGACTTCGCGGTGTACACCGCGATCGGCTGGTTCTACAAGACCATCGTGGAGGTGGTGATCCTGCCGGTGACCTATCAGGTGATCGGTTACATCAAACGGCGCGAACCCACATACCAGCCGATGTTGTGAAATCTCCCAGGCTCTGAGCCGTTGCTAAGGCTCCTCTGGCGGGGCCGTAAAGCCACGGGACACCAAGGCTACTCGGCGGTAACGTTAGGTCATGAGCGTCTCTGTAGATCATGGAGTCAGGGCTTCCGGGAAGGCCGTGGTGCGCGATTACGGCGACTGTGCCCTGCTCATCGAGTGCGACAGTACCGCCGAGGTGCTGGCCTGGACGGCCGCGCTGACGAGCGCGGGGCTGCCCGGTGTCCTCGACATCGTGCCGGCCTATCGCACCGTCCTGGTGAAGCTGGACGGTCCGCGCTATCAGGCGCCGACCCGCCAGCGGCTGGAGCGGCTGCCGGTATCGGTCCAGGAACAGCCGACCGAACCGCCCGGCGGCAAAGCGGATGTCGTCATCGATGTGGTGTACGACGGTGCGGATCTGGTCGAGGTGGGACGGTTGTCCGGGCTGGATCCGGTGGGGGTCATCGCCGCACACACCGGTTCCCTGTGGCGGGTTGGGTTCGGTGGCTTCGCCCCCGGATTCAGCTACCTCATCGGCGGCGACCGGCGCCTGCAGGTGCCGCGCCGCGACGAACCGCGCACCAAGGTGCCGGCCGGCGCGGTCGGCCTGGCCGGCGAATTCAGCGGTGTCTATCCGCGGGAGTCCCCGGGCGGCTGGCAACTGATCGGGCACACCGATGCGGTGCTGTGGGACGTCGAACGGCCCGAGCCCGCGCTGTTGCGGCCCGGGATGTGGGTGCAGTTCCGGGCGGTATGAGGAGACGACATGACGACATTGGAGATCATGCACACCGGGCCGCTGGCTCTGGTCGAGGATCTCGGCCGGACCGGTAAGGCGCACTTGGGGGTCAGCCGCTCCGGGGCCGCCGACCGGCGCTCGCACACCTTGGCCAACCGTCTCGTCGCCAACCCCGACGACCGCGCGACCGTCGAGGTCACCCTCGGCGGACTGGTGGCCCGCGTCCGCGGTGGTGACGCCGAGATCGCCGTGACCGGCGCCGACACCGACCCGATGCTCAACGGAAAACTGTTCGGCACCAACAGCATTTGCCATGCCCGCGACGGGGACGTCATCACCTTGGGCACCCCGTACGCGGGGATGCGTTCCTATCTCGCGGTCCGCGGCGGCATCGACGTCGAGCCGGTGCTCGGGTCGCGCAGCTATGACGTGATGTCGGCGATCGGGCCGCGTCCGCTGCAGCGCGGGGACATCCTGGACGTCGGCGCGCGCACCGACGAATACCCCGAACTCGACCAGGCACCCGTCGCCGCCATCGCGGATCAACTGCTGGAGTTGCGCGTCGTCCCCGGGCCGCGCACCGACTGGTTCGTCGACCCCGACGCGCTGGTACGCACGGTCTGGGTGACCTCGGATCGCAGCGACCGGGTCGGCATGCGGCTGACCGGAACGCCGATGCGCTGGCGCTGGCCCGACGGGCACCTGCCGTCGGAGGGCGCCACCCGCGGCGCGATCCAGGTGCCGCCCAACGGGCTGCCGGTGATCCTGGGGCCCGACCACCCCGTGACCGGCGGCTATCCGGTCGCCGGGGTGATCATCGAAGAGGATGTCGACAAGGTGGCCCAGCTCCGTCCCGGTCAGCCGGTCCGATTGCACTGGGCCCGGCCGCGCGGCTGAGCCTCCAGGGCTCGTAACTGCGGCCGATATGGGATAGAACGAAGGGGTGTACCCCCAGGTTCTGACCGCTCGGTTGGTGCACACCGCCGACCTGGATCCGGAAGCCCGCGACGCCGCGCGGCGGCTGCTGACCGACGCCTTCGACGGCGACTTCACCGACGACGACTGGGACCACACCCTGGGCGGCATGCACGCGCTCGTGTGGCACCGCGGCGAGTTGCTGGCGCACGCCGCGGTGGTGCAGCGTCGCCTGCTGTACCGCGCTGCCGCCCTGCGCTGCGGGTACGTCGAGGCCGTGGCGGTGCGCGCCGAGTGGCGCGGCCACGGGCTGGGCGCGGCGATCATGGACGCCGCCGAGCAGGTGATCCGCGGCGCGTACCAACTCGGCGCGCTGAGCGCCACCGACGACGCGCCGGGCTTCTATCTGGCGCGGGGCTGGCAGCGCTGGGCCGGAACGACTGCGGCGTTGGGGCCCAACGGGATTGCCCGTACCGCCGACGACGACGGCTGCGTCTTCGTGTTGGCCACCGACACTCCGCTGGACATCGACACCGAGCTGGTCTGTGATTGGCGCGGCGGCGACGTCTGGTAGCGCGGGGTACCTTGGATGAAGTGAGTGACAGTACCCCCGAAACCGTCCGGCCCGACCGCGAATCCTTCGACCGGCTCTACCGCGGCGAGCCCGCATTCGAGGGCGGACCACCGCCCGGCGCCATCCCGTGGGACATCGGGCAGGCGCAACCGCGGCTGATGGAACTCGAGGCGCTCGGCGCGATCTCCGGTGAAGTCCTCGACATCGGCTGCGGCCTCGGCGACAACGCGATCTTCCTGGCCTCCCGCGGCCACCTGGTAACCGGTCTGGACGGCTCGCCCGCCGCCATCGACCAAGCCCGGCAGCGGGCCGCCGACGCGGGCGCGTCGGTGACCTTCGGCGTCGCCGACGCCACCGATTTGACCGGCTACGACGGCCGGTTCGACACCGTGATCGACAGCGCGCTGATGCATTGCCTCGACGACGACGGCCGCGACGCCTACGCCGCGGGCCTGCACCGCGCCACCCGCCCGAACGCGCGGTGGTTCGTGTACTGCTTCGCCGGCGGCACCGTCAACGGGGTGCCGGCCCCGATGCCGGTACCCGAGGACACCCTGCGCGACACCCTGCACCGCAACGGCTGGCGAATCGACTTCCTGGGACCCACGACGTATCTGGGCACCGTCGCCGGATTCACCGCCGTGACCGAGGCCCAGCCGGCCCAACTGTCCGACGACTCGGCCCCCGGCCACGAGCAGATGCGCGAGATGGCCGAGCGGGCCGCGGTGATCCTGCCGTTGATCGACGACGGACGGGTCCATCTGCCGTTCACTGTGGTGCACGCCACCCGGGTCGGCTGAATCCACACGTCGGCGCAATGGCCCAGTAACACCGATGAAATATCGCCTGCCTACACAGGAACCATGACTGTGCCCGAGGGGGCTCCGCTGACCGGATACCGGGTCGCGGTGACCGCTGCCCGACGCTCCGAGGAGCTGTGCACGCTGCTGCGTCGCCGCGGAGCCACGGTCTGCGCGGCACCGGCGATCGAGATGGTCTCGCTGCCGGACGATGAGGAACTGCACCGCCACACCGAGGCCCTGATCGGGCAGCCGCCCGACATCGTGGTGGCCACCACCGGCATCGGGTTCCGCGGCTGGATGGCCGCCGCCGACGGCTGGGGGCTGGCCGGCGACCTCACCGCAGCGCTGGCCGGCGCCCGGGTGGTCTCCCGCGGGCCCAAGGCCACCGGTGCGTTGCGCGCCGCCGGTCTGCCCGAGGAATGGTCACCGGAATCCGAATCGTCCCGGGAGGTCCTGGAGTATCTGCGCACCGGCGACATCGCCGGAAAGCGCATAGCGGTGCAACTGCACGGCGCCACCGACGAATGGGATCCGTTTCCGGAGTTCCTCGACGAACTGCGCGGCGCGGGCGCCGACGTCGTCCCCATCCGGGTGTACCGCTGGCGGGCGGCCCCGCTGGGCGGGCCCTTCGACGCGCTGGTGCACGGCATCGCCGACGAACAGTTCGACGCCGTCGCCTTCACCTCGGCGCCCGCGGTCGCGGCCACCCTGCTGCGCGCCACCGATCTCGGCGTTCTCGACCGGGTGCTGGCGGCGTTGTGCGGACCCGTGCACGCCATGTGCGTCGGTCCCGTCACCGCGCGACCGCTGGTGCATTTGGGGGTGCCGACCTCGGCCCCGGAGCGGATGCGCCTGGGCGCCCTGGCCCGCCACATCACCGACGAACTCCCGCTGCTGCGCTCGCGCCGACTGGTCGCGGCGGGCCATCAGGTGGAGATCCGCGGTACCTGCGTCGTGGTCGACGGGGCGGTGAAGGCGTTGTCGCCGGCCAGCATGGCCACCCTGCGGGCGTTGGCCGACAAACCCGGGTTCGTGGTGTCGCGCGGTGACCTGCTGGCCGCGCTGCCGGGGGCCGGCACCGACACCCACGCGGTCGAGACCGCCGTGCTTCGGCTGCGAACAGCGTTGGGCGACAAGAACATTGTCGCCACGGTGGTCAAGCGCGGCTACCGGTTGGCGATCCAGGACGGCCCCGCGGATCCGGCGGGTGCGGGGTGAGAGAACTGGTGCTGGTGGCGCACGGCACCCGCAAGCCCGGCGGGGTCTCGATGATCGGCGAACTCGCCGAGCGGGTCGGTGCCGCGCTCGCCCGACCGGTGCGGGTGGCCTTCGTCGACGTGCTCGGTCCCACGCCCAGCGAGGTGTTGCGCAGCCTCGGCGGCGCCCCGGCCATCGTGGTGCCGGCCTTCCTGTCCAGCGGCTACCACGTGCGTAGCGACCTTCCGGACCACATCGCGGCCAGCGCCCATCCGGCGGTCACCGTGACCCCCGCCCTGGGCCCGGACCCGCAGATGGTCCGGGTGGTCACCGACCGTCTGCTGGAATCCGGTTGGCGCCCAGGCGATTCCGTCGTGCTGGCGGCGGCCGGCACCTCGGACCGGGGTGCGCAACGGGATCTGCGGATCACCGCGACGCTGCTGTCGGCGGCGCTGGGCAACCGCGTCGAGTTGGCGTACGCGGCCACCGGTGAACCCCGGGTGCCACAGGCCGTGCGCCGGCTCCGGGCGGCGGGTGCCCGCCGGGTGGTCATCGCGTCCTATCTGCTGGCCGATGGCCTGTTCCAGGACCGCCTGCGCGGCGCCGGCGCCGATCTGGTCACCGCGCCGGTGGGCCTGCACCCGGGTACGGTGCGGCTGGTCACCGCGCGCTTTCGCCGGGCGGTGCTGCCGGTCCTGAGCGGGGCCGTTGTCGGCCGGCCTCTTCCTCGCGGAACTACACCGCTCGTCGAACCGGCCGAGTCCATTGTCGCCCGGCCTCTTCCTCGCGGAACTACACCGCTCGTCGAACCGGCCGGGGCCTAGATACAGCCGCTGACGCTGATGCGACGGCCGACGTTCGCGCACACGTTGACATTTGGCGGCGGCGGCGGTGGTGGCGGCGGTGGTGGGGCGGCCGTCTCGTAGTCCTCGGGCAGCGGCGCATACGCCGCCGGGGGCGGCACCCACGGCGCGATCGCGTCGGCGATGTTGCCGCAGCCGCTGACCGAGACGTGCCGACCACCGGCTCCGACGCACACGTCGGCCCAGCTGTGCGCGGGCGCCACGACGGTGCCGAAACCCTGGACGCCGGTGGCCAGGGCAATCGAGAAGACCGCCACGACGCCGACTCTGGCGCTTCGGTTCATCGCGGGCCTCCTCACACGTGGCATTGGTGTGACGATAGCCGCACCGCGGCTGTCAGCGGCCGACTTCGACAAACCCGTCGGCGGTGGTGCGGGTGGCGTAGACCGGGACCGTCACGCTCGGATCCTCGAGGCAGGCCCCGTCCCGCAGCCCGAAGGCCTGCTTCTTGATCGGGGACTGCACCACAGGTCGGCCGTCCCGGTCGCCGACGATGCCGCGGGACAGCACGGCCGCACCGGAGAAGGGGTCGATATTGCCCACGGCGTGCAGCGTGCCGTCGGCCAGCCGGAACAGCGCGGCCTGAGCGCCGTCGTCGAGCAGCACCGCCACCCCGCGGTCGGGGATCAGGTGGGCGTACCGGCAGGCCGCCGTCCAGATCCGGACATCGTCAAGCACGCTCATCGGTGCTCCTTTCGGGGACGAACACGGGCATCCCGATCGGCACCTTGCGGCCCGACCTCTCGGTGAATTGCACGGTGGGATCTTCTTTTTCGGGCGCGTTGACGAACGACACGAACCGGGTCAGCTTGTCGGGGTCCTCCAGCACGCCCTTCCATTCGCAGGAGTAGCCCGTGACGTGGCGCGCCATCGCCTCTTCGAATTCCGCCGCCAGGCCCAGCGAGTCCTGGCACACCACCTCGCGCAGATGGTCCAGCCCGCCCTCGAGGCCCTCGACCCAGGGTGCGGTGCGCTGCAACCGGTCCGCGGTGCGGATGTAGAACATCAGGAACCGGTCGACGTAGCGGATCAACGTCTCGGTGTCGAGGTCGGCGGCCAGCAGCTGGGCGTGCTTGGGCGTCGCGCCGCCGTTGCCGCCGACATAGAGGTTCCAGCCGGATTCGGTGGCGATGACCCCGACGTCCTTGCCGCGGGCCTCGGCGCACTCCCGCGCGCACCCGGAGACCCCCATCTTGATCTTGTGCGGGGCCCGCAGGCCGCGATAGCGCAGCTCCAGGTCGATCGCCAACTGCACCGAATCCTGCTGGCCGTAGCGGCACCAATCGCTGCCCACACAACTCTTGACGGTGCGCAACGACTTGCCGTACGCCTGGCCGGACTCCATGCCGCCGTCGACGAGGCGCTGCCAGATCTGCGGGAGTTGTTCGACCCGGGCGCCGAACAGGTCGATCCGCTGACCGCCGGTGATCTTGGTGTACAGCCCGAAATCCTTGGCGATCTGCCCGATCAGGATCAGCTGGTCTGCGGTGATGTCGCCGCCGGGCACCCGGGGCACCACCGAATAGCTGCCGTTGCGCTGAATGTTGGCCAGGAAGTGGTCGTTGGAGTCCTGGAGCGCGGCCTGCTCCCCGTCGAGGATGTGGTCGGAACTGGTCGAGGCCAGGATCGAGGCGACCACCGGTTTGCAGATGTCGCAGCCGGCCCCGCTGCCGAACCGGGCGATCAGCGCGCTGAACGTGCGGGTACCGGTGGCGGTGATGATCTCGAACAGTTCGGCGCGCGACTGCGGAAAGTGCTCGCACAGCGCCTTGGACTGTTCGACGCCCTCGGCCTCGAGCAGTTGCTTGAGCAGCGGAACGCACGAGCCGCAGGAGGTGCCCGCGCCCGTGCAGGCCTTCAGGGCCGGCACGTCGGCGCACCCGCCCGCGATGGCGTTCGTGAGATCGCATTTGGTGACGTTGTTGCACGAGCAGACCTGGGCGTCATCCGGCAGCGCCCCGATCCCCAATGCGGCGGCGCCCGAACCGGAATCGACCGGGGCGATCAGCGACAACGGATCACCGGGCAGTTGACTGCCGACCATCGGCCGCAGCACCCCGTAGGCCGAGGCGTCGCCGACCAGCACACCGCCCAGCAGGGTGCCGGCGTCGTCGGAGAGCACCAGCTTCGCGTAGGTCTGCTTCACCGGATCGTTGACCACGACCTCGAGGCACCCCGGCGTGGCCCCCATCGCATCGCCGAAGCTCGCGACGTCGACGCCGAGCAGCTTGAGCTTGGTCGACAGGTCGGCACCCGGAAATTCGGCGGCCCCGCCGACCAGGCGATCTGCCACCACCTCGGCCGAGGTGTATCCCGGCGCCACCAGGCCGTAGCAGCGGCCCTCGATGGCCGCCACCTCACCGATCGCGTAGATGCTGGGATCGCTTGTGACACAGGACAGGTCGGTGAGTACGCCGCCGCGTTCGGCGATCCGCAGCCCGGCCTCGCGAGCCAACTCGTCGCGCGGACGCACGCCGGCCGCGAAGATCACCACGCCCGTATCGATGAATGTCCCGTCGCTCAGCGTGACCCGCAACGCGTCGGTGTCGGCGGAGCGCCGGACCGGCCGATTGCGTTGGGCGGGCCTGATGGTCTCGGTGCCGACGCCGGTGTGCACGGTGATGCCCAACTCGGTGATCATGGCGCCCAACAGCGCGCCGCCGGCCTCGTCGACCTGCTGGGACATCAACCGCGACGAGCGCTCCACGACATGCGCGGCCAGCCCGAACCCGCGCAGGGCGTTGGCGGCCTCGAGGCCGAGCAGGCCGCCGCCGATCACGACGCCCACCGGCGCGCCACCGGCACCCAGCGCCCGCATCGCGGCGGCCCGGATCGCGTCGAGGTCATCGAGAGTGCGGTAGACGTGACACGACGGGAGGTCTCGGCCGGGCACCGGCGGCACGAACGCATACGATCCGGTCGCCAGCACCAACGCGTCGTAGTCGACCCGCGTACCGTCGGCGGTCTTCACGAACTTCGCCGTCGGGTTGATCTCGACCACGCGGCCACCGAGTCGGACGTCGATCCGGTCGACACCGCGGTAATCGTTGCCCGGCAGCGCCAACCGGCCGCGCTCCCAATGCTCGGTGTAGGCGGTCAGGCCGACCCGGTCGTAGGCGGCGTCGGTTTCCTCGCCGAGCACGGTGAGGGTCCAACGACCGTCGGTGTCGCGGGCGCGCAACGCCTCGACGAAACGGTGCCCGACCATGCCGTGACCCACCACGACGCACTTTTGTGACTGCATGGCTGCGACGCTAGAAAGCGTGTATTGCCGCGATGTCGTCTCGGTGTGAACCGCCCATCACGGTGTGCTCACACCCGCGTCGTCCCGCTGTGAGCGGTTCGCTGCACGCAACCGGCGGCGGATTCGGCGACTAGCTCCAGCGCCCCAGGATCTCGTTGGCGCGGGTGGCCAGCGCGGCCTGGAAGAACGGGCCGAAGCTGATGCGGCCCACCCCCAACGGACCGAACGAGGCCGGATCGTCCTGATCCGGCAGCGCGATCGCGTTGATCGGCAGCGGCAACTCCGAGGCCAGCCGCGTCAACGTGTCCGGGTCGTGGCGGCCCACCGGGTACAGGCAGTCGGCGCCGGCCTCGGCCGCCTCCGTCAACCGCGCGATCGCACGGTCGACGCGGTCGCCGTCGTCGCCGTCCTTGCGCAGGAACAGATCTGTGCGGGCGTTGACCACCACGTGGACGCCCGCCGCGTCGGCGGCCTGACGCAGCGCGCCGACCAACGCGGCGTGCTCGCCCGAGGAGCGCAACCGCTTGCCTTCGCTGTGCACGGAGTCCTCGATGTTGAGTCCCACCGCGCCCACTCGCAGCAGGCCCGCGATCAGGTCCTCGGGCGGGACCCCGTAGCCCGATTCGATGTCGACCGAGATGGGCACGTCGACCTTCGCGGTGATGTGTTCGACCCGGGTCAGCAGGTCGTCGAACGACATCCCCTCGTTGTCGGGCTTGCCGATGGAATCGGCCACCGGGTGGCTGCCCACGGTCAACGCGGCGAACCCGGCATCGACCGCTAGCGCCGCCGACCAGGCGTCCCACACCGTCGGCAACACCACCGGATCGCCGGGTTTGTGCAGGCCCAGCAGGGTGTCCGCCCGTTGGGCCAAAACGTCTTTGCTGATCTGGTTGCTCATCCATTCTCCTGTTCGGCGGCGCGCGGACGTGACGTGAGTCACGCCCCGATCATGATGTGGCTAGCATCAGGTGTCGTAATGTGATTCATGACACCCTTCAGCCCAAGGAGGTCACTTGTCCAGTACTACCGAACTCGCCGAACTGCACAACCTCGTCTCTAGCCTGCGCCGCTGCGTCACATCGCTGCGGTCTCGCTATGGCGAGAGCCCGGCGATGCGCAGGATCGTGCTCGACGCCGACCGCATCCTCGACGATGTCGAGTTGCTCAACTCCGATGCCAACGATCTGGACCTGACGCGCTGCGCCCAGCAGCACACCGGCGAAAAGATCCCCGTCCCGGATACGCAGTACGACAGCGAATTCTGGCGGGACGTCGATGACGAAGGTGTCGGCGGTCACAGTCGCCCCCACTGAGCCATCCCCGCCACATCGCCTGTGATGCCGTAGCAGTAGCCTGCGGGGTGCACACCCAGCGTGCCCCGCCGACCGCCCCCGCCCACTGACGCCCCGCGTCGAAGAAGGGAACCGATGCAATGAGCGCGCCCGCGGCCGACCGCTCGAAGACCGGAGTCTTCTCGCCCACGCGAGCCAAGATCCCCCAGCGCACCCTGCGCACCGACAACTGGCTCAAGGCGCCAATACTCACCAACCTCGGGTTGGCGGCATTCGTCATCTACGCGACGGTCCGGGCGTTCATGCAGCAGGACTACTTCGTCCCGCAGTACAACTACCTGACGCCGTTCTACTCGCCGTGCCTGAGCGTCGGATGTATCCCGGAGGCCAGCCATTTCGGGCAGTTCCTGCCCGACGTCTGGTGGTTGCCCTACGCCGCGATATCGCTGCCGTTCCTGCTGCTGTTCCGGGTCACCTGCTACTACTACCGCCGCGCCTACTACCGCTCGGTCTGGCAGTCCCCGACCGCCTGCGCGGTCGCCGAACCGCACGGCAAGTACACCGGTGAGACCCGTTTTCCGCTGATCATCCAGAACTCGCACCGCTACTTCTTCTATGCGGCCGTGCTCATCTCGCTGGTCAACACCTACGACGCGATCTTGGCGTTCGACACGCCGACCGGTTTCCGCATCGGCGTGGGCAACATCATCCTGGTCGTGAACATCACGCTGCTGTGGGTCTACACGCTGTCCTGCCACTCCTGCCGGCACGTCACCGGCGGACGGCTCAAGCACTTCTCGAAACATCCCGTGCGGTACTGGATCTGGACCCAGGTGTCGAAGATCAACACCCGCCACATGGAGTTCGCCTGGATCACGCTGGGCACGCTGATGCTGACCGACTTCTACATCATGTTGGTGGCCCGTGGCATGACCGACCTGACGATCATCGGCTGACAAGAACATCGACGCGAAAAGGCAAGTGAGGTTTCATGGTTGAGCTGGAACGCCACCAGTACGACGTCGTCGTGATCGGTGCCGGCGGGGCTGGATTGCGGGCGGTGATCGAGGCGCGGGAACGCGGCCTGCGGGTCGCGGTGGTGACCAAGTCGCTGTTCGGCAAGGCCCACACCGTGATGGCCGAGGGCGGTTGCGCCGCGGCCATGCGCAACGTCAACACCAAGGACTCCTGGCAGGTGCACTTCGGTGACACCATGCGCGGCGGGAAGTTCCTGAACAACTGGCGGATGGCCGAACTGCACGCGCAGGAGTCGCCCGACCGGGTCTGGGAGCTGGAAACCTACGGGGCGCTGTTCGACCGGACCAAGGACGGCCGGATCAGCCAGCGCAACTTCGGCGGCCACACCTACCCCCGGTTGGCCCACGTCGGAGACCGCACCGGTTTGGAGATCATCCGCACCCTGCAGCAGAAGATCGTCTCGCTGCAGCAGGAGGACAAGGCCGAACTCGGCGACTACGAGGCCCGCATCAGGGTCTTCCACGAGTGCTCGATCACCGAGTTGATCAAGGACGGCGATCGGATCGCCGGGGCCTTCGGCTACTGGCGCGAGACCGGGAACTTCGTGCTGTTCGAGGCGCCCGCGGTGGTGCTGGCCACCGGCGGTATCGGCAAGTCGTTCAAGGTGTCGTCGAACTCCTGGGAGTACACCGGCGACGGGCACGCGCTGGCATTGCTGGCCGGCTCCTCGCTGATCAACATGGAGTTCATCCAGTTCCACCCGACCGGAATGGTCTGGCCGCTGTCGGTCAAGGGCATCCTGGTCACCGAAGGGGTGCGCGGCGACGGCGGAGTGCTGAAGAACTCCGAGGGCAAGCGGTTCATGTTCGACTACATCCCCTCGGTGTTCAAGGGTCAGTACGCCGAGACCGAGGAAGAAGCCGACCAGTGGCTCAAGGACAACGACTCCGCGCGCCGCACCCCCGACCTGTTGCCCCGCGACGAGGTGGCCCGCGCCATCAACTCCGAGGTCAAGGCCGGTAGGGGTTCGCCGCACGGCGGCGTGTACCTCGACATCGCCTCGCGGATGCCGACCGAGGAGATCAAGCGCCGGCTGCCGTCGATGTATCACCAGTTCATGGAGCTGGCCGAAGTGGACATCACCAAGGACGAGATGGAGGTCGGACCGACCTGCCACTACGTCATGGGCGGCATCGAGGTCGATCCCGACACCGGTGGTGCGCGCACCCCCGGCTTGTTCGCCGCCGGTGAATGCTCGGGCGGCATGCACGGATCGAACCGGCTGGGCGGCAACTCGCTGTCCGACCTGCTGGTCTTCGGCCGTCGCGCCGGCCTGGGCGCGGCCGACTATGTCCGCGACCTGACGGACCGCCCCGCGGTCTCCGGCGAGCAGGTCGACGCGGCCACCAAGCACGCGCTGGCCCCGTTCGACGAGCATCCCAACCCGGAGAATCCGTACACGCTGCACGCCGAACTGCAGCAGTCGATGAACGACCTGGTCGGGATCATCCGCAAGGAGGAGGAGATCCAGGAGGCCCTGGACAAACTCCAGGAGCTCAAGGCGCGCTACCAGAACATCACCGTCGAGGGCGGTCGGCAGTTCAACCCCGGCTGGCACCTGGCGATCGACATGCGCAACATGCTGCTGGTCAGCGAGTGCGTCGCGAAGGCCGCGCTGCAGCGCACCGAGAGCCGCGGCGGCCACACCCGCGACGACCACCCGGAGATGGACGCCAACTGGCGCAACACGCTGCTGGTGTGCCAGGTGAGCCCCGACGCCGATCCGACCACGACCGTGGCCCCGGAGATCCAGGTGACACCCGAACAACAGGAACCGATGCGGCCCGACCTGTTGGACTTGTTCGAGCTCTCCGAGCTCGAGAAGTACTACACCGAAGCCGAGTTGGCCAACCATGCGGAACGGAGAAGCTGAGATGGCCACTTATGACGCGAAGTTGCGGGTCTGGCGCGGCGATATCGCCGGTGGCGACCTGCAGGACTACACCGTCGAGGTCAACGACGGTGAGGTGGTGCTCGACATCATCCACCGGCTGCAGGCCACCCAGACCCCCGACCTCGCCGTGCGCTGGAACTGCAAGGCCGGTAAGTGCGGTTCGTGCTCGGCGGAGATCAACGGCAAGCCCCGACTGCTGTGCATGACGCGGATGTCGACGTTCGAACCGGACGAAACCGTCACCGTCACCCCGATCCGCACCTTCCCGGTGATGCGCGACCTGGTGACCGACGTGTCGTTCAACTACCAGAAGGCCCGCGAGATCCCGTCGTTCACGCCGCCCAAGGGGCTGCAGCCCGGCGAGTACCGGATGCAGCAGGAGGACATCCAGCGCAGCCAGGAGTTCCGCAAGTGCATCGAGTGCTTCATGTGCCAGAACGTCTGTCACGTGATCCGCGATCACGAGGAGAACAAGGAAGCCTTCGCCGGTCCGCGGAACTTCATCCGGATCGCCGAACTCGAGATGCACCCGCTCGACACGGCGGATCGCCGCGATCTGTCCCAGGACGAGGCCGGACTCGGCTTGTGCAACATCACCAAGTGCTGCACCGAGGTCTGTCCCGAGCACATCAAGATCACCGACAACGCGATCATTCCGATGAAGGAACGCGTGGCCGGTCACCGGTACGACCCGATCGTCTGGCTCGGTAACAAACTGTTCAGACGCTAATCGCCGCGAGGGCTGGCCTTTCTCGAGATCCCGCGTACCCTCGGGGTCGACGGCCAATCCCCCGCGAAAGGCATCGCAATGGGCATGCGAGAAATAGTCAGCATCAACGACATTCGCACCGCGATCCGCGAGCTCTCGGCCCGCGCGAACCTGGCCCGCAAGGAGGGCAGATTCGACGACGCCGAGGAGTTGGAGCAGCGCATCCAGGGCTACCGCGACGAACTCGCGGCGCGGCCCTGATCAGACGCCGAGCTTGCGAAACGCGCTGCGGTGGAACACGATCGGCGCGACATCGTCGTGCACGGTGATCGCACTGACCCGCAGCACCACGATGGTGTGATCGCCGGCCGGCACCAGCTGTTCGACTGAGCTCTCCAGCCAGACCGCGGTGCCGTCGATGTAGACCGCGCCGCGGTTGGAGACGGTCTGCAGACCGGCGAAACGGTCGCCGGTCTTGGCCGCCAGCGTCCTGGCCGCCTGATCGTGGCTTTCGCCCAGCACGCTGATGCCCAGCACCGGCAGGTCCTTGAGCTTGGGCCAGGTGGTCGAGCTGTTCTGCACGCAGAACGACACCAACGGCGGGTCCAGCGAGACGGGCACGAACGTGCTGGCCGCCAACCCGACGAGGGTGCCGTCGATTTCGGCGGCGATCGCGATCACGCCGGTGGGAAAGTGTCCGAAGGCCTCCCGCAGTGCGGCTGGGCTCAGTTCTGTGCTGCTCATAGCGGGTCCATCCTCACATGAACCGCGGCGCGGCGACCACGTAGGGGCCGTCAGGACTGCGGTTGATTGTCGATCACGTACTGCAGGCCGGCGAGGAGCTGCGACACCGGGTCGGCGGCGCCGCCGAACGCGGCCTGGGTGGCCGGCGCGGTGACCTCCGCCGGGTCGTAGCCGTTCACCGGATCCACCGTGATCGGGGCGGTCAGCGGGTCGTCGTGCCGCGAGTAGCCCGCATCCACGAAGGGCTTGAGTACCGCGTCGAGTTCGATCAGCGTTTCCTGCGGCACCCCGAGATACTTGAACGGGAGCACCAGCGGGAGGTGCTCCTCGGGAATCAGGTACGTCGTTGTCGTGGCGCCGCGGGAGTTGACGGTCTTGCGGATGTTCTGCGGCGGCACCATGCTCGGGTCGGTGAACGCGACCGCCGTGTGACCGGTCGCCAGCCCGACGATCGCGTTGGCGACCGATATCCAGTTGTCCGGGCGGTCCGGCCAGTCGGCGATGCTGTCGTAGGCCGAGACGAACTGGTGGGTGTCGTACTGGCTTTCCACCGGCGGCGGAATGCGATAGTCGAGCGACGGAACGACGCTGCCGACGGGGAAGGTCTGGGTGAGGAAGCTTTCGCCGAAGGCATGCCGCGCCACCGGGTCGCCGTACATGGCGAAGCTCAACTCGTTTGGCGGCGGGGCGGCCGGGTCGTAGGCGAGCTTGGCCTGCACGTCGTTGAGGACCATGGCGCCCTCGGACAGGCCGATCGCGGTCCCGGGGCCACCCGCCCGGATCGCCTCGATCAGATTCGGCGTGCCGACGTCGACCGATTCCCCGACACTGGGGCCGTCGATACCCAGCCCCGGGAAGGAGTCATCGAGCCGCCCGATGCCCGGGAACAGCCGCTCCAAGGTATGCCCCTGGACCTGCCCGGCGGGGTAGTCGACGATCTGGCGGTCCAGCCCGGGGAACCAGTCCGCGCCGGTGCGCATGATGTACTCGTCGTACGGAATGCCCAGCACATGGGCGCCGCCCAGGGCATAGGCGCGCCCTGGGGTGCCCAGCGGCGGTGGACCTTCGGCCGGTGCGATATCGGTCCGGCCGTCATCGCCCGCGGCGTCATCGGCCGCCGCGACGCCGAATCCGAAACAGCCTGCGGCGCAAATGGTTGTCAGCGCCGTCCCGAATGCGAGAAGTCGTTTCAAGTCCTACTCCCCTGCGGTTTCGACTGCCCTGCACCGCACCTTACTCCGGCTCGCGGCCGCGGTGGGCACGGTGCCGCGCTCATGCGTTCAACCGGACGAACTGGCTCTGCCGATACTGCTCGGCGCTGCCGGCGCGGCGGATCTTGCCGCTCGTCGTCGTGGGAATCGACCCCGGCGGCACCAGTACGAGATCGCCGACGCTGAGGCCGTGCGCATTGGCCACCGCGGCGGCGACGTCGCGCTTGATCTCGTCGAGATCCGGCCCCGCGCGTTCTCCCCCACCCGGCGCCTTCGGCAGTTCGACGATGGCGACCAGCTCCTCGGTGCCCTGCACCGGGACCGAGATCGCCGCGACCCGACCGCGGCTGACGGTCCGCACCGTCGCCTCGATGTCCTCGGGATGGTAGTTGCGGCCCCGGATGATCAACAGGTCCTTGATGCGGCCGACGACGAACAGCTCGCCCTCGTGGATGAACCCGAGGTCGCCGGTGCGCAGCCACGGGCCCGCCGGGGTGCCGGGCGACGGCTCGACGAGCGTGGCGGCGAAGCACTGCTGGTCCGGCGCTGGCCGCCGCCAATAACCGACCGCGACGTTGTCACCGTGCACCCAGATCTCGCCGACCCGCTCCGGCGGGCACTGCCGGCGGGTGTCGGCGTCGACGATCTGCACCACCGGCGACGGGGGCACTCGGTACTGCACCAGCGCCGTGGCCTTGGTGGCCGCCGCGCCCCGGCCGGGCGCGCAGGTCAGCACCCGGCCCGCGCCGAGCTCGCCGACATCGAAGTGGGCAGCCGGTGCCGCCTCGCTCCACGTGCCCGCGGCCACGAAGACCGTCGCCTCCGCCAGGCCGTAGGACGGGCGCAGCATGTGGTCGCGGAGATTGAAGTGCGCAAACCGATCCGCGAAGCGTTCCAAGGTGGCGGGCTCGACCCGCTCGGCGCCGTTGATGATGCCCACCACCCCGCCGAGGTCGAGCCCGGCCAGGTCGCTGTCGCGGGTCTTGCGGGCGGCCAGGTCGAACGCGAAGTTGGGGGCCGCCGAGAAGGCGTGGGAGTTCTCGGCCAGCGCTCGCATCCACCGGGCGGGCCGCTCCAGGAACGCGGTCGGGCTGATCAACGCGCCGGGATGGCCGCTCAGGATCGGCACGCAGACACCCAACACCAAACCCATGTCGTGGAAGAACGGCAACCACGAGACGAATGTGATGTCGGAGGCGGAGGTGGCGCCGCTGAAGTACGTGCGCATGATCTGCTCGAAGTTGGCCTGGAGATTCCGGTGCGAGATCATGGCGCCCGTCGGCAGCCGGGTCGAACCCGAGCTGTACTGCAGGTACGCGATGTCCGGCAGGTCGGTCGGCCCGAGCGGGGCCCCACCCTCGGCGTCCAGCGCCAGCGCGTCGATCTCGACGATCGCGGGTGCCGCCGCCAGCGGTGCCCGGGCGACGAAATCGCCGACCTCGTCGGCGGCCGCCGACGTCGTGAGAACGACCGTGGGTTCGGTGTCGGCGAGCACCGCGCCGACCCGGTCATGACCCGAGCCGCGATGCGGCAACGGCAGCGGCACCGCGACGAGCCCGGCCTGCATGGATCCCAGGAAGGCCAAGATGTATTCGAGGCCCTGCGGGGCCAGGATCACCGCCCTGTCACCGACCGCCCCGTGCCGCCGGATCTCCCGGGCCACATTCATCGTTCGGCGGGCCAGTTGCGACCACGTCAGCCGTTCGACGACGCCCGCCGGATCGGCGTCGTAGTGGGTGAAGGTGAATGCGACGTCGTTGGGGCGCAGGCTGGCGCGCCCCTGCAGCATCGACAGGATCGATGATTGCGACGTCGACGCGAGCTGATTCAGCATGTCCCCCGAAATCCTGACGCAGACCGGCGCAATGAACATCCGAGCGTGGCCGCATGCGCTGCGAAGAGCTTCATCATCTGCACTCTCGACCGCTCCGCTTCGTTTCGTAGTTTCACATACAATTCGGGTGCCCGCCGACTCGGCGCCGCTAGCTGACCTCGACCGGCGTCGGCGGACTCGACTGTTTGGGTCCGATCCGCGACGGCCACCAATTTGCCCGCCCGACGAGCGCCGCGATCGCGGGCACCGTGATGGTGCGGACCACGAAGGTATCCAGCAGGATCCCGATCCCGATCACGAAACCGCCCTGGACCACGATCCCGATGCTGGAGAACAGCAGACCGGCCATCGAGGCGGCGAAGATCAGGCCCGCCGCGGTGATCACGCCGCCCGTCGAACCCAGCGTACGGATGACGCCATACCGCACGCTGTGCGGAGACTCGTCGCGCATTCGCGATACGAACAGCATGTTGTAATCGGCGCCCACCGCGACCAGCACCACGAACGCCAACGGCGCCACGCTCCAATGCAGCGGCTGGTCGAGTATCACCTGGAACATCAGTACGCCGATGCCGATCGCCGCGAAGTACGAGAAGACCACCGAGCCGACGAGGTAGAGCGGCGCGATGAGCGACCGCAACAGCAGCATCAGGATCAACAGCACGACGATGAGCGTGACGATGATGATGAATCGGATGTCGCGCTCGTAGTAATCGCGGGTGTCCCGCAGCGCGGCGGGGAAGCCGCCCATCGATATCGACGCATCCGCGAGCGTGGTGTTGGGCTGCGCTCCGCGGGCGACGTCACTGATCGTGTTGACCTGGTCCATGGCCGCGGGGCTGAACGGGTTGAGTTCGGTCTGGACCAGATAGCGCGCCGAGTGGCCGTCCGGGGCGATGAACGCCTTGGCGGCCTGCTGGAACTCCACGGCGTTGAGCACCTCGGCCGGAATGTTGAACCCCGCCATCGAGGAGGCCGCCGCGTCGTGCCGCATGGTCAGCAGGAACGTCGAAGCCTGATCGAGGCCGGCCGCCATCACCTTGATCTGCGCGACCAATTCGTCCACTCCGCCGGCGACCTGGCGGCTCCCGGTGGCCAGCCGGTCGGCGCCCCGCCGGATCTCGGACAGGCCGGCCTGCGCGCCGGCCGGGCTGCCCACCCCCAAGCCGTTGACGGCCTTGACGATGTCGTTGAGCGCGCCGTTGAGCTTCTTCACCGTCGAGTTGAGGGTTTCCCGGTCCTCGAAGCCCTGCAGCTGGCCGGCGAGGGTGTTGATCCGATCCAAGCGACCGTCGTCGCGCGCTTCCATCAGCCGCTGGAACTGGATGCGGGTGTCTCGGCACGACGGGTTGGCGTCGCAGACCGCGTTGCCGTTCAGCGCCGCCAACACCGGGCCGATCCAGCCGAACATGTCGCGCACCGCGGTGAAGTTCAGGCCCATCGAGTTGCCCAGTTCGTTGAGACTCTTGACCAGTTTGGCGGCGGTCTCGACGTCGCGCACCAGCTTGTCGCCGCCATACTCGGTGCGCACCGAGGACAGGGCGTCGAGCAGGGTCTGCAGGCTGGGCGCGATGCTGTTGACCTGCGCGCGCACGTCGCCGAGCGAGTCGGCCAGCGTGTTGGCGCCGGTGGCCAGCTCGTTGAGGTCGCCGGTGCGCTGACCGATCTGTTCGGACCCCTCGGCCAGGCGGGCGCCGACGATCCCGGCCTGGAACGTGGCCCGGAACTCGGGCGGCACCTCGCCCAGCGGCCGAGTGACCCCGCTGATCAGGGCGATGTCCGGCAATTGCGCGATGCGCGAGGCCATTTGCTCCAGATCCGCGAGCGCCTGCGGCGTGCGCAGATCCCGCGGCGACTGCACCAGGATGTACTGCGGAATGGACTGACTGATCGGGAAGTGGCGTTCCATGGCGGCGTAGCCGACCGAACTGGGCGCCGACGCCGCGACGGCCTTGCGGTCGTCGTAGTTGAACTCGGCCACCACTGCCAGGCCGGCGAGCAGGGCCAACACCAGCACGCTGCCGACCAGATGCGGCACCGGCCGGCGCACGATGCGAATGCCGGACCGGCGCCAGAATCGGGCGGTCAGCTCGCGACGTGGGTTGATCCAGCCGCGCGGACCGGCCAGCACCAGGATCGCCGGCAGCAGGGTGGTCCCCGCCAGATACGCCACGCCGATCCCGATCGCCGCCGAGACCCCGATGGTCCGGAACACCCCCATCTGGGCGAAGTTCATCACCAGGAAGGTGATCCCCACGGTGGCGGCGGAGGCGCTGATGACCTTGCCGATCGACATCATCGCCGACTTGACCGCCTGATCGAATCCGGCGCCCGCGCGCAGATAGTCGTGGTAGCGGCTGATCATGAACACCGCGTAGTCCGTGCCGGCGCCGGCCATGATCGCGCTCAGGAACACGATGGACTGATTCGAGACGCCCGCACCGGTCAGGTACGAGTAGCCCGCCACCATGCCCTGCGCGATCATCAGCGACCCGCCGATCGTCACCAACGGCAGCAGCATCGTCCTCGGGTTGCGGTACACCAGCAACAGCACGCCGAGGACCAGGACGGCGATCGCGGTCTCGATCGGTAGGCGGTCCTGCTCGCCCGCGACCGTGAGGTCGGCGACGGTGGCCGCGGGCCCGGTGACGTGCACGTCGAGCGGACCGTCGGCGTCGTCCCCCACCGCGTGTTCGACGAGGTCGGCGGTTCGGTTGAACGCGTCGAAGGCCGGTGGCGTGCCGAGCTCACCGGCCAGGCTGACCGGCAGCACCCAGGTGGTCTTGTCTTCGCTGGTCAGGAACTGCCGCAGTGGCGGCGTGCTGACGAAGTCCTGCACCGACACGACGTCGGAGTCGTTGTCGCGCAACGCATCGACCACGTTGCGGTAGGTCGCCTCGTCGGCGGGCCGCAAGCCGGTTTCGTTGATGAACGCGACGACCAGCAGGTTGTCCGAGCTCGATTCCTGGAACGCCGCGGCCATGTTGCGGGCGGTGACGCTCGACGGCGCATCGCTGGGCAGGATGACCAGCGGATTGCGCTCGGCCATCGCGCTGAGCGAGGGGAACGACAGCGGGAGCGCGATCGCCAACGCGACCCACACCCCGATGACCGCCCAGGGCCACCGCACCACGAGATCGGCTAGCCGTCGCATATCGCCCTCACCATCGATGCCGCGCTAAGCGACGCGGCCCCAGTGTCCACCGTCGGCGACCATCGTGGACACGGACTGCATGGTCGCCAGGTAGCGGGCAACTGACTTGCTGGCGACGGGGTTGTCGGGGTGCATGATCGCCATCGCGGTGCCCTCGCCATAGCGGAAGATGTAGATGGTCAGCTGGTACGAGAACCGCCCGTCCGGGTAGATCCCGATGTTGTTCGCCAGGCCCATGTCGGCGGCGGCGAGAACCGCGTTGAGCGGCGCGGCGCCGCCGTGAAAGAAATTCGACACCGGGAAGTTCGGCTGCGGCCAGTTCAACTCCGGCGCCAACTCCATCACCCGGTAATACGGCACCTCGGCCATGGTCAGATTCGAGTCGAACGACTCCTGCGCGGCCCACGCCGCCTCGCTGAACGAGGCAGCCCCGATCGGCACGGTGATCGGGATCAGTCCGGTGAACCAACCCTGCGTCATGAAGTTGTCCGTCGCCTTGCGCGCGTCCCTCGGCGTGAGCCCGTAATAGGTCAGCGCGCCCGTGAGCTCGTGTTCCACCTGTGCCAGACAGGCGAACAGGCCGCCGACGAAGCGCGCGCCGGCCGACGCACACGCCGCCTCGAAGCGTTCGGTCTGCGCGGGGTCCATCAGCGCCAGGGTGGTCATGTCGCTGCGGGTCGACTCGGACGGGTCGCCCAGGGGCAGCGGGAAATCCGGAAAACCACCATTGTTGTTCTCGGCGAAGTCGAGCCAATCCCGCACCTGGGGCGAATCGGCGGTCAACTCGGCGGTGCGCTCGCGCTCCCGGATGCAGAAGTCGTCGAAGCTACCGGCCTCGGGCAGCGTCAACGCCGCACCGGTGCCGCTGAACGACGCATACATGCCGTTGGCTTCCAACATCGTGGTGCCGATCAGGGTCGCGTCCCCGTGCACATGGTCCATGGCTGCGAAGAACGTGAAGTTGTCCTCGTTCTGGATGATGCCGAACGTGAAGCAGCCCCACTCCAGCGGGCTCGGGATGGCCACCACGTGGGCGTGGATCTCGTCGATCGTCAGGTTGCCGTGATCGATCGGCACGAACTCGATGTCCGCCGGATCCTCGATGGCGTGCCGGGTGAAGTCGTCGTCGTCGGTCCGCCGGAACCAGCTGCGGAACGTGTCGTGTCGGCGCAGGTACGCGTTCACGGCGTGATCCATCGCGGCGATGTCGCACCGGCCGGCCACCTCACAGCTGGCGATGATCTGCCGGGAGAAGTTCAGCCCCGCATCCGTTCGCTCCGAGTAGTTACGCAGATGCTGGTGCTGCATGTAGCTGATGGGCACCGAACTCACCGGCGCCTGTCGTGCCTTCTCGGCCGCCGTGGCCGTCGGATGCCAAGAGGTGACCGCGCCCGGTTTCAGCGACCACTCGTCGAGTGGGCCGACCGTGATCTTGCCGATGCGCAAAGCGAGGTCCTCCAGAATTTTTATTCGGCCGGGGCCTGAATTCGCCCGTCAGCCAACGCGGGACCAACATACTGCCAGCTTCGGCAGTTGCCCCCCGGTGCCGCCTCGACCCCTCCCGTGGTCACCCATAGGCCGCACGTGAACAATGCCATAGTGTGCGTCGTAGGAGTAGGTTTTCGGACGCGCAAATTCAGTACTACCGGACCACGTCCGACCGCCAACTCGGGGAGGGACCCGGCATGAAGTCTGCCGAACATCCGGTTGCACCGGCATCAAGTTTTGCGATCATCGGCTACGCAGCGCGTTTCCCCGGCGCGCCGGATGCCGACGGCTTTTGGGAGCTGCTGCAGCAGGGCCGCGACGCGATATCCGAGGTACCCGGGGACCGCTGGAACGCCGACGCGTTCTATGACCCCGAACCCGGTGTGCCCGGCAAGGTGGTGACCCGGCGCGCGGGCTTCGTCGATGACCCCGCGGGCTTCGACGCCCCGTTCTTCGGCATGTCGACCCGCGAGGTCCGGCTGATGGACCCGCAGCACCGGCTGCTGTTGGAGACCGCGTGGCGCGCGGTGGAGCATTCCGGCACCGCGCCGTCGGCCCTGGCGAACACCAACACCGGCGTGTTCGTGGGCCTGGCGACGCACGACTACCTCGGGATGGCCTCCGACGAGCTGTCGTATGCCGAGATCGAGGCCTACATGGCCATCGGCACCTCGAACGCGGCCGCGGCGGGCCGAATCAGCTACCGGTTGGGACTGCAGGGCCCGGCGGTCGCCGTCGACACCGCGTGCAGTTCGTCACTGGTGGCCATCCATCAGGCCTGCCAGGCGCTGCAGCTGGGCGAATGCGACCTCGCGCTGGCCGGCGGGGCGAACGTCCTGCTGACCCCGGCGACCATGATCACGTTCTCGCACGCGCACATGCTGGCGCCGGACGGCAGGTGCAAGACGTTCGACGCGGCCGCCGACGGTTACGTGCGCGGCGAGGGCTGCGGCGTCATCGTCATCAAGCGCCTCGCCGACGCGATTCGCGACGGCGACCGGATCCGGGCCGTGGTCCGCGGCAGCGCGGTCAATCAGGACGGCGCCTCGGGCGGTCTGACGGTGCCCAACGGCGTCGCCCAGCAACGGGTCATCGCCGACGCGCTCAAGCGGGCCGACCTCGAACCCAGCGACGTCGGATACCTGGAAGCCCACGGCACCGGCACCTCACTCGGCGACCCGATCGAGGCCCAGGCCGCCGGTGCGGCGCTCGGTGCCGGCCGCGATCCCGCCCGGCCGCTGCTGATCGGTTCGGCGAAGACGAACATCGGACACCTCGAAGCCGCGGCGGGCATCGCCGGTGTCATCAAGGTCATTTTGTCGCTCGAAAACGAGGCCCTGCCCAAGCACCTCAACTTCGAGAACCCGTCGCCGCACATCCCGTGGGACCGGCTGCCGGTGCAGGTGGTGACTGAGAGCATCCCGTGGCGACGCGGCGACCGGCCGCGGATCGCCGGGGTCAGTTCGTTCGGGTTCGCCGGGACCAACGCGCACGTCATCCTCGAGGAGGCCCCCGAGCGCACCCCGGTGGGCGCCGCGGCACCCGAGCCCGTCGAGCGGTTCAGCGTGTTGCCGCTGTCGGCGCACACGCCCGCCGCGCTGGTGCAGCTGGCCGGGAAGTACCGCAGCTGGCTGCACGCACACCCCGAGGCCACCCTGGCCGACGTGTGCCTGACCGCGGGCACCGCCCGGGCGCACCTGGAGCACCGGGCGGCGTTGGTGGTGAACTCGAGGGACTCGGCCCTCGAGTTGCTCGGCGCGTTGGCCGACGACCGCCCCGCACCCGGTTTGGTGCGCGGCGAATCGCACGGCGCACCCAAGACCGCGTGGCTGTTCACCGGTCAGGGCAGTCAGTATCCGGGCATGGCCCGGGGGCTGTTCGACACCGAACCGGTGTTCGCCGAGACGCTTGAGCAGTGCGCCCATGTGCTCGCCGACGTTCTCGAAAAGCCGTTGCTCGACCTGATATTCGCGATGGACAGCCCGGCGGCCGAAGCGGCGCTGCGGCAGACCTCCTACGCGCAGCCCGCCTTGTTCGCGGTGGAGATGGGCCTGGCGCGCCTCTGGCAGTCGTGGGGCCTGGAACCCGACGTGGTGCTGGGCCACAGCGTCGGCCAGTACGCGGCGGCCTGCGTCGCGGGGGTGTTCAGCCTCACCGACGGTGCGTTGTTGATGGCCGAACGCGGACGCCTGTTCGGCAGCCTGCCCGCGGGCGGCCGGATGGCCGCGGTGTTCGCGCCCGCCGAGCGGGTCGAGAGCCTCACCGATGAGTTCCCCAGCCTGTCGGTGGCCGCCTACAACGGCCCCAACACCGTATTATCCGGCCCTGCAACCGATCTGGAGCAGGCGGTGGCGTCGCTGACGGCCGACGGCACCCGGTGCGACTGGCTGGAGACCAGTCATGCGTTCCACTCCGCGCTGCTGGACCCGATCCTCGACGAGTTCGAATCGTATGTGAACCGCTTCGAATTCCGTGCGCCGCAACGGATCCTGATCGACAACCGCACCGGCGCGGCGCTCGGCAGGAGCGTGCAACTCGACGGACCCTACTGGCGCCGGCACGCCCGCAATCCGGTGCAGTTCGCCAAGAGCGTGCGCACCCTCGCCGACCTGAACTGCAAGGTGTTGCTCGAGATCGGCCCGAGCCCGGTGCTCACCGCCACGGCCCTAGGCGCCTGGCCCGATCCGGCCACCGCGCCGCGCGCAATCGCGTCGCTGCGCCGAAACACCGCCGACCACCGACAGCTCACCGAAGCCGTCGCCGACGCCTACGTCCTGGGCCATGCGCCCGAGTTCGCCGCCTTCCGGCGGGCGCACGCGCGAAAGCTCGATCTGCCCACCTATCCGTTCGAGCACCGCCAGTACTGGTTCACCGACGGACGTGCCGAGGGTGCGGACACCGACCGGCGACCGCCCCTGGCCGCCCGCACCCAGGCCCTGAGCCTGCTGGAGGACGGGCGCATCGAGGAACTCGCGGCCCTGCTCGACGGCACCGATGGCGATGAGCAGACCCTGCAGGTCCTGCGAACGCTGGCGGCCCAGCACAACCGGCAACGCGCCAACCAGGACCGGGCCGACGACCGCTACGAGATACGTTGGGACGACGTCGGTTCGGGTCCTGCCGACGCCGGGGCCGGGCCGCAGTCCAGCTGGCTCCTGGTCGGCGACGGCACGGGCGCGGCCGGCCCCCTGGTCGATCTGCTGACCGCACGTGGGCACCGGCACCAGATCGTCGGGCTGCCGATCTCCGACGACGACGAGACCCGGCTCGCCGAGGTCCTGCGGGCCGCCGCGGCGGACGATTCAGCGCTACGCATCCTGCACATCGCGGCGCTCGACGCGGATCCGGCGGCCGATACCGGGTTCTCGATGCGGTCGCTGTCGCGAATGCAGCACCGGATCCTGGCCGGGACGCGTCGGCTCTTCCGGGCCGCGGTGGCCGCCGAACTGCGCAGCCCGATCTGGCTGGTGACCCGGGGCGCGCAGCGCGTCACCGACACCGACCTCGTCGCCCCCGAACAGAGTTGCCTGTGGGGATTCGGCCGCGCCGCGGCCCTGGAACTGCCGCAGGTGTGGGGCGGGCTGGCCGACGTGTCGGCGGGCGGCGACAACGCGGGCGAATGGTCGCGGTTCATCAATCGCGTCACCGCGTCGCGCACCTCCGACGTGCACGAGGATCAGATCGCGCTGCGCGATCAGGCCGTCTACGTCCCGCGGCTGGTGCGGCGCACCGCCCCGCCCGGCGAGTCGGCGCTGGAACTGCGTTCGGACGCAACCTATCTGGTCACCGGCGGGCTGGGCGCGCTGGGCCTGGAGATCGCCGGGTACCTGGCCGCGCACGGTGCCGGACAGCTGGTCCTGACCGGTCGACGCGCGCCGGACGACCGCGCGCAGCAGCGCATCGACGCGCTGCGCGAACAGCACGGCTGCGAGGTGCGGGTCATCGCCGCCGACGTCGCCGATGCCGACGACGTCGCGCACCTGTTGGCCACCGCGCGGGCCGAACTGCCACCGCTGGCCGGCATCGTCCACGCCGCGGGTGAGATCGGCACGACGGCGTTGGCGGACCTGGCCGACGCCGAAGTCGATCGGGTCTTTGCCGGCAAGGTCTGGGGCGCCTGGCATCTGAGCCAGGCCGCCGCCGACCTGCCGCTGGACTTCTTCGTCAGCACCTCGTCGATCGCCTCGGTATGGGGTGGCTACGGTCAGACCGCCTACGGTGCGGCGAACGCCTTCCTGGACGGACTCGCGTGGCGCCTGCGGGCGCAGGGCATCGCCGGGGCCAGCGTCAACTTCGGCCCCTGGTCCGGGGGCATGGCCGACGCGGACTCCCGCGCGCGACTCGAGCAGCGCGGCGTCCGGACGTTGTCGCCCGCCGATGCGCTCGCGGGCCTGGCCGATGTGGCCGCGGCTCAGGGCCCCGCACAACAGACGGTGGCCCGGATCGACTGGGCCCGCTTCCTGCCGCTCTATCAACAAGCCGGCCGGCGCGGATTCCTCGCGGAGTTGGAGCGCGAACTGCCCGCGGCGACGGACGCGACAGCCGCGGCGGCGACGGCCGGACCGACTCAACTGGTCGAGCGGCTCACGAATGCCCCGGTGCAGCAGCGCAAGAAACTCCTGACCGACTACCTGCGGGCCGCGGTCGCGGAGGTGACCCGCGTCGACGTCGCCGAGATCCGCGAGGACGCCGGGTTCTTCGATCTCGGCATGGATTCGCTGATGGCCGTGGAACTGCGGCGCCGCATCGAACAAGGCGTGGGCCGCGAGATTCCCATCACCCTGGTGATGGATCATCCCCGGCCGTCCGATGTCGCCGACTACCTGCTCGGCGAGGTGCTCGGGCTCAGCGAGCCGGCGGCCGATCCGGCCGCTCGGGTGGCATCGGCGCGGCCGACGCGCACCGACGAACCGATCGCGATCGTCGCGGTGTCGTGCCGGTTTCCGGGCGCGCCGAACCCGGAAGCCTTCTGGGAGTTGCTCGCCGACGGAGTCGATGCGATCCGGGAGGTCCCGGAGGACCGATTCGACATCGACGAGTTCTATGACCCGGATCCGGACGTGCCGGGCAAGACCTACACGCGGTTCGGCGGATTCCTGGACGGCATCGACGGATTCGATCCCGAGTTCTTCGGCATCTCCCCCCGCGAGGCGGTCTGGATCGAGCCGCAGCAGCGGTTGATGCTGGAGACGGTCTGGGAGGGTCTCGAACGGGCCGGCTACGCCCCGGCCGCGTTGCGCGGCAGCCGCACCGGGGTCTTCACCGGCGTGGCCGCCAATGAGTACGCACATCTGCTGTCCGCCGAGTCGATCGACAAGATCGAACCGCACTTCATCACCGGCAATGCGCTCAACGCCATCTCCGGTCGGGTCGCCTTCGCCCTGGGCCTGGAGGGACCGGCGGTCGCCGTCGACACCGCCTGCAGTTCGGCGTTGGTGGCCGTCCATCAGGCCTGTCAGGCGTTGCACTCCGGGGACTGCGATCTGGCCGTGGCCGGCGGGGTGAACGTGCTGCTGAGCCCGGTGACCGTGGTCGCGGCATCCCGCGCGCGGATGCTGTCACCGGTGGGGCGGTGCAAGACCTTCGACGCCTCCGCCGACGGCTACGTCCGCAGCGAGGGCTGCGGGATGCTCGTGCTCAAGCGCCTGAGCGACGCGCAGCGCGACGGCGATCGCATCTGCGCCGTCATCCCCAGCAGCGCGGTGAACCAGGACGGCGCCTCCAGCGGGCTCACCGTGCCCAACGGCGGTGCGCAGCAACGGCTTATCGAGCTGGCGCTGGCTCGGGCCGGACTGTCGGGCGGGGACGTCGACTACCTCGAGGCGCACGGGACGGGTACCCCGCTGGGTGATCCGATCGAGGTCCAGGCGGCCGCGGCCGCCTACGGCGGCGCGCGTGACGCGGACCGACCGCTGCTGCTGGGATCGGTGAAGAGCAACATCGGTCACACCGAGTCGGCCTCCGGTGCCGCCGGCCTGATCAAGGTCGTGCTGTCGCTGCAGCACGGACTGCTGCCACGCAGCCTGCACTTCGACACCCCGTCGCCGCACATTCCGTGGGACTCGCTGCCGGTGCGGGTCGTGGACAAACCGGTTTCCTGGCAGGCCGACGGCAGGCCGCGGCGCGCCGGCGTGAGTTCCTTCGGGTTCACCGGCACCAACGCGCACGTGTTGATCGAAGAGGCGCCCGACGAGGTGGCGGCGCAGTCGCCGGATTCGGACGCCGACGCCGAGCGGGTGCAGGTACTTCCGCTGTCCGCGCGCTCACCGGAGGCGCTGGTGGCCCTGGCGCAGCGTTACGACTCCTGGTTGGGCGCCCATCCGGATGTCGACATCGCTGACCTGTGCCGCACCGCCGGGACGGGCCGCTCGCACTTCGGGCACCGCGCCGCGCTGGTCTTGGACTCGGTTGCGGGTGCGCGCCGAGGTCTGGCCGACCTGATCGAGAACCGCACCCGCCCCGGTGTCGTGCGCGGCGAGTTCACGCACCACCCGACGACGGCGTGGTTCTTCACCGGGCAGGGCAGCCAGTATCCGGGGATGGCGCGTGAGTTGTTCGACGCGGAACCGGTTTTCGCCCAGACCGTGACCCGGTGCGCCGACGCGGTGAAGGACATCGTGGCGCATCCCCTGCTCGAGGTCCTGTTGGCCACCGACCGCGAATCCGGCGCACGGCTGCGGCACACCTCATTCGCGCAGCCGGCGCTGTTCGCCGTCGAGATGGGCCTGGCCCGGCTGTGGCAGTCGTGGGGCATCGAGCCCGACGTGGTGCTGGGACACAGCGTGGGCCAGTATGCGGCCGCGTGTGTGGCCGGAGTTCTCCAGCTCGAGGACGGCGCGCGGCTGATGGCCGAACGCGGCCGGATGTTCGGCAGTCTCCCCGAGGGCGGCCGGATGGTCGCGGTATTCGCCGACGCCAAGCACGTCGAGGCGGCCGCCGGTGAGTTCCCGCGGGTGTCCGTCGGCGCCTACAACGGACCCAACACCGTGCTCTCGGGCCCCGGTACGGATCTGGAACAGATCGTCGCCGGCCTCACCGACGAGGGGATCCGCTGCACCTGGCTGGAGACCAGCCACGCGTTCCACTCGGAACTACTGGATCCGGTGCTCGACGAGTTCGAGTCGTACGCAGCGCAATTCGAGTTCGCCGTGCCGACGCTACCGTTGGTCTGCAACCGCACCGGCGCGGTACTCCCGACGCACACCCCGCTCGACGCGCAGTACTGGCGACGCCATTCGCGCCAGCCGGTGCAGTTCTCCGAGAGTGTGCGCACCGTGGCGGCACTGGGCTGCTCGGTGCTGATGGAGATCGGACCGCAACCGGTGTTGACCGGGGCCGCGGTGCAGGTTTGGCCGGAACACCTGGCCGCGCCCCGGGCGGTGGCCTCGTTGCGCAAGGGCGTCGCCGACCGTCGTCAGATCGCCGACGCGCTGGCCGCCGCGTATGTCGGCGGCCACCGACCCGATTTCGCCGCGCTGCAACATCAGCCGGGACGCAAACTCGAACTGCCCACCTACCCGTTCCAGCGCCGCCGCTTCTGGCCCAAGACGTCGAGCATCGCGGTCGGCGGGGCCGACGGACCCACCTCCGGAATCCTGGGCGGGGCCAAGGATCTCGCATCCGGCGACACCGTCTACACCAGTCGGCTGTCGGTGAAGTCCCAGCCGTGGCTTTCCGATCACGTCATCTACGGCACCGTCGTCGTCCCCGGCGCGACGTACGCGGCGATGGCGTTGGCCGCGGTCGGCACCCCCGCCCGGACCACCGAGGTGTTCTTCTACGAACCGATCATCCTGCCCGAGAAGAGTTCTCGGGAAGTCCAGTTGACGTTGCACCCCCGCGACGGCGCCGACGGGTCGACGTTCCAGGTGCACAGCCGCCCCTACGGTGACCGCGACGCCGAATGGTCGCTGAACGCCGAAGGCGTTGTGGTGCCGGGAATCGATGACAGCACCAACGATGGCGCCGAACCGGCCGAACCCGTCGACGAGGCCATCGACCGGTTGGAACGCATGCGTCCGCAGGAGCTGTTCGAGACCTTCGCCGACATGGAACTGGCCTGGGGCCCGACGTGGGCCGGCTCGCTGAAATCGCTGTGGCTCGGCGACGGCGAGGCGATCGGCGACATCCTCGTCGGCGCCGAACTCGCCGAGCATCTCGGCGCCGAGCCGATGCATCCGGTGCTGATGGATCTGTGCACCGGCGTCGCCTTCCCGGCGTTCCCGGCTCTGCTGGCCGCCGAACAGGGCGTGCACGACCTGTTCCTGCCGCTGCGCTACGGGCAGGTCTGGCTGACGGAGCAGATGCCCCGGCGGTTCTTCTGCCGGGCCCGCTGGCACGCCGGCGCCCTCGACGCCGAGACCCAGGTCTTCGACCTCGACTTCGTCGATCGGGATGGCCACCAACTGGGCGGAATTCGCGAGTTCACCGTCAAGCGGGCCCCCCGCGAGGCGCTGCTGCGCGGGCTCGGCGCCGATGCCACCCGGCTGCTCTACACCCTCGGCTGGCACGAGGTACCGGCGCCGGAGGCAACCGAGGCGGCCGCGGGGACCACCGGCACCTGGCTGATCGCCGGCTTCGATGAGCTCGCGGCGCAGTTGCCGGGCTGCATCCCGTGCGACCCGAGCACCGACCCCACCCTGCTGGGCGAGCTGCTGACCCAGGCGCATGAGCGCGGGATGTCGTTCGCCGGCGTGGTGTGGCGGTGCGCGGCGCCCCACGGCGACATCGAGGCCCGGCTCGAGGCCGAGATCGCCAACCTGCTCAGCGCGGTGCACACCGTGCAAGGCGGCCTGAAGCTGCCCGGCGGACTGTGGATCGTCACCGAGCGGGCCGTGGCCACCGAGTCCGGCGAGCCGGTCGACCCGGTGCAGGCGGCGGTGTGGGGCTTCGGACGGACCGCGATCAGCGAGGAACCGGCGCTGCGGGTCAAGCTCGTCGACTGCGACGGCTCGCCGCAGGCCGTCCGGGCGGTGGCCGCCCTGCTCACCGGGCCGGGGCCGGCCCTGGAGGAGCCCGAACTCGCGGTGCGACAAGGGAAGCTGCTCGCCTCCCGGCTGTTGCCGTGGTCGCGCAGCGGCCATCTCGCGGTGCCCCGCGGCGGCGATTACGTGCTGGCACCCACCGAACGCGGCGCGATCGACAACCTGCGGCTGACCGAGAGCGACGTGCCGGCGCCGGGCGACGGGTACGTGCAGGTCGCGGTGGAGGCCGCGGGCCTGAACTTCCGGGATGTGCTCAACGTCCTCGGCCTCTACCCGGGCGACCCCGGACCGATCGGCGGCGACTTCGCCGGTGTGGTCACCCAATTGGGTGACCACGTCACCGGTCTCGAAGTGGGCCAACGCGTCTACGGGTTCATGCAGGGCGCATTCGCCAGCCGGTTCAACGTGCCGGCGCAATTGCTGGCGCCCATACCGACCCGGGTGAGCGCGGTGCAGGCGGCCACCATCCCCGCCGCGGCCCTGACGGCGCGCCTGGCCTTCGACTGGGCGCAACTCAAGCCCGGGGATCGGGTGTTGATCCACGCCGCCAGCGGCGGTGTCGGGCTGGCCGCGATCCAGCTGGCCCAGCAACACGGCGCCGTGGTCTTCGCCACCGCCAGCACCTACAAGCGCGCGACGCTGCGCGGCCTCGGCGTGCAGTATGTCTACGACTCGCGCACAACGGATTTCGCCGACCAGATTCTGGCCGATACCGACGGCGCCGGGGTGGATGTGGTGCTCAACAGCCTCACCAACGAGGGCTTCATCGAGGCGACCGTGCGGGCCACCGCCCGCAACGGCCGCTTCGCCGAGATCGCCAAGCGCGACATCTGGACACCGGAGCAGATGACCGCGGCGCGCCCCGACATCGCCTACGAGATCGTGGCGCTCGACACCGTGACCCTGCAGGAGCCCGACCGCATCCGCAGCCTGCTGACCGAGGTGTCGAGCGGGCTGGCCGCGGGCGACTGGACGCCGTTGCCCGCCGAGATCTACCCGTTGACCGAGGCCAAGACGGCGTTTCGGCGCATGCAGCAGGCCCGCCACATCGGCAAGATCGTGCTGCAGATTCCGGCCCCGTTGCAGCCGCGCGCCGACCGGAGCTACCTGATCACCGGCGGCCTCGGCGCGATCGGCCTGCACGCCGCGGCCTATCTGGCCCAACTCGGCGCCGGTGACGTCGTGTTGACCAGTCGCAGGGCCCCGGATGCGGACGCCCAACGCGCCATCGAGGACATCGCCGAGCGCCACAAGTGCCGCGTCCACGTCTTCGCCGCCGACGTCGGCGACGAGGCCGAGGTGGCCGCGCTGCTGGACCGGATCCGGACCGAGGTGGCGCCGCTGGCGGGCGTGGTGCATCTGGCCGGGGTGCTCGACGACGCGTTGCTGTCGCAGCAGAGCCCGGCGAGGTTCCGGACCACGTTGGCGCCCAAGGCGTTCGGCGCCTGGCATCTGGACCGGCTGACGCAGGACGACGAGCTGGACTTCTTCATCGTGTCGTCCTCGGTGTCGAGCCTGTTCGGCTCCCCCGGCCAGGCCAACTACGCGACGGCCAACGCGCTGCTCGACGGTCTGGTCGCGCAGCGCAGGGCGCAGGGCCGACCGGCCACCGGCGTCAACTTCGGGCCCTGGGCCCAGGGTGGCATGGCCTCGTCCGCGGCGGCGACCGCGAATATCGGTGCCCAGGGCCTGATTCCGGTGCAGCCCGCGGCGGCGCTGAGCGCGCTTTCCGAGATCGTGGCCAACGGCACCGGCCAGGCCACCGTCATCGCGGCCAACTGGCAGCGGGCGGCGAAGGTGCTGGGCGCACTGCGGCCGCCGATTCTCGATCTGGTGTTACCGAGTGCGGCCGGGGAGGCGGTCGGCGACAGCGAGTTGCTCCGGCAGTTGCAGGAGATACCGGTGCCCCAGCGCGTCGGTTTCGTCACCGAATTCCTGCAGCGCGAGGTGCAGAACTTCCTGCGACTGGCGCAACCGCCGGCCGCCACCAGCCGATTCCTGGACCTGGGCACGGATTCACTGATGGCGATCGAATTGCGCAACCGCCTGCACAGCCAGTTCGGCGGCGCGTTCACCATCAATGCGACCGCGGTGTTCGACTACCCCACCATCGGGGGACTCGCGGAGTATCTGGTGGGCCAGCTGCCCGACGCCGAAGCGCCGACCGAGTAACACCGCGAAACCCGCTCACACCCAGCGGGTGGCTTCCACCTCGGCGGGCAGCAGCGGGCGCAGCGGGACGTCGAGACCGTCGTAGATGCCGGGCTTCTGCTCGGCCAGCCACGCGATGGCGCCGAGCAGCCGGTTCGCGGCGGTAGTGTTGCCGCCGTCGGCGCGGGTGCCGCCGGGCACGTCGGCGCGGGTGACGATGGTCAGCTGCGGGTCACCGTCGATGATCACCCGATGGTCGCCGACGCCCTCGTCGGGTTGCGGCCAGTGCGGCGCGCAGGCCGGGTCGATGCGGGTGATGTGCTCGACGACGATGCGCTCCTGGCCGTCGGCCCAGCCGATCACCTTCAGAAAGAACGCGCCCTGGGTGCCCTTCTCGAAGCGGCCCATCACGGTGTCGCATGACTCTTCGAGCGGCAGCCGCTCCACCACCTCGGTGATCTTGTCGATCTCCAGGCCCAGCCCCCGGCCGATGAGCCGGATGTTTCCGCCCCACACCATGGTCGGGATGGTGGGCAGCAGCATCATCGGCACGTCATCCATGGCGCCGCCGAAACCACAGGACACCCGCACGGCGTGCGGCTGGTCGTAGGTCGAGTAGTCGAAGATCTCCTGGCATCGGATGGTGCGGATCCGGGTGCACAGGCCCGCGGCCACCACCGCCAGCGCGTCGTTGGCCCAGCCCGGGTCGACGCCGCTGACCAGCAGTGTCGCCCCACCGTGCGCGGCGGCCGCGGTGAGTCGGTCGACCCAGTCCGGCGGCGCCGACCGCGGATCGTAGAGCGAGTACAGCGACGGCGTCACCACGTGGGCGCCGGCGCGCAGGCACCGCTCGATATCGGCGACCGCGTCGTCGGGGCGGATGTCCCCGGAGGCCATATAGGCCACCGCATCGCAGCGCGCCAGCACCGCGTCGACGTCGTCGCTGGCCGCGACGCCGGTCGGCGCGGCCAGTCGAGCGAAGTCGGCGGCGTCCCGGCCGACCTTGTCCGGCGTCGAGGTGATGACGCCGGCCAGCTCCAACCCTGGGAAGCCGGTCACCGACCGGATGGCCGCGGCCCCCATGTTTCCCGTTCCCCAGACCGCAACACGCTGCATGCGGACAACCTATCCAGCTGGGACGTGATCAGAGTCACTACCCGGTAAATGCGCGGATCAACGGCCCCCCGGCGGCACATTTGACGAGGTCGGCCAACCGCTGGGTTGGTTAGTCGCCAGAAATAGCTCACGGCGGCTTGGCGTTGAAGTTACCGAGCGGTATAGTCAGCAGAGTTACTGGTGGGTAACTTAGCCAGAGTACCCAACCGAAAAACCTGAACATCGCAAATGCTGTGGCAGTTCTCACCGAGGAGGCACCATGAGCCACTACAAATCCAACGTGCGCGACCAGGAGTTCAACCTCTTCGAGGTATTGGGCATCGACAAGGTCCTGGGTCAAGGCACATTCGCCGATATCGACGCCGACACCGCCCGCGACATGCTCGGCGAGATGGCCCGGCTGGCCGAGGGGCCGATCGCCGAGTCCTTCGTCGACGGTGACCGCAATCCGCCGGTGTTCGATCCGGAGACCCACACGGTGAAGTTGCCGGAGTCGTTCAAGAAGTCGATGCGCACGCTGTACGACGGCGGCTGGGACAAGGTCGGCATGCCCGAGGAACTCGGCGGCATCCCGATGCCGCGCGCGCTGCAGTGGGCCCTGATCGAGCACATTCTGGGGGCGAACCCCGCCGCCTACATGTACGCCATGGGCGGCGGCATGGCGCTCATCCTGCACAACCTCGCCACCGAGGAGCAGAAGAAATGGGCGAAGCTCGCGGCCGAGCGCAACTGGGGCGCCACCATGGTCCTCACCGAGCCTGACGCCGGCTCCGACGTGGGCGCCGGCCGCACCAAGGCCATCCAGCAGGACGACGGTTCGTGGCACATCGACGGGGTGAAGCGGTTCATCACCTCGGCCGATTCCGATGACCTGTTCGAGAACATCTTCCACATGGTGCTGGCCCGCCCCGAGGGCGCCGGCCCGGGCACCAAGGGGCTGTCGCTGTTCTTCGTACCGAAGTTCCACTTCGACGCGGAGACCGGCGAACTCGGCGAGCGCAACGGTGTGTTCGTCACCAACGTCGAGCACAAGATGGGCTTGAAGGTCTCCACCACCTGTGAGCTGACGTTCGGCCAGCACGGCGTACCCGCCCAGGGTTGGCTCGTCGGCGAGGTGCACGACGGCATCGCGCAGATGTTCGAGGTCATCGAGCAGGCGCGGATGATGGTCGGTACCAAGGCGATCGCGACCCTGTCGACCGGTTACCTCAACGCGCTCGAGTACGCCAAGGAGCGGGTGCAGGGCGCCGACATGACGCAGCTGACCGACAAGACCGCTCCGCGCGTGACCATCACCCATCACCCGGATGTACGTCGTTCGCTGATGACCCAGAAGGCCTACGCCGAGGGCATGCGCGCGCTGTACCTGCACGCCGCCACCTACCAGGACGTCGAGGTCGCGCAGGCGCTCCATGGTGTCGACGCCGAGGTGGCGCTCAAGGTCAACGACCTGCTGCTGCCGGTGGTCAAGGGCTACGGGTCCGAACAGGCCTACGCCAAGCTCACCGAGAGTCTGCAGACCCTGGGCGGGTCCGGCTTCCTGCAGGACTACCCGATCGAGCAGTACATCCGCGACGCCAAGATCGACAGCCTCTACGAGGGCACCACTGCCATCCAGGCGCAGGACTTCTTCTTCCGCAAGATCGTCCGCGACCAGGGGCGGGCCCTGGGGCACGTCGCCGGTGAGATCAGTGAGTTCATCAAGAACGAGTCCGGTAACGGCCGGCTGAAGAGCGAACGGGCGCTGCTGTCCACCGCGCTGGAGGACGTACAGGGCATGGCCGCCGCGCTGACCGGTTACCTGATGGCCGCTCAGGAGGAGTCGACCAGCATCTACAAGGTGGGTCTGGGCTCGGTGCGCTTCCTGATGTCGGTCGGGGACCTGCTGGTCGGCTGGCTGCTGGCCCGCCAGGCCGCGGTGGCCGTCGAGAAGCTCGACGCCGGCGCGACCGGTGCCGACAAGTCGTTCTACGAGGGCAAGGTGGCCGTGGCGTCGTTCTTCGCGAAGAACATCCTGCCGCAGCTGACCAGCACCCGCAGCATCCTCGAGCACATCGACAACGAGATCATGGAGCTCGACGAAGCGGCCTTCTAGACCGTTCCAAGGACAAGAAAAGCTCCCGTACGCCATGGCGTGCGGGAGCTTTTCGTTGCGGGACTGCCGCCAAAAAAAGGGCGGGTTCGGGAGGACACATGAGGGCGTCTCATTACTACTCGCGCGTCCGGCCTTCGCCTCTTCGCCGGCACTTTGGATCAGTCACTCCCGAACCCGTCGTGCCGTCGATGCTACGCCTCTCAACCGGCCGGCACCAGAGCCGAAACCCGGGCGCGGCCCGGAGTCCCCTCGGCCCCGGGCGCGCCTGTCGCGGCAGACCAAAAAAGAGGTTGGCCCGTGTTGCCGTCGGGTCGGGGGGTCAGACGGCAACACGGAGCCAACCAGTACATCGAATACCCGCTACGGGGTGTTACAAACCGGGCGAAGAATCTTTCTAGGCCTCCAGGATCGCCGTCACGCCCTGGCCGCCGGCCGCGCAGATGGAGATCAGGCCGCGCACCGGACGCCCGTCGGCCTGGGCTTTCTTCTCGCTGAGTTGCTTCGCCAACTGCGCCAGAATCCGCCCCCCGGTCGCCGCGAACGGGTGCCCGGCCGCTAGCGATGAGCCGTTGACGTTGAGCTTGGAACGGGCGATCGGGCCCAGCGCCGCGTCCAGGCCGAGCCGCTGCTTGCAGTACTCGTCGGACTCCCAGGCCTGCAGTGCGGCCAACACCACCGACGCGAACGCCTCGTGGATCTCGTAGAAGTCGAAGTCCTGCAGCGCCAGGCCGTTTCGAGCCAGCAGCCGCGGCACCGCATAGGTCGGTGCCATCAACAGCCCGTCGGCGCCGCTGACATAGTCCACCGCCGCCGTCTCGGCGTCGACGAGACGGGCCAGCACCGGCAGGTCGTGCGCGGCGGCCCAGTCCTCGCTGGCCAGCAGGGCCACCGAGGCCCCGTCGGTCAGCGGCGTGGAGTTGCCCGCGGTCATCGTCGCGTCGCCGTTGCGCACCCCGAACACCGGCTTGAGCTTGGCCAGCTTCTCCGGCGAGGAGTCGGGGCGCAGGTTGTCGTCGCGGTACAGCCCGAGGAACGGCGTGACCAGGTCGTCGAAGAACCCGCGGTCATAGGCCGCGGCCATGTTGCGGTGGCTGGCGGCGGCCAACTCGTCCTGATCGACCCGCTTGATGCCCAGCTGCTTGGCCGTGACCGCGGCGTGCTCGCCCATCGACAGCCCGGTGCGCGGTTCGCCGTTGGTCGGGATCTGCACCCCCAGGGCCGCGGGCAGCTTGCCCACCAGCTTGAGCCGCTCGAGATTGGACTTGGAGCGCCGCAGGCTCAGCAGCACCCGGCGCAGGTCGTCGCCGAACGCGATCGGCGCGTCGGAGGTGGTGTCCACCCCGCCCGCAGCGGCCACCTCGTAGCGGCCCATCGCGATGCCGTCGGCCGCGGCGATCGCGGCCTGCAACCCGGTGCCGCAGGCCTGCTGCAGATCGAAGGCCGGGGTATCGGGCGACAGCGCACTGCCCAGCACGCATTCGCGCATCAGGTTGAAGTCCCGGCTGTGCTTGAGGACGGCACCGCCGATCACCATGTCGAGGCGCTGCCCGGTCAGGTTGAAGCGCTCGACCAGGCCGTCCAGGGCCGCGGTGAACATGTCCTGGTTGGAAGCCTGCGCGTAGGCGCCGTCGGATCGGGCGAACGGGATGCGGTTGCCGCCCAGTACCGCGACGGGACGACGGCTCTTGGCTGAGTTCGATTGCGCGTTGGTGGCCACGGGTATCTCCGTTGGGTCGGTTTGAGGTGGATGCCGATTACGGCCATACTACCCACTGATCTTACTTTCAAGTAAGTTCATGTTCCGACAGCGTAGAACCCTGAGACGAGAGGCGGCGCCGTGGCTCCCAAGCTTCCGAACGACTTGTATGCGCAGGTGGTCCTGTCCGGGCCCGGATCGTTTTTGGCCAAGCAGCTCGGGATCCCGCAGCCAGAGACCCTGCGTCGCTACCGGGTCGGCGAACCGGCGCTGGCGGGTCCGCTGCTGATCGGCGGTGACGGACGCATCGCCGAACCCATGCGCACCGCGCTCGCCGAGGACTACGAGCTGGTGGGCGACAACCTCGGCGGCCGCTGGGCCGACAAATTCGGCGGGTTGCTGTTCGACGCCACCGGCATCGGCACGCCGGCGGGACTGAAGGCGCTGCACGAGTTCTTCACCCCGCTGCTGCGGAACGTCGGGCCGTCCGGACGCGTCGTCGTGGTCGGCACCACGCCCGAGGACGCCGCCGGGCCCGACGAGCGCATCGCCCAGCGCGCCCTCGAGGGCTTCACCCGGTCGCTGGCCAAGGAGATGCAGCGCGGGGCGACGGTCTCGCTGGTCTACCTGTCGCCGGCGGCCAAACCCGCGGCCAGCGGCCTGGAGTCGACGCTGCGCTTCCTGCTCTCGGCCAAGTCCGCCTACGTCGACGGTCAGGTGTTCTACGTCGGTGCGGACGACGCGACACCGCCCGCCGACTGGGACCAGCCGCTGGCCGGCAAGGTCGCCATCGTGACCGGCGCGGCGCGCGGCATCGGCGCCACCATCGCCGAGGTGTTCGCCCGCGACGGCGCCAAGGTGGTGTGCGTCGACATGGCCGCACCCGAGGGCGCTCCCGACGCTCTCGGCGAGACCGCCGCCAAGGTCGGCGGAACCGCGCTGACACTGGATGTCACGGCCGACGATGCCGTGCAACGCATCACCGACCACCTGACCGAGCACTACGCCGGCAAGGCCGACATCCTCGTCAACAACGCCGGCATCACCCGGGACAAGCTGCTGGCCAACATGGACGACGCCCGGTGGGACGCCGTGATCGCGGTCAATCTGCTTGCACCGCAACGGCTCACCCAGGGATTGGTGGACAACGGCACGATCGGTGACGGCGGCCGCGTGATCGGGTTGTCCTCGATGGCCGGTATCGCGGGCAACCGCGGTCAGACCAACTACGCGGCCACCAAGGCCGGCATGATCGGCCTGACCGAGGCACTGGCACCCACGTTGGCCGAAAAGAACATCACCATCAACGCCGTCGCCCCGGGCTTCATCGAGACCAAGATGACCGACGCCATGCCGTTCGCCACCCGCGAGGTGGCCCGCCGGATGAACTCGCTGTTCCAGGGCGGCCAGCCGGTCGATGTGGCCGAGGCCATCGCATACTTCGCCAGCCCGGCCTCGAATGCGGTGACCGCCAACACGATCCGGGTCTGCGGCCAGGCCATGCTGGGAGCCTGAGATGACCGACACCGCGAGTCGACAATGCGCCGCGAGGCACAAACGGCGAGGAGGAGCGAGCCAATGAGCACCGATCAGCCCAGCGCCCTGATGAACATGGTGCGCGCCGCCGCCGGGGCATTACCGTTCATCCCCCGCGGCGACGACATCCCGGACCGGACGCTACGGGTGACCGACCTGGCGATCGACCGCGACAACGTCGCGGCGTATGCGGCGGTGACGGGCCTGCGCTACGGCGACACGGTGCCGTTGACCTACCCGTTCGCGCTGACCTTCCCGACCGTGATGGCGCTCATCACCGAATTCGACTTCCCCTTCGCCGCAATGGGTTCGGTGCATGTGGAGAACCACATCACCCAGCACCAACCGATCGCGGTCACTGACACCGTGTCGGTCAAGGCCCGCGCGGAGAACATGCGCGAGCATCGCAAGGGGCTGCTGGTCGACGTGCGCACCGAGGTGAGTGTCGGCAACGAGGTGGCGTGGCAGCAGGTGACGACGTTCCTGCACCAACAACGCACCAGCCTGTCCGACGAGCCCAAGCCGCCGCCGGTCAAGCAGCCGAAGTTGCCGCCGCCCAACTCGATCCTGCGGATCACGGCCGGCCAGATCCGTCGTTACGCCGCCGTGGCCGGCGACCACAACCCGATCCACACCAGCACGATCGGCGCCAAGCTGTTCGGCTTTCCCCGCGCGATCGCGCACGGAATGTTCAGCGCCGCCGCGGTGCTGGCCAACATCGAGGGACAGCTGCCCGACGCGGTGCGGTACTCGGTGAGGTTCGGCAAACCGATCGTCCTGCCGGCCAGCACCGGATTGTATGTCGATCGCGTGACCGAGGGCTGGGACCTGTCACTGCGGCATCTGTCCAAGGGGTATCCGCACCTGACCGGCGAGGTCCGCGAACTCCGCGACGGCTAGGTCGTCGTCGGCTCATTCGACGTCTTGCCCTTGAGGCCGCGCCAGAACAGGTTGATCAGCAGTTCGGCGGCGTCGTCGACATCGACGTCGCCCGAGCTGACCCGGGCGGCCACCGCCTCGCCGGCACCCACCAGCGCGATCGCCATCATGTGAAAGTCGGTGCCGGGCTCCGGATTACGCGTCCCGGTGGACAGCAGGCGCGCGACCAGATCGATGATGCGTTCGCGGCCGTCGCGCACCGTGTGGGCGAACGCCTGGGAACTGGTGGCCTGGGTGTAGAGCACGATCCAGGACGCGCGGTTGGCGTCGATGTAGGACAGGAACGTCAGGATGGTCTTGCGCAGCATGTCGCGCGGCGGCAGCGTGAAGTCGACATCGGTGCGCACGGCCTCGATGAACCGGCTCAACTCGCGGCTCAGGCACGCCCCGAACAAGTCTTCCTTCGACCCGTAATAGAGGTAGAGCATCGGCTTGGAGATCTCGGCCTTGGCCGCGATGGCATCCATCGAGGTCTCGTGATAGCCGTTGACGGAGAACACCTCGACCGCGGCGTCGAGCATCTGCTGCTCGCGCACGGCACGCGGCAACCGCTTGGTACCACCGGCCATCCGCCTACCCTTCGCCCGAACCTGTGCGGAGACTGATATTACTCAGGAGTAAGCAAAGCTGCGCCCAAGGCCGCGGCTCAGCGTAAACCGGCAATCTGCGCCACGGTCAGCGAAGCGGTAAGTCGCAGTAGATCCCGCGGTTTGGCCAGCCGCAATCCGGTCAGCTCCTCGAGTCGGCGGGTCCGTTGTTGCACGGTGTTCGGGTGCAGATGCAGTGCTGCGGCAGCGGCCCGGCGATCCAAATCATGCTCGAGCAGGACACGGGCGGTATGTACCAGTTCAGTCGACCGCTCGCGGTCGTAATCGAGGGCGGGCCCCAACACTGAACGCGCAAATGCGCGCAGTCCCTCCGGGTCATCGAGTTGCAGCAACAAATGGTCGATGGCGATCTCCTGCAGGTCGATGACCGCGGGGGAAGGACCGTCGGCGGCCAACTCCAGCGCGCCACGCAGCGTCCGAAAAACCCCGGACAGGTCCTGGACGGCAGCGGGCGGTGCCACGGCTGACAGTGCGCGCTCGACCACCTCCTCGGCGGTCAGTAGATCGACCAGCCGGGCGGCAACCTCGGTGATCTCGCCGTCGACTCCTGGGCCCCGCGCGTCTCGGGCCCACACCAAGACCAAGTCACCACGATGGACCGCGGTCAGCGGACGGGGAGATACCCCCGCCACAAACCGATCGACGGCAGACAACAACCGTTCGGTCATCGGTCGGCTGCCGGGCTTGTCGCGTTCGACGCAGCGCACCGCGAGCAACACCTGCTCACCGGACAGATCCCAGCCGAGGCGACGTGCCCGACCCAACAGGGCGGCGATGTCGGCGCCGTCCGAATTGAGCAACTCGGCGACCAGCGACCCGCGCAGCCGCTGTTCCACCTCGGCAGCTGTACGGGCCCGCAGCAGTTCGAGCGCCGTGACGACTGCGGCGTGCTCAATCGCGCGCATGTCGAGCCGGGTGAGCGCCGCGGGCAGATCCTGGACATGGATTCGTGCCACGACGTCGCCGTCGAGCACGACCGGGGACCAGCTGTGCTCTCCCCCGCTGGTGTCCTCGGTGAGCCAGCCCGCGCGCGCCAAGGTCTCGTCGTACACGTCCTCGATCCACACCGGGCGGTCCAGCAATTCGGCCAGCGCGGCAGCCACACCCTCGACCCCCTCGCCGCGTAGTGCGGTCGCGGTGAGCAGCGTATGTATCTCCTCCGCTCGGCGCAGTTCCCGAATGGTGTCCTGCTCACGGGCACGCAACTGGGCGGTACCCAAGGCGATCGCCACCTGGGTCGCCAATGTGGTCACCATGCTGATCTCGGCGGCATCGAACCGGTGCGGGCGGGCGTGATAGCCGTTGAGCGCGCCGACGACGGTGCTGCCGCGGCGCAACGGCACCGACACCAACGCGCGGTAGCCCTGCTCGTCTGCCACCCCACCCCACGCGAAGCCCGGATGGAGCTCGATGTCCTCCAACACCACCGCCTCGCCGGTGCGGAAGGCAATGCTCGTCGGTGCTTCGTCGGCGCCTCGAACGTCGAGCAGGATCGGCCGACTGGCGTTGACTTCGGCAATGTAGTCGGTCAACAAGCCATGAGAGCCGACGATAGCGAGCGCCTGCCCACTTTCGTCGGGCAAGAATACGCCGCAGAAGTCGTACCCGAGCAATGTGCAGGCGGTGCGCGCCACCCGTCCCAACAGGTCCGTGACAGGCTCGTCGCCACCGACAGCCTCCCCGATGGTCGCGAGGGCATCGAGCCAGCGTTCCAGCGGCACACCGGAACGTGATGTTGGGACAGACATAGGTTGAAGCATAAGTGTGTTCAGCAGGACATTGCCGCGGCCTGCGCGCATCACGCATGGTGATGCGCAGCGGTGACAGTCGTCACAAGCGGGGATCAAGGAGGTTTTCCGTTGCGCAATCCAGCACGATCGCGAATGTTTCGATCGGCGATCGCCCTAGCGGCCGTGGCCGTGATGGCCGTGACGACGGCGTGCTCCGCAGGACTAGGTGGACCGGCATCCTCGCGTGCTGCCCAAGAAGGCGTCATCCGCTTCACCTTCGCCCCAGACCCGATCTGGGACTACATGAACGAAACCGGCATCGTCGAGGAGTGGCAGCACTCCACCGGCTACACCATCGAATCCAGCGCCACCTGGGACGAGTTCGGTCTGTTCGCCGGCGGGCACGCCGACATCATCTCGACGGCCTCTTTCGAAGTGCCTTACCTCGAGGAGCAGACCCAGCGCGAGACCGTGATCATCGGACGCTACAACGCCGAACGTAGCCGAATCCTGGTGCGCACCGACGACCCAGCGCAGTCAGTGGCGGATCTCCGCGGGAAACGCTTCGGGGTGTTCACCACGGTGTCGGGCACCCTGGTCTGGAGCGCCTTGCTCAAGCACATGCACGATCTCAACCTCATCGGCAACGGCAGCGACTTCCGAGTCGTGGTGGCTGACATCCAGAACTTGTCGAACCTGCTTGCCCGCGGTGAGATCGATGCTTGCATCTGCTACCCCGACCTGTCGGCTCGGGAACTCCGGCAGGGCACGGTGCGGGCGCTCTACGACGGCAGGTCCTCGGCTGACCTGTTCGGCGAACTCATTGCCCCAGGACATGACGGGCCTATGGGCAACGTCTTCGTGGCCCGCCGCGATTGGGTCGAGGAGCATCCGCGCGAGGTATCCGCTTTCCTCGACCTGTGGACCAGGGGGCTCTCCGAATGGCGGGGACACCGCGAAGAAATGATCGAACACTACCCACAGCACTTCGCGGTAGAGAATCCCGAAGACATCACCTTCATGAAGGAATATGTGGCCGAACACGATTGGGTCGTCGACGACGTGCGGTTCGACGAAGAGTGGGCAACCGACGAGAGCTCGATCTTCGAACTGATGCGGGAAACCGGCGTCATCGGCGATGACGTGGCGGACCCTCGCTTTCTGCCGACCGAGGGAGTCAAGCCGTGACCCAGACTGTCGCACTACCGAGCACCGCGCCCGGACCCCGCGACCCTGCGCAGCCACCCCGCTGGCGGCGGAACCCAGGACGGCCCACCGGCCCGCGGCGGTGGTTGATCTCTGGCAGTGCGCTGGTGCTGGCGATCGCGGCCTGGATGGCAATCGCCGCCTGGGTGGACGATCCCATCCTGCCCAAGCCCGTCGATGTGCTGGAGCGGACCGTCGCCATCATCGCCTCCGGTGAGGCGTTGACGAACTTCGCCTCGAGCATCGGCAAGATCGCGGCCGGATTCGCAATCGCGATGATCGCCGGTCTGATCATCGGCTTCGCAATGGGTCGTAGCCGGTTCATGACGTCCTACTTCTCGCTGCCGCTGTTCGTCCTCGGCAATATGCCGGGCCTGACCTATGCGGTGTTCGGCCTGTTGATATTCGGCATCGGCCCGGGCGGTCCGATCGTGGTCTCGGCCCTGGTGGCCACCCCATTCATCGCGATCAACGTCGCCGAGGGGGTGCGCTCGGTCGACGGGAACCTGTTGGCGATGTGCCACGCGTTCGAGCGCAACCGCGTCGACATTCTGCGTCACCTGTACTTGCCTGCCGTGGCCACCTTTGTCTTCGCCGGCGTGCGTTACGGCTTCGCGATGGCCTGGAAAGTGGAGGCCCTCACCGAGGTGTTCGGCGCCAGCGACGGTGTCGGATTCATGATCCGCAAGGCCTATCAAGAGTTCCAGGTCGACGACATGCTTGCCTGGACAGCACTTTTCGTCATCGTCATGATTCTGATGGAGCGTGGTCTGGCGTACCTCGAAACCCGTTTGTTCGCCTGGCGGAAGGACCTCGGATGAGTACCACCACCACCCCGATCACCCAGCTGCAATCCTGGCGGTATCAGCTGCGCGGTCACGGTTCTGGAGCGCTCGCCGTCGCCGCGTCCGTGTTGACCATCCTGGCCGTTTGGCAACTGGCAGTGGTGGTGGGCAACCGGATTCCCTCGCCGGCCGACACCGTCGACAGCCTGGCAAGCGAGGCCGCCGCGGGACAACTCTGGGCCAACCTGGCCGTCTCGGCCAACCGATTCGCGCTCGGCCTGGCTGCCGCGCTTCTGGTCGGGGCGGTGCTGGGCGTCCTGATGGGGCTGTCCAAGATCGCCGACCTGGCGCTGTCCGACCTCAACGCAGCCGCGTTGGCGATCCCAGCCGTCATCTGGGCGCTGCTGACCACGATGTGGTTCGGCTTCGGTTGGCTGACACCGGTGGTGACGGTGTTTCTGGCGGGTCTGCCATTCGTCATCGTCAACATCGCCAAGGCCACCCGGGCGGTGCCGGCCGACCTGGTTCTGATGGCACGGTCCTTCGGAGTCTCCCGCGCAGATGTGCTGCGGCACATCGTCGCACCCGCGGTCGCCGGATCCACCGTGGCCGCCGTGCGGTTCGCCATCATGAGCGCCTGGAACGGACTGCTGCTGGCCGAGTGGTTCGGATCGACGTCGGGGGTGGGTTGGCGGTCCAGATACTGGTATGACGCTAACCAACTCGATGGCTTCTTCGCCTGGGTGCTGGTTTTCATCCTGGTACTGATCATCGCCGATCTGGTGATCCTCGGTCCGATCGAGCGCTACGCCACGCGCTGGCGTTCGGCCTGAAACCCCTCTGACACAACGAGAGCGAGTACAACTATGGCATCTATCGAAATCCGGAACCTGGTCAAGGAATTCACCGACCGCCGAGGCAATGCCACCCGCGTCCTCGACGGGATAGACCTGACCATCACCGGCGAGACCTTCGTATCGGTCGTGGGCCCCTCTGGCAGCGGGAAGACGACGCTGCTCAACATCGTCTCGGGCATCGAAACCCTCACCTCCGGTGATGTTCGGCTGCGGTCGGGCGACCGCGACGCCCGGGTCGGGTACGTGTTCCAGGACGCCCGCCTGCTGCCGTGGCGCACCGTGATGGCCAATCTCAGCTTCGTGCAACGTGACCGGACCGACTGGCACCGCCGCGCGAGCCATTACCTCGACCTGGTTGGCCTCGCCGAGTACGCCGATCGCTACCCGGCGCAACTGTCCGGCGGGCAGCAGCAGCGCATCGGAATCGCCCGAGCGTTCTCCGTCGAACCAGACATTTTGTTGATGGATGAGCCTTTCTCGCACCTGGACGCGATGACATCGCGGGCGTTGCGGGAGCATTTGGAGCGGATCTGGCTGGAGTCCCGTCGCACCGTCATGTTTGTGACACACGACGTAACCGAGGCCGTCCAACTCTCCGACCGCATCGTGGTGCTTGCACCGGGCGGACGGGTGCACGAGATCATCGACGTGGACCTGCCCCGCCCGCGACGGGCCTCGGATCCGGCGGTGGCGATGCTGCAAGCCGACGTGCTGGCCCGCTTCGAAGCTCTCGAGGCGGCGGCAGCGTGAATACCGTTGTGCCCGTGCAACCGGGCCCCATCGATGTCCATGCGCACTGGCTGCCCGAAGAACTCTTCGGCCTGCCTCCTGGTTCGCCGCTGCCGGCCCTGAACGGACGTGACGGCGAACTGCACCTCGGCGACCTGCCGTTGTCCATCGACACCGAGGCGATGTGTGACGCGGACCTGGTGCTGGCCGATACCGAAGCGGCGGGCTTGGGCTCGCGGGTGCTGTCGGCACCGCCGTTCGCCTTCCCCGTCGTAGCCGCCGCCGGGGTCGGCGAGTACGTCGGTCGCTTCAACGATGCACTCACGCGGGCGTGCCGAGACAGTGCCGGCAGGTTGTTGGGCCTGGGCCTGGTGTCTCTGCACGATCCAGATGCCGCCCGCGCAGAGATGGCAGCCCTGTCGAAAACCGGTGTGGTACGCGGCATCACCGTGCCGCCGCTGCTGGGATCTGAGTCGTTCGATGCCGGCCCGCTGCGGGAGGTCATCGAACTTGCCGCTGCCGCCGATCTTGCCGTGCAGGTGCATCCGATGCAGCTGCCGCGGCCGGAGTGGGAGTCCTACTACCTGGCCAACCTGATCGGCAACCCAGTCGAGACGGCAACCGCCGCCGCATCGTTGATTCTCGGCGGTGTACTGGACCGACTGCCCGGTCTTCGCATCTGCCTACTGCATGGCGGCGGCTGCGCACCGGCGCTGCTCGGGCGTTGGCGACATGGCTGGGAGCAACGCGCAGACGTCCGCAGCAACACGAGCCAACCTCCGACCGCCGCGTTCGGCTCGCTGTGGTTCGACACCCTGACTCACGACGGACCCACCCTCGAACTCCTTCGGGCCCAGGCGAACCCGGAACGGTTGATGTGTGGCAGCGACTACCCGTTCGATATGGGCGTCGCGCTGCCGTTGGCCCTGCCGCGCAGCGTCGGGCTCACCGATGACGAGCTCGAGGCCAACGCACGACGATTCCTGAATCTTGACCAAGGAGAGAAGCATGCCTGAGATCAACGGCGGGCTCGGTGCGTCGCGCGATTGGTCAGGTCGGCGGGCTTTGGTCATCGGCGGGTCGTTCGGCGGTTTGACCGCCGCGCTGCTGCTGCGTCGGCTCGGCTTCGATGTCTCGGTGTTCGAGCGCACTCCAGATAACCTCGACAGCCGAGGTGGTGGCATCGTGCTGCAACCCGACACGCTGCGCTGGTTCACCGAGTGCAGCACCCAGCATCCCCAGCAGGTCAGCACCTCCACCCACTACGTGCAGTACCTCGACCGTTCCAACGGGATCATCCACCGCGACCCCACCCCTTGGAGTTACACCTCGTGGGGCACGTTCTATCGGGCATTGCTCGCCGATTTCGGCACCGACGACTATCACCTAGGGCAATACGCGGCCGGATTCGATCAGGACGCGGACGGCGTCGAGGTGCGGTTCGCCTCCGGTCGTCGTGAACGCGGCGACCTGGTGGTGTTCGCCGACGGAATCGGCTCCCCGAGCCGCCGACGCATTTCCCCGGGAGCCGAACTCGAATACTCCGGTTACATCGGCTGGCGGGGCACGGTTCCCGAAAGCGAGATGTCCCCGGAGGCATTTGAGCTCTTGCACGATTCGATCACCTACAGCGTGGCGCCCCATACCCACATCAACGTGTATCCGATTCCGTCGCCCGATGGTGGTTTGGTCGCCGGCGAACGACTGCTGAACTACGTCTGGTACCGCAACGTGCCGGAGGGCCACGAACTCGACGAACTGATGACCGACAAGCGCGGCTTCGTCGCCAAGGTATCGCTACACCCGGGTGCTGTGCAGGGTCGGTTCATCGACGAAATGCGCGTGGCCGCAGGCCAATTGCTGGCTCCGGCCGCGGCTGAGGTGGTCCAGCGCACCGAGCAGCCGTACCTGCAGGCGGTGTACGACGCCGGGGTCGACCGGATGGCGCTGGGCCGGGTCGCCCTGATCGGGGACGCCGCCAGCGCCGCCCGGCCACACGCGGCGGCGGGCACCGCGAAGGCCGCGGCCAACGCGTGGGCGCTGTACGACGCGCTCGCGCGGGCCGACGACATCACCGAAGCGCTGCAGAAATGGGAGCCCGGCCAGCTCGAACTGGGCAAACGATTGCTGCGCCGGGTCAAGGAGATGGGCACCCGTTCCCAGGTCGACTGCACCTGGACCCCGGGCGACCCCGATCTGCGCTTCGGTCTGCACGGCCCGGGCCGCTGACACCGTTGGAACCGAGACGACTGGAGAAGATGATGACGAATGTTCAACCGCACCTGACGGACGCGCCGCTGGCCGGCACCCGCGTGGGCACGGACTACAACGGTTGGTCTCCCGAACTGCGCGCCGAATTCGAAACCTACGCGTACGACGGACATGTGGGCTCCCGCCTGCTGTCCGCGAACGACCGGGTCCGGGTCTGGGAGATCCGGCTGGGCCCGGGCGAGCGGTTCCACGCCCACCGGCATGTGCTCGACTACTTCTGGACCGCCGTGAACGCCGGGCGCAGCCGACAACACACTGCGGACGGCACCACCCGAGAGGTCGCCTACGAGGCCGGCGAAACCCGACATTTCACCTTCGGTGCGGGCGAGTTCCTGCTGCACGACATCGAGAACGTCGGGACTCAGGAACTCGTGTTCACCACCGTCGAGCACCTCGACTCGGCGAACCCACCGCTACCGCTTTGAGGCGTGCCGCCACTAGCAGCGAGCGGGCCCCTTGATCCCCGCGACCCGGTGCAGCGACGCCTCGACCGCCGGCAGCTGCAGTTCGCCGGCGGCCACCGCCGCTTCGAGGCGATCCAGGACCGCCGGCACCTCGCCGGTGCTCACCCACAGCGCGACGTCGACCCCGGCCTGCAGGCTGCGCAGCACCGCCTCCGGGACCCCGAAGCGCTGGTTGATGGCCCCCATCGAGGACAGGTCGTCGCTGAAGACCGGACCGTTGAAGCTCGGTCCGCCGTACGCGCCGTTGCGCAACAGCGCGACCGCGGCGCCGCTGAGGCTGGCCGGGTCAGCGCCGGTCAGGCCCGGGACCTGCATGTGGCCCATCATCACCCCGACCGGGCCCTGTGTGGTCAGCGTGCGGTACGGCACCAGATCGGTGGCCTTGAGTTCTTCCAGTGGCGGGGTGACCACGCCGCTGACATGCGAGTCGCCGGAGGCGTTGCCGTGGCCGGGGAAGTGCTTGAGGACCGGCAGCACGCCGCCGTCGCGCAGGCCGCGGGCATAGGCACCCGCGTACTCGGTGACGACCGCCGGATCGGACCCGAAGGACCGGTCGCCGATCACGGTGTTGTCGGCGGCGTCGGTCACGTCCACCACGGGTGCGAAGTCGACGGTGATGCCATGGCCGCGCATCTTGCGGCCGCGCTCCAACGCGATCTGATAGACCTCGTCGGGGGTCTTGGTGTCGGCCAGCACCCGCGGCGAGGGTTGGCTGCCGATCAGCGCGGACAGCCGTTGCACGCGCCCGCCCTCTTCGTCCACGCTGACCGCCAGCGGCAACGGTTGCGCATTGGCCGCGATCTCGGCGAGCGTGCCGTCGGTGAGCATCGACCGGTCCGTCCAGCTGCCGATGAAGATGCCGCCGACGCGGTGGTCGGCGACCACGGCCCGGGCGTCGGCCCCGCTGGTGACCCCGACCATCAGCAGTTGTGCCAGCTTGTCGCGGGTCGACAGCGTCGACAGGTCGCCGCAGATCGCCGGCGCCTGCGGAATCGGGTTGCTCAGCGGCACCGAGGCCGGCGACGACTGCGCCTGGGCCCCGGGTGCCGCCGCGGGCTCCGCGGCGGGCTGCTGGGTTGCCGGTGCGCACGCCATCAGCAAAGCCGGGAGCGTGGCCACCGAGACGACTGCGCGGGTGAGCGTCGAGGAGAAAGCCATACCTCATGCTTTCATGTGATCTGCGTCCAGTCAGCGTCCGGTTGCTGTTCGCCGATCGGTTAGGGTGCGGAAACGGCTCGGAAGCGCGCGACACGCCGTTTTATTCTTGGGCGTCCAGCCGATGAATTTCGCAGTCCTGACCGGAGCCGCGCCGCCAGAAGGGGATCATGGGGCATGTCTGTCGTACTGATCGCCTACGACGGAACCTCCAATGCGCGCCGGGCCGTCAACTATGCGGGGCGCTTCCTGAGCGCCAAGCGCGTGGTGGTGCTGACGGTGTGGGCGCCGATCCGCTCGGGCCCCGACCCGATCAGCGTCGATCTCGACGGCCCGCCCGATCCGGTCGATGATCCCGATGACGAACACGACATCGCCTACGCCGACGCGCTGCGCACCAACGCCGAGGGCACCGAACTCGCGGCCGCGGCCGGGCTCAACGCGGAACCGATGTGCGTGCCCGTCCAGGGCACCGTGTGGCGGGCGATCATCGACGCCGCCGACCGCATCGACGCCGACCTGGTGGTCTCCGGGACGCGCGGCACCACCGGATTGCGTTCGTTGCTGCAGTCCAGCGTCGCCGACCATGTGCTGCGGCACGGCCGGCGCCCGGTGCTCATCGTGCCCCCGGGACACTGATCCCGTCGTGCTAGGTTGGCGGACGAACAAAACCGATCCATCACGCTGAGGAGCCCCCATGACCCGGTTCGTGGTGCCTGCCGCCGCCAGCATTGTGGTCGGTCTGCTTCTCGGCGCAGCGGCCGTGTTCGGGGTCTCCCTGATGGTTCAGCAGGACACCAAGCCGCCGCTGACCGCGGGCGACCCGGGGTCGTCGGTGCTCAACCGCGTCGAATACGGCGACCGCAGCTGACCTGAGCGCCTCACCGGTAGCGACCCGTCCGGGAGGGTCGATCGCCGTGCCGCACACCAGCACCTTCGAGCCGCTGTCCCGCCGCTGGTTATGGGTCGCTGGTCTGATCGCGCTGCTGCTGACGCTCGCGCAGTCGCCCGGACAGATCGCGCCGGACACCAAACTCGACCTCACCGCCAATCCGTTGCGGTTCCTCAGCCGCGCCGCCGACCTGTGGAACAGCGACCTCCCGTTCGGGCAGGCGCAGAACCAGGCCTACGGCTACCTGTTCCCGCACGGGGCCTTCTTCCTGGCCGGCGATCTGTTGGGCGTGCCGAGCTGGATGATCCAGCGACTGTGGTGGGCGATCCTGCTGACCGCCGGATTCTGGGGCATCCTGCGGGTCGCCGAGGCGCTCGGCATCGGCACCACCTCCTCGCGGGTACTGGCCGGTGTCGCGTTCGCGCTGTCCCCGCGGGTGCTCAGCACCCTGGGTTCGATCTCCTCGGAAACCCTGCCGATGATGCTCGCCCCGTGGGTGCTGCTGCCGGTCATCCTCGCGATGCGCGGCGGACACGGGCACTCGCTGCGCATCCTGGCCGCGCGCTCGGCCGTCGCGGTCGCGCTGATGGGCGCGGTGAACGCCGTCGCCACGCTGACGGCGTGCCTGCCCGCGTTGCTCTGGTGGGCCTGTCACCGGCCCAACCGGCAGTGGCTGCGGTTCAGTGGGTGGTGGCTGCTGGCCACCGCGCTGGCGGTGACCTGGTGGGTGGTGGCGCTGGCCTCATTGGGCCGGATCAGTCCGCCGTTCCTGGACTACATCGAATCCTCCGGGGTCACCACGCAGTGGACCTCGCTGATCGAGGTGCTGCGCGGCACCGACAGCTGGACGCCGTTCGTGGCGCCCAACGCGACCGCCGGCAGCTCGCTGGTCACCGGTCCGTTGGCAATTCTGGCCACCACGCTGGTGGCCGCGGCCGGGGTGGCCGGTCTGGCGCTGCGCACGATGCCGGCGCGCGGGCGCCTGGTGACCATGCTGCTGGTCGGGGTCACGCTGCTGGCGGTCGGCTATTCCGGTGGCCTGGGCTCGCCGGTGGCCGGCTATGTGCAGGCGTTTCTGGACGCCGAGGGCGCCCCGCTGCGCAATGTCCACAAGCTCGAGCCGCTGGTGCGGATCCCGATCGTGCTCGGCATCGCCCATCTCCTGGGCCGCATCCCGCTGCCGGGCAGCGCGCCCCGGCCGACGTGGCTGCGCGCCTACACCCATCCCGAGGACGACAAGCGCGTCGCGGTCGGGATCGTGGTGCTCGCTGCACTCACCGCCGCCACGTCGCTGGCCTGGACCGCGCGCCTGACCCCGCCCGGGTCGTTCTCGGCGATCCCGGACTACTGGCACGAGGCCGCGGGCTGGCTCACCGAACACAACACCGGTGCGCCGACGCCGGGCCGGGCGCTGGTGGTCCCGGGCGCCCCGTTTGCGACGCAGATCTGGGGCAACAGCCGCGATGAGCCGCTGCAGGTACTCGGCGAAAGCCCCTGGGGAGTACGCGATTCCATTCCGCTGACCCCGCCACAGGCCATCCGCGCGCTGGATTCGGTGCAGCGGCTGTTGGCCGCGGGCCGGCCCTCGACGGGCCTGGCCGACACCCTGGCCCGCCAGGGGGTGTCCCATCTGGTGCTGCGCAACGACCTGGATCCGGAGCACTCCCGCTCGGCCCGCCCGATCCTGGTGCACCGCGCCATCGAGGGGTCACCGGGCCTGACGAAGGTCGCCGAATTCGGCGATCCGGTGGGACCGGGAACGCTGGAGGGATTCATCACCGACAGCGGTCTGCGCCCCCGCTACCCCGCGGTCGAGATCTTCCGGGTCGAACCCGCCCACACCGGCGTCGAGAACCCCGGCGCGCCCTACCTCGCCGACACCGCCGACCTGGCGCGCATCGACGGCGGTCCCGAGGTGCTGCTGCGTCTCGACGAACGCCGCCGGTCCGCCGGCGACTCCCCCTTGGGGCCGGTGCTGCTCACCCAGGACGCGCGCGCCGCGGGCCTGCCGACCGAGTTGGTCACCGTCACCGACACCCCGGTGGCCCGCGAAACCGACTACGGCCGGGTCGACGACCATTCCTCGGCGGCGCGCGCCGAGGGCGATGAACGACATACCCACAACCGGGTGCCAGACTATCCGAGCCCCGGCGCGCAACCGCGCCACGGCGCGTGGACCGGCGGCCGGATCACCACCTCGAGTTCGGCCGCGGACGCCACGGCGCTGCCGCATGTCGCGCCGGCCGCCGGTGCGGCCGCGGCGATCGACGGCGACTCGGCCACCAGTTGGGTGTCCAATTCGTTGCAGGCCGCGGTCGGCCAGTGGTTGCAGATCGACTTCGACCACCCCGTGACCAACGCGACCATGACGATGACCCCCAGCGCCTCGACCATCGGCGTCCAGGTCAGCCGGATCGAGATCGCCACCGCGGGCGGCACCACGACGCTGCGGGTCGACGAACCCGGTCAGCCGGTGACCGTGGCGCTGCCCTACGGCGAGACACCGTGGGTGCGGATCAGCGCCGCGGCCACCGAGGACAACTCCGGGGGCGTGCAGTTCGGCATCACCGACCTGGTTGTCAACCAGTACGACGCCGCCGGATTCGCGCATCAGGTCGACCTGCGACACACGATGGAAGTGCCCGGCCCGCCGCCGGATGCGGCGGTGGCCCGCTGGGATCTCGGTTCGGAGTTCCTGGGCCGGTCCGGATGCATCGCCGGCGTCGAGGCCGTGCACTGCGCCTCGGCGCTGGCGCTGGCACCCGAAGAGCTGGTCAACCTGAGCCGCACCCTGACTGTCCCGCAGCCGATTTCGGTCACACCGGCGATCTGGGTCCGGCCCCGGCAGGGCCCGGCGCTGGCCGAGCTGGTGCGGGAGCCCGAAACCACCCGCGCCGACGGCGATTCCGACTCCTTCGACGTACTCGGCACGGCCTTCGCCGCCACCGATGGCGACCCCCGCACGTCCTGGACCGCGCCGCAGGGCGTGATCCGCAACCACGGCGCGCCGACGCTGACGATCACCCTGCCCGAGCCGACCGAGGTGGGCGCGCTGCGGCTGACGCCGAGTTCCTCGGACCTGCCCACCACTCCCACCCTGGTGGCGATCGACCTCGGTCACGGTCCGCAGGTGCGCCCCCTCTACGGCGACGGCCGGCAGACGCTGCAGCTGCACCCGACCGTCACCAGCTCCATCAAGCTGAGCATCCTGGAGTGGGAAGACGTGATCGACCGCACCGCACTGGGTTTCGACCAGATCAAGCCGCCCGGGCTGGCCGAGGTGCAGGCGTTGCGGCCGAACGGGACGCCGATCGCGGCGGCCGACGCGGCACGCAACGGAGCGCGCGCGATCACCATCGGCTGCGACGCCGGCCCGGTGCTCGCGGTCGCCGGCCGGTTCGTGAACACCTCGGTTTCCACCACGGTCGACGAGCTGCTGGACGGCGGCCCCTTGCGGGCCACGCCGTGCGAGTCGACGCCGATCGCGCTGCCCGCCGGTCAGCAGGAGCTGTTGGTCAGCCCGGGCGCGGCGTTCATCGTCGACGGTGTGCAGTTGTCCGGCCCGGCGGCCGGGCAGCTGCGGGCCGCAGCCACCGCCGCCGCGCCCGCTGCGCAGTGGTCCGCCGACAGGCGCGAACTGCACGTGCCGGGCGGCGCGGCCGAGCGGGTGCTCGTCGTCCCCGAGAGTGTGAACCCGGGCTGGACCGCGCGCGCCCCCGACGGCACCGCGCTGACGCCGGTGACCGTCAACGGCTGGCAACAGGGCTGGGTCGTGCCGGCGGCCACGGCGGGGACCGTGACACTGAGCTTCGCCGCCAATTCGCTCTACCGCGCCGGGCTGGCGGGCGGTCTGGCGCTGCTGCCGCTGCTGGCGGCGTTGGCGTTGCTGCCGAGCCGGCGACGACGCACCGAGGAGCCGGTGCCGACGTGGCGGCCCGGCCGGTGGACGGCGGTCGCGGCGGCGACGGCGGCCGGCACGCTGATCTCCGGGGCCGTGGGTGCGGTGGTCTTCGCGGCCGCGGCGGGCCTGGTGTACCTGCTGCGGGATCGTCCCCGCGCGGACCGCTGGGTGACCCTGGGTGGCTCGTCGGTCGCGCTGACGCTGGCCGGCGCGGCGCTGTCGCGCTACCCGTGGCGTTCGGTCGACGGCTACGTCGGCCACTCGCCCGGCGTGCAACTCCTGGCCCTGCTCAGCCTCGCCCTGCTGGCCGCCACCCTCCCCCGCTTCGCCCAATCTCACCGTTCGGCCACAAAGGTCGAGTAGCTTCCGGCATTACGTCGGTTTCGGCGCCCCGCGTCGGGCCTGCGCCTAGCATCTGCCGTTGTGACACAAGTCAACACCGTGCGTGGTCCCCTCGACGTCGACGGCCTCGGCGCCACCCTGATGCACGAGCACGTCTTCGTGCTGTCGCCCGAGATGATGCAGAACGATCCGCAGGTGTGGGGCGACGAGCAGCACCGTCAGGCCGACGCCGTCGCCCGGCTCAACGAGCTCAAGGCGCGCGGGGTGGACACCATCGTCGACCTGACGGTGATCGGCCTGGGCCGCTACATCCCCCGGATCGCCCAGATCGCGGCGGCCACCGACCTCAACATCGTCGTCGCGACCGGCGTGTACACCTACCACGACGTCCCGATGTACTACCACTTCCAGGGCCCGGGCACGGCACTGCCCGGACCGGACCCGATGGTCGACCTGTTCCTGCGGGACATCACCGAGGGCATCGCCGGCACCGGCATCAAGGCCGCGATCCTCAAGTGCGCCACCGACGAGCCGGGGCTGACCCGCGACGTCGAACGCGTGCTGCGCGCCGTGGCCCAGACGCACCGGGAGACCGGGGTGCCGATCTCCACCCACACCCATGCCGCCACCCGGCGCGGCCTCGATCAGCAGCGCGTCTTCGTCGAGGAGGGCGTGGACCTGACCCGGGTGGTCATCGGTCACTGCGGGGACACCACCGACCTCGACTACCTCGAGGAACTCATTGCAGCCGGGTCCTACATCGGTATGGACCGCTTTGGCGCCGACGTCTATCTGCCGACCGCCGAGCGCGTCGACACCGTGGCCCGGATGTGCGAACGCGGCCACGCCGAGAAGATGGTGCTCTCCCACGACGCCTCCTGCTTCATCGACTGGCTGCCCGAGGAGATGCTGCCGGTGGCCCTGCCCAACTGGCACTATCTGCACATCCACAACGACGTCCTGCCGGCGTTGCGCGAACGCGGCGTCACCGAGGCGCAGATCCACGCCATGCTCGTCGACAACCCCCGCAAGATCTTCGCCACCCAGGGCGGGTATTGATGACCACGATGACCACGCCCCCGATTCCCGTCCAACTCGCCGCGCTCGCGCGCGCCGCTCCCCAGGCCCCGGCGCTGACGTGTCAGGGCGTCACCGTCAGCCGCGCCGAGCTGGACACCTCGACGAACCGGCTGGCCCGCGCGTACGCCGAAAAGGGCGTCGGCCCCGGCGATTACGTCACGATCATGCTGCCGAACTCGATCGAATGGATTCAGGCGGCCATCGCGTGTTGGAAGCTCGGCGCCGTTCCGCAGCCGCTGACCCCCGCGCTGCCGGACGCCGAACTGGCCGAGATCCTCGACCTGCGGCAGCGCGCACTGCTGGTCGGTCGCGACGACCCGCGGCCAAGTGGACAGTGTCCCAGCCGGTTTCGCTCCCGACCCGACGCTGCCGGCCGAACCGTTGCCCGAGGCGGTGTCGCCGGTGTGGAAGGCGATGGCCTCCGGCGGCAGCACCGGGCGCCCCAAGTTGATCGAAGCCGGCGGCGACAGCCGCGTCACCTTCATGGCGACGGTGCCCACCATCATGCAGCGCGCGCTGGCGGTGTACCGCACCGATCCCGGCGCCTACGACCTGTCCTCGATCCGGCGGCTGTGGCATCTGGCCGCGCCGTGCCCACCGGCGATCAAACAGGCCTGGATCGACCTCGTCGGACCCGAGGCGGTGTGGGAACTCTACGGCGGCACCGAATTACAGGCCCTGACGTTCATCTCCGGCACCGACTGGCTGACCCACCGCGGTTCGGTCGGCCGGGTGGTGACCGGCCAGATGAAGGTCCTCGACGACGAGGGTCACGAATGCGCGCCCGGCGAAGTCGGCGAGATCTATCTGCGTCCGGACCCGGGCAGCGGCCCCACCTACCGCTACATCGGGGCGACCGCCAAGAGTCGAAACGGTTGGGACTCCCTGGGCGACCTCGGCTATTTCGACGACGAGGGCTACCTCTACCTCTCGGACCGCCGCGTCGACATGTTCACCGTCGGTGGCAAGAACACCTATCCGGCCGAGATCGAGAACGCGCTCAACACCCACCCGGAGGTGTTGAGCGCCCTGGTGGTCGGCGTCCCGCACGACGACCTCGGGCAGGTGCCGCACGCCCTGGTGCAACTCGCGGCGGGCACCGCACCGGATGCCGAGGGGCTGCGCGAGTACCTGCGGCAGCGGTTAGAGGCCCACAAGGTGCCGCGCACCGTGGAGTTCGTCGACCATCCGCTGCGCGACGACGCCGGGAAGGCCCGCCGGTCGGCGGTGCGCGCCGAGGTCATTTCGCGACGACAGGCTCCGGCTGGTCGGTGACCGAACTGTCCAGCGGGGGAACCGGATTGGCGCGGCGGTACTCCCAGTTGCGCAGCGCCTGCCGACACGGGTTCTCCACCAGCGCATAGCTCACGGCGGCCATCGCGATGCCGAACACCAGGGTCAGCAGCAGCACCACCGGCATGGCGCCGTTGAACACGAACTTGCCCACCAGCGGGAAGGCCATCGCCAGCGCCGCGAGGTGCCACACGAACAGCCCGTAGGACCAGCGGCCCAGCGTCACCATCACCGGGCTGCCCAGGAACCGGTGCGGCGTGTCGGGCCGGTCCAACACCAGCGGCGCCAGGAGGCCCCAGGCGATCACCGCTCCCATCGCGGTGCGCACCACGAACTGGTCCAGCCGGGCCGGGGTCATCCCCTCCGGCCCGGCCAACGGCGAGGCGGAGATCAGATAGGCCACCACCACGATGCCCGCCATCAGGACCCGGCGCTGCGCGAGCCGGTGCATCCAGCCGGGCGGGCTCACGGTCCATTCCGCGAGCAGCATCCCGGCCGCGAACCACGACGCATAGGCCGGCGGCCAGTTCAACGGGTTGACGCCCTCAGGGGTGTCGATCGGCAGCAACCCCCAGGCCAGGCTGGCGGCCGCCACCCCGGCGATGACGGGAATCCGGGCCCGTACCGGCAACCGCCGCGCCAGCAGGGCCAGCAGCGGCAGCGCCAGATAGAAGGTGACCTCGACCGACAGGCTCCACATCTGGGTCAGTCCCGGGGTCAGCGTCAGCGGCACATAGATCTGGGTGAGCGTCAGATTGGCCAGCCACACCGTCGGACTGGCGCCCATCGCGTCGGGCAGGAACAACAGGATGATCACGACGGCCAGCAGGTAGCCGGGCATGATGCGCACGATGCGGGACCGCAGATAATGCCCGGTCGGGGGCCGGTCCCGCAGGTCGCGGGCCGCCGCGGCATGGCCCCGCCACAGCAGAAAGCCGGACAGCGCGAAGAACACCGCGACCGCCAGATCGAAACGCGCCCAGAGCCGCCCGGTGATCCCGCCGGACTGCGCGGTCTGAAACGCGACGTGGGTGATCACCACCCCGATGGCGGCGCAGGCCCGCAACCCCTCGACGGCCGGCAGGAAGCTGCGCGTGCCGCCGACCTCCGCGGGCGCGGGGTGCCGACCGGATACCTCGTTCACCCGAACCAGTCTGCCCGCACCGCCGCGATGAGATTCGCCGAACCCCGGGTAGAGCGATGGAATTGGTGGGCACTCTAGTGTCTGCTGTTAGGGTCGAACGGGTTTGCCTCAGCTGCCCGGACCGGAAGGAAGGTACGCGCGCCTTGAACCGAGCAGTCATGTTGCGTGTCGCCGCGTGCGGCCTGCTGGGGCTGGGTGCTGCCCTGCTGGTCGCGGCGTTGCTGCTGTCCACGTACACCGCGGGCAAGATCAAGAAGATTCCGCTGGATCTGGATGCCACGCTGGTCAGCGACGGCACCGGCACGGCACTGGATCCGGCATCGCTGGCCGGCGAGGTGTTCGTCGTCGACCAGGGGGTGCCGGTGGTGTCCCAGCAGCAGATCAGCGTCGAGTCCCCGGCCAACGCCGATGTGGTGACGTTGCAGGCCGGCACTTCGGTGCGTCGGACCGACCAACAGAAGGACACCGGCCTGCTGCTGGCCATGGTCGACACCGTCACCGTGAATCGGTCCACCGCGATGGCGGTTTCCGACGACGCCCATCCGGGCGGGTCGGTGCAGAAGCCACGTTCGATGGAGGACACCAAGGCGCCGACCAACGTCGCGCTGCCGCATGAGGGGTTGTCCTACCGCTTCCCGTTCAGCACCGAGAAGAAGACCTACCCGTTCTTCGACCCGATCGCGCAGAAGCCGTTCGACGCCAACTACGAAGGCGAAGAAGACGTCAACGGGCTGACCACCTACAAGTTCACCCAGAACGTCGGCTACGACGCCGACGGCAAGCTGGTGAAGCCCATCCGGTACTCCTCGCTATACGACAACGACGAGGACGCCGAGGTGACCGCCCGCGCCATGCAGTGGGGCGTGCCCGGCGAACCCGAAGACCCGGTCACGATGACGCGGTACTACGCGGCCCAGCGCAACTTCTGGGTGGATCCGGTCTCCGGCACCATCGTCAAGGCCGAGGAGCGGGCCAACCACTACTACGCGCGGGACGCCCTCGAGCCCGAGGTGGCGCTCGCCGACTACAAGGTGAGCTTCGACGAGGACACCGTCGAGGCGCAGGTCGAAGCGGCCCGCACCGAGCGTGACCAGATCGGCCTGTGGTCGCGGATCCTGCCGATCACGTTCACCGCCGCGGGCCTGATCGCCCTGGTGGCCGGCGCGCTGCTGGGCTCGTTCAGCCTGCGCGCCGAGGCCGAACTGATCGATCCGGGCCTCGACGGCAAGGAGGGCGGCTTCTTCGGTGGGTTCGCCAGCCGCCGCGGCGAGGACACCGGCCCGATGCCGGCCGCGGAGGCCGAAACCGAGAAGCTGCCGGCCCAGCGGCCGGACCTGCACCCGGACCAGGGCCCGCCCGACCGGACGTGACCCTGGTGGGCGCACCGGTGCCCAGGGTCCGCGCCGCCTCGCTCGCGGTGCCCGGGTATGGGCTGCTGCTGGCGTTGCTGATCACCGCTCCCCTGCTGGGACCGGGTTATCTGCTGCTGCGCGATGCGGTGTCGACGCCGCGGTCCTACCTGTCCGACGCCGCGCTCGGGCTGTCCGAGGCCGCGCCGCGGGCGCTGCCGCAGGACTTCCTGATCGCGCTGACCTCGTCGGTGCTCGACGGCGGCGTGGTGGTCAAGGCGTTGTTGGTCGCGGGGTTGTGGGCCGCCGGCACCGGCGCCGCGCGGTTGGCCGCCGCGATACTTCCGGAGGCCGGTCTGCCCGGCCAATTCGTGGCGACGACGGTGGCGGTGTGGAACCCGTACGTCGCCGAGCGGTTGCTGCAAGGCCATTGGAGTCTGCTGGTCGGCTACGGCTGCCTACCGTGGGTGGCGCTGGCGATGCTGCGGCTGCGGTCCGGCGCACCGGGCTGGTGGGCGTTGGCGTTCTGGATCGCGCTGGCCGGGCTCACCCCGACGGGTCTGCTGCTGGCCGTGGTCGTCGCGGTGGTCGCCGCCGCGGCGCCGGGTGCCGGTACGCCGCGCTGGCTGGGCGCCGGGGGCGCGACCCTGATCGGTCTGTCGGCCGCGCTGCCCTGGTTGGTCGCGGCGCTGCTGTCCGATTCGTTGTCGGGCTATCAGGCCGGCGGCGTGGGCACCGCGGCGTTCGCCGCCCGGGCCGAGCCGGGCCTGAGCACGCTGGTCAGCCTGGCCGGGCTGGGTGGTATCTGGAATGCGCAGGCGGTACCGGACTCGCGCACAACGCTTTTCGCGGTGCTGGCGACCGCGGTGCTGGTGGCGGTCGTCGCGCTGGGGTTGCCGGTCGCGCTGCGCCGCGGCGCCGCGGTGCCGCTGCTGGTGCTGGCGGGCGTCGCGGTGGTGCTGCCGGCGCTGGCGGCCACCGGTCCGGGGTTGGCGCTGGTGCAGGCGGTCTCGGAGGCGGTGCCCGGACTCGGGGTGCTGCGGGACGGCCAGAAATGGGTGGCGCTGGCCCTGCCCGGTTACGCGGTGGCCGCGGCCGCGGCGGTGCTGACGTTGGCGCGGTGGCGCGTCAAGCCGGCCGCCGCGGCGGCCGGGTGCTGCGTGGCATTGATCGCGGTGCTACCGGATCTGGCGTGGGGCGGGTGGGGTCAGGTCCGGCCGGTGCAGTACCCGCCGGCCTGGACCGCGGTCGCGGAGCGGATCAACGCCGACCCCCGTCCGGTGGCGGTGCTGCCGCCGGACTCCATGCGGCAGTTCGATTGGGCCGGTGCGGCCCCGGTGCTGGATCCGTTGCCGCGCTGGCTGCACGCCGACGTCTTCTCCACCGGCGACCTGACGATCTCGGGTGCGACGGTGCTGGGTGAGGGCGGCACCGCCCGGGCCGTGCAGGAGTTGCTGCTCACCGGGGCCCCGCCGCACGAGCTCGCCGGGGCGGGCGTCGGCTGGGTGGTGGTCGAATCCGGCGCCGGCGGCGACAATGGCCTGGCGGCAAGAACTTTGGAGCAGCTTCCGGTGGTCTACGGCGATTCGGAGCTCACCCTCTACCGCGTCGACCCGGCGCCGACGCCGCGACCGCACCCCGGTCGGACCGCGGTGATCGTCGCGCACCTGATCTGGTTGGCGGTGCTGCTGGGCGGTGCAATCGGGACGGTGGGGACCGCCCGGTTCAGATCACGCCGCTGACGCGCCGGCCGGACTGCACCGCAGCCAGCACGTCGTGCATGGCGGCCGCGCTCTGCCGCCACGAGAACTCTCCGGTGCGGGCCTGCGCCTTGCGGCCCAACTCGTCGCGCAGCACCGGATCGCTGAGCAACTGCTCGAGCCGGTCGATCAAATCGTGGCGGTCGTCGACCAGGATCCCGGTGACGCCGTCGACGATCGAGTCGGTGAGCCCACCCGAGGACCGGTAGCCGACCGTGGGCACGCCGTGCTGGGCGGCCTCCAGCACCGCCAGCCCCCAACCCTCCTTGCGCGACGGCAGCACATGCACCCAGGCACGTTGCACCACTTGGTGTTTCACCATCTCGTCGACGTGACCGTGGAAGGTCACCGCATCGGAGATGCCGAGCGCGGCCGCGTGGTCGACCAGGCGGCGCTGCCACCAGCCGCCGCCGATGACGTCGAGATGCAGGCCCGGAATCCGCGGCCGCAAGGCGGCCACGGCGTCGAGTGCGTCCTCGATCTGCTTGTGCGGCACCAGTCGGGACAACACCACCACGCGCGGGGCCGCCGAGCGCGGGCGCGCCAGGGTGGATTCGGGAGCGTCGTCAAGTCCGTTGCGCACCACCGCGATCCGGTGCTGACCGACACCGAGTTCGGCCAGATCCCGCATCGAGGGCAACGACACCGTGACGTACTGGTTGTCGCGGTGCAGCCACGGCGAGAGCTTGGATTCGACGAACCAGCCGAACCCGCCGGTCCAGCGTCCGGCGACCGGCCACTGATCGCGATGACAGTGGTGCACCAGCACCACCGCGCGTCGCCCGTAGGCCAACCGGGCCAGGAACGGCACCCCGTTCTGGGTGTCGATCACCACGTCCGGGCGGGCCCGGCGCAGCGGGCCCAGCCCGAGTCGCGCCAGCACCATCGCCAGCCCGGCCCAGATGTACACCGAATACGCGCCGCCGCCGCGGCTGATCTGCACGCCGTCGATCACGCCGCGCCGCGGAGCGCCCGGGTAACGGGCCGTGCGCAGGGTCACCGCGATGCCGGCTTCGGCCAGTTGGGCGCCGATCCGCTGCAGGTACGTTTCGCTACCGCCGCCCTGCGGGTGGCCGGTATCGCGCCAGCACAGCATGAGCACTGAGCGGACGGGCTGGTCAGACATCCCTGTCAGGGTAACTGCCGCACTGACCGGCGCGATCAGCCTGCGTAGGGTTGGCCGGTGCCCATCACCGACCTGTATGCCCGCCGGGCGACGTTGGCCCGGTCGGTACGACTGCTCAGTGAGTTCCGCTTCGAGCAGACCGAGCCCGCGCGCTTCTACGGCGCGCTGGCCCGGGACACCGCCGCCATGGTCGTCGACCTGTGGACGGCCGCCGGTCGGCAACCCGCCGGTGCCACGGTGCTCGACGTGGGTGGCGGCCCGGGTTACTTCGCCGACGCGTTCGCCGCCCGCGGGATGAACTATGTGGGCGTGGAACCGGATCCGCGGGAGATGCACGCCGCGCCCACCCTCGAACGCGCCGGCGGGGCGTTCGTGCGGGCCTCCGGGATGGCGCTGCCGTTCGCGGACGGCAGCGTCGACATCTGCCTGTCCTCCAACGTCGCCGAGCATGTGCCCGAACCCTGGCTGCTGGGCCGCGAGATGCTGCGGGTCACGCGACCCGGCGGGTTGGCGATCCTGTCCTACACCGTGTGGCTGGGGCCGTTCGGTGGCCACGAGATGGGTGTGACGCACTATCTCGGCGGGGCCCGGGCCGCCGCGCGCTACACCCGCAAACACGGCCACCCGCCGAAGAATTACTACGGTTCGTCGCTGTTCGCGGTGTCGGCCGCCGCCGGTCTGGACTGGGCCCGCAGCACCGGTGCGTTGATCGCCGCATTCCCGCGCTACCACCCGCGATGGGCCTGGTGGATGACCTCGGTTCCGGGGTTACGGGAGTTTCTGGTGAGCAACCTGGTCCTCGTGCTCCGGCCGCAGCACGCCCCGGACTGAAACAGGTTCTCGTGCCGCCCGCGCGAGTGGGTATTCTGTGCGCTATGACACAGACTGCGGGCACCGCCCTCAAGACCGAGTACGACAAGCTGTTCATCGGCGGGCAATGGGTCGACCCGTCGTCCTCCGACGTCATCGAGGTGTTCTCGCCGGCCACCGGCGAAAAAATCGGCCAGGTTCCGCTGGCCGTCAAGGCCGACGTGGATGCGGCCTTCGCCGCGGCCCGCAAGGCGTTCGACGAGGGCCCCTGGCCCCGGCTGACCCCCAAGGAACGCGAGGCCGTCATCGCCAAGGCGACGGCACTGATCGAGGAACGCGCCGACGAGTTCAAGGCGCTGCTCAAGCTCGAGACCGGCCAGCCGCAGACCATCGTCGACATGATGCAGTACGGCGCGGCCATGTCGACGCTGCAGTTCTACGCCTCGGCGGCCGACAAGTTCAGCTGGCAGGACATCCGCGACGGCGCCTACGGCCAGTCGTTGGTGCTCAAGGAGCCGATCGGGGTGGTCGGCGCTGTCGTCGCCTGGAACGTGCCGTTCTTCCTGGCGGCCAACAAGATCGGCCCGGCCTTGCTGGCCGGCTGCACGATTGTGCTCAAGCCCGCCGCCGAGACCCCGCTGACCACCAACCTGATGGCGGAGGTCTTCGCCCAGGCCGGCCTGCCCGAGGGCGTGCTTTCGGTGGTGCCCGGTGGCGTCGAGACCGGCCGCGCGCTGACCGACAACCCCGAGATCGACAAGTTCACCTTCACCGGATCCAGCGCGGTCGGCAAGGAGATCGGCAAGATCGCCGCCGAGAAGCTCAAGCCCTGCACCCTGGAGTTGGGCGGCAAGTCCGCGGCCATCATCCTGGAGGACGCCGACCTGGACTCCACGCTGCCGATGCTGCTGTTCTCCGGCCTGATGAACACCGGACAGGCCTGCGTGGGTCAGACCCGCATCCTGGCACCGAGATCGCGCTACGACGAGATCGTCGAGAAGATCGCCAACAGCGCGGCGGCCATGCCGGCCGGTCTGCCCGACGACCCCTCGGCGATGATCGGGCCCCTGATCAGCGAGAAGCAGCGCGAGCGCGTCGAGGGCTACATCAAGAAGGGCATCGAGGAAGGTGCCCGGGTGGTCGCCGGCGGTGGCCGGCCCGAGGGCCTGGACAGCGGCTGGTTCGTACAGCCCACGGTGTTCGCCGATGTCGACAACTCGATGACCATCGCCCAGGAGGAGATCTTCGGGCCCGTGCTCGTCGTGATCCCCTACGAGGACGAGGCCGACGCGGTGCGCATCGCCAACGACTCGGTCTACGGCCTGGCGGGCTCGGTGTACACCACCGACAACGCCAAGGCGCTGGAGATCGCCAAGCAGATCCGCACCGGCACCTACGGCATCAACATGTATGCCTTCGATGCCAGCGCCCCGTTCGGCGGGTACAAGAACTCCGGCATCGGCCGCGAGTGCGGAACGGAGGGCATCGCGGGGTACTGCGAGTCCAAGAGCGTGCTGCTGCCGTTCGGGTACACCCCGGAGGACTAGCCCCGTTATTGCCGCGAGCAGACGCAAACTTCCCCATTTCGGCCTCGAAATGGGGAAGTTTGCGGGGGTCCCCCGCTTGCAGGGGCCTGCTCGGCGGTCGGTGGCGGTCGCCGTTACGGTAATATCGTTCTCTGTAAACTAGAAGCCTCTTCTCGGCAACCTCGGATCTCGGAGAACTCATGACTGCAAGCAGCAAGGCCGCCATCATCGCGGCAGCCCGCAGTGCCCTCGGCACCGCCCGCAAGGGCACCCTGGCCAACATGCAACCCATCGAGGTCGCCAAGCCCATCGTGGCCGCCGCGGTCCAACGCTCCGGCCTGGCCGCCACGGACTTCGACGACCTGGTGCTGGCCGAAAGCCTGCAGGGCGGTGGCGACAGCGCCCGCTACATCGCGGTGGACCTGGGCTTCGAGGATCTGCCCGGCGCCGCGGTGAACCGACAGTGCGCCTCGGGCCTGACCGCCATCGCCTTCGGCGCGGGTCAGATCGCCGCCGGGATGAGCACCGCGATCCTGGCCGGCGGCATGGAGTCCATGTCGAACATGCCGCAGTTCCTCAAGCGCAAGGCGTTCACCTCCGGCAAGGAGGCCGGCGATTTCGAGCGGTGGGCCCCGATGGCCAACCCCGTCGACACCCCGGACGCGCCGCCCTACGACATGTCGATCACCGTCGCGCACAACTGTGCCGTCGAGTACGGCCTGACCCGCGAGGATCAGGACGCCTGGGCGCTGCGCAGCCACCAACGCGCGGTCAAGGCCATCGACGCCGGATCCTTCGTCGACGAGATCGTGCCCATCGAGGTGCCGCAGCAGGACGGTTCCACCCTCACCTTCGCCGTGGACGAGCACCCGCGCCGCAACTCCTCGGCGGAGTCGCTGGCGGGCCTGAAGGTGCTGCACCCGGAGATCGAGGGCTTTTCGGTCACCGCGGGCAACTCCTCGGGCACCAACGACGGTGCGGCCGTCGTGGCGCTGGCCGCACCGAACACCACGCAGGAGGTGCTGGCCAACATTCTCTCGTGGTCGCAGGTCGGGGTGCCGCCCAAGCGCACCGGCAGCGGACCGATCTACGCCATCCCGAAGGCACTGGACCTCGCGGGCCTGAAGCTCTCCGACGTCACGCTGTTCGAGATCAACGAGGCCTTCGCCGCCCAAGCCGTGGCGTGCACCCGGCAGCTCGGCCTCGACGAGGACCGGGTCAACGTGTACGGCTCGGGCATCAGCCTCGGCCACCCGATCGCGGCTACCGGCGCCCGGATGGTCACCTCGGCCATCTATGAGCTGCGTCGCCGCGGCGGCGGCATCGGCGTGCTGTCGATGTGCGCGGGCGGCGGCATGGGCGCGGCGATGGTGATCGAGGTCGCCTAGCTCTTCGCAGACGTAAAAGCACCGCCCCGGACTGGAGTCCGGGGCGGTGCTTTTTGGTCGTGTCAGTCGCTGGCGGGCAGCGGCTTGGCCTCCTTGAGGCTCAGCGGCGTGGTCCCGATGGACAGCGTGCCCTGGCCGGCCTTCGTCACCAGCACCTCGGCACCACCGTCGTCGACGTAGCGCTTACCCATCGCGGTGCCCTCGGAGAACTCCGGATCGATTGCCGCGCTGGACTTCTCGGCATCGAGCGCGACCATCGGCGCACCGCCGCAGCGCAGCTCGTCCAGCGCGTCGGAGGTCTTCACGACAATGACCTGGGTGTCGTCCACCTGGCTCTGCAGGCGGGTTCCGTTCTTCACCATTTGTGCTACCCCTATGTTTGTGTGGCGGTGTCGTTGAGACTGGCGACGATCTCTCGCCGCAACAGCTTTCCAGTGGCGTTGGTGGGCAACTCATCCCGGAAGACCACCCGGTCCGGCGTGCGCGAACCGCGCAGGTGCTTGCGGACGTGGGAGCGCAGTTCCTCGGGGTCCGGATCGACCCCGACAGCCGGAACCACCACGGCCACGATGGCCTGGCCCCACTGCGGGTCCTCGACGCCGACGACGGCGACCTCGCGGACGTCGGGATGTTCGATCAGGACGTCCTCGAGTTCGGCGGGGGCGATGTTCTCGCCGCCGCGGATGATGGTGTCGTCGGAGCGGCCCGTGATGAACAGGTAGCCCTCGTCGTCCAGGGTGGCGATGTCCTTGGTGGGGAACCAGCCCTCGTCGTCGAGCACCGAGCCGATGCCGGTGTACTTGCCCGAGACCTGCTCGCCGCGGACGTACAGTTCGCCGGGTTCACCGGGTCCGAGCACCGTGCCGTCCTCGGCGCGGATCTGCACCTCGATGCCGGGGACCGGCTGGCCCACCGAACCGAGCCGTTTGGCCACGGCGTCCTCGGCGCTGCCGTGCGCCGCGCGGTGATCGTCGGGCGTCAGCACCGCGATGGTCGATGAGGTCTCGGTCAGCCCGTAGGCGTTGACGAAGCCGACGTGCGGCAGCAGTCCGAGCGCCCGGCGCACCAGCGGCAGCCCCACCTTGGAGCCGCCGTAGGCCAGCGTGCGGAGGCTGGGCAGCGGATGCTGCCCGGTTTCCAGCACGGTGACGATGCGGTCCAGCATGGTCGGCACCACGGTCGCCGAGGTGACGCCCTCGTCGCCGACCAGCCGCACCCATTCGGCGGCGTCGAAGTTGGGCAGGTACACCATTTTTCGGCCGGCGTACAGATTCGACAGCGCGGCCGAAACCCCGGCGATGTGATAGGGCGGCACGCAGATCAGCGCGGCGTCGTCCGGTTCGGCGGCACCGAATTCCACGGTGCCGGTGATGTAGGACGTCAGGTTGTTGTGTGAGAGTTCGACGGCCTTGGGCGCCGAGGTGGTCCCGGACGTGAACAGCACCACGCCGACGTCGTCGGGGTCGGCGAATTCGGCCACCGCCTCGGCCGACTTGGCCGCCTGCAGGAATTCGGCGGACTCCAGGACCGCCACCGCGGCCTCGCCCACCATGTCCCGGTAGCGCTCGTCGACGATCACCAGCGGCTTGGGCAGTCGCTCGATGAGCGCCTGGATGCCCTCGGCCGAGAGTCGATAGTTGATCGGGGTGAAGGTCCGCGCCGCGCGCGCCGAGGAGAACAGCAGCAGCGGCAGCAGCAGACCGCCGGTGCCGACGTAGACCACGTGCTCGGCGCCGGTGGCGGCGATGACCCCGGCGCCACCGTCGGCGAGGTCGGACAATTCCTGGGTGGTCAGCCGAGTATCGTCGGAGACCACGGCAATCCGCTCGGGGTCTCCCGACAGCGCCATCTCCAGCAGCAGCGAGATACTCATCGTGACCGCCCCAGAGCGGCGTTTTCGTAAATGAAGAACATGGTTCTCCAATTATACCCACATCACAACACCCAGCTAGTGGTGCTAGGGATCACGTCGTCCGGCGCCAGCGCGCGCACACGAAGTCACCGTTGATCGCCGAGTCCACCAGCGCCCATTCCGAGCGCAGCGGCAGCACCCTCGCACCGGCGCCCAGGCTGCACGGCGCATAGCTGACGATCATCTCGTCCACCAGGCCGGCGGCGACGAACTGCGCGGCGACGTCGCCCCCGCCGACCACCCAGACGTCCTTGCCCGCGGCCGCCTCGACCAGCCTCGGGTGCAGGTCGGTCACCGCACCGGTGAAGGTCTGCACCGGGTGCCCGGCCTCGACGATCTCGGGGCGATGCGTCAGCAGCCACGTCGGCTGGGTGTACATCCACTCGCCGGGTTGGTTGCGGACGATCCACTCGTAGGTGGCCGAACCCATCACCAGGGCGCCGATCGATGCGATGAACTCGTCGTAACCAAAAGGTCCGTCCTGCTGGATGTTTCGGGAGGTCAGCCAGTCCAGGCTGTCGTCGGGGTCGACGATGAATCCGTCCATGCTCGACGCGGTGTAGTAGACCGTCGCCATCAAATGTCTCCCCCTCATCCAGTCCATTGGTGCTGCGCTCACAGCATCTGAGTATGGTCCGCGAACCCGGCCGCCGACACCACGATTCCGGATGTCCCGCCCGTGCGATCATGGGGTGCCGCATTCACGGGATGACACGAGAGCAGGGCATGAGCAGCTTCGACGCACTCTGCGCCAACGAGCCCGAACTGGCCGTGCTGCGCGCCGCGGTCCGCGAGTTCCTGACCGCAGACCGCGCCGAGTTCGGCTGGCAACCCGGGGTGGACACCTGGCTGTCGCAGTGGGACGAGGGGTTCAGCGCCCGCCTCGGCGCTGCCGGATTCCTGGGCCTGACGATTCCGCCCGAGTACGGCGGGCGCGGGCTGGGCCATCTGCATCGCTACGTGGTGACCGAGGAACTGCTGGTGGCGGGCGCCCCGGTGGCCGCGCACTGGATCGCCGACCGGCAGGTGGCGCCGGGCCTGATGGCCTACGGCAACGAGGAGCAGCGCCGCCGCATCCTCCCCCGCATCGCCGCCGGCCGGTTCTTCTCGGCCATCGGGATGAGTGAACCGCAGTCCGGGTCGGACCTGGCCGCCGCGGCCACCCGGGCCACCCGCGCCGACGGCGGCTGGGTGCTCAACGGGCGCAAGGTCTGGACCAGCGGTGCGCATCTGGCCCATCAGGTGGTGGTGCTGGCGCGCACCAGCGCACCCGACCCCGACCACCGGCACGCGGGGTTCAGCCAGTTCCTGGTGCCCACCGATGCGGCCGGGGTGCACATCGATCCCATCGTGTCGATGGACGGTGAGCACCACTTCAACGAGACCATCTTCACCGACGTCTTCGTCGCCGACGCCGATGTGCTCGGTGAGATCGGTAACGGTTGGCATCAGGTGACCGCCGAATTGTCGTTCGAGCGCAGCGGACCCGAGCGCGTGCTCTCGACCGTCACGGTGATCCTGGCGGCGATCCACGCGCTGGTGGACCGAAGCCAGGATGACGCCACCGCGGCCGCCGTCGGCGATCTGATCGCCCGCCTGGTCTCGCTGCGTCAGCTCTCGGTGTCGGTGGCCCGCGCGCTGACCGCTGGCGAATCGGCGGCCAACCAGGCGGCGTTGGTCAAGGATCTGGGGACCCGCTTCGAGCAGGATTCGGTGGCGTTGGTCGCGGACCTGCTCGACTACGTGGACCCCGCGTCGGACCTGTACGCCCGTCTGCAGCGGATGCTCGACATCGCCCGGGTGCATTCGCCGATGGTGACGCTGCGCGGCGGGACCAACGAGGTGCTGCGCGGTGTCGTTGCTAAGGGCATGGGGTTGCGATGAGCGCTTGCGCGAAGAGCGGAGGGCACCGATGAGCGACGCGTTGGCCGGCGGCGTCTTCGCGGCGTCGACGGGCGCCGACGAGCAGGCCGAACTGCGGCAGCTGGTCGACGACATCGGCCGCCGATCCTTCGAGGCCCGGATCGGGCAGCGAAGCCTGCCCGAGACGTTCGACGTCGACGCCTGGCAGGCCCTCGAGGACACCGGCTTGAGCCGGCTCACCGGCACCGCCGAGCTGGGGGCGGGCCCCACGGAGGCCGCCGTCGTGTTGCGCGGGTTGGCCCGCCATGCCGTCGCGGTCCCGGTGGCCGAAACCGATCTGTTGGCGGGCTGGTTGGCCGGCACCGCCGGGCTGGCGCTGCCGGATTCCGGACCGCTGACCGTCGCGCTCGGCGACGCCGACGGCACGGCGCGCGACGTGCCGTGGACGCGCGCCTGCGCGGCGGTGGTGCTGGCCGTCCGCACCGGCGACGGGTGGCGCGTGTCGGTGGCCCGACCCGAGGACCTGGAGATCACCGAGGGCCGCAACCTCGCCGGTGAACCCCGCGACACGGTGCGGTTCGGTCCGGTCGCCGACGCCGTCGAGGTGGGATTCGACGTGGGCGCGGAACTGCTGCGCCGGGGCGCCTGGGCCCGCTGCGTGCAGGTGATCGGTGCGTTGGACGCCGCCGCCGAGATGTCGGTTGCCCACACCCGCGAGCGCGTCCAGTTCGGCCGCCCGCTGAGCAAGTTCCAGGCCGTCCAGCATGCGCTGGCCCGGCTGGCCGGCGAGGTCGAACGTGCCCGGGCGGCAACCACTCTCGCGGTCGCCGCGGCCGCCGACCACGGCTTTTCCAGCGCCCAGGCCGACTACGCGGTGACGGTGGCCAAGGTGGTCCTTGGGCGCGTGGTTCCCGCCGTCACCACCACGGCACATCAGTTGCACGGCGCGATCGGGGTGACGATCGAGCATCAGCTGTGGTCGGCCACCTTTCGGGCGCACGCCTGGATCGGCGAGTTCGGCAGCACCGGGCAGCACGCGCGGCACCTCGGCCGACGGGCGCTGGCCGCGGCCGACGGCGGCGACGGTCCGCTGTGGGACGCGCTGACCTGGGCACGTTAGGCACAACCCTCAGTTGTCGAGCACCTCGGTGACCCGGGCGTGCACGTCGCCGATGCCTCCGACATCGAGGCCGAAGGTGTTCATCAAGGTGAGTAGCACCTGCGAGGCGGTCTCGAATCGGATCCGTTCGCTGGCCTCGCCGGGCCGGTGCACCGCGAGGTGGCGGCCGCGCAGATTCCAGCGCGCACCGTCGATGATCATCGACGCGCTCAGCCCGGTCACGAATATCGAATCCGGATGCGTTGAGACGTACCAACTTCCGACCTGCAGGTCGATGTCCGGCCGTGGGACGTCGGCGAAGATGTACAGCGGCTTCCAAGTGTCGCCGATCAAGGTCTCCAGGAAGTACTCGTCGCCTCGGACGCCGATCCGGTACGGCTCGTTCGGGGTCTGGGCCACCACGCCGGGGACAAATTCGATCGGCGCGGTCAGCGTCTGGCCCCCGAATCCGACGTCGACGAGGTAGCGCCGGGCGTCCCCCGGCATCCGGACGACCAGCAGTTGGTGTGTCAGCGGGGCGGGCGGGGCATCGAGCCCGGCCGGATTCATCCAGACCACCCGCGCGGTCAGCGTCTCGACCGCGTAGCCGAGGGCCTCGAGCGCGTACCGCAGCAGTGAGTTCTGCTCGAAGCAGTACCCGCCGCGGCGGCGCTGCACCAGCTTCGCCGACAGGGCTGCGGCGCTGAGGTCGAAAACCGGTGACCCCATCATCGGGTCGAGGTTCTCGAACGGGATGCGTGTCAGGTGCGCCGTGACCAACCCGCGCAGGGTCGCCAGGGTGGGGTCCCTGGCCTCCCGGTAGCCGACCCGCGCGAGGTAGGCACCGACGTCGAGCCCGTCGCGCCGCCGTTGCGGCTGGAGCGTCTGGGTAACCATGACGCCCATCGTCGCGCCTGAACCGGGGTTGAGGTCAAGCGGATTTCCGACGCGTAGTTGCGTCGCTCAGGTGCCGGTCCACTGAGGGGCGCGCTTCTCGGCGAACGCGATCGCGCCCTCCTGGGCGTCCTTGGACATGAACACCGGGGCGAGGATCTTCATCTGCTCGGTCCACTGTTCCTCGGGGCCCCAGTACCGCGCCTCGACGATGATCTTCTTCGTCGCCGCGACGGCCAGCGGACCGTTGGCGGTGATCTTCTCGGCCAACGCGATCGCGGCGTCGAGCGCCCCGCCCGGTTCGGCCAGCACGCTGACCAGCCCCAGCTCGTGGGCGCGCTCGGCGGACAGGTTGTCGCCGGTGAGCGCGAGTTCCATCGCGACGGCATACGGGATGCGCTGCGGCAGCCGCAGCAGACCGCCGCCGCCGGCCACCAGGCCGCGCTTGACCTCGGGGATGCCGAAGGCGGAATCGCGCGCCGCGACGATCAGGTCGGTGGCCAGTGCCACCTCGGTACCACCGGCCAGCGCGTAGCCCTCGACCGCGGCGATCAGCGGTTTGGCGGGCGGGGCCTGGGTGAAGCCGAGTCCGCGGCCCTCGATATCGCAGCGCTCGCCGCGGGCGAAGGCCTTGAGGTCCATGCCCGCACAGAACGACCCGCCGGCACCGGTGAGCACACCCACCGACAGCCCGGGGTCCTCGTCGAGTCGGTCCATCGCATCGGCCAGCCCCTGGCTGACGGCGAGGTTCACGGCGTTCTTGGCCTTGGGACGGTTGATGGTGATGACCAGAATCCGGTCACGCTGTTCGACCAGGACTGCGGGTTCGGTTGATTCGTCGCTCACGCCCGACATCGTAAACCCCTACAGTAAGGCCATCGGGTGAGGACCCGTCGAACTCGACCGCCCGGCCGGGTAGCATCGTAACTAGAACACGTTCCAATTCCGCCCCAGGGGGACCCGGTGAGCCCGACCGACATCGACGACAACGAGATCCTCGCCGGGGAAATCACCAAATTCGATCCCACCCTCACCGAGCAGGTGATGGGCGTGCTGAGACCGTTCCTCAAGCTCTATCACCGCTCCGAGGTCCGCGGCCTGGAGAAGTTCCCGCCCGGCGGCGCGTTGGTGGTGTCCAACCACTCCGGCGGCATCTTCGCGATGGACGTGCCGGTGTTCGCGGCGGGGTTCTACGACCACTTCGGTTACGGCCGACCGGTTTACACGCTCACCTTCGACCTGGTGTTCACCGGGCCGACGGCGAACTTCTTCCGCAGGACCGGCTTCATCAAGGCCAACCACGAGAACGCCGACGAGGCACTGCGCTCCGGCGGGGTCGTGGTGGTCTTCCCCGGCGGCGACTACGACGTCTATCGGCCCAGTTCGGAGCGCAACAAGATCGACTTCGGTGGACGCACCGGCTACATCACGGCCGCGCTCAACGCCGGGGTGCCGATTGTTCCGACAGTCGGTATCGGTGGACAGGAAAGTCAGCTGTTCCTTTCCCGCGGAACCGAATTGGCCAAGCTGCTGCGGTTGGACAAGATGTTCCGCGCGAAGATCCTGCCGCTGTCGTTCGGTTTCCCGTTCGGTCTTTCGGCGGTGGTCCCGGTGAACGTCCCGCTGCCGACCAAGATCGTCCAGCAGGTGCTCGAGCCCATCGACATCGTCGCCGAGTTCGGCGAGGACCCCGACATCGACGAGGTCGACGCGCACGTCCGCCGCGTCATGCAACGCGCGCTGGACCAGTTGGCCGACGAGCGTCGGCTGCCGGTGATCGGCTGAGCATGCGCAGATCCGACCGAACCCTGCTGCGCGCCGCGGCCGAACTCGCCAACGCCGCCAACGGGGTGCGTCCGCTGGGCCGGCAGGGCTACAGCTCCATCCCGGCGTTCTTCCTGGGCTGGCCCACCAGCGAGCTGGCACCGCTGTACCTGGGCGGTTCGGTGCTCGACGCGCTGCGCCGCGGTCTGCGTGGCGACTTCCGCGGCGGCAAGGGCCGAATTGCGTTGGCGCTGCATGCGATCGGCTGGGCGTTGCTGGTGCTCATCGCCCGCCGCAATGTGCGCTCGGAACCGTATTTCGAGGCCGGCCTGCGCGAAACACTCGGCCCCGACTACCGGGAACTGGCGTCGACCTCGGACCCCGCCGCGCAGGCCCGCCGCCGCGCCGGCGTGTTCTCGACGGGGTGGTCACGGCGACGCTACGTCCAGAAGACCTCCACGGTCCGTTACGGGCCGCACGGCGGGGCAAATCTCGCCGACATCTGGCGCCGCGCCGACCTGCCGAAGGACGGCAAGGCCCCGGTGCTGCTGCAGGTGCCCGGTGGCGCGTGGTCGATCGGGATGCGCCGGCCGCAGGCCTATCCGCTGCTGAGCCACTTGGCCGAGCGGGGCTGGATCTGCGTGTCGATCGCCTACCGGGTCAGCCCGCGCAACACCTGGCCCGACCACATCGTCGACGTCAAGCGCGCGCTGGCCTGGATCAAGGAGAACATCGCCGACTACGGCGGCGACCCCGACTTCGTCGCGATCACGGGCGGCTCGGCGGGCGGGCATCTGACCGCGCTCGCGGCGTTGACGCCGAACGACCCCGAATTCCAGCCCGGCTTCGAGGACGCCGACACCTCCGTGGTCGCCGCGGTCCCGGTCTACGGACGCTACGACTGGTACAGCGACGACGGCCCGGGGCGTCGCGAGTTCGTCGGCTTCCTGCGGCTGCTGGTGACCAAGCTGGACCCCAGGACGCATCGGCAGGTGTACCTCGACGCCTCGCCCATCGAGCGGATACGGCCCGACGCGCCACCGTTTTTCGTGCTACACGGCGTCAACGACTCGCTCATCCCGGTGCCGGAGGCCCGCGAATTCGTCGACGCGTTGCGCAAGGTGTCCGCCGACGTCGTCGCCTACGCCGAAATTCCGCACGCACAGCACGCCTTTGACATCTTCGGCTCCCCGCGGGGCCACTACACCGCGCAGGCCATCGAGCGGTTCCTGTCCTGGGTGGACGCCCGAAAGCCGGCCGACGCCGGCGACTAACCGACCTGCGCCAGCGCGTTCTCGACGGTCGTCAGCTCCTCGGAAAGACCGGCGGCGCGGCGGATTTCGATCAGTTCCTGCACCATCGCCGAGGTCACCTCGTGGGCGTCGTCCACGGAGTCGTGGTCGGTGAGCACCGAGATGTTGAGCTGATCGACATAACTCCACACGGTGATGTTGACACCGCTGGCGGCGGTGATCGGCCCGACGCTGTAGAGCTCGGTCACCAGCGCACCGCCCACCCGGCCACGCTCCGTCGGTCCCGGCACGTTGGAGATGTTGAGGTTGAGGATCTTGTTCTGACCCTCGAACTTCGACAGCCTCCGGAACAGCGCCTCCATCCCCGCGGGGGGCATGTAGTTCGACCACCGGCTCACCAGTTCGGGCCCGATCAGGTGATTGCTCTCCTTGGCCAGGATGGCATCGTCGTGGGCCTGCTGCACCCGCTGCAGCGGGTCCTCGAGGTGGATCGGCAGCGGCATCATCACGCCGGTGAAGTAGTTGCCCGAGATCCGCTCGGAGGAGAAGTCGAAGCTCACCGGAACCGACGCCAGCAGCGGACTGTCGGCATGCCCGTCGTAGTGCAGCGACAGCTTGCGCAGCGCACCGGCGGACAGCGCCAGCACCAGGTCGTTGATCGACACACCAAGTTGTGCCTTGGTCTCCTTGACGTCGGCCAGCGACAGCGAGGCCGTCGCAAATCGACGTTCGGGGGTCAGCACATGGTTCATGAAGCTCGGCGGCGGGGTGAACGGCCGGGTCAGGTCCGGGGCCAACTTGCGGGTGCTGCGCCGCACCCGGTTGATCCCGGCCACGGTGTAGGCGACGGTCGACGGCACCCGCGCCATCGAACGGAAGTGATCCCGGAAGGCGGTGCGCACCAAGGTGGATCTGGTCGGCGCCGGGTCGGTCTCGTAGACCCGGTCCTCGGCGTCGGGCGCCGCCTGCAGGTCCATGCCGCGGGCCAGCAGGTTGGCGGCCGCGACCCCGTCGGCCAGCGCGTGATGGATCTTGTTGACGACGGCGATGCGCCCGCCTTCCAGACCCTCGACGTAGTACATCTCCCACAGCGGGCGGCTGCGGTCCAGCGGGGTGCCGGCGATCTCGGCGATCGCGTCGTCGAGTTCGCGACGTCCGCCCGGCGCGGGTAGCGACCACGGCCGGACGTGATAGTTCAGGTCCACCTCGACGTGCTCGCGCCACATCGGGTGGTGGAACTTGAACGGGATGTCGACGAGTTGATAGCGCAGCGGTTCGAGCTTGTGCAGACGGCTGTGAATGACCTGACGGAACTCGTCGACCCCGAACGTGCGGTCGCCCGTCGCGCTGATGTCGACGATCGCGATCTTCAGCGTGTGCATGTGCACATTGGGCGCCTCGGAGTACAGCAGGAATGCGTCCCAACCGGTGAGTCTCTTCATTGCCGCCCCTTGCCGCTTCGGTCCCCTGCCGAAACCCTACAAGCGGGACCGGCTCAGATGGCCTGTTTGGTCTGCATTGCCGCGCGAGTTCGGTGAATCTGGTTGAGAAACAACCCGATTGCCGTCGCGGCCGCGCCGGTGCGGGCGCCGTCGGTGAGGTCGAAGCCGTGCCCGGCGCCGGGCAGTTCCAGATACCCGACGGGCGCGCGCGAGACGTTCCGCAGCCGGGTGACGAAGTCGCGGGCCTGCTCGACGGGGATGATGGTGTCGCCGCTGCCGTGCAGCACCAGGAACGGCGGCGCCTCGGCGTGCACCCGGGCGATCGGGGAGGCGTTGCGGAACACCTCGGGGTCGCGGTCCAGGCGCTGGTTGACCACGACGCGTTCGAGGAAGTCGACGAACCGTTGCCGTTCGACGGTCGAGCGGTCCTCCCAGCAGTAGCGACCGTAGACGCCGATCACCGCGTCCACGGCGGTGTCCGAACCCGCCGGCAGGTGCGCCTGATAGTCGGGGTCGCCGGCGGTGAGGCCGGCCAGCGCCGCCAGGTGTCCGCCGGCCGAGCAGCCGGCGACGGCGACGAAATCGCGGTCGCCGCCGAACCGGTCCACGTTGGCCCGCGCCCACGCGATCGCGGTCTTCACATCGCGGATGTGCTGTGGCCACCGGTGACCGGGGGCCACCCGGTACTCGACCGACAGGCAGACCCAGCCCAACTCCGCCAGGTGTGACATCAGCGCATAACCCTGCAGGGCCCGGCCGCCATGCACCCAGGCGCCGCCGGGCAGGAAGATCAACACCGGTGCCGGTTCCGTAGGCATGTCCCGGCGCCGCCACACGTCGAGCAGCTGGGTCGGTTCCTCGCCGTAGCGCACCGCCGAGCGGTGCAGATGCCGGCGATGCTCGTGGGCGCGCAGCAGCGGCGGCGTGCGGTCGGGTGCGGGCCAGGCGATATCCAGATCGGCGTCGCCCACGATGCCCCGCAGCGCGGCCTCGGACGCCGCGTGCGTCCGATCCCGGTCGGCCTGCCGGATCTTCCCGATCCCCGGGGTGAACCACGACTTGGTGGCCGAGGAGAGAATCTCCGGGGCATGCCGGCCCGCCCACATGCTGATCGCCGTGTAGCCACCGAGCTGCTCGAGGTGCTTGCCGATCACCGGCAGTTGCGCGGCCGCCGAGCTCGCCGCCAGCAGGCAATCCGCGGGGCTCGTGCGGAGCAGCGATTCGGCCCGCGACCACAGCGTCGGTTCGGGGGCCCGGGACTGCGATCCTGCCGTCATGGCGCGACTCTACCTCTGTCGTACCCCCCGGTTGGGGCAGAAGTGAGCAAATTTCGCGAAGTGTCGGCTCGTGACACGATCTGGGGTGCCTGTAAACCGTCGACGGCCCAGGTATGCCCGCATTTCGGCCCCCTTGACACCTGTCAACTATCTGGCCAGTACCCTCAGTTCGATGAGCATCAAGCACGTCCATCCTGAGCTGCGCAAACTCGCGCGGGTGGTCCCCAAGGCCCCGATTCGGGCCGCCACCCTGCCGCTGTTTCGGGTGGCTTCGCGGATGCAGAGCAAGGTTCCGGCCCGCGGTGTCACCGTGCTGACCACCAGCGCCGGCGTCGAAGTGCGCCTGCATCGGCCCAGCACAGTGGTCCAGGGCGCCCCGGCCATGCTGTGGATCCACGGCGGTGGCTATGTGATCGGCACCGCAGCCCAAGACGATGTGTTGTGCCGCAAGTTCGCCCAGCGCCTCGGGATCACCGTGGCCGCCCCCGAGTACGGCCTGGCTCCCGAACATCGCTACCCCGACGCGCTGGAACAGTGCTACTCGACGCTGCTCTGGCTGGCGTCGCTGCCCGCGGTCGATCCGACCCGGATCGTGATCGCCGGCGGCAGCGCCGGGGGCGGGCTCGCCGCGCAACTGGCGTTTCTGGCCCGCGATCGCGGCGAGATCGCGCCGGTGGCACAGCTTTTGGTGTACCCGATGCTCGACGACCGGTCCACCGCGGGCACCAATCCCGGCTTCCGGCTGTGGGACCACCGCAGCAACGCGTTCGGCTGGGACGCCTATCTCGGCGACGCCGACCGCGACCAGGCGGTACCGGCACGTCGCACCGACCTCGCGGGCCTCCCGCCGACCTGGATCGGCGTCGGCACCCTCGATCTGTTCCACGACGAGGACGTCGCTTACGCGCAGCGGCTCACCGAGGCCGGCGTGCCCGCCGACATCGAGGTGGTGGACGGCGCGTTCCATGGCTTCGACCAGATTGCCGCCAAGACGCTGGTGGCCCGGGACTTCTTCGACCGACAGTGTGAATTCCTGAGCGAACGGTTCACCCCGACGACAACCGAGGCAAGTTCATGAGCAGCGAGATCAAGGCCCTGCGGGAAGCCGTGGCCGCACTGATGCAGAAGCGCTCCGGCGAGGAGCAGGTGCGCGAGGTGATGGCCACCGACACCGGATTCGACGAGGCCATGTGGGCCGAGCTCGCCGAGATGGGCCTGCTCGGTTTGGCGGTGCCCGAGCAGTTCGACGGCGCCGGGGCCGGTCAGGTGGAGATGGGCGCGGTGTGCGAGGAGATGGGTCGCGCGCTGCTGTGCGGACCGTTCTTCTCCACGGCGGTCCTGACGCCGGCCCTGCTGGCGGCCACCGGGGATCTCGACGAGCAGGCCGAGGTGCTTTCCGCGGTCGCGCAAGGCACTTCGGTGACGGCGCTGGCATTCGCCGAGGGCACCTCGGCCACGCTGCCGGAGCAGCCGGCCACCGTGGCCACCGAGTCCGCCGGACACTGGCACCTGAGCGGTGAGAAGAACTACGTGCTCGACGCCGGCGCCGCCGACGTCCTCTACGTGCTGGCCACCGCACCCGAGGGCCCGTCGGTGTTCGCGGTGAACCGCGGCGCCGCCGGATTCGAACCCGTCCCGTTGACCGGCGTCGACCTGACCCGCAAGCTGTACTGCGTCCGGTTCTCCGACACCCCGGCCCGGCGGGTCGGGCAACCCGGTTCCGGCACCGCGTCTTTCGCCGCGGCGCTGGAGGCCGGTGGCGTGGCGATGCTCGGCGAGCAGGCCGGCGGCACGTACCGCGCCATGCAGCTGGCCGTGGACTACGCCCGCACGCGATTCCAGTTCGGCCGGGCGATCGGCAGTTTCCAGGCCGTCAAGCACATGTGCGCCGACATGCTCCTCGAGGCCGAGTCGGCGGTCTCGGCGGCCCGCCACGTCGCGGCCGCCTACGACGCCGGTGCTGCCGACCGCGCCGCTGATCTCGCACTGGCGCAAGCCTATTGCGGGGACGCCTACGTGACGGTGGCCGCCACCAGCATCCAGGTCCACGGCGGTATCGGCTTCACCTGGGAGCATCCCGCACACCTGTACCTGCGGCGGGCCCGCACCGATGCCCAGTTGCTCGGTGACCCGGCCTGGCACCGCGAACGTTATCTGCAGCTGAAGGGGGCGTGATGGACGACATCCGCGCACAGGTCCGAGAGTTCCTGACCGCCAACTGGACACCCGGCATGGACCGGGGACAGTGGGCGAACCTGGTGTTCGACAACGGCTGGGCGGTGCCCAGCTGGGAGCCCGAGTGGTACGGCCGCGGCCTCAGCGACACCGAATCACGGCTGGTGGCAGCCGAATTCAAGGCCGCTGGGGCCCCCGGCACCGGCCACGACCGGTCCAACCTGTTCGCGTGCACGCTGCACGACGTGGGCACCGACGAGCAGAAGCGGCGCTTGATCCCGCCGTCGCTGCGCGGCGAGTCGAAGTGGTGCCTGCTCTACAGCGAGCCGGGTGCCGGATCGGATCTGGCGGGCCTGCGCACCCGTGCGGACCGGGACGGGGACCGCTACGTGGTCAACGGGCAGAAGGTGTGGACGTCGTTTGCCGCCAAGGCCGACTACGGCCTGCTGGTGGCCCGCACCGACTGGGATGTGCCCAAGCACAAGGGCATCAGCTTCTTCATGTTCCCCATGCGCCAGCCCGGCGTCGAGGTCCGGCCCATCCACCAGATCACCGGTGAGTCGGAGTTCAACGAGGTGTTCATCACCGACGCCGAGGTTCCGGCCGAGAACCTGATCGGCGAGGAGGGCGGCGGTTGGGCGGTGCTGCAGACGGCGCTCGGCTACGAGCGGCGCCTGATGGGCGACCTGGCCCGGACCTCGCGCGGGTCGGGTCAAACCGACGGCGGCCGCGAAACCCTGATCAGCCTCGCCGCCGACCACGGCAAGCTCTCCGACAGCCATACCCGCCAGCAGATCGCCCGGATCGACGGGCTGGCGGCGGCGAACCGCTGGAACAACCAGCGCGCCAAGGCCACCGGCGGTCTGCAGGCCGCGGCGCTGCTCGCCCTGAGCAAGATCGCGATGTCGCGAATCCTGCACGAGACCGCACGGGTGCAGACCGAGATCGTCGGCGCCGAATCAATGCTGGCCGGCCCCGATCATCCGGTCGGTGACGGCGTGACGTTCCGCACGCTCAACGCCTACTTCACCTCGATCGGCGGCGGCACCGACCAGATTCAGCGCAACATCGTCGGGGAAAGGGTGCTGGGCCTGCCCAAGGAGCCGGAGCCCTATCGCGAGACCGCGTTTCGCGATCTACCGCACTGATCGGTAGACCACCTCACCGCCGATGACGGTCGCGGCCACCAGGTCCGCGTCCAGGCGGGCCAGCGCCTGTTCCGGCGCGGCCGTCAGCACGCACAGGTCGGCCGGTGCGCCGGGTTCGAGCGTGCGGATCCGGTGCGGTTGATCGGCGCGGCCCAGAAACATCGTCAACGCGGTGTGGGCCGGCACCCGCTCGCGTCCGCCGAGCACCGCACCGCTGGGTGTTCGACGTGACACCGCGGCCCGCATCGCGGCCCAGGGATCGCCCGCCCCGAACGGCACGTCGGTGGACAGCGCCACCCGCACCCCGGCCGCCAGCAGCGAGGCGAGCCGCCAGAGCTGATCGTGTTCGGTGGCCGGAATGTCGGTGCGGTACTGATCGCCGCGCTCGGCGACGAAGTTGGGCTGGGTGACCACGGTGACCCGCAGGTCCGCCAGGTCGGCGATGAGGTCGGTCGGCACGATCGCGGCGTGTTCGATGCGGTCGCGGGGGTGGGCGCCGGCCGCACGCAGGGCCGCGAGCGTGACCACGAGTTGGCTGTCGGTCACGCAGTGCACGGCCACCGGATGGCCTCGGGCGTGGGTGCCGGCGATCCAGGCCGTGAGCCCGTCGAGGTCCAGGCTGTCGTCGTCAAGGATCTTCTTGGCCGGCCCCAGCGTCAGACCCACGATCGGCTGCTGGGCCGCATCCGCCGGCGCCATACAGTGCAACCGCTGCGGCAGGTCTCCGGATCGTCGTGCCGCCGCGAGGTTTTCGAGGTCGTCGCGGTCCTGGTCCGGGGTGGCGTCGGTGACGCCGGTGATGCCGAACCGGCTGAACTGCGCGCCGAGTGCCCGCAGCGACGGCGGGCGATCCGGCAGCGTCAGCGCGCCGTCGCCCCGGTGGAACCGACCGTCGGGATGATCCTCGAGGCCGAGTTTGCGCAGCGCCGCGGAGTTCAGGGTCCACAGCGCGCCGCTGCGGTGTTGGACCCGAACCGGATGTCGCGGGGCCAGCGCATCGAGGAGCCGACGATCGAGTGGACCGGCGACCGCGTCGTGGTAGCCGACCGCACGAATCCAACCGTCCTCGCCCGGTGCCGCGGCCCTCAGGATGTCGGCGAGGTCTTCGGCGGTGTGCGCCTTGCCCGGACCCACCCGCACCGAGGTGGCCGCCACGGCGGCGGCCCGCAGGTGCAGATGGTGGTCGTGCAATCCCGGCAGCACGGTGCCCCCGGCCGCGTCGAGCACGTCCTCACCCGCCTGCGGGGTCAGGTCGGCCCCGATCTCGTCGATGACGTCGGACACCCGGATGTCCACCACGTCACCGTCGAGCAGTGTCGCTTTGCGGATCAGCATGTGGCCCCGAGCCTTTGGCTCACCAGGTGGTCCACCGCACCGTTGTCGGCACCGAGTTCGGGTGCCGGCAGGAGGATTTCGGGCGCCCGCGGGGAGACCGCGGACTGTGCCGTCGCGCCCACCGCGTAACCGGCCGCGACCCCGGCCATTGACACCTCGATCAGCTCACCACCACCGCGGCGCAGCGAATCGAGCACGGCGACATAGGCTTCGATGCCGGTCAGCGGGTCGGCGAGGGCATCGCCCATGAACACCGGGCCGGTCTCGTCGCGGCAGACCAGTCCCCCGGCGACGGCGGCGTCGTCGCCGAAGGCCACCCGCCCGGAGTTGTCCCCGTCGTCGCCGTGCCCGCTGATTCGTGCCCACACCCGTCCCGGCCGCGCCGGCACGTCCCGCGGACCGAGACCCCGCCGCGTCAGTGCCGTGGGCCGGGAACCCTCCAGGACGATGTCGGCGGCGCTCAGCATCGCCCGCAACGCGCTGCGGTCGCGGTCGAAATCCGCGGCATAGCCCAGCTTTGCGCCGTTCATCCAATCGAAGAATCGTCGATCGCCGGCCCGGGTGCCGTCGGGTCGACGTGGGCTTTCCACCTTGACCACCACCGCGTCCGCGCGCGCCAACAGTTGGGCGCACAGCGGCCCGGCCCACATCGAGGTCAGGTCCACCACCAACAGCCCGGCGGGGTCGCCCGGTGTGCCCGGCACCCCGACGCGCTGGACTGCGGGCGCGCCCGGGTCGGCCTCGCCCAGCACCGCGACCGGCAGGTCGAGCAGCCGGGCCCGGTCGCGGACCTGCTCGGCGTTCCGGCCGTCGGCCCAGCGGTGCAGCTGCGGCCACGGATCCTCGCCGGCGGTGTCGGTCTCGAGCAGCGCCGGCACGCAGGCGATGTCGTCGTCGCGCGACAGCGTCAGTGCGCACCAGCCGTCGCGTGCGCGCAGCAATTGCGTCGCGCCACCGGCCGAAATTCGGCCCCGGGAGGTCAATCCGAGCAGCGCGGCCCGACCGGTCAGCAGCACCTCGGCGTCGTCGACCCGTTGACGCGCGCGGTGCAGCACGTCGTCGGCGATGACCAGGACACCCATCGCACCATTGTCCCGCGTCCTCAGAACATCAACGCGGTGAACCGCCAGTCCAGTACCTGGCGGTCGGATTCGCCCGCCGCGTAGACCAGCGACCGCAGCATCAGTACCCCACCGCGGTCGTTGGGTTCGGCGGCCTCGATATGCAGTTCGCTGTGCAGGGTGTCGCCCTCGTACACCGGACCGGTGTGGTCGCACGACTGCCAGCCCAGCACGGTCACCAGATTCGGCAACAGCCGGCTGGCCTGCGCCAACGCCAACCCGATGGTGTGGCCGCCGTACACCAGGCGCTGGCCGCCCACCCGCGAATCGTGGTGCGTGGCCGCAATGTTGAGGCTCAGCCGGGCCAATTCGGGCGCGCTGCTGACGACGTCGCCGGTGCTGCGCAGAACCACGCCCGCCAGTTCGGGGTCGAAATGCGCACCGGGTACCCGCCGGCGGAACTCGGCGGCATTCCAGGATGCGGTCGGATCGGGCACCGGGGCCTGGTCGGCGCCGATCGTCGACAGATCGTCGTTGTGGCCGGTCTCCCCCGCCGCCGGGCGCACCGGGAGCATCGCGCAGCGGTGAAAATCGAGCACCAGGCGGTCGGCGTGGTCGATGGTGATCATGCGCAGCGCCGCCAGCCCGGTCGGGGCGCGGCCGGGCTTGGTCGAATTCTGCTTGAGCCCAACCACTTCGGTGCGGGTGTACAGCGAGTCCCCGATCACCGGGAAGCGGTGGAAGCGCAGGCCGCGGTAGAAAAGGTTGGCCTTGACCCGCTGGGTGACCAGGGTGGTCTGGCCGATCGCCACGTCACAGACCAGGGCGGGGTGCGCCAGCGCGGCGCCGGCGCCCGTCACGGCGTGGCTCAGCCCGGCATCCAGGGGCAGTCGCATCCGGTCACCGATGATGGCCTGATGGGTGGCCGCGGCCCCCGAGGTCAGCGTCATCGACGGGGCCCAGTCGAACACCTGGCCCACGGTCAGATCGTCGAAGAAGGGGCCGCCCTCAATATGGCCGGACAAAGTCACAGGTTCACATGCTGGCAGTAGAGGTCCCGGTGTGTCAATATGGCCGTACATTTACGAGCCGACCGGATGGATGACGTGAACGACGAAGAACAGATGCTGGTGCAGACGGTGCGGGCGTTCATCGACCGTGAGGTCAAGCCCACCGTGCGTGAGGTCGAGCACGCCAATCAATATCCCGAGGCGTGGATCGAGCAGATGAAACACCTCGGCATCTACGGCCTGGCCATACCCGAGCAATACGGCGGCACCCCGGTCTCGATGCCCTGCTACGTCGAGGTCACCCAGGAACTCGCGCGCGGCTGGATGAGCCTGGCCGGCGCCATGGGCGGGCACACCGTGGTCGCCAAACTGCTGACCCTGTTCGGCACCGACGACCAAAAACAGCGCTACCTACCCGCGATGGCCACCGGCGAACTACGCGCCACCATGGCCCTGACCGAACCCGGCGGCGGCTCCGACCTACAAGCCATGACCACCACCGCCCGCACCGACGGCGACGACCTGGTCATCACCGGCGCCAAAACCTGGATCTCCAACGCCCGCCGCTCCGGCCTGATCGCCCTGCTGTGCAAAACCGACCCCACCGCAGTTCCCAAACACAAAGGGATCTCGATCGTGCTGGCCGAACACGGCGACGGCCTCACCGTCTCCCGCGATCTACCCAAACTCGGCTACAAAGGCGTCGAGTCCTGCGAGCTGGCCTTCGACAACTACCGCATCCCGGCCACCGCGATCCTCGGCGCCACCCCCGGCCACGGCTTCGCCCAAATGATGAAAGGGCTGGAAACCGGACGCATCCAGGTCGCCGCCCGCGCCCTCGGGGTGGCCACCGCCGCCCTCGAAGACGCCCTGGCCTATGCCCAACACCGCGAAAGCTTCGGCCAACCCATCTGGAAACACCAATCGGTCGGCAACTACCTCGCCGACATGGCCACCAAACTCACCGCCGCCCGCCAACTCACCCACCACGCCGCCACCCGCTACGACAGCGGCGCCCGCTGCGACATGGAAGCCGGCATGGCCAAACTCTTCGCCTCCGAAACCGCCATGGAAATCGCCCTGAACGCCGTACGCATCCACGGCGGCTACGGCTACTCCACCGAATACGACGTCGAACGCTACCTACGCGACGCCCCCCTGATGATCGTCGGCGAAGGCACCAACGAAATCCAACGCAACGTCATCGCCGCACAGTTGGTCTCACGCGGAGGGCTATAGCCGTGCGTCCAGCGCCCGCCTACCAGGTCCTGAGTCGGCAGCTGCGCGATGAGATCGCGGCCGGCCGGTACCGGGACGGCGCGCGCCTGCCCACCGAGTCGGAACTGGTGGAGCGCCACGGCGTCAGCCGGCAGACCGTGCGGCGGGCGTTCCAGGATCTGGTCGCCGAGGGCGTGGTGTACCGGGTCCCGGGCCGCGGCACCTACGCCGACGAGTCCGCCGTGCGGTATCTGCGCCAACTCGGCTCGATCGAAGACCTGATGAGCCTGTCCGAGGACACCACGATGGAGGTGCTGCGCGGATTGGCGCGCCGCGTCGACGTCGATGCGGCCAGCCGGCTGCGCCTCGACGACGACGTCGTCTACACCGTCGTGTTCCGGCGACTGCACGGCGGGATCCCATTCGTCCTGACCCGGGTGCACCTGGTCGAGGACGTCGCGGCCGCGGTGCTCGACGCACCGGAGCTCGCCACGGGCGCGGTGAGCCCGCACACCATCATCGGTCTGCTGGAACCGCAGCTGCGCTACCCGATTACCGAGGCGGCGCAGTCGATCACGGTCGCGGCCGCCGATGCCGAGGTGGCCGCCGCGGTGGGCTGCGAACTGGGGCATCCGATGTTGCGGGTGGATCGGCTGTATTCGGACTCCACCGGCAACCCCGTCGAACTGTCCGTCAGCCACTTCCTGCCCGAGCAGTACACCTACCGGGTGACGTTGCGCCGCTCTCAGTGATTTCGGTGCGCCTGGGGGCGCTCAGCGCGTCTCAGCGCACCGAAATGGCCCGGCGAATCTCGGCGATCACGCGCTCGGGCCGTTCGATCAGATCCCACCAGGTGAATCGCAGCACCTGCCACCCGCGTAACACCAGGAAGTTCTGCCGACTCCGATCCGCCACGAACTCCTCGACACCGCTGTGGAAGGCGAAGCCGTCGATCTCGATGGCCACCTTGGGTTCGGGGAATGCGAAGTCAACGAAGAACGGCCCCACCGGAAAGTTGGCCGCCCATCCGGTGATCGCGGCGTTCTGCAGTAGCCGCACCACGATCCGTTCGGCCTTTGACCGACTTCCGTCGTCGGCCGCGAGCAAGTTGATCCGCGCCCGCGGCGCGCCGTAGCGACCCTTGTTCCGCACGTGCGTGCGCCAGAGCTGCTCCAGTTCCGCTTGACCTTGCAGCGCGCGGTCGAGCACGCGTGCCGAGTTCTCCACCGCCGTCAGTGGCAGCGAGGTCACGCGCAGTCCCCGGCGTTCGACAATGTCCTTGGCGCACAGGTCACGTCGACGGATGCGGGTGCCGGGATGCTTTCTGCTGTGGGCGGTCCTGGGCAGGGTGACGTCGACGACGTCGGGTACCGATGTGCTCAGATCGTGCCACCAGGCGGCGGCCGCCCCGCTGGCCACCGCATCGGCGCCGTGGCCCCACACCGCGGCCCGGATTCGTGCCGCAGCGGTGAAGGGCCGATCGTCGGCGAAGTACACGCCGCGCGCAACGCGGCGCCATCTCCCCGACTGCACGCGGCGCCGCACCGCGTCCTTGCTCAACCCTGCCTCCCGGGCTTGGGCCAACGTGATGACACCGTCATGGCTTCGAAGTAGGTGGTCTTCCATGCCTACTTTTGACGGCAGCCGCGCCGTTTTGGTTCCGTTTCCGGCGATTTCGGTGCGCTGGGAGGCGCGTAGCGCCCCCAGGCGCACCGAAATCACTCGATGGCGTCGACGAGGCCCCACCGCAGCGCGGTCGACGGGTCGATCGTCGCGCCGGAGAGCACCAGATAGGCCGTGCGCCACCGCCCGATGCGACGGGTGATGCTCACGGTGCCGCCCGCGCCCGGGATCAACCCCAGCGCCAGCTCCGGCAGCCCCAGCACCGCGTCGGGGGCGCACACCACTTCACCGCAGAAGGCGGCCATCTCTAGCCCGCTGCCCAGCACCTGGCCGTGCACCTCGGCACGGCAGGCCCGTCCGAGGCGGCGGGTCACCGCGTCCAGCGCCAGCGCCGGGCTGTACCGGGTGCGGGCCAGATGCGCCGAGGACGGATTCTCGAAGCTACCGAACTCGGCCAGATCCCCTCCGCTGCAGAATGATCGGCCGTTGCCGCCCAGCACCACCGCGTCGATGTCGGTGTCGAGCAGCGCCACCTCCAGCGCCTCCAGCAAGGCGGCGCGGGCGTCGGTGCTGAACGCGTTGTGCCGCTGCGGGCGGTTGAACCGGATGTGTAGCGTGGCGCCGTCGCGGTGCGCGACCACCGGGTCGGGCAGCGCGGGCACCGTCGCCGGTCCGCGTTCGGCGAGCCACCGGGCGAACTCCGGGCCCGACTGCAGCGTCGAATACGCCAGCGATTCGGTGATCACGCCGGGAAACGCCGGCGCGTCCACGTCCAGGGCACGCAGCACGTCGTCGCAGACCGCGGCGGCCTGCGGCCACGTCGCGACGCGTTGTGACAACTCGGCCAGCGCGTCCGGCACCGACGGCACGGTCACGATCCGCCGATCCTCGACCACCGCCTCGGTGAGCGCGAAAGTCGCCCGTGTCAACCAGAATTCGGCATCGGCGGCGGCGGGGTCGCCGACGGCGATCAGCACGTCCGGCGGTCCTGGCGGCGTCGGCGCGGGCGGTTCCGCCAGGTCGACGACGCGCACTAGGACCCGTACTTCTCGATCAGGCTCTGCTTGTAAAGCTTGCCGGTGTCGGTGCGCGGCAACTGGGCCTCGAAGGAAATGGTGCGCGGACACTTGTAGTGCGCCAGCCGGTCCCGCAGCCATCCCAGCAGTTCCTCGCCGAACTCCGCGGTGGCGTCGGCCGGGTCGACGGTTTGCACCACGGCCTTGACGGCCTCGCCCATGTCGGGGTGCGGGATGCCGAACACCGCGGCGTCCATCACCTTCGGGTGGGTGACGAGCATATTCTCGGCCTCCTGCGGGTAGATGTTGACCCCGCCGGAGATGATCATGTGGTGGCGGCGGTCGGTCAGATACAGGTAGCCGTCCTCGTCGACATAGCCGATGTCGCCCACCGTTTTCCAGCCGTGGGAGTCCCGCGAGGCGGCGGTCTTCTCGGCGTCGTTGAGGTACTCGAAGTCGAAGCCGCCCTCGAAGTACACCTCGCCGGCCTGCCCCGGCGGCAACTCGTTGCCGTCCTCGTCGAGGATGTGCACCGCGGCCAGCATCGGCTTGCCCACCGAACCCGGGTGCTGGAGCCACTCTTCGGCCGTGATCAGCGTGGCCCCGATGGCCTCGGACGAGGCGTAGTACTCGTCGACGATCGGGCCCCACCAGTCGATCATCTGCTTCTTGATGTCCACCGGGCACGGCGCGGCCGCGTGCATGACCCGCTGTAACGACGACACGTCATACGAATTGCGCACGTCCTCAGGCAGTTTCAGCATGCGGGTGAACATCGCGGGTACGAACTGACCGTGGGTGACCCGGTACTTCTGGATCGCGTCGAGGCAGCCCTCGGCGTCGAACTTCTCCATCACCACGGTGGTGATACTGGCGGCCTGGATCTGCATGGACCACACCGACGGCGCGGTGTGATAGAGCGGGGCCGGACTCAGGTACACCGCGTCCGGGGTCATCCAGAAGCCGATCAACCCGGCCATCATGCCGGGCTCCTCGGACGGGGGCACGTGCGGCAGGGGTCGCTTGATGCCCTTGGGCCGGCCGGTGGTGCCCGATGAGTACTGCAGCAGATCGCCCTCGATCTCGTCGTCGATCGGGGTGTCCGGCAGGTCGGCGACGGCCTCGGGGTAACGCTGCCAGCCGTCCAGGTCGCCGTCGGCGATCAGCAGCACCTCGGGCAACCCGTTCGGCAGTTCGGCGCTCAGGCCCGCGAGCGTGTCCCGCAGCGCGGCCGAGCCGATGATCGCCGATGCGCCGCAGTTGTCGACGATGTAGGCCGCCTCGGCGGCGGTCAGGTGCGTGTTGATCGGCACGTAGTACAAACCGCTGCGCCGCGCACCCCACATGACGGCATGCATGTGCTGGTTGTTCTCCATCAGGATCGCGACGGAGTCGCCCTCCTTGAGGCCGTTGGCCCGGAAGAAATGCGCGAGCCGATTGGCCCGGGCCTCGAGCTCGGCGAAGCTCAGAACGGTCCCGGAGGGATACATCACAATGGCAGGTTTGTCGGCGCCGACATGCTCACGGATCTGCATGGGGTGACTCTACGATGCGGACCAGTTGACGGGTGTCAAGAGGGTCGGTTTTTCGGATGCTCTAGATTCATCGGCGCACAAGTGGGTAAGCAACCCCCGCGCTCCGCGCGAACCCCGCCAAACCAACCCGAAAGCAGTCATGCCTGAGGAGTCCACAATCGAGTCCGCCACAGATCTCGCCTTCACACTGGCCTGGGTGGCCGGGGCCGTGGTCGCCACCTACTTTCTCGGCGTCGCGCTGTCCTGGGTAGTGCAGCGCATCGGCCGGCGCAGCGCGGTGGTCCGCGCCATCGAGGTGCTGACCCGGATGCCGGTGCGCACCCTGTTCATGCTGATCGCTGCGACCATCGCACTGGGCCGGACCTCCGATCCCGACGCGTCCTGGCGCAGCGCGGCCGACCACACCCTGCGGGTCCTGATGATCGCCGCTGTGACCTGGCTGATCGCCAACCTCGTGCGGCTCGCCGAGCGACGGATGATCGCCCGCTTCGCCGGCGGCGCCACCGGCCTCACCGACGCCGACGTGCACCGCCGCAAGGTGCAGACCCAGTTGACGGTGCTGCGCCGGCTGGCCGTGGCCATCGTGGTCCTGCTGGGCATCGCCGCCGCACTGATGACGTTCCCGGCCTTCGCCGATATCGGCACCACGCTGTTCGCCTCCGCCGGTGTGTTGTCGGTGGTGGCCGGTCTGGCCGCCCAAACCTCGCTGGGCGCGGTCTTCGCCGGGCTGCAGATCGCCTTCACCGACGCGATCAAGGTCGGCGACGTCGTCGTCATCGAGAAGGAATGGGGCCGGATCGAGGAGATCACCCTGACCTACGTGGTGGTCACCATCTGGGACGAGCGCCGCCTCATCCTGCCGTGCACGTACTTCACCACCACCCCCTTCGAGAACTGGACGCGCAACGCCACCGAGGTGATGGGCATCGTGGAACTCGACGTGGACTTCACCGTCCCGCTCGAGGAAATGCGCGCCGAACTCAAACGGATTCTGGCCGCCAACGAACACCTATGGGACGAGCGCCTCGGCGTCCTGGAGGTCACCAGCGCCATCAACGGTCACGTCCGCGTCTGGATCACCGTCAGTGCGCCGAATTCCAGTGCGCTGTGGGGGCTGCGGTGCGCGGTCCGCGAGGCGATGATCAATTGGCTGCAGCGCCGCGAGTCGGCCCTGCCGCGCTGGCGCTTCGAACCGGCACCCGCCCCGGAGCCTGACCACCGGCCCGTACCGCCCAGTTCCCGAGTGGCCAGCGAGGGCGTGTTCACCGGCAGCGAGGAGGCCGAGGAACGGGCCCGGGCCTTCGAAGGAGAAGACGAGCGGGTCTGATCCGCGGTCGGCCGCAGCTGGCCCGGGATACCCTGCGAGTACGTCCGGTTCCAGCAGAGGAGCAACGATCACCTCGCAGCATCTCCGCGGCGACGCCTCGCACGATCACCGGCTCCGGTGTCTGAGTCTGGTGCCACTGTTCGCGACGCTTTCGGTCGACGACCGACAGCGGGTGGCCGAGGCGGCGTTCACCCGGCGGTACGAGCGCGGCGAGCACGTGTTCCAGCCCGGGGACCAGCCGGGCCTGTACATCGTCCATGTCGGACGGGTCAAGGTGTACCGGCTGCCCGAATCCGGCACTGAACAACTGATCCGCATCCTGGGGCCCGGTGAATTCCTCGGCGAAGCCGCGGTGCTCGGCGACATCCCGGTGGACCACTTCGCGGTGGCCCTCGACCGCACCGAGGTGTGCTCGATCGACCGGCGCAGCATCCTGGACGTGCTGGCCGAACGGCCCACGGTCGCGGTGACGATGCTGCAGACCGTCTCTCATCGGCTGTCGGAGGCCGAGCAGATGGTGTCGTCGCTGACCGGGCGTTCGGTCGAGCAGCGCCTGGTCGGAGAGCTGCTGCGGTTGGCGCATGAGTCCGGGTCGGCACAGTTTCAGTTGCCGTCCACCAAGAAGGACCTCGCCTCCTATCTGGGCACCACGGCCGAAACGTTGAGCCGTCGCCTGTCATCGCTGCAGGACACCGGAGCCATCCGGCTCGGTCCTGGGCGGTTCGTGGAGATCCTTGATGAGCAGGCGCTGCGTTCCGGTGCGCTTTCCGGCTGACCGGCGGGGAAAGCCGCGAACGACCCGGCCGCGGATCGCGGCGATCGGCAGGAACGGCCTGTCCCAGTGCCGGCTGTCGTTGGAGTACGCCCGATTGTCACCGAGCAGGTAGACCTGGCCGTCGGGAACGGTCGTACCGCCGAGCCGGTCCCCCGGCAGCCCCGCCACCCGCTTGACCAGCGTGCGGTTGAGTTCGGTGCTGTCGATCACCACCACGTGGCCGCGGCGGATGCGGTGCTTTCGGCGCCGCACGACGGTGAACACCCATTGCCCGGGTCGCAGCGTCGGCCACATCGACCACGACTCCACCCGGGTGACGAAGAACAGCTGGCGGCGCAGCAGCATCGCCACCGCCGCAGCGAGTGCGACGGTGGCGATGGCCGCCAGCGATGCAGCCAGGATTCCGGTCATGGCTCAGTGGTGGACCAGGTCGGCGTGCCGGTGACCGTGCTGGTGGTGATCGTGGTCCTCGCCCTCGACGAACTTGAAGAACCGGACGTAGGCGGCGATGTAGGCGCGGCCCGCCGCCACGTCGTCGACGTCGTAGTTCTTGAGCGCGATAGCGTTGTCGAAGCGGCGCTGCAGTTCGGGCCATTGCTCGGCGGGCACCAGGCCCGCCAACGGATCGAGCGAGCCGACCTCGATGCAACGGTCCGCGGCGAGCACCTTCTCGTCAACCGCGGCACCCGACGGCTTCAGCCCGTCGAATCCCGCACCCTCGCCGGCGCGGTGGATCCGCACCAGGTTCTCCAGGAAGTAGCGGTCGGCGAGTTCTCGGGCGTCGTCGTTCAGTCCGCGAACTGCCCTGCTGTGGTCGAACGCCGCCCGCAATTCCGCCTCCCCGTCGGGTTGCACCCAGGAGGCCGCGTAGTTGACGTTGCCGTGTTCGAGTGCCAGCCGACCCGCCTGCACCACGGGACCGTCCATGGTGTCGCAATGTGCACTGGCGCGAAGAGGCTTCAGCAATACCATTGCGGCAGCGGCGATTCCGAGTACGACGAGCAATACGGCAATCATTGCCTTCTCCTTCGGTGATATCCGGATCGCTTTCCCGCGACCCATCTCCATTTCACCGAATTCCGGCCACCGGCGCCTTGACGTAGATCAAGAACCCGGCCGCAATAGCCAGAAACGCCCAACTCCCGTGGGGAATTGGGCGTTCCGGTCAGAAAAAAATCAGGCCAGGCGTTCCTTGAGGGCCTCGAACTCGTCCTTGACGCCGGTGGGCAGCTTCTCGCCGACGAACTCGAACCACTCCTCGATCTGCGGGAGTTCGGCGCGCCACTCCTCGACGTCGACCGCCAGCGCCTCGTTCACGTCGGCGGCGTCGACGTCGAGCCCTTCCAGATCCAGATCGGCGGCGGTCGGCACGATGCCGATCGGGGTGCTCTGACCGTCGGCCTTGTTCTCGATGCGCTCGATGGCCCACTTGAGCACGCGGCTGTTCTCGCCGAATCCAGGCCACAGGAACCGGCCGTCGTCGCCGCGGCGGAACCAGTTGACGAAGAACACCGCGGGCAGCTTGGACTCGTCGGCGTTCTTGCCGATGTTGATCCAGTGCTGGAAGTAGTCGCCGACGTTGTAGCCGAGGAACGGCAGCATCGCCATCGGGTCGCGGCGCACGGTGCCGACCTTGCCCTCGGCGGCGGCGGTCTGCTCGGAACCGAGCGTGGCGCCGATGAACACGCCGTGCTGCCAGTCGCGCGCCTGGGTGATCAGCGGCACGGTGGTCTTGCGGCGGCCGCCGAACAGGATCGCCGAGATCGGCACGCCCTGCGGGTCGTCCCACTCCGGGGCCAGCGTCGGGCACTGCGAGATCGGGGTGCAGTAGCGCGAGTTCGGGTGCGCCGCCTTGGTTTCCGTCTCCCGCAGGTGCCAGTCGTTGCCCTTCCAGTCGATCAGGTGATCGGGTTCGCCCTCCAGGCCCTCCCACCACACGTCGCCGTCATCGGTCTTGGCGACGTTGGTGAAGACGGTGTTGCCGCCCGCGATGGTCTTCATCGCGTTGGGGTTGGAATCCCAGTTGGTGCCGGGCGCGACGCCGAAGAAACCGAATTCGGGGTTGACCGCGTACAGCCGACCGTCCTTGCCGAACCGCATCCAGGCGATGTCGTCGCCGACGGTCTCGGCGCGCCAGCCCGGGATGGTGGGCTGCAGCATCGCGAGGTTGGTCTTGCCGCAGGCCGACGGGAACGCCGCCGCAATGAAGTAGGCCTTGTTCTCCGGCGAGATCAGCTTGAGGATCAGCATGTGCTCGGCCAGCCAGCCCTCGTCGTGGGCCATCGCCGAGGCGATCCGCAGCGAGTAGCACTTCTTGCCGAGCAACGCGTTGCCGCCGTAACCCGAACCGTAGCTCCAGATTTCGCGGGTCTCGGGAAAGTGGGTGATGTACTTGGTGTCGTTGCAGGGCCACGGCACGTCTTGCTGACCGGGCTCCAGCGGAGCGCCGATCGAGTGCAGCGCCTTGACGAAGAATCCGTCGGTACCCATCTTGTCGAGCGCGGCCTGGCCCATCCGGGTCATGGTGCGCATCGAGACGACGACGTACTCCGAGTCGGTGAGCTCGACACCCAGCTTGGGATCCTCGGCGTCCAGCGGACCCATGCAGAACGGGACGACGTAGAGGGTGCGGCCGCGCATCGAGCCGCGGTACAGGTCGGTCATGATGCCGCGCATCTCGGCCGGGTCCATCCAGTTGTTGGTGGGGCCGGCATCGATTTCGCGTTCGGAACAGATGAACGTGCGGGACTCGACCCGCGCGACGTCGGAGGGGTCCGACAGCGCGAGGAAGGAGTTGGGCTGCTTCTCGGGGTTGAGCCGCTGGAAGGTACCCGCCGCCACGAGGTGGTCGCAGAGCCGGTCGTACTCCTCTTGGGATCCGTCAGCAAACACCACTCGATCGGGCTGCGTCAGCTCGGCAACTTCGGTAACCCACGCGAGCAGACCCTCATGCTTGGTCGGTGCGGTGTCCAGACCCGGAATAGTCGCTGAAGTCATGAAAATCTCCTGCTCAGGTTTGTTCGCATTTCAACTACGAGGACGCAGGCCCTCGCCTGGCGGACGACGCGTATCGACAGCCATCACTAATACGAGGTTAACGTGGGTGACCGAAGCGCGGACCATCGAGGGCATGTCCGATGACTCACAGGAACGATTCAGACTGCGCAACCTGGCGGGTTCAGCCGACCCGGATGTGACCCAGATCGCGTTTTCGATCCGACGGCCGCCCGCGACACAGCTGTGTCCGCTCTTTCGCCAGGTTCTGCTACCCCACCGCGGAATCCATGGCGTTCGCACCGCCCGGATCGGACCGGATCGCGCCGGTACGCCCGTGTGGCACCGGCCGGTATGCGGGCAGCGCGGTCGATGGCCGGACCGGCTCCGCGTTCAGTCGCTCGGGCCGGCTGGTTCGGCAATGACGTTTGCCGGGTCGACGGCGCCCTCAGCTAACGATCTACCGTTGCGTTCGGGCGCCGGATCCGGGTCGCCCAACTCCCCACGCACGGCCGACAGCGCCGCGCGCACGGCCGGTCCGGCCGCATCGCGGAGCACCTTGGCCTGGGTGCGGGCCGCCTCGTGCGCGCGCAGTTCGGCATCGATGCGCCGGAGACGCTCGGCGACCCTGGCCTGATCCGCCTCGGCCTGATGCGACAGCGCCGACGTCATCGACATCTCGGCGGCCAGCACCCGGGTGGCCACGGTCTGGTCCAGGGCCGCCCGCAGACCCGCGGTCCGTTCCCCGAGCCAGCGATCCAGCACCGCACGGTCGTGGAGCAGCGCGCGGGTGCTGACCATCCAGACCGCGACCGCCACCCCCAGCAGCAGACACCCGACCGCACCCAACGCCGTCAGACCGGGTGCGAGGTCGGCGAACAGACGACTCAGCGTCAACGCGATCCCCAACCCGAATCCGGCCCCCACCAACACCATCAGCCGGGTCTCGAGACCACGCGACTTCAATGGCGGCGGTCCCACCGTGGGCCGGGCCACCAGCGGCGTCGCCATCCCACCGGCGGTGCGATCGGCGGGTACGCCCAACTCGGCCGCCATCGCGGACAGGTGCTCGGTGATCCCGGCGTCCACCTCGTTGACGACGGTGGCCAACCGCTGCTCGGTATAGGCCAAGAACTCCGGGAGGCCCCGCCGGTGCACCCGCGCGGCGTCCTCCTGCAGTTCGGTGCGCACCGAGGTGCAGCGGTTGCGGGCGAAGTACGACAACTGCACGCGAGCCTGTTGAACCTGACTGCGCAGCGCGACCGCGCGCTCGGACCGGGTCACCCGCGCGGCACCGAGCACCTCGGCCCGCTCGGCCCGCAGGGCGCTCATCCGGATCTCGCGACCAGCGCCGTCCACCGCGATGTCGTACTGACGGGCGGTACCCACGAGACGGAATTCCCAGGCCCGCAGTCGGTTTCGACGCTCGATCGCGTCTTCGGCGAGCGCGGAATCCAGCGCCGCCAGCAGCTCCGCGTCACGCGGCCCGCCCAGGTCGGGTGCCGCGGCCACGGCCACCCACGGCACCTGCGCATACCGCGGCGCAAACGACGCGAGCGTTGCCCGATCGGCGTCGAGCACCTCGCGCCAGTTGCGGTGGGCGTCGATCTTCGACAGCGCGCAGATCACCACGTCCGTGTGCGCGGCGGCCATGTCCAGCACCGCGCAATCCGACGGGGTCAGGGGCGCCGCCGCGGACGCGACGAACACCACCGCCACCGGCACCTGCCCCGGCCCGAGGTCGTCGGCCTCGACGAACTCCACATCGGGGCGGCGCTCCCGCAGCAACGCCGCCACACTGCTGGTCCCGGCCAGCCACGGGCCGGTCACCAACACCGCGTCGCGGCGGCGCACCGCGGGCGGACGCACCTCCGGCGCCAGCGCGGCGACCATCCGGTCCACGGCCCGCACGGGGTCCGGTTCGGTCATCGCGGCGTCCCGCGCTCGAGCAACCGCAGCGAACCGCGGGCGATATCGAGTCCGCAGCCGCGGTGCAGCCCCGAGACGGGTCCGGCGGCATACCGGCGCCAGCGCAGGGCCGTGGGCAGCGGCGCATCGTCCGCCGGCGGCAGCCCGGCGACAGCCACCACCTCGAGCGCGGCGGCCATCCGGCCCAGCACCACGTCGTCGCCGGCGAGGAATTCGGCCGTCGAGGCATCCGTGATGGCCCGCAGCTCCAGTTCCTGGCACAGCGCCACCATTCGGCGGTAGCGCGCCGCGGCCCCGGCGAGTTCGACCGCGCTGCGCAGCTCATCGAGGCCGCCGGCGGCGGCGAACAGTGTGCGCAGCTGCGCCAGGGGGGTCTCGGGGTGGTCCCGCAGCTGCACCACGGCGTGCGCAATGCCGAACAGGTCGAGCGTCGCCACCAGCCGGCGGCGCGTGGCGGTCGGCAGCGGGTGGGCGGCGGCGACGAAGGCGTCGGCCGAGATCATCGGGGCCGGCGCGGTCACCAGCGTGCGCAGCGCCGCGAGCAGTTCGTCGTCGAGGCGCGCCGGGTCCGCGGCCGCCAGCGCGACCGGGGCGACGAGGGCGTGCGTCGGGACGCCGATGGCGGCGCTCAGCGCCGCGGCCTGCCGACGGGCCCGCTGCATCGGCCCGGCCGGGGCCAGCCCCACCAGATCGGCCTTGTTGAAGACGACGACGTCGGCCGGCTCGGCGGCCAGCGCGCGGCGGTCCTCGGGTTTGCAGACCTCGGCCACGACGTAGAGGCGCACCTCGGCGCCAGCGGACTCGCGGTAACCGGCGGCGCGCAGCGCGGCGGCCACGCTGGTGACGCCGACGCCGCGCCGGCCCCGCACCTCGATCCGCAGCGGCGCCGTCGTCGCATCCGCGAGCGCGGTCAACTCGGGATCGGCCCGCTGCGCTGCATAGCGCCCCAGCGCATCGGTGAAGATCTGCTGCCCCTGTCCGCTCATCTCTGGGTGCCATCGTGGCATCTGCGGGGTCCCTGCGCGAGCCACTCCCCGGCGCCTTGTGCACAGCGCGCAAGGCAACTGTTGGGTATCAATCCGTCCCACGATGCAGGCCCTCTTGCGCGCATGGGAGACGATATAGGGATGCGCGCGCAACCTGGAACCGATTCGGCGGAGCATTCCGTCGACCCGGGTGAACGGTCCGCGGCACCTCAGCACCGCCGGGTGACCAGCTTTCGCACCCGTCGTTCGACGTTGAGCGACCACCAGCACGCCACGTGGGAACGCCGGTGGCCGGAGCTCGGCCGGGTCGCCCGCTCGGGTGCTGACGGCGCCGAACCCGAACCGTTGGACACCGCCGCCTGGTTCGGCCGCAGCGCGCCGGTGGTGCTGGAGATCGGCTGCGGGACCGGCACCTCGACGTTGGCGATGGCCCAGGCCGAACCGGAGATCGACGTGGTGGCCGTCGAGGTCTACAAGCGGGGCCTGGCGCAGCTGCTCAGCGCGATCGACCGGGCGCAGGTCAGCAACATCAGGTTGATCCGCGGGGACGGCGTCGATGTGCTCGAGCACCTGTTCGGCCCGGACTCGCTGACCGGGGTGCGGGTCTTCTTCCCCGATCCGTGGCCCAAGGCGCGCCACCACAAGCGTCGGTTGCTGCAGCCGAGCACGGTCGCGCTGATCGCCGACCGGTTGCGGCCCGGCGGCATCCTGCACGCCGCGACCGATCACGCCGACTACGCCGAACAGATCGCCGAGGTCGGTGACGCCGAACCGCGCCTGCGCCGCATCTCGGCCGCCGCGGCGCTGCCCATTTCGGTGCAGCGGCCCACCACCAAGTACGAGTCGAAGGCGCATACCGCCGGCAGCGCGATCACCGAACTGCTGTGGGAGCGATCGTGACGATGACCGAACTGCTGTGGGAGCGATCGTGACGATGACCGACATGGATGCGGTTGCCCCCGCCGAGGACACCGACCCGGACCTGTTGGGCGTACCCAAAGATGACGATTCGGTGAACCCCGCCGCCGCGGTGCCGCTGTTGCGGGTGCTGCTGGTGTGGGATGCGCCCAACCTGGACATGGGGCTCGGCGCGATCCTGGGCGGCCGACCCACCGCCGCCTACCGGCCGCGCTTCGATGCGCTGGGACGCTGGCTGCTGGCCCGGACCGCGGAGGTCTCGGCCGAGCATCCGGGCCTGATCGTCGAGCCCGAGGCCACCGTGTTCACCAACATCGCCCCTGGCAGCGCCGATGTGGTGCGGCCGTGGGTGGAGGCGCTTCGTAACGTCGGCTTCGCCGTGTTCGCCAAACCGAAGGTCGACGACGACAGCGACGTCGACGGCGACATGTTGGCGCACATCGCGTTGCGGCGCTCCGAGGGCCTCGGGGCGCTGTTGGTCGCATCCGCCGATGGTCAGGCGTTTCGGCTGCCGCTGGAGCGAATCGCCGCCGAGGACGGCACCGACGTGCAGGTCCTCGGATTTCGCGAACATGCCAGCTGGGCGCTAGCGTCGGATACCTTGGAGTTCGTCGACCTGGAAGACATTCCTGGTGTCTTTCGGGAGCCGCTCCCGCGAATCGGCCTTGATTCGCTGCCGGAAGAGGGAGCGTGGCTGCAGCCGTTCAGGCCGTTGTCCTCGCTGCTTACGTCACGGACATGACTGCGACCCGTCCGGTGAGGGACAACTTCAGATACTTGAGAAACGTCACAACCAGTGCGCGCCGCGCGTGCACCTACAGACTTTAAAAGAGCGTTAGGAGCCTACGTGTTCGCCTGGTGGGGCCGAACGGTATTCAAGTACCGATTCATCGTCATCGCGGTCATGGTGTCGTTGTGTATCGGTGGCGGCATCTTTGGCATGAGCCTGGGTAACCACGTCACCCAAAGTGGTTTCTACGACGACGGCAGCGAATCGGTCCAGGCCTCGGTGCTGGCCGATGATGTCTACGGTCGCGACCGACTCAGCCACATCGTGGCCATCCTGGACGCGCCGGAAGGCAAGAAGGTCAACGACCCGGCCTGGTCCAAGAAGGTGGGCGAGGAGCTGGACAAGGTCGCCGAGGATCACCCCGACCAGGTGTTGATGTGGCGCGGGTATCTGACCGACCCGAGCCAGGACCCGTTGACGAGCCCGGCCGCCGAGATTTTCAACACCGAGGACGGCACCCGGACCTTCATCATCATGCCGCTCAAGGGCGACAACGACGATGAGATCCTCAACAACTACAAAGACCACGTCAAAGCGGACCTCGAGCAGGTCGACGACGGCAATATCGAACTGGCCGGCCTGCAGCCGCTGGCCAACGAGTTGACCGGGACGATCGCCGAGGACCAGAAGCGCGCCGAGGTGCTGGCGCTGCCGTTGGTGGCGGTGGTGTTGTTCTTCGTGTTCGGCGGGGTCATCGCGGCGTTCCTGCCCGCCATGGTGGGTGGTCTGGCCATTGCCGGGTCGATGGGCATCCTGATGCTGGTAGCCCAGTTCGGTCCGGTGCACTATTTCGCCCAGCCGGTGGTGACGCTGATCGGGTTGGGCATCGCGATCGACTACGGGTTGTTCGTGGTGAGCCGATTCCGAGAGGAACTCGCCGAGGGCTACAAGACCGAGGCCGCGGTGCGGCGCACGATGATGACCGCCGGGCGGACCGTGGTGTTCTCCGCGGTGCTGATCGTCGCGTCGCTGGCCGGTCTGCTGCTGTTCCCGCAGGGCTTCCTGAAGTCGCTGACCTATGCCGGCATGTCGTCGGTGATGCTCGCGGCGATCCTGTCCGTCACCGTGCTGCCGGCGATCCTGGCCATCCTGGGTCCCAACGTCGACGCGTTCGGCGTGCGCACGCTGTTGCGGGTGCCGTTCCTGCGCAACTGGGGCTTCTCCCGCGCGATCATCGAGTGGCTGGCCGAGAAGACCCAGAAGACCAAGACCCGCGAAGAGGTCGAGAAGGGATTCTGGGGCAAGCTGGCCAACCGGGTCATGAAGCGGCCCCTGCTGTTTGCCGTGCCGATCATCATCTTGATGATCCTGCTGATCGTCCCGCTCGGGAAGCTCGCGCTCGGCGGCATCAGCGAGAAGTACCTGCCGCCGGACAACCCGGTCCGGATGGCGCAGGAGGACTTCGACCGCACCTTCCCCGGCTTCCGCACCGAGCAGTTGACACTGGTCATCCAGAACGCGACGCCCGATCAGATCGAGCAGATCGCCACGCGCGCCGCGCAGATCCCCGGGTTCAGTTCCGATGAGTGGGCCGAGCGCGCGGTTGCGCCCGACGTCGACAATCCGAACGTCACCCAGGAGAAGACCGACCCGAACGTCACCGTGCTGCAGAACGGGCTCGAGGTACGCAACGACGCCGCCAAGAAGATGGAGGAGTTGCGGTCGATCTCGCTGCCCAAGGACGTCACGATGTGGGTGGGCGGGGTGCCTGCGCTGGAACAGGACTCGATCGCGTCGCTGTTCCACAAGCTGCCGCTGATGATCCTCATTTTGCTCAGCACGACGACGGTGTTGATGTTCTTGGTGTTCGGATCGGTGGTGTTGCCGATCAAGGCCGCGGTGATGAGCGCGCTCACGCTGGGGTCCACGCTGGGCATCTTGACGTGGATCTTCGTCGACGGGCACGGCTCGGGCATCCTGAACTTCACCCCAACGCCGTTGACGGCCCCGGTGATCGGGCTGATCATCGCCGTGGTCTACGGCTTGTGTACGGACTACGAGGTCTTCCTGGTGTCCCGAATGGTGGAGGCCCGCGAACGCGGGATGTCCACCACCGAGGCGATCCGGATAGGCACCGCCACCACCGGCCGGTTGATCACGGCGGCCGCCCTGGTGCTGGCCGTCGTGGCCGGTGCGTTCGTGTTCTCCGACCTGGTGATGATGAAGTACCTGGCCTTCGGTCTGCTGTTCGCCTTGTTGCTGGACGCCACGGTGATCCGGATGTTCCTGGTGCCCGCGGTGATGAAGATGCTCGGCGACGACTGCTGGTGGGCTCCGCGCTGGATGAAGCGCTGGCAGAACAAGATCGGGCTGGGCGAAATGCACCTGCCCGACGAGCGCAAGCACATGGTCAACCCCGAGCCCGAGGACGATCCCGCCCTCGTCGGGGCGGGAGCCTCGGTTCCCGACCGCCGGCCGCCGCACGATCCGACCCACCCGGCCGCCGAGGGTGCGACCCGGTCGCGGTCGGAGGCCCGCACCCGGGCGTTGCCGGAGGCCCCGAACGCCGGCACCAGCCGGATCCCGACCCCGCAGCATGGACCCGGTCCCGAGCCGAGCGCAGCCGAAAGTGAGGCGCCCACAACGCGTTTCGCTTCGGCACGCAATGCCATGCGCAACGCGGTGACCAGTGCCATCCACACCGGCGGTGCCGCGACCCAGCGGCAACCGCAGGCGCCTGCCGGGCCGACTCCGCCGCCGGCGACCGGTGAGCGGGAAATCGAATCGTGGCTGGGCGAGTTGCGCGGCCGGCCCGGAACCGCCGGCCAGCCACCGCAACCGTCGACACCGTCCACGGATCCGACCCGGGCGATGCCGCCGCGGGGGCGCGGTGAAGCGTCACCGACCGATGCCACCACCGCCATTCCGGTGCAACGGCCCGACGAGGACGAACCCGCCACGCGGGCGATCCCGGTGAGCAAGCCGCGACCGAGCGACACCGACGCGGCCACCCAGAAGCTCAACGCGCCCAGCGAGGACGACAAGAAGCCGCCGCGCCGTGGCGGCGGTCTCAGCGCGGCGGACCTGCTGCGTCGCGAGGGTCGCCAGCTCTAGACGCCGGCGGGTCGCCGGGACCGCTGGCGCTGGAGTGAGCAGCTCCGAGGCCCCGGGGAACCGCCACTCACTTAGGCCCCGATCGACTTCGAGGCAACCAAGCGTTGATCGAGCGTACCGATGTGCTCCACCCAGCTGCGTAGGTGTTCACCAACCCGCAGGAAACGGGGAGGCTTACGTGCGACGCCCACTCCCGAAGGCGTCCCGGTAAAAATGACATCGCCGGGGTAAAGGGTGACAAGCCCTGAGAGATAAGCGATTAGATCGGGTACGGGATAGATCATGAGCGAGGTCCTGCTGTCCTGAACCACCTCACCGTTGATCGCGCAACCGATGTGCAAATTGTTGCAGTCGGGCAGCTCGTCGGGCGTAACCAGGACCGCTCCCATCGGCGAGAACCCCGGCAGCGATTTGGCCAAGCTCCACTGTGGGCTGCCGCCGTGCATCTGTAGGGCACGCTCTGAGATATCTTGGCCAACAGTCAATCCAGCGACATAATCCCAACCGTGCTCGGCACTGACATTGCGAGCCGTCTTGCCGATCACCGCGACCAATTCGACCTCCCAGTCGACAGCTCCCGAAGGCAACTCCACCTCAGTGACCGGGCCGGAGAATGAGCTTATGTACTTCGTAAACACGATCGGTTTATCGGGCGCGGCCTCGCCGGCCTCTGCGGCATGCTCGCGATAGTTAAGACCGATCGCGAAGACCTGACGAGGAGCCGGCACAGGCGGGCCAGCCCTTTCGGGCTCAAACGGTTCGGTGGACTCAGTCACCGTCTCCGCCCATGCGCGGAGGCTCTCAAAATCCTCGTAGGCGGCTTGCGGATCAGCTGAGAACCTACTCCCACTTGCGTGTTCGACATCGACAGCGCCGGTGCCGATCAACAGCTTCAGCCGGCCGTCGATGTTGGCGATACGCATCCTGTTCACTCCCCGTTGGACGAGCAACGAATAAACAAATAACTAGAGGCCGATCGAAATGCGCGGCTGGTTCATCAGCCTGTACGCATCCGTTCCCACAAAATCAGATTACGCCACACACGGCATTATGCACAATGCGTAGAGGCTGAGAGTCGTTTCCGCCCCGGAATGGCTGGATGCCTACACGTGTCACGGGAAATGCGCGCGGTGGTGGCGTTCGTAGTGCTGGCGCAGGATATCTTTGCCGTAGTCGTTGCCGTTGGGTGTCCGCACGATGGTGTGGGTGTGAAACGGTTCGGCCTCGTCGTTGTCGAAGAAGATCCCGCCGTGATTATCGAATTCTATGAGTATCACCGGACTTTGGAGCCGATAGTAGAACGGCCCATCGCGGTCGTCGCCACCGATCCACGCGAACCAGGTGTCGGGTAGCCAACGCTCCACTTCCTTGGACTTCGCGCGCCGTGGTCCAATCGGGAGCCGACCGATATACGTCTCGACAACATTTTGCAGCTTCTTCATTTGGCTGGCTGACAGGTCACGCGCCGGCAGCCCGGTGTAGGGAATTAACCGGTTGTCGTGGCCCGCACCCGCTAGGTGACGTCCCTCGACCAGACCCGAAAGCTCGTGCGGCAGATTACGAGCGAGCATTGACCCGTGCAGCGTAGCCGTTTCCCGCTGGCGGTCAGACAGTCCGGCGAAGAAGGCGAAGCCTGTCTCGCGTTCGGCGGTCAACGCCTCGGTACCTTCATATGTTCCCGACTCGGCGAACCACGGCTCAGCCCCCATGAAAGTGGGGGTCAGCACCATCTGGCTGCCGACTATGACGCAGTTGATGTCGAGATGGTGGCCTGAGATCTGCCAACCCCAGGGCTCCGTGATGTGCGGATCGCCGAAGACAGTGAGGAAGTACATCCATTCGGTCAGTGTGTCTGCGTAGTCGGGGACAAGCTCTCCTAGAGTCCGGTTGAGCCGCATCACATCACGGGCCGTCTGATAGCCACGCCTGCTCAAACTCGCCGCCATCAACTGCATCGCTGCTTGCCGAGCCTCATCGCCCACATTCTGTAGGCACACTCCGCTCGGGTTCCAATCCGGGAAGGCGTTGGTCCACTTGCGCCATGCCGACGAGTCCAACGGCTGCAGGGCGTCGAGGCGGTCCCGCGCCGACACTGCAGCAAGGAACCTGCGAGCCGCAGCCACCGCGGGAGCGCAGTCGAAGCCGTTGTCCTCGAGCGAGTAGAGACCGGGTATCGCGTGTCCATCGGTGGTTATTCCCACCCAAGGCTCTTCGGCGTTGTCGACCACCGGCGGCAGCGAGTGATCGCCAATGAGTTGGGCTAGAGCTGTGAGGTCACCGGACACGTCCAGCCGTCCGTCACGGAGCGGAATCAACCCCGTCTGCCGAGGCAGGTAGTGCCGCAGACGGTTTCGTGGACCTGACGACGTTCGACGGGGATCAGGGCGACCGGCGTCGCCTTCGACCGGGTCCAAACTCATAATGCTGCGCCCTTCGTGATGGCGTGTTGTGAAACGACCCCGATCCGCGGGGTCGCCAGGAGCTTTCTGCGCGGCCATCTCGATGAATCAGCAATGGGCAGCCGAGCGCGAGGACGATCGTTGGACGTCGCCAACCAACCTGAGGACTTAGCGAATCGCCACGCCTCTATTGCAGGCGAAGGGCCGCAACCGGGCAAGCCAGCACCGCGCTTTCCAGGACTGCTTCATCGCCGTCCGAAACCTCGGTAGCAAGAACCGTCAAATTTCCATCGTCGTCGACCGAGAAGTAGTCGGGTGCGGTCGCCTCGCACATACCGTGACCTTCACAGCGATCGCGGTCCAGCTCAATTCTCATCAGTCCTCCCGACCCGTAAGGAGCACGGGGACTGATCTGACTCTTCTGATCAGCGGGCCTTCGCATTTCGTCCATCGGGCGCCCGGTGCCAGCGTCATATCGGGGTAGGCGTCGAGCAAGGCAGCCACCGCAGCGTGCGCCTCGAGACGTGCCAACGGCGCTCCGATGCAGGCATGAATTCCCCTTCCGAACGCAAGGTGTCCAGCTGCGCCGGGGCGATCGATTCGAAACGTTCTCGAATCGCCGCCCCATCTGCGCTCATCATGGTTAGCCGACTGGATATTGAGGTATATCTTCTTGCCCGCCGGGATTGGGCACGATGCGACGGTGACGTCTTCGACGACTGAGCGCACCATGAACTGAGCCGGGGAATCGCGGCGCAGCGACTCCTCGATGGCATTTGACAATATCGACCGGTCAGCCAGCACCTGCTCCCACAAGTCACGATGCTCGAGTAGCCGGTACAGCAGGTTTGCGATAAGTCCGCGAGTGGTGTCAGTCGCAGCGACCACCAGCTGCATAAGGTGCATGATGACTTCAAGGGTCGACATCTCCGCTTCATCGGTGCCGGCAAAGCAAAGGTTGTCCAACACGTCCTCATGGCGGTCATCGGGTCGTGCCCGCCGGTCCTCGACCAGTTGGCTCAAGTAGCCCGTCAACGCGCCGAACTCGGGAAGGTCTTCTGACCGTCCCGCGAGCCCGCTGACCAGAACGTCCGACCATTCTTGAACGTCGGTCCATGCGGACTGAGGAACACCGATCAGCGAGAACAGGACCGCGGCTGGGATGAAGTGGACGTAGTCCGCGTACAGATCCGCCCGGCCCGACGACGGCAGCGCATCAATCGCTCGGCCCACCACATCATCGACTCGAGGTGCCAATCTGCGTAACCGCGCAGGCGCAAGGTCTTTCAGGAGCCGCCGTCGAAGCACAGTGTGCCCCGGAGGATCAGCCATGGTGACCGCGATGACGGGAATAGTTCGGTCCTCGGCCGTGAGGGAGAAGTTTCCGCGGTTGGAGAAGTGAGCCGCGTCGTCGAAGACCTCCCGGACCGCCGCGTCCGTGTTGGCTGTGAAAAGGAAATCGTTGACCTGCCCTACCGGGCAAGCTGATCGGGACGCATGCATATAGTCATCGGGATCAGCGATACACTCCGGATCCAGGGGATCGAATAGCCGATGAGACTTGGACAATATCGCCACGACGTGTTACCTCTCAGAAGCTGAATCTGTGCTGTGCTCTCGAAATCAGTCGCGCACATTGGCAGAATAGGCTTGCGTCGCACATCAAGTGAAGCAATGTCTATCGATAGCAACTATCGGTTTCGTCAATGCAGTGGAGTGCAGCGGCGAGTTTTCCACGATGAGGGGTCCACCTTCTGACCCATCAAACGGCGTCTGGAGGCGAGAAGTGGTCGATCTCAATAACGTTGACCTCAATCTGCTGGTGGCTTTCGATGCCCTCATGACCGAGCGCAGTGTCACCCGGGCCGCCGATCGTCTACATATTGGCCAGTCCGCGATGAGTTCGACTCTCGGACGATTGCGCAAACTCCTCGATGACCCCATTCTGGTACGCGAAGGCCGCGGCATGATGTCTACTCCTCTGGCCGATACCCTGGTGGGCCCGGTCCGAGATGCCTTGTCAGGAATCGAAGCTGCGCTGTCTCATCATGGCTTCCACCCCGAGTCGGACCATCGGACGTTCTCGATTATCGCCACTGACCGAACAACACTCACATTCTTGGGGCCTCTCATCAACGGCATCGACACCGAAGCGCCCCATGTCCAGCTGGAGATCATGCCACCCACTGAGGACTACGCGGCGCGCCTGCACAGCGGACAGGCCGATGTGTTGATAATCCCGCGAGAAGTCTTCTCGGATCATCGCAACTTTCCCCACGAGGTGTTGTACCGCGACCGATTGGTGTGTGCAGTCGACAGCGCCAACACCGCGGTCGGTGACACCCTGACTGTTGAACAGTTCAATACAGCGCCATTTCTCGCAACCAATATCGTTGGCACTCCATCACTGTCGGAGATGCAGTTGGACTTTCTCGGCATCGGCCGCAACACCAGGGTCATCGCCGGCTTCGGCTTGGCCCACCTACTCATTCGCCGCGGTCCGTTCCTCGCGCTGATTCATGAGCGACTGGCACGAGCCCTCAACTTCGATGATGGACTCAGACTGCTGGAGCCGCCATTTGAACTTGCCCCGATCACGGAGATAATGGTGTGGTCGCCACGATCCGAGCGCGACCCGGCCAACAACTGGCTGCGCGAGCGACTACGCCGTTTGGCGGCAGATATGCCACCGTTGATTCACCCGTCAAAGGGATTCTCGGGCGTTCATCCCTCATCGCGCTCGAGGTCGACGCAGTCGCCCACCAGCGACGAAGCGAAGATCGTTTGAACACACCGCTTCTGGCGGCACGCGACAATGTGTTACGGAACGGCTGAAAATAGAGCTTGCGGCAGCACACCCAATGAGGCAGTGTTACACCGCCGCAGGACCCGTCAGGCCGAAGCGCCGGAACACGTCGTTGAGAGTGGCACCGCGGCGTAACACCGCATGGCAGTCCCGGAGGAGGTCACCATGACCACACGACGCCGCGCCGTGAAATGCGGAACCGTCGGTGAAAAGCGCAACAAAGTCGCCGTCTAGGTGGCCGTCGATCACGAGTACTTCATCCCCCGGATACCTACTCCCACAACAGCTGTACTGCCGGCCATACTGAGTAGTCGAGACGTACGGCAGGTGTCTGAACGGCACTCGCTCGTTGCGCGCCAGGTTACGGGCAACATGACGGCCGTGCTCGACGGCACCAGCCCAATGCCGGCTGAGGTTGCCAGCACTTCGGACCGCGTCACCCGCGGCGAACACCTTCGACACCGATGTTGCGCCTGCTGCATCACACACAATCCCTCGATCGATGGCCACGCCTGATCTTGAAAGCCAATCCGTGTCTGGCTCAGCACCGACGGCCGCGAGGACGTAGGCGGCCCGATAGCCACGACCATCACCGGTGACGATGCGGTAGGAACCCGGCCCACCGCGTACTTCAACTACCGGACTGCTCATCTGCATAACCACGCCGCGATGCCTGTGTAGCTTCAGCGAAGTAGCCGCGACTTCGGGCCCAAAAGTCTCCACTAGCGGCAAGGGCTGGGCTCCGAAAACCGTTACCTGCACCCCACTCTCTTGGAGGACCGCGGCGACTTCAAGCCCGATGAAACCCGCCCCGATGATCGCGATGTCATCGCAGGTCGCCGCTATGGCTCGCAGCGCCACCAGGTCATTCGTTGTGCGCAGAACAGGCAGCGGCGAACCTCCGGACGTTCGGACCACACGCGCACGAGCGCCGGTCGTAACGATCGCCGCGTCATAAGGAATTGGTTCGCCGTTGGTGGTGATCACGTTCTGGCGATCGATGTCCAGCGCTGTGGCGGCCTCCCCCAGCCGCAGGTCAATTTCTTGGCTGGCAAAGTGCTCGCTCGTACGCAAGGGCGGGGGGTGTTGATCGCCTACCGCGGCAAGTAGGTTGTTCGACAACGAGTGCCGCGCGTAGGGCGGAACGTCCTCCCCCGAAAGGATGGTAATTCGGCCCTCGAAGCCCGCGTCACGTAGACCATCCGCAGCCGAGATTCCGGCCGCGGATGCGCCGATCACTGCTACGTGTTGTAGCGCGCTCATTGCCTATTGGCGGCAGTGCCGGTGGGATGATTCGCCAATGCACTGTGGTTCGATCGAATCACGCGCACTCTTTCTTCCGCTCACAAAAATACGCCCAAATTCGGTGTCGCCAAAACCGTCTCGGTCAGGATGACCTCACGCCAAACCAGTTGTGGGCTGGGCGTCAGTTGGATCTTGTCGTACCGACGGGCCGGGATAAGGTGAAAATGCGGATCTATACCGCGTTGACGGTAAAGCAGCAGTGCGCTACTTACGTCAACAACGTCGCCATCGAAGCCGGTCACCTCAATGCTCCCCACGACCCGAAGAGTGCGTGACGGTGGAACTTCCGCATAGGCGAAGCCCGTGTTGAGGCGTTCCACGCGTTTGGCGATGGTGGCCTTGTTCTCTCGCAATCGAAAGGACGTTTTGCTGATCTCGTTAGAGCGCGGCTCCGTGGCTTGCCGGACCGGCACCACGTATTGCAGCTGCTCACCTAGCAGGTCCAGCCACTCCTCTTCGCGACCCTCGTCAAGTAGTCGTGCCTCAAGACCGAGAAACTGTGTGGCAGTTGCCAACAACGCTTCCAAGCGCACCTTATCCTCAGCAAGGGTCCCAGTCATTCGGATGCCTCCACTCTCGTTCGCTCGGCGCCGTGAGCGCAGATGATCGCCGCACCGCTACTTCGTCGAACATGCTGGCGCAGACCACTTCTGCACGCGCAAATGTCTCGCGAGTGCAGCAGCCGCCCGAGCACGTAGCGGGTCGCCGATCAGACGACGGTAACTTTCAGGCCTCATCATCGGAAGTGAATATCGTCGATCTTTGGCATTGATTACATCGATGTCGCGGAAGCCTTTACACATCGACACGATCAATATTAGAGATCGAAAAACATCACTGGTCACGATGCCAAACTGTTCGTAACGTCGGGGCAGCACAAACCGGCGATTTGGAGGACTGATGACGGACATCCTGGCACCGCAACTGCCTAGCCGCCTCGATGACATCCTGAACCGGGTCGAGGCCGGGCTCGGCCAAGACCTCGTGCCGGTTGACATCTTTAATGACCCTGGCGTCTTCGCTGCCGAAATGGAGCGTATCTTCCTCAGGACTTGGGTATACGTGGCTCACGAGACCGAGATTCCGAATCCCGGCGACTTCGTTCAGCGGCGTATCGGAGTGGACCCCGTGATCGTCACCCGAGACGGCGACGGCGACATCCACGTCCTGTCAAACTACTGCCGCCACCGTGGAACCCAAGTCTGCCAGACTGATCAGGGTAACTCGCGCTTCTTCAAGTGCCCCTATCACGGCTGGACGTACTCCAACAACGGCGACCTCATCGGCACGCCATTCATGAAGCGTGCCTACGGGGTTCGCCTGGACAAGTCGGAGTGGGGCCTCTTGAAGGCCCCACGCGTCGAGTCCCGCCATGGCTTGATTTTCGCCTCCCTATCGCCCGACGTGGGCTCGCTAGAGGATTACCTCGGCGGTGCCGGCTGGATGCTCGACACACTCCTCACCTTGCACCCCGACGGAGTACGCGTCGTAGGGCCGCCCGACCGTTATCGCGTCCAGGCAGACTGGAAGACTGCCGCAGAGAACTTCTGCGGCGATGTGTATCACGTCCCGACACTCCACAAGAGCGGGCCAGAGATCGGGTTGTCCGGACCTATTGACTTCGTGTGTGAAGCCGCTCGCCCGTATGAGTTCGAAAACGGTCACTCATTCCTCGGAATCGCCTGGACGACAATTGACCCGAACATGACGCTGTGGGGCTATCCGCCTCACATCAAAGATGCGTTCGAGCTATCCCACCTCGACGAGTCACAGCTTTATGTGGCGACTAACGATGGCCCGATTGTCGGCACGATCTTCCCCAACCTGAGCTTCGTTCGATCCGCGTCCGGAGATGGTGCCGGCTCGATGTCGATCTCCACCTCATTTCGACAATGGCAGCCGATTGGGCCCGGCGAACTCGAAGTATGGAGCTGGCAGATCGTGTGGAAATTTCAGAACGACGATTCCTCGAAAGAGGATGCAAGGCTGGGCCAGATGGCGTTTGGCTCGGGAGGCGTGATTGAACAGGACGACACGGTCGCATGGGAAGGAGTCGCACGGGCCGCCTCCAGCCCTTGGGCTAGGCAACGCCAGATGCAACTCCATTTTCAGCAGGGCAATGACTCACCGGTCGATCAGTCTCCTGACCCCGACTGGAACGGCCCCGGTATCCGACGGCGGACCGGCTACGGTGAACACCTCCAGCTGAGCTTCTATCGGCAATGGCTGCAAGCTATGCGGGGCTGATCGCTGTCAGCGGGCCTACGTGGTGCGGCCGGGCGGATCGATCGTGGGATCAAAACTCATGGGGTGGCGCAACGGGCGTCGATCGAATCGATCAATCCGCATTGCTCAAAAAGGCTGCAGCAGTACAGAAATTAAATATTCAAGGCCGGGCTCTCCATCGCAATCGCGACCGGCAGACTCGCTTCTCGAGCGCCCCAGATGTCACGTCGTGGCGGGCGGCCGAAGCAGGGAGAATCTCCGCGCAATACCGCAACGCAGGCTGCTTGGTACAGGAAAGGACGCGTTCATGAAAATGCTCGATGGAGACGTTGCATTGATCCTCGGTGGCGGATCAGGTCTAGGCCTAGGCATCGCTCGGCACTTCCTCAGCGAGGGCGCTGAGGTCGCAATTTTCGAAGTGTCGGAACAGAAGCTACGTGACCTCGAGGACGAATTCGGCGACAAAGTGTTGCTGGTCCGCGGAGATGTCACCAATGTGGATGACCTAACCGAGTGCCGGGAAAGAATCGTGCATCGCTGGGGGAAACTGAATTGTCTCATCGGTGCGCAAGGAATCTTCGACGGCAACATTCCGTTGCGAGACGTACCGGTCGAACTGGTCGGCGGCCTCTTCGATGAGCTGTTTCACGTCAATGTTCTGGGTTACTTCCTAGCCAGCAGGGTGTTCTTGGAGTTACTGGAAGCCGAGTTGGGAGCGATCGTATTGACATCCTCCGTAGCCGCCTACGCGGCCGATGGCGGTGGATTGATGTACACCGCGTCCAAAGGCGCTGTCGTGAGCGCCGTGCGGCAGTTGGCCTTCGAGTTCGCGCCGAAAGTGCGAGTTAACGGTGTCGCGCCCGGCGCCATCGCTGACAGCCAACTGCGGGGGCCCGCGACTTTGGGTCTCCAAGACGCAAAGCAATCGGACATCCCCAAGGAGGCAATGGAAGCCAGCTTCGAAAGCATGTCGCTGATGCGGCGGCTTCCAACACCTTCCGACTATGCCTATGTGTATTCGCTGTTGGCGTCACGACACAACGCTGTGACGACAGGCCAGACCGTGCTCCTGGAGCAAGGCGGCCTCAATCGCGCGATTCTGAGCGACCCGCACGTATCAGGCGGAATAGGCGTGTAGCTCACTGCCCTTACCAACGGCACACACCCCCGCGTTGCGACTCTTCCGTCCGATGAGTTGCGGTAGCCCCCAGAACACGAGAGCAGGTAAGCATGACCGTGGTCAACACTTCGACCGGGCCCGAGAAACAAACACTGGAAGGCGCCAAAGAGTGGCTTCGAAACCACCTTGAACTTCGGCGATATCCAATGAATTTCGACGACGTTGAGGCTGCCAGCCGCACCATAGATGAGTTGGCTGGGATCGATCCTGTGTCGTGGAGTAGGGGCTGGCTTGCCACTGCGTCGGCGTTTTCTTCGGAGGCGCAAGCCGCAGCTGATGCAGGTGACATCACGGCTGCCCGCGCCGCATGGTGGAAGGCGTACCAGTTCGCGTTCCTAGGCCGCTACCCGGTGCCGAACCATCCCGCGAAGGCCGATGCATACGACAGGGCCCGCGAATACTTCTTCCGCGCTAGGTCGCTGGATGACCCACCCCTCGAACGGGTCGAGGTTCCGTTCGCGGGCAGAGAGGGCGAAGGTGACACTGTCGCGTTCTACGTAGTCCGGCCGAAGGCGGTGAACAACCCCCCAGTACTGATCTACTGGGCGGGAATCGATGGCTGGAAGGAAGAATCACTCATCGGCTGTGAGCGGTTCTGGAGCCTGGGTATCGCCACAATACACACCGACATGCCCGGGGTTGGGGAGTCGCCAGTCCTTGCCGGAATCGACGCCGAGCGGATGTGGGATCCCATTTTTGAATGGATCACCAACAGTGATTTGGACGCGAAGCGTGTGGCGGTGATGGGTGGATCGTTTGGCGGGTATTGGGCTACGAAACTGGCGCACACTCACCGCGATCGGCTTGTCGCGGCCGTCAACTGGGGAGGCGGAATCCACCTGACGTTCCAACCATCGTGGCAAAAGAAGTCCCGCAACGCCTCGTCGTATCTGATGGACTTGATGGCCGCGCGGGCGCGGATCTTCGGCGGCTCGACGTTCGAAGACTACGTCGCGCGTTGTCCCGAGTTATCGCTTCTTGACCAAGGCGTGCTCGATACGCCGTGCTGCCCACTGCTGCTGGCGAACGGAAAGGATGACCTCCAGAACTCGTCGGCAGATATCACGCTGGCGCTCGAGCATGGTGATCCTAAAACGGCTCGGTTGTACCCGGGGGGCCACATGGGGGCCGACATGAAATCGATCCGAGATGTCATCGCCAACTGGCTTGGCGGACACCTCATCGGGACCGGCAAAGGAGTTCACGAATGAATACGTCGCCCATCACGCACCTACGGCATGTCGACCTTGCGATGCCCGAGCTCGAAAGACAACTCGTCTTCTACCGCGATGTCTGGGGACTGACAGAGGTCGCCAATGATTCCGGCGTTCACTTCCTGGCTGCGGAGGGCTCACCTGAGCACTACATCCTGCGGCTCCGACAGGACGATTTGAAGAGGCTCGACCTGATGTCCTTCGGGGCTGAGTCAGCTGCTGACATCGACCGGTTGACGAATTACCTTGTCGGACAAGACGTAAACCTCGTACATGAGCCGCGCGCACTGGACACCCCGGGAGGCGGGTACGGCGTGCGATTCTTCGACTGCGAGGGGCGGGTGATCGAGGTGTCTGCTGACGTCGCCGTGCGAGACCATCGGAAGATCGAGGCTCGCGAGTCTATTCCTGTACGTCTGTCACATTTCGTAGTCAACTCTCCGACGCCCGAGACAACCGTCGACTGGTACCAGAAGCACCTGGGCTTCCGACTCTCGGACACCATGGCGCTGCCGAACGTAGGGGGCTTCATGTGGTTTCTGCGTTGCAACCAATGGCACCACAGCATCGCAATAGCCCGCGGCCCTCACGTAGCGAACAACCATATTTCATTTGAGATGCGCGGGCTCGACGAGTACATGCGCGGTACCGGCCGCCTCTTACGGGCGGGTGTGGAGAAAGTGTGGGGCCCGGGGCGACACAAGGCCGGCGACAACACCTTCAGCTACTTCCTGGATCCAGTCGGCAACGTTGCCGAATACACCACCGAACTTACCGTGATCGACGAAGACAGCTGGCACCCATCGACGTTCAACGCGGCCGAGCCAGATGTTTCCGATCAGTGGGGCACAGCGAACCCGGCCGACGAGCTCGTCGCCGCAAAGTCGTTCAACGATCCGGACAAAGGACTCTTTATTGCGCCGCCAATTTGACACCTAAGGAAGAAATGGCAAACCTCTCTTACGACTTCTCGGGTCAAACGGTCATTGTCAGTGGCGGGGCACGTGGCATCGGCTTGGAGCTGGGGCGACGCTTCGTGAAAGCCGGTGCGGATGTGTTCCTTGTTGACCATGACCACGTCGAACTGGGCTGTGCCGCAGCCGAAGTAGGCGCGATAGCGGCTTCTGTCGACGTCACCAATACCGATGCGGTCACCTCCATCGTTGGGCAAGTGATCGCCGAAACCGGTCGGATCGACGTAGTGGTCGACAACGCCGGAATCCTTCGGGACAAGACGCTCTGGAAGATCAGCGACGAGGACTGGGATCAAGTTCTTGCCACGCACCTCGGTGGAACGTTCAAGCTGACGCGTGCGTGTGTGCCACACTTCCGAGCTCGAGGCTTTGGTCGCGTCGTCAACGTCACTTCGTTCACCGGCCTACACGGCAACATCGGTCAAGCAAACTATGCCGCTGCCAAGGCAGGGATTGTCGGGTTCACCAAGACCGCGGCCAAGGAGCTTGCTCATTTCGGCGTGACCGTGAATGCGATATCGCCCAACGCTGAAACGCGCATGATCGCGTCCATACCGGACGACAAGAAAGCTGAGCTGGCCGCCCAGATCCCGATGGGCCGATTCGCCGAGCCGGCTGAAATGTTCTCTGCGGTAGCCTTTCTGGCCTCGCGAGAAGCCGGCTACGTCACGGGTGTGGTACTGCCGGTCGACGGCGGAATGTCGATGTAACGACCCGTCAGAAGAATGCCACTACAACACTTGAGTTCGGGTGATTCGTCATGACCAATATGTCTGATTTCGCCGCGGTCGACGCTGGTCAGGATAGCCCCGGACCGCTGGCCGGCCTTGTGGTCGTTGACTTGAGCCGGGCGCTGGCCGGCCCCCACGCGGCAATGATGCTCGGTGACCTCGGGGCGGAGGTGCTCAAGGTGGAAAGCACTATTGGTGGTGATGACACGCGGAACTGGGGACCACCGTTCATCGAGCCGAAGGGTGCAGATCGAGAATCCACATACTTCCTCTGCGCGAACCGCAACAAGAGATCTGTCACCCTCAATCTGAAGGCGCAGTCGGACCGTGAGGCCTTGCACACGTTGCTGGGTAGTGCGGACGTTCTCATCGAGAACTTCCGACCGGGAACCATGGACCGACTCGGCCTCGGCGAAGCGACTCTAAAGAAACTCAACGAGCGCCTGATCACATTGTCCATCAGTGGTTTCGGCCATGACGGTCCAGAAGGCGGTCGCGCCGGGTACGACCAGATCGCTCAGGGCGAAGCCGGTCTCATGGCGGTGACCGGTGCCGGACGGCACGATCCCCAACGCGTCGGGGTTCCTATCGCAGATCTGCTTGCCGGCATGTACGGCGCCTTCGGCGTCCTAGCGGCGCTACACGAACGCGAGCGCACGGGCTGCGGCAAGATGGTCCGCACATCACTGCTATCGGCTGTGGTCGGGGTGCACGCCTTCCAAGGTACGAAATGGACCGTGGCCGGACTGCCGGCAGAGCCTTCAGGCAACCACCATCCCTCGATCTGCCCGTACGGAATGTTTGATACCGCAGACGGCAAGATCCAGATCGCAATAGGCAGCGACGGCCTGTGGAGACGATTCTGTGAAAGATTCGGACTCGACCCGTCGGCAGAAGGAATGGCGTCCAACCCGGAACGTGTTGCGAATCGAGACCGGGTGAACGACGTGGTCCAGCGTAAGTTCGCCTACTGCCCGACCGATCGACTGCTCGCTACCCTCGATCGAATCGGTGTTCCCGCCGGAAGGATCCGCAGTATTCGTGAGGTTTACGAGTGGGAGCAGACGCGATCACAGGGGTTACTCGTGGACGTTGAACATGCGACGCTCGGCACGATCACTCTACCTGGCCCACCAATTCGATTTTTCGATGTTGCCGGTCCAGAACGAACGCGGCGCACGCACACTGCGCCCCCGACGCTCGGATCGGACAATAGCCTCATAAGCGAACTCCGAGCGGGTCGTCGATGGTTGCCGTGACCGCACCCGAACTGATCATCGCTGTTCGCAGACCGCCTGCGCAATCCAGGCATCACGACACCGCCACGCCTCAACACCGGCCGGCCCGGCCTGGTCCGCGTCCCAACCCTCGTGGCGGTCGACTTTCACCGCACGATGGCCGATGGCCGGGGCAATCTGTGCGGGTCAGCGGACTACTAGCCGCAGGTAGATGCTCGCTCCATGCTCCGCTCGACTCGCCTATTGGGGCGTCGACTGAGTACTATGCATAATGTTGATACGGTGGTGAGAACTGCGAGGGAACCGGTGAACACAACATGGCCCAATTATTGCGATGGCATTCATTAGTACAACGGTGTTTCCAACCCCCCAGACCCGCAAGAAAGACTCAAGCGCATGAGTGACGTGATTCTGCCACGGACCATGTCGAACATGATCGCCGAGGCGCTCCGAGATCAGATACTTTCCGGTGAAATCCCCACCGGTACGCGCCTACAACAGAACGATATTGCCGCGCGATTCCGAGTAAGCAGCACCCCCGTGCGCGAGGCGTTCGCTGAGCTACGCCGACAGGGCCTGGTTTCGGGGCACGAGCACCGCGGGGTGCGCGTCGCTCGCCCCACGCTCCACGATGTAATCAACACCTCAGATGTACTCGAGTTACTCGAGAAGCCGTGCATTGTGGCCTCGGTACCGCATCTCACCGATGAGGATCTAGCCAAAGCGCGAGATCTTATGAGCGCGCACCGAAGCGTCCCGGCGAACGAGTGGCGCCGCCGACTCGACCTTGACACAGCCTTTCATACCGCGCTTCTCGTCCGGTGTCCTAACACCAAACTCAAAGAACTGTCAGCGGAATGCCACCGAGAATCTGCCGCGCACAAGCTGATGACCTCCGCCCTCGAAGGCGAGGACCTGATGGAAACGGTGTACGCCCAGCACGAGGCCATCATGGAGGCCTGCGAGGCACGGAACGCCAGACAGGCGGGTGCTCGTACTGTCGATCACATCCGTTGGGGCCGTGAGGCTGTTCGCATGGGGCTCAAGTAGCAGGGCAGCACTGACTGAAACGCTCATTTCATCTCGGAACTCGCCGGTGTCGCAGGATCGCTCTGTGACACCGGATCGCACCCAGCCTTGATGGAGTGACCTCTCTGGCTGCCGTCCCGCACCTCGACGCCCACCGTGGCCGATCAACTATTCAGGCTCAACCGCCGGACGGTGTGGTTTCTTGCTGTAGTCGTCGGCATGCGAAATCGACGTACCAGTCTACGATTTCGGGGTTGTCGGTCGCGCTCGGATCGACGACCGACGCAGGGATCGCACCTTGCATGAGTCGTTTGACAGGGACTTCTAGTTTCTTTCCGGTGCGCGTGTGCGGGATGCCAGGTGCAGCGATGATTTCGTCCGGTATATGCCGTGGTGATGCATCGCGACGTATCGCATCGATGATGCGCTCGCGCATCGGTCCATCAAGCTGGCTCCCAGGGGTCGGAACAATGAACAGTGGCATCCAATAGCTGCCGTCGCTGTTCTCAACTCCCAAGACCAGAGCCTCTTGGACCCCGGGCAGGACTTCCACCGCGTCGTAGATGTCGGCGCTGCCCATCCGCACACCGCGGCGGTTCAGCGTGGCATCAGACCTGCCGTGCATGATCACCCCGCCGGTGTCGGTGACAGTGATCCAGTCTCCCTGTCGCCACACCCCCGGGAACGTCGCAAAATAGGTGTCTCGGTAGCGTTTGCCGTCGGGATCACGCCACAACCTCAGGGGCATGGACGGCATCGGCGACGTGACGACAAGCTCTCCTACCGCCCCACGGACGGACTGGCCGTCGTCATCAAAGGCGTCGACAGCGACCGCAAGGCACGGAGCAGAGATTTCTCCAGCCCGGGTCGGCAAATTCGGCGCGCTGCCGACGAGTCCGCTGACAACATCGGTTCCGCCGCTTACCGAAGAGACGCGCACATCTGGCCCCAGCGCTTCTGCTAGCCACCGAGCGGTATCCGGGGGAAGCGGGGCACCCGTGACGCCTACACTTCTCAAGCCCGAAAGCGGTCGACCGTCATCACGCAGCGTGCTACCACTCTTCTGACACCTCATCAGGTGTCCCGGACTCAGCCCCAACACCGTCACACCCAGTTGGTCCGCGAGATCCCAGAGCCCTCCCTCAGCCGGGAATCCCGGACTGCCGTCGTAGCAAACAATGCGGGCTCCGACCAGAAGACCACCTACGACGGTGTTCCACAGCATCCAACTCGGCGTCGTAAACCAGAAGAAGGTGTCCGCAGCCCCGATGTCAAAATGAAGTCCAAGGGACTTGAACTGCTCGAGCAGCACGCCGCCGTGCCCGTGGACCATTCCTTTCGGGACACCGGTGCTTCCGGATGAGAAGACCACCCATAAGGGGTGATCGAACGGTACGGCGACAGGATCAACTGCGACGTCCCCCTCCGTCGCTTGAGACCATGACATCGCGCCGGGAACGCCGCATCCGAGTCTCTCGATGGCAATTGTCAGACGGACGCTGGGCATCGCGGATGCCAGCGAAGCAACCGCTTCCGACCGATCCTGTGCCACGCCGTTGAATCCATAGCCATCGGCGACTATGAGTACCGCAGGTTCTAGCTGTCCAAGCCGCGCCAGCGCTGCCGTGGCAGCGTAGTCTTGGCCGCACCCGGCCCAGATGGCCCCGATGCTGGCAGTAGCCAAGAAGGCTATGACGGCCTCCGGCACATTCGGGACATAACCAACTACACAGTCCCCGGATCCGACGCCATGGTCCGTAAGGGTATGTGCGAGGGCGCCAACCTGTCGACGTAGTTCGCGCCAGGTAACAGTCTGATGCGCCGTTCCAGGTTCGCCACCGCCGACTATTGCGATGTCGTCATCATTTCCGTGCCGGAGCACATGATCCACGTAGTTCAAACGGGCATGAGGGAACCACGACGTCGACGGCATTCGCAGGTCGGCGATTGGCGGACCCGGCTCACTTGTCGATGACACTGAGAAGAAGTCCCAGACCGCCTGCCAGAACTCATCCAGTTGCGTAACGGACCACCTGTGCAGATCGCGATAGGTGGGAAGTTCAATGTGATGGCGGTCCTCGACGAACTTCGTAAAGTGCGCAATTCGCGATTCGGACATCGCCTCCGGGTCGGGTTGCCAAATGATGTCGGTCATGACCGACCTCCTTGCGGTTGGGTGGGGACCAAGGGTGTGCTCGAAGCTATTGAGACGAGCGGGATTTGAAGAGACGCTGGCTTCACCGGTCTAGAACCAGCGCTCTTCCATCTCCACAGTCGTTCGATCAAGCTGTTCTAGTAGGTCAAGCTGTGCAGCGGTTCTGGGCAGTTCATACTTGAAGAAGTATCGCGCAGCTTGCCTCTTGCCAGCGTAGAAGTCACCCTCGCCTCGATCGGCAACATTCCTTTGTTGCAGCCAGACCCACGCGACAATGATGTGCCCGAAGGCCTCCAGATACAACGAACTGTTGGCCAGCGCTACGCCCCGGTTATCGCAAGACACCAAGACCTGACTAACCGCCGCCAGCCTTTCCCAATGAGCCGCCAGCTCAGTAGCCATTTCTGCCGCCTCGCCTCCGGTCGCAATGGCACTCACGATCGTTTCAGTGACAACCGATGTGAGCCTTTCGAACAGCGCCCCGCGGTCCTCAGACACTTTGCGACCGAGGAGATCCAGACCTTGAATCCCGTGTGTACCTTCATGAATCGAGTTCAGCCGGTTGTCGCGAAAGTGCTGCTCCACGTCATACTCGCGGGTGTACCCACATCCCCCGTGCACTTGAATCGCCAGATTGTTGGCCTCCAGGCACCACTGCGAGGGCCAACTTTTGGCAATCGGTGTGAGAATGCTCAACAGCTGGTTGGCGGCAGCGGCTTCCGCATCACCGCGTGGGCTAGCCGCGATATCTACCAATCGCGCACAGTAGAGCAGCAGACCAAGAGCGCCCTCAGCGTATGCTTTCTGCGCCAGCAGCATTCGTTTCACGTCCGGATGTCCGATGATGGGCATCTGGGCGCTCGCCGGCCCAGGGCGATCCAGCGGACGACCCTGTGGGCGTTCACGTGCATACTGAATTGATTTGAGGTACCCGGTGTAACCCAGTGCCGTAGCACCCATACCCACAGCGAGGCGTGCCTCGTTCATCATGTGGAACATGTAGCGCAAGCCATAATGGCGCTCCCCCACCAGGTAGCCGATTGCGCCGGCGCCACCCTCTGGCGTGAACCGACCTTCGCCGAAGTTCAGTACGGTGTTGACGGTCCCGCGGTATCCCATCTTGTGATTGACACCCGCGAGAACAACGTCGTTGCGATCCCCGAGAGCACCATCCCTGTTGACAAGATATTTCGGTACGACGAAGAGCGAGAGACCGCGAGTACCTCCGGGCCCGCCTGGAATCCTGGCCAATACGAGATGGATTATGTTCTCGCTGAGGTCATGATCACCGCCTGAGATCCACATCTTGGACCCATAGAGCTTGTAGCTCCCGTCGTCTTGGGGTTCAGCCCTGGTAGTGATGTCCGCAAGTGACGATCCGGCATCTGGTTCTGAGAGGCACATCGTTCCCAGGGCCCGTCCCGCCAGCATCGGCTTGACGAACAGGTTGACCTGGTCTCGTGAGCCAAATCTGGAGATCAGATTGGCGTTGGCGAGAGTCAGCAGCAGGTAGCCAAAGGTGCTTACATTCGCCGCTGCGAAATACGCGAAAGCAGCCTGCGATACCACCCGAGGTAGCTGCGATCCACCAACACTGGAGTCCATGCCTACACCGAGAAGTTCCGAGCGGTTGAACGCGTCAATCGCTTCTTTGACCTCGCTTATCACTTGCACTGACTCACCATCGAAATGCGGGTCGTGGATGTCACTCTTCTTGTTGTGCGGCGCAAAGCGTTGTTCAGCGAGTCGCTCGCACAGGTCCAAGGTCGCCTCGAAAGTGGAGCGGTCGTGCTCGGCATAGCGAGCGCGGTCGGTGAGCGCGTCCACCTTGAGCCATTCGAAGAGGAGGAAGTCGAGATCCCTCCTGGACAACAAGGTTGACTTCATCGGTGGTCTTCAGGTGTCCATTGGACCCGCGGCCGCACATCGTCATCCAATGTTACTTCCCGACAACAGATTCGACCGATGTCCCAGTAAACCTCGGAAACGGTCATGTAGAAAGAGGTCCCGTGGCTCGGATCGGCAGTCCATCATGATTGACGCCGTTGACTGCGAAGTCGACGCCGATGTCCCACGGTTGCCCCTCCTCGGGGACCGGCGTAAGGATCGCAAGATGCTTCTCCGTGACGGCGCCTTCGTTGTACTGGCGATGTGGAACTCCGGCCGGCAGAACCACGAGGGTGTTCGCCGCCACCGTTTGGCGTTTCATCGCAACCTCGACGGTCAGCTCACCTTCGAGGACGAAGTAGTATTGATCGAATTCATGGATATGCGTACCGGGTCCGCTCTTACCGGCATCCACCTCGGCCAAACTGATCACGATATGGTCAGAGCCCGAAGCCGGCGAGGCGAGTGGTGTCATCCTGAATCCTGGCATTGGTTCGCTTGTTTCGACATCCTGGGCCGACACGACGTAGCCTCGACGCTCCGTCCGGTCCTCGACCGGCACGTCCGCGACATTGTCGACAAAGTGGACGATGGGCTGTACCGGGGAAGGCGCCGGCACAATGATCTCGAAGTGGGTCTCGGCACCTGGCCCATCGTTCCAGTTGCAGTGCGGCAGCCCAGCCGGAATGAATACCAGCGAGCCGGGCCCCGCGACATACTCCTCGTCACCGAGACGCACATTGGTGGAACCGCTCACCATGTAGTAGATCTGGTCGACGCGGTGATAGTGCAGGCCCGGGCCACAGCCCCCTTCGCCGATATGGCTAGCCAACATGAGCGCGCTCTCGAGATTGGACAAGATCTGAGCGTGATACTTGGGGAAGCCCGTGTCGTATGTCTTTGTCGCGTCGAGGCGACGAACGTATTCCATCACAGCCATTTGATTACCTCCTGTTTGTTTCTGCTATTGGTACCGCGCGCCAGCCATCCTCAGTTGGCCTTTCCTCCAATCATCCACGCGTTCAGTGAGACTCAAGTGATTGTGAGCCCGCCGTCGACAACGATGGTTTGGCCAACCACATAACCGGCCGCTGGAGATGCCAGCCAAACCGCGGTCGCCGCGAGTTCTGTTGGATCACCCATTCGGCCAAGCACCGTGCGCTGCTGCTGACTGTCCAGGTAGCCCTGCTGATACGCGCCGGTCATCTCTGAGTGAAAGAATCCCGGGGCCAGAGCGTTGACACGGATGCCTTTACGAAGGCCCCATTGCTGGGCCAGGTCTCGGGTCAAGCCCATGAGGCCGGCCTTGCTGGCGCTATAGGCGGCTTGCGGAAGCCCACCAGTCGTGATGCCTAAGATGCTGGCAATGTTGATGATCGAGCTTCCCGTCCGCATCACGCGCCCGCATGCTTGAGCCATCCAGTAGGCGCCGTTGAGGTTCACATCGATGACGGAACGAAACTGCTCCGGCGTCTCACGGGTAGCGGGATGTGCGGATCCGACGCCAGCATTGTTGATCAACACGTCAACGGCGCCGAACGCAGCGATGGCTTCGCTCACCACTCGATCGCATTGACCGGGGTCTGCCACATCAGTTACTACGCAAAGCGCGCCGCGCCCGGTCGCCTCGATCGAGACGGCGGTCTCATTCAGTCCGTCAGCACGTCGAGCGGCCAGAACGACATCGGCCCCTGCTTCGGCCAGGGCTTGCGCAAAGGCGACTCCCAATCCAGATGACGCGCCTGTGACCAGCGCGACCTTGCCGTCGAGCCTGAAGGAGTCGAGAACTTGATGAGTCGTCGTCGGCGCCGGCAGACGGCCGTTCGTCCCATGCGTCAGCGGTAACTCGCTATCGACACCCCAGACGTAGTCGTGTATCTGTTCGACTTGACGGAGGCGCCTCCTTGGGGGTTCGGGGCGCTCCCCGTGCTCCCCGCCTGGGACTACTTTCCGCCTGAGCGGGTGGTGAGCACTCGTCATCACACTTCCTCTGACATCTCTTGCGCGGACGTTCTACCGATTATGCATAATGGGTTGTCGTTAGTACATTGGCAAGTTAGTATGAGTATGAAAGCGAAAGGAAGCCAGCATGGAAATCGGGATCTTTGGAGGCGCGGACTATCAGAGCCCTGCGATGCCTCACGGCTGGCCGCGGCGGCCCCGCTTCTACGAGCCAGAGCTCGCGCGCAAGGCACACGAGGACTCAATGATGCTGTACGAGTTGGCGGACGACATCGGCTTGGACTTCGTGACCGTCTCCGAACATCATTACGGCGGACCGGGGCTCGAGCCGAACTGTCACATTACGGCCGCCGTTCTCGGCGAGCGGATGAAGAACGCCAGAATTGCCCTTCTCGGACCCAACCTCCCAATGAACAATCCCGTACGGCTCGCAGAGGAAATTGCTCAACTTGATCTCCTGAGCGGCGGGAAGATCTACGGAGTTGCGTTGCTGCGTGGGACACCGAACGAGGTCATCACCTACTTCAACAATCCTGCTGAGTCGCGTGATGTTTGGGAGGAGAGCGTCCAGCTGATTTTGCGTGCGTGGAAGGAGCCCGAGCCCTTCGGTTGGGAAGGCGTTCACCACCGCTTCCGCACTATTGCCGTATGGCCGAAATTCCTGGACGCGGCACCCCCACGAGTCATGCTCTCGGGCAACAGTCTGGAATCGGTCGACTTCGCTTTGAAGATGGGCAGCGATATCGCCATCAGCTACGGCACTCCCGAAGCAACGGGTCGTTCCATCGAACGGTTCCACGATGGGGCCGCCGCGCTCGGTCGTGAGGTGGGACATGGGAACGTTCTCTACCGCAACTTTGTGTACGTCGCGGAGACCGAGGAACGCGCACGCCAAGAATGCGCTGAGCACGGCTTCGGATCAATGACGTTCTTCCGCCCGCCAACTGCCGCAGCCGCTGCGGTCTTTCAAGAATCGGTGAAAGGCTCGTACGGCGATTCTGCCGGAGTCACGCGGGAGTCCCTCGAAAAGCCGCTAGGCACCTGGGGCGCTCCGCGTTTCGTGGGCACTCCGGACCAGGTTTTCGAGGCCATCCGCGAGTACCACCAGCTCGGCGTTGGAGCGATGGATTTCAGCTTCGGCGGATTCGGCCTGCCGACGGAACTCGCGAAGAAGAACCTCGAGATGTTCGCTCGGCACGTCCTGCCTGAGGTTCACAAATTGCCAAACAGCGTTAACACCAAGGCCAATGCAAACGCCTGACCAAAGACCAGGCTTTAAGGAGACAACGTGACACATGGCCATCCCAAGCTGAGGGGTTTCACAGAGCACTCGGTAACCGCCAACGGATTCGAAATCCGATACTGGGAGCGTGGCGACAGTGACCAGCTACCCCTCGTTGCGGTTCACGGCGCTGGCGGACCCGATGGTCACGCCACCGGGCCGGCATTCGAGATACTGGCTCAACGTCGACGCGTAATTGCGCTCGAACTGCCCGGATTCGGTGGCTCTCCCGCTAACAACCGGACAACCAGTGGCCGCGAGATGGCGGCGACATTGGCCGCAGCGGTTGCCGCGGTGGGCATCGAAAAGTACGCCTTGACCGGGACGTCGATGGGTGCCATCGTAGCCCTGTGGTGGGCCGTCGATTTCGCGGACAACGTGGCGTCGGTCTCGGTGGAAGCGCCTGCGGCGTTCCGCTGCTGTACAACCCGTCCGGCCAATCTTCTGACCGACCGCGATGTGTTCATACGAGCGTTCAACGCACGGCCCGAACGAAAGCCATGGCTATCCGACTACAGTCCTCCGGCACTCCCGGAGATCTATCCGAGAATAATGGGCCCTGATGTCGATGAGTCTCTGGTTGACGCTCTGCGCTCACTCGAGATCCCGGTTCTGGTCCTGTTCGGAAGCGATGACGGAGTCATTTCTCCAGACGAAGCACATCATTACAAGGAAACAATTCGGGACTGCTGGACGATGATCGTCTACGACGCCGCCCACGATTTGAAGGGTGACCGCCCGGAGGCATTCGCCGAGGTGGTAGACGATTTCCTCACGTACGGCTCAAAGTTCCTTGTCAACCACCACAGTACGGTCCTAACACCCTAGGTGTGACGTCCATGTCACGAATTTCAGCCCAGACCACCGACGACGCCCCTGCGGTCGGCTGTCGATGCGCGCAAATGGTGTGCAGTGCCGGTTCAGCAGGGAAGCGTTGTCGTTACGGGCGGTGGCGAGAGCCATGACATCGGTACCACCTCTAATCGTGTGGCCCTCGTTGCGCATAGCTGCCCGCTGCGGGAAAGGGAGCCTCCGCGAACGACTTAAGAGCCTCTGCTTCACTGACTCTGGAGGTGACATGTCACATCGAATTCCCAATGGCGCCGCCCGCCCGACCGCGCTGCAAGCAGACTTCCGCAGGATGATGGCTTCGGTCTGTACGCCCGTCTCGGTCGTCACCACGATGGCGGGCGAGCGTCCCCACGGAACAACCGTCAGTGCCTTCGCATCCCTGTCCATGGCGCCACCAATGGTCCTGGTGTCTTTGGATCGCGAGTCCGAACTTCTCGAAATGGTGCGGAGAACTGGCGTCTTTGGACTCAACGTTTTGAGCAGCACACAATCTGGACTCGCCTTAGCCTTCGCGCGCAAGGGTGGCGCAAGCAAGTTTGCCGATGTCAGCTGGGACGACGATTCAGGGATCCCACGCCTTGCCGGCTCCGCTGCATTTCTCGTCAGCGATCTAGCCGATGTCGTCGATGGAGGCGACCACGTCGTTCTACTGGGGTCCGTCCGGGCGGTTGAGCACAGCGAAAGGCCACCGCTTACCTACCATCAACGCACTTTTGGTACCCATGCGGCACTCACGGACAATCCGCCATGACGCGAAACACACCCGCTGAGGCGGTCGGCGCAGCTATCGACGGTCTGCTCGCGGGCCGAATGATCATCGTGACCGATGATGCGGAACGCGAAAACGAGGGCGATTTGGTAGTTGCCGCTGAGTTCGTCACCGAGGCACAAATGGCGTTCGTCGTTCGCCACACGACTGGAATAGTCTGCGCGCCAATGCCGGCCGCCAGAGCGGACGAATTGCGCCTTCCACCGATGGTCAACACAAATTCTGACACCCACAGTACCGCCTTCACTGTCACCGTTGATCTGACCGGAACAGGTAGCGGCGTGTCGGCGGCGGCACGTACCGCAACGGTTCGGGCCCTCTCAGACCCTGGCCTGCGACCAGACCGACTCAACCGTCCCGGCCATATCTTCCCTCTTCGCGCGCGAGGGGGCGGAGTTCTGGAGCGAGCCGGTCACACTGAGGCCGCGGTTGACCTATTGACTCTTGCCGGGCTGTCGGGCGTCGGGGTCATCGGTGAGCTGGTCAATGACGACGGCACTATGAGAACCGGCGCGGAACTCGCTGACTTCGCTGCTGAGCACGGCCTCCCGGTGCTTGCCATCGCGGATCTCATTCGGTATCGCGGCGCCACCGAGCGGATGGTCGAGCCAATCGCAAGCTCCTCGATGCCAACGGAATTCGGGGACTTCCGCGCGGTGGCGTATCGAAACCGCGTCGACGGCACCGAGCATCTCGCGTTGACAATCGGTGACATCACTTCGGCAGGTGCCAGCAGCAGCGGAGCACTCGTGCGGGTGCACAGTGAATGTCTCACCGGTGACATCCTAGGTTCTCTCCGGTGTGATTGCGGTGCCCAACTAGAGCTCGCACTCCAGACGATTGCAGCCGAGGGCTGTGGTGCACTGGTATACCTACGCGGGCATGAAGGGCGCGGCATCGGCCTGGCCCACAAAATTCGTGCATACGCCCTTCAGGACGCCGGGATGGACACCGTCGAGGCCAACAGCGCCCAAGGGCTCCCGGTTGATTCACGCAGCTACGGTATCGGAGCCCAGATCCTTGCCGACTTGGGGATTCGGCGTATCCGCTTGATCACCAATAATCCGGCGAAGTACCGGGGACTCGACGGGCACGAGGTCGAATTGGTTGGCCGAGTGGCACTTCCAACGGTGCCCACCCCCCACAATGTCCGGTACCTTCGAACCAAGCGGGACCGCATGAGCCACCAACTTGGCGCCCTGACCGCCCAGACTTTCCCAAGAGTCGCGGCCGCTGACAGCTAGTTGTCGCGCCAGGCAACGACCCACGATCGTCACGTCGCAAACGGTGCGGATCTAGGTCTCGACCGTTTCGGTTCCTACCATGTTGAGCTCTAGGTGCTTTCAGGAAGTCGGCGGCAAGATCAGCGACTGCCACGTTTGGCCATCACGCGCATGTGCGTCCAGATTGCTCTGGGTGTAGGTCTTCCCGTCAGGGCCGATGTAGCGGCCGGTTTCCGGATCGTATTCGGCCGCGGCCACCGGTACCGGCGCATCGCCGACATGGCCCTGGGACGGCATACCCGGCGCCAACTGCGGCACATCTTGACCCGACATTGTTGCGTTCGGGTCGCCTTTCCAGTTGAAGCCGTCGTTCAAAGGCACATAGTTCTCGTTGCTTTCGCACATTTTTGCCGTCGGTGCCCGCTTACCTGGCCGGCCGGCGCACGGGATATTTCGCGCGCCACGGACACCGAACATCGAGTCTTGCGGTATCCGGCAATAAAGATCGCCCTCGGGACGGTCCGGGTGATCGACTTCGCTGACGGACCGCATCTGCTCGGCAGGCAGGTAGCCCGTCATGCATGGCGGTGGCAGATTGAAGTTGAGATTGAAGTCGATGTTGATGCCACGATAAGGCGAATCAATCTGAGAGTCAGCAAGTGTCGCTGCCTGGACCATCTCCACTGCTTTGGGAAGTAGCACCAACATCTGCTCCACGTTCGGCTGATAGGTGAGCAGTACGGGAGCCACGGTTGCGAGGTTGGCGAGCAGAATCGGCAGCGTAGGCCGGAGACGATCAAGCAGCGCTCGGCCTTCTTCGAGCGCTGCGGGACCGTTGATCAGCACACCGGCCAGGTCATCGTTTCTGGCTTGTAGCTGTCCGGTGATCTCCGCCGTGTGTGCGGCCCACGCCCGTACCGAGTCTGAGGTTTCAGTCTGAGTATCAAGGATGGGCGCGGCATTATCCACCAGGTTTGTCAGATCACTTAGATGTCGTTGCGCGCCTTTGATCAGCGTCGTGGAACCCCTCACGAAGCGGGAAAGTTCCGGCCCCAGGCCGCCGAACGCGATGGCCGATTCGTCGATGACTGTCTTCAGACTGTCCCCCGGAATAGCCGTCAGCCCCCGGTTGGTCGCGTCGAGTAACGAGTTGATGTCTGGCGGAACCGATGCCCGGTCTTGTGGGATGATGTCACCATCGCGCAGCGGCGATGAGGTGTTGTCGCGCGGCGACAGCTCGACGTACTGCTCCCCCACGGCGGTTTGGCTGTGTACTGACGCGTCAAGATCGGACGGGATGGGAACATCCGACTTGAGCGACAGAATCGCTTGCACTCCGTCGTCGGTCAAGTGAACCCGCTTGACCTTGCCGACCTCAACCCCCCGGTAGTTGACGACGGCGCGCTCGTAGAGGCCTGCCGAGTTCGAGAGGTCAAGCGCTACGTCGTAATGGTTCGCGTTGAAGAGAAGCCACGGCAACCGCATATAGCTCAGCGCCATGACGCTCGTCGCGACTATCGTTATGACCGAGAAGACGGCCAGCTGGACTACGACCCTTCTCCGAAGGTGCAGTGTCGGCATCACGGCTCCTGGTGGTAGGGGGCGAGAAGCGGATTCCCCGAGGTATACGGACTGGGAAGCTGCCCGATGGTGCGGCCCCACTGAAGTTCCAGCTTGGTGAGTGCGCCTTCAAAGCGTGTGCCGGTGAATAGCCCCTGGTCAATCCGGCTCAGAGTGAAATCGAAAACAGTCACTGCGTTGGCCAGATCGCCTCTGAACCAGTTCGGAATATTCTCTTTCACCCACGGGAATGTCGTCAGGACACTGAGCGATCGCGTGAGCGCTGGCCCCGAGTCGGCCAGTGATCTCAGTACAGGCCCGAGCTGATTGAGCTCGCTGACCAAGCTCTGCTTGGTCTGATTTACGGAATCGGCTGTGAGCGCCGCGAATTGAGCAGCCGTGTCGATAGCGCTAGCCAAGTTCTCTCTATGGTCTTTCAATACCCGCAGCGCCGTAGGTATCGTTTGGAGAGCTCTATCAAGCGCCGGCTTCTGATCGGCGACCTGGCCGACCAGCCTATCCAGACTCTCAGTGGCAGCGATGATCTCATCAATCTGGTCGTTGAGGGACGCGACGAACATGTCAACCTGTCTCATCAGCGAACGTAGGTCGTTTTCGCGGCCCGCTAGCGCCCCGCTCAACGTCTCGGTGATGTCTTGAATCTGGCCGATACCACCACCGTTGAGCAGCAGCGAAACTGCCGCCAGCGTCTGCTCAGTTGTCGGGTAGGCAGCTGCGGCATCCAGCGGAATGAGCGATCCGTCGTGCAACCTACCTTCTGGCCTGTCACTCGATGGTGGTGCGAGCTCGATATGCCTCGACCCGAGCAGGCTCGTCTGACCCACGGTGGCGGTGGCGTTGGCAGGCAGCCTGACTTCGCCGTTGATCGTCATGGTGAGCAGAGCGTGCCAACCCTGACGCTCGATCCGCGCGACGGTACCGACGGTGACGTCGCCGACCCGTACTCGTGAGTTGGGAGCGATATTGTCGACATCCGGGATCTCAGCCTGGATGGTGTAGGCGCCCGCCCCTCGTCCTTGGGTGCCGGGAAGAGGTAACGATTCAGGTCCCCGCCAGCCGCACGACGACGCTGCCATGGTGACGGCAAGTCCGATAACAGCTGCTCCGATGCGATGCGCAAGGGTCATGATCCGGTACCGCCGGGAATCATCAAGCCGGGGAGTCCGGCTGCTGGGTCTGGGCGTGTCGGCTCAGTCGGCACGGGCGCCGACTCTGGTGCCGGACTGGCTCCCGCCTCCTTTGACAGCGCCCCTTCCGCTACTGGAGGGGGACCCGGGGTACTTGGCTGCGAGGCCGACGGTTGAGGAGGCACATAGTCGGGGCGCATCCAATCTTCGCTGTAGCTAATCTCGTTGGGGCGGGCGATCTGTCCGACGACCGGATTGACCCCGACGGGCGGGAAGTTGATCTGACGATTCTTGACGATCGGCGCCAAGTACTGCACGCACAGTTTGGCTGATTGTTCTGCGTTGAGTCGCGATGCGGCCTGGATCGCCCCACAGACGAACGTAATCGGATTCTGTAGTGGATTGAGCACCATAGCGCCAGAAATCGCGCCCTTCGATGGGCGGTAGATGTTGGTGAAGTTCTGAAACGTGTTGGGCCCGATGTGCAAGGTTTGCTTGAGATCGTCGAGACTTTCCGCTACGGCAGCACTGATGGAAGCGAGTTTGTCTGATGTCGTGGCCACTGTGTCTCGGTTCTGACTTACGAACTGCTGCACGTCGGCAACGATGGAGTTGATGTCGTGTACGGCGTCGCCCACTTCCTCGGGATCGTTTGCCAGCACACCTGTTGCGGCCGCCAGATTTTGGTTCAGCTCACGAACTGCGTTGGTACTGTCGCCGAGCGCTGATACCAGCACCGAAAGACTGTGGACGGTACCGAAGATGTCGTTGCTGTGGTCGCCAAGTGCCGCGAATGCCCGCGAGAGTCCGATCAGGGTCCTTCGCAGATTCGCCCCTTGGCCCCGCATGTTGTCTGCCGCTGTATTGACCAGTGCGCCGAGCGTGCTCACACCCCCCGGCTGAGTAGGCTGCAGCGTCGCGCTAAGTCGTTCGAGCTGGATGCGCATATCGTCCCACTCGACCGGCACGGCCGTTCGCTCCAGCGGGATCACCGCATTGTCGGCCATCAACGGACCGCTCCGATAGGCGGGCGTCAATTGAAGTGCTCGTGCAGGCACTAGCGTCGGCGACACGATGACGGCCTTTGCGTCAGCGGGCACCTGGTATTTGGCGTCATACCAGAAGCTGATCTTGACCTGTGTGCCTTGGGGTTCGATCCTGTCAATCTTGCCGACCGGGATGCCGAGGATGCGTACCTCGTCGCCCTGGTAAACGCCTGTGCTGCTGGTGAAATAAGCCACCATCCGAATTCGAGCCGCTACCTCCTCGCTGCGCAATCCAGCCACCAACCCGCCGGTGATCGCCACGGCCAAAGCGGCAGCGACGAATATGCGCAGCCGATGGCGTGTCATTGTGCAGGCCCTTCGTGTATGGGTGCGCTTCCAAGGTCGTGCGTCTGGGCAGACGGTTGGCCGGCATCTGGACGTGGCAGGTCAGAACCGGTGGGCGTGATCGCCGGGGGCCCTGGTGGTGGCCCACCGGGAGCCGGTGCCGGCATTGGAGCTCGATATGGGTAACGGGGATCACCGGGTGTGCCGGTGATCGCGTCTGGCAGCGACAGGTTCGGAGGGCCTCCCTGACCTGTACGCGGGTACGGGACGGGCAGGCCCGGTGTTGCCCGTTGGCCGACCTGAGGATCCGTACGCTGCGAAGGCAGTAACACGTTGGGGTCAAGTCCGAGGTCGGAAAACGCTGCATCAATGAACGGCTGCAAAAACTGGCCAGGGATAAGATTGCCGATATACGCCTTGAAGAATGGTCCTGACGACACCGACTCACCGAGTGTCATCAGGTAGGCGTTGAGTTTCGTAATCGAAGACTGCACCTCCTTTTTGCGCGTGTCTATGATCGCCAGAAGGCCGTTGAGCTTCTCCAGAGCCGGCTTGAAGGTGTTCCGGCTCTCCTCGATGAACCCTCCGATTTGCTTGGCCAACGCCGATACACTTACCGACACCTGGTCCAGCGCCGCTCCCTGTTCCACTAGCGCAGCCAATACTGCGTCGGTGTCATGAACGAGCTGCACGATCTGGTCGCTTCGTTCTCCCAACACTGTGGCTGCCTTATTGGCGTTAGCCAGCAGCGTGCGCAGACGCTCATCCCGTGCGTTGAGCGTCTCGGAGAATCGCGAAACTCCCTGCAGCGCCGCGCTCAACGCCGGCGGCGTGTCCTTGAACGTTTCGGACAACACTGTCAGCGAGCGCGACAATTGGTCCGTATCAAGGCCACTGATAGTCAACGTCAGATCCCCGAGCGCGTCCGGTAGCTGATAGGCGGACTGCGTCCGCTCAACGGGTATCGGACTGGTGAGTCTGTTCTCCCCTCTAGGCGTCAGTTCCAAGATCTTCGCGCCTAGAACGGTTTTGGTCTTGACTGCTGCCTCGCTTCTGTCACCGACCATCACGCCCCTATCGACGTTGAACCTAACGAGCACCTGCGGGCCGTCCAGGTTGAGGGCCTCGACTTTACCGACCCGAAGTCCGGACACCTGGACTGCTGCACCTGGATTGAGCCCTCCGGCTTCGGCCAGGTAGGCGGTGTACGACGTGGTGTCATCGACAAGCGGCAATCGGTCGTAGTTCAGCGAGGCCAAGGTGATAATCGCCGTCATCCCGACGCCGACGGCACCTATCACGACAGGATTTCGCTCGGAGAATGATTTCACTTTGGCGCACACCGTCCTGTCGACTGACCGGCTATCTTGATAAAGACCGGCTGGCCACCCTTGCCGTTGACTTTGAACAGCAGGTCACAGATATAGAACGCAAAGAAATCCCCGTAAAGACTTTGCCTACCGAGCATTTGGTATGCCTCCGGGAGGGTAGCCAGGAGGTCATCGACATAGTCGTGATCAGCTACCACAATTCCCGCCGCTCGGTCTCCCTCGTGCAGGACGGTTTTCAGTGGTTCTCGGCCCTGAGCTAGCAGATCGGCAACCGATCCTGCCGCGCTGTTGGCGGACGCCACTGCGTCGCTCAGCCCAGCTTTATGGTCGGTCAGCGTTGCCATGAGCTGACTGAATGAGTCAACGGCTTCGGCGAATTGAGCGTTCTGATCACCGAGCGACGTTAGGACGGCATTGAGATTGCCGATGACATCTCCGATGAGCTGATCGCGGTCCGCGAGCATGCTGGTCAGCGAGGCGACGTGGGTGAAGAAGGAGTTGATCGTGGCGCCCTGCCCTTGGAATGCGTCGATGAGCTGGCTCGACAACGCGTTGACCTGGTCAGGGTCGAGCGCACGAAATAGCGGTTTGAATCCACCGATTAGCGCATCAAGGTCCAGGGCTGGTGAGGTATTCGCGAGGGGGATGGTCTCACCAGGCCGCAAAACCGTGCCGTTGCCCGCTCCCTCTTCAAGGCTCAAGTAGCGGCCACCGACCAGATCGGCGTAGCGGATGACGGCTCTGGTGCCGTGGGTTACCACAACCGACTCTTCAGTGCTGAAAAGGACGGTCACCGTCGCATCGCGATGAAGTGAAATGTCCTTGATCTTGCCCACTTCCACGCCAGCGATGCGGACGTGCTGTCCTTCCTCAAGCCCCGAAACGCTGGTGAAATCAGCCGCATAGGTGTCCTCGGAGTTGAACCGGATTTGCGCAAACACCACGAACATCGCAGCGACGAAGAACAGCGCCACGACCATGAACACCGTGAGGCGCCAAAGAATGCCTCTCAACCCCGTTCTCATCCGTGAGGCCCGCCCGCTATCTGCGGCTGCGACTGTTGAACAGCGGAAGTGCCCGCGGCAGGTGGCGTTGGCGGCATCTCCGGGGGTGCGGCCGGCTCAGCACCCGGCGGCAGGTGCGCCGGGTCCGGTGGTGGTGTGTCGAAGGGCCTACCTGGCGGCAGCCCGGGAAACAGCGGCGTTCCGTCGGGCGCATACCACGGTGCACCGTATGGCGGACCCCCGGGGGTGGCCGGCGCCGGACCTGGGGCCGGCCCTCCCGGATGACGGATGCTCGGCGGCTCAGGAACCCCACGGGTCACCGGAAAGTAGTTAGCCCAGCCCGGAAAGCCGATCCCGGGGTTCGGGCGTATGTCCAAGCCGGTTCCCCAGCCGGTATTAGTGATGAGCATCTTGGCGGGCCATTTTTTAGAGACGTCCGGTAGCGAACCACAGCCTGGTTTGCCGTCCGGACCACCCTTGGCGCCGATAATCGGCAGGTGCTCGGGGTACTTGTAAGGGTCGTCACCCCACTGGAAGGCGCCTGAAATAGTGCCGGCGTAGCCGTTAGCAGCGTTGGGCCCGGCAAGCCCGTACTTCGTCAGGGCCAGGTGGGCGCCCACAATTGAACAGGTCAATGATGGGTTGTATCTCAGCAACAGAGCGGTCGTTGGCTCGAGGTCGTTCACCGTGCGGACGAAGTCGGCACGTGCGGGACCGAGGGTCTCAACTCCACTGCGTGTGAAACCGATTGTGCTGAGTAGCAATTGGTCGAGTTGCTTTGCGTTGCCACCGATAGTTTCGCTCGTCGTGCTGGCGGCGGTAAGAGTATTCATGATGTTCTGTGCGGCATCACTGTAGGTATCGCTGAAGTTCTTCAGCGATTGCCAGTCGCGGCCGAGATTGTCGACGCGCCCATTGAGCTCGAGCACTACGTTGTTGGCGTCCGTTATTGACTCGCCGATACTTGGGCCCTGCCCTCGGAGTCCTTCCGCGAACGCGGAGAGCACGCCGTTGAGTTTGGCGGGGTCTATGTGGTTGAGCAGGTCGACCAAGTTTTGGAATACGGTATCGACCTCGGTTGCAACATTCTGCGATGCGATGACCGCTCCGCCGCTGAGTCGCCTTTCGCTGGGGTGGTCTGGGTAGACCAGTTCGACGTACTTGGCACCGAATGCTGTTGACGCCCTTATCCTGGCTGCGACATTGGCTGGTATGTAACGGAGTTGATCGGGATCGATCGCGAGATTCAACGTTGCCGCGTCGGGGCGCAAGCCGATGTCATCCACCTGGCCGATTTGAACGCCGCGCATCTTGACCTTCGCGCCGGGTTCCATGACCAGACCGGATCTTTCCGATGTCACCACCACTGGAACACCGGACGCGAACGTGCCCGTGAAGCGCGACATGGTCAAAAACACCAGGCCGCTGATGACCCCGACAAAAGCGAGGGCCCACCAAGCGGGCTGCAATCTACGGCGTCGGTTCAGCATGGCCTATCCCGAGAAGTTGAAGTTGCCGGAGGGGCCGTAGACAGCCAGTGACGCAAGAAGCAATACGGCGACCAACACCACTAGTGAGGATCGGACGGCCCGTCCGACGGCCTCACCGACACCCGCTGGACCGCCGGCCGCGGTGAACCCGTAATAGGTATGGAGGAGCATCACAACGACACCGACCACAACCACCTGCAGGAACGACCACAACAGGTCAATCGGGTTGAGAAACGTGTTGAAGTAGTGGTCATAGACCCCCGACGACTGGCCATACACCGTGGTCATGCCCACCCGGGTGGAGGTGTAGGCCATCAACGCCGCGACAGTGTAGAGGGGGATCACCACGATCACTCCCGCCACAAGCCTTGTCGAACAAAGGTAAGCGATGACGCGGATTCCCATTGCCTCGAGCGCGTCGATCTCCTCACTGATCCGCATGGCACCCAGTTGCGCAGTTGCACCGGCACCGATCGTTGCGGCCAGTCCGATACCCGCCACCAACGGCGCCAGGAAACGTGTGTTCAGAAGCGCAGAGATGAAACCCGATAGAGCATCGACGCCGACCTCTTCCAGCTGCGGATAGAGCTGGATGGCCACGATCGATCCAGTCGACATCGTGAGGAATGCGACGATGACCACTCCACCGCCAATGAGCGCCAGCGCCCCCACACCCAGACTCATTTCGGCTATCAGCTTCAACAGTTCACTCGGATAACGGACCACGGCGTATCCGCAACCTGCGATCGTGTCGGCGCAGAACTCGATCTGGCGTCCGAGGCGGTTCCACGCGTCCACGGTCGTTTGAGCCCTACGGCGCAACGCCGGGTACATCGTGCTCGGCGCGGATACAGTCATAACGTTGCCTTCACGCCGATGGCGGTCACGAACACGTCGATCACGAATAACGCCAAGAAGGTATAGACGACAGTCTCGTTGACGGCGTTGCCCACCCCGGCCGGTCCACCACCAACCGAAATGCCCTTATAACAACCGATGAGCCCTCCGGCGACGCCGAAGAGAGCAGCCTTCACTAGACAGATCACGACCTCCGGCAGCCCGACGAGCAACGGTAAACCGGCCACGAAGGCGCCGGGGGTGATGTGCTGTAGAAAAACCGAGAAAAAGTACGCCGCCGTAATACCAGTGATGGTCACTATCGCTGAAAGCAGGACCGAAACAAGTGTTGTGGCGAGTATCCGAGGAACCACAAGTGCCTGGATTGGGTTGATGCCCAACACCCTTAGCGCGTCGACTTCTTCCCTTATGACGCGAGACCCGAGGTCTGCGCACATTGCCGTGGCTGCGGCACCTGAAATGACGAGTACCGAAACAATCGGGCCGCCCTGGGTGACTACGCCAAGTGCGACGCCTGCACCCGAGAGGTCAGCCGCACCGAATTCGACAAACAGGATGTTCAGCGTGTAGCTGGCGAGCACGACGAACGGGATAGCCATGAAGATCGTGGGCCAGATTGACACGCGTACGACGAACCATGTTTGGGAGAGGAACTCCCTCCACGCCCATGGCGGACGGAAGCTAAGCACCAGAGCGTCTAGGGCCATCGCAAAAAAACCGCCCACGGCCCCCACAGGTGCCGCAATTCGTCCCGCGATTGTCATGTTGTTTCCTCGGGTACGCCCGAGTCGCAGCTGTCTGCCATCTCGCAAACCTCCCTGCGTGACCCGGGCGATGCAGCCCTGCGATTGTGATGTCCGCCTCAGGCTAGCCGATCGAATCGATTATGCACAAGGCATTGACGACTATGGTTGCTGATGATTTGATGGGTCGCTGTAAGAAACGGTGCTCTCAGTTCGTGCCGCTAGCCGGATGCCGTTATCACGAGCAGCGAGTACAGGTCCCGCGACGGGCAGGGTTGCGACCCCTGATCGCGTCGTCTAACGACGAACTGCAAGGAGACACAGAATGTCAGCGAAACCAGAGGTTCTACACGCCGAGGTCGTTGGTTCGTTACATCGACCCCAAGAGCTGGTCGATGCCCGCACGCAGTTCCGCGCTGGGCTGCTTGGTGCGCAGGAGTATCAAGCAATAGAAGATTCGGCGGTCAATGACGCCCTAGCACTGCAAGAAGACGTCGGGCTAGAGGTTCTCACTGACGGTGAGATACGCAGAGATTCGTTCATGGACTTCTTCGTTAGTGGTATGAGCGGGCTAACCCCCGCACCAAGCTCCACGATGACCTTCCACAACGCCGAGGTCGACACAACAGAGGTCGTGTTTCCGTTCTCCGTTACCGAGAGGGTGCAACCAGGGGCATGCCCAGGTGTCGAAGAATTCCGCTATGCGGCACAACGCACGGACAAACTGATCAAGGTCACACTTCCCAGTCCCATGCTGGCGCTTTCGTTCTACGGGCCCGCGTCCCGCGATGCGTACCCAAACCCGTTCGACTTCGCTGCAGACTCAGCCGAAGCCATTAAGGGCTGGATGCGCCAACTGGCCGATGCAGGATGTCGCTACATGCAAATTGACGCACCGGAAATGTGTGGCGTCTATGTGGACCAGCGAATGCGAGATGCATACCGAGAGAACGGTATTCCCGCAGAAGACTTCATTGCAGTAGGCACGGAGCTTCTTGCCGATATTTCAACGATTCGGCTTCCCGGTGTACGCAAAGCGATGCATGTCTGCAGGGGCAACGGCGTGCAATCCTGGCTCGCTGAGGGCGGCTACGGGGATTTCACGAAGCACGTTTTTCGGCGCCTTGAGGGATTCGATGTGTTCCACATGGAGTACGACGACGAACGCTCGGGGGATTTCGCACCCCTTTCCCATCTTCCCGACGACAAGGTTGCGGTGTTGGGCCTGGTGTCCACCAAGTGGTCAAAGCTCGAGGATCCAGATGACCTCGTCGCGCGCATTGGCGATGCGGCGCAGTACCACCCGCAGGAACACCTGGCGATCGCGCCGCAGTGCGGCTTCGCCAGTGGGCCAGATACCGCCGAAAGTCGAAAAGTTCTCCCCACAACCCAGCGGGACAAATTGCAGCTAATCACGTCGGTCGCACGACGAGTCTGGGCCTAGCTCCGCGGACTGCCGTTGCTCCTCAAAGGATGGGGGTCGTGCGGGCAGCACGTACGCCGTCGAGGAAATCGCCGCACCCTGGATGCAGAGCTTGCCGACCTCTGCATCCAGGGCATCGCAGATGAACCAGGGTCGTTCCGTACCGACTGGGCGGGGCCCTCGATGAATTCGGCGCCGATGCGCAGACACCGTCTACCCGGACGAAATGACCCGCATCAAGTGCTAGTCGCGAAGTGACGCAAGCACCAGAGTGAAACCCGACACGGCAACACACCATCTCGGCAGTTCCGCACACCCATTGGTGCGTAACCTTTTTCATTTCTCAGCATTGGGGCCGCCACAGCGCCTATCGGGCAATCCTGGGCATCAGCTAACGCAGCGTGCCCGCATCCGCGGTATTGCGCAACAACATCGCGATCGTCATCGGGCCGACCCCGCCGGGGACCGGCGTGAGCACGCCCGCGACAGCGCGAACGGCACCGTTGACGTCGCCACACAGCCCGTTGGCTGTTCGATGGATGCCGACGTCGATCACCGTCGCACCGGACTTGACGAAATCAGCGCCGATGAGCCCCGGCACTCCCGCAGCGGCCACGAGGACATCGGCCTCACGGCAGACGTCCGCTAGGTTTCTCGTGCGCGAGTGGCACACCGTGACCGTGCAATCGCGTTGTAACAGCATTTGTGCCACGGGCTTCCCGACCAGGTTTGAGCGGCCTACAACCACCGCGTGTGCACCGGCTAACGAGGTGCCGATCGAGTCCAGAAGCGCCAGGATGCCCGCCGGAGTACACGGGCGCAGCCCGGGTCGCCCGAGCGTGAGCCGTCCTGCGCTGGCCTCCGTCAGCCCGTCGACATCCTTGTGGGCCGGGATGCGGTCGATCAGCGCGGCTGCGTCGAGGTGCGGCGGCAACGGAAGCTGCAGCAGGATTCCGGTGACTCGCGAATCCGCGGCGAGTTCGTCTAGGACCTCGGCGGCCTGGATCTGGGACACGTCCACGGGCAAGTGCCGGTGGAGATCACGCATTCCCACCTCGATACAGCGTTTCCGTTTGTTGCGCACATAGATCGCTGACGCGGGGTCATCACCAACGAGTACCGTGGCCAGCCCGGGCGGTTCGTCCAGAACCCCGACCGCAGCTGCGACCTGCTTGTGGACTGTGCTCGCCTCTGCCGCGCCGTCGATGAGGATCGCGGTCAATCTGAGCCCACTAGATCCCGGCGCAACACTGGCGCGATGCGTTCCGAGGCATGCTCACCGTAAGTGCCTTCCAGTCGACCGAGCGCCGCATCGATGTCCAGATGCCACTGCTGGGTACCGGAGGTCTCCAACACCAGCGTTGCAATAAGCGAACCGAGCTGTGCCGCGTGAACACGCTCGAGGCCGCTGCTCACACCGGTGAGAAAGCCCGCACGGAACGCATCACCGACGCCGGTGGGATCCACGATGACCCGGGCGGGGACGGCACCGACATGATTCTCGCCCCCGTGACGGTCGGCGAGCACGCAACCATTGCCCGACAGGGTGGTGATCCGCAGCCCAACACGCTCGGTGATCTCGCCGGCGCTCCACCCGGTCTTACGGGTAAGCAGCTCCCATTCGTACTCGTTGGTGAACAGGTACTCGGCACCGTCTATCAACGCACGGCAGTTGTCGCGGTCCAACATCGGCAGCTGCTGTGACGGGTCGGCGGCAAACGCTATCCCCAGGCGCCGAGCATCTTGGGTGTGAACCAGCATCGCGTCGGGGTCATTGGCGCCCACAAGCACCAGCGCAATATCGTGTGTACCAGCCACTGGATCGAGGCTGATGCGGGCGGCCTCGCTCATGGCACCCGGGTAGAACGACGCCAGCTGGCACTGGTCGTCATCGGTGGTGCAGGTAAAACGCGCGGTGTGCGCGGTCTCCGAAAAGTGCAGGTGGGTGCAGTTCACCCCGGCGCCTTCCAGCCAGCGCAGGTAATCGTCGAAGTCGCTGCCGACCGCGCCGACCAGCAGCGGACGCTGACCCAGCACACCCAAGGCGAAGGCGATGTTGGCGCCCACTCCCCCTCGCCGTATGACCAGGTCGTTGACGAGAAAGCTCAGGGATAGGCGGTCCAGGTGAGTATCGACGAAATGCTCAGCGAACCGGCCCGGAAACCTCATCAGGTGGTCGGTGGCGATAGAGCCGGTCACGGCTATTGATCCTGTTGACATTGCCAGCCTTTCTAGAAGACGACGGTGGTCCGGCCATTGACGAGAACCCGGTCCTCGCAATGCCATCCGACGGCGCGCGCCAGCACGGTGCGTTCGATGTCGGCGCCACGCCGCATCAGTTCACTAGTGCTGGCGCGGTGCGATACGCGCTCGACGTCCTGTTCGATGATGGGACCCTCGTCGAGGTCCTCTGTCGCGTAATGGGCGGTGGCGCCGATGAGTTTCACCCCACGTTCCTTGGCCCGCTCGTAAGGTCCCGCACCGGCGAATGCCGGTAGGAACGAGTGGTGGATATTGATAACCGGTACCCCGATGAGGTCGAGGAAATCACCAGACAGAATCTGCATATACCGAGCCAGCACCACCAAATCGACGCGGTCCCTGAGGAGTTCGAGCTGCCGTTGCTCTGCCTCCGCTTTGGTCTGCCGTGCCACTGGAATGACCTCGAACGGAACCCCGAAACTAGTGACATCATCGGCTAGATCCGGGTGATTCGACACCACCTGAACGATGTCCATGCGAAGTTCGCCACGGCGGGCTCGCCATAGGAGATCGAGCAGACAGTGGTCGTAGCGGGACACGAATACCGCCACCCGTGTCGTCGCTGCGGCGTCGCGGAAGCGGAAGGTGCCACCCAGCTCGGCGCCGATCTCGGCACCGAAAACGGTCTCGAGTTCCGGCAATCGCGATGCCAGGTTGGGCAGATGAAACTCCACTCGCAAAAAGAAGCGACCGCCGACAGATCCGGTCGAGTACTGATCGGACTGAATGATGTTGGCGCCATGACGATGTAGAAAGGTGCTGATCCGCGCCACGATTCCAGGACCGTCCAGACAGGACACCAGAAGTCGCCCGATGTCGGCGCTGCGCTCGTCGCGCGCGATGCCCACGGAGCGGGGCAGCGTGCCGGTGTTTGACATCATCCATCCTCAGTACCGGTAGTGATCCGGCTTGTACGGGCCTTCGACGTCGACGCCGATGTACTCGGCCTGCTCCTTGGAGAGCTTGGTCAGCGTCCCACCGAGAGCCTCGACGTGGATCTTGGCGACCTTCTCATCGAGGTGCTTGGCCAGCCGGTAGACCTCGTTGTCGTATTCATCGTTCTTGGTCCACAACTCGATCTGGGCGATCACCTGGTTGGAGAAGCTGTTGCTCATCACGAACGACGGGTGACCGGTGGCGTTGCCGAGGTTGAGCAGCCGGCCCTCGGACAGCACGATGATCGCCTTGCCGGTGTCACCGAAGGTCCACTCGTCGACCTGGGGCTTGATGTTGATCCGGGTGGCACCCGAGCGCTCCAGACCGGCCATGTCGATCTCGTTGTCGAAGTGACCGATGTTGCCCAGGATCGCCTGGTTCTTCATCGCCTTCATGTGATCCAGGGTGATGATGTCCTTGTTGCCGGTCGAGGTGATCACGATGTCGGCGTTGCCGATGGCCTCCTCGACGGTCACCACGTCGAAGCCGTCCATCAGCGCCTGCAGCGCGTTGATCGGGTCGATCTCGGTGACCTGGACCCGGGCACCCTGGCCGGCCAGCGACTCCGCGCACCCCTTGCCGACATCGCCGTAACCGCAGATCAGCACCTTCTTGCCGCCGATCAACACGTCCGTGCCGCGGTTGATCCCGTCGATCAGCGAGTGCCGGGTGCCGTACTTGTTGTCGAACTTGGACTTGGTCACCGAGTCGTTGACGTTGATCGCCGGGAACACCAGCGTGCCGGCGGCCGCGAACTGATACAGCCGCAGCACGCCGGTGGTGGTCTCCTCGGTGACGCCCTTGACCGACTCGGCGATCTTCGTCCACTTGGACTTGTCGGTCTCGAACCGCTCCCGCAGCAGGCTCAGGAACACCTTCCACTCGGCGGGATCGTCATCCTCGGCGGGCGGCACGACGCCGGCCTGCTCGAACTCGGCGCCACGCAGCACCAACATGGTGGCGTCCCCGCCGTCATCGAGAATCATGTTCGCCGGCTCACCCTCCCAGGTCAGCATCTGCTCAGCGGCCCACCAATACTCCTCGAGCGTCTCGCCCTTCCAAGCGAACACCGGCACACCCTGGGGCTCCTCGGGCGTCCCGTGCGGCCCGACCACGGTCGCGGCCGCGGCATGATCCTGGGTCGAGAAGATGTTGCACGACGCCCACCGGACTTCAGCACCGAGGGCAACCAGCGTCTCGATCAGCACCGCGGTCTGCACGGTCATGTGCAGCGAGCCGGAGATGCGGGCACCCTTGAGCGGCGCAACCTCGGCATACTCCCGACGCAGCGACATCAGACCGGGCATCTCGTGCTCGGCCAGGCGGATCTCCTTGCGGCCGAACTCGGCCAGGGAAAGGTCAGCGACCTTGTAATCGATGCCGTTGCGGACGTCGGCCCGAGGTTCGGCGACCGACACTTGGTTGGTCGCGCTGTTCATCAGTGTTGTCATCTGTATTCCTCCTGCTAGATCAGTGCGTCGGTGAAGAGGCCGGCCTGCTCGGCCAGGAAGCTGGCCCGATCGGTGCGCTCCCAGGGCAGGTCGACGTCGGTGCGTCCAAAATGCCCGTAGGCCGCCGTCGGTGAATAGATGGGCCGGTGAAGGTCGAGGTATGCGCGAAACGCTGCGGGCCGAAGATCGAAGTGTTCGTCGACAAGTGCTTCGATCGTGCGGCGTTCAACGCGCTCTGTGCCGAAGGTGTCGACCAATACCGAGACGGGACGAGCAACACCAATGGCATATGCCACCTGGACTTCGGCACGAGTAGCCAGCCCGGCCGCTACTAGGTTCTTCGCTACGTAGCGCGCCGCGTACGCAGCCGAGCGGTCCACCTTTGACGGATCCTTACCTGAGAATGCGCCACCACCGTGACGCGCAAAGCCGCCGTAGGTGTCGACGATGATCTTTCTGCCCGTCAGTCCGGCATCCCCGACCGGTCCGCCGATGACGAATCGACCGGTCGGATTGACCAGCAAATCCTTTCGCAGCCGATCGGCATCGTAGAAGTCGTCGTCCAGCTCGGCCTGAACGACGTGTTGCCACATGTCTTCGCGGATCTGCTCGGTGGTCACATTCTCGGCATGCTGTGTCGAAATGAGCACTCGTTCGACGGCGACCGGCACACCGTCGATGTAGCGCACCGATACCTGTGTCTTGCCGTCTGGCCGCAGGTACGGCAGTGTCCCATCCTTGCGCACGGTCGATAGCCGGCGAGAAAGGCGATGTGCCAAAGCAATCGGCATCGGCATGAATTCGGGGGTTTCGTTGGTGGCGTAGCCGAACATCATGCCCTGGTCACCCGCGCCGGCGAAGTCCAAGTCGTCGCCCGAGGCGCCAGTACGTGTCTCATGCGCTCGGTCGACGCCCTGGGCGATATCCGGCGACTGCTTGTCCAGTGCCACCAGGACCGCGCAGCTATGCCCATCGAAGCCGTAGTCGCCGTTGTCGTAACCGATACGGTTGACCGTGTCGCGAACGATCTGGGTGTAGTCGAATGTCTGCGGGCAGGTGATTTCGCCCGCGAGGACCACCATTCCCGTCGTAATCAAGCTCTCGCAGGCGACACGCGAGTACGGATCGGCGGCCAACGCGGCATCCAGCACAGCATCGGAGATCGCATCGGCGATCTTGTCGGGGTGCCCTTCGGTGACAGACTCGGAGGTGAACAAGAATTCGTGCGAATCGGACTGGGTCATCTCATGCTCCTTGAGTAATGGGATCTGGCGCTACTTCGTCGGTAACGACTGGCAACTGATCAACAACGGGCGTTTGGTCTACCAGGCGTCGTGCGGCAACGGCACCTTCCACCATGGCCCCCAACTTGGCTCGAGCCACGGCTCCGGACAGGTTGCGCAAGCCACAATCGGGGTTGATGACCAACTGTTCGGCGGGCACAAGTTCAAGCGCCGCACGTATGCGGTTGGTGACCACGTCGGCAGTTTCTACTTGCTGGGATTTCACATCAATGACACCCAGGCCGATCTTGCGGTCCCACCCGAACTTCTCGATCACGGGCAGATCCGCATAACCCTTGCGCGCGAACTCGAGTACCAGCTGATCCACATTGGCATCGAGCACCGCGGGAAACAGGAAGTCATAGTGCCCCTCCCACAACGGGCGTGCATACCGGTTGCCGTAACAGACGTGCAGTGCCCAGCTGACATTCACTCCCGCGGTGACGACGTTGATGGCGGCAACTGCGTCCACGACTTCGCTGGGCTGCCCAGCCAGGAAAGGCTCGTCGATCTGCAAGAGGGTGGCACCGCGGGCAGCCAACGCATGAGCGGCGGCGTTGAGCCGGTGTGCGATCGCCTCCATGAGCGCGCGTCGATCGAGCCCTGATGTGTTGGTAATTCGACAAGCGAGTGAGAATGGTCCGGTGAACGAGAACTTGATGGGCTTGCCGGTATGCGAGGCCGTGAACGCATAATCGTCTGCAAGCCAACTGAACTCCTGCCCCGACTGCGGGGGTAGCGGCTTATCGAGAGCCACGTCGTAGTAATCGAAGTAGAAGTCTTTGGCCCGTTGAGCGATACACAGTCCGGGAAGCTTTGCCAGGAAGTAATCAATGTCGTTGTCGCGTCGCAACTCGCCGTCCGACACGATGTCGACGCCTGCCAGCTCCTGATCCCGTAGCGCTGCCTTGATCGCCATCTCGTGGATGTCGGCCAGTTGCACTGAACTCAACCGCCCACGCAGACAATCCGTCTTTAGACGCTCCATCCACTCCGGAACAGGATAGGAGCCCACAACCGCGGTGGGCAGGATAGGCAGTTGCTCGTGCATCTCAATCCCTGACCTGAGCTGTCAACGTGACGATGCTGCCGCCGCCACCGTGCCGAAATGGTTGATGATGAACGTCAAATCCCCGGCGGCGACCGACGTGCGACAGCAGGGGTCCGTTGACCCAATTGACGACCGAACCGTCGTACTTCCCCGGACCACGAAACGCGCTGTGGTAGCCCGCGATATCGGTGACGAACAGGTCGTGACATACCAGCTTGCCGTAGGGATGAAGCAACGCGAGAGTGTCATCGAAACTGGCGACTGCCCCATTGCTGACATGCATACGAACGTCGGCACCCGACTCCAAAAGTGGCCTCAGCGCCTCCCCCGTCACCGTGTCGGTGATTCGATAGCTGTCCAGCCCGCTCACCGGCACATATCGCTCTTCTAGGCGCAGCGCAGACCACGTGCCTTGCCAGAATCGCACCGCCGTCTCGACATCGGGGAAGTGAGTAGGGCAGGCGTCGACGAGCAGCCCGGGCGCCAGCCGCAACAGCTTGTCCACCAACCCGGGTAGGTGATCAATGTCCGCCGTGATCGACTCAGCCAAGTCCTTCGCTTCTTGGCCGGGCAAGTAAGCGCGGGTCTGAACCTGATAGGTGCGCCCACCCAGTTGTGCGATCTCGTCGGTCGGCAGGTTGTCGTACACGTTGGAGATGTAGACAAGAAATACCTTCTGCCGCAGGAAGCTCAGTGCGGTACGGGGCTTGGTCGCGTCGAGGGCTAGCGAGCTGATCCGCTCGCTGTGCTCACTGACCGTCTCACGTGCTAGATCCAAGACGTGCAACGAGTAGTCGCACATCAGGTAGTGCAGCCGGCCGTAATATCCCTTGCCGTGTCGACGGTCCAGTTCACGGAACTCGTCAAGGAACACCTTGGCCTGGTTGCCATTACCCACCCCGAGTTCGACGACATAGAGCTCCTCCGGGAGTGCGTTCACCTGATCGAGCCGGTCCCACACGGCCATTAGTTCACCGACGAGGTCCGCCGCGGCAGCACGGTTGCGCGCGTCGCTTTCCCCGCCGGGTAATGCCTGCTCGTAGTTGCGGCCAGTCGCCTTCTCCCACAACTCAAGTGCCGACCAGTAGAGCGAGTTGAACCGCCAGATACAGCTTTGGCTGCCGTCTACCCAGTCTTCGAGGAATACGCGCGCAGTACTTTCGCGTAGCAGCGAGGTGGTCATCTCGCTCAGCGACATACCGGGGGCACGCCGGACATCGACTGCCACTTCCATGCCGCCCCCCAGCGCATCCAGTGCCGCCGGCACTGCGCCCGAGGCGGCGCTGCACAGGATTGGGCGGATATCGACCGCCTCGCGAAAGTTGCTGCGGTACTGGACCCAATCGCATACCACCCGGACCCGTGACAGATCGGCGGTGCTGTCGCTGAGAGCACTGACCACAGGCAGCACTGCAGCACCTAGGTCAGCGGGACGCTCGGCCCGCAGTCGCGCGTGCGGCCGGAAGTCGATCAGCATTCGAGTTCCGCAGCCTCGAGCAGGCCTTGATGCAACCGTGGCGTCAAACCGGCCCGGGTGAGAATCTCGGGAACTCCGTGCTCAAATCCGAACGCCATGACATGCACGCCCGCGACGCCGGGAATCTGCGTGAGCTGCTCGATCGTCTCCGCGCACACGCGCATACCCTCTTCGGCCACTCGATCGGAGGGCACACCGCGCAACCGCTGCTCGATCCCGCCCGAAACATTTACGCCTGGAACTTCGCAACGCAGATACTCCAGCACTCGAAGCGATCGGATTGGACCGACCCCGGCCAGCACGGCGCACTTCTCAGTGACACCCATGTCTTGCAAACGCGAGATCCACTGGGCGAACACATCCACGTCGAAGACGTACTGGGTTTGGGCGAACTCGGCACCTGCTGCGACCTTCTTGGCCAGACGTTCGGCGCGCAGGGATAGCGGTGGCGCGAAGGGGTTTTCAACCGTCCCGATCATCCATTGCGGCGACACCGAGAGGGCCTCGCCGGACATCAGCACGCCATCTTCACGGAGCGTACGGGCGAGCCAGGTCAGCTGCACGCCGTCCAGGTCGAAGACAGGCTTGGCTTGGGGATGGTCACCCGCCCGTGGGTGGTCACCCGTCAGCAAGAGTACGTGCGGGATCTCCAGCGCACCGGCGGCAAGCAGATCGGCCTGCAACGCCATGCGGTTGCGGTCTCGGCACGTCAATTGCATCACTGGTGAAAGCCCGGCACGCTGGGCGATCACTGCTGCGCCCAAGCTCGACATCCGCACGCGGGCACCTTGATTGTCGGTCACATTGACCGCGTCCACCCAGCCGCGGAGGTGGGCGGCCTTCCGTATCAACGCATCTGCGTCAGCGCCGCGGGGTGGACCGAGCTCGGCGGTAACCGCGAACCGGCCTTCGGACAGGGCGGCTTGCAGCCCGCCGCCAGGATGTGCTTCGGCGCTCACGACGACACCGCTCCGCCGGTTGCCGACAAGGGTATCTGCACGCCCGCGTCTACTGCCATCGTCGCATCTCGACCCTGCCAATAATTGATCCAGGAACTTCGCCCCTGTTCCCGGTGATCAACAGGCTGCTGCAGCAACGCGAAATCGCCACGGCGGCCCGCGGCCTCGGCGCGCTCGTAGGCGAGGACCCAGACGCAACGAACATCGGGATGCACCTCGCAGCGGCCATCGGAGGAGACACCGCCGCAAGGACCGTTGCGTAATTGCTTCGGACATGTCATGGGACATGCGTAACCCGCGGTCGGCAGCTCACATTGGCCGCACATCTGGCACCCGTAAAGCCGTTCCTTGGACGCCTTCTCGACCGCCGAGAACGCGGCGTACATTGCCGGCCTGGCCTCCAGAAACGCTGCCATCCACCGATAGAAACGGTTCTCGCCAAGTAGCGGGTGGAGCCGGTAGGACTGTCGGGCGGATAGCCGTGGCCGAAATGGCTTTGGCCATCGGCTCGAGTGGTCCACCGTCATTGCTTCTCCCGATTCCGTTGGCGGAGCGCTTATTACGCCTATGAACGCTACGGGGATTCGGCTGATGCGTCTTCAGTCTCGAGAACGGACAATGCGACCGCTAGATTGTGCTCGCAGGCCGAGCCGACAGCAGAACGACGGACTCCCACGAGGTGATCTTGTGCTCGCGCACATTCCATCAGCCTGCGGGACACACGGCTCAGCCGCGTGCCGCCGCGAGAAGTTGTTGTGCGACTCCGAAATCATCGTCGACGACGATGACGATGCCGTCAGCCAGCGAAGGCCCATGATTCACGACGTAGGTCACGAGATATGTGGCGATTCGTGCACCGACCTCGCGGTCGAACGCGCCTGCAGCGGCCAGCTCCGCGAGGGTCTCGGGCGGAATATTCACATCGGGGACTTCATACGCGAGGTACTCGGCCTCGCTATACCCGCTCAGCGCAGAGAGCGTGATCAGAATCGGCACGCGTTGCCGCCCGAGTCCGCCCACCAAGCGGCGAAACCCTTCGAGTTCGTAGACAGGCCGGGTGACTAAGAATTGCGCTCCTGCTGCGATCTTTGCTCGCGTGCGGTTGATCTCCGCGTCGAGGTCGTCGGCACCCGGGTTGCAGCGAGCACCTATCTGAAACGACGTCGTGGTGGCCAGTCCCAGTCCGTTGCAATCCTTGCCTACATTGAGTCCGGCGAGTATCTCGATGAGATCGACGGAGTCGAAGTCCCAGTGGCCGTCCGCAACTGGATAGTCGCCGACAACGGTGGGATTCCCCGTCTCGCACAACACCCTTCGGGTGCCCAACGCGTGCGCTCCCAGCAGGTCAGCCTGTAACGACATTATCGTTTTATCCCAGGTGGTGAAGGTCGCAATAGTTTCGACACCGACTTGTTGCTGTAGCTGCAGCGCCACGCTGGCGAGGGACAGATGTGCACCGGCGCTCGATGGGGGGGACACCAGTACCAGGTCAATGCCCGGTGCCCGCAGCGCGGTCGCGATCTCGGCGGAGGTGTCGGCGACTCGGGCGGCCGGCGTGATCTCGGTGCCGACGACGAACCCGCCTCCGGTGAGGAGGTCGGCAACGTTGTCTGGGACTGGTCGTACAGATGGGTGGACAGGAGCGGGCCCGACCGATCGCTGCACAGCAGCGGTCAGCGCTCGGATATGGGTGGGAGTGGTGCCGCAGCATCCCCCAACGATGGTCGCACCTGCAGCGATGCATCGGCGGGCATACCTGACGAAATAGTCATGGTGGAGTGGGTATTCGAAGCGTTTGCCAACTGTGCGCCGCGGCAAACCTGCGTTCGGTTGGGCGCTGATCGGCAGTGTGGTGCTGCGCCGCATCTCCTTGACGATGTCATGCATGCGCTGCGGCCCGACCGTACAGTTGGCTCCGAGCGCGACGATCTTCAGTTCCGAAAGCGCTGCGGCAACCTCGTACGGAGTGTCCCCACCCAGAGTGTGCCCGTCGGGCGTGAACGTCGCTTGGGCAACGATCGGCAGATCGGTGATCTCAGCGGCTACTTGTACGGCCTCAACGAGCTCCTCCAGGTAGCCGAAGGTTTCGAAAGCGAGGAGATCCACCTCTGCCGCGGCAAGTGCCGCGATCTGTTCGGCCACCGCCTCGACACGCGCGGCGGCGGTTACCTGAGGGCGTTGGGAGGCGCTGGCCGCCGGTGCGACCGATCCTCCGACAAAGACCGTCCTGTCGGCGGCATTTGCCGCCTGCCGGGCGAGACGCACACCGGCGGAATTAATTTCTGCAACGTCGTCCGCGCAACCATGCTCGGCCAACCGTAGCCGCCCCGCGCCGAAGGTGTTAGTGAAGATTATGTCGACGCCGGCAGCCACGTAACTGTCATGGATCGTGCGCACGGAATCGGGTTGGGACAAGTTCAGCTCGGGCAACGCCCGGTCCAGCGAGTTGCCTGCCGCGTGGAGCATTGTGCCCATCGCGCCGTCGCATACCAAGAGTCGCTCGCCGAGCGCTTCGATGAAGGCCGTCATGAGGTCGCCGCCATTACATCCATCATGTCGAGGATCTCTAGTGCAACCTGGGCCATCAGTCGGTCGCGGTAAGCGTGGAAGTCCAGCCCCGTCAATTCCTCTACCCGACGTATCCGGTACGTAACCGTGTTGCGGTGCATGTGGAGTTCTTCGGCGGCCCGCTGCGGACTGTTGTTCACCCGAAAATAGCTGGCCAGCGTCGACAGATACTCCATCGCGGTGTCATTGCCTTGGGCAAGGAGCTTGCCGAACACCTCCTGCGCGAAGTTGCGCAATTCCACGATATCGGGCACCTGCAGCAACAACCGGTGAATCCCTAGATCTTCGACGGCGACTGTGGTGCCGATCCGACCGAGCCGGCTGGAGATCTCCGCGGTACGGCGCGCGTCCTCGTAGGAACGTGCGACGTCTAGCGCTGAGTGGCACATCCCGCCTATTCCGGCGTTGATCGGGGCGTGACCGAATGACTCGGCGATCCGCTTGATGCACTGTGTGGTCAGCTGCGCGGTTCGCGCTCTCGCCGGATTCGGTTCCGGCATCACAATGACGACCTCCCGCTCGCGCTGCGTTGTGATGGCGTCGGGGGCCTGCGTCGTGAAGAATCTCTCCACGGCTGCGGGTACGCGCTTTCTGTCCTCGCTGTCATACCCATCAAGGAGCACCACGGTGACGACCCGGTGGTGGTGGCGTTCGTCGTAGCCGAGATGAACGGCCCAGCGCCGTATTTCGTCATTGTTGCTGCCCCTGCCGGAAAGTAGTCCTTCAACCAGGTTCTGGCGGGCCCTTGTTGCCGCTGCCGCCACTACTCGCTCACGGCCGAGGATGACACCGCACACCGTCGCCGCGTGCTCGGTGAGCAGCAGCCTCATTTCTCCGCCCGCCTGTTCGTCACCGTCGTCGAGAGTTAGCAGAAACGCGGGGATGTCCTCGCCAACGGGGATGGGCGCCACGATCATCGGAGCAACCCGGGCGATCGCGGGGATGCGCAGGGCGCGGCGAGTGGGACCGACGACGCCAAGCACCTGCGCCAATCGCGGATGATTGAGTTGCTCGCCAAAGAATCGTGCCGCCTCGGATCGCGCACCGCCGGACGCCACTAGCACCGCCAGTCGCTCGTCCACGACGGCGGCAGCGGTATCGGCCCGGTCGGCGACGAACTCGACAACGGATTCGAGGCCGGCGTCTTGGACAGCAAGGCTGGACAGGTGTTGCAGCGCCGCCACCAGTTGGCGAAGCTCGGCGTTCTCTCTTCCGATGGCATCGGTCGCTGCGCTTTTCGACACTGAGACTTAGTTCCTCGGATACGAATTCACAGGACGCAGCTCGACCGATCTCAACTGGAGCGAGTGTTGTGATGAAAGGCAGCACGAGGCATTGACGTCGTCAATTAGTATGACCCGGTGGCTGACAAACACGTCGATCTGCGCCGGATCGACCTGAATCTGTTGGTTGCCTTTGAAGTATTGGTCACGGAACGCAGCGTGACCCGAGCGGCTACGCGTCTCAGCGTCGGCCAGTCGGCCATGAGCTCCACCTTGGCGCGGCTGCGCAAACTGTTGGGAGACCCTGTGTTGGTCAAGGACGGCCGCGGACTGGTCGCCACACCCTTGGCGGAGTCTCTGCTCACGCCCGTCAGAGACATCCTGGGCAATATCGAGCAGGTGCTTTCCCAGCGCGACAACTTTGACCCGACGACCGATGCGCGAACGTTCTCGGTGTTGGTCACGAACTATCACCTGACCTATACCTTCTTGCTTCCGCTGCTCGCTCGCTTGGACGTCGAGGCGCCGCGAGTTCGGCTGCACATCGAGCCGACTGGTGACGACTTCGCTGACCGACTTCGCCGTCACGAAGTCGACCTGTTGATCACCCCCCGAGAGCTCTTCCCGGATCACCGCGATCTGCCACACCGCGCCCTTTTCAGCGACGGGCTTGTGGTTGCCGTCGACCGAGACCATCCCGAAATCGGTGACGAGATCACCTACGAGCAGTTCTGTAGCTTGCCGTACATTGCAACCTGGATGGGGCAGCATCCGTCGCTGTCGGAATTGCAACTCGACCACCTTGGAGTGCCCCGGAATGTAGAGGTCACCACCGAATTCGGCATTGCCTGCTTTCTCCTTCAGGGCACGCGGCTCATTACCGTGGTTCATGAGCGACTCGCGAACATGGTGGCCGACACGGCCAACCTGAGGCTGCTGAGGCCGCCCATCGAAGGCCTGCAACCCGTCACCGAGATCATGGTGTGGACGAACCGAACCGACGGCGATGCCGCGCATCGCTGGCTACGCCAACGCCTGTTGGAGCTGGCCGCAGAAGTTATGTAGTGCCGGCGGACGGGACGCGTCGACTCCACCCCCTGAGGTCCTGTGCAAGATGGTCGCCATGTCGTTTACCTCCGCGGCGTAGCAATTCTCGTCTACCGAAGGCTATGAAACCCAAGACATTATGGGAAGCGATGATTATCGTTTCGTAGTACCGATCAAAGCCATGTGTAGGCGATGCCGGGCCTTAACTCTTCGGGAAGAGCGAATCGACCTCGCCGGCCTTGAACTGAGCCATCCGCTCGCGCGCCCAATCCGCAGTCCAATAGAGTTCCGTGTAAGAGCCGACCTGCTCCCGTGTGTCCCAGTAGGACCATCCGCACACACCGTCGGCCAGACCGGCCATGGCTTTGACCAGTCCACGTCCGGCGTATACCTCACACGCCTCCTCGTACTGGTCCGGGTCATCCAGCAAGAAACCGATGTGATGCGGTCCGCGTTGCCCCTCTGCGAGCCAGTCGCCATAGAGACTCGGCCCCTGCTGATGCACCGCGAGTTCGACCATGACGTTGCCGCAGGCGCCGTACGCGCACGAGTAGCCAAAGTCGGCAGGCTGGCCCCAGTATTCCTTGTTTACCAGCCGATCCGATATGCCTTCGACATAATCCCAGACTCTGACTCCATTGACGCGAGTCCAGTAATCCATCGCCTTTTCGAGATCATCGACCACGTAACACACTTGATCAAAATTTTTGCCGATGAAGTATGGCACTTCCGTGTTGTTCATTGCGTGGCCTCTCGGTCGGATTCTTCGCTACTTACAATTCTTTGGCGTTCGCCCCGTGGTTCGCCAGAACTTCGGGCAGCAGCTCAGGGTCAAGCCGGCCGAAACCGCAGACCGAACCGATTCCGAAATCGGCGAGATGTTTGCGCGCGAGATCACGGCGCCGACGGAATTCCTCGACGCCGTCCGTGTGGTGCACAATCCCGAGAAATACGCGGGTGTCGCCGACGGCGAGGCGATCGAGCGGCGCGAAGAACGCGTCGTCGGCCTCGGCCGCGACTGGCATGTGGACGTAGTCGAGTCGACGACCCGCGCGCTTCTTGGCTTCGTTGGACATTCGCACGCACAGGTCCAGATCGGTCATCGCGGTCATCGGCCATCCACCCCAGGTGCCGTAGCACCAGTGATAGCCGAGCAATGCCTCCTCAGGGATGCCCTTCCAAAGCTCATCGAGCTGCTCCACGTGGCGCGCGAACTTTTCCTCCAGCGGCAACGTCGGCCACGAAGCGAAATACCTTCGGTTGTCACCGAGACCCATGTCGATGAATTCCAGCGCCAGGTCCCACTGGAAGACCAGGTCCGCGGCAGGTACCACTTCGAGTATCTTGCCGATTTCGCGGCGAATGCCCTCCAGGTAAGCCGCGTAGAGCTCGGGCCACTGGCCAGGGTCTTCGAAGGCCGAGTCGATCGCGCTGTGCGGCGAAGGCAAGCACACCTGAAAGCGCATGTGCTCGGGAATGACTCCCTCGTCGCGAAGCCTGGAGAACGTCGACCATGATTCCAGCGCGAACGTTCCGTACGCCAAATCCTCGAAGTGTGCATCGTGCCCCTCGCGCAGCTTCCAGGTCCAGACCGCCGGCAGGTCCTCGGCGGGAGGCGTGCCCGCCTCGGTCTCGGGTTGTTCGAAGGTGTCCGGCGCCTTGGTCTCCACCACGCAGGGCGTGTTGGGAAAAACGACCAGCGGCAGCATCGCCACCCATCCGGCACGGGGGCCGACTTCGCCGTCGGTGACCCAACCAAGGTGTTGGCCCAGGTTGCCGGCGGCGGCACGCATGGCTTCTTCGGCGGTTCCGAATGGCATTGAGCCAACTAGCAGGACATCGGTCTCAGAAACAGGTTGCGATCCTTTGGACATTTCTCGATCCTTTTCACGTTGGCCGATTTATCGGCGGGTATAACCGAGCTTGTCGAACGTGGCGGCTTCCACATAGCCGAAAATGGTTTCAGCGGGGGTCTCACCGGACACGCGAAGGCCAGACCACGTGCCGGCTGGAATGTGCAGCAGTGTTCCTTCGGACACCTCGCGTTCGCCGTCTTCCGACAGTGCCGTCGCGGTGCCCGAGAGTAGATAGACGAACTCGTCGACCTCAATCTTGTGGAGCTTGTGAAGCCCACCGTTCGCCCGAAATTGCGTGTGGCCCACCAGCAAGTTCTGTGATTCGACGATTCCGGCCATCACAAGAGGCTTGGAGACGACGTTGTAGATGCCCATCGCGTCATCGTTTGCATCCATCCCGGCTACATCGTCGATCGCTGTCACCGAGATAGTGGATCCGTCCGTCCGGCGCTGCGCCTGCTCCAGTTCGTCGGGCGAGGAGACGCCTGCGAAGATCTGCAGGAACCGCACGTGCTGCGGCACCGTCAACCGGTATCCGGAAGCACGCGGAACGAAGACGATATCGCGGGCCCCGACCGTATGCGCCGCATCACCTTCGAGTGTCATCTCCCCCGACAGGACCAGAATCGCTTGCTCCACATCGGCGTAACCGACTACGTCATCTGCATACCCGGCGTCTATCTCGACGCAGGCGATCAGCCCGCCACGGAGTCCTCCACGATCGGAAGACGTGAGCCACCACGCTCGGCGATCAGGGGCAGAGACGTCAGGCTCAACGCCGTCAATTATGTTGGTGTTCATTACAATCCCTCTTCGGCGCCGTCCATCGCGGCGCAGTCGGGATCGAATTTAACAGCGACAATCAATCACGGGAAACGATTATTAATGATTCGTCGCATCGATCAAGTCGATACACCCGCCGCCGAACACCGAGGCGGCTCGCCAACACCGCTCCGAGATCGATTGGTTCGCAGCCGCGCGCAGGCGCGCGCTCAGTTCGCGGCCCGCGGCTGGAAAGTCCCGGCGCCGGAAGCCCTGTCGCCACCCTCGCCCCCGGCCGTCACCTCGTCGGGTTCCGCGGTGATCACCGGACCGGGGTCGGTTTCCATTGCGGCCGCTTGCCGCTCGGTTTCGGCCTCCGGATCCCGGGCCAGCAACACCCGAATCGCGCTGTTGAGGAACGCGATGATCGGAACTGCCAGCAGCGCGCCGATGATGCCGGCCAGCACACCACCGGCGGCGATGCCCAGCACCACCCCGAGCGGGTGAATCGAGACCGCCCGCCCCATCACCAACGGTTGCAGCACATGGGCTTCCAACTGCTGCACCGCCAGGATCAGCCCCAGCGTGATCAACGCATAGATGAAGCCTTTGGCGAGCAACGCCACCACGACGGCCAGGAAGCCGGTCACCACCGCGCCGATCAACGGGATGAACGCACCGAGGAACACCAGCGAGGCCAGCGGCAACGCCAACGGGACACCCATGATGGCCAGGCCGGCACCGATTCCCACGGCGTCGACGAGGGCCACCAGGAACGTCGCGCGGACGTAGCCGATCAGCGAACCGAAGCCGGCCGCGCCGGCCTCGCGGACCCGCTCCCGGTAGTCGATGGGGAACGCCTTGGTGACGAACGCGAAGATGTTGCGCCCGCCGTGCAGGAAGAAGATCAGGGTGAACAACACCAGCAGCGCGCCGGTGACGATCTCGGTGAGCGTCGCCGCGGTCGACAGCGCCCCGCTGGTCACCCGGGACTGGTTGTTCTGCAACGCCTCGATGGCGGCGTCCCCGGCATGGTCGATCTGCTCGCGGCTCAGGTGGATCGGCCCCTGGATGAGCCAGTCCGTGAACGAGTCGATGCTGCGGGTCACCTGTTCGACCAGATCGGGCAGGCCCTCGATGAACTGGGTGACGACGAAGGCCATGATCCCGCCGAGGATCGCCAGCCCGCCCAACAACACCGCGGCCACCGCGCCGCCGCGGTGGAAGTCGTGCTTGTCCAGCCAGTCCACCGCGGGCAGCAGCAGCGCGGTCAGGATGGTGGCGATCAGCACCGGCACCACGATCAGACTGACCTTGGCGAGCACCCACACCACGGCCACCACCGCGGCGAGGATCACCAGCATTCGCCACGACCAGGCCGCCGCCTTGCGCACCAACGGGCTGACGGCTTCGTCGGCGACATCCGACCGGATTGGCATGGCGCCAGCGTAATCGCCGGTGGCGGCATTCATGGCCCGCAGCGCATAACCCGACCCGCGAACTTCCCGACCGTGATTGGATCGGCCCATGCCGCCCCGTGTGCTGTCCCGCCTGCTCCCGCTCGCCGCGTCCTTGGTGGCGGCGGCGACCGTCGCGGCCTGCGGGTCCGCGCCACCCACCGAACCCGAGGCCACCACCCCGAGTGTGCCGCCGGCCGTACCCACCCCGCTGGTGGGTTCGGCGATCGCGGACCCCATCCCGGTGCCGGCCACCGACGGCCGCACCCACCTGGTCTATGAGCTGCTGCTGACGAACTCGCTGTCGGGCAACGCCACGTTGAACGCGCTGACCGCGCGCGCCGACGACCGCAACCTGCTGACGCTGTCGGGCGACAGCCTCAAGTACTGGACCCGCACCCTGGGCGACAACGCCGTCGGTACCAATGTGCTGGCACCGGGCCAGAGTGCGGTCATCTGGCTCGACGTCGTCATCGACGGTGGCGCGGCCCCGCCCACCGAGATCACCCATTCGGTCGACTTGTCCGTCAGCAGGCCCTTCCCGGGGGTGGTGCCACCGCGGCTGACCCAGGAGGTGGCACCGGTCACGGTGTCGGACGCCAAGCCCGTCGCGATCTCCCCGCCCCTGGACGGTCCGAATTGGTTGAGCGCCAACAGTTGCTGCGATATGACAGCGCACCGAATGGCGGTCAATCCGCTCGACGGGCAACTGTGGCTCGCGGAGCGATTCGCGGTCGACTACCTCCAGCTCACCGAGGACTTCCGGTTGTTCTCCGGCGATCCGACCAAGTTGGCCGCCTACGCGTACTTCGGCGCGCCCGTCCATGCGGTCAAGGCCGGCAAGGTCGTCACGGTCGTCGACAATCTGCCCGAGCAGGTCCCGACCAGGACGCCGGTCGGGCTTCCGCTGGACCAGTACGGCGGCAACCACGTGGTGCAGGACATCGGCGACGGCAACTACGCGTTCTATGCGCACCTCAAACCCGGCAGCATCACCGTCAAGGAGGGCGACGAACTGACCGCCGGGCAGCAGATCGGCGAACTGGGCAACTCGGGCAACTCGGACGCCCCGCATCTGCACTTCCACGTGATGGACAATCCGCATCCGCTGGCCTCCAACGGATTACCGTTCGTCTTTGATTCGTTCCGGCTCGATCAACGGGTGGCCGCCACCGAGGGCCTGGAACGGCTGTTCACCGGCCAGCCCGCCCCGCTGCAGCCCGGTTTCGCCGCCCGGGACGAATCCGGGGTCACCCCGTTGGTGCGCGACATCATGAATTATGCTGTCGGACAGTGAATCACGATAGGACGAATCGACGCGCGGTGGCCGGTGCGGTGGCCGCCGACACCGTGGCCGTGCTGGTGTTCTGCGCCCTCGGCAGACGCAGCCACGACGAGGGTGTGGACATCTCCGGTGTCGCCGCCACCGCCTGGCCGTTTCTGAGCGGCACCGCGATCGGTTGGCTGCTGTCGCGGGGCTGGCGGGCACCCAGCGCGCTGCGGAGCACGGGGCTGACGGTGTGGTTGTCGACGGTGGTCGTCGGGATGTTGATTCGATGGGCCACCTCCGCGAGTGTGGCCCTGCCGTTCGTCGCGGTGGCCTCGTCGGTGACGGCGGTGCTGCTGCTGGGTTGGCGCGCCGTGGTGGGCCGCGGCCGCCTTACTGGGGCTCGATAGCCACGGTCAGGGTGACCCGCAGACCACCCAGCGGGCCGTCGGCCAGGTCGACCTGACCACCGTGCAGCGCGGCCTGCTGCGCCACCAGCGCCAACCCCAGCCCCGAACCGCCCTGGGTTGCGGTGCTGCCGCGGACGAAGCGACCGAGCACCGTGCGATGTTCCTCGACGGGCAGGCCGCGGCCGTTGTCGTCGACGACGATCTCGATCCGCGTGCCCACTCGCCTGGCCGCCAGCACGATGCGGGTGGCGCGGCCGTGCACGATCGCGTTGCGCACCAGGTTGTCGACCGCGAGCCGCAGCCCGCCCGGCCAGGCCATCACGACCCCCTCTGCGGGCGTGCCGAATTCGGTGCGCACCTCGAACTCGGGACCGTCGGGCCGGTCGTTCTCCCGGACCACCCGGTCCAGCAGTTCCTCGATGTCGACCAGTTCGCGGTCCTCGGCCTGGGCCAGCTGCCCCGAGGCCAGTTGGCCCAGCGCGGTGATCGTCGCCTCGACCCGCCGCTGCGCGCGGGCCAGATCGGCCACCACCTCGGCGCGCTCCGCCGCGGGCAGGTCATGGATCCGCAACGTGTCCAGGTCGGCCCGCATCGCGGTCAACGGCGTGCGTAATTCGTGCGCGGCGTTGGCCGCGAAATCCTGGGCCGCCTGCAATGAGCGGGTGGTGGCCTCCTGCGCCGTGGCCAGCCGGTGCAGCATCACGATCATGGCCTCGGACAGGTCCTCGGCCTCCTTGACCCCGTGCACCGGTTCGATCTCGTCGGCCCCGCCCTGGCCGAGCCGACGGGTCTGCTCGGTGAGCCTGCGCAGCGGCCGGGTCGCGGCGCCGCCGAGCAGCCAGCCCAGGCCCAGCGCTATCAGCAGCGCCAGCACGCCCACCGCGATGTACAGCGGCATCCGGGCGCGGCTGAGCAGGATGCTGTCGGCACGGATCCCGACCGACATGTTGACGCCCTGGCCCTCCAGCGTGATGGTGCGGACCCGGTAGTCGATGCCGTTGACCCGCACCGTCTCGGTGCCCACCGGCAGTTTCGGAAGTTGCAGTCCCCGCTGGAAGAGCACCTCACCGGTGCTCACCGATCGACCGGTGGACAGCACCGAGTGGGTGGGGGTGCGATCCTGGCCGGGCTCGGTGCTGGCGTCGATGATGGCGTCGAGCCGACGGTCGAGTTGCTCGGCGTCGTTGCCCGCCAACGCGATCGAGGCCAGCACCATCAACGCCGCGACGACGGCGGCGGCCGCGACGGCCGCCGCGATCGCCACCCGCACCCGCAGCGACGCCCGCACCTGGGGCCACCATCGGGCGAACCGCGCACGCATCAGGGGCCGGTCCGGAGCACGTATCCGATCCCGCGCACGGTGTGGATCACCCGCGGCACGCCGTCGCGTTCGAGTTTGCGGCGCAGATAGCTGACGAAGACGTCGGCCACATTGGTGTCGACGTCGAAGTCGTAACCCCAGACCAGTTCCAGCAGTTGCTGCCGAGACAGCACCACGCCCGCGTGCTCGGCGAGCACCGCCAGCAGATCGAATTCGCGCTTGGTCAAATCGGCCCGCTGCCCGGCGACGAACACCAGCCGGCGGGTGGTGTCGATGGTCAACGGCCCCACCGTCATCGATTCGGAGGGTTCGGGGCGCTGGCTGGCCCGGCGCAGCAGCGCGTGCAGGCGCGCCACCAACTCGCCGAGATCAAACGGCTTGGTCAGGTAGTCGTCGGCGCCGGCCTCGAGCCCCGCGATGCGGTCGTTGACCGTGTCGCGGGCCGACAGCACGCAGATCGGGATGTCGTTGCCCAGCGCGCGCAGTGCGGTCACCACCGCGACACCGTCCAACTCGGGCATCTGGACGTCCAGCACCACGGCGTCGTGGGTCTCGCTGGACAGCAGCCGCAGGGCCTCCTTGCCGCTGGCGGCGACCCGGACGTCGAACCCGGAGTGCCGCAATCCGCGCGAAACCGAGGTGCGAACGTCTGGGTCGTCATCGACCATCAGCACCGTTCGACCCGTCTCCCGCGCGGGCTCACCGGCCCCCGCGGGCACTATTCGTTGACCAGCGCCGGGTCGTCGTGATGCCCGCAGCGGTTCTTCAGGTCCATCAGCGGCTGGCGGATCCCGGTGAGCTCGGCCTTCACCTGCGGGTTGGCGTCCATGTACGCGCGCACCTCGGTCTTGATGGCGTCGCGGTCCTTGCCCTCGAGGCTGGTGAAGAACCCGTTGACCTCGGGATGGGTGAACAGGTACGCCGAGGTCGAGGCCGACACTCCGGAGGCGACGCCGGCCAGGTCTGCCGCGGTGCAGTTCGGCGGCGGCGCGGCCACCGCCGAGGATGCACCGAACAACATCGCACCGGTCAACGCACCGGCGCCCAACGCGCCGACAACCATGCGACGGGCGGAAAGCATCATGGACGGACTCCTTCAGGTGGGGTGAAGAGGCTGTCGGGACCACGAAGAGCGGCCGACACCGCCAATCCAATCAGATCGGCGGCACTCTTACTTGCCCAGTGGTCAGGCAATTCCGAAATTGCCCCGACGGATCCGGTGTGCCCGGAGCCGTGGGATTACTGGGCCGAGGCCGCCGCGGCGGGCTTCGGGACCGGTTTCGGGGCGGCGGGACCCGGTGCCGGGCCGGTACCGGCGGCGCCGGTGGCCGCTCCCGAGACGGCCTGCGCGGCCCCGGGCAGGTCGGCGCCCTGGGCGGCCTGCATCAGGCCCATCACCTGCGGCAGCGAAATGGGCAGATCGCACTTGTTGGCCAGCGTGGTCAGCGGCTTCTGGATGTCCTGCATGTCCTTGGCGGCATCAGGGTTGCCGTCGAAGTAGGTCTTGAGGGCCACCAGCGACTGCGGGCCGGCGGGCTGGCGCGAGATCCGGGTCAGCGCCGAATTGGTCTCCGGATGCGTGTCGAGGTAGACACCGGTGTTGTTGGCCACGGTGCCGATGGTGCGCGCCACCGAGCTGGCCGCACACGGATCGGGCGCCGCCGACGCCGAGGGGCCCAGCAGCAGGACGGCGGCGACGCCGCCCACCGCGGTCGCCGTGAGCGCCGCGCCGACCGCGCGGGCCGGGCGAGGGATCGAGTGTTCGGTGTTACCCATGGGGAATCAAACTCCTTACGGTTCGCGAACATATCGGTCCGCACACCGCCGACGTTTCACTGCCGGGTCTGGCGGAAGTCCCCGACCAAGTAGCGGCCGCCGGCCATTTTGCCACCGTGGGCGGGGCGCTGGCGAATTCCGCAACGCACCGACCTGGTGATTTGGCGGTTATGCCCGCACCCGCCCACGCCGGCGAAGACCCGACCCGGTTGTGCCGTATCTAACAGGTCCATGCAGCTCAGGAGGCCGGAACCCGGCAGCGGTGGCATCGCTGCGGTAGGCTCGAAACCACCCAATTCAGCTCAAGGATCGGGGAGCCCACCATCCAGCAATTCATGATGCGTCTGAGCAGCACGCTGCGCAGGTTTCGCTGGCTGGTGCTCACCGCGTGGTTGCTGGCCCTGGTCCCGTCGGTGTATCTCGCACTGACGAACTCGAGCAATCTCACCGGCGGCGGCTTCGAGGTCGCCGGTTCGCAGTCGCTGCACGTGCAGTACCAGCTCGAGGACCACTTCCCCGGTGAGGGCGCGTCCCCGCTGGCGTTGGTCGCCGCCCCGCGCGCCGACGCGACCTATGCGGACATGACCGACGCCGTCGCGACGCTCGAGCGCATCGCCGCCGAGGTGCCCAGCGTGCAACTCGTCCCCAACCCCGCGCAGTCGGCGCCCCGCCCGGACCGCCCCTTCGTCGTGTCCCTGCAGCTGGACTTCGAGAACAGCGGGGCCGTCGACGTCGCCAAGCAGTTGCGCGAGCGGGTCGGTGTCGCCGATGAGGAACCCGGCGAACTCCGGGACGGGCGGGTGCGGGTGTACGTCATCGGCCAGGGCGCGCTCGGGGCCGCGGCCGCCGAGGCGACCAAGAGCGACGTCGCCGACGCCGAGAAGTGGAACCTGCCGATCGTCCTGATCGTGCTGCTGGCCGTGTTCGGCTCGTTGGCCGCCGCCGCCGTCCCGCTGATGGTCGGGCTGTGCACCGTGGTGGTGACCATGGGGGTCGTCTACCTGCTGTCCACGGTCATGACGATGTCGGTGTTCGCCACCTCCACGGTGTCGATGTTCGGGATCGCGCTGGCGATCGACTACTCACTGTTCATCCTGATGCGGTTCCGCGAGGAACTGCGCGCCGGGCGCGACGTCCAGCAGGCCACCGACGCGGCGATGGCGACCTCCGGGCTGGCGGTGGTGCTCTCCGGCATGACGGTGATCGCGTCGGTGACCGGGATCTATCTGATCGACACCCCGGTGCTGAACTCGATGGCCACCGGGGCGATCCTCGCGGTGGCCATGGCCGTGCTCACCTCGGCCACCCTGACGCCCGCGGTGCTCGCGACGTTCGGCCGGTCGGTGGCCAGACGGTCGCGGCTGCTGCATTGGGGCCGCGGCTCCGAGGCCACCCAGTCGCGGTTCTGGACGCGCTGGGTGGGCGGGGTGATGAAACGGCCGTGGGTCTCGGCGACGGCCGCCACGGTGTTCCTGGTGTTGATGGCCGCACCGGCCTTCTCGATGGTGCTCGGCAACAGCATGCTGCGGCAGTTCGACTCCACCCACGAGATCCGCGGCGGCGTCGGCGCCGCGGCCGAGGCCCTGGGCCCGGGTGCGCTGGGCCCGCTGCGGGTGCTGGCGACCTTCCCCGAGGGCAACGCGTCGGCCCCGGCGAACACCGCCGTCGTCGACGCGTTGGCCCGCCGGATGGACGAGTCGACACACATCGTCTCGGTCGCGCCGCCGGTCTTCTCCGACGACAACCGCAGCGCACTGCTGTCCGGCGTGCTCGCCGTCGACCCCGAGGACCTGGCCGCCCGCACCACCGTGGACTGGCTGCGCGCCGAACTCCCCCGCACCCCCGGTGCCGAGAACGTCAGCATCGACGTCGGCGGGCCGACCGCCCTGATCAAGGACTTCGACGATCGGGTGGCCCACACCGAACCCTGGGTGTTCCTCTTCGTCGCGACCATCGCGTTCGTGATGCTGCTGATCGCGATCCGGTCGCCGGTGCTGGCCCTCAAGGGCGTCATCATGACCGTGCTTTCGGTGATGGCCGCCTACGGCAGCCTGGTCATGGTCTTCCAGTGGGGCTGGCTGGAAGCGCTCGGTTTCCAGCGGATCAGCTCGATCGACAGCACCATCCCGCCGCTGGTGTTGGCGCTCGCGTTCAGGCTGTCGATGGATTACGAGATCTTTCTGCTCACCCGGATCCGAGAGCGCTTCCTGCAGACCGGTGACACCCGCGACTCGGTGGCCTACGGCGTGAGCACCAGCGCCCGCACCATCACCAGCGCGGCGCTGATCATGATCGCGGTGTTCATCGGGTTCGCGTTTGCCGGCATGCCGCTGGTGGCCCAACTCGGGGTGGCCTGCGCGGTCGCGATCGCCGTCGACGCCACCGTGGTGCGGCTGGTCCTGGTGCCCGCGCTGATGGCGATGTTCGACAAGTGGAACTGGTGGCTGCCGCCCTGGCTGGCGCGGGTCCTGCCGGCGGTGGACTTCGAAAAGCCGCTGCCCAAGCTGGATCTGGGTGACCTGGTGATCATTCCCGACGACATCTCGACGTTGACGGCGCCGGGCTCGGACCTGCGGATGGTGATCAAGTCCGCGGCCCGGCTCAAGGAGATGGCCCCGGACGCGATTTCGGTGGCCGATCCGCTGGCGTTCTCGGGCTGCGGCCACCTCACCGGGAAGGTCAAGGGCGGCGACGACGCGCGCACGTCGCGGCTGGCCCGCAACGGTGGCCGGGCGGCAAGGCCGGTACATCCGGTCACCCGCTGGCGGGGTCGGCTCGAGGTGGCCCTCGATGCCCTGGAAACCGTGGCCGACGTGGCCTACGACGACGTCGAGTTGCTGCATCGCGAGGTTCCGATGGAGACCACCACGGTGCAGTTGTCCACCGGGGACCGGTTGCAGATCCCTACCGGCGCCGAGACCCTGCGCCTCAAGGGCTATCTGATCATGGCCCGCAACAGCAGCCACGATTTCGCGGAATTCGCCGACCTCGTCGATGTGATGAACCCGGAGACCGCGGCGCTGGTGCTGGCGAGTATGGACAGGTATTACTGTGGGCAGACGTCCGAGCGACATTGGGTCGCCACTCAACTTGTCCGTCGCCTCGCCGATCCCCGACCGCATGACGCGGACGATGAACAGTGGTCGGGACCCGACGGCGCGGAGCGGTGGGACGTCGTCCGGCAGCGCTGCCTGTCGGTGGCCGTGGCGATGCTGGAGGAGGCGAGGTGACTTTGGCCGCGAGAGAGACGGGCAATCCACGCCCGAACCGCGTGCGCGAATCCCCCGCACGCGTCCATCGGCCGGAGGACCGCCCGGTGGAGTTCTGGCCTACCTCGGCGATCCGCTCGGCGTTGCAGTCCGGGGACATCGCGGTGTGGCAGCGCATTGTCGTGGCGATCAAGCGTGATCCGTTCGGCCGGACCGCCCGTCAGGTCGAGGAGGTGCTCTCGCGCCGCGAGCCGGTGGGGGTCTCCAAGGCGCTGGAAGAAGTCATCGTCCGCAGCCGCGAACACCTCGAGGCCAACGAGCGCGCCGAGGCCGCGCGCCACATCCGGATGCTGCTGGACCGCTCCGGGCTCTCCGAGCAGGAGTTCGCCTCCCGGATCGGGGTGCCGACCGAAGATTTGGGGCGGTATGTGAGCGGCGAGGTCAGCCCGCCCGCGTCGCTGATGATCCGCATGCGCCGGCTCTCGGAACGGTTCGCCAAGAGCCGCACGCCACGGCCGGGGGGCTGACATGGAGCTGACCCGGATCCTGCGGGACACCAAGACCATCGCGGTCGTGGGCGCCTCGGCGAACCCGTCGCGACCGAGCAACGAGGTGTACCGCTATCTGCGGGCCACCGGCGACTACACGCTGTATCCGGTCAATCCGACGATCACCGAACTCGACGGCGACCCGGCCTACGCGAGCCTGGCCGAGCTGCCGGTCGTCCCCGATCTGGTGGACGTGTTCCGGCGGAGCGAGGAGTTGCCGGCGGTGCTGGCCGAGGTGCTGGCGCTGCCGACCCGGCCGAAGACGCTTTGGCTGCAGCTGGGCCTGATCGACGAGCAGGTCGCCCGCGAGGCCCGCGCGGCCGGGATCGAAGTGGTGATGGACCGCTGTCTGAAGGTCGATCACCAGCGATTGCGGTAGTCGCCGGGGCCACCACGGCGTCAGATTGCAGTGGTGCGCCTGAGATTGCAACCCGGGCGGGATTTGCACCCGATTCCCGCCACCAGGGCAACCTGAACGCCACCAAGGCAATCTGGCCGCCCGGCCGCCCGCCCGAAAGTGCTACGCCGCCGGGGCGTTGATCGGCGCCACATCGACCACCAGCCACCGGTCGTCGGGCTTGGCCAGCGCCACGCGCAGGGCGAGGACGGCGCGGCCGGTCTGCTGCCCGGGCGAATGTTGGGTGGACCGCAGCACCACCGCCACGCTGGCGGCATCGGGCCCCAGCACCTCCACCCCCGCCGAGATGGTCTGGGCCTGCGCCGAGATGTTCTTGCGCGCCAGGTCTTCGGTGGACTTGCCGAAGTTGGCCTTGAATGCCTCGGCCTGCTCGGGGGCCATCAGTTCGGCGGCCCGGTTGATCGAGGACGTCGGGTCCTGCGGCGAGAACGTCGCGGTGGCCTCCGAGACCGCACTGGCCAGCCGGACCACCTCGTCCGCGTCCCGGTTGAGCCGCTCATCCGGCAACGTCAGCCCGGTGTAGCCGACCAGCACGGCCGCGGCCAGCGCCGCCGTCGTCAACCCGACGGTGGTCAACCGCAACCCGGCACCGTCGTCGTCGGTACCCACGGTGACCTTGTCGCGCCGCCACAGCACGACGTTGACGATCATGGCCTGCACGATCAGCAGACACAGGATCGAGCACACCGAGACCCACCACCGCGGCCAGCCGAGGAAGACGCCGATCATCAGCAGCGCCGCGATCGCGGTCAGCGGCGCGACGACGTCGAACGCGACGACCCGCAACAGGTTCCTCATCGCAACGACTCCAACTGCGAGATCAACAGCGTGTCGTCCACCTCGGAGACCCCCAGCCGCAGATTCCAGCGCACCGTCTGCGGTTTGCCGCCGACGTTCTCACTGACCGACGACGCGACCACCAGCACGGTATCGGTGCGCGCCGACATCTCCGCCGGCAGCGCGGGCGGCGGCGGTGCGCTGCCCGGCTCACGGTCGAGGTCGTTGTGCAGCGATTCGAACGCCACCGATTCGATCTGCCCGGCGGTGCGCGACTGCAGGGTCTGCACCACCTCGCGGTACGGCCGCACCGCGGCATCGAAGTCGACGTTGAGCTGGCCGACGGTGCCGTCCTGCAGCGTCTGCAGGCTGGCATCGACGTTGCCGGCGTTCATGTTGATCAGCACGTTGGTCCAGTCCACCGCGGCCTGCATGACGCGGGTGCGGTGCTCGAGTTCGGCGGATTGCTCTCGGTGGCCGGACCAGATCAGCGCGACGAGCACGACCGCGCAGACCGCGACCACGGCCAGTACCGCCGAGGCGATGCCGTAGACGGAGATGGTCCCGTCCGCGGCGTCGTCGGGGCGGGCGTCGTCAGCGTCGTCGCTGTTGGGCATGGCCGTGAGGGTACCTGCCGGACCCGGCCGCACACGCATCACAAATCGTCGGGTCCGGGTTTTCTGGTAAGGATGGCAGGGTGACGGTAGAAGCTATTCGCTCGGGCCTGGACCTGAGCCATGTCGACGAACAAGCCCGCCCGCAGGACGATCTGTTCGGCCACGTCAACGGCCGCTGGCTGACCGACTACGTCATCCCCGCCGACCGGGCCACCGACGGCGCCTTCCGGTCGCTGTACGACCGCGCCGAGGAACAGGTCCGCGATCTGATCTTCGAGGTCGCCGCCGCGAACGCCGCCAAGAACACCGACCAGCAGCGCATCGGCGATCTGTACGCGAGTTTCCTCGACGAGCAGACCGTCGAGAGTCGCGGCGTGCAACCCCTGCGCGACGAGTTGGTGCCGATCGACACCGCGGCCGACGCCGACGCGCTCGCGGCGGTGCTGGGGAGCCTGCAGCGCACCGGTGTCGGGGGCGGCGCCGGCGTGTACGTCGACACCGATTCGAAGGACTCGACCCGCTACCTGCTGCACGTCAGCCAGTCCGGGCTCGGGTTGCCCGACGAGTCCTACTACCGCGACGACGCGCACGCCGAGATCCGCGCCGCCTACCCGGCGCATATCGCCGCGATGTTCGCGCTGACCTACGGCGGCACGGCCGACGACTACGCGGAGACCGCCGCCCAGATCGTCGCTTTGGAAACCAAGCTGGCGGCCGCGCACTGGGATGTGGTCAAGCGTCGCGACGCCGACCTGAGCTACAACCTGCGGCGCTTCGCCGAGTTGGCGCAGGAGGCCCCCGGCTTCGACTGGGCCGGTTGGGTCACCGCGCTGGGCAGCACGCCCGAGCGCGCCGCCGAGGTGATCGTGCGCCAGCCGGACTATCTGAGCGCGTTCGCCGCACTGTGGGCCTCCGAACCCCTTGAGCTCTGGAAGAATTGGGCCCGCTGGCGGCTGATCCACGCCCGCGCCGGACTGCTCACCGACGACGTCATCGCCGAAGACTTCTCGTTCTACGGCCGCACGCTCAGCGGCACCGAGGCGATCCGCGAACGGTGGAAGCGCGGGGTGTCGCTGGTGGAGAACCTGATGGGCGATGCGCTGGGCAAGCTCTACGTGGAACGGCATTTCCCGCCCGACCACAAGGCCCGGATGGACGTCCTGGTGGCCAACCTGCGGGAGGCCTACCGCGTCAGCATCAGCGACCTGGACTGGATGACCCCGGAGACCCGGCAGCGTGCGCTGGCCAAGTTGGACAAGTTCACCGCGAAGATCGGTTATCCGAAGCGTTGGCGCGACTATTCGGCGTTGGTGGTCGACCGCACCGACCTGTACGGCAACTACCGCCGCGGCTACGAGGTGGGCTACGACCGCGAGTTGGCCAAGCTCGGCGGGCCGGTGGACCGCGACGAGTGGTTCATGACCCCGCAGACGGTCAACGCCTACTACAACCCGGGCATGAACGAAATCGTGTTCCCCGCAGCCATTCTGCAGCCGCCGTTCTTCGACGCCGAGGCCGACGACGCCGCCAACTACGGCGGCATCGGGGCGGTGATCGGCCACGAGATCGGCCACGGCTTCGACGATCAGGGCGCCAAGTACGACGGCGACGGCAACCTGGTCGACTGGTGGACCGATGCCGACCGGGCCGAATTCGGCGTGCGCACCAAGGCTCTCATCGAGCAGTACGACGAGTTCGTGCCGCGGGAACTCGCCGGCGACCACCGCGTCAACGGGGCATTCACCGTCGGCGAGAACATCGGCGACCTCGGCGGGCTCTCGATCGCCCTGCTGGCCTACCAGCTTTCGCTGGGCGGCGCGGAGGCCCCGGTCATCGACGGCCTCACCGGCGTGCAGCGGGTGTTCTTCGGCTGGGCCCAGGTGTGGCGCACCAAATCCCGTGACGCCGAGTCGATTCGGCGTCTTGCGGTGGACCCGCACTCGCCGCCGGAGTTCCGCTGCAACGGCGTGATCCGCAACATGGATGCGTTCCACGATGCGTTCGACGTGGGCCCCGACGACGCGCTGTACCTGGAACCCGAGCAGCGGGTCCGCATCTGGAGCTGATGCGAGAACTCGCGCCAGCAGACGCAAAATCGCCCGAAATCATGTGATTTCGGGCGATTTTGTGTCTGCTCGCGGTAGGGGTTAGAACATCTGCCAGTCGGACGCACCGTCGGGCAGGTCGTAGAGCGCACCCTGGGTGTTCTTGATGACCACGGGGTCACCGCTGCCGAAGTTGTCGAAGAACCACTTGGCGTTGGCCGGACTCAGGTTGATGCAGCCGTGGCTGACGTTGCGCTTGCCCTGATCCCCCACCGACCACGGGGCGCCGTGCACGAAGATGCCGCTGTTGTCGATGCGGACGGCGTGTTCCACGTCGACCTTGTAGCCCTCGGAAGAGCTGACCGGGACCCCGTAGGTGGAGGAGTCCATCACCATCTCGTCGAACTTCTCCAACACGTAGTAGGTGCCGTTGCGGGTTTCGTGCTTGCCGTCGTGCTTGCCCATCGACACCGGGAAGGTCTTCTCCAGCTTCCCGTCGCGCCGGATCTCCATCTGCTTGGTGCTGTCGTCGATGGTGGCCACCAGGTAGTCGCCGGTGCGGAAGCTGGACTTGGTGCCCGCGGCGTCGATGTTGACGACGGTGTTGGCCGGCCAGAAGTCCTGCGGCCGCCAGCGCAGCTGCGTGTCGGTGACCCAGTAGAAGCGGCCGGGCACCGGCGGATTCGACGAGATCCTGATGGCGTCCTGGGCCATCTGCCGATCGGCGATCGGCACCGCGAAGTTGATGTAGATCGGCTTGGCCACGCCCACCATCGAACCGTTGACCGGGTTGAAGCTCGGCGGCCGGAACGGCGGGGTGCCCTCGAACGGGACCGTGCTCTGCCCGGCGACGGGGCCGGTCGTCGGCGTCGCGGAGACGCCGTAGTTGTTCACCGGTTCGGGCGCCGCGACCGGGGTTGCCGGCGCCGGGGGCGCGAACGGATCGAACGGCGCGGGTGGGGCCGGCGGCGCGGGAATGGGCGGCGCCGGGGGCGGGGGTACCGGGTCGGCGGCGGCGGGCGTCACCGCGAACGGCAGCACCGCGACGGCACCGGCCAGGGCGACCCACGTCCGGACGGATCGACGCCGGGAATGGTTCGCCAAACGGCTGGGCATATACAACCTCCAAGTCATTTGCTCGTCCCAGTGTCGCACAGCCGGCACATCAGCTACCCGATCACGCCTTCGGTCCGACGGCTCGGGCCGCCGCTCACGGGACGGGCGGAACTGTCGAAGGTATCGATATGACCTCGGGTTTTGTTACCGCACGACGCGGTCTTGCGGCACGTCGAACAGCCCGCGGCTGGCCGCCACCCCGACCGAAGCTCCCATCACCAGCAACGCGGAAATGCCGATCATCGCGGCAATTCCCGCGGCGTTGTAGAGGAATCCGCCCGCCAGCGAACCCGCCATGATCCCGGCCTGGAACGCTGCGACATACAGCCCGGAGGCGGCATCGGGATCGGCCGGGGCCACCCGCATCGCGGCGGACTGCAGCATCGGGGGCAGCGCGGTGGCCATCGCACCCCATAGCGTGATCGCCACCGCCCCGATCACCAACACCACCGTGCCCTGCGAGCCCGGCGCCACCCACGTCGCCAGTCCCGTGAGCGTGATCAGCGCGGCCGACATGCCGCACAGCCCGGCCAGCATCGTCGTCTTCGGGCGGCGATCCAGCGGCTGGGCCATCAGGGCCATGGCCGCCAGCCCCGCCACCCCATACGCCACCAGCAACCACGCCAGCCGCGCCCCGTGCACGCCGAGCACGTCGCGGATGATCACCACGATGAAGGTGTAGGCGATGAAATGGGCGGTGACGCCGACGACGGTGAGCCCGCACAACGTGTGCAGCCGGCGGTTGGGACGACGCCGACGACGGGATTCGGCCACCGCGCCGGGTGCGGTGGGCATCAGCGGGATCAGCAGCCGCGCCGCCACGGTGACCGCGGCGGCCGCGACGGCAATCACCGCGAAGGCGGGCCGCCAGCCCCACAGCTGGCTCATCGCCGCGGTCAGCGGGCTGCCCACCACCAGCGCCAGCGCCGAGCCGACATAGACCGCCGTCGTCGCGCGTCCGGCGTGGCTCGGCGGCACCAACCGCACCCCGATCGGCGCGATCACCGACCACATCAGCCCGTGGGTCAGCGCGGCCGACACCCGACCGGCCCCCAGCACCAGGAAGTCCGGCGCCACCGCCGAGACGGTCTGCGCCACCGTCAGTGTGGTCAGGGTGACCAGCAGGACCCGTCGCCGCGGCCAGTGCGCGGTCCAGCGCACCAGCGGCACCGTCATGACCGCCGCGACCAGGGCGTAGCCGGCCACCAGGGTGCCGACCAGGGCCACGCTGACGTCCAGATCGTCGGCGATGGCCGGTAACGCCCCGACCGGTGCGAGTTCGGCAGTGACGTAAATGAACGCGGCTGCCGCCAACACGGCCAGCTGCACCGCGACACGCGGTGTCCACGGGTTTACGGCCGTGCTGCGGGTGGTGCCAGTCATCTGCTGGCCACGGTAACGCCTCCGGCGTGCTTTACCCGGTCAGGACCGCACGAGCCGCGCGATCGCGGCGGAGGCCTCCGCGAGCTTCGCCTCGGCGTCCGAGCCCCCGGCGGCCACGGCGTCGCTGACGCAGTGCCCGAGATGCTCGTCGAGCAACGCCAGCGCCACCGACTGCAAGGCGCTGTTGACGGCGCTGATCTGGGTCAGCACGTCGATGCAGTACTTGTCGTCGTCGATCATCTTGGCGATCCCGCGGACCTGGCCCTCGATGCGCCGCAACCGCTTGGCGTAGTTCTCCTTGTTCGGGGAGTAGCCGTGCGGCCCCGACGGCGCGGTCATGACCCTTCCAGCATGGATTTCATCTGGGCGATCTCGGCCTGCTGGCCATCGATGATGGTCTGCGCCAGCGCCTTGGCGTCCACGTTGGAGCCGTTGGCCAACTCGTCCTCGGCCATCTGGACCGCACCCTCGTGGTGGGCGATCATCGACTGCAGCCACAGCGTGTCGAACTCGGGACCGCTCAGCGTCGCCAGCCGCGTCATCGTGGCCTCGTCGACCATGCCGGCCATGCCCGCGTGGTCCCCGTGACCGCCCTCGCCGGTCGCGTCGTCGGGGTTTTCCTTCCACTGCACCAGGAACGCCTTCATGGTGTTGATCTCCGGGTCCTGCGCCGCGGCGATCTGGACCGCCAGTTCGCGAAGCTCGGGGTTGGAGCTGCGGTCCGGGACCAGCTCGGTGAGCTCGATGGCCTGCTGGTGGTGTGGAATCATGTTGTCCGCGAAGCTGATATCGGCCGCGTTGAAGCCGGCCGGCTCGCCGGTGACGGTGATGGTCTCCTCGGCGTGGCTGTGATCGGTGTGTCCGTCGTGCGCCTCGTCCGAGGACGTATTCGAACACGCGGACATGAACACGGCGGTCGCCAACGCGGCCAGGATGGCGATCAGTCGGGTACGAGTCATGTTCCCCACCGTACCGCATACCCCTGGAGGGTATGCGGAAATTATTTTGGTCGACCCTACCCAGCGGGCCATACTTGCAGGCATGCCCTCAGATTCGCAGCCTGACATCAAGCCCAGAAGTCGCGACGTCACCGACGGCCTCGAGAAGACCGCAGCCCGCGGGATGCTGCGGGCCGTCGGCATGGGTGACGACGACTGGGTCAAACCGCAGATCGGCGTCGCCTCGTCGTGGAACGAGATCACGCCCTGCAACCTGTCGCTGGACCGGTTGGCGAAGGAAGTCAAGAAGGGTGTGCACGAGGCCGGCGGTTTCCCGATGGAGTTCGGCACCATCTCGGTGTCCGACGGCATCTCGATGGGCCATGAGGGCATGCACTTCTCCCTGGTCAGCCGCGAGATCATCGCCGACTCGGTGGAGACCGTCATGCAGGCCGAACGCCTCGACGGGTCGGTGCTGCTGGCCGGTTGCGACAAGTCGCTGCCCGGCATGCTGATGGCCGCCGCGCGGCTGGATCTGGCCAGCGTGTTCCTCTACGCCGGGTCGATCATGCCGGGCCGCGCCAAGCTGTCCGACGGCACCGAGCGCGACGTCACGATCATCGACGCGTTCGAGGCCGTCGGCGCGTGCTCCCGGGGCCTGATGAGCCGCGAGGACGTCGACGCCATCGAGCGCGCGATCTGCCCGGGCGAGGGCGCGTGCGGCGGCATGTACACGGCCAACACCATGGCCAGCGCCGCCGAGGCGCTGGGGATGTCGCTGCCCGGATCGGCGGCACCGCCGGCGCCCGACCGTCGTCGCGACGGTTTCGCGCGCCAGAGCGGGATCGCCGTCGTCGACTTGCTGCGTCGCGGCATCACCGCGCGCGACATCCTGACCAAGGAGGCGTTCGAGAACGCGATCGCGGTGGTGATGGCCTTCGGCGGATCCACCAACGCGGTGCTGCACCTGCTGGCCATCGCGTTCGAGGCCGGCGTCAAGCTGACGCTGGAGGACTTCACCCGGGTCGGCGAGAAGGTGCCGCACCTGGCCGACGTGAAGCCGTTCGGCGCCTACGTGATGAACGACGTCGACCGCATCGGCGGGGTGCCCGTGGTGATGAAAGCACTGTTGGACGCTGGCCTCCTCCATGGGGATTGCCTGACGGTCACCGGAAAGACCATGGCCGAGAACCTCGCTCACATCGCGCCACCGGATCCCGACGGCAAGGTGCTGCGCGCGCTGTCGAAGCCGATCCACCCGACCGGCGGCATCACGATCCTGCACGGGTCGCTGGCACCGGAGGGCGCGGTGGTCAAGTCGGCCGGCTTCGACTCTGACGTGTTCGAAGGCACCGCACGGGTTTTCGAGCGCGAGCGGGCCGCCCTCGACGCGCTCGAGGACGGCACCATCACCGCCGGCGACGTCGTCGTCATCCGCTACGAGGGCCCCAAGGGCGGGCCGGGCATGCGCGAGATGCTGGCCATCACCGGCGCGATCAAGGGTGCTGGGCTGGGCAAGGACGTGCTGTTGATGACCGACGGCCGGTTCTCCGGCGGCACCACCGGATTGTGTGTGGGCCACGTGGCGCCCGAGGCCGTCGACGCCGGACCCATCGCGTTCGTGCGCGACGGCGACCGGATCCGGCTGGACGTCGGCAAGGGCACGCTCGATGTGCTGGTGGACGCGGATGAGTTCGAGTCCCGCAAGGCCGATTTCGAGCCGTTGCCGCCCCGCTACACCACGGGCGTGCTGGCCAAGTACACCAAGCTGGTCGGCTCGGCCGCCGTGGGCGCGGTCTGCACCTAGCCCCTACGCGCGGCCCCACCGTCCCCGCGAGCGGGCGCGTCCCCGGCCGACACGCCGCGACATTTCCGTGGTCTGCGCACCCTCGCGCTGGCTAATCGGTGCCGCGGCCCGGTCGCACGATACGCGCCGGCGCGGGTTCGCTCGGCGCTTCGGTTGGCACCTTCCCCGGCACGACGATCGCCGGAGCGGGTCGCTCGGGGTCCGCGGCGGGCGCGGCAGCGGGCACGGGTGCCGGTCTTTGAACCCGCGCGACCTTGACGGGTCGTGCCCGGCGCCGCGGTGCCAGGACCGCGATCACCAACGCCACCAAGGCCAGTACTGCCAGCGTCACGTCGAAGGTGCTGGTGATCTGCTGGGCCAGGGCGTTCCCGAACACCTCGCTGGCCTCGCCGGGTCCCAGCGGTTGCACGTGCGGCACCAGCACCACCCCGACGACCAGCCGGCACACAGCCGCCGCGAACAAACCGACGAACAGCGTGATCATCAGACGCCCCGGTGCGCCCCGGCCCGCGCTGTTGGTGAACAGCCAGAGTGCCAGCACCGCGGTCAACAGGTCGAAGGCCATCAGCGCGGTCCCGTTGTACGGCGGCGACGGCAGGTCCAACACCCCCGACAACGTCACGTCGGCGATGCGTAGCGCCGCCGTTCCGAAGCACCAGATGGCGATCAGCAGCAACCCCCTGCGGGCCGCACCGCGCCAGGCCGCCGCCGGCTGCCGCGTCCCGAATACGGCTGTGGCACCGACGATTGCGGCCGCGGCCACCCACGCCAGGTAGCCCTCGAAACCCACACCGGAGGTGCCGGTGTTCTGCGCGATCCCCCGGAAGGCGTCGAGATCGCGGCCCACCGGCAGCACCCACACCACCACGCCGGCGACCAACGCCGAAGCGCCGAGCAGGACCGCCGCCAACCGCGCCTCGAGGTGTCTCGACCGCAGCCAGCGATACCCGATCACCACCGGGATCACGGCCACCAGCGCGTAGAGCACCGCGGTGACGGCGGTCGCCAGGTTCGCCGTGCCGACGTCCGGGTCACTGATGCCGGGTAGGACGAAACGGGTGCGCCAGTACAAGTTGAACACCGATGCCGCCAGGCCCAGGACCAGCGACACGGCCGCCAACAGCGAGCAGAGCCGTTCCGCCGCAGCACCGCCCATGGCCGGCGCGGCCAGTAGCAGTGCCCCTGCGACACCCAGCCAGGCGCCGGGACCGAGACCCGGCGGTATCGCTGCCGATCCCCCGTACCGGACCGCCTGAACCACAGCCCACAGCACAAAGCCCAGCACCACAACGAAATACGGCGCGGTGAGGATCAACCGCAACCGCGGGATCGTCACCGCCGTGACCGCCAGCGCCGTCGCCAGGACGAGGACCAGCCACGCCCAACCGGGGGTGGTGGCGACGCCGAGACCCACGTGGATGTTCCAGGGCAGCAGCAGACCCAGGATCAGCAGGACCGCCGCGGTCGTGGTGCGCAGCGTGTTACGTCGATCCGGCGCAGGGGCGTTGGCGGTCACAGCACCTCGCTCGCTACTCGTCCTCGGAACCTGATGACCCGGATCCAGACCCGAATCCGGACGGCAGTTCGACCGTGGGCGGAACCGTCACGGCCGGCGCCTCGGGCTCGACCACCGCGGGGGCGCGTTCGACGGGCGCCTGGGTGATCGCCGGCTCCGGTGCGGGGGCGACGGTCGGGACGGGTTCCGGTGCGGGGGCGACGGTCGGGACGGGTTCCGGTTCCGGTGCGGGCACGACAGGCTCGGCCGGCACGGTTCGAGTGGGCGCCTGCGTCTGCGTCGGCACCTGCGTCGGCGTCGGGGTGGGCGCGACGCTTGTCGGTGTCTCGATCTCGACGCTGCGCTCAACCGTTGGAGTCGACTCCGGCACAGTCGATTCCGCGCTCGGTGGTGCACTGGTCGTGGCGGTGGGCTCGGGACCGGTAGTCGGGCTGGGCTCCGCGCTGGTCGTCGCGTCCGGATCGGTGCTCGGCGCCGTCGTCTCGGTCGTGGGATCCGGGCTCTGCGTGGTTCCGTCCGGATCGGTGACCTCGTCGGTGGCGTCGGTGTCCGCCTCGGCCGGCTGGGCCGGGGCGGGTTCGGCGCTCTCGAGGGTGGCCGCGTCGGGATCGAGGAGCACCTCACTGAGCGCCTTCGGCGTCTCCGCGGCGTCGGTCGCGCCGGGCAGCGTGTCGATCAACGCAGTCCCCGGCGGCAGTGCCTGGGCTTTGTCCAACGCGCTCTTGTCGGTGGCGAACAGCGACGGCGGGATCACGTTGGCCGCGGTCCCGGACGTCGTGCTGAACAGCGCGCCCTGGTCCTTGGGAACCACCGCGAGCACGCCGATGTCATCGAGGCTGCGATCCAACACCGACGGCACCGCCGCGTTGAACGGGATGAGTTGCGGCAGGTTGGCGAGGAAGTTCAGCAACTCGATCATCGAGATGACCGAGAAGTCCGGGATGAGACGGGTCGCGAAATCGGCGAAACTCGGGAATGTCGGCACGATTCCGGGGTTCAGCGGCGCCGCGATGTTGGGCAACACCGGTGCGGCGGCATTCGCCAGTCCGACGGTGCCGTCCTTGTAGAGGTTGACCACCGCCGGTGCGGCCTGGGTCGCCTGCGCAGCGCCGTCGCGGGCAGAACTCAGCATCCGAGTCTCGAATGTCCTTACCTCACTGGGGATTCCGGGCGGTGGAAGCTGCTCGATCATCGTCCAGTTCGGACCGTCGGGCTGCGCACCCTGCCCGGGCGCGACCGGAAACGCCTTGCCCGGAACCGAATCCTCCTGCAGCCGGATGGCTTGCTGGCTCGCGGTGGGCTGGACGGTGACGGCGACGCTGACGGCCAGGGTGGCGAATCCGATCACGGCCAGCGAGCCGACGGAGCTGCCGATCAGCACCTGCCGGCGGCGCACCTCACTGTCGGGTTCAACCTCGTAGACTTCGTCGTCGTAAGAGTCGTCGGACTCGTAGAGGTCGTCATAGGCCGCGCCCGGATCGGTGAGGTCGACCGCGTCCTCGTCGCCAGCCTGTGAGTAGGCCAGCTGCTGACCGACGACGGTGTTGTGGTCCAGCGGCGTGGCCGCAGTCTGCGGGTCCTGCGATGCCACCGGCGCAGCCATCGTCGCGTCCGACGGGACCGCCGGGGCGGCCATGGTGGCGTCCTGCGGCACCGCCAGGGCGGCGCTGGCCCTCGTCTGGTCCTGCGCCACACCGGCCAAAGCCGCACCGCGCGCCAGCGCGAATTCCGAATCGTCGGGGAAGCGCACCGGCACCGGGGAGGTCTGGACCACCTCAGCGGGCAGCCCGTCGTCGTCGAGGGAGCCCATCACGATGACGCCGGTGGCCTCGCCGGGCGCGGTGGCCAACCGCTGCAACAGCGTCCGGTACGCCGCGTCCGCGTCACCCGCGTCGATGGACTCGACGGCGATCTGCGAGGTCGCCCCGCTGGCGTCGACCATTGACAGCGCGACGGTCTGGCCGTCGTTGACCAGGGTGGCGACGGGATCGGCCCCGGCCAGGGTGCGCACCGCCGCGGTGGCGGCTTCCTGGATCGGGACGACGGCCACGTTGGTCAGGTGCGCCTCGGCCAGCGCGTTGACCAGCTCGGTCGCCTGGTCGGCGTCGGAGCCGCACAGCGTGGTGCCGACGAGCTCGTGTCCCGCGCTGGTCAACGCCTGCGCGGTCGCGGTCAGCGTCGAGACCACCGCGGCCAGCGGCTCGGTGGCCAGATCGATCTCGGTCTGGTCGATCATGGCGTTCGGCGGCGCGGCGTCCAGCAATGCGACCCGCGCCTCGGCGGGGTCGACGAAGACCCCAAGCGTGACGTTCATTCAAAGGCCCCTCTCGAACCGCGGCACCTCCCCGCCCTGCCGCGGTTAACTTCTCCTACTCTAGGAGTTCGTCCCGCGGGTACCGAGGGTTACCAAAAGGGCGTTATGCCGTCAGCGAACCCCGCCAGATCGCCCGGTTTCGTCAGCGGACCCCGCCCGATCGTCCGCCTCCTCACCGGCCTCGTACCTCGCCCGGTTTCGTCACCGGACCCCGTCCGATCGTCCGCCTCCTCACCGGCCTCGTACCTCGCCCGGTTTCGTCACCGGACCAAAGCCAGCGCGAACCCGTCCCAGCCCTTGCCGCCCACCGTCTGGATCGCCGCGGCATCCAACTCGGGGTGTTGCCCGATGAACTCCAGGCTCGCGCGCACCGCCTGGGCCTGCCCGTCGTTGTCGGCCGGTGCGAACATGCGGCCGTCGCGCACCACGTTGTCGAGCACGATCACCGTGCCCGGCCGGCCCAGGTCGATCGCCCACTGCAGGTAGGCCAGGTTGTTCTCCTTGTCGGCGTCGATGAAGACGAGGTCGAAGGTGCCCGACAGCGTCGGCAGCGTGTCCAACGCCGCGCCGACCACGATCTCCACGCGGTCACCGACGCGGGCGCGGGCCAGGTTGGCCGCCGCGACCTCGGCGTGCCGCGGTTCATACTCGAGCGTGACGACGCTGCCCTCGGGCCCCACGGCCCGCGCCAGGCTGATGGTGCTGTAGCCGCCCAACGTGCCGATTTCGAGGACCCGCCGCGCACCCGACATCCGCACCAGCAGGCCCAGGAACTTCGCGGTCTGCGGGGTGACTTCGATGGGCGGTAGTCCTGCCGCGGTGCTGGCGGCGAGGGCCTCCGTAAGCGCGGGATCATCGTCCAGCAGCACACGATTGAGCAGGTCATCGACTTCTTGCGGGGTTGGCTTGGTCACCCCGCCGAGGTTAGTCGCACCGCTCACCGCACGCCCTCCTTCGCGTAGACCACCCGCAGCACGTGGCCGACCTCGGCGCCCATCACCACCTCGGCCAGCGCACCGAACGTCGCCACGAACTCGGTGCCGTGGGCGGGCTCCGCGGGACACAGGTGGTGCGCGATCTCGTGCAACAGCACCAATTCCCGCAACGCCCAGCGGGAACTGCGTTCGGGCACCGCGATGACGGCCCCGGCGTCCCCGCTCTCGTAGTGCGCCGCGGTGTGGCCCCGCCGGACCCGCACCGCCAACGGCGCAATGGGACCCCACCGCTCGGTCACGGCCGGCATCGCGAGCACCTCGTCGACGTAGCGTTGCACCGACTCCACCGAGGCGAACCGCGCCTCCGGCGGCAGCGTCAACGCGGTGCCGAAGAAGTCGATGGCGCGCGAATGATGTTCTGCCGCACGGTCGAACATGGTGCGGACGAACTGTTCGGCGGCATAGACCTTGGACCGCTGGACGTCGCGGGCCATCAGCGCTGCAGCGGGGTGCGCGCGCCCGGCAACTCGGGGCCGGCACCGAGCCGCGCGTGCTTGCCCGCTCGATCCCCGGCCCGCCGCGCCGCCGACGAATAGCCCGCCGAGGCCCGTGCGGCCTGCCAGGTGCCGCGCGCCTTGGACGTGGCGCGGTAGTGGTCCTGAAGCTCAACTTCCTTGCTGCGCAGGGCAAGTGCGGTCCCCGTTTCCGGCCGGTCCGCCTTGGTGGCCTCGCGTTGCGCCTCCGCCCGGGCCCGCGCGAGCCGCTGCCCGATCCGCGCCCCGAACGCCAGTTGGAAGTTGAGCCGGGCGGTGATCGTCGGGGTGGGCCGATGCGCACCGGTCGCCAGGTAGGCATCGCAGGTCTTGACCATCTGTACCACCAGGCTGGCGTACAGCGCGTGGGTGGAGTCGAGGTCCTCGGGGAAGCCGTAGGCGTACACATAGGCCGAATTCGAGGCGACGTCGCAGCGCACGTCGTTGGCCGCGGCAATCACCGCGAACAGCTGCACGTAGGTGCGCAGGCCCTTGGTGCCGGGCTCGCCGATGGTGATGGTGCGTTGCGTCGGCGCTTGCGCGGCTTCACGTTTGGCGCTATGCGAGCGGGCGACCGCCAGGTCGATCGACGTCGCGGTGGCCAGTCGCTGCGCGGCCGCCATGAACGCCTCGGCCTCGTGGGCGTTGTCGGTGCCTTCGGCCTGGCGCAGCAGCGCGGCGATGCGCGCCAGCATCTTGTCGTCTGTCATGGGCGTCAGGCTAAGGAACCAGTACGACTTTCCCGCGCGCGTGCCCGGACTGCAGATACCGGTGCGCATCGGCGGCCTCGGCCAGCCCGAACATCTTGTCCACGGTCACCCGCAGCTGCCCGGCCGCGGCCAACTTGATCAATTCGGGGCGCGACGCGTCGCGGATGGCCTGCCCCCCGTCGGCTTCGCTGAGGGCTGCGATCCCCAACTCGCCGGCTCGGGCGAATCCGACGATCGTCGCGATGCGAGTGCGGTCGGCGACCAGCTCAACCGAGGTATCCAGCGCTTCGTCGGTGCCGACCAGGTCCAACGCCACGTCGATCGGCGTGCCGAGCGCGCGCACCCGGTCGGCCAGTCCCGGGCCGTATTCGACGGGTTCGGCACCGTGATGCCGAAGCTGATCGTGGCGGGCGGCGCTCGCGGTGCCGATCACCCGGGCCCCGCGTGCAACCGCCAACTGGACCGCCATCAGACCCACTCCGCCGCCGGCGCCGTGGATCAGCACGGTGTCGTCTGTCCCCACCTTCGTCTCTGTCAACAGGTGCCAGGCGGTGCCGCCGGTCAGCAGCAGGCCCGCGGCCTCCTCGAAGGTCAGCGTGGCCGGTTTGTGCCCGACGTCGGCGGCGTCGGCCACCACCTTGTCGGCGTACGCGCCGCGGATGTTGGTCACGATCACCACGTCGCCGATCTTCAGGGGGCCGGTGTAGCCCTCGGCGCGCGCGGGCGCCTCGACGACGATGCCCGCGGCCTCCATCCCCACCGGCATCGGCAGTGCGTGGGGGTCGTCACCCATTTGCCCGCTGTAGAGCTTGTAGTCGACGGGATTGGCGCCTGCCGCGCGGACGTCGACAACCACCTGACCAGGGCCGACCGCGGGAAGCGGGATGTCGTGGATGGCAAGAACTTCCGGCCCGCCGTAACGTTCGGCGACAACGGTCTTGGTCATGGACCCGAGCTTAGTCACGGGTTCGCGACTGGGTCCGGCCCCCGCGGGTGGGCGACGCCACCCGCGCGCCACGTCCGAGGGACGGGTCCCGTGTTGCCCGCACATCCACTCCCGAGCCGCTCGAACCGGGGGCACACGCAAAAGCGCCCTACCCGATGAACTCGTCCAGCGCGGAGGTCAGCTGCTCCGAGAGCGGGCCGCCATTGGCATAGTTGGCCACGTTGTCGGTGGGGTCGTCGCGCAACACGTGGTTGACGCCCTCGAACTCCACCAGCGTCAGATCGGTGTGCGCGAGCGCCTCGGCCAGCGGCGCCACGGCGTCGCATCGGGCCTGGCCGTCGGCATCCGAGCAGGTCAGCAGCACCGCCATGCCGTCGGGCAGGGCCTTGGACTGCGCCAGCGGGTCAATGGCATCGGCCTCCACCACGGCCGTGACGTTGGCCGGGTTGAGGATCGCGCTGAGCCCGTCGGGCAGCGGCCGCGGATCCACCGCGCCCTCATCGCGGGCCTGTCGCACCGCGGCGGCCCAGGCGGCCAGCACCTCGTCGGCCTGCTGCGGCGTCTTGGCGCCCTGCTCGACGGCGGCGGCGACGTCGGTGCGCACCCGCTGCGTGATCAGGTCCAGGTAGCGCCCCGACAGGGGCTGCAACAAGCCCACCGCGTGCAGGTCGCCCCCGTCGGCCAATGCCAACGCATGCGTGGCGCCCTCGCCCAACCCGTAGGCCGAGAGCCGCTGCGGGTCGGATCCCGGTTGTTCGGCCAGGAACCCGAACGCCGCCCTGGCGCCCGCGGTGTAGACGGCGCTGCCGACCGCGGCGGGGTTCGCGGCGTAGGGCCCCAGCCCGGTGGCGCCCGTGCCGACCTTGTCGTAGCGCAGGCTGGCCACGCCGCGCTCCGACAGCTCCTCGGCGAGCAGACGCATGTTGCCCACCGGGCCCGCGACGGCGTTGTCACCGTTGCGGTCGGTGTTGCCGCTTTCGGAGATCAACAGCGCGGCCGGACCGGCCTCGGCGTCGGGCCGGTGCCGGTAGGTGCCGTGGATGGTCAGCCCGTCGGCGACGAAGCTGACCTCGTCCTCCACCCAGGACGAAGCCGGCGCCGACTCGGTCTCCGAGGCGCACCCCACCAGGACCGCCATCGAAACGATCAGCGCCGCAAGCCTTCTCACAGGCGTGACTCGATCCAGGACACCACGTCGTCGAGCACGCGATCGCGCTCGGGCTCGTTGAACACCTCGTGGTACAGCTCGGGGTAGATCTTGAGGTGGACGTCTTCGGAGGCCACGCATTCCACCAGCCGCGTGCTGCCCTTGGCCGGGATCAGCCGGTCCACCTCACCGTGCACCACCAGCAGGGGCTTGGCGATCGTGCGGGCCCGTTGCGGCATGGTCTCTCCGACGAGCAGCAGCGCGCGGGCGACGCCGGCCGGCACCTTGCCGTGCCACACCAGCGGATCGGCGTTGTAGTCCGCGACCACCTGCGGGTCACGCGAGACCGCGTTGGCGTCGAGTTGCTGTACCGGTACCCCGGGCAACACCGCGCCCAGCGTCTTCCCGACGAACCGCAGCGTGGGTGGGACGTCCTCCTGCGCCGCGATCGCCGGGCCCGACAGCACGATCAGGTCGTAATCGCTCTGGTGTTCGGAGGCGTAGGCGAACACGATCCCGCCGCCCATGCTGTGCCCGAGCACCACCTTCGGCAACCCGGGGTGTTCCCGGCCGGCGATCCCGACCAGCGTGCCGAAGTCCCCGGTGTACTCCGAAAGGTCCTTCAGATAGACCCGCTTGCCGCCGGAGCGGCCGTGGCCGCGGTGATCCAGCGCGTAGGTCACCAGTCCGGCCGCCCCGAACCGGCGCGCCACATGGTCGTAGCGGCGGGCATGCTCGCCGAACCCGTGCGACAACACCACGACGCCTCGGGGTTCGACGTCCGGGGTCCAGGTGTCGTAGACGATGCGAACGCCGCCCACACCGTCGAAGGTTCGCTCGTCGTGAGCAGTCTCTATCGGCATGGCAGCAGCGTATCCAGGTTGTCAGGGTTCGTGCGTAAGCTCTGTCGGTGTGAGCGTGCTCGCCGAAGACCCGGACACATTTCTCACCGATGCGCAGCAGTATCAGCGGGAACTCCTGGCGCACTGTTACCGCATGACGGGGTCGCTGCATGATGCCGAGGACCTGGTGCAGGAGACCTATCTGCGGGCCTGGAAGGCCTACGACCGGTTCGAGGGCAAATCATCGGTGCGCACCTGGCTGCACCGCATCGCCACCAACACCTGCCTGACGGCCCTGGAGGGCAAGGCGCGACGGCCGTTGCCCACCGGGCTGGGTGCGCCGAGTTCGGATCCCGCGGGTGAACTCGTGCAGCGCACCGAGGTCCCGTGGCTCGAAGCGCTGCCAGACGAGTCGGATCCCTCGCACATCGTCGGCTCGCGCGAATCGGTGCGGCTGGCGTTCATCGCCGCGCTGCAGCATCTGTCCCCGCGGCAGCGCGCGGTACTGGTGTTGCGCGACGTGCTGCAGTGGAAGGCCGCCGAGGTCGCCGAGGCCATCGACACCTCCACCGCGGCGGTCAACAGCCTGCTGCAACGGGCCCGCGCGCAACTGGCCGCCGTCGGGCCCAGCGAGGATTCCACGCTGACGGACCCGGAGTCCCCGGCGGCCCGCGAGTTGCTGACCCGTTACATCGCGGCGTTCGAGGAGTACGACATCGAGAAGCTGGTGACGATGTTCACCGAGGAGGCCATCTGGGAGATGCCGCCATTCGTGGGCTGGTACCAGGGTGCCCACGCCATCGGTGAGCTGATCCACCACAACTGCCCGGCCGAGAAGGCCGGCGACATGCGGCTGCTGCCACTGACCGCCAACGGCCAGCTCGCGGCGGCGATGTACATGTGGGACAAGGACTTAGGCAAGCACGTGCCGTTCCAACTGCATGTGCTCGACGTCGTCGACGGCGCGGTCACGCATGTCGTGGCGTTCCTGGACACCTCGGAATGGGCGAAGTTCGGGCTGCCCGATTCGCTTTAGGCGCGCACCGTGGCCCAGACCCGCCGCAGCGTGGCCGCCGAGTCCCGCAGACCGTCTGCGTGGCACGAGCACTCGCCCATCATCGCGCGGTGGGCGCGATGATGGGCGCCGAATCTACTTCGGTGGCATCCGGATGCCGCCGTCGACGCGGACCACCTCGGCGTTCATGTAGGAGTTGGTGATCAGTTCGATCACCATCGAGGCCAGCTCCTCGGGCTTGCCCAGGCGGTGCGGGAACAGCACCGACTCGCCGAGCTTGGCCTTGAACGCTTCGGAGGCCTCGCCCTCGCCGTAGATCGGGGTGTCGATCAGGCCGGGTGCCACGGTGTTGACCCGGACGCCGACCGCGGACAGATCGCGGGCCACCGGCAGCGTCAACCCGACCACGCCGCCCTTGGACGACGAGTACGCGGCCTGGCCGATCTGCCCGTCGAAGGCGGCCACGCTGGTCATGTTGACGATCGCACCGCGCTCGCCGGAATCGGTGGGGTCCAGCCGGCTCATCGCCGTGGCGGCCAACCGGATGCAGTCGAACGTGCCGACCAGGTTGATGGCCAGCACCTTCTTGTAGGCATCCAGGCTGTGCGCCGAGGCGAACTCGCCGTCCTTGCCGATGGTGCGCTGGGCCCAGCCGACGCCGGCCGAGTTCACCAGCGACCGCAGCGGGCCGAGGTCGACGGCCGTGTTGACGGCGTCCTCGATCTGCTCGGTGTTGGTGACGTCGACGGACACATAGGCCCCGCCGATCTCCTGTGCGAGCTCTTGCCCGCGGTCTGCCTGCAGGTCGGCGATGACGACCCTGGCGCCCTTGGCGGCCAGCTGGCGGGCCGTGGCCGCACCGATGCCGGACGCGCCACCTGTGACGATTGCGCTGGTTCCATTGATATCCACGGCCACAGACTACGACCGCACCCCCGCCGCGCCGCCTCGGTACCCTGAGTCCCGAGCCCAAGGAGTGATGTTGATGACCGCACCCGTGACCGACATCCGGCGTGCTGAGGACCGTCTCAAGACCCGGATCGACTGGTTGGACTCCAAGCATTCATTCTCGTTCGGCCAGCACTACGACCCCGCCAACACCCATCACGGGCTGCTGCTGGTCAACAACGACGACATCGTCACCCCCGGGCAGGGCTTTGACACCCATCCGCACCGCGACATGGAGATCGTCACCTGGGTGCTGCGCGGCTCGCTGGTGCACCAGGACTCCACCGGCAACTCCGGCGTGATCTACCCCGGTCTGGCGCAGCGGATGTCCGCCGGGACCGGAATCCAGCATTCGGAGAAGAATGACTCGTGGCGACTGACTGGTGAAACCCACAGCGAGCCCGTGCATTTCGTGCAGATGTGGGTGATTCCCGACGAGTCGGGCGTCGACCCCGGCTATCAGCAGCTCGAGATCGACGACGAGCTGCTCAAGGGCAATCTGGTGACCATCGCCTCCGGGCGGGCCGAGCATCGCGAGCAGGCCGCGATCGGCATCCGCAACCGACACGCCGCGCTGCACGGCGCGCGGCTGCAGCCCGGCCAGTCGGTGCAGCTGCCCGAGGCGCCGCATCTGCATCTGTTCGTCGCCCGCGGTTCGGTGTCGCTGGAGGACGCGGGGGTGCTGCACACCGGCGACGCGGTCCGGTTCACCGCTACCGGCGGCCAGCGGATCGCCGCCGTGGACGCCGCCGAGATCCTGGTTTGGGAGATGCATGCGAGCCTGGCCGCGTAAGTGCCTGGCCGCGGTGGCCGCGCTTGCATTGGTGACCGCCTGCGGCAACGCGCCCGATCCGGATCCGACGCCGGACCGCGAACCGCAGCCGACTGCGGCGCCCCCACCGCCCGGGCTGGCGCCCGTCACCGTAGCGGTGGGCGAGAACATGCGTCAGCAGCCGTTCAATACGGAGCGCCAGGCGCTGGTGCCCGCGGGCTGGACGATGTCGGTGTACGCGCGGGTAGTGCAACCGCGGCTACTGGCGTGGGCTCCCGACGGCGTACTGCTGGTCTCGGTCCCGTCGGCCGGGGAGGTGCTGCGAGTCGGCACCGACGGCCAGACCTCGTCGCTGCTCACCGAGCTCACCGAGCCGCACGGGCTGGCGTTCGACGGCTCGGATCTGTATGTCGCCGAGAGCAATCAGGTGTCGGTCTACTCCTACGGTGCCGGGCAGGCCACCAACCCGCGGGTGATCGCCCCGGGACTGCCCGACGATTCCCTGGCGGACCTGCGCGGCATCTATGAGCACGCGCTGAAGAGTGTGGCGCTGGGCCAGGACGGTTCGGTGTACTTCTCGATCGGCTCGACCGGCAACATCTCGGCCGAGGACCGCGACGCCGTCCCGCCGCGCGCGACCATCATGCGGATCCCGCCCGGTGGCGGTGCGGCCGAACCGTTTTCGACCGGCGTGCGCAACGGCACCGGTCTCGCGGTCGCTCCCGACGGCGGGGTGTGGACGGCGGTGAACAACCGCGACAACGTCCCCGATCCGGACGGCGAGGTCCGCACCGGCTATGTCAACGAGAACCCACCGGAGTCGCTGGCGCTGCTGACCCCGGGACGCGAATTGGGCTGGCCGTTCTGCAATCCCGACCGCGGCACCGCCGACGTGGGCTTCCTGCGCGACATGCAGACCAATCCCGACGGCAGCCGAATGGACTGCGCGACACTGCCGCCGCTGGAACGCACCCTGCCCGCGCACTCCGCACCGCTGGGCCTGAGCTTCGCCGAACTCCCGCCGCCGTATGGCACCGGTGCGCTCATCGGGGTGCACGGCTCCTGGAACCGCAACCCGCCGCGCGCGCCGGAGGTGTCGTTCTTCGGGTGGCGCGACGGTTCTCTCGGCGATCAGCAGACCCTGGTGGGCGGCTTTCAGTACCCGGACGGGACCCGTTGGGGCCGGCCGGTTTCCGCGGTCAGCGGGCCTGACGGCGCGGTCTACATCAGCGACGACTACGCCGACGCTGTGTATCGGTTGGCCCCGCCGGGTTAGTTCTGCAGTTTGGCCGCCTTGGCGGTGTCGGCGTGCATTTCGGCGTCCACGCACTTGCCGTTGCTATCGAACTTCAGGATGTGTGCGAATCTGCCTTCGGCCGAACCCTTGTCGTTGGTGAGGGATTGCGTTCCCCGGACCACCACGTAGTCCCCGGCGTCGATGAATTCCGTGGGATTCACGCTCATCGAAGTCCAGTTCTGCGGAATCTCGCCGATCATCTGCATGACGGCCTCGATTCCCGTGCGGTCACCGCCCGGTTGCGCCTCCTCCGAGTTCCACCAGTGGATGTTGTCGGCCCAGACTCGCCGCATCCCGTCCACATCACCGGCGCTGAAAGCCTTGTACGCCCCGCGCGCGGTATCCACATTCGACATGTTGACCCCCTCGATCACATGGTCACCGCCCCCGTGGTGACGTAGAAAGTGTGCGCTTCAACGGGCGCGTGCGGAAGGGTATGCGACTACCCCACTTCCAGGTGCTGCCCAGATTCTCGGCGGCGACAGCAAACCTACACGGGCCGAACGTGATTCGTCGTCTCCCAAACCGTCACCCATCCGTTACCAAAGTTGACAGTGTGAGCTGTGGGCTTATTGTGATTATTGTCGTGTCCGCAGTGGATTGCCGAAAGGGGCATGCGTGATGACCCCTGCAGCCGCAGTCCGGCGGCGCCTCGGCGCCCTGATTGCCAGCGCTCTGATGTGCGCGTCCGTGGCGCTCGCCACCGGCCCCGTGGCGTACGCCGCGGACGCCCGCGAATTGCTGGCCAATGCGATCGCCAACACGCGGGGCTCCTATCTGGTGTACAACTTCGGCGGTGGCGCGCCCGCACCGATGCTCAACGCCGGCGGCGGCTCGTACGAGATGAGCAGCGGCGGGCGCCTGATGATCATCAAGGCGGCCTCGCAGCGGCTGACGCCGCGGCTGTTGGTCGATTCACATCAGGGCTATCAGTCACGCTGCGAACGGACCCCAGGCGCCCGCACCGGCGAGGGCCTGTGGCAGGCCTCGGAGATCTACACCCCGATCGCGGCGTGGCAGGCGCTCGGGCAGCCGACCATCGCGATCAACGCCAATTTCTTCGACGTCCGCGGGCAGAAGGGCGGGTCGTGGAAGACGACCGGCTGCAGCTCACCGCTGGGCGCCTACGTCGACAACACCCGCGGCCAGGGCCGGGCCAACGCTGCGGTCACCGGCACCCTCGCCTATGCCGGCAAGCAGGGGTTGTCCGGCGGCGGCGAGCACTGGAGCGCGCTGACCACGATGATCCTGCCGGTGTCCGGCGCGCCCTTCGTGGTGACGCCGAAATCGCCGACCGACTTCGACGCTGCGACACCGGTGATCCAGGGCCTGATGGACAAGGGCACCCGGTTCGTGGCGGTCGCCGGGATCGGTCTGCTGGCACCCGGGGACACCGGACAGCTCAACGACGGCGGCCCGTCGGCGGCGCGCACCGCGATCGCCTACTCGCGGGAGAAGGACGAGATGTACGTCTTCCAGGGCGGCAGCTACACCCCGGATCAGATCCAGGACCTGTTCCGCGCGTTGGGAAGTGACACCGCAGTGCTGCTCGACGGCGGCGGCTCGTCGGCCATCGTGTTACGCCGTGACACCGGCGGCATGTGGGCCGGCGCCGGTGTGCCCAAGGGCTCCTGCGACACCATGCAGGTGCTGTGCGACTCCAAGGAGCGGGCGCTGCCAAGCTGGTTGGCGTTCAACTGATCCCGCACCCCGCTTAGCTGGTGTCCTCCGGCCTCGGGGCCATGATGTTCTCCGGGTGGTGGTACTCGTTCACCCGTGTCGACCCGTCGTCCAGATGCGGCGGCGGGATCCATTCGCAGCGGCCGTCGGCTCGGCGCATCCGGGTTTGCCAACCCCCGGGTTTGACCTTGCGGTTGTCGGTCCCACAGGCCAAGGTCAGGTCGTCGATGTCGGTCTGGCCGCCGTCGACCCAGTCCCGTTCGGCGTGATGGACCTGACATTGATAGGCCGGGGCGGTACAGCCCGGGGCGGTACAACCACGGTCCTTGGCGTACAGCACAATTCGTTGCCCCGGCGACGCGGTGCGTCGGCCGCGCCCCAGATGTAGCGGGACACCCTTGCCGTCGAAGACCACCAGGTACTGATACGCATGGCAGGCCATCCGCAGCACATCGGCCATGGGCAGCAACGACCCACCCGCGGTCACGGCGTGGCCGGTGGCGGCTGTCAACTCCTTGAGGGTGGTGCTGACAATGACCGTCACGGGCAACCCGTTGAGCTGACCGAGGTCCCCGGTCGACAGCACAATGCGTCCCGCGGCCAGCAGCGCGTCGTGGTTGCGCTGGGCCGCGGTTCGCAGATCCCCCTTGACCTGCGCGTCGCTGGGAGCCCCCTCCACACAGGGGGTTTCGTCGTCGAGGTTGCACATCCCGGGCGCGGCCAGCTTGGCGAAGATCGCCTCGAACACCGCGCGCGCCTCCGGCGTGAGCTGCCCGGAGATCGGGGACATGCCGTCGGCGCCCTGGCGACCGAGGGTGACGCCGCGGCGACGGCGCCGGTCAGCGTCGGTGTATGTCCCGTCCTGATCGATGAGCGCAAGCAGCCGGTCGGCAACCTTTCGGAACGCCTCAGGGTCCAGGTTGGCCGCGTGCCGAGCCAGCTCCCGTTCGGCGGAGAGCTTGGTATCGAAGTCCACGCTCACCGGCAACTGGGTGAAGAACTTGCGGATCTTCGCTATGTGCTCGGCCCCGATGGCCCCCTCGGCCTGTCCGCGGGCGACATTCGGCATCAAGGGCTCCAGCGGTTCGCCGGTAAGCGCGACCCGCGGTCCGAGGTCTGCGGCCTCCTCCACGCGACGCTTGGCATCGGCGGGGCTGATCCGCAGCCGCATCGCCAACGCCCGGGGCAGCTTGGCCCCGAGCTCCTCGGCGGTGGCCTCGGCGGCCAGGCGGTTGAGCAGCCGGTGTTGCAGCACCGGCGCCTTGCGGGCCAGAGTTTCCCGCCGCGCGAGCACCGCCAGCATGTCTGCCGGACTCAACGCGTCCAGCGAGACCGCGGCCAGCTTGTCCTGGACCGCCTCGTACTCGTCGAGAAGGGAAAGTATCCCGTCCCGATCCGAGGCGACGTGCACGGCCATGCCTCGCACGCTAGTGCGAGGGTGTGACAAAAATCGGATGCCTCCAGCGACCCGGTGCACTAGCCTCGCCGCCGTGGGTATCGCCAGCATCGCCGTCGTGCGGATCCGCCGCTTCTAGCGGCGGTCGACTTCCAGCTCCGCCGCTCAGCTGTGTCAGCCGGGCGGATTCGTCCTGCCCGAAAGATTCCATCTTCGCGGAGTTCCCCATGCCTACCTATCGCGGCGGCCGGCACGAGTACGGCCAGAATTTCCTCAACGACGCGGCCACCGTCCGCGCCATCGTCCAGACGGTCGCGGCCACCCGCGGTCCGATCGTCGAGATTGGGCCTGGCCGGGGTGCGTTGACCTTCGACCTGCAGCGACTGCGGCGTTCCCTCACGGTCGTCGAAATCGATCCGCGGCACGCGAGGTGGCTCGAGCAGAAGGTCAAACCCCATGTGCGCGTGATCAATACCGACTTCATCCGGTGGCAGCTACCGGAACACCCGCACGTCCTGGTCGGGAATCTGCCGTTTCATCAGACCACCGCGATGCTGCGCAAGACACTGCACGCCCCCGGGTGGACCGATGCGGTGCTGCTGGTGCAGTGGGAAGTCGCACGACGACGGGCCGGGATCGGCGGGGCGAGCATGATGACCGCCCAGTGGTGGCCGTGGGTCGACTTCACCGTCGGGCAACGAGTACCCGCCTCGGCGTTCACGCCGCGCCCGTCGGTGGATGCGGGGCTGTTGGTGATGTCGCGGCGGCCCGATCCGCTGCTCCACTGGAACGAGCACCGCCGCTACCGCAGTTTTGTCCACGCGGTGTTCACCGGACGCGGACGCGGGCTGCCGGCGATCCTCACCAAAGTGTGCGAAAAGCGCACGCACACCCCGATCCGGGCCTGGCTCGCCGCGCACCGATTGAGCAATTCCGCTCTGCCCAAGCAGTTGTCGGCCGCGCAGTGGGCCCAGCTGTTCTTGATCGCGACGCGCCGCTGATCGCTAGGTGTGCGGCTCCAGACCGAACTCGAGTCCCCGCAGCGGCAGCGTCGCGGCCACATCGCGCACCTGTTCGGACACGTAGCGACTGGCCAAGATCCGCGCGGCCTCCGCCGCCGCGTGCAGGTCGGCGTTACCGCTGTGGCCGGCCAACAATGCCAGTGACCCACCCGCGCAACAGAAGTCGGTGCGTAGCTTGGCCAACTGCACCAATAGCTCCGCGGCGACATCACCCAACTGTTCCTCTGCAGTGCAACCGTCATGACTCAACAGCTGTCACGCCCCCGATCATGTGACATGTGGGCGCCCCAAGACATGCTTGAGCACCCGACCCCGACCCTTCTGGGCGTTTAGCCTAGGGGTTCACCTGGCTATTTGCACACCCGTGCAGAAAATGTTGCGCAGATTACAAACGGTCAGCCGAGTGTCAACGCCTTGCGCGCGGCCACGTGGGCCTGGTGTGCGTACCCGCTACCGAATATCGCCACGTGCGCGAGCAACGGGTACAGCTGCCGCATCCGAATGCGCTCACGCCAACCCGGCAGCAGCGGGTGTACCCGCTGGTAGCCGTCCACGATCGCCTCGAGGAACGGACAGCCGAACAGGTGCAACATGGCGATGTCGGTTTCCCGGTGGCCGCCATAGCTGGCCGGGTCGATCAGGACCGCACCCTGCTCGGTCCAGACGATATTGCCGTTCCAGAGATCACCGTGCAGTCGCACCGGCACGTCTTCGTCGTCGAAATCACCTGCTCGACAACGAGTTATGGCGCTCTCGATGTCGCTGATCGCGTCGGCCCCCAGCGCTTTTCGGGCCAGGCCGAGCATGGGCCGCAGACGCTCCTCGGCGTAGAACTGCCCGCAGCTGTCATGATCGGCGAAGGTCATCGGCAGCGGATGCCGCAGCGGACCGAAGAACCCGTGGCCGTGCCAGCCGTCGGGCGCCGCACCCCAGCTACGTGCTCCGGCGTCGTGAGTCTTGGCCAGCGCCGCTCCGAAGGCGCGCGCGGCGCCCTCGGTGGCGGCGACGGACTCGAGTCGGACCAGTGTCAGGCTGGTGTCGTCGTGCGCCACGACTTCGGCGCAACGCGCGCCGTGGGCATCCGAAAGCCAGTGCAGGCCAGCGGCTTCGCAGGCGAAGAAACCCGGCGGGGCGGCCAGGTTGCGTTTGGTGAAGGTCCGCACCCGTCGAGTATGCACGCCGACCGCCCGGTTTCGGTGTGAGAGAAATATCTGGCCCGCCGGGTCGACGCCGGTTAGCGTCGAGGTCATGGCTGAGCCCGACCTCCAACAGCTTGCCCGGTCGCTGTACCGACTCCGGATTCCGGGCGGCCCCGCTCACCTGCTCAACAGCTACCTTTGCGTCGACGACGACGGTGTCACGTTGGTCGATACCGGCTGGCCCGACAGCGCCGCACTCATTGCGGATGCCCTGCGCGCGTTGGGTAAACGGCGTCGCGACGTCGTCCGGATAGTTCTGACCCACTTCCACGAGGACCACTGCGGGTCAGCCGCCGAGATTGCGGACTGGTCCGAGGTGGAAGTGGTTGCCGGCGAGGGTGACGCGGCCTTTGTGCGCGGGGATGTCGCCGGTCCGTATCCGGTGCTGACCCGACTGGAGGAATCGATCCGTTCCGGCGATGAATGGTCGCTGCATGGACCGCCGTGTCGGGTTGACCGGGCGGTGCGCGACGGCGATGTCCTGGGCTTCGGCGGTGGTGCTCGCGTGCTGGAGGTCCCCGGTCACACGCCGGGCAGCATCGCGGTACACCTGCCCGCGCTCGACGCCGTACTCACCGGCGATGCAGTCGCCGAATTCCACGGTCAGGTGATTCTCGGCGTTTTCAACGTGGACCGACAGGCAGCCGCCGAATCGATGCGCCGGCTGGCCGCCACCGGGGCCCGCCGCGCTGGGTTCGGACACGGCGAGGCCGCACTCGAGGGTGCCGCCGAGCGGATGGCCCCAGCCGTCGACGTCTTCAGCGATGACACGGCAGCCGGATAAACCCGAGAGAAGAACGGGCCCCCGCGCGTGCGGGGGCCCGTCCTAGCGGCGGATCACTCGTCCGCTGTCGACTTCTTCTCGGCCTTCGGCTTCGGGGTCACCGCCTTCTTCAGCTTCTCGGTGGTGTCCTTGACCGACTTCTTGATGTTGTCACCGGCCTGCTTGACGCCGGCACGGACGTTACTGACCGCCTTCTTGGTGGCGGCCCGCCGCTCGGTTGCGTCGGCCTTCACCTTGGCGCGGAGTTCGCTCACCCCTTCTCGCAGCTCGCCGCCGCCGAAGATCGATCGTTTCGCGGTCTTCGCGACACCGGCATTCGGCTCGTCGTCGGCGGCGGTCAGCGCGAGCGGCGCTCCCTCGTCCGGCACCGGACCCTGGATGGCCGCACCCGCGCCCTCCACGGCGGCCGTGACTCCAGCACCAATCTGCCCGGCGGTCTGGATCACCGGGGCAACGACCTTGCCGACCGCGCGCTGTCGTTGCGCCAGGGCCTCCTGACTGCGATCGAAAGGCGACTCCGGCAGGTGCGGCCCGATGGCGGCCAGGGCTTGCGAGACGCCGTCACCGACGTCACGGCTGACGGTCGTGATCGCGTCACCCGGCACCCGAAGTAGCTGCGCAACCTCGGGGGCCACCTCCGCCTCGATGCCGATCTCGTTGAGTAGCTCGACAACGCGCACCAGCGTTCGCTCCAGGACGTCGGTCATCTCGTCGCCCACCCCCTTGCCGAGGACGGAGATCAGATCGCCGGGCAGGTACAGCGCAGTCTCGCGATCCAGCGTCTGGGTTCCGAACAGGGTCTGGACGTGGTGCTCGAGATGCGTCCGGTCATAGGTGATTTCACCGGTGACCGGGTCCACGTTGCGGACCACGTCGGCGTAGGCGATGTTCGTCAGGACCTTCAGCAGCGGCTCGATCGCGTCGGCACCCGGGGTGTTGATGTCCTCGCCCGTGACCAGACCGAAAAGCTGAGCCGGCAGCCGGAACGGGGCCAACAACGGCAACTGCGACTGGGTGAGCGTCGCGTAGATCGTGCCGTCGGGAGCCACGTAGGTCTTCACACCAATGGGCGGGTCCGCGGGATCGACAGCGCCGGAACCCAACTCGAGCAGACCGCCCAGCAGGTTGAAGACCAAGAGCGAAGACGCTGCGGAGTTGGCCCAGGCAACGGGATTAGCGGTCAGCGGGGCATCGGAGAGCAGATCGTACTCCCAGGTGGCGTCGGCCTTGATGGTGATGAGGATGGGCTGACCGTCCGCATTCTCCAGGGCGGCTATCAGCGTCTCCAAGGAGATGTCGTCGATCGGTTCGCCGCGAAGAAGCTTCGCGACCAATTCGGGATCAACGCCATCGGGCAGGACGTCCTGGCGATCCGGAGTGACGGGGTTGGTCCCGGTGATCTCCTGGTAGATCGGCGCGAACTGCGAGTACAGCCCGCCGCCGGGCCGGCCCGGATTCCGCAGCAGGATCAGCGACAGCAGTGTCGCGTCGATGACACCGCCGGGAGTTACCTCGAGGTCAGGCTGCGCCGTCGGATTGGGCATCGGAACTTGGTGGCCGATGCCAGGGATGTTCAGGGCATAAGCCGCTGTCGCCAGTTCGATGATGTTCGAGAATGTCTGGCTCTGCGTCGTCCGGCCGGTGGGGTCATTCGCGCCGACAATGACAATCTGCCTGGGCCCGGTGAGGGGGTCTCCCACCGTGACCGGGTCATACCCTTCGGGGGTTTGACCCTTGAAGTTGTCGACGAGGGCCTGGTATGCCTGTCCCGCAGCGATCGCCCCGTCGCCGTAGGCGATGAGGTTGACGTTCTGGAGATAAGCCGTCCAGTTGACCAGCGGCGCCAATGCTTGGGCCAAATCGCCGCCTCCCGCGACGTAGGCCACGATCGCCAGCGGATCGGCGCTGGTGAGGTCGGTGGGCGACACCCATTGGCCCCACGTCGTCGTCGTCCAGCCACCCGAAAAGAGCGGTATACCGAAAAGTCCTGTGCCAGTTCGGCTGTAACCGAACGACATGGTGCTCGGGTTGTACCAGGTCTGCCAGGCCGGGGCCGCCGCGTTCACCGGCGTTGCGCCCCAAGCGATCAGCGGGTTGTTGTCCTTGACGCCGACGACGGCATTGTTGATGGCCTTCGGATCGGACGGCAGCGTCGGTACCCCGCCAACCAGGTCGGCCGGCAACCACGACGGCAACCCGATCACGTAGGTTTCGCTCGCCACGGCGTTGGCGATCGGCGGCGCCAACCCCACCGACACCGCGGTCGCGACTGCCGCCCCGACCAGCACCGCCTTCTTGGTCTTGGTGCCGGCAATCCTGCGACGACGCGCTCGCGCGCCTTCATTCTTTGCTACTCGTACCGTGCGCATACAGCTCCCCCTACTGAACAGTGCATGGATACTGCACTCCTGGAGGGCTGCGGCGAGCGAGCTCGTCTCAGCCCTTTCTCAGGTTCAACTCAGAGTTATGTGGGCTGCGTGTTGTGCTGCGGTATAGATCGGTCCCGCCAGAAATACGGTCCCGCTGGGTGTTTACCCAAACCGGGTGATCACAAGCGACGGCTTCGACGGCAACCGCACCGGCTGGGTGCTCCAGCCGAACTTCTTAACCCCCGCCCCCCACCTCAGGTAACTCTCAGCTTCCCCTGGCCAACAAGCTACACGGAGATCGCGCCGCGCGCAGGCCATATCGAACCGTTGCTGAATGTACCCCCCGTTGCATAAACGGCCGCTGCGCAGCCGCCCCCGGGAAGTAAGTCGCCCCCTCCCGATCGGGAGGGGGCGACTGTCCGTTTTTTACTTGCACGCGCACGCCGCTAACGCGGCCTACTCATCTCCGCCGCGCACCTTCTTCTCGGCCTTCGGCTTCGGAGCCACCGCCTTCCTGACCTTCTCGGCGGTGTCCTTGACCGACTTCTTGATGTTGTCACCGGCCTTCTTGACATTGGCCTTGGCGTTGTCGCGGGCCTGCTTCACATTGGCGCGGACCTCGTCGCGGGCGTCCTTCAAATCGGCCCTGGTCTTGGTCAGCGAGTCCTGCAGACGCGTCTTGCCCACGGCGCCGGCGGATTCCGACGTTGCGGGTTGCTGCTCGGCCAGAGCCACCTCGGCATCGCTGTCTTCGCCCGATGCCGGTCCGCCCTGGACCTCATCGGTGGCGGTCGCCGGATCGACCACGTCCCCGTCGAGGTCCTTGACCGGCTTCACCTCCCGGTCCGTGTCGCGTTGAGCGGCGGCGAGTTGCGTCTGCCGGTCACCGTTGGAACGTTGCTGCAGCGCATCGGGTTCCACGGCGTCCACCGCACCGCCGAGCACCGTGCCCACACCCGCGCCGACCTTGGCGCTGACCTCCGTGATGACGCTGCCGAGCCGCGGCACGGTCTTCGTCCAGGCCTCCTTCAGCTCGGCGGGCAGCGCCACGTCGATCTCGCCGAGGAGCTTCTCGGCCCCGGCCAGGAACCGGCCGTTGATGTCGGTGATCTCGGCACCCAACCCGGCGCCGAGGATCGCGATGACGTCGCCGGCCAGTTGAGCGCGTTCGGCCGTCGTCATCGTCGGAGTGCCGAAAAGGGTCGGCACGTGCATCTGATCCAGCGTGCGGTCATAGGAGACGGTTCCGTCGGGATTCTCCACCCGTACCCAGTCGGTGTAGGCAACGTTGGTCAACGTCTTCAACAGCGGCTCCAGGGCATCGACGAGCGGGGTGTTGATGTCCTCGCCGGTCGCGGTCTCGATCGCCCCGGCCAACAGCCGGATGGGTGACAACAGCGGCAACTGACCGAGCGTGACGGTGCCGTAGATGGTGCCGTCATCGGCCACGTAGCTCTCGAAGTCCAAGTCACCGTCGTCGTAGGTGACCAGTGCGGAGGCCACGTTCACCGCCAGCAGCGCGGCCGCGGCAGAGTTGGCCCACGCCAACGGATTCGCAGTCACCGGAGCGTCGGACAGCAGGTCGTACTGCCACGTCAGGTCCGTCTTGATGGTGATCACCATGGGCTTGCCGTCGGCGTCCTCCAGCATCGCGACCAGGTTGCCGAGGTCATCGATCGTGATGTCCGGCGCGCCACCCTCGCCGAGCAGCAGCTTGGCGATGTCCAGACCCTCCAGCCCCGCCGGCAGGACATTCTGGCTGTCCGGAGACACCGGGTTGTTGCCGGTGAGTTCCTCGTAGATGGGCGCGAACCGGGCGTACAGACCACCGTTGGCACGCCCCGGATTACGCAGCAGCGCCAGGGTGAACAGGTGGATGTCGAGCACGCCGCCCGGGATCTCGCTGTAGGCCGGCCCGTCCGCGGGCAGGTCCGGGAACACCAGGTCGCCGGGCAGTGGGTAGGACGAGATGACCTCGTCCCAGCCCCCGTCACCGGTGGTGTGGTTGACCTCCCGCACCACCCGGTTGCCGTCCTCGTCGGTGGTGATGACGATGTAGCGACCATCGGTCTGCGGCGCCCCGGCCTTGATCTCGCCGGAGGTCACCGCGTCGATGAACTTCTGATACGCCAAGCCCGCCGCGATGGCTCCGTCGCCGTAGCCGATCAGGTTGGTGTTGTGGAAATAGGCGGTCCAGTTCAGCAGTGGGGCAAGGAATCCCATATCGCCGGACAGGTAGTACGCCAGATCCCGGGTGGTCAGCCCGGTCAGGGCACTCAAGCTCGACAGATCGAAGTCCCCGTTGAGCAGCGCGGCAAGATCCAGATCCTGCAGTCCGAAGATGTCGTCGGTCGGCGAGACCCACTGCCCGAACGTAGTGGTGGTCCACCCGCCGGGAATCCAGCCGTACGTGGGTTGATCTTCGGAGACCTGCTTCGGAATGCTGGGATCGACCAGCGCTGCGGCCCGGTCGTCCCAGCTCGCCCCGGGCAATCCGAACATCGTGCGGTTCAGGTTGTAATCGATGTCGCCGACGTCGATGGTCCCCATCTGATTCGTCAGCCAGTTCCAAGCGCCATCCCAGGCGGCGCCGCGGCCAGGCACCCACGACGGGAGTGGGTTGGCCGGCTTCTTCAGGCCCAATTCAGCGGGGTCGATCTGCACGGGATACGCGCCCTGGTACACACCGGTTTCCAGGAAGTCGTCGAGCGCCGCGGGATCGCCCTGGAACGGGTTGTCGATGGAGACTGTCGTCGTGATCGGCGCACCAACGGACTGGCCGGCGATCTTCTGCTGGTCCCAGCGTCCCAGCAGGCTGGCAAGGCTCACCGACCCGAGAACCGGGATCGAGTAGCCCGAGTTCCACCAGCTCGGTTGCGCCACCGTGTAGGAGATCGTGACGTTGATGGTGTCCGCGACGAGGATCGCTTCTCGATCCTCCTGCATGACCGCGGCGAGCGCATCCTCGAAAGCTTGCTGGTACTCCGGGTTGTCGACCAGCACCGGTTCCGTGCCGATCTGACCCCACTCCCGCGGCGTGTAGTACTGGTCGCGGTCCGAATTGGTCAGCTCATTGAGGTCGAGTTGCCCCAGCAAGGCCGTGATGTCAGCCGCGGACAGGTCCCCGAGGTCGATGTCGCCGAGGTTCAATCCGCCCAGGTTCGGGTTGTACCACTGCACCCACTGCGGGTTGAGTGCGACTCCGCCGGTACCCCACCCGATCAGGGTGGCAGCCGGCTTCTTCCGATCGTCGACGATCGCGTTGTAGAGCGCGTTGGCGTCGTTCTCGAAGTTGTTGACGCCCAGCCAATCCGGCGCCCCGACGATGTAGGTCGCGGCCTCCGCGGTAAACGGTGCGACGCTCACGGCGACGGCGCTGAGCACAGCCACGCCGCTGAGCGCGACCTTCGCTGCCGCGGTGCGGCCCAGCCGACGACGGCGCGCCCGCGCCCCCTCCTTGTTTGCTGGCATGAACGTGCGCATACAACTCCCCCATCTCGTCGGTGTCAGTGCTCGCCGAAATCGGCGATCGGCCTCAGCTTCAGCTCAGGTTGGTGCGGGCCTGCTCCCCGCGAGCCAGTGCATAGCTACTGGCTTGAAATACTCTGTCCGGCTCCATATTCCGAGCCTCAACGCTGCGGGGGGCGGCTACCGCCGCTTAACCCACGCGTTGTTTCAGTCGCTGCTCATCGACGTCGACCCCGACCTCTCAGGTAAATCTCAGGCTATTCACCCCGAAGCTACACGGCGATCGCGTCCCGCGCACCCGCAATTGCCGGTTGCTGACCAAACTCATTGCAGACGCAAGCATTCACGTTGACGTCCACGTAAGCCGAACCCGCCGACTTGTCGCCCCACGCAGCTTCGGGCCCGAAAATTCTTGGCCCGCTTAAAGATTGCTATGTGTGCAGCGGCTGACGGTTTGGCGAGGTCACGCTGATCAGGTCCAGGTCAGGGCTGGTTGCCTCTTTGGTCGCATCGGGCGACCGCGGTTGCCCGGGCCGCCCGAGACCCCACCGTGCACCGCCGACTGCGGCTGGGCGACGCGGCGCGAAATTTCGTGTCAAACCTCGACACGGCGCAGACCGGTGCGGGCGGCCCCGAAAACGGGACACCGCCCCCGGCCGAAGCCGGAGGCGGTGTCTCCCCCACGTCGTACGCGCGGGTTACGCGGCGTCGCTCTTGTTCTTGTTCTTGCTGTCGTTGTCCGACTGGGTCGCCGCGCCGTTCCCGTTGTTCTTCTTCTCGCCGCCGCGCAGCTTGTTGACGCCGTTGTCGACGTCCTTCTTCAACCGGTCGACACGGTTCTGCACGTTGGCGCCGACCTGCTTGGCCGCGCCCGCGACGTCACCGTCGCGGAGCTTCTCGCCCACCAACGCCGCACGCTCATTGGCCTTGCGCAGGCTGTTCTGCGTCTTGGTCACCCGCTTCTCGACGCGCTCGTTCGCATCGGCGGCCGCGGCCTGCAGGGCCTTGCGCGGGTTGAGTGCGTCGGCGACCTTCACCGCACGGTCGAGACCTTCGGTGTTCGTGAACAAGTCGGTGACCACGCTGCCCTCGGGGATGGGCTGCGTCTCGACGTCGGCAACTTCATCCGCTGGCGCTGTCGCGCGGGTGGCGGTCGAGGACCCCTCGTTCTGATCTTCGGCGACCCCAAGTCCGGAAAGACCGCCCAGGTCCCCTGCCGCTCCGGCCGGGTTTCCGCCGACGAGGTTGTTGAACGCCCGGTTGCCATCCATCAAGGGACCGGAGAGATCGATACCGAGATCCCGGATACTGTCGCCGGCGCTCGCGAGGAGGTTGTCGGCTTCCTTGGTCGCCTCGTCGAGCTGCTTCGCGAACGCGACCAGTGCCTCGTTGCTGTCGACCGCATCGAACAGCGGGTTCAGTTGCGTCTTCAGCTCTAGCAGCGCCTCCCGCACGAAGCCCGCGACCGCGACGGTCAGCGCATTGCGGTACACGGCGTCGCCGATGGCGGAACTGCCGAACAGGGTTAGATCCTGGGCTTCCGGGTTGAACAGGTTTCCGGTGAGACCCGTCGAAACCCCGTCGCCGATCAGCGCATTGAACAACGCCTGGGGCGCCTGCAGGCCGGCTTCGAAGCTCACGGGGTTGGTCCAGAACTTCGCCTGGGTGCCCGCCTCGTCAAAGCCGCGGACGAAGGTCGGGATCTCCCCGACCCCGGCGCCGGTCAGGTTCACATCCTGGTAACCCATTGCAACCAGCTGAGTCAGGAAATCGTTGAAGGATTCGCTGCCCGGCGTAGAGATGTCGAAGCCGGGGAGATAGCTGATGGTCCGCGGCAGGAATTGGAACGGCTCGAGCAGCGGCAGGTTTCCGGAGTCGTAGGTGATGTACATGTTGCCGTCGGCGGCATCGGTGTCGATGTGGAACAGGTCGGTGATGTTGCCGGCCGCCAGCAACTGCAGCACGGTGTCCAAGCCGATGTCGCCGCTGACGATGTCCTCGATCACGCCGGCGAACTGCTCGACGTTCTGCGGGATCAGGTACGTGGGCATGAACGCTCCGGTGACGGAGTTCGCCCAGGCGGCCGGACTGAAGACCGTCGACGGTGCATCGGACATGATGTCGTAGGCCGCGGTGATGTCCCAGAACGTGACGTTGCCGTTGCCCTCGCGGCCGTCGACGTTGGACATGTTGATGCCGACCAGGCTCGACAGCGGGGTCAGCATCGCCAGCATGCCGCCGCCCGGCCGCGACGTGTTCCGGATCGGGATGATCAGGACGACGGTCTTCGCGAACTGCGATTCATTCAGGAACGACGGTGCGGTGATCGCCGCGTTGGTCCCGCCCAGGCCGAAGGTCGGGATGATCGCGATGCGGTCGGCCGAGGAGAAGAAGAGGCTGAGGTCCAGAAGGGTGATCGGCGGGATGAGCGGCGGCAGACCGGGGATCGTGACGTCGATATCGGTCGTCGCCCCCGGAACGTTCAGCGGCACGTTCTGCAGCAGATCGACCAGTGCAGCCAGGTCGTCGGGCAGCACCCCGCCCGGAACCAGGTCCAGCAGGTCCGTCCCGAGCATCGCATTTTTGAGCACCGTTAAAAGCAATTGAGTCGAGAGGTCGCCCTGCAGGCCGGCAACTGCGTCATACGTTCCGGCGGGACCGAGAGCGGGGACAGCGATCTCCGGCAAGCCGATATTGATGCCGGCCCCCAGCGCCAATGCGGGGATATTGATCCCGTTGGGGAGTAGTGGAGGAATTGGCGGCAGGTTTACGGCCGGAAGATTGGGCAGCAGACCCGCCGGCAGCACCTGAATCCCGCCCTGCGCGGCCTCGAGCGCCGCGGCCAGCGTATTCAGGGTGGCGCGGAAGGCCTCACCCTGTTCGCCGGGGATCAACGCAGCCATGGCGCCCAGGGTCCGGAGCGCGCCCTCGGGCGTGCCGGCACCCAGCATCCGGGCGATCTGCGCTCCCGGTCCCACGGGGTAGATCCCGATCGACGCCGACAGCGAGACGTCCTCGGTCAGCGACGCGGCGATCGTCTGGTCGCGATCGGCCAGCACCGCGGTGGACGCGGCCGTGGTTCCGCCGATGGTCAACGCAGCCGTGGCGGCCATCGCGGCGGCGGTGACCGCCGCAGCTTTGGCCTTGCGCAGCTTGGGCGGGGTGGGTACCGAGGTCGTCATTGACCCTCCTGGCAGAGTGTGAGCTGGATTACAAACTGTCGACACTGTAGCAAATAGGTCTCAGCTAAATCTCAGCATAGCCAGCTTCCACTCAGAAACACGAAAAATACCTGGTGGGAGGATCGTTAGCGCCCGCTAAGGAATCGATGGAGCAGGCCCGAATATCCCCACTTAGTAGAATGCGCAATATTTCAGCAAAATCTTAGACGGCGACGAAATCCGTAGCTCAGATCCGCGGCGGTCGGGCGCGTTTCCCGGCCGGGACGGGTCGCGGGCCACCGCTCGGCGACGGATTTCACCCTCGCCGCCGTCGCCCTGGCCCGGCGGCGGCGGGCACGCGGAGATCGAGCCGGCCCGGCATGCCCCACAACGGGCACCGCCTCCGGTCCGAAGACCGGAGGCGGTGTTCCTCCCCCCGTGTGTTTTGGATGCTTAGGCGCTGACATCCCCCATACGCTGAGACTCGGAGCCGTGGCCCTCCCAAACCCGGTCCGACGTGGCCGTCGCCATACCCCCGGCCCGGCAGGCTGACATCCATAGTTCTGACATGTCGCCCCCTCCCGCCCGGCTGTGAGCTGCATCACGCAACGACACAACTGTAGCAAATTTTTCAGGTGAATCTCAGCATTGACAGTTTTCTCTCAGGAAACTCCATATCACCTGGCAGCGGCGTTGATGTAGTTCATTTTCGTCAGCGTAAATGAGTCTAGGCCAACTCAATGTGCGCCGAAACCCGCTTTCCAGCAAAAATTACCGGCACCACGGATTCCGAAGCTTGGCCCGCTAGGGCTGTCCGAACAGTCTGCGCACCAACACGTCCGATACAAACGGGGGCACATTTGTCATGACGGCCATTTGCACCGACTGCGCCAGACCGGTCGCGTAGCGCGCCGACGGGCGCTTGGCGGTCAACGCCTCCTCCACCACCTCGGCCACCGTGTGCGGCTGCGCGGCCAGCCGCTGCGACAGCGGGATCATCTTCCTAAATCCCGCAACATGTTTCGCGTACAGCACACGCTGCTCGGCGCTCATCGCCGCCTCCAGATCGTCGGCGGTCTGGGGCGCGGTCTCCCACATATCGGTCGCGGTCTGCGCCGGCTCTACGACGCTGACGTCAATGTGCCACGGCCGCAACTCCATTCGCAACGCATCCGCGGCGGCCTCCAACGCGAACTTCGACGCGCAATAAGCACCGAGCAGCGGCACCGAGATACGGCCATTCACACTGGAAATGAATACAATTCGCCCGCGGGATCGACGCAGCCGCGGCAGCACGGCCTGCGTCACCGCCAGCTGACCGACCACATTGACCTCGAGCTGGCGGCGCAGGTCGGCCATGCCGATGGTCTCCAGCGGACCACCCACCACCACACCCGCATTGTTGACCACCGCGTCCAACCGCTCGGGTAATCCGTCGTCCAGAGCGGCTATATGTGCGGAATCCGTAACGTCGAGCGTCACCGGGGTGACTCTGGGCATCGATCCGATGGCGGCCGCGTCGGCCGCGCTGCGCACTCCCGCCACAACATCCCATCCCAAGGTGGCCAGGTGCGCGGTGATGGCTCGGCCGATCCCGCGAGCGGCCCCGGTCACGAGTACGGCAGGCATGTTCTCGACACTAGCGGACCACGGATTCCGTAGCCCCATGCCAAAAGGTTTATGCCTCGGCCCCCGGCCCGTACCGAAAGATCACCATTGCGGCCAGCACCACCACGGCCGCCAACGCGATCACCGGCGCCACCGTGAACCGCGTCATCGTCGCGCCGATCACGGCTCCGCCTAGCATGGTGAAAATCACTGTGTAGCGCAGCTTTTCGCGATCACCGGTACCGCCGGCCAGGCGCGAGTCGACCCCGATGCCGACAATCGTGGAGGTCAGCACCGTGGTGCTGAGTTCCTGCACCCCGAACTGGCGCGCGGCCGCGTTCTGCGAGCCGAAGGCCATCGCCAGCCCGGCGATCAGGATCAGCTTGCCGTTGTCGTTGTAATCCAGCACCCCGGCGCCCGCCAGGATCGAAAGCGTCAGCAGCAGCACCGCCTCGACGCCCAGGGCGACCGTGAGCCACAGCCGCGTCTCAGCCGCCAGATGCCGCGCGAACCGGCCGCTCAGGATCGTGCCCGCAAGGAAGCCTGCGAACGCCACGACCGCGGCGGTCAGATCCACGCCGGAGTGCGGGACGAACCAGAACCCCAGGAAGATCACATTGCCGGTCATATTCGCGACGAACACATGCCCGAGGATCAGGACGCTGACGGCGTCCACCAGACCGGTCGCGAACGTCAACAGCAGCAAGGCTGCGGTGGTGAGCTTGTCAGACACCGGGGAGGCGACGCCCATGCTGCCCAGTATCGCCTGCCCGGTGTCCACCCCCGACCTGGTTGGGACGAACCCGCGAACATCCGGGCCGCTGGCGCCACCCGAGCCGTCCGAAGTCCGTCCTGTGCAGCTCGCGGTTAGGAATGTACACGCGCGTGACCAGAAATATTGACGCTTGGTGATATTAATTATTCAGCTGCGCAAATCCAGCGGGGCACGACCATCTCGGAGGCCGTTCACGTGACCACTATCACCGCCGCTCGATGCCAGCATTAATTAGCACTACTACTAGTGTCATCGGGATGGGTCGGGATCCCCTCGCTAACAATGCCGTGCGCGCCTCCGTTGACGTCAGCGTCGAGGACTATGTCGGCGACGACGGCACCATCGTCATACCGGACGGCGTCACGTTGACTTCGTTCCTGGACCGCAACCGCGCAGCGTTCGGCGATCAGCCGTCCTACCGGTTCCTCGACTACTCCAGCGACGCCGACGGCCGGGTCGTCGAACTCAGCTGGAACGGCTTGTGGACGCGGGTATCCGCCGTCGGAGCCCGCCTGCAGCAGGTCACCCAGCCGCGCGATCGGGTGGCGATCCTGGCCCCCCAGGGCGTCGACTATGTCGCCGCATTCTTCGCGGCCATCCACGCGGGCAACGTCGCGGTGCCGCTGTTCGCGCCGAGCCTGGCCGGACACAACGAGCGACTGTCGGCCGTGCTGGCCGATGCCCAGCCCACCGTGGTGCTCACGACCAGCAGCGCGGCCGAATCGGTGCGCAACATCCTCAAGCAGATCCCGGCGGCGTCGCGGCCGCGGGTGATCGCCGTCGACGCCGTGCCCGACAGCGTGGCCGACATGTTCACGCCCCCGACGCTGAACACCGACGACGTCGCCTACCTGCAGTACACCTCGGGTTCGACGCGCACGCCGGCCGGCGTGCAGATCACGCACCGCAACGTGTGCACGAACGTGATCCAGATGATCCTGACCGGCGACCTGGACCTGGGCGTGCGCAGCGTCAGTTGGCTGCCGCTGTACCACGACATGGGTCTGATCATGATCATGTTCCCCGCGCTGTGCGGCAGCCACATCACGCTCATGGACCCGATGGCGTTCGTCCGGCGCCCCTACCGCTGGATCAAGCAACTCGGCATCGAGGCCGCGCACGGGCGCACCTTCGCGGCCGCACCGAATTTCGCGTTCGAACTCGTCGCCGAGCGTGGACGCCCGCCGCAGGGCGAAACCCTGGATCTGACCAATGTCGTGACCCTGCTCAACGGATCCGAACCCGTGACCATGACGGCCATCGAGAAATTCACGACGGCCTTCGCGCCCTACGGTCTGCCGGCGACGGCCATCAAACCGTCCTACGGGATGGCCGAGGCCACCCTGTCGGTCGCCAGCATCTCGTCCTCGGACGCGGCCAGCGCGCGCTACTTCGACCGGGACCAGTTGAGCGACGGCCGCGCTGTCACCGTGGACGCCACCGACCCCGGCGCGGTCGAGCATGTGTCGTGCGGCAACGCGATCCCGAACCAGTGGCTGGTGATTACCGATGGCGACGGCAACGAGGTTCCCGAGGGCAGGGTCGGGGAAATCTGGCTGCACGGCAACAACGTCGGCCTCGGCTACTTCGGGCGGCCCGACGAGACCGAACGCGTCTTCGGAAACAAGCTGCAGACCCGGCTCGAGACGGACAGTCATGCCGTGGGCGTCGCCGACAACGCCTACTGGTTGGCGACCGGCGATCTGGGCACCTACGTCGACGGTGTGGTGTACCTGACCGGCCGCATCAAGGACATGATCATCGTCGACGGCCGCAACCACTACCCCACCGACATCGAGACCACGGTGGGACTCGCGTCCCCCGCGGTGCGCTCCGGATACGTGGCGGCCTTTGCCATTCCGGGTGACCGCGGCGAGCAACTGGTGATCGTCGCCGAACGCGCCGCCGGGGCCGGACGGACCGAACCGGGTGCCGTCGTCGACACCGTCCGCGCCGCGGTGTCCCGCCGTCATCAGGTCCGCATCGCGGATCTACGGTTCGTCGCGGCCGGCACCATCCCCCGGACGACGAGCGGAAAGCTGGCTCGAAGCGCTTGCCGGGCCGAGTATTTGGCGGGGCGCTTCGACCGCTACGCGACCGCGCAGCCGGACCGTCCGTAGCGGGTCCGCCCTCAGATCTGCGGAGTGAGGTCCAGGTTGGTGATCGCGCTCATCCCGGTCACCAGCCAGTCGCCCGAGTCCTGGTGCAGCGTCAGCCGGTAGGAGATGTACTTCAGCGACGGGATGTCCTTGGTCAACGGGCTCGTCGAGGTGGAGTTGGTGTAGACGATCGCGGTGGCGTCCGGACCGTCGAGGCTCTCCACCGCGGCGCCGACGACCTCGGTGGAGTTGCTGACCTGCGCCTGCCGGTTGGTCGGCACGATCGCGTCGATGTACTTGCGGTACTCGGCCTGAAAGTCGCCGGCCAGGAAGCGCGCCGACCGGTTGGCCAGCTGATCCATGTTCTCCGGGGTGTAGGTCCACAGCGTGGTGATCGCATCGGCTGCGGTGCGGGCAATCTCGACCTTGGTCTGCACTGCGGCACGCTCGGCGATGTAGGGCTGCGCCATGGCCCCGGCGAAGGCGCCGGCCCCGATGAACAGCGCGGCCGCGATCCCGATCACGATGGGGGCACGCCGGCCCGGCGGGGTGCGCTCGACGAGCACGACCGCCTCGGCCGGGGACTGCTCGGGAGCCTCCGGTGCCGCCGGTTCGTCGGGTTCGGCGTCGGGGTCGGCGGCGGCCCCCGGGCCGGGTGCATCCTCGCCGGGCGGCGCCGTCGCGGCGGCCCGTCGCCGCTTGCCCTGCGGCACCCGCGGGCGGCGCTGGGTCGCCTCGGACTCCTCGACCGGCGATCCTTCGGCGGCGTCGCTCAGATCACCGGAACCAGTTCGCTGATCTTCCATTGGCCCCCCTCCTCGATCGCGGTGACCACCCAACGGTTGCCATTCTCCACCCGGTTGCCGTCCGGCATGACGGTGACGGTCTTGGTCACCACCACCACCGTGGCGCTGTCGTCGTCGTTGAACCGTTGCACGCCGGCCTCGACCACCTCACCGGTGGTCGGCTCCGACCGTGCCACGGTGACCGCCACCTCGTTGATGCGGGATTGAAAGTTCTCGGCGAATTTGCCCGTGGCCTGGGCCAGCACGCCGTCGGCGTAGGCGTTGGCGTTGAACGGGTCCGGCGAGGTGAACTCGGTCATGAACGACCGCACGAAGCCGAGGGTCGCCACCGTGCGCATCGCCTCCCGGTGTTGCTTCTGGTGCGTGAACAGCACCACGGCGCTGACGGCCACCGCGGCGACGATCAACACGAGCGCCGCGGCCAACACCGCGGTCAGCCCGCGAGTCCGGGGCGGTGGCGCCGGCAGCTCGGTGAAACTTGTTGCGGCCGAGAGATTTCGACGCGGACTCATCCGCCACCCCCGGCCGGGTCGGGTTTGGCCAGCACCGTCAGGTTGTCCACCTTCCACTGGCCGTCGCTGCGCGCGAAGTCGACCTGCACCGTGGCGGAGATGGTCCGGAAGTCCGGCGGCACTCCACGCTGGCCCTGCAGCAGCACCAACATCGTGCCGCGATCGGCGGTCGCGGTCAGCACGGCGGCGTTGGGCGACCAGTAGTCGTTGTCGACGACGGAGTTGTCGCCCGCGGCCCGCCGGATGGTGTTCTGCTGTTCCTCCAGTTGCGGGCGGTAGGAATCGGTCACCACCGCGGCGGCCCGCTCGAAGTCCTCCTGCAGCGAGGCGGCCTGATAGCTGAGCATGTCGGTCACCAACTTCGGGCCCTGCACCGCCAACTGCTCACGGGTCTGGGCCAACCGCTGATCGGGTAGGTACACCGTGCTGTATCCCAACGCCGCGGCGGCGACCGCGATGATGGCACCGGCCGAAACCGCCTTCACCACGGTGGCTTTGGCCCGCCGCGGTTTGGGGGTGCGCACCCTGACCTCGGTGCGCGCCAGGATGTCGGCGACCGTCCGGTTGCGGCTGTCCCACAGCGGCCACAACCAGCCCAGCAGCAGGGCCGCGGTGTCGACCAGGTGCGCGGCGTCGCGGGCCAGCAGGCGCCACGGCCCCAACTCGGTCGTGGCGGTGCCGTCGCGGCCCACCACCGCGATCCCGAACAGCGCCCGGCCCATGCTCCATCCGGTCAGTGCCGGGAGCAGCAGGCGATTGGCCGTCACCGCCAGCAGCACCACGGCCGCGGCGATCACCGTCACCCACCACAGCCATCCGCCCCCCGGGGTCGACCACGCGACCAACCCCAGGGCGGTGAGCACGCCGAGTCCGGCCAGCACGTCCAGCCCGAAGGCCCCCGCGCGGGCCGGCCAGGACGCCAGCGTCACCTCGGCGGGATCGGCTGCGGCCGTGGGGGTATCGAGGTCATCGCGGGTCGGCAATTCCGTCACCGGGTCACCTGGTCGAGCTTGGCGATCTTGTAGGTGCCGTCGGTGGGAGCCATCTGGACCCGCAGCCGATAGCCGGTCTCCTGATCCTGGACCGTGCTGTTGCTGACCTTGACGCGCAGCGCCACCAGCACGTCCACCGAGCCGTCGTCGTGGTGGCGTTCGGCGGCCGCGCGAATATTGGTCACCCGGACCTGGGCGTTGGCGGCCTGGTAGGCGTCGACCAGGATGCTGCTGTAGAGCACCGCCTGAGCGCCGAAATCGCCTGTGCCGCATTCGATGATCTTGCGCTGGCTGGCCTCCATGGCCGCCAGGTCCGGGGCCTGGGTGGCGATCACGCAATCCTTGGCCGCCTGCACCGCCGCCGCCTCGGCCGCGTTGCGGTCCCCCATGTCCTCGTCAGCGGACTTGGCGAGTACGCCGGCCCCGGTGATCAGCAGCGCCAGCAGCAGCAGGGTCGCGCATACGCCGACCACCCAGCCCCGGCTGTACAGCCGGGAACGCTGCTGCGGTTTGCCCACCTCCGAGCGACTGTCAGCGACGATCTCGGCGCCCTCGTCGCCCTGCCGCTCGTTGTCGCTGTGAGGTGGGCAAACCGCATCGGCATCTTCGACCGCGAGCTCGCCGCCCTCGTCCTCGGGTGGGGTCAGCCGGCCGGAGCCAGCATCTCCTTCCATCCGTCGTCTCCTGTGTTGGTCGAACTGTCGACGGTGTACTTCACGCCGTCGGGCCCGACGACTTCACCACGTTGCGGGTTGTACACCGCGGCGGTGCTTGATGTCGGAGTGTAGATACACGGGTTGGGTTGCTGGCCACTGCACTGCACCGTGCCGCTGCCCGGCGGGGACAGCGGATCGCTGACGATCGGCGCCGGCGGCGGCAACTTGTCCGCGGGCAGCGGGTTGAGGCCGGTGTTGATCGACGGCGCCGGAATCACCCGGCCCGGGTCCACCGGCTGATCGCAGCGCGCGCCGGGCGCGGGGCAGTTCAGCATCTGATTCGGATCGCCGTACCAGGGGTTGGTCCCCATCGGCACGTACGGTTCCTCGGACCGGCATTCCCGCGGCGTCGCGGCGCGCTTGCCCGGCACATCGGCGCACGGATAGTTGCGGGCACCGCGCACCACATTCGGCGCATCCTTCGGGATCTTGCAGTAGGTGCCGCTGGGCAGCGGCGCCGTGGTGGTGTCCGCCGGCGCCCGCCACTCGCTGGCCGGCAGGAACCCGGTCAGGCACGGCGGCGGCTGGTTGATGGTCAGGCTGAAGTTCAGCGCCGCGGCATTTTCGAACGGCGCCGCAACGGCCTGGGCCACCGAGGCACCCTGCGGCAAGACCACCAGCGTCTGCTCGAGGCCCTTGTTGTAGCGCTTGAGCATGTCGAGCACGATCGCGAGGTTGGCCAGCGTCTGCGGCAGCGCCTCCCGCACGTCGCTGAACACCGCCGCGACGGCGTCCGCGGTGGGCGCGGCGTTGGTCAACGTGTTGCGCAGCACCTGGTCCTGAGCCGCGGTCTGGGTGGTGATGCTGTTCAGATTGCGTGCCCACCTTGCGATCTCGTCACCGGAGTTGACCTGGCTGTCGATGATCGGCGCCGAGTTGTCGACGATGTCGTTGATGTCGTTGATGTGGGTCCGGAAATCACCGACCACCGCCTGGGTGCCGTCGACGAGCCGCTGCAGCGCCGGGCCGAGTCCCCCGACCGCGATCGCCGTCTCGTCCAGCAGCGCCGAGATCTTCTCCTTGGGTAGCACCGCCAGACCCCGGTTCGCGGCGTCCAGGGCCGGGCCGATCTCCTGGGGCACCGTACCGTCGGTGATGGTCTGCCCCGGCGCGAAGTACTGGTCGCCGCCGCCCTCGGACACCAGATCCAGATACTGCTCACCGATCGCGGACACCGAGTGCACATTGGCCGTGGCGTTCACCGGGATCCTGTAGTTGTCCGCGATGCTCATCGTCGCCAGGGCGCCGCGTTCGGTGGGCTCGACCGAGGTGACCTTGCCGATCGTGATGCCGCGGTAGGTGACGTTGGCCGTGCGGTACAGGCCGCCGGAGGCCGGCAGGTCCGCCTTCAGCTGATACTGGCCGATGCCGGCCATGCTCGGCAGCCGCAGGTAGTACCACCCCAAGGTGACGAGCGCGACCAACGTGAGCACCGTGAACAGCACCAGCTGGATCCGGATGAAACGGGTCAGCATGACCTACTCCCCCCTCTCGACCAGCGGGCCGCCGGCAACCGAGTTGGGGTTGGGCGTGAACCGGACATCGGGGATCATCGTCGCGGGGTCGCGGCCCCACGACTGCTCGAGGGCCCGCAGCATGCCGGAGACCCCGGTCCCGGTGAGGAACGCGTTGTCCAACGTGCTCAGCGTCAGGTCGAACGTCGCGGAGGTGTTGATGTAGTCACCGCGCACCACCTTCGGCACGTTGTCGATGTTGAACGGCGCGGTCAGCAGCAGCCTGAGCGAGTCCACCAGGTACGGCGAGGCCTTCGCCAGCTGCTTCAGCGGACGCTGCAGCAGCTGCAGGTTGGTCTCCAAGTTCGCCCGCGCCGCCGACAGGGTCTCGTCGGTGATCGCGGAGAACCGGCCCAGCGAGGTCACCGCGTCGGCGAATACGTCGCGCTGGTTTGCGAAATACTCGATCAGCGGCGGGATTTCGGTGAGCACCCGATCCAGGGTGTCGTTGCGCTCGGCGACGATGGTCAGCAACTCGTTGGTCGAATCGATGGCGCGGGTCAGGTCCTCCCGCTGCTCGTTGAGCTCCCGGGTGAAGGTGTCCAGCTTGCCCAGGAACGCCCGGATTTCGCCGGCGTTGCCGTCGAGGATGTTGCTGACCTCGGTCTGGATCACCTCGAGATTCGGGATGCCGCCGCCGTTGAGCACCGTGGCGATGCTGGCCAGCGTGCGCTCGGTGGTGGGGTAGGCCGTCGAATTCTTCAGCTCGATGGTGTCGCCGGTGCGCAGTTGTTCGGGCGACGGATCCGCCGGCGGGGCCAACTCGATGTGCTGGCTGCCCAACAAGCTGGTCTGACCGATCCGCGCCGTCGCGTTCGCGGGCAGCGCGATGCCCGGTTCCATGTCCAGGGTCAGCGTGGCGACCCAGTTCTTCAGCTCGATCGCGCGCACCGAACCGACGTTCACGTCGGCCACCCGGACCTTGCTGTTGACGTTGAGCGCCAACGTATCCGGCATCTGGACGTAGATCCGCATGTTGTCCGCTCCGGTGCCCGGGCCGCCGGGCAGCGGGACGTTGGCAATGCCGCGCCACCCGCACGAGGCCAGCATCAACGTCGCGGCCAGCAACACCAGCCCGCGCCAGGCGACGCGACGAGTCAACCGCAGTGCCTGCATCATCGACCACCCACCTCAGCCGGCAGCGGCGGACCGGCCGATGCCGGCGGCGCTGCCGGCGCCGGACCCTGCTGGGCCGGGTTGGTGCCCGGCAACTGCTGCGACACCGGCAACGGGCCGGGGACCACCCCGGGATCCGGTCCCGGCGGTGGGCCGGGCTGCGGGTACCACGGCGGCGGCAGCGGATTGTTCTGGTCGTAGGCGTTCGGCGGGGCGCCGCCACGCGGGCCACCCGGCGACAGCACCGGATCGGGACCACCCATCAACGCGGCCAAGGAATCCGGCGTCAGCATGTTCTTGGTGAACTGCTGGACCTGCACGCCCTGCATGCCCGGCGCCACCACCCACCCCGGCTCGTGGTTGCCGTGCGAGAACAACGTGTCGCGGGCGAAGATGCCCGGCACGGTGGTGTCCTTGTACCCCGGCGGCGGCCGCAGCCGCTCCTCGGAATAGGCGACGGTCTTGGGTTGGGTTGCCGCCGTGGAAATCTGGTTGATGCCGAACGGCGGATAGTTGAACTTGATCGCATCCATCACCGGTGCCAGGTACTGCGCGCACAACTCCGCGGACTCCTGATAACCCAGCCGGCTACCGGCCTGAATCGAGCTGCAGATGAACTGCATGGGGTTGGCGAAGCTCGCGACCACCGGGATGGCGGTGAGCGAACCGCTGGTGGGTTCGTAGATGCTCACCAGGTTGGCGGCCAAGTTCGGGAACACGTGCAGCGCGGTCTCCAGACCATCGCGGGGCTCGGGCTGCAGCAGCGCGGTGGTGGCCTCGCTCAGGTTGTTGATGTCGTGCGCCAGCACCTCGCCGTTCTCGTCGACGAAATCCCTTGCGGTGACCAGCAACTGATCGACCTGCTGCAACGTCTCGGACAGCTCGGTGTCGGTCTGGTTGAAGCTGCCGGTGAACTCGGCGAGGTTCGAGTTCAGCGCGACGAACTGCTGATCGCTCTGGTGCAGCGCGTTGACGAACAGCGCCAGACTCTTGGCGACGGCGAAGAAGTCGCCGCGGCCGTCGTTGAGCGCGGTGATGGCCTCCGACAGCGACGTCAGGGTGGTGTTGAGCTGCTCCCCCTTGCCGGCGAAGCCGTCGGCGAAGGACTCCAGCACGTCACCGAACGGGCCCTTGGGCTGCTCGGGGGTGGGCCCCAATTGGCTGACGATGTCGGTGATCTGGTTGCGTAGGTCGTCCCATTCGACGGGCACCTGGGTGCGCTCGATCGGGATGACGGCGTTGTTCTTCATCACCGGGCCGCCGGTGTAGGCCGGCGAGAGCTGGATGGTGCGGGAGGCCACCAGGCTGGGATTCAGGATCGAGGCCGTCGCGTCCTCGGGCACCTTGTACTTGTTCTGGTAGTGCATGGTGACCCGCATGGTGTCGCCCTCGGGTTCGATCTTGTCGATCGCCCCGACCCGCACACCCATGATCTGTACCTTGTCGCCGGGGTACAGCGCCAGCGCCTGCGGGAAGTAGGCCACCACGGTGTTGGTGGTCAACCGTTTGTACAGCTGCCAGCCGACCAGCCCACCAACGAGGCCGAGCACGATCAGCAGCGCGCCGATCACCACCGCCGTCCGGGAGACGTTCGGCAGCTTGATCTTTCGGAAGTCATAGATCGTCGACACCGCCTCAGGTACCTCCTGTGTCGGGGACGAGGAACGGCGGGTTGCCCGGCAGCGGCGCTACGGTGTTCGGCGACAGTTGCTGCTCGGGACCCGGCGGCGGGGTGCCCTGCTCGCGCGGCACCGGCGGCACCGCCACCGGCGCGGGACCGGGGCCCGGCGCCGGACCCAACGGCGTGGTCCGCGAGTTGATCGGAGCGTCGGGCAGCGGCACCGGAGCGCCCGGCAGCGTCGGCGCGGGCTGACCGGGAATCCCCGAGCCCGGCAGCCCCGGCGCCGGCGGCGGCGCGTTCGGATTGGGGGGCGAGCTGAGCACTCCGGTCGGTCCCGGATAGTTCGGGCCGTACGGGTTGTCGCCGAACGGGCCCACCGTCAGGTCGGCGCACGGCAGCGGGTTGCCGGGCGACGGGATGCCGTCGGCGGGCGGGGTGTAGGAGCACGGCGAACCGGGCGGCACGGCCGGGCCGGGATGATCCGGGGTGCCCTCGAGGACGCGCGGCGCGGCCGGCGGGGCACCGTTGGCGTGCCGCTCGCCGTTGGGGTCCGGGAACTGGAAGGCCGGCAGACCCGCGTCGCGCCAGAACTTCTCGGGGTCGATACCGCGATTCTTGAATGCCGCGTCGATGAACGGTTGCAGCACCTGACCGGTGAGCAGATTGACGACCATCACCTTGAAGTACGGGCCCGAACCCAGCGCCTCGGCCAGCGAGGCGGTGAACTTGCTCAGCGTGATCAGCACGTCCTGTAGGTCGAACTTGTGCTTGACCAGCAGGTCGGTGACGATGCGCAGTTGCTCGAGCAGGTGGTTGAGGTTCGGGTTGTCGTTGATCAGGCCCTGGAACTGCGCGGAGACCAACTGCACGTTGGCCAGCAGGTTGTCGATGGCCTGGCCGCGCTGGTTGACCGCGGCCAACAGCGTCTTGCTGTTGACCAGCAGGTCGTTGACCTGACCGCTGCGGTCCCCGAGCACCTTGGCCACCTTGTTGGCGTTGGCCAGCAGCTTGGTGAACTGCTCGTCGCGCTTGCCGATGGTGTCGGAGAACCGGGCCACCCCGTCCAGCGCGGCGCTCAGGTGCGGATAGGTCTGATCTACGGTCTCGGACAACACGTTCAGCGACTGCTTGACGGTCTGGATGTCCCAGCCCGCGGCGGCCTTGGTGACGTCGAAGAACGCGTCGTAGATCTGGTACGGCGTGGTGCTCTGGCCCAGCGGCAGCTCGCCGTTGGCGCGCAGGATCTCGCTGCCGCGCGGCTCGACCTCGAGGACCTTCTTGCCCAGGATGGTGTCGGTGCGGATGGCGATCCGGCTGTCGGTGCCGATCTGGTTGGGGCCCAACGAGAAACCCATCACCACGTGATCACCGTCGATCTTCAGCGAGTTCACCGTGCCGACGTCCATGCCCGCGATGCGCACCTTGTCGCCGACGAGGATGCCGCCCGAGTCACTGAACTGCCCGTAATAGTTGGGCTGCGCGAACAGCATCGGGACGCTGGAGAAGCTCTGGCCCACACCGATCACCAGGATGGTGATCATGATGCCGACCAGGCCGTTGCGGATCCGGTTGTCGCCTTCGAGAGTCCTCATTGTGGTGTGCACCTACCCGTCGGCTGGGTGAACACCTTCACCGTGCGCACCGGCCCACCCGGCTGCGCGCCGTTGAGCTTGAGCGTCAGGTCGCACAGGTAGTAGTTGAAGAAGTCGCCGTAGACACCGCCGGCGCGGCCGATGATCTTCAGCGCCTGCGGCAGCTTGGTCAGCACGTCGTCGACCTCGGCCTGCTTGTCCACCAACGGCTGCGCGACGTTCTCGAGGTGGGCGATGGTGTCCTTGAGCACCGGCCGGTTGTCGGCCAGCAGATCGCCCAACGTGCCCGCGGCGCTGCTGATGTTGGCCGTCGAGTCGGCAATCGGATCCGCGCGGTTCTTCAGCCCGGTGATGAGCACTTCGAAGTTGTTGACCGTCTCGTCGAACTCCTTCTGGTGCTTGACGGTGGTGTCCAGCACCGTGTTCAGGTTGCTGATCACCTCGCCGATGGCCTGGTCGCGGTCGGCCAGCGCCGACGTCAGCTGGGCGGTCTGGTCCAGGATGTCGCTGATGGTGCCCCCCTGGCCCTGAAACACCGTGATGATGGACTGCGCGATGTTGTTGACCTTGTCCGGGTCCAGCGCGCGGAACAGCGGCTTGAACCCGCCGATCAGCGCGTCGAGGTCCAGCGCCGGGGTGGTGCGCGAGGTGGGGATCAACCCGCCGGGCTCGAGGATCCGGTCCGAACCCTCGCCCTGGCCGCGCTGCAGGTCCATGTACCGGTTGCCGATCAGGTCCTGGTAGCGGATCTGTGCGGTGGTCGACTGGTACAGCGGCAGCGTGCGGTCCACATTGAAGATGACCCGCACCTTCTGCCCGCCGTCGACGAGTTGGACCTTGTCGACCTTGCCGACCTCCACGCCCGAGGCCCGGACGAACTGACCGGCGCGCAGTCCGCTGGCGCTGTCGAATTCCGCTGTGTAACTGCTGGTTCGGTCGAAGCGGATCTGGCCGAACACCACGATGATGATTCCCGTGAAGAGCAGCAGCACCGCCGAGAAGGCGCCGAGCTTGATTGCGGTTCCGGTGATTTTCATGGGTTGATCGTGTTCTCCCCGCCTTGCCGGCCCCAGACGTATTCGGTGAGGATCGGTTGGCCGAGTTCCAGGTGGTTGTACGGCGCGATCGAGGCGCCGGTGTCCATCACCAGATACGGTGCGGGCCACAGGTCGCGGTCGATGCTCTGCCAGCAGCCCGGCGCGCCACCGGGGCCGCCGCGGGCGTTGATGCGGGGCAGGTTGTCCGGATAGACGTACGGGTTCTCCGCGCCGAGGAATGTGGTGTTGGTGTTCAGCGAATACCCGTTGCCGCCAAGGGATGCCGCCACCTTGGGCGCCACCCCGGCGAAGTTGCGCACGGTGCAGAACAGCGACGGGCTGTAGGTGTTCAGTGTCTGGGCCGTGGGCACCAGGTCCTCGGCGCCCCGGACCAGATACGGCCCGCCGCGCTCGAACACGTCGGCGCCGGTGTTGCCGAACCCGGCGGCCGCCAGCAGCGCCGAGTCCAGGTCGCCGCGACGCTCGTTGAAGGTGCGCGAGGTGGTCACGGCCCCGTCCAGGGCGTTCCACAGATCCGGTGAGGCATCGGTGTAGACCTCGGTGAGCTTCGCCAATTGCTGGATGTCGTAACGCAGTTGGGGCATCCGCGGGTTGACCTCGTCGAGGATCGCGTTGCCGTTGACCAGCGACTCGCCGAACTTGTCACCCAGGCCGGTCAGCGATTCGGCCGCCGCGCTCAGCGTCAGGTTAAGCTTGATCGGGTCGATCTGCTCGGAGATCGAGGTGATGGTCTCGAACAGCGTGTTGAACTCCGTGGTCACCCCCGAGACGTCGATGACGTCGTCGGAGCTGATCCGTTGGGCCACCGGGTCCTTCGGCGAGGTGAATGACACGTACTTGTTGCCGAACACCGTGGTGGCCTGGATGTTGGCCTGCACGTTGGCCGGGATCAGATCGATGTAGCGGGGGTCGACGTCCAACGTCAACTGCGCCTTGGTGGTGCCGTCCTGCTCCAGCGGATTCACCGCGGCCACCCGGCCGATCTGGACGCCGTTGAACGTCACCTTCGAACCGGGGTCCATCACCAGACCCGCGCGCTCGGCGACCAGCGTCAGCTCGGTCTTGTCGTCGAAGCCGCCGCGGAACTGGATGTAGAGCACCGTGGCCACCAGCGCGGTGACCAACGCGAAGACCAGCCCCGCCAACTTGTACGGCGGGGTGCGCGGTTTGTTCTCGCCAGCGCGAACCTGATCCATCCGTGTCGTCATGGCGTCACACCGTGAGGTTGAAGTTCGGGTCGGTGCCGTACAGCGCCAACGATGCGAACAGGACGACCACGACGATGGCCACCAGCGAGGTGCGCATCGACTTGCCCACGGCCTCACCGACACCCACGGCGCCGCCGCTGGCGAAGTAGCCGAAGTAGCAATGGTTGAGCATCACGATCACCGACATGATGATCACCTGCAGGAAGGACCAGAACACGTCGTCGACGCGCAGGAACGTGTTGAAGTAGTGCGAGTAGGTGCCGACCGACTGCGCGTAGAAGACGGTGGTCACCACCTGGGCGGAGAAGAACGACAGCAGGATGGCCATCGCGTAGAGCGGGATGATCACCACGGTGCCCGCCAGGATGCGGGTCGACACCAGATACGAGACGGACTTGATGCCCATCACTTCCAGCGCGTCGATCTCCTCGCTGATCCGCATGGCGCCCAATTCGGCCGTGGCGCCGGCACCGACCGTGGCCGCCAGCGCCTGCCCGGTGACGATGGGCGCGACGACACGGACGTTGGCCAGGGCCGCGAAGAAGCCGGTGAACGCCTCCACCCCGATGTTGCCCAGCGAGGCGAAGCCCTGGATGGCGATCAGCGACCCGGCGGACAGCGTGACGAAGCCGATGATGGCCACGGTGCCGCCGATGACGGCCATGGCGCCGGTGCCCATCCCGATCTCGGCGATCAGGCGCAGCACCTCACGGCGGTAGAACCGCAGCGCGTGCACCACCGATCCGATGGCCTGCAGGCAGAACCAGGCAACGTGACCGAGGGTGTCCAGCGCGCGCGCCGGCCAGCTGACGAAGTCGGTGAACTCGCCGTAGGCCCGGGGGAAGCGGCTGCGCAGGACTTGAGTGGTCGACATGGCTTAGCCCTCAGCTCCCGGTTCCGAACCGCACGCCGATGGTGGTCAGCACGACGTTCACGGCGAACAGCGCGACCACGCACAGCACCAGCGTCTCGTTGACCGCGGTCCCCACGCCCTTGGCGCCGCCGGAGACCGTGAGGCCGCGGTAGCAGCCGACCAGCCCGGCGATCAGGCCGAAGGTCAGCGCCTTGATCACCGAGATGATGACCTCGGGTAGGCCGGTGATCAGCGTCAGCGTGGCGAGATACGCACCGGCCGAGACGTTTTGGATGTAGACGCCGAAGATGTAGCCGCCGACCAGGCCGATGGTGATCACCGCACCGTTGAGCAGGAAGGCCACGAACGTGGAGGCGACCACCCGCGGCAGCACCAAGCGGTGGATCGGGTCGATGCCCAGCACCTCGAGGGCGTCGATCTCCTCGCGGATGGTGCGGGCGCCCAGGTCCGCGCAGATCGCCGTCGAACCTGCGCCGGCGACCACCAAGACCGTCACCAGCGGACCCAACTGGGTGACCGCACCCAGCGCCGCCCCGGCGCCGGAGACGTCGGCCGCACCGAACTCGGCGAGCAGGATGTTGAGCGTGAAGATGATCAGCACCGTCAGCGGGATCGACACCGCGACGGTGGGCAGAAAGGCCACCCGCATGAGGAACCAGCTCTGCTCGATGAACTCCCGCCACTCGAACGGGCGCAGCACCGACTTGCCGGTGAGCACAGACATCCGAAAGAACCCGCCGACCAGTTCCAGGGGCGTGCGCAGTTGGTCGCGCACATAACCGGTCAAGTTCGTCGATGCAGTCACCCGGCCGCCTTCGGCTGGACACCGCGTGGCACGCCTCGAGCACTCATGCCCAGCAGCTGGCGGTTCTGCACGCCCCCTCCTCGGCCCGATCGCTCTGGTGTGACCGCTGCCTCCCTACTCCTCAGTAGTAAGCCAGCCCACAGGAATGTACCCGATACCGCTTGTCCCCGGCACTCCATCGGCACGATTAACTCTCAATTGAGACCGACGCCAATTTTCCCGGGCGTCAATCGCTGCGCCGGCGGCCCGAAATAGGCGCTGCCGAGGCGGTCAGGGGCGTGCGGCCGGTTATTTCTCGCCGCTAAACCGCTCCCGCAGTTCGGTTTTCAAAACTTTGCCGGCGGGGTTGCGCGGCAGAGCCTCGACGATCTCCAGGCCCTTGGGATGCTTGTAGCGGGCCAGCCGCTCGTTGAGGAACTCGCCGAGTCCCTCGAGGTTGATCTGCTCCTCGGAAACGGCGGCCACCGCGATCGGCACCTCGCCCCACTTCTCGTCCTTGCGGCCGATCACCGCCACCTCGACGATCGCCGGGTGCGCGGCGAGGACGTTCTCCACCTCGGCACAGTAGATGTTCTCGCCGCCGGAGATGATCATGTCCTTCTTGCGATCGACAACCCAGACATAACCCTCGTCGTCCATCCGCACCAGGTCACCGGAGTGGAACCAGCCGCCCGCGAACGCTTCTGCGGTGGCCTGCGGATTGTTCCAGTAGCCCGCCATCAAAGTCGGTGCGCGGTAGACGATTTCACCGACCTCTCCCACCGGGACGTCGTTCATGTTCTCGTCGACCACGCGCGCGGCCACGGTGGGAATGACCTTGCCCACCGAGCCCAGCTTCCGCAGCGCGTCCTCGCCGAGCAGCATGCACGTCACCGGGGACATCTCGGTCTGGCCGAAGGCCGCCAGGATCCCGGCATTCGGGAACACGTCGGCCATCTCGCGCAGCAGCGTGTCCGACGCCGGGGCGGCGCCCCAGGAGATGATCCGCAGCTTGAGGTTGCGCGGCGCGGCGCGCTGCACGGCGCACACGGCCTGCCACTGGGCGGGTACCAGGAATATCGAGGTGACGCTTTCGGCCTCCAGGACGTCGAGCAACTGGCCGGGATCGAACGCACCCAGCGGGTGGATCACGATCGGACGCCCGAGAGTCAAGCCGGTGAGCAGGTTGCCGATGCCGGCGATGTGGAACAGCGGGACGCCGATGAAGCCGACGTCGTTGTTGAGGTCCGCGCCGCTGGTGAACAGCATGGTCATGGTCTGACCGGTCAGGTTGGTATGCGTGAGCACCGCGCCCTTGGGGCGGCCCGTGGTGCCCGAGGTGTACATGATCAGCGCCGGGCTGTCGTTGGGGACGTCGGCGGGCGGCTGCGATTCACCCTCTTCGGCGACCAGGTCCTCGTAACCGAGCACGCCGTCCTCGGTGGGCGCGTCCGCCACGATCACCGACTCCAGCACCGGAGCCAGGTCGCGCACCGCGGTCGCGACGCCGGCCAGCACCGGTTCGGTGACCATCACGCGGGCCTCGCAGTCCTCCACCAGGAAGCCCAGTTCGGGTGGGGTGAGCCGGAAGTTCACCGGCACCGCGATCGCCCCGATCCGGTTGGCGGCCAGCATGGCCTCGACGAACTCGGTGCGGTTGAGCATCAGAATCATCACCCGGTCGCCGTAGCCGACGCCGTGGCGGCGCAGCGCGTCGCCGAGAGCGGTGACCCGGCTGTCGAGATCGGCCCAGGTGATGGTCCGGCCCGCATGCCGCAGGGCGGGGGCGCCGGGTTGCATCTGGGCGTGCCTGGCCAACTGGGTCACCCAGTTCTGCCGACGCGCGAGGTAGGGCTGCTCGGCGGGCGTCTGATTGGTAGCACCTTCGGCCAACTGCGCGGTCAACGGTCGCTCCCCTTTTGCTCGGACTTGCGTGAATCTTACATTTGATCAAACATTGAGTTGCTCTGGTCACACTAGGAGTTCGACGGGTATCAGACAAGCCCATCTGCGCGCGAAAGGTCACCGTGAACGCACCGGCTCATGCGCAACCCCCGGCGCGGCGCGCGTTGCGCCGCGAGCAGCTGTCCGAGGAGGTCGCGGCCCATCTGCGCACCGCCATCACCTCCGGTCAGTTGCGCCCCGGGACCTTCATCCGACTCGACGAGACCGCCGCCAGCCTGGGGGTGAGCATCACCCCGGTCCGGGAGGCGTTGTTGACGCTGCGCGGCGAGGGCATGGTGCAACTCGAGCCGCACCGCGGTCACGTGGTGTTGCCGCTGAGCCAGGGCGACATCGAGGACATCTTCTGGTTGCAGGCCACCATCGCCAAGGAACTGGCCGCCTCGGCGGTCGAACACATCACCGATGAGCAGATCGAGGCTCTGGTCGCGCTCAACGACGACCTGGCCCGCGCCGTCGACGCCGCCGATGTGGACGCGGTGCTCAACGCCGAGTTCGCCTTTCACCGCGCATTCAACCGCAGCGCCGAGCGGATCAAGCTGGCATGGTTCCTGCTGCACGCCACGCGCTATACGCCGTCACTGGTGTACGCCGCCGATCCGGTGTGGGGCGCCGAGGCGGTCGCGCACCACACCAAGCTCATCGAGGCGCTGCGCGAACGTGCTGTGGACGCCGTGGTCGAGCTGGCGGAATGGCAGTTCACCGACGGCGCGCGCCGCCTCACCGACATGCTCAAGAACAGCGGGATGTGGGACTGAGCGGACCGCTCAGCGGTCGCTGTCCCCGTCGGGGTAGCCGTCGTCGGACAGGTCGACCACCTCGCGCTGCTCGCTGTAGTCGACGGGGTCGGTTTCCAGCGGCACCTCGGTGACCGGCTCGTCGTCGTGGGCGGGGTCCTCCACGGCAGCGGCCTGCGCAGCCACGTCGGCGGGGTCCGCCTGCGGGAGCGGATCTGAGTTCGGCATACCTACGACCCTAATGAAGTTCGGGCCCGGGCGCCGGGACGCTATCCGGCCAGCGCCTCGGCGCGGGTCTTCAGGTTGTTCGCCAGGTGCTCGAGGGCCTCGTTGACGACCTTCTTGACCATGACCGCCGGCACCGGGAACGTCGTTTCGACATCCATGTCCACCGTCAGCAGCGCGGTCGGGCCCATGCCGACCACCGAGAACAGCTGCTCCTGCTTGGCGAAGTGCTCGCCCTGCTGCATCACGGTCTGGATCTGGTTCGGCGCCGGGTAGTACACCGCCTGGATATAGGTGCCCTCGTTGCCCTGCACCAGGGTGTCGAGCCGGATCTGGCTGGGTCGGCCGTCGTCGTAGCGATGCAGCACCCAGCAGCCCTTGACCTCTTCGTTCCACTGCGGATAGGCCTCGAAGTCGGCGACGATCGCCAGGATCACGGCCTCGTCGGCGGCCACTTCAACGGTCTTGCTCACGATCGGCATTGCGGAATCCTAACGGCAGCCACCCGGCGCCGAGGCGGCCCAGCCCCCGGCCTTATTAGCGCTCGGCGCCGGTCAGCCCCTCGCCCAGCGGCGACTCGGTGCGGGTCTTCTCATCGCGGATCAGGCCGCGCAGCAATGCGGTACTGAACTCCGCGGCGATCTCCTTCTCGCTGCGCCGGCCGTGCGGTCGCAGCCACCGGTAGGCGCCCAGCGTCATCCCGATGTAGCCCAGCGCCAGCACATGCGAATCGCAGGGATAGAACTCGCCGCTGGCGATGCCCCGGTCCAGCAGGCCGTGCACGTGCTCGTAGACCTGGGTTTCCTTCTCGCGGACCTGGGCGACCTGCTCGGCGGTGAACCACTCGGCGATGTAGGGCTGCTCCTGGAAGTAGACGGCGGCGCCCTCGGGGTTCTCGGCAATCTGTTCGAGCAGCCGCACCGTGTACTGGTACAGGGCTTCCCGGGCCGACCAGGACGGGTCGTCGTGGACCGCGGCCAGGGTGCGCTGGGCCGCCCGTTGATAGATGTCGAACAAGATCAGCGACTTGCTGGCGTAGTAGTGGTAGACGGTCGCCTTGTTCAGGCCCACCACGTCGGCGACGTCGTCCATCCGGGTGCCGTGATAGCCACGGGCCGCGAACAGCTTGGTGGCCACTGCCAGCAGCTCTTCGCGGCGTGTCTGCCCGTTCTCTGACGCCATTTTCTACTCTCTAGGTACGACGCTCGGCGCCGGCTGACCAATCAACTAGTTGGCCAGTGTATGCAATGGCCGCGATCGTTGCCGCGCCGGACTCGCCGCGGGCTACACTTCGCGCATGGATCCGAATCCCGACTACGACGCCAGCGACGAAATCGAGTATTTCTTCTCGTGGCTGCCGTGGGCCCTGCGCGGAAACTACCCGCCGCCGGCCTACCCGCCCGTTTAATCGCGGGTGCGCGCGCCCTCGCAATGCTGGCTCACGGACATGGACGGCGTCCTTGTCCATGAAGATCACGCGCTGCCGGGCGCGGCCGAGTTCCTGGCCGCCCTCATCGACAAAGCGCGGCCCTTTCTCGTTCTGACGAACAATTCGATCTTCACACCGCGCGACCTGTCCGCCCGCCTCGCGCGGTCCGGCCTGAAGGTGCCCGAGGAGTCCATCTGGACTTCGGCGCTGGCCACCGCGGCGTTCCTCGGCGATCAGTTGCCCGGCGGGTCCGCGTACGTCGTCGGCGAGGCCGGCCTGACCACGGCCCTGCACGAGGTCGGTTACACGCTGACCGACAACAGCCCGGACTTCGTGGTCCTCGGCGAAACCCGCACCTATTCGTTCGAGGCCATCACCAAGGCGATCCGGCTGATCATCAACGGCGCGCGGTTCATCGCCACCAATCCCGATGTCACCGGGCCCTCGGCCGAAGGGCCGTTGCCGGCCACCGGATCCGTGGCCGCCATGGTCACCAAGGCCACCGGCCGGGAGCCGTACTTCGTCGGCAAGCCCAACCCGATGATGTTCCGCAGCGCGATGAACCGCATCGAGGCCCACTCGGAGAGCACCACGATGATCGGCGACCGGATGGACACCGACGTGATCGCGGGCATCGAGGCCGGGCTCGACACCATCCTGGTGCTCACCGGTTCCACCGCCGAGGCCGACATCGCGCGCTACCCGTTCCGGCCGGGGCGGGTGCTGCCCTCGATCGCCGACGTCATCGAGCTGGTCTAACCCCCACCCCGTACGCCCAAAGGTGAGTCTGGGCCGCAAAGTGCGAGTGGCTTCCGGCATTTCGTCGAACTCGGGGCGACCGTTGCTAGATTTGGCACCATGGGCACCCGGACCGACCTCGGGCCGCAGTCCCTGCTCTGGCGCTGGGCCGGCGACATGCGCATCGCGTTCGAGGGCGGGACGGCCGGCCTCATGCAGACCATGCACCCGGCGATCGGGCAGGGCCTGATCGACCACTCCAACTTCTTCGACGACCCGGTGGACCGCGTGTTCCGTTCCCTGCCAGGGATTCTCGGCACGGTCTACGACGGCCCCGACGCCGGCCGGACCGGCACGCGGGTTCGCGATTTCCACCGCGACATCAAGGGCGTGCTGCCCTCCGGTGAGCGCTACCACGCCCTGACGCCGGAAACCTACTGGTGGGCGCACGCCACCTTTCAGATGATGGTGCACCGACTCGCCGAATATTGGGACAGCCATCGGCTCACCAACGCCGAACGAGAACAGCTCTACCTCGAGGGCTGTGAATGGTACCGCCGCTACGGGATGACGGAGTCGGTGCTCCCACCGACGTTGGCCGAGTTCAACCAAGAGTACGAACGCTACTGCGGCGAGGTGCTCCAGCCGAACGCGGCGTCGGACTATCTCATCGAGTTCATCCAGCGGCCCGTCATTCCGGATATGAGCGCCTCGCCGGACTATCCCACCCACCCGCTGATGAAACCGCTCACCGACCGGCTGCTGCCCAGCCTTCCGGTGCGCGCGGCGCTGGCCCCGCCCATGCGGCTGGTGATCTTCGGTGGGTTGCCGCCCATTGTGCGGGAGCGGTTCTCGATCCCGTGGCGGCGCATCGACGAACGCAGCTACCGCACGGTGCGAGCCACCATCAGGTCGGGTTGGCGCACGGTTCCGGCCGCGTTGCGGTGGCACGACGCCGCCCGCCGGGGCTGGCTTCGCGAACTGGGTCGGGTGCCGCGTTCGGTCTAGGACCGCGACCGACTTCCTCGGCGACCGCACCGGTCCAGACCGCGACCGGTGGTAACGGGGTGCACGACGGCATATTGGGGTTTCCTACACTGACATCTTTATCGTCACGCTGAGCCAACCAGATCGGACCGAAATCGATGATCATCGGGATACCGCGCGAGTCGCTACCTGGCGAGACGCGTGTCGCCGCCACCCCCGCGACGGTCGCACAGTTGATCAAACTCGGTTATTCGGTGCTGGTCGAGTCCGGCGCGGGCGCCGCGTCGAGTTTCGCCGATCCAGCCTACGTCGAGGTCGGCGCCGAGATCGGGTCGAGGCAGCAGGCCCTCGGCTCCGATGTCGTGCTCAAGGTGAACGCGCCGGACGACGATGAGATCGCCGCCCTGTGCGACGGCGCCACCGTGATCAGCCTGATCTCGCCGGGGTTGAAGCCCGAACTGCTGGAACGGCTGGCCACCCGTTCGATCACGGCGCTGGCGATGGACGCCGTGCCGCGCATCTCCCGAGCGCAGTCGCTGGACGTGTTGTCCTCGATGGCGAACATCGCCGGGTACCGCGCGGTAGTCGAGGCCGCGCACACCTTCGGCCGGTTCTTCACCGGCCAGGTCACCGCCGCGGGCAAGGTGCCACCGGCCAAGGTGCTGGTGGTCGGGGCCGGCGTGGCCGGGCTGGCCGCCATCGGCGCGGCCGGCAGCCTCGGTGCGATCGTGCGCGCCACCGACCCCCGCCCCGAGGTCGCCGACCAGGTCAAGTCGCTGGGCGGCGAGTACCTGGCCGTGGACCCCGCGGTGGCCGAGGTGTCGGCGACCGGCTACGCCAAGGAGATGGGCGACGACTACAAGGCCCGCGAGGCGGCGTTGTACGCCGAGCAGTGCAAGGACGTCGACATCATCATCACGACCGCGCTGATCCCGGGTAAGCCCGCGCCGCGCATCATCACCGCCGACATGGTGGCCTCGATGAAGTCGGGCAGCGTGATCGTCGACATGGCCGCGGCCAACGGCGGCAACGTCGAGGGCTGCGTCAAGGATCAGGCGATCGTCACCGACAACGGCGTGACGATCATCGGCTACACCGACCTGGCGGGCCGCCTGCCCGCGCAGGCCTCCCAGCTCTACGGCACCAACCTGGTGAACCTGCTCAAGCTGCTGACCCCGGACAAGGATGGGACTCTCCTCCTGGATTTTGACGACGTGGTGCAGCGCTCGGTCACCGTGGTCCGCGACGGACAGATCACCTGGCCCCCGCCCCCGGTGCAGGTCTCGGCCGCCCCGGCGGCCAGCACCTCGGCGCCGGTCGTCGAATCGACACCCAAGCAACCGATGTCGGCCGGCCGCCGGCTCGGCGTGACCTTCGCCGCCGCCGCGGTGCTGTTCGTCCTGATCGCGCTGTCACCGGCCGCGCTGCAGGTGCACCTGACGGTGTTCGCGCTGGCGATCGTGATCGGTTACTACGTGATCGGCAACGTGCACCACGCGCTGCACACGCCGCTGATGTCGGTCACCAACGCCATCTCCGGAATCATCGTGGTCGGCGCCCTGCTTCAGATCGGGCACGGTGATCCCGTCATCACCGCGCTGGCCTTCGTGGCGATCCTGGTCGCCAGCATCAACGTCTTCGGTGGCTTTGCGGTGACCCGCCGCATGCTGGCGATGTTCTCCCGCAGCTGAGCCTGCCCCCACTTGAGTTTGATCAACCGATCGGAACGAATGCCATGCTGCTAGAAACCGCTGCCACCTCGGCGTACGTCGTCGCGGCCCTGTTGTTCATCCTGGCGTTGGCCGGCCTGTCCAAACACGAGACCTCGAAGGTGGGCAACACCTTCGGGATCGCCGGTATGACCGTGGCGCTGGTCGCCACGATCGCGCTGGCGCTGGAACGCAAGATCGAGCCGCTGGGCCTGGGTCTGCTGGCCGTCGCCATGGTGATCGGCGCCCTGATCGGCTTGTGGCGCGCCCGCAAGGTCGAGATGACCGGCATGCCGGAACTGATCGCGCTGCTGCACTCGTTCGTCGGCCTGGCCGCGGTCCTGGTGGGCTGGAACGGCTACCTGCACGTCGAGCGTCACCTCGAGGGCGCCGAGGCGATCACGCTGAGCGCCGAGGGGCTGCTGGGCATCCACTCCGCCGAGGTGGTCATCGGCGTCTTCATCGGCGCGGTCACCTTCACCGGCTCGATCGTGGCCAACCTGAAGCTGTCGGCCCGGATGAAGTCGGCCCCGCTGATGCTGCCGGGCAAGAACCTGCTCAACCTCGGCGCGCTGGTGGTCTTCGCGGCGCTGACGGTCTGGTTCGTCATCGACCCGCAGCTGTGGCTGCTCATCGTGGTCACCGTGCTGGCGCTGCTGCTCGGCTGGCACCTGGTCGCCTCGATCGGCGGCGGCGACATGCCCGTCGTCGTCTCGATGCTCAACAGCTACTCGGGCTGGGCCGCGGCCGCCGCGGGCTTCCTGCTGGGTAACGACCTGCTGATCATCACCGGTGCGCTGGTGGGCTCCTCCGGTGCCTACCTGTCCTACATCATGTGCAAGGCGATGAACCGGTCGTTCATCTCGGTGATCGCCGGTGGCTTCGGCATGGAAAGCTCGGGGGCCGGGTCCGATGTGGACTACGGCGAACACCGCGAGATCACCGCCGAGGGCGCCGCCGAACTGCTCTCCTCGGCCGACACCGTCGTCATCACCCCGGGCTACGGCATGGCGGTGGCCCAGGCCCAGTACGGCGTCGCCGACCTGACCCGCAAGCTGCGCGAGCGCGGCGTCGACGTCCGGTTCGGCATCCACCCCGTGGCCGGCCGGTTGCCGGGCCACATGAACGTGCTGCTGGCCGAGGCCAAGGTGCCCTACGACATCGTGCTGGAGATGGACGAGATCAACGACGACTTCGACAGCACCGCCGTCGTCCTGGTCATCGGCGCCAACGACACCGTGAACCCGGCCGCGTCCGAGGACCCGGCCAGCCCGATCGCCGGCATGCCGGTGCTGACGGTGTGGAACGCCGACAACGTCATCGTGTTCAAGCGGTCGATGGCCTCCGGCTACGCCGGGGTGCAGAACCCGCTGTTCTTCCGGGAGAACACCCAGATGCTCTTCGGCGACGCCCGCGACCGGGTCAACGACATCCTCGCCGCGCTGTGATCTGCAGCGCCTGATCGGCGGTCACCTGCTCCGGGAGCGCCTCGGGCGGTGTCCTATGGTGGACGGCAGTGACCAACCAATCGGTTGGGTCAGGCTGCAATTCGAAGGGGCCACCAGGCATGGATTTCGCGATGTCGGCGAAGGCACAGGACTACCACCAACGGCTGACCGAGTTCATGGTCGAGCACGTCTTTCCGGCGGAGGCGGTCTATGACGCCTACCGCGCCGAGAAGGGACCGGGCGACTTCACCGTGCCGCCGGTGGTCGAGGACCTCAAGGCGCTGGCCAAGGAGCGGGGACTGTGGAATCTGTTCCTGCCCTCGGAGTCCGGGCTGACCAACCTCGAGTACGCGCCGCTGGCGGAGTTGACGGGGTGGAGCACCGAGATCGCCCCCGAGTCGATCAACTGTGCGGCACCGGATACCGGCAACATGGAGACCCTGCACCTGTTCGCCACCGAGGAGCAGCGCAAGCAGTGGCTCGAACCGTTGCTCGCCGGTGAGATCCGCTCGGCGTTCTCGATGACCGAGCCCGCGGTGGCCTCCAGCGACGCCCGCAACATCCAGACCTCGATTGTCCGCGACGGCGATCACTACATCATCAACGGCCGCAAGTGGTGGACCTCCGGCGCCAACGATCCGCGCTGCAAGGTCCTGATCGTGATGGGCCGCACCAACCCGGATGCGGCCAGCCACCAGCAGCAGTCGATGGTGCTCGTCCCCACCGACACCCCTGGCCTCGAAATCGTGCGCTCCACAAGCGTTTTCGGCTGGCAGGATCAGCACGGCCACGCCGAGATCGTCTATGACAACGTCCGGGTTCCGGTATCGAACCTGCTGGGCGAGGAGGGCGGCGGTTTCGCGATCGCGCAGGCCCGGCTCGGACCGGGCCGCATCCATCACTGCATGCGGGCGATCGGGGTCGCCGAACGCGCGCTGGCGTTGATGGTGGACCGGGTGCAGACCCGGATCGCCTTCGGCAAGCCGCTGGCCGAGCAGGGCATGATTCAGCACTCGATTGCGGTGTCGCGCAACGAGATCGACCAGGCGCGGCTGCTGTGCCAGAAGGCCGCCTGGGTCATCGATCAGCACGGCAACAAGGCCGCGCACGGGCTGGTTTCGCAGATCAAGGCCGTGGCCCCGCAGATGGCGTGCAACGTGATCGACCGCGCGATCCAGACCCACGGTGGCGCCGGCGTGTCCGACGACACCGTGCTGGCCCGGATGTACGGCTGGCAGCGCGCGATGCGCATCTTCGACGGCCCGGACGAGGTGCACCTGCGCACCGTCGCCCGCCACGAACTCGGCGCAGAGAAGAGCCCGTTCGCAGCCGCGGTCACCCCGAAGTGACAGTGCAACTCTCCGGCGGCTGGAACTTCCGCGACGTCGCCGCCTCGACCTCGGGCAAGGTGCGGCCCGGGCGCCTCTTTCGGTCCGGTGAGCTGACCAAGCTCGACGACACCGGCGTGGAGCAGCTTCGGGAACTGCGCGTCACCGACGTCGCCGACCTGCGCAGCGGGCGCGAGGTCGAGCGGCACGGCGCCGACCTGGTGCCCGACGGCGTGGTGGTACACCTGCTGCCGTTCGTCGACGCGGTGGCCGCCGTCGACGGTGCCGACGGCGGCGACGCGCCCCACGAACAAGCGTTCAAGCGCCTGATGACCGAGAAGCCCGACGACGAGTCGCCGCTGCATGCGGCCAAGCGCTACATGACCGAGGCGTACACGACCTTCGCCAAGGCGCCCGGGGCCGCCCGGGCGCTGCACCGCACGGTGACGCTGCTCGCCGACGGCGCCTCGGTGCTCACGCACTGCTTCGCCGGCAAGGACCGCACCGGGTTCTCCGTCGCGGTGATCCTCGACGTCGCCGGAATCGATCGCGACACCATCATGAACGACTATCTGCACAGCAACGCCGCCGCGCCGCAGCTGCGCGAGCAGATCATGGCGATGATCCGCAACCGCTACGACGGCGAGATCCCCGCCGAGGCAGCGCAGTTCACCGAGACCCGGCTGTCCGACGACGTGCTGGGCGTACGGCCGGAGTATCTGGACACGGCGCTGCGCATCGTGGCAGCCGACTACGGGTCGGTGCAGGGTTACCTGCAGTCCACCGGGGTCACCGACGATCAGCTCGCGCGGCTCCGCACGGCCCTGCTCGGGTGATTTGGGTGCGCCTGGGGGCGCTCAGCGCCTCCCGGCGCACCCAAATCACCAGAAAATGACGGCGCCGGCCCAGACGGCGGTGGCCAGCAGGGCGCCGATCAGCTCCACCCCGATGGACAGTGCCGCACCCTTGACCGCGTGCACGGTCGACGCCCACGCCCGGGTGGCGTCCCCACGCGAGGCGAACTCGGCCACGAACACCCCGGCCACGAAGCCGATCAACAGGCCGATGACGGGGATCACGAAGAACCCGACGATGCCGCATACCGCGCCGATCACCAGGATCGAGGTGCGCACGTCGGCCTGCCGCATGCGCTTGACCGGCCAGGCGTACTTGATCACCTCGGACGTCACGAACAGCACCGCGACGATCGCCAATGTCACCCAGGCCACGGTGTTGCGTTCGACCAGCGCCCACACCACGATGGCCCCGAACACCAGCAGCCCACCGGGCAGGATCGGGATGATGATCCCGGCCAGTCCGATGGCGATGGCCAGCGCGACCAGGGCTATCCCGAGGGTGCTCAAGCGGGTTCCAGCACCAGCTTGCCGAACACCGCGCCGTCTTCGAGCGTCTGTAGCGCCTTCGTACCGTCGGACAGCGGAAAACGGACCGGCGGTGGCGGTTTGAGACCCGCGGCGACCAGCTTGTTCAAGCCGGCCGCGAACACCTGCGCCGAGGCCGGGTCCCGGTTGATGTACTCGCCGTAGCCGACGCCGAGCACGCCGACGTTGCGCAGCAGCAGCCGGTTGACCTTGACGGTCGGGATGCCGCCGGCCGCGAAGCCGATCACCAGCAGCCGGCCGTCGGTGGCCAGCACGCGGATCGCGTCGTCGAAGGCCGGCCCGCCGATGGGGTCGACGACGACGTCCACGCCGCGGCCGTCGGTGGCATCGCGCACCGCCTGGGCCCAGCCCTCGGCGAGCGGGATGACGACGTCGGCACCCAGGGTTCCTACGTAGTCCAGCGCGCTTTGCCGGTTCACCGCCGCGATGACCCGCGCGCCCATCGCCTTGGCGATCTGCACGGCAGCCGTGCCCACCCCGCCGGCGGAGCCGAGCACCAGCACCGTCTCCCCCGGCCGCAGGGCGGCGCGGCGCTCGTAGGCGAAGTACATCGTGCTGTAGTTGACCAGCAGCGAAACCGCTTCCGCGTCATCGAGTTCGGCCGGGCTGGGGCGGACCGCGCTGACCGGCACCGCCACCTGCTCGGCGTATCCACCGAGCATGCTGGACGCCGAAACACGTTGCCCCACTGTCAGACCCGATCCCTCGGGGACCGCGGCCACCACGCCGGCGACCTCCATGCCCGGGATGAACGGCGGCGGGACCTTCATCTGGTACTCACCCTTGGTGAGCAACAGGTCGGGAAAACACACCCCGGCCGCTCGGACATCGACGAGGACCTGGTCGGGGCCGGGCGAGACGTCGGGCACATCCGTGTAGGACATGCCCGCCGGCCCGGAAAGCTCCTGTACTACGCAGGCTTTCATATGTCAGCGCAGATTGAAGCTGGCTTGTTTGGCGGCCGACAGGTCGTCGATCTCCGACCAGCGCGCGGCGATGTCGTCGACCGACGGCGGCGCGGTGAAGGTGACACCCTCGTTCTGGAACAGCGCGGTGCGCTGCACCTTGCCGCCACCGACGATGAACACCGACGCGGTGTCCGGAACTTCCTCGGTGCACAGGTAGGCGACCACCGGCGCGACGTAGTCCGGCGTGAGGTTCTGCAGCACCTCCGGCGGCAGGATGTCCTCGGTCATCCGGGTGGCCGCGATCGGGGCCACCGCGTTGGTCTTGATGTTGTACTTGGCGCCCTCTTGGGCCAGCGTGTTGATCATGCCGACCAGCCCGAGCTTGGCGGCGCCGTAGTTGGCCTGCCCGAAGTTGCCGAACAGCCCGCTGGTCGAGGTCGCGACCACGACCCGGCCGTAGCTCTGCTCCCGGAAGTGCGGCCACGCAGCGCGCACCACGTTGTAGCCGCCGTACAGGTGGACCTTGAGCACCGAATCCCAGTTCTCGTAGGTCATCTTGTGGAACGTGCCGTCCCGCAGGATGCCGGCGTTGCTGACCACACCGTCGACCTTGCCGAACTCGTCGAGCGCGGTCTTGATGATGTTCTCCGCGCCCTCGGGCTCGGCAACGCTGTCGTAGTTGGCGACGGCGCGGCCACCCGCGGCTTTGATCTCGTCGACCACCTGGTCGGCCATCGCCGAACCGGAACCACTGCCGTCGCGGGCGCCGCCCAGGTCGTTGACCACGACCGCGGCGCCCTCCTTGGCCAGCGTCAGCGCGTACTCGCGCCCGAGCCCGCCACCGGCTCCGGTGACAACGACGACACGATCCTGCACTCCGGGCATGAACTTCCTCTCTCGGATCCGACTCAGCTTGGTGCGTGGGACGCGCTCAGAACAGCCGGCGCGCCATCTTCCACGCCTTCTCTGTATACGGCGGGTAGATCATCGAGATTAAGTCGGGTCGGGTTGGCTTGGTCATCACGGTCTTGCGGTGGCTGAATTCCTCGAAGCCGAACTTGCCGTGGTAGGAGCCCGTTCCCGACGGGCCGACCCCGCCGAACGGCAGCTTGGTGGTGGCGAAGTGGAACAGCAACTGGTTGATCACCATGCCGCCGGCCGGTACCTCGCGGATGATCCGCTCCCGGACCGCCTTGGTCTTGGTGAACAGGTAGGCGGCCAACGGCTTGGGCCGAGCGTTGACGAAATTGATTGCCTCGTCGAGAGATTGCATCGTCAGCACCGGCAGGATGGGCCCGAAGATCTCGTCGGTCATCAGCGGCTCGCCGGGATCCGGGTCGACGACGACGGTCGGCTGGATCGAGATGCTGGCGGCATCGGACTGCCCGCCGAGCACAACCTCGCCCTTGGTGGCGGCCAGGGCGGTGGTCAACCGGGCGAAGTGCCGCTCGTTGACAATGCGCTTGCCGCCGGTGTTCTCCGCCTCGAACTTCTCGACGGACTTCCTGAGCTCGTCGACGAACTTGTCCCGGATCGACGCGTCGGCCAGCACGTAGTCCGGCGCGATGCAGATCTGGCCGGAGTTGATCAGCTTGGTCCAGGCGATGCGCCGGGCCGCGATCTCGATGTCGGCGTCGGCGGCGACGATCACGGGGCTCTTGCCGCCCAGTTCCAGGGTGACCGGGCTCAGGTGGGCGGCGGCGCTCTCATAGACCTTGCGCCCGATCTCGGTGCCCCCCGTGAAGAACACATGGTCGAAGCCCTGGGCGATGAGCTCCTGGCTGACCGCGCCGTCGCCCTCGACCACGACGATCGCCTCGGGGTCCAGGTAGCGCGGGACCAGTTCGGCCATTACGGCCGAGGAGGCCGGCGCCACCTCCGACGGCTTGAGCACCACGGTGTTGCCCGCGGCGATCGCGCCGACCGCAGGCCCCAGCGTCAGGGCGAACGGGAAGTTCCAGGCGCCGATGACCAGCACCGTGCCGTAGGGCTCGTATTCGACCCAGCCGCGACCGGGCAGCTGGGAGAACTCCAGCATGCGGTAGCGACGCTTGGTCCACTTCTTGACGTTCTTGGCGGCGTCGAGGGCCTCACCGACGGTGCTGGCGATGTCGGCCAGCCACGCCTCGAACGGCGCCCGTCCCAGGTCCTTGGCCAGCGCCTCGGCGATCATCGATTCGTTCTCGGTGAGCAGCTTCGCCAGGGCGGTCAGCTGCCGTTTGCGCCATTCGATGTCGCGGGTGCGGCCAGTCGCGAAAGCCTTGCGGGCGCCGGCGACGACTGCCGGCACATCCACGGCGGTCGCCGTCGGTGCGGTTTCTTTGGAGATTTCGGTGGTCACGGCCTGCCCTTCCTAGCGTTGCGGGCGCTTTGCGTCCTACGCGCCATGGTAGCCAACCACCCGGTTGGGCGACAGGCTGCGGGTGCGGCCGGGCCGACGGGTCAGCCGCGTTCGGCGACCACGAAGTGCGAGAACACGTCCTCGTCGTCGGACATCGGCACGCCGTCCACCCAGCGGTCGAGCCGACGCATCTCGTCGGTGGCCGGGGTCGCGGTGGCCTGCCAGCCGTGCGCATCGAGCCACTCGTCGAGTTCGGCGCGATCCGGGTCGTTGTAGACCAGGTCCGCGATATCGATGTCGGGCCGTTCGATCTCCAAGATCGCAGCCACCCGCTCGAAGCGCTCCTGCATCTCCTCGCGCCGGTCCATCGAATGCTTGCCGGCGGTTTCGGCGGCGATCCGGCTGCCGCGCGCGCTGAGCGCGGTGATGTTCTCGAACAGCCGGTCCTGAGCCTCGCCCGGCAGATACATCAACAGTCCTTCGGCGAGCCAGGCGGTGGGCACCGCGGGATCGAAGCCCGCGCTGCGCAACTCGGCCGGCCAGTCGAAGCGCAGGTCGACGGCCACCTCGTGGCGCTGCGCGGTCGGCTGCGCGCCGTGCTCGGCCAGCTTGGCGGCCTTGTACTCGAGCACCTTGGGCTGGTCGATCTCGAAGACCCGGGTGCCGGCGGGCCACGGCAACCGGTAGGCACGGGAATCCAGGCCCGAGGCCAAGATCACCACCTGACGGATGCCGGCGGCGGCCGCGTCGGTGAAGAACGCGTCGAAGAAGTGGGTGCGCACGGCCTGGTAGTTGCGCATGTGCCGGAAGATGGCGCCGGCCTCCGCGTCGACGCCGGCCACCCGCTCGATGATCGAATCCTCCAGCAGGTTCTGCCACGGCAGCCCCGAGACACCGTCGACGAGGGTGCGCGCGTACGGGTCGTTGATGAGCGGGTGCTGACTCTCGGTGTCGGCCGCGCGTGCGGCGGCCACCATGACGGCGGTGCTGCCGACGCTGGTCGCGATGTCCCAGCTGTCGTCCTCGGTGCGAAGTGCGCTCATGTCGATCCCGTCTGCGTGAATGGTTCGCACGCCATTCTACCGAATAACTTAGCTAGCCTATTCGTTGTCCGGCCGACGTCGGGGATCGCTTGCGGCGCAACCCTTTTCCGCGGTTACGTGGTGTTACTCGGCGGGGTTGAGCTGCCACAGCCGATGCTCGAGCAGCAGCCGCAGCTGATCGATGATCTTCTCCAGCTGCTCGTGATCGCCCACGAACCCGGCATAGAAGCCCATCCCCCACAGCACCGCGACGAGCATCTCCACCAGCGAGTTGACGTCGGTGTCGATGTCGAGTTCCCCGTTGCCGATCGCCTCCTTGACGGCCCAGGTCACGAACGCGCGCGAGCCTTCCAGCGAATTGTTGTCATCCTGGCGCAATTCCGGGTGCCGCTGCGACTCCAGCACCGAGGCCACCAGGAACGCGGCTGCGGACCGGTCCTCCGAGTCCGCCTGCACGGCAGCAAGCAAGAACGCCTCCAGCCGGCCGACCAGCGTCGTTTCCGTCTGGGCGCGTTCGGCGCCGGCGGCCACCACCAGCGCGTTGGTGCGATTGACCACCTCGGCGAACAGCGCGCGCTTGTTGGGGAAGTAGTGGTTGATCGCCGGCCGGGTCAGGTCAGCGCGGAGTGCGATGGCCTGAAAGGTCGCAGCGTCGTACCCCAATTCGCTGAAAACCTGACGGGCGGAGCGCAATATTCGCTCCCGCGTCTCCGCCGCTTTCGCTGCTGGCGGCCGACCCGGTCCCCGGCGACTAGCAATATGCGGCACAGTCAAAGTGTGCCACAGCTCACCGCCTGGAAGTTCCAAGGTTGACTGTCGCGTGAAAAATGACGGATTCGAAAGTGGATCCACCTGCAGTCAAGCAAAATCGACCGACCTGACCGGGTTTGCCGACTATTTCGGTATCCGCTGTACGCAGATTTAGCTGGGGGACCAGTTTCGGTCCCGCTCTGCGTCACGATCCGGTCATACTTTTGATTAGCGGCACTTCAATCCGGTTGCTCGGTCGGTTTGCCGCCGCCGAAGTGGGTGCGTAGGCACCCCGCGGCGAACTATGGTTCACGGAATGGCGACAGTCGTCTCCCGGGAAGCGTATTTCGACGTCGGCCTCGATGTGCTGGCCGAACTGGGGTACGGCGGGCTGAAGTTGGCGCAGGTGTGCGGCCGACTCGGCGTCACCACCGGATCGTTCTACCACTACTTCTCCAGTTGGTCGGCCTATACGACCGAGCTGGTGGAGCACTGGCAGAACGGGTTGACCGGGCAGCGGGTTGCGCGGTTGCGCGCCGAACCGGATCCGCGCCGCCGCATCGACGGCGTGGTCGATGTCGGGTTGGCGCTGCCGTATGGCGCCGAGGCCGCGATCCGGACCTGGAGTTCGATCGACCCCAAGGTCCGCAAGGCGCAGGAAGCCGTGGACGGGCAACGCTTCGAGGTGCTGCGCGAGGCCGCCTTCGAGATCCTGGGCCACGATCGCCAGGCCCAAGTGTTCGCGAGTTGGGCGGTCTACCTGTTGGTGGGCTACGAACAGTGCACCCTGCCCCCGGATGGCGCGGGGCTGGCGTGGATCGCCGGTCAACTGCTGGACGCGCTGGATTCCGGTCGGTTCGCGACTGTGCCCGAGTAATGCTGCGCTACGCCAGGATGCTGCGGCGCCGCCTGCGCGATCGGTTCGAAAGCCGCGATCCCGAACGCGATGCGCTGCGCCGCGCCGCCCGCGCCGGGTTGGTGATCCCGATCGCGGCCGCGGTCGGATTCGCCGTGGGCGGCGGGCAAACGCCGATGTACGCGATCTTCGGCTCCATTGCGCTGCTGATCACCGTCGACTTTCCGGGCAACCGGGCCGGCCGCGCGGTGTCCTATGCGGGCCTGGGGCTCATCGGCGCGGCGCTGATCACGCTGGGCACCCTGATCGCCGATCTGCCGTGGCTGTCGGTGGTGGTGATGTTCGTGCTCGGCGTGCTCGTCACGTTCGCCGGGGTGTTGAGCACCGCGATCGCCGCCGGCCAGCGCGCCACCCTGATGACGTTCGTGCTGCCGGCCTGCACGCCGACCGGACCGGTCTCGGACCGGCTACTGGGCTGGTGCATCGCGTTGGCGGTGTGCGTACCGGCGGCGCTGTTCGTCTTCGCGCCCCGCCACCACGACGATCTGCGCCGGTATGCGGCCCACGTCTGCGCGACGCTGGCCGACCGACTGGAGGGCCGCGCCACCGCCAAGGACGTCAACGCGGCGATGAACGCCTTGTTCGCGCACTATCTGGATGGCGACTTCCGGCCGGTGGGGCTGACCGCAGGCAGTCGCGCGCTGGTGCGGGTGGTCGACGACCTGGGCTGGCTGACCGATCGGGTGCGCGCCGACACCGCCGAGACCCTGGGGCTCATGAGCGAGCCGTCGGTGCGGGTATTGCGCGCCTGCGATCGACTGTTGCGGATCACCCGGGTACCCGACCGCGACGCCGGCCGCGTCGAACTCGACGAGGCGCTGGCCGACCTGCGCTCGGTCGCGCGCGGCCGGTACCGCGAAGACGTCGCCAAAGTGCTGCGGTCCGACTGTGACGACAGCGCGATCAAGGTCGGTGCGCGGCTGCTGGCCCGGCGCACGTTCGGGGCCACCGTGATGACCACCGGCCGGGTCATCGCCGGGGCGGCCGCCGCCGACGCGCGGCCGGTGCTGATGCGGGTGCTCGGCAGGCAGTTGCCGGAGACCGGCGCGGCTGTGCGGGTGCTCTCCGAAACCCAAGCGGTGGCGACGATTCCGTCGGGTTACGTGGCCACCCGGGCGGTGGTGGTGCGCAACAGCATCCGCACCGGACTGGGGCTGGCGGCCGCCGTCGCGACCACCCACATGTTCGCCGTCGAACATGGCTTCTGGGTGGTGTTGGCGGCGCTGTCGGTGTTGCGCAGCACCGCGCTGACCACCGGCACCAAGGTCTTTCGCGCGGTCAGCGGGACGGTGGTGGGGTTCGTGATCGGGGCGGTGCTGATCGAACTGCTCGGCGTCGAACCGGCGGTGTTGTTGGTCGCCCTACCGGTGGTGGCGTTCATCGCGGCCTACGTTCCCGAGATCGCATCGTTCGCCGCCGGCCAGGCCGCGTTCACCATGCTGGTGCTGATCGTGTTCAACCTGATCAACCCGAGCGGCTGGCAGGTGGGACTGATCCGGATCGAGGACATTGTCGTCGGCGGAGCCGTCGGCCTGGTGGTGTCGCTGCTGCTGTGGCCGCGCGGTTCCGGCCGGGCCGTGTCTGCGGCCATCGACGCCGCCTACGACGTGGGCACCCGCTACCTGCGCACCGCGGTCTCCCGCGTGACGCACGGCACCTCCGCGGCTGCCGTGGACGAGCTCAGCCACCAGGCGCTCACCGCCTCGCGCACCGTCGACAGTGCTGTCCGACAGTACCTTTCGGACAATGGCGGGCCGCGCGATCACCGAGCGCCGGTGATCCGCCGGGCCAACCGCGCGATTCGACTGCGCGGTGCGGCCGATCTGATCGCCGACATTCCCACGCTGCCCTCGCGCGGCGCCTATCCGAATGCCCGCACCGTGTTGGACGCGCACGCGACGCTGGTGGCCGACCGGATGTCGGGCCGAACCGACCATCCGCTCGGATCCAGCGGTCTGTCAGAGCATTTCGTGACCGCGCTGCGGGCCGAGTCGCATGAGGCCCAGCACCCGGTGGCCGATGCGCTGCCGCTGGTGACGGTGGCCGCCAGCCTCGGCGAGTTGCAACTGCTCTACCCCGCCAAGGCCTGAGCCCCCGTCCCGCCCAACGGTGAGTTTGGGCCGCAAAGTGCGAGTGGCTTCCGGCATTTCGTCAATCTCGGCGATCAGGTCATGCCGAGGCGACCAGCGAGCGAGCGTCCTCCTCACCGAACGAATCCTCCAGGTGCACCGGCGAATAGTCGACGTCGATCTCCTCGACCGGGCGGCCGCGGGCGCTGCTGATGGTGCCGAAGCGCCGCATGCCCTTGTCGGCGGAGTACTTCATGAACTCCTCCGGATCCAACCCGAACGGAATGTCGGAGCCGTACAACGCAAAGCCATCCTCGGTGAGGCCCAGCGCCAGCGGCAGCAGCTCGTTCATCCGCGTCTCGAATACGGCCCAGTTGGTGTCGTCGGCGGCCACATGCCGCCGACATGTGAAGGTGCCCCACGCCATGTGCCGTCGCTCGTCGTCGCCGATGCGTCGGACCAACTCCTGCATGCCGGGCAGGATGCCGCGGTCCACGCAAATCTTGTGCCACGCATAGTATCCCGTGAGCGCCAGCATGCCCTCGACCACGTGGTTGTACACCACCGACGCGCGGACCTGGGCGGCCGGCGAGGGGTCGACGTACAGCGCCTCCAGCGATTCCGGCAGCTCCTCGTAGAACATCCGCCGGTACGACGGTAGGTCGTCGAAGTAACCGTGCAGGTCGTCGGTGACCCCGACGGCGTCGAGCCACATCCGGAAGACCTGGGTGTGCTTGGCTTCTTCGAAGGCGAACTGCGTCAAGTACATCTCGTCACCGAGGCGGCCCTCGACCTGCATCGCGCGCATGAACGGCTGGATATCCTTGGTGACGGCTTCCTCACCGGCGATGAACTGGGCGCACAAGCGGGTGGCGTAGTCGCGTTCCCGCTCGGTCAGTGCCTCCCAGTCGGCCCGGTCGCGGGAGAAATCGATATCCGCCGGGTTCCAGAACTTCGCGTTGCCACTGGCAAATAGCCGCAGCGGCAAGCTGTCCCAGTTCAGGCCGCCGGCTCTCATGGATTCGAAATGGGTGTGCGACATGCGTTGACCTCCTCAGGTCCGTTGGGCTGCTGGATCTGCGATCGGGGAGAATGCGGCCGCCAGCACCGCGACGAGCCGGCGCACGGCCAGTGCCGGCTGCTCGGGGGTGGGGTCGTCGAGTCCGAGGACCGGATCGATGCCGCGCACGTACGGCGCCAGCGCCAGGTGCGGGAAGATCATCAACAGCAACGACAGCAGCGCACCGGTGTCGGCGTCGGGGCGTAGGTCGTGCCGCGCCTGGGCGTCGTGCACCAGCGGCCGCAACACCTCGAGGTAGTGGCGGTGCAAGACACTGCGCACGCTGACGCGGGCATCGGCGTCGACCTCCAGGCTGGCTGCGGCATGCAGCGATCGCTCGCGCGGATGGTCGGCGAAATAGGCCACCCAGTCGTCGAGCAGGTCGGTGAGGAATTCGAAGAACGGCCGGTCCGGACCGAGTTCGCGGATGCGCGCTTCCATGTAGGTCCGGACGCGTTGACTGCCGATGTCCGCGATGAACGCGTACAGGTCGCGCTTGTCCGCAAAGTATTGGAACAGACTGCCTTTGGCGACCCCGGCGCGCCGGGCGATGACGTTCAGGCTGCCGCGGGAAAACCCGTGCGCGCCGAATTCGGCCTCCGCGGCTTCGATTATCGCCGCGCGCCGCGCCGGATCGACGCGTGCCCATGTAACCGTTGGCATCGGACCTCCCAGCACTCGATGACCACTGGTCATATTACTGTGACGGGCACCACAGTCAAGCCCCCCGCAGCGGGCAGCCGCCGACGGCCGTCACCGTTGGCGACGAGCGCCGGCGAACCACAGCGCTACCCGCGCCCGGGCCTCAGCCCACCCGGTGCGGCATCAACGCGTCCGGGGGGATGCTGCCGAACCGCCCCGCCTGAAAGTCCTCGAGCGCCTGGATAACCTCCGACTTCGAGTTCATCACGAACGGCCCGTAGTGGAAGACCGGCTCACGGATGGGTCGGCCGCCCAGCAGCAGCACCTCCAGCGCGGGCCGGTGGGAGTCCTGGCCGGCGTCGGCCGCCACGGTGATCCGATCGCCCGGCCCGAGCACCGCGAGCTGGCCCTGCTGGATCCGATGACGCACCGGGCCGATCGATCCCCGGCCGGAAAGCACATAGACCAAGGCGTTGAAGTCGCGGTTCCAGCCGGTGTTCAGCTCGGCACCGGGCGCAATGGTGGCGTGCGCCAACGTGATCGGGGTGTGCGTCGCGCCCGGCCCACGCTGGACGCCGGCCTCGGTGCCGAATTCCCCGGCTATCACCCTGATCAGTGCGCCGCCATCCGAGGACGACAGCAACTGCACCTGCGCGCCCTCGATCGACTGATACCGCGGGGCGGCGAACTTGTCCTTCTTGGGCAGGTTCACCCACAGCTGGACGCCGTGGAAGGCGCCGCCGCTCTCGACGAGTTCGGCGGGCGGGGTCTCGATGTGCAGAATCCCGGACCCGGCCGTCATCCACTGGGTGGCACCGTCGGCGATCAGGCCGCCGCCGCCGTGGGAATCCTGATGCGCGAACCGGCCGTCGATCATGTAGGTGACCGTCTCGAAGCCCCGGTGCGGGTGCCAGTCGGTACCGCGTGGTTCGCCGGGCTGGTACTCGATCTCGCCCATCTGGTCCATGTGCACGAATGGGTCGAGGTCGGCGGCACTGACGCCGGCGAAGGCGCGGACGACGGGAAACCCCTCGCCCTCGACTCCACGCGGACCGGTCGTGATGGACCGCACCGGCCGCTCGGTGTCGCCGGCGCCGGCCGGGCGGACTCGCGACAGGCTCAAGGTGTCTGCGGTGATTGCGGGCATGTGAGTACCTCCAGGTAGGTCAGAGCTACCCGATATAACCGGACTGCGGTCCGATTATTCCAGCGAGTCAGCTCAGCGCCGCCAGGGCGGCGGCCCGTGCCTCGGCGGCGCTCGCGGTCGCGAGCGCGGCCGCACCGGCCCGCCGACACTGCTCCAGGGTGACCGTCGACAGCTTGGCGCCCACCGCCATGACCGCCGCGGCGGCCGCCGACAACGACGTGATGCCCATCCCGACCAGCACACACGCCAGCAGCGGGTCCGCCGCGGCCTCGCCGCACACCCCCACCGGCTTACCGGCCGCGGTCCCGGCCTCGGCCGTCATCGCGACCAGGGCCAGCACGCCGGGCTGCCACGGATCGGTCAACGTCGCCAACTCGGCGGACATCCGATCGGCGGCCATCGTGTACTGCGCCAGATCGTTGGTCCCGATCGAGACGAAGTCGACGTGTTCGAGAATCCGTGCGGCCAGCAGCGCCGCGGCGGGAACCTCGATCATCACCCCGGGGATGAGGCCGTGGGCCCGGACCTTCGCCGCGAAGTCACGCGCCTCCTCGGGCGTGGCGATCATCGGGGCCATCACCCACGGCTGACTGTCGGTCTGCTCGGCGGCGGCGGCGATTCCGGCGAGCTGGTTGTCCAGGATCGCCGGGTTGCCGAACGACACCCGGATGCCGCGCACCCCGAGCGCCGGGTTGGCCTCCTCGGGCTGGCCGGCGAATTTCAGCGGCTTGTCCGAGCCGGCATCGAGGGTGCGGATCACCACCTTGTGCCCGGAAAACGGTTGCAGCACTTCACCGTAGATGCGCGCCTGCTCCTCGACGCTCGGCTCGGTCTCGGCGTTGAGGAAGCACAGCTCGGTGCGGAACAGACCGATCCCCTCGGCCGGTGTCGCGCGCGCGGCCCGTGCCGCGGCCCCGTCCTGCACGTTGGCCAGCACCGCCACCGGATGGCCGTCGGCGGTCGCACCGGGGCCCGACCAGTTCGCCATCGCCGCGGCCGCCTGCCGGGCGCGTTCGACCGCGGCGCCGGCCGTGGTGGCGTCGGGATCCACCGCGACGGTGCCCAGGGTGCCGTCGAGCAGGATCTTCGAGCCGACGGCGACGTCGTCGAGGCCGGTCACCGCCACCACGCACGGAATGCCCAACTGCCGCGCGATGATCGCGGTGTGGCTGGTGGGCCCGCCGAGCGAGGTCGCGAGTCCGATGATCAAGGCCGGGTCCAGACCCGCCGTGTCGGCCGGGGCGAGGTCGTCGGCGCACAGCACCGAGGGGACGTCGGGCAGCGGCACGCCCGGCTCGGGCAGGCCGGCGAGCTCGGCGATCACCCGGTCCCGGATGTCACGCAGGTCGGTGACCCGCTCGGCCATCAACCCGCCCATCTTGGTGAACATCTCGACGAACTGCTCGACGGCCTCGGTGGTCGCCCGCACCGCGGGCGTCCCCGCGCCGATGCGTTTCTCGGCGGCGCCGAGCCAGGCCCGGTCGGTGGCCAACTGCGCGGTGGCCCCCAACACCTCCGAGGCCGCGCCGGTGGCGTGCGCGGCCCGGTCCCGCAGTCGGGTCGCCACGGCGTGCGCCGCGGCGCTGAACCGGGCGGCCTCGGCTTCCCGGTCGGCCTCGACCAGCTCCGTCGGTGCACTCAGGTCCTCGGGGGCGGGCGGTCGTCCGGGCCGGATCGCCGGGGCGTACGCGACGCCCGGCACCACCGGTACGCCCTGGAGCACGACACCGAGCGCCGCACCCTGTGAAGTCGCAGCAGTTGTGGGAGTCATGTGAACCAGGTTACATCCAAACCTTGACAAGACAACACAAACAAGCGTAAAACAACACGTATCAACATTGGAGTGCCGGTCGTGGCCCTCACGGCCACCCGATCCGTACCCAACCGACCCTAGTCCCGCCCCGACCTCGGAGTCCCCTCTTGTATCCGGAAGAGCGTCAGCAGGCCATCGCCGCCCTGGTGCTGGCGCGCGGGCGGGCCTCGGTGGCCGAACTCGCCGAGACCTACGCGGTGACCACCGAAACCGTGCGGCGCGACCTGGCCGTGCTGGATCGCTCCGGCCTGGTGCGTCGCGTCCACGGCGGCGCGGTTCCGGTGCGGGCGCTGCGCGTCGTCGAACCGGACGTCTCCGAGCGCGACAGCACCCGCGCCAGCCACAAGGACGCGATCGCGCTGGCCGCCGTGGGCTTCTGTCCGGTGGCCGGGGCCAGCGTGCTTTTCGACGCCGGCACCACCACCGCCCGGATCGCCGGACTGCTGCCCGCCGACCGCGAACTGGTGGTCGTCACCAACTCGGTGCCGATCGCCGCGCGCCTGGCCACGATGCCCGCCGTCAGCCTGCACCTGCTCGGCGGCCGGGTGCGCGGGGTCACCCAGGCGGCGGTCGGCGAACCGGTGCTGCGCGCGTTGGACACGTTGCGCGTCGACGTCGCGTTCATCGGCACCAACGGCATCAGCGTCGAGCACGGACTGTCCACCCCGGACAGTGACGAGGCCGCCGCCAAGAGAGCCATGGTGTGCAGCGCGAACTACGTTGTGGTGGTAGCCGATTCATCCAAGGTCGGGCGCGAGGACTTCGTCAGCTTCGCGCCGATCGAGAAGGTCGACACCGTGGTGACCGACAGCGAGATCAGCGACGTCGACCGCCGGGCGCTGATCGAACACGGAGTAGAGGTGGTTGTGGCATGACTGCGACAGCGGGGGATTCGGCCGTCGTCACCGTGACACCGAACCCGAGCATCGACCGCACCATCACCCTGGGGGGCCCGCTGACCCGCGGCGCGGTGCACCGAGTGCAATCGGTGTCCAACGAGCCCGGCGGCAAGGGCGTCAACGTCGCACGGGCACTCACGCTCGCCGGAGTCGAAGCCCGCGCGCTGCTGCCCGCCGCCCCCGATGACCCCTTTCTGACGGTGCTGGCCCCGACCTGCGTCCCGTTCGCCGCGGTGCCGGTCGCCGGCACCGTCCGAACCAACCTCGCCATCACCGAAACTGACGGCACTACAACGAAACTCAATGAACCGGGCGCCGAACTCGACGCGGCCTCGCTCACGGCGCTGACCGAAGCCGTGCTCACCCACGCCGCGGCGGCGCAATGGGTGGTGCTGTCCGGATCGCTGCCGCCGGGAGTACCGGAGGGCTGGTACGCCGAGGTGGTGGCACTGCTCGCCGGGCTGAGGTGCAAGGTCGCGGTCGACACCTCGGAGGGCCCGCTGTTGGCGCTGGCCGCCGGCTTCGAGCGCGCCGCCCCGGACCTGATCAAGCCCAACTCCGAGGAACTGGCCAGCCTCGCCGGCGCCGATCCCGAACTGTTGGAACAGGCTGTCCACCAGGGTGATCCGAGGCCGGTCGTCGACGCCGCCACCGCACTGGTCAACCGCGGCGTCGGTGCGGTGTTGGCCACCCTCGGCGCGGCCGGCGCGGTACTGGTCGACGGCACCGGCGCATGGCTGGCAGCGCCGCCGCCGATCACCCCACGCAGCACCGTCGGCGCCGGCGACTCCGCACTGGCCGGGTACGTGCGCGCCGCGATCGCCGGCGCCGAGGAACCGCGACGCCTGCAGATGGCGGTGGCCTACGGCAGCGGCGCGGCGGCCCTGCCCGGTTCGGCGTTGCCGTCGCCGGCCCAGATCGACCTCGACGCGGTGCGGGTGATCTCGATCAGCCCCGCCCCGAGCTAGCCGATTCATGTCAATCGCCGACCCCCCCGAGCCGTTTCGACGAAGGTGTCTCCTATGACCACAGCGCCCATCACCACCGCCGATCTGGTCCTGCTCGACGTCGACGCGGGGGCGGACAAGGAGGCCGTCATCGCGCGGCTCGCCGGAGCACTGGCCGCGGCCGGTCGCGCCACCGACACCGACGGCCTGGTCGGCGCGACCATGGCCCGAGAGGCCCAGTCCGCCACCGGACTACCCGGCGGAATCGCGATCCCGCACTGCCGCTCACCCCACGTCCAGACCCCCACCATCGGATTCGCCCGGCTCAGCCCGGCAGTGGACTTCGGCGCCCCGGACGGCCCGGCCGATCTGGTATTCCTGATCGCCGCGCCGGAGGGTGGCGGGTCCGAACACATGAAGCTGCTCTCGAGCCTGGCCCGCGCGCTGGTGCGACCCGAGTTCGTCGCATCGCTGCGCTCGGCGGCCACCGCCGAGGACGTGGTGGCATTGGTCGACGGCGTCGTCACGCCCGCGCCCGCCACGCCTGCGGCCACGCCGGCCCCGGCCGCACCTGCCGAGGCCGCACCTGCCGAGGCCGCACCGGCGCCCGCCGCGACCAAGACGATTGCCGCAATCACGGCCTGCCCCACCGGAATCGCACACACCTACATGGCCGCCGACGCGCTCAAGCTGGCGGCCGAGCGGGCCGGTGTCGAACTCGTCGTCGAGACCCAGGGCTCCTCGGGCAGCACCCCGCTGGGCGCCGCGGTCATCGCGGGGGCCGACGCCGTCATCTTCGCCACCGATGTCGGGGTCAAGGACCGCGGCCGCTTCGCCGGCAAGCCCGTCATCGCCTCCGGCGTCAAGCGCGCGATCAACGAGCCGGACACCATGATCGCCGAGGCGGTCGCCGCGGCCGACAACCCCAACGCCGCGCGGGTCGAGGGCACCGGCGCGGCCGCCGCCGACATCGAGGGCGCGGCCGATGTCGGCTGGGGCACCCGGACCCGACAGATCCTGCTCACCGGTGTGAGCTACATGATCCCGTTCGTCGCGGCCGGCGGCCTGCTGATCGCGCTGGGATTCCTGTTCGCCGGCTACGACATCGCCAACCCGCCCGCGGGTTTCGAGGCCCCCCTGGGCAACCTGATCGCGTTGGAGAACACCCTGACCGACCTGCCGCCGGGCGGCATCATGCAGTACCTGGGCGCGGTGCTGTACACCCTGGGCGGGCTGGCCTTCGGCTTCCTCATCCCGGCGCTGGCCGGCTACATCGCATTCGCGATCGCCGACCGTCCCGGCCTGGCCCCCGGATTCACCGCCGGTGCGGTGGCGGTGTTCATCGACGGCGGCTTCATCGGCGGCATCGTCGGCGGCCTGATCGCCGGCTTCGCGGCGCTGTGGATCAGTCGGATCGGCGTGCCGCAGTGGTTCCGCGGCCTGATGCCGGTCGTCATCATCCCGCTGTTCGCGTCGCTGATCGTCGGACTGCTGATGTTCCTGCTGCTCGGGCGCCCGCTCGCGGCGATCCAGGAGGGCCTGACCAACTGGCTGAGCGGGATGACCGGGACCTCGGTGATCATCCTGGGCGTCATCCTCGGGCTGATGATGTGCTTCGACCTCGGCGGCCCGGTCAACAAGGCCGCCTACGCATTCGCCACCGTCGGACTCAACGTCGCCGACCCGTCGTCGCTGCGCATCATGGCCGCGGTGATGGCGGCCGGCATGGTGCCGCCGCTGGCGATGGCGCTGGCCACGGCCGTGCGGCCCCGGCTGTTCAGCGAGCCCGAACGCGAAAATGGCCGCGCCGCATGGCTGTTGGGTGCATCCTTCATCTCGGAGGGGGCCATCCCGTTCGCGGCGGCGGACCCGCTGCGGGTGATCCCGTCGATGATGGCCGGGGGCGCGGTGACCGGCGCGCTGATCATGGCGTTCGACGTGACGCTGCGCGCGCCCCACGGCGGCATCTTCGTGTTCTTCGCGATCGGCAACCTGTTGTGGTTCCTGGTCGCCCTGGTCGCCGGGACCGTCGTCGCGGCACTGGCGGTCGTCACCGCCAAGCAGTTCAGCGCCACCCGATCCCTGGCCCAAACTCCCCTTTCGGCCGCATAGTTCGAGTAGACATCTCCATAGCGTCGATTTCGGCACAACCCAAAGGAGCACCCCGCATGCACAGCAAGACCGTGATCGTCGGATCAGCCGTCGGCCTGCACGCCCGTCCGGCCGCCATCATCGCCGAGGCCGTCGAGAAAGCCGGTGTGCCGGTGACCCTGTCGATGGACGGCGGCGACCCCGTCGACGCCGGATCCGCGCTGATGATCATGACCCTCGGCGCGGGCAAGGGCGCGTCGGTGACCGTGGCCTCCGACGACGAGGCCGCGCTCAACACCATCGCCGGGCTGGTCGAGCAGGACCTCGACGCCTGACGACAAAGCACCGAGGTTGAACCCCGCTAGGCCGACGGGCGGGGTTCGCAGATCAGCAGCGGGATCTCGCGGTCGGTGTTGCGCTGGTACCCGGCGTAGCCCTGGTAGGTCTTGACCACCGTCGGCCACAGTTCGGCGCGCTCCTCGGCAGTCGCGGCGCGGGCCCGCATCGGCACGGTGGCCCCGTCGATAGTCAGGCTCACGTCCGGATTGGCCAGCGCATTCTTGTACCAGTCCGGGTGATCGGTGTGGCCGCCCTTGGACGCGACCAGCACCACGCGGTCGTCGTCGTGCAGCGGGCTGGTCAGCAGATTGGCGTACGGCTTGCCCGATTTGCGCCCCACCGTGTGAAGTTCGACGGTCAGCATGCCCATCACCGTGCGGGGAAATCTGCCGCCGGTCAGCGCCAGCAGCGCCCGGTGACCGTTCTCCAATAACCATGCGCCACCCTCGGCAACGCGATCCGACTTCGACATCCGGGCCCCCTGTTGTGCCGTCGCTGCTGCCACGCTAGCGGACAACGACCTCCGGACGCAGATCCAAGCGGCGCAGCAGCTGGGCGTTGAGCGCCACCACCACGGTCGACAGCGACATCAGCAGCGCTCCCACCGACATCGGCATGACGAACCCGACCGGCGCCAGCACGCCGGCCGCCAGCGGCACCGAGATCAGGTTGTAGCCGGCGGCCCACCACAGGTTCTGCCGCATCTTGCGGTAGCTGGCCTTTGACAGCTCGATCACCGAGACCACCGAACGCGGATCCGAGCTGGCCAGAATCACTCCGGCGGAGGCGATCGCGACGTCGGTGCCCGCGCCGATCGCGATGCCGACGTCGGCCTGCGCCAGCGCCGGGGCGTCGTTGACGCCGTCGCCGACCATGGCCACCACCCGGCCCTCGGCCTGCAGTTCGACCACCTTGGCGGCCTTGTCCTCGGGACGCACCTGCGCGTACACCCGGTCGATACCAAGTTCGGCGGCGACCGATCGGGCCACGCTTTCGGCGTCCCCGGTGATCATCACCACCGCACTGCCGAGCCGGTGCAGCGCATTGATCGCTTGTGCCGACTCTGGCCGCACCTCGTCGGCCAACGCCAGCACGCCGAGCACCTGCCCATCGGCGAGGACGTGCAGCACCGTCGCGTGGGCCGGCATTTCGTGGGGCGGCGGCGCAATGCCGGTCTCCTCGAGCAGCTTCGGCCCGCCGACCCGGATCTCGCGGCCGTCGACCGTGGCCGTCACACCGACCGCCGCCGACGAGGTGAACGCGGTCGCCGCCGGGATGGTCAGCCCGCGCTCGCGGGCCGCGGCGACGATGGCCCGGGCCAAGGGATGCTCGGAGGGCAGTTCGGCCGCCGCCGCCAGCGCCAGCACGTCATCTCCGCCGGATACGCCGATCAACGCCGGCTCCCCCTTGGTCAGGGTCCCGGTCTTGTCGAACAACACGGCGTCGACGGTGCGCATCCGCTCCAGCGCCAGCCGATCCTTGACCAGGACGCCGCCCCGGGCGGCCCGCTCGGTCGCGATCGAGACCACCAGCGGGATCGCCAGGCCCAGCGCGTGCGGGCAGGCGATGACCAGCACCGTGATGGCGCGGATGACGGCTTGGTCGGGCAGGCCGAGAACACCCCAGATCGCGGCGGTGAGCAGGGCGGCACCGAGGGCGAACCAGAACAGCCAGCCCGCGGCCCGGTCGGCCAGTCGCTGCGCGCGGGAGGACGAATTCTGCGCCTCGGTCACCAGCCGTTGAATCCCGGCCAGCGCCGTGTCGTCGCCCACCGCGGTGACCTCGACGCGCAGGGCCGAGTCGGTGGCTGTGGTGCCGGCGACCACGCTGTCGCCGACGCCACGCCGCACGCTACGCGATTCTCCGGTGACGATCGACTCGTCCAGCTCGGCGACACCGTCGCGGATCCGCCCGTCGGCCGGAATTCGGCCGCCGGGGCGCACCAGCACCAGGTCCCCGACCCGCAGCTCGACCGGCGCCACGGTCTCCAGCGTCTCGCCGGTGATGCGTTCGGCCTGATCGGGCAGCAGCGCCGACAACGAGTCCAGCGCCGAGGTGGTCTGTGCCAGCGACCGCATCTCGATCCAGTGCCCGAGCAGCATGATCACGATCAGCAGCGCCAGCTCCCACCAGAACTCCAGCTGGTGATCCAGCACTCCGAGGCTCGCGCCCCACGACGCCAGGAACGCGACCGTGATCGCCAATCCGATCAGCAGCATCATTCCCGGTGCGCGGGAACGGATTTCACTGACGGCCCCGGTGAGGAACGGCCGTCCACCCCACAGGTACATCACGGTGCCGAGAACCGGCGCGACCCACCGGGAACCGGGGAAGACGGGTATCTGATAACCCACGATCATCGCGAACATCCCCGACATCGCGACCGTCGGGATCGCCAGCACCAACATCACCCAGAACAGCCGGCGGAACTCCGCCACATGGTCCCCGTGCCCGGCGTGTCCGTGCCCGGCATGGTCATGCCCGGCGTGTCCGTGTCCTGGGTCTTCGTCGGGGCGGTGTTCGGGGTGCGGGGCATGCGTCGTCCGGCCGGATTCGGTCATAGCCCCCATCATATACCCCATGGGGGTATATGCACAGCCCCGCCGACCCCGCGACAATCATGCGATGAAACTGCGAAGGGTACGCACCACAGCCGGACTTGAACTGCAGGAACTCGACGGTACGCAGTGGCGCGCACTCGCGGGGCCGTCGCCACTGGGCCCCGCTGCGTTCAGCGCCGAGTGGGAGCTCGCCACCGCCGACCGGCATCTGCAGGACACCGACGCGGTGCTGCCGTTCACGCCGCTGTCGTTCCGGGATTTTCTGCTGTCCGAACAGCACAACACCGCCGCGGCCCGCGGCATGATCAACCGGTTCCATCCTTGGACGGCGCGGATCACCAATACCTACGAAAAGCTCACGCACAGAACGTTTCCCGCCTTCAAGCCCAGGACGCTCTTCTACCAGCAGCCGATCTATTACATGTCCAACGCGATGACCATCGTGCCCAGCGGCACCCCGGTCGCCTGCCCCGACTACTCCACGGCCCTGGACTTCGAACTCGAGATCGGATTCGTCCTGGCCGCACCGCTGTACAACGCCACACCGAGTGAGGCCGCCGCCGCGGTCGGCGGCTTTGTGCTGGTCAACGACTTCAGCGCGCGGGATGTGCAACGCGCCGAGATGTCCAGCGGGATGGGACCGCAGAAGTCCAAACACTTCCTGTCCTCGATGTCGACCACGGTCGTGACCGCCGACGAGATCCTGCCTCGCCTCGATGCGTTGACCGGCGCGGTCGAACTCAACGGGCGCACCGTGAGCCGGGTCAACAGCGCGGGCCTGCAATGGACCGTCGGCGAGGTGCTCGCGCATGCCTCGCGCGATGAGCAGCTATTGCCCGGCGAATTGTTCGGGCTCGGAACACTGCCCGGCGGCTCGGGAATGGAGACCGGGAACTGGCTGAGTTCCGGCGACACCCTGCGATTGACGTTGGACGACATCGGCGAGGTGGAGCACCGCATCCGCTGACGGCCCCGGCGGTTAACCGACCGCGGTGGTGCCGCGGCAGTAGCATCCGGCTCATGGCGCACGCCGAGGGCCCACCCGAGACCGCTGCCGGACCGGGCGCGGTCGTGCGCAATGCCGGCTATCTACGCAAGTGGCTGATCCTCGGCGTCGCCATCGGCGTCATCGCCGGTCTCGGCGCCGTGACGTTCTACCTCGCCCTGAAGTACACCACCGACTTTCTGCTGGGCCACCTCGCCGCCTACGACGTGCCCACCGCCTACGGCGACGGCGGCAACCCCGGCTCGTCGGGGTTCTCCCGAGCCTGGGCCATCCCGGTGGTGACCACGCTGGGCGCGCTGGTCTCGGCGGCCATCGTCACGAAGTTCGCCCCCGAGGCCCAGGGGCATGGCACCGACGACGCCATCGAGGCCGTCCACACCGATCCGCGCGCCATCCGCGGCCGCGTCGTGCTGGTGAAGATGGTCGCGAGTGCGCTGACCATCGGCTCGGGCGGATCCGGCGGCCGGGAGGGACCCACCGCACAGATCTCCGCGGGATTCGGCTCGCTGCTGACCCGCTGGCTCAACCTGTCCGACGCCGATGGCCGCGTCGCGGTCTCGATGGGCATCGGCTCGGGCATCGGGGCCATCTTCGGGGCGCCGCTGGGCGGCGCGGTGCTCGCGGCGTCGATCATCTACCGGCAGGACTTCGACTATCGGTCGCTGATCCCGGGTTTCATCACCTCGGGCACGGCCTACGCCGTCTACGGCTCGGTGTTGGGATTCGAACCGCTGTTCGGTCAGATCGTGACCGACTATGTCTTCGACCCGATGCAGTTGCCGTGGTTCCTGCTCCTCGGAATCGTGTGCGCGGCAATAGGTTACCTGTATGCCCGCACGTTCTACGCCACGGTGCAGCTGTCGAACCGAATTCGGCTCCCCGGCGGCGCGGTGCTGAAGCCGGCGCTGGGCGGTTTGCTGGTGGGACTGCTGGCGTTGGCGATTCCGCAGATCCTGTCCAGCGGCTACGGCTGGGTGCAGCTGGCCGCCGACGAGGCCACCTTGCTGGCGATGCCGTTGTGGATTGTGGTGGTCCTGCCGGTGGCCAAGATCGTGGCGACCTCGCTGTCGATCGGCACGGGCGGATCGGGCGGCATCTTCGGGCCCGGTGTGGTGATCGGATGCTTTGTCGGCGCGGCGATGTGGCGCCTGGCGGAAGCGGCGGGCGCTCCGGCGCTGCCCGCCGGGCCCGGGGTGTTCATCGTCATCGCGATGATGGCCTGTTTCGGCAGCGTCGCGCACGCGCCGCTGGCGGTGATGATCATGGTGGCCGAGATGACGGGATCGTTCGCCGTCATCCCGGCCGCCATCATCGCCGTCGGGCTGGCCTACCTGTTGATCTCCCGCACCAATGTGTCGATCTACCAGGCGCAGCGGCTGGACCGGGAGGCGGCCGCGGCCGAACGCGCGGGAGTGCTGCCGCCCGGATCCGCCGCGCGTTAGCTACTTGCTGGACCGCGCCTTGCTGGCGGCACCTTTTTCGGTGCGCTTGCCGGTGTGCGGCAACTCGCCACCGGAGTTCTCCAGGTGCGCGCGGACGAACCACTGGAACTTCTCGAGTTCGGCGGAGTGGGAGATCAGGATGTCCTCGGTGATTGGGTCGAGATCCTCGACCTCCGAAATACCCTTGCGCACGTCCTCGATCACTCCGGTGTACACCAGGTCGAGGGCGGCCAGATGGGCCTGCACGGTGTCGCGGCCCACCGAGTAGTCGTCCCAGTCGCGGTCACGGCAGATGGCACCGGGGGTCCCCTCCGGCGAGAAGCCCAGCGTGGCGATGCGCTCGGCCACCTCGTCGGCATAGCCGCGCACCAGCATGACCTGCGGGTCGATCATCTCGTGAACGCCGATAAAGTTCGGGCCCACCACATTCCAGTGCACATGCTTCAGCGTCAGATGCAGATCGTTGTAGGTGCTCAATTTGCGCTGCAGCACCTCCGCGATCTGCGCGGCCTTCTTGTCGGTCAGGCCCGGGACGGTGTATTGGCTGGGCATCATTCCTCCTTCAATGGTCGGAGGACGGCATACCCGGACACCGCCGTTGTCAACCACTACAGCTCACGGATGTTCTGCACCGGCAGCCGCGCGCCGCGGCGGGGTTCCTGGGCCAACCGGCTGACGTACAGCAGCCGGACCACCCGATGCCGGTGCGGGCGCATCGGTTCCAGCAGTTCGACCATGGCGTCGTCGTCGACCGGTCGGCCGACCAGCGTCCAACCGATCATCTTCGAGAGGTGGTAGTCCCCGATCGACAGCGCGTCGGCGTCGCCGAACGCCCGCTGGGCCACCTCGGCGGCCGTCCACACCCCGACCCCGGGCAGTGCAGTCATCGCGGCGCGCGCCTGCGCCGGCGACCGGGTGGCCAACCGTTCCAGGGCGACCGCACGCCGGGCGCACCCGACCACGGTGCGGGCCCGGCCCGGATCGACGTTGGCCCGGTGGAACTCCCAGGACGGAATGCGTTGCCAGACCTGCGCGGCAGGGAACACCCGCATCCGAGCCGGGGCCGGGCCCGGTGCGTCGGTGCCGAATTTGGCGACCAGCGTCCGCCAGGCCCGGAACGCGTCGACACCGGGCACCCGCTGCTCGAGCACCGCCGGGATCAGCGCCTCGAGCACCCGGTCGGTGCGGCCCAGCCGCAGGTGTGAAGCCAGCCGAGCGGCCCTGGCCACCAGCGGATGCGACGGCTCGAACTCCGACCAGTCGTCGTCGGCACCGAGCTGGCGCGGCAGCGCCTCGATGAACTCCGGTGCGCCGTCGCCCCAGGCCTGGGCGCGGACCGCGGACGGCCCACTGCGCTCGATGCGCGCCGTCACCGGCCCCGACTCCAGCAGGCTGGTCCGCCAGATCGCGCCGTCGGCCCCGAACTGGAATGTCGGATCCCCCGGGCCGCGCCGCAACGGGGACAGCGTCGCGCCCGGACTCACCGGTCCGGGGAAGGTGACGATGCGGATCAGGCCGTCGGTGTCGATGCCAGCCAGGCTAGCCACCGTTGACGACATCGGCGTCAACGGTCAGGATGAGCCACGTGATGACGCCGTTCGACGACCCGCAAGCCGAGCAGGCCTGGATGTTTCTGCAGACGCTCAGCGCCGAGGGCGACCTCGACGAGGGTTTCGGACTGCTCAGCGAAGACTTCACCTACTGGACCAACGCCACCGGACGCACCTACGACAAGGCCGAACTGCGTCGCATCACCGAGCGCGCCCGCGAGTCCCTCGTCTTGCACTTCGACCTGGTGCGCTGCCTCAATGACGGCGAGAGCGTGGTCGTGGAGGCCCAGCACGACGGGGTCAACAGCGACGGGGTGCGCTACGACAGCCCGGTCGCATTCATCTTCGACATGCACGACGGATTGATCGTCTCGCTGCGGGAGTACTGCGACACCCGACTGTTCGGTGAGGTCTTCGGCGCTATTCCGGACTGATCGTGATCTGGGCCTTGTCGGGGTAGAACGCGACATGCTCGGCGATCGCCGCGACCGCCGGATACGGCTGCGGATAAAACCACACCGCGTCGTCGACCACGACGTGCTCGCCCGCCACGCTGAAATAGCCCGCCTCCCCCTTGTACGGGCAATAGGTGACGGTCTGGGTGCGCCGCAGCAGCTGCTGGTTCACGTCGGAAAGCGGAATGTATTGCACCGCAGGGTAAGTCGACTCCTGCAGGGTCAACGCAGATCGGCTGTCGGCGACGACGTCGCCGTTGACACGCACCACCACCCGACCCGCGGTGGGGGCAATGCTGATCGGATGCTCGGCAGTGGGTGCTTTGACGGGACGCTCGGCCATGCCACCTGCAACGCGTGGCGGCCCGTCCCAGTTCCCTACACTGCAGCCATGGCACAGCAAGCAGTACCCGCAGCGACCGCCGAGGTCACCATCTCCGCGGCTCCCGATGCCGTCTACCAACTCATCACCGACCTGTCGACGCTGGCCGAATTGGCCTCCGAGACCACCGCGATGAGCTGGCAGCGGGGTGACTCGGCCCGCCCCGGCGCGGTGTTCAAGGGCAGCAACCGCAACGGGAGCCGGACGTGGACCACCACCTGCACGGTCACCGAAGCGGCGCCGGGCAAGGCGTTCGCCTTCGACGTGCGCAGCCTGGTGATCCCGGTGGCGCACTGGCGCTACGAGATCATCCCCGCCGACGGCGCCTGCCGGGTGGTCGAGAGCACCTGGGATCAGCGGCCCGGCTGGTTCCGCAAGGTCGCCGGCTACGCCACCGGCGTGCACGACCGCGATGCGGCGAACGCCGAGCACATCCGGGCCACGCTGGCCCGGCTCAAGGAGCGCGCCGAACGCTGACGTATTCGCCGAGAGTTGGATTGTTGTACGCGTTTCGCGAGTAGGCCCGCGAACAACTCAACTCTCGGCGCGGGATTTACGCCGAGCCGAGCGCATCTGGGCCCAGAACCGCGCCGCTGCCCGGATCGAGTCCTCCACCGGGCGGGGCTGCCAGCCCAGCTCGCGGCGGGCCTTACCACAGTCCACCGGCGCCTCGGCGCGCATCAGCCGCACCGATTCCAGCGTCAGCTGTTGGTCGGTGCGGCGCAGTCGGGCCCGCACCGAGCCCAGCGCCCCCATCGCATAGAGCACCGGGACCGGCACCGAGCGTCGCGGCGCCACCACCCCGGCCTCGTCGGCGGCGATCCGGATCACCTCGCGGTTGCTGATCATCCGCTCCGAGATCAGGTAGCGCTGCCCGACCCGGCCGCGCGCACCGGCCAGGATCATCGCGTCCGCTGCGTCCTCGATCCCGACCGCCTCCAGCGAGATCTTGTCGAGCACGAACGGCAGCTTCTCGAACACCGTGCCGGCCACCAGCGCCCCCTGCGGGGTCATGCCGTGGTCGCGGCCGCCGTAGGTGGTGGACACACACATCGCCACCGCGGGCACGCCGCGCTCGCGGGCGTACTGCATCACCAGGTCTTCGGCCTGCACCCGAGACCGCACGTAGGCGGTCAGCCGGCCGCGGTCGATCAAGTCGTCCTCGGTGGCCACCCGGCCCTGCCGGCGGCCGACGGTCGAGTAGCTGCTGGTGAACACGAACTTCTCGAGCGTGCCCGCCGCGGCCAGCTCGGCGGCCACCTCGAGCACGCCGCGCAACCCCTCTACGTTGGTGCGAAACAGCGGCGCCGGGTCGCGGAGCCAGGCCCGCGCGTCGACCACGCAGTAGTAGACGACGGCGCAGCCGGTCATGGCCTCGCGGATGGTGTCGACGTCGAAGATGTCGCCGACGAACCGGGTGACCGGTAGATCGTCGATGCCGGCGGTGTTGGCGCCCGCACGCACCGTGACGCGCACGTCGTCGCCGGCGGCCACCAGCGCTCGGGTGACGTGCGAGCCCAGGAAGCCGTTGCCGCCGATGACCAGTTTCGGTGCGCTCATGACGCCGTGCCCACGCGTTGACCGTGTGTGCGGAACCAGGCGGCGGCCTCGTCGTCGAGCGTGCCGAGTGCCTCGGCCTTGCGGCACCACTTGATCGCGGCACTCAGGAACCGCAACGGGTTGTAGATGTCTTCTTGCCGGCACCATTTGCCGTCGCCGGCGTAGGTGACGATCGAGATGTTGGTGGCAGTGATGACGGTGCCGTCGCCCGGGTCGCGCATGGGGTTGTCCAATTCGCAGATCACCCGTCCGGTCGGTTCGTCGATCACCGTCCACAGCGCCGGGAACGAGACCATGTAGCTGCCCGGGAACGTCGACATGGTGCGGCGGATCCAGGTGCGCACCTCGTCGCGGCCGTGCATGGTGCCGGCGGCGTGTTCGACGTAGACGACGTCGTCGGTGTAGTGCTCGACCCAGACATCCCAGTCCTGGGTTTCGGCGGCCCGGGCAACGGTCTGTTCGAACGTCCCGAAGGCCGCGACGAGCTCATCGCGGGTGAATGTAGGGCGTGTCACACCCAGACTAGAACACGTTCTACTGCGGTTTGTCGACCTTCGGCGCGAGCACGGCGCGCTCGCCCAACGGGGCGTGCAACGGGACCTCGAGGGTGCCGGTCACGCCGAGCATGATGCACGCCTGGTTCAACGCCTGCGGCGGCGTGCCGCCGAGCAGATCGACGATCACCGCCTCGGGAGTTTCGCGCACCGTCGCGTGCACGCCGTGGCATTGCGGGACCCCGGTGGTGAAGAACAGTCGCACCTCGGCGGGGTCCGCGGTCCGGGTGAAGAACTCGATGGCCAGCGGGTGCGGGTTGCGGATCGACGGGTCGTCGACGAATGCCTGCCCGGGGGCGGCGGGATCGCCCTCCGGAATAGCGATGGTCTCGTCGTTGTTCTGGTGGGCCGTCGCCAGCGGTGCGGTGCACAGCGCCAGCAGGAGTGCGGCCATCACGGCAAGGACGCGCATGGCTCCACGGTAGCGCCGACGCGCACAATGGATGAAGACCCAGCGTGACGACCTAGAGGAAGGACGGGCATATGGCCGACTATCAGAGGGCGATCCTGGCCGGAGGCTGCTTCTGGGGGATGCAGGATCTGATCCGCAAGCAACCCGGGGTGGTCTCAACCCGCGTCGGCTACACCGGCGGTCAGAACGACAATCCGACCTACCGCAATCACCCCGGTCACGCCGAGGCCATCGAGATCGAGTTCGACCCGGCCCAGACCAGCTACCGCGACATCCTGGAGTTCTTCTTCCAGATCCACGATCCGAGCACCAAGGACCGCCAGGGCAACGATGTGGGCACCAGCTACCGGTCGGCCATCTTCTACCTCGACGATGAGCAGCAGCAGGTCGCCGAGGACACCATCGCCGACGTCGACGCCTCGGGTCTGTGGCCCGGCAAGGTGGTCACCGAGGTGGCCCCCGCGGTGGACTTCTGGGAGGCCGAGCCCGAGCATCAGGATTACCTCGAGCGCATCCCCAACGGCTACACCTGCCACTACCCGCGGCCCGGCTGGAAGCTGCCCAAGCGGTCCACGGTCTAAGCTCCCCCGCCCGTTCCGCGAGCGGGCGCGTCGAGATTGCATTGCTGGCAACGAGATTGTCGTGGTGGCGATTACGCGGCGAATTTCCCGCCGCAGGCGCAATGTCGCCGCCCTGGATGCAATCTCGAGCCAGGATCCCGGCTGCCCAAAATCCGTATTCAACCAAAGGGTTGACAACCCGGGACCCGCAGCGCGACACTGGAGGCGTATTCAACCAATTAGTTGAGGAAGTGGAATGGTCGATCAGCTGTCAAAGGTGTTCGCCGCGTTGGCCGATCCCCTCCGCAGGGACGTGGTCGCCCGGTTGACCGCCGGCGACGCCACGGTCAGCCAACTCGCCGCCCCCTACGACGTCAGTTTGCAGGCGGTCTCCAAACACCTGAAGGTGCTCGAGGACGCCGGCCTGGTGACCCGGAGTCGGGACGCCCAAACCCGGCCCGTCCACCTGGAGGCCGAGGTGTTCGACCTGATGACCAAGTGGATCGAGCGTTACCGCCGCCGGGCCGAGGAGCGCTACCGGCGCCTGGATGCGGTGCTCGCGGACATGCAGGACGACGCCCCGGCCGCCACTGCCCCACGGCGCAAAGGAAAGGTCTCATGAAAGCCACCGAAGCCGCGATCGAAGCGGCCACCGATGTTCCCGTCATTCGAATCACCCGCGATTTCAACGCGACACCGGCACAGTTGCTCAAGGCGCATACCGACCCGGAACTGTTCATCCGCTGGGTCGGGCCCGAGGGCATGGTCAACCGAATCCTCGAGTGGGACGCCCGCGACGGCGGTTGTTGGCGCTATGTCGCCAGCCAGGACGGGCAGGAGTACGGCTTCCGCGGCTGCTTCCACACCGTGGGCCCGGACCGAATAGTGCAGACCTTCACCTACGAAGGCATGCCCGACGAGGTGTCGCTGGAGACGCTGCGGTTCGAGGACCTCGGTGACGGCCGGACTCGGTTGCACGCGCAGTCGCTGGTGGACAGCTTCGAGGGCCGCGACGCCTGGCTGGCATCCGGGATGGAGACCGGGGTCAACGAGGGCTATGCCAAACTCGACCGGCTGGTCGCCGATGGCGCGCTGTGAGCCCTATTTCCCGTGCGCGCGCAGCTGATACAGCCCGTGCGTCGTGGCCACCGTCTGACCATTGGCATCGGTGACGACGGCGTCCAGCCGGTAGTCGGCCTTGCCGTTGTCGGCGGCCTCGGCCGCAACCCGGTCGATGGTGTCGGAGTCCAGACCGGCCTCCGCGCGCAGGTCGGTTGACGCCATCCCGACGAACTTGATGTCGAGGTTCTTGACCAGCGGGAAGTACTTGGTCGCGTCGAAACTCGTTAACGCGATGGCCCCGCCGAGGATCTCGGCCACCGTGAACTGCACCCCGGCGTAGACCACCCCGAAGTGGTTGCCGTTGCCCGCTGCCGGCACCGTGGCGGCCGCAAATCCGCGCCGTGCCTCGACAATCCGGACACCCATCTGGTGGGCGATCGGGATGGTGGTCGCCATCCCCTGATTCATCGCATCGGCGATCGCGTCAGTCACGTCCTCGATCGTCGCATGTCCGACCGCGCGCCCGCACGATGGTCGGCCTAATCGCGACGCAACACCGTGATCCGTCCACCCTTTTTGGGCGTGAACGCCACGCCGCGCGAATGCCATTTCTCGCCGGGTCGATCGGTGGTCGCAATGGTGAAGTGGCGCAGCACGGTTCGCAACACCACATCCATCTCCATGTTGGCGAAGGCGGCACCGACACAGCGCCGGGTGCCGCCACCGTACGGAATCCAGGCCATCACGTTGGGCCGCTCCCCGACGAAGCGGTCGGGATCGAAGCGGTCGGGATCCGGGAATTCGTCGGCATTGGCATGCACCCGGCCGATCGCGACGGTCACCGAGTACCCGCGCGGAATCCGCCACTGCCCCAACTCGAACGACGGCGCATAGACGTGCCGGCCCGCGAAGTCGATGACGGTGCGGTTGCGCTGCACCTCCAGGATGGTGGCCTGCCGATACTGATTGCCGTCGGTGGCGGACTCGGCCACCAGCTTGTCGAGCACCTCGCGGTGGCGCGAAATCCGTTCGAACGCCCACGCCAAGGTCGAGGCGGTGGTCTCGTGGCCGGCGGCGAGCAGGGTCAGTAGTTCATCGCCGATCTCGCTGGCGGACATCGGAGTTCCGTCTTCGTAGGTGCTGCGCAGCAGCAGCGCCAGCACGTCGGTGCGCTCGTCGAAGCGGGGATCGTTCTTCACCTGATCGATCAGCACGTTGACGGTTTCGTTGTACTGCCGGCGATAGTTCGCCAACCGTCCCCAGGGGGTGTAGCGGCCGTAGTTGCGCTCCGGGGTGGGCAGCACGGCGGCGCGCGAACCCAGCGTCACCCAGGGCGGAATGATCCGGCGCAGCGTCTCCAGCTCCGCGCCGTCGGCGCCGAAGATCGCCCGCAGGATGATGTTCAGCGTGATCCGCATCATCGGCTCGAGGGTCTCGAACTCCCGGCCATGCGGCCAGGACGCCGATTCGCGCAGGGTTTCCTCTTCGACGATCTTCTCGTACTTCTTCATCGCCTTGCCGTGGAAAGGCGGCGTCAACAGCTTGCGCCGCCGTCGATGCTCGGCTCCGTCGAGAGCGAAGACCGAACCCGGCCCGAAGATTCGGCTCAGATTGGGCTGAATGTTGCCCAGATCGTCGGTGCTGGCGGTGAATACCTGCTTGACCAGGCTGGGATCGGTGACCACGACCATGTCGCCGAACAGCGGTACCCGCAGCCGGAAGGCCTCGCCGTACCGCGCGGTCATCGCGTCGATGACCTGCCGCCGGAAGAACCCGTAGCCGATGCCCTGCACCAGAGTGGGCAGGCGCGGTGCGGGTGGCAGCTTGATCGACTCCACGACTGCGGGATCGACGGTGGTTTCGGTCATGGCGCGCCTCCAAACTCCGCGACGGTACCGACGCGTACCGCGGTGGTGTGGAGTACGGTACCGGTAAGTACCAACCGTGGCAAGGGTCGTAGGGAGAGTCATGACCGCCGGAACCGTCGCGTCCACCGAGGTGGACCCCGTCGGCGACGACCCGTTCCGCCACCGACTCTTCGAGGGTTTGTCGGGGTCGATCAACGAACGCGGCTACCGCGACACCACGGTGGCCGACATCGTGCGACATGCCAAGACGTCGAAGCGCACGTTCTACGCGCACTTCGCCAGCAAGGACGACTGTCTGCTGGAACTGCTCGACGTCGACAACATCCGCACGATCGCCGGCATCCGCGCGGCAGTCGATCCCGAGGCCGACTGGCGCACGCAGGTCGAGCAGGCGATCGACGCCTACATCACCGCCATCGAGGCGCATCCGGCGCTGACGTTGACGTGGATCCGGGAGTTCCCGGCACTCGGCGACGCCGCCCGACCGGTGCAGCGCCGCGGGATGGACCGCTTCATCGATCTGTTGATCGAGATGACGGCCGGTCCCGGATTCAGCCGGGCCGGTCTGCGGCCCGTGCAGCGCCAGACCGCCTTGATCCTGCTCGGTGGGCTGCGGGAACTCACCGCCCACACCATGGAGGACGGCGAAGACATCCGCGGGATCGCCGATGCGGCGGTGCGCGCCTGCGTCGGTCTGGTCAGCTGAAGGGCCGCACCGGCAGCACGAAGGCCAGCGGCCGCCGGAAACCCATCCCGGCCAGGCTCGCACCCCGGATCTGATCGGCGCTCACGCGCAGCGTCTGGCCGGATGACGGTTCATAGCAACGGAATCCGTCCTCGCGCCAGCCCGTCAACAACACCCAGTGCCGCGGGATCGTGTTACCCACCAGCATGGGAACCGGCCAGCCCAGCAGCACCGCCTCGCGTACCTCCAGCAGCCGGTCCCGGCGCGGCCAGGCCAGGCGCCAGCGGTACTGGCGGGCGCTGTGGGCGTTCAGTGCCGCGGCCATGCCCCTCGGCGTGGTGCCCAGCGCCCGCGGCCAGCAGCGGTTGAGTCGACGATGCAGCCGCCCCTGTTCGGCGGCAAACCATTCGGGAGCGGCCAGCCGGTCGGCGTAGTCGGGGTCGAGTGCCGCCGCGGCCACGATCGCCACGGTCGGACCGCAGGTGACGCCGTCGCGTTGCCGCCATCGCGGGTCCAACCGAGGCATCGCTCGTCATCCGCCGAACAGCAGATAGAGACCCGTGAACGTGTAGGCCACCATGACCACCATCATCGCCAACTGACCGGTGAGCTGATGCCGCTTGGGCAGCAGCCGCAACGCCGCATCGTGCGCCGCGATCACCCCGGCCATGTGGCCGACGACCACACCGGCAACCTTGAGGGTGGCCAGCACGGTGGGATGCATCGACAGCAGGTAGCTGACCTCGGCGTTGCCGAGCCCCAGCAGGTTCCAGCCGCGATCGAGCGGATCGGCCAGCGCGATGAGGGTCTGCTGACCGCGCTCGATCAGATACGACAGGTAATGCGCGAACACGTACCCGAGGACGATCGGGACGAGCGAGTGCGCGAGCAGGCCCGGCAGGGCACGGCGCTGTGCCCGGTCGACGCCGCCGGTGGCGCGCGCGGCGAACCAGAAGGTGGTCGCGACAGCGCCGATGAACCCGATCAGGCCCGCGGTGTTCACGGCGGTCGCGGCCCACCCGCCGTCGGCGAGGCGTTCGACGAACCCGCGCCACTGCGGCATCGCGGAGAAACTATCGAAGGCCGTGGATCCGAGCAGCACGGCCAACACCGCGACCGTGCCGGATCGAACCGGCAGCGACGGCAGGTGATCGAATGGGTTGCCCACCACCAGGTTTCCGGCCGGATTGCGGCGAAACGGCGACACTCGCGAGGCGACCATGCTGTACACCTCGAACGGGTCCGCCCGGGCAAACCACCGGGTCCCGAACAGCGCGGCGCCGGCGAACGCGAGGACGACGTAGCACAGCAGCCACGTCTTGATCGCGGACAGGGCGCCCGGATTCGGGCTCGCGAGCTCCAACCACACGAAGGCGAACAACCCCAGCGCCGCAGGTCGATACCCCCAGCCGGCGGGGTAGGCGCGCAGCCCCGTCGTCCGGTCGCCCCGCACCAGCCGCCACAGGGTCCGCGGCGGGGAGAACGCCCGCCACACCGGACCCACCAGCACCGAGACCGCGACCAGCCCGACCCACAGCAACACGTAGAACGCGCCGGGCAGGGCATTGCGCGCGTCCTGCGGGCCGAAGACCGCGGCCAGCACCACCCAGAGCGCGAAGGCCAGCGTCAACAGACCCAGCGCGAGGCGAACGGCCGACGAGTCGACCAGCCGGGCCACCCAGCGCGGCAACCGGTGGCCGGGCGCGGCAGGATCGAATCTCGGTGTGCGCCAGGCCAGCGCCACCACCGCGAACGTCAGCGTCAACGCCCACGCCGCGCCGATCAACGCATAGGTGTACGGGATGGGCAGATCCGTGGAGCCGCCGACCCCGTGCGCCAGCAGCGTCACGGACGCACGTGAATGGTCGCGACGACCCGTCCCAGATCATGTAGTTCCACCTCGACGCGACCCGGCACGTCGACCGTGAAGGTGAACTCCTGATCCGTGGCAGGCTGCACCGCAAACGTGTGCTCGGGCACCGCATGCACATGCAGTTCGTCGGCGGCATCGCTGTCCACCCGCAGCATGATCGGCTCTCCCGCCGTCGCCTGCAGCGTCTCGTTGACCGGCGTCACCATGCCCTGCGAGATGGTGACGTCGACGATGATCGGCTCGACTGCCGGCGCGGACTCCGCCGGGGCCGGCGCCGAGGACTGGGCGGCCTCGGGAGCCGTCGTCTCCTGCGCGCCGCCGCAGCCCGCCAGCAGCACCGTGCACGCGAGGACCGCCCCCACCCGAATCACCATGATCGCTCGTCGCTTTCGTCAGAATCGTCGGCTTGGTCGGGGTCCTCGGGGGTGCGGCGGTCTCGCATCGCCACGAACAGCACCACCCCGGCGACCACCACGGCCGGGGCCAGCGCGGGCAGCGCCAACAGCAGCGTGTGGTCGGCCAGATAGCTCGTCGACGCTGTCACGACCGCGGCTTGACCTTCGGCTTCGGGGGCATCAGACCCGCTGGGGCAGAATCGCTTCGGTTGATCCGACCGGCCCCCCAGGTCAGTGCCGCGATCAGCAGCAGCGTGCACACGAGCACCACCAGCGATGCCACCCCGAACAGCCACGACGGGTGGTCGAAGTTCCGTTCCCGCTGCAGGATGGTGACTTCGGGAACGAAGTCGCGGGTAAATGCCGCCTCGGCAGGCATCCCCGGGGCCCCGATCCCGGGATCCTCGGGCAGGAAGATCGGCACGCCGGCCATGATGCGGCCGTCTTGCACCCGTAGCAGCGCCTTCCAGGATCCCCAGACCGGGATCGGCTGGGTGGAGCGGTACTGCCCCGGTTCGATCCGCTCCAGCCGGTCGACCACCAGGCCGCGATCGTTCTCCAGGCCGCCCTGCCACGCCAGGATCGTCACCCACTCGGGATCATCGCCGATCAGATCCGCGGGCTGGATCCGCACCTCGGCCGACACCATCCGCTGGCCCGGATCGGCCGGGAGATCAGTCAGGGTGATTGCGGCGGAGGCGTTTTCGGGAACCTCCAGGCGCAGCCCATTGGCCACCGCGCCGCCGATCGCCAGCACCGTCAACAGCACCCAGGCGATGCCGACGGCGGGCCTGGGCAGCGGTGTGCCGGTGAGCACCATGGCCAACATCGCACCGCAGATGCCCATGAACACCGCCACGGGCACCGCCATCGCCAGCGCCTCCGGCCACATGCTCATCGGCCACGGGTAGCGGTACACCGCGGCGATCCAGAACGACTCGAGCCACAGACCGACGGTCCCCACCGCCAGACCGCAGACCGCGCCGAACGCGATGTGGCGCTTGAGCAGCGGGGTCAGGGCCAGCACCTCGACGACAACCGCGGCACCGAGGTAGAGCGGGAACCAGTTGATGGGCGCACCCAGGCCGGGGCCCACCACCAGGGCCACCGCGCCACGCAGCAGCACCGACAGCACGGCGGCGGCGATCGCGGCGCCGGGTCCGAGGACCAGGCGGGCGGCCACCAGCGCCAGCGCGGCGGCGCCCGCGATCATCATGGGCTGCAGCACCAGCCGGAACTGCTCGACACCGAAGTCGTATTCGATCTGATAGACCGACAGGCCGACCACCAGGCCGCCGAAGGACAGGTACCGCAGAAACGCGATGCCCTTGCCGTCCCGCGGTGGTGCCGCCTCGGCATCCGATTCGGCGGCCTGCTGCGCCATCGCCCGTCGGCCCTCGTACTCCAACAGCAGGACGGCGATCAGGGACAGTCCGGCGCCACCGATCAGCATCAGATGCGTCGGTCCCCACAGCGTGACGTCCTGACCGAAGATGCGGTGCCAGATGTCGTCCAGCGGGAACCCGATCAGCGCGTACAGCCCGCACACGGTCATGAGCAGTCCGCCCACCGGCGCGTACCACGTGCGGGTGATGCGTACCGCCGAGGATCCCGGTTTGTCGTACGGCAACACCACCGCCGAGGCGCCGGCGATGAACAGCATGAACAGGCCGACCAAAATGAAGTAGTGCGCGGGGTTGGCCAGCGGGCCGGAGTCCCGGCCGTTGCCGATGTGCAAGCTGACATCCCAGATGAACCCGAACAACGCGCAGATCAGCGTCGCGGTGAACAGCAGGATCTGCAGCGCCACCCACGGCGGGCGTTTGAACCGGTGCCCGAGGCGCTCGGCGAGGTTGTTGAGCCAGGTGATGCGTCGGGTCCGGTGCTGGTAGCCGATCCAGAGCAGGGCCACCGTCACCACCGTGGCCGCGACCGACAGTCCGATCACCTCGTCGATCGCGGCGCCGCCACCTTCGGGAGTTTGCGCCAGCAGTGTCACGTCCACGTTTTCGAGTATGGAGGTTCGGCGCTAAGTTCTCCGGGGTTCGTGGCGATTCACCGCGTCGACGGCACCGTTTTTCGGCGACGGCAATTGCCGAGCGAGCTACCGAGCGACGAGGTGCAGTCCGGGTTCGTGGTCGCCGCGCAGTATCGCCAGCGCGGCCTCGACCGATCCCGCGCTCAGCAACTGACCGGCCGGGTCGCAGACCCGGAGCGCACGCGCCACCGCCGGACTCGACACGATCACCCACGCGGTGTCGGCGAGCTCGGCCTGGATGCGGTGCAGCGCAGAAACTCCTTGCGTGCCAAGGAATTTCAGCCCTGACAGATCCACCACCAGGAACTTGCAGTGCGGTACCAGACCCAGCACGTAGTCGCCGAAGCGTTCTGCGTTGGCGGCGTCGATCTCACCGTGGGCGCTCACCGCGGCGGTGTGGAGATCCAGCCACCGGTGGCGCACGTTCACCGTGCGAAATTCCACCGGTCGCTCGGTTTGGGCTTTGGTTATTGAAGACATGTGATGTCCCGTCAGTAGTCGAAATTCGTACTGCGGACTGCGTCGTTTCGAGATGCGCCACTGGCGACCACAGGAATTCGGGCCTGCTCGTTACCCAGGTGTTGCTGACGGTTCCGGCGGCTGTGAACTCAACCTGGGTCCAAGGTTAACGCACTTCGGCTCCCCGTGGCGACTTCCTCACGAAACTCTCAGCCCGCATCTGTGCTGGTGGTCATGGTGTACCGCACGGCGACGGCGGGAACTCGCTACGTTTAAGCGTGCACAGTGCGCGCAGGAAACGAGAAGTGGGTGAAGCACAACGTGACGAGTTCAGCACCGGTGACAGTGACTGAGGTGTGGCCGGGAAAGGCCTATCCGCTCGGCGCGACCTATGACGGGTCGGGTACCAACTTCGCCCTGTTCAGCGAGGTCGCCGAGCGGGTCGAGTTGTGCCTGTTCGACGACGACGGCGCCGGCGGGCTGCGGGAGACCCGCATCAAACTGCCCGAGGTCGACGGATTCGTCTGGCATGGGTTTCTGCCGGGGGTGGAGTCCGGGCAGCGCTACGGCTACCGCGTACACGGGCCCTACGATCCGGGCAGCGGCCACCGGTGCAACCCCAGCAAGCTGCTGCTCGATCCCTATTCCAAGGCCATTGACGGCAACTTCAACTGGGATCAGTCGCTGTTCGGCTACAACTTCGGCGACCCGGACAGCCGCAATGACGACGATTCGGCGGCGAGCATGCCGAAGTCGGTGGTGACCAATCCCTATTTCGACTGGGGCAACGACCGCCCGCCGCAGCATGAGTACGCCGATACCGTCATCTACGAAACCCACGTCAAGGGACTCACCCAGACGCACCCCGATATTCCGGAACAAGCGCGCGGCACCTACGCCGGCATCGCGCACCCCGCGATCATCGACCACCTCACCTCGCTCGGGGTTACCGCGGTCGAGTTGATGCCCGTGCACCACTTCGCCAACGACTCGACGCTCATCGACAAGGGGTTGGCGAACTACTGGGGGTACAACACGATCGGCTTCTTCGCACCCGATGCCAAGTATTCCTCGAGCACCACCCCCGGCGGTCAGGTGCAGGACTTCAAGGTGATGGTGCGCGCCCTGCACGAGGCGGGCATCGAGGTGATCCTCGACGTGGTCTACAACCACACCGCCGAGGGCAATCACCTCGGCCCCACGGTGTCGATGCGCGGTATCGACAACGCCGCCTACTACCGCCTGGTCGACGATGACAAGCGGTACTACATGGACTACACCGGCACCGGCAACAGTCTCAATGTCGGGCATCCGCATTCGTTGCAGCTGATCATGGATTCGCTGCGGTACTGGGTGACCGAGATGCACGTCGACGGGTTCCGGTTCGATCTGGCCGCCACGCTGGCCCGCGAGTTCTACGACGTGGATCGGCTGAGTACGTTCTTCGAACTCGTCCAGCAGGACCCGACGGTCAGCCAGACCAAACTGATCGCCGAACCCTGGGACCTGGGCCCCGGCGGCTATCAGGTGGGCAACTTCCCGCCGCAGTGGACCGAGTGGAACGGCAAGTACCGCGACACCATGCGCGATTTCTGGCGCGGCGAAGCCGCCAGCCTCGGCGAGTTCGCGTCCCGGCTGACCGGATCGGCGGACCTCTACGAGCACACCGCGCGCCGACCGGTGGCATCGATCAACTTCGTCACCGCACACGACGGGTTCACGCTGCGAGACCTGGTGTCCTACAACGACAAACACAACGACGCCAACGGCGAGGACAACAACGACGGCGAGTCGCACAACCGGTCGTGGAACTGCGGGGTCGAGGGCCCCACCGACGATCCGGAGATCACCGAACTGCGGGCCCGTCAGCAGCGCAACTTCCTGACCACGTTGCTGCTTTCCCAAGGTGTGCCGATGATCAGCCACGGCGACGAACTCGGCCGCACCCAGGGCGGTAACAACAACGGTTACTGCCAGGACAACGAGATCACCTGGGTCGACTGGGAGCAGGCCGACGCCGACCTGTTGGCGTTCGTCCGCAAGGTGTCCGCGCTGCGCGCCGACCATCCGGTGTTCCGTCGGCGCCGGTTCTTCACGGGCCGGCCGGTGCGTCAGCGCGGGTCCACGGGCCTGCCGGACATCTCGTGGTTCCGGCCCGACGGGTCGGAGATGACCGACGACGACTGGGACTCCGGGTTCGGCAAATCGGTCGCGGTGTACCTCAACGGTCAGGGCATTCCCGGCCTGGACCGGCGCGGCCACCGCGTCGTCGACGACTCGTTCGTGCTGTGCTTCAACGCTCACCACGAACCCATCGAGTTCACGCTGCCGCCCACCGAACTCGGCGACCGTTGGCAGGTGGTCACCGACACCGCGGTACCGGAGAACGGGCACGGCGACGCCACCATGGCCGCGGGCAGCACGGTGATCGTCGAGGGACGTGCCCTGGTGGTGCTGCAGGCGGCCGACGAACCGCAGACCACGTAGTAGACACTTTCGCGCGTCTGTTCACCGTCGTCGCGGTGATCGGTTAGCCTCGGCGCATGCGCAACCCGCACGCCGGTGTGCCGTTCGCCAGCTCCGACGCCGAAATCGCCGCCGCGCTGGAGGACGTGTCGATCCCCACGCTGCTGCTGTCGTGCGTGCACATGAGCGGGGATCCGACGCTGCTCGACGGTCCGCTGCGCCCGGCCGGGTTGTTCCTCAACGAGGTTCAGGGCTACCTGTCCGAAGCGGACAAGACCGCCGCCCGCCGGCTCGCGCTCGACATCATCCGGGACTACCGCGACCGCGGCTGCCCCGAGCCCGCGCCGATCGGCCCGGAGCTGCTCAAGCGGATGATGGACTGGCTGGTGTGCGCCGAGGTCCCCGACGAGTACGTCCCGATGCTGCTCGAGGAGATGGAACTCGACGGTCGCGACAGCCGTGACCCCCGCCCCTCGGCCCCCGCGACGGACCGGGCGGACTTCCCGGTGGTGGTGATCGGGTGCGGGCAATCCGGACTGCTGGCCGCGATCCGGCTGCAGCAGGCCGGGATTCCCTACACCGTCATCGAGAAGAATTCCGGCGTCGGCGGGACCTGGTGGGAGAACACCTACCCCGGGGCGCGGGTGGACGTCGGAAACCACTTCTACTGCTACAGCTTCGAGCCCGACGACCACTGGACGGAGTACTTCGCGCAGCAACCCGAACTGCAGGCCTATTTCCAGTCCGTGATGGCGCGGCACCGGATCACCGAACGGGTCCGGTTCGACACCCGGGTGCTCGACGCGACGTGGCAGGAGGCCACGGCCAGTTGGGCCGTCCGGATCCAAGGTGCCGACGGCGCCGAGGAGACCCTGCGGGCCCGCGCGGTCATCAGTGCCGTCGGTCAGCTCAACACCCCGCTGGTGCCCGAGTTCGCCGGCGCCGAGTCGTTTGCCGGGCCGGCGTTTCACACCGCCCGCTGGGATCACGACGTGAACCTCGACGGGAAGCACGTCGCGCTCGTGGGCGCGGGCGCCACCGGTTTCCAGGTCGCCCCGGCCATCGCCGACAAGGTCAAGAGCCTCACCGTCTTTCAACGCACGGCGCAGTGGATGTTTCCCAACCCGAACTATCACGAGGCGGTGGGCCCCGGCGTCCGGTGGGCGCTGCGGCACCTCCCGTTCTACGGCCGCTGGTACCGGTTCCTGATCTTCTGGCCGGGCTGCGACACCGGCCTGGCCGCGGCCAAAGTCGATCCCGACTGGCCCGATCAGCAGCGCGCCGTCAGCGCGGCCAACGACCTGGCCCGAATGATGTTCACCGAAGCCAGGTCGACGGCGACCCCGACCTGCTCGACAAGGTGATTCCCGACTACCCGGCCACCGGCAAGCGGACCCTGCAGGACAACGGCAGCTGGCTGCGCACGCTCACCCGCGACCACGTCGAACTCGTTCGCACCCCGATCGATCGCCTCGAATCGGACGCGGTGGTCGCGGTGGACGGCACCCGCTATCCCGCCGATATCCTGGTGTACGCCACCGGTTTCCGGGTCAACGACATGCTGTCCTCGGTCCAGATCTACGGCCGCAACGGAATCGAACTGCACGAGGCCTGGGGACAACGACCCGCGGCCTATCTCGGCATCACGATTCCGGATTTTCCGAATTTCTTCTGCATGTACGGTCCGGGGACCAACCTGGCCAGCGGCGGCAGCCTGATCTTTCACTCCGAATGCCAAATCCGTTACATCATGGGATGTCTGGACCTGCTGCTGAACCTCGGAGAGCGTGCGATGGAACCGCGCCGGGACCGCTACGACGACTGGTATGCGCGCTCGCAGGCCGAACTCGACACCATGGTGTGGTCCCAGCCCAGCATCAAGCACAGCTTCTACCGAGACGACCGCGGCCGGGTGCATTCGTTGAGCCCGTGGCGCCTGGTGGACTACTGGGCGTGGACCCGCGCGCCGGATCGGGATGATTTCGCGTTTTCTTGACCCCCGCCACGGCGAGCGCTACGAAGGAGGGTGATGCGCACCGTTGTGATAGACGCCCCAGGTCAAATCCGTATCGACACTCGGCCCGATCCGGAGTTGCCCGGACCGGACGGCGTCGTGGTCGAAGTCGTGGCCACCGCCATCTGCGGATCGGATCTGCACTTCTATGAAGGCGACTATCCGTTGTTCGATCCCGTGGCACTGGGCCACGAAGCGATCGGCACGGTGGTCGAGAAGGGCGCCGAGGTCCGCACCGTCGAGGTCGGCGACCTGGTCCTGGTGTCCTCGGTGGCCGGCTGCGGCGCCTGCATCGGATGTGCCACCCGCGACCCGATCAACTGTCTGTCCGGACCGCAGATCTTCGGTGCAGGTGCCCTGGGTGGAGCGCAGGCGGATCTGTTGGCCGTCCCGGCGGCCGACTTCCAGCTGCTCAAGATTCCCGACGGCCTCGACACCGAGGAGGCGCTGCTACTGACCGACAACCTGGCCACCGGCTGGGCCGGCGCCCGCCGCGCCGACATCCCGCCCGGTGGCCCCGTCGTCGTGCTCGGCTTGGGGGCGGTCGGCCTGTGCGCCGTGCGCAGTGCCATCGCCCAGGGCGCCGGCACGGTCTTCGCCGTCGACCCGGTGGAGGGCCGCCGCGACCGGGCCGCGCTCAGCGGTGCGACGCCGGTGGCGCCGCCCGCGCTGGAGGCCGTCATGGAAGCCACCAAGGGCCGCGGCGTCGCATCGGTGATCGACGCGGTGGGCAGCGACGCCACGATGTCCGCGGCGCTGTCGTTGGTGCGGGCCGGCGGGACCGTCTCGGTGATCGGCGTACACGACCTGACCTCGTTCCCGTACCCAGCCACGATGTGTCTGCTGCGCAGCATCACGCTGCGCGGCACCACCGCACCGGTGCAGCAGACCTGGCCCGAACTGGTCCCACTGATTCAGTCCGGTCGGCTCAACACCGCCGGAATCTTCACCCACTCGATGGCCCTCGACGACGCCGCCGCCGGTTATGCGGCCGTCGCGGCCCGCACCTCGGATTGTGTGAAGGTGACGCTGACGCCGTGAGCAGGGTCGCGCGGGCGCTGGCAGTGCTGCGCGGCCGTGACGAGTTCGCGCAGGCGGCGTTGCCGCCGGGCGCCCACACCGACGGCAAGATCGCCGATCTGACCGGGCCCGGCATCACCGACCGCTGGGGGGTGACCGCCACCGACCTGGGAGCGGTGGTGCGCGCGGGCAACGGGAAACTCGTCGCGGTCTTCGGGGACACCTTCGCCGGGCCCAAGGTGGGCCGCGGCGACTGGCGCTCGCCGGTGATCCTGATCGGCGCCGGGGATGCCCGTACCCCGATCGTCTGGCAGCAGGCGGGCGGCCCCGATCCCGACTATGCCCGCCAGCTGCGCCACTACATCCACGATCACGGCCCGCACTGGAATCGCGGCGGCATCAGCACCGTGCTGCCGTCGGACCTGCTGCGCGTCGAGGACATGCTCTATCTGCACGTGATCGTCAATCGTGGTTTCCCCCGCGTGAGCTGGACCGAGATCTGGTCCTCCGCCGACAACGGCACCACCTGGGAACATTTGGGTGAATCGGCGAAGTTCCGGTCGAATCTCCACGACGGCCACGCGCAACTGTGGTCGTGGGACTACGACCCCGACGATGGCTGGGTCTACATCGCCTCGACGGGTTTCCAACGCGACAAGGGCATCATTGTGCGCCGGGTCCGTCCGGCGGCCATCGGTACGGCCTCGGCGTATCGGGCCTGGGGTCGACAACGCGGCGGCAGCTGGGGCTGGGGCGAGGCGGCCGAGGTGCTGACGCCGGCCGCGGAGCGCTGGGGGGAGTTGTCGCTGCGGCGGCTCGGGCCCGGCAAGTGGGTGCTGGGCGGGTTCCTGGCCTCGGAGTACGCACTGGGGTACCGCGTCCTGACCGCTCCGACCGCACCGCTGGCGAATATGCCCGTGCAACAGCCGATCTCGGGATGCACCTGGCCGCGGGAGAGCCACGTCGATTGCCGGGTCGCGCAACTATACGGTGGCTACCTGCTGCCCGGTTCCCAACTGGACGAACCGGGCGGGGTGGGGTTGGTCGTCTCGCACTGGAACACCAAGCGTGGCTGGCCCTATCGGGTCATGCAATTCCGGGTCACCCTGCGTGACACCACCGAAGCTCAGGGGCCGGCCAGCTGATCGAGGACGGCGTGCGCCGCGGTAATGCGGGCCGGGATCGGGACGTTCTTGTTCGCCAACATCACGATGCCGATCCGCTGCTCGGGGACAAAGGCCACGTAGGCGCCGAAGCCGTCGGTGGAACCGGTCTTGTTGAACAGCGTCGCGGTCGACGACTCCTGCGCCGACACCGCCGTCACGGGCTGCGGTTGGGCACTGACGGTGCTCGAGTTGCCCGCCAACAATGAGTCGAGTGAAACCGGGTACCGGTACTGCTCCCAACCCAGACCCTGCACCATCTCACCCACGGCGAAGTGCCGGGCGTGGGTGGCTTCGACCGCGCGGCGCAGTTCCGGTTCGAGGTCCTCGGGTCGCATATTGGCGTCGACGAAGCTGATCAGGTCGGCGGCGGTGGTCTTGACGCCATAGGCCTGCGCGTCGAACACCCCCGGATTGACCCGGACCGGCTCGCCTGCCTTGTTGTATCCCCAGGCGTACTCGGCGTTTTCGGCGTCGGGCACCTTGAGGTAACTGTGCGTGAGCCCCAACGCGGGAAAGAGCCCGGATTCGATCGCCGTCGCAAAGTCCTGATCCATGGCGGCCGCGGTGGCGTGGCCCAACAACCCGATGCTGGGATTCGAGTACTCGCGCACCCGACCCGGTGGCGCGGTCGGCGTCCACTGTTGGAAATAGGCCGTCATGCTGGCCTCGTCGGTGACCGTGTCGGGGAACTGCAGCGGCAGTCCACCCGCGGTGTAGGTACCCAGGTTGAGCAACGTGGCCTCGTCGATCGGGCGCTCACGCAGTTCGGGCAGGTGCGTGCCGGGATGGTCGGTGAGCGACAGCACGCCGCGTTCCTGCGCCAATGCCGCCAGCAACGCGGTGAATGTCTTGCTCACCGAACCGATTTCGAACAAGGTGTCGGCAGTGACCGCGGCACGGGTGGCCGTGGATGCCACGCCGTATTCGAAGAAGTGCTGCCGACCGTCCACGCTGACCGCGACGGCCAGCCCCGGCACGTCGTACTCGTCCAACAGGGGGCCGTACGCCGCGTCGACGGCCGAGGCGAGCCCGCCCGGCGGTGCCGTCCCGGGGTCCTCCTCGGTGCTGGGCGTACAGGATGCCAGCAGCAACGTCAACGCCAGCAACGCGGCGAGCGCAGGATGCGCAATGCGTCGACCGAACATCAAGGGACGGCGCGACTTCCGGTGAGACTGCCGAGGGCCACTGCCACTGACGCGGCCCCCATCGGCATCAAACGGAACAGGTGGCGCAAACCCGACTCCCCACGTGTTGGCGGTACTCAACCGGCGCGTGCTGGTGATCTCAGCAGCCTACCAACCCTCACCCGGCCTGAAACTCGTTGAACGCGTCCACCAGATCGCCGGGGACTCCGGCGGAACCGCAGCGATTCCGCAGATCCACCAGCGGCGCGGTGATGTTCTTCAGATCCATGTACTCCCCCGGGTTCGCGGTGAAGTAGTTGCGCACCGTCGTCCGGGCCTCTTCGCGCGGTTGGGTACGCGCGTCGCTGAGCACCCGGTCGGCGCCGGGATGCGCCGCCAGGTATTGGCTGGCGGCACCGGACACCGAACTGATGGTGCCGGCCGCTTCGCTGACCGAACAGGGTGCGGCCGAGGCCACCGGTGCGGCCAAGCCGGCCAACGCGATACCACCGACAACACAGCCGGCCAACGTCGCGCGGCGGCTTCGACGCAGGGTTTCAGAGGTCGAATTCATGTGGTTTCCTTCGGTCGCAAAGACTGGCTGGTAGGTGGATTGGGCTTACCCACGCCCGAAAAGGGCGAAACACCGCCTCATCCAGGCAGGCACTGCGCCGCCGAGACGATGCTGGCGCCCATGTTGCGCTCCATCATCGCCACCGCGGCACTGCCCATTTCCGCGTCGATGTGGGCGACGCCGTCGCGGACCACCACCAGTTCGAAATGTCGCACGTAGGCGTCGAGGGCGCTGTACAGCACGCATTGTTCGGTGACCTGCCCGACCAGCACCACCCGCTTGGTGTCCAGGCGGGATAGCAGATATTCGAGCGCGGTGGCGTAGAAGACGCTGTGGCGCACCTTCGTTACGAAGTCGCACCCCGGCGGCGGCACCACCGGTTCCACCAAATCGGGCCGCGCACCGTCCAGTGCGGCCCGCACCAGGTCGCTGGGCTGGGCGCTGAAGTCGCCGTAGTTGTCGTTGATGTACACCAGGTCGACGTCGTCGCGGTCATGAGCCCGCTTGATCACGTCGGCGACCGGGTCGATGATCTTGGCGACATTCGGTATCAGCAGGTCCGCATCCGGGTGCTGGTAGGCGTTCATCATGTCGATCACCAAGACCGCGGTGTCGGTCATCTGCCAACATCTCCTCTCACGGGCGCCGGCGCGGACGCGCACCGGCGGACCTCCCCCACATACCCACCTGCGGCCGCGCCCAACTCACCCGGGTGTCAACTGTGGGCACGCCGGGTAATCCGGGCTGGTGAGCGAGAACGTGGAGATGGAATTGGTCGCGCCGACCGCGATCGTCAAGGGCGACGTCATCGAGGACCCCGCGGGTGGGCGCTGGTTGACAGTTACCGAAACTAAGATGCTCACTGATGCGGCCGACGGCGCCTACAGCTTCTACGGCTCGGGGCCGGACGACCGCGTGACGTACGAGGGTTCCGAACTCGTGAAACGCAAACGACGATAGTGAGTCAGCCATCTCGAACCACGACCAGCCCGCGGGGCCCACGCCGCTGGGGCTACCCCGCAGCGTCCGCGCCTGCCTGTTCGACCTCGATGGCGTCTTGACGGACACCGCCAGCGTGCACCACAAGGCCTGGAAGACGATGTTCGACGAGTTCCTGCTGTCGGTCGACACCGGTCAACGGCCGTTCGACGACGCCGACTACCGCGCCTACGTCGACGGTAAGACGCGTGACCGGGGTGTCCTGAGCTTCCTGACGAGCCGGGGCCTGACGCTGCCCGGCGGCGCCGCCGACGACGGCCCCGACGCGGTCACGGTGCACGGCCTGGCCAACCGCAAAAACGTCGTCTTCCAACGCCTGCTGCGTTCCGACGGGGTGACCGTTTTCGAGGGTTCGCGGCGCTACCTGCGCGCGGTGCGCGACGCCGGGGTCGCCATCGGCGTGGTGTCCTCGAGCGCCAACGCCGCGGCGGTGTTGGACCTCGCGGAGCTGACCCGGTTCGTCGACTGCCGGGTTGACGGGGTCACCATCCGCACCGAAGGAATGCCGGGGAAACCGGCGCCCGACTCCTTCCTGCGGGCCGCCGAACTGCTCGGGGTCGCGGCCGTCGATGCGGCGGTGTTCGAGGACGCGATTGCCGGCGTTCAGGCCGCCCGCGCCGGCGGCTTTGGCATCGTGGTGGGCGTGGACAGAATCGGAGACCCCGAAGCACTGCGCGAGAACGGCGCGGATCTGGTGGTCGCCGATCTGGCTGAATTGCTGGGATCGCGGTGAACGCCGATCCGCGGTTTCCGGTGGAACCCTGGCAGCTCCGCGAGACCAGTCTCGATCTTGATCTGCTCGCCCGCTCCGAGTCGCTGTTCGCATTGTCCAACGGGCACATCGGATTACGGGCAAACCTCGATGAGGGTGAGCCGTACGCCCTGCCCGGCACCTATCTCAACTCGTTCGTAGAGCAGCGTCCGCTGCCGTATGCCGAGGCCGGCTACGGCTATCCGGAGACGGGCCAGTCGATCATCGATGTCACCAACGGCAAGGTGCTGCGACTGCTGGTCGACGATGAACCATTCGACGTCCGCTACGGCGAACTGCTCGAACACGAGCGGACCCTGGACCTGCGTGCCGGCACCCTGACCCGGCGGGCCCGCTGGTGTTCGCCGGCCGGCAAGAAGGTCGCCGTGCGCTCCACCCGGTTGGTGTCGCTGCCCCAGCGCGCCATCGCCGCGATCGAGTACATCGTCGAAGCCGTGGACGAATACTGCCTGATCACCGTGCAATCGGAGTTGGTGGCCAACGAGGATCAGCCCGAACCTTCGGCCGACCCGCGCGTCGCGGCGATCCTGCGGAAGCCCTTGGAATCGGTCGCGCACGAAGGTTCCGGGCACGAAGCCGTCTTGGTGCACCGGACCCGCGTGAGCGATTTGACGATGGCCGCGGCAATGGATCACCTGGTCGAGGTGCCCGGCCGCGTCGAGGTGTCAACCGAGAGCAGCCCGGATCTGGCCCGCACCACCGTGATCTGCGGGCTGCGGCCCGGCCAGCAGTTGCGGATCGTGAAGTTCCTGGCCTACGGCTGGTCCAGTCTGCGGTCCCGACCGGCGCTGCGCAGCCAGATCGCCGCCGCGATCTCGGCGGCGCGCTACACCGGCTGGCAGGGTTTGCTCGACGCGCAGCGCAATTATCTCGATGACTTCTGGGACTGCGCCGACGTCGAGGTCGAGGGCGATCCGCCGCTGCAACAGGCGGTCCGGTTCGGACTGTTCCACGTGCTGCAGGCCAGCGCCCGGGCCGAGCGCCGCGCCATCCCGGGCAAGGGCCTGACCGGCACCGGCTACGACGGGCACGCGTTCTGGGACACCGAGGGATTCGTGCTCCCGGTCCTGACCTATACCGCGCCGGATGCCGCGGCCGACGCCCTACGCTGGCGCGCTTCGACCTTGGAACTGGCCAAGCAGCGCGCGGCCGAACTCGATCTGACCGGTGCCGCGTTCCCGTGGCGCACGATTCGCGGTGAGGAGTGCTCCGCGTACTGGCCGGCCGGCACCGCGGCCTGGCACATCAACGCCGTCGTCGCGATGGCGTTCGAGCGCTACCGATTGGTCACGGGCGATCACTCGTTGGAGGCCGAGTGCGGCGTGGCGGTCCTGGTCGAAACCGCGCGGCTGTGGAACTCGCTGGGCCACCACGACCGACACGGTGTCTGGCACCTCGACGGCGTCACCGGACCCGACGAGTACACCGCCATCGTCCGCGACAACTTGTTCACGAACATGATGGCGGCGCACAACCTGAAGGCCGCCGCGGGGGCATGTAGACGCAACCCCGAGATTGCCGAACAGCTCGGGGTCACCGGCGAAGAGGCCGAAAGTTGGCGTGCCGCAGCCAAAGCGGTAGCCATCCCGTTCGATCACGAACTCGGTGTGCACGAGCAGAGCGAGGGCTTCACCCGGTTGCGGGAGTGGCCGTTCGACGAAAACGCCAAATATCCGCTCCTGCTGCACCAACCCTACGTCCGGCTCTATCCATCGCAGGTCATCAAGCAGGCGGATCTGGTGTTGGCCATGCACTGGCTGGGCCATCAGTTCACCGATGAGCAAAAGGCGCGCAATGTCGACTATTACGAGCGTCGCACCACCCGCGACTCGTCGTTGTCGGCCTGCACGCAGGCGGTGATGTGCGCCGAAGTGGGTCATCTGGAATTGGCACACGCCTACGCCACCGAGGCGGCGCTGATCGACCTTCGCGATCTGCACCACAACACCGGCGACGGGTTGCACATGGCCTCGCTCGCCGGCGCGTGGACCGCGCTCGTCGACGGCTTCGGCGGGCTCCGCGACGACGAGGACATCCTCACCTTCAAGCCAGCTCTGCCACAGCGCATTTCACGATTGGCGTTTCGCTTGCGTTGGCGCGGATTCCGACTCAAGGTCGACATCACCGCTGACACCACGACCTACACGCTGCGCGACGGGCCCGACGGCCGGATAAAGATCCGGCACTGCGAGCAGGAGTTGGAGTTGACCACCCGCGGCGCGGTAACCGTACCGACGCACCGCCGCGAGCCCATGCTGCCGCCGCCGTCACAACCGCCCGGACGTGCGCCGATCTACCTTCGCGACTAGCGCTGGCGTGGGCGGGACCACACCGCCAACGCCGACGGGGTGTTTGATCCGTCCCACGGTGGGGAAAGAACTGTCCCGACAGATTGGGGAGGGTCCCCACGCGCCTTGGCGTGCACACCTGAAGGAAACCGAGATGGCGGACAACAACAGCGGGCCCGCGGAAGCGGTCAAGGGCGTCGTCGAGGGCGTCAAGGGCAAGGCCAAGGAAGTGATCGGCACCGTCGCGGGCCGTGACGATCTGCAGCGCGAGGGGCAGGCCCAGCAGGACAAGGCCGACGCCCAGCGCGAGGCTGCGCAGAAGGAAGCCGAGGCCGAGAGCGCCCGCGCCACCGCGAAGGCGAACGAGGCCCGCCAGCGGGCCGAACAGGGGTAGGTGCCGGCCTGACATTAACGCCGTAGGGCCCGCTTCCCCGCCGGGAGGCGGGCCCTTGCGGGCGCGGCCCCGGCCCGGCCGCGGTTTTGAGACGCGCCTGGGCGGGTAGCCGATGGCCATGCCCGACACCGGACAACCGTTGCAAGCGCTCGCACTGGTATGCAGCCTGAAACCCAGTCCGGCGCCCTCGAGTAGTGCGCTGATCGCCGAGCACGTCTTCGAACACCTGCGCGCCTCGGGAGTCGAGTGCGAGGCGGTCCGTTGCGTGGACTTCGATATTGCCCCCGGTGTCGAAACCGACATGGGCGGCAGCGATCAGTGGCCGTCGCTGCGGTCGAAGGTCCTCGCCGCGGACATTCTGTTGCTCAGTACCCCGGTGTGGCTGGGGCATCCCTCCAGCATCACGCAGCGGGTGTTGGAACGGCTGGATGCCGAATTGTCCAACACCGACGACGCCGGTCGACCGGTCCTCGCCGGCCGGGTCGCGATAGTCAGCGTCGTCGGTAACGAGGACGGTGCGCACAAGGTCATCGCCGACGTGCTGCAGGGACTCAACGATGTCGGGTACAGCGTTCCGGCGCAGGGCAGCACCTACTGGAACGGCCGGGCGATGGAGTCCGTGGACTACCAAGATCTCGATGAGGTGCCGCCGCCGGTGGCCTCGGCCACCGCTGCCGCCGCCCGTAACGCCGTGCACTTGGCCGGTCTGCTGCGACAGGCGAAATACCCCGCCTACCAATGAGTTTCATTCCCAATCAATGCACTCTCAGGAGAGGACAGAACAATGGGTGACACAACTCATGACCCGGTCGATCATGCTCGCACCACCCGGCCGCGCGCCGGCGAGGCGATGAAGGATGGCAAGAACCTGCCGGGGCTGATCACGATGGGGCTCGGCGTGGCTGCGCTGGTCATCTGCCTGTTCCTGTTCGCGGCGGGGCACCCGACGGCCGGAATCGTGGCCGCCGTGGCGGCCGCGCTCCTCATGGGCGGCGCGCTGACCTGGATGTTCTTCACCCACCGCCGGGTGAGCCGACTGCAGCACCAGTGGGCGGCCGAACATCCCGAGGCAGCCGAGCCGCCCAGGACAAGCTAGCCGCTCGCCCCGCCGGCCAACTCATCGCGAGGCGGCTCAGTCGGGCGGTTCCGGCACCTCGCCGGAGGATTCGGCGTCGGGGATGTCCTCGCTGGGCGTCTTGGCCGCCTCCTCGACGCGGCGACGCTGCGCTTTGTCGTCATCGCCCTCGTCGTCATAGATTCCACGTCCGCGCGGCATGCATTCCTCCGTTGCTGGTCGTCTCGGACCCACCCCGTTCGGACATACCCTCCCACCGCGACCCTCAACCACGGCCCCGGTTTTGGTCCGCGCGCGCGCGGGCACTCTGTCCGCAGCACAGACAACGAACAAGGAGGTAGGACCATGCCGAACTCGTCGATCAAGAACGAGAAGCTGTACGAGGACCTGCGCGAAGACGGCAACTCCAAAGAGAAGGCGGCGCGGATCGCCAACGCCGCGGCGGCCCGTGGCACGTCCGCGGTCGGCCGTAAGGGCGGCAAGTCCGGATCGTACGAGGACTGGACGGTTCCCGAGCTCAAGAAGCGGGCCAAGGAACTCGGCATGTCGGGTTACTCCGACCTGAACAAGGACAAGTTGGTCGCCAAGCTGCGCAACCACTGATCCGTCCGGCGCACTATGACAGGAGGAGCCGCCATGGCCCCCGAGGACGACAAGAAAACCGAATCCGACGTCGAACCCGACGACAAGGTGGCCCAGTCCCGGGCCGGAGAAGACGCGGACGGCGCCTACGTCGGTCAGGCGTCCTCCGACGACGATTTCGACAGCGGTGAGACCGGTGCCGAGGCGCGTTCCGGCCGCACCTGAGCCGCTACCGGATGTCGACCACCAGCGGACGGTGATCGGACAGCAGTGCCGGCGGCGCCGCACATCCGGCGGCGCGCAGGTCGGGCGCGTCGGTCAGAATGTGATCCAACTGGTGCTGCGGCGCGTGGCCGGGGAAGGTGTGCGCGCTCGCCAGAGCCCGCATCCCGGACCACCGGCGCGCAGCGGCCGGCCCCAGGTTCAAATCGCCGATGAGGAGCCGGGGTCCGGGCAGCGCTTGCAGTTCCCGGACGAGGTGGCGCAATTGCCGGCGGTTGGAACCGGGAATGAACGACAGATGCGCGGTCGCCACGGACAGCGCTCCCAGCGGCGTGTCCATCCTGGCGATCACCGCAGTGCGGGGCTCCTCGTCCACCATGGTGATCCGGTTGGGTCCGCGCAGGAACAGCGGCAGCCGCACCGGGATTCGCGGCAACCGCACCACCCGCCAGTCGGTCACGGGGTATCGGCACAGCAGCGCGATGCCGTATGCCGCGGTGCCGGGTTGCTCGAGGCCGGTGGCCGCCATCCAGGTCGCTCCCGGGGTGCCGGCGATCGCGGCCACGAACCGGTGCGCCACCGCCCCCATCGCCTCCGCAGCCACCTGGGTGAGATCGATCCGGCCGGAACGGTGTTGGTGCAGATCCACCTCCTGCAACGCCAGCACGTCGGGATCGAGTTGTTGCACGCACGCCCGCAGTCGCTCGGGGTAGACACCGTCGCCGACGGTGCGGCCGTGCAGGATGTTGAATGTCGCAACCCTCATCGCTACCGACTACCCACCCGTCGGCGATCTCATGGCAGGACCCTGCCGTGACCCCGGAAAAGGAGGCGTTGCGCCAGGCCCTGCGCGGCGCCGCCTCGGCACTCAAAGATGGTGGTCCTCCGTTCGCGCTGGCCGGAAGCTACAGCCTATGGGCTTACGGCGCACCCGAACCGGTGCACGATGTGGACTTCGTGGTTGCCGAATCCGCCACCGAGGCCGCCGTCGCGACGCTGCGGGAGGCGGGTTTTGTCATCGAACGCCCGCCGGAGGACTGGCTTTTCAAGGCCCACCCGGACGGTGCCCCGGACGTCACCGTCGATGTTCTGCATCGGGTCAACGGTCGGCCGATCGGCGTCGAGGAACTCTCGGAAGCACAGGAGCGTGATGTGCTGGCAATTCGCATGCCCGTGCTGCCACCCAGCGCAGTCCTGATCCAGAAACTGCGCGCGCTCGGTGAGCATGACTGTGACTTCGCCGCGCTGCTGCCGGCGACCCGGGCCGTCCGCGAACAGCTGGACTGGGACCGGATCGAGCGAGAAACCGTCGACAACCACTATGCCGCAGCATTTCTCATGCTTACGGTGCGGTTGGGACTGCGCGTCAAGGATGAGGTGTGAGATGCCCACGCGCAGCGCCTTCCGAAAACGTCTCGACGCGCTCACCGAGGACACCAGCGCCATGTGCGCCCTCGCCGGTTCCGTGATGGCGCAGGCGACCACGGCGTTACTGCGGTACGACGAATTCGACTCCGCCGCAATGCAGGACGATCTCGCCGAGCTGCACATGAAGCACCGCAAGGTGGAGAGATCGGCACTGGTGACGTTGGCCTGTGAGGCCCCGGTCGCCCGCGATCTGCGCTACGTGGTGTCCGCTTTGCACATCGCCTCGGACGCCGATCGGATGGGTGAACTCGCTGCGCATGTCGCGCGGACCGTGCATCGTCGTCGGCCCGCACCCGTGGTCACCGAGTCGGTGGCCGGCTACTTCGAAGCGATGGGCCGGCTGGTCGTCGACCTCGCCCACGCGGCGGCCGCCGTTGTTGTCGACGGCGATATCGTCCGCGCCGACCGGATCCGGCAGACCGACGACTCCGTCGACGAGTTGCATCGGCGACTGTTCGCGGTCTTGATGAGCCGGGATTGGGACGGTGGCGTACAGCAGGCCGTCGACCTGATCCTGCTGGGCAGGTTCTACGAGCGGTTCGGTGACCACGCCACCGCGATTGCGGATTGGATCGAGTTTCGCACCACCGGAAACAGCCCGTTGCGTGGCGACACCGCCTGCTGATGCGGGCTGCTCTCGTCGGCCATGTTTAGGCAGAACCGGATCGAGGAACCCCACGCCCACGAGCCGTTTCTGGGCTTGTGGACAAATCGTAGAGATCCGCGGGAGGAGTGCATATGGCCGACAACAGCGGTCCGCAAGAAGGCATCAAGGGCATCGTCGAGGACGCAAAAGGCAAGGCCAAGGAAGCGGTCGGCACGGTGACCGGTCGTGACGACCTCACCAAGGAGGGCAAGGCCCAGCAGGACAAGGCCGACGCTCAGCGCGACGTCGCGCAGAAGGAGGCCGAAGCCGAGTCGGCGCGCGGGGCCGCGAAGGCCGCCGAGAAGCGCCAAGAGGCCGAGCAGTAATTCGGACCCGGCAACCAGCCCCATTGAAGGCCCGGCTCACCCAGCCGGGCCTTCAATGGCTTCCGGGAGGAGAACATGAGCGACAACCCAGCAACCGCGCCCGCCCCGCACCCCTCGGCCGCCAACCCCGTTCGTAATTGGGTACTGGCGCTGAGCACCCTGCTGGGCGCCGCCGCGGTGGTGATCTTCGCGTTCGTCCAGGTGATGGGGACGGCGGGCTGCAGTAGCGATCAAACGTGCCCGCGGCCGGGTTTCGGCGAGTTGGGCTTCACCGTGCTGGTGTACGGCGCGCCCGCCGTCGCGGTGGCTGCGATAGCGCTGTCCTTCGTCACCGCCCGCAAGCCGTACGGTCACTGGGTCCCGATCGGCGCGTGGGTGCTCATTCTGCTGGCCTTCGGCGTGCTGGCGCTGACGTTCCCCTAGGTGCGCTGGGTGCGCGTCACCGGGCCTGCCGGGCACTCGTCGGCGATAGTGATCGAACTGTTATGCATGCAGGTCAGCGGGCCGAATACGGCGATTCAGGAGCGCTTGTTACTCGTCAGTAACCCGGCTGGCAGGAGGGGCGGCTATCGTCGCGCACATGGACCAAGTTCGTTACCTCGACCTGCATGGCGACCGCATCGCCTACCGGGATTCCGGTGACGCGGGCGGAGCCGAGACACTCCTGCTCGTCCACGGCATGTCGGGTAGTTCCGCGACGTGGCGCGACATCATGCCCGCGCTGGCCGAGGGGCGCCGCGTCGTGGCTCCCGACCTGCTCGGCCACGGACAATCCGACAAGCCGCGCGGCGACCACTCGCTGAGCGCATCGGCGGTGTGGCTGCGCGACTTTCTCGACGCGCTCAAGATCGCGCGGGTCACCCTCGTCGGGCACTCGCTCGGCGGCGGGATAGGGATGCAGTTCGCCCACCAGCACCGCGACCGCTGCGATCGGGTGATCCTGATCGGCTCCGGCGGGCTGGGCCGGGAGCCGAGTTGGATGCTGCGAGCACTGGCCGCCCCGGGTGCCGAATACCTGCTCCCGGCGGTGACGCCCAGGCCGGTGCTGACCGCAGGCAACGTCGTGCGCGGCTGGCTTGCCGGCGCCGGCGTGCGCTCGCAACGCGGAGCGCAACTGTGGAGCGCCTATTCCAAGCTTTCGGATGCCGACACCCGCCACGCCGTCCTGAGCACCGTGCGCTCGGCCGCGGACGTCCGCGGCCAAGCCGCGGCGAGCGCGCTCGACCGCCCGCAGCCGTCGTCGCAAATGCCGGTGCTACTGCTGTGGGGTGAGCAGGACCCCGTCGTCCCCGTCGCGGACGGGCACGCCGCACACCAAGTCCTGCCCAACAGCCGGCTGGAGGTGCTGCCCGCGGCGGGCCACGCACCGCACGTCGAAGTCCCCGATGAGGTGGTCGACCTCATCGAGGACTTTCTCGCCACTACCGAGCGGCGATCGGTGATGCTGACCCGCTGCTAGGAATCAGTAGGCGATGAACAGGATTTCGTCGCGGCTGTACTCGTGCTCCGGATGGTTCGCCGCCAGGTGCTTCTGGGTCTTCTCGACCAAGTCGTCCTCGTCGGTCCCGACGATGGACTCTCCGCACGGACAGTTCAGGTGAGTCTTCATGCGTACAGGTCTACCTCACCGCGGCAATCTGCGGTAGACACGGAGGCGCCCGGCCGAACACCGACAGGACGGTGATCCACTATGTGGGATTTCGGAACCGACCCCGAGTACCAGGAAAAGCTCGATTGGGTCGACGAGTTCATCCGTTCCGAGGTCGAACCGCTGGACTTCCTGCCGCTGGACCCCTACGACAAATGGAACCCGGTGGTGATGGCCGCGCTGCGGCCGCTGCAGCAGCAGGTCCGCGACCACGGGTTGTGGGCGGCGCACCTGACCCCGGAATTAGGAGGGCAAGGCTACGGGCAGGTGAAGCTCGCTTTGCTCAACGAGATCCTGGGGCGTTCCCGGTGGGCGCCGTCGGTGTTCGGCTGCCAGGCGCCGGACTCGGGCAACGCCGAAATCCTGGCGCTGTTCGGCACCGACGATCAGCGGCGGCGCTACCTGCAACCGCTGCTCGACGGCGAGATCAGCTCCTGCTATTCGATGACCGAACCGCAGGGCGGCTCCGATCCGGGCCTGTTCGTCACCCGCGCCGAACGGGACGGCGGATCGTGGGTGATCAACGGCGAGAAGTGGTTTTCCTCCCACGCCCGCCATGCCAGCTTCTTCATCGTCATGGCCGTCACCAACCCGGCTGCGCGCACCCGCGACAAGATGTCCCTGTTCATCGTGCCGGCCGAAACCCCGGGCATCGAGATCGTCCGCAATGTCGGAGTCGGATCGGAATCCGCCGACCACGGCACCCACGGTTATGTGCGCTACACCGATGTCCGCGTGCCGCTGGACCATGTGCTCGGCGGTGAGGGCCAGGCCTTCGCGATTGCCCAGACCCGGCTCGGCGGCGGCCGGATCCACCACGCGATGCGCACCATCGCGTTGGCCCGCCGCGCCTTCGACATGATGTGCGAGCGCGCGGTGTCGCGGCAGACCCGACAGGGTCCGCTGGCGAACTTCCAACTGACGCAGGAGAAGATCGCCGACAGTTGGATCGAGATCGAGCAGTTCCGGTTGCTGGTGCTGCGCACCGCGTGGTTGATCGACAAGCATCACGACTATCAGTTGGTGCGGCGCGACATCGCCGCGGTGAAGGTCGCGATGCCGGGCGTGCTGCACGCCGTGGTGCAACGCGCGATGCATCTGCACGGCGCGCTCGGGGTCTCCAACGAGATGCCGTTCGTCAAGATGATGGTGGCCGCCCAGTCGCTGGCCATCGCCGACGGCCCCACCGAGGTGCACAAGCTGACGCTGGCGCGCCGAACCCTCAAGGAGTACGAGCCCGTCGACACCATGTTCCCGTCGGCGCACCTTCCGACCCGCCGCGCGGAGGCGCAGGCCCGGCTGGCCGAGCGCCTCGAGATCGAGGCCGCCGAACTGTAACTTCCCCCCTTCCACCGCCCCCTCCCACCGCCCCCCTTCCACCGCCCCCCTCCCAGCGCGAGCGGGCGTGTTCCCGGCCGACACGCCGGGTGTTTGGCCGGGATCGCGCACGCTCGCCGCGCACTGGCGGGGTAGGTGTGGCACGCTTGCCGCCGTCATGCGTGCCACGAGTCCACCTCCGCTTCGATGAATGCCCTCCTGCTGTTCGTCGCAGGCGTCGCCGGCGGCCTCACCGGAAGTGTCGCGGGGCTGGCGTCGGTGGCCACTTATCCCGCGCTGCTCGCCGTCGGATTGCCGCCGGTGACGGCCAACGTCACCAACACCGTCTCGCTCGTCTTCAACGGCGTCGGCTCGGTCCTGGGTTCGCGGCCGGAACTCAAAGGGCAAGGGCCGTGGCTGCGCAAAGTCTGGCCGATGGCCGCGATCGGTGGCGCGGCCGGCGCGTTCCTGCTGCTCTACACCCCCGCGGAGAGTTTCGAGCGGGCCGTGCCGATCCTGCTCGGCGGTTCGGCGCTGGCCATCCTGTTGCCTCGACGCCCGCGATCGCCCGAGGACAAGCCCCGACGTCGTCGGCAGGTGCAGATTCTTGAAGCCATTGCGATCCTGCTGATCGCAATCTATGGCGGCTATTTCGGCGCGGCGGCAGGAGTGCTGCTGTTGGCCGTTTTCCTGCGCGCCGGCGGGGCGAGCCTGGCGCACGCGAACGCGTCGAAGAACCTGCTACTGGGTATCGCCAATCTTGTCGCGGCAGTGGTGTTTGCGGTGCTGGCTCCGGTGGCGTGGGCCGCCGTCGTCCCGCTGGGCCTGGGTTGCCTGCTGGGGTCACGGCTGGGACCGGTGGTGGTGCGTCACGCCCCCGCCACTCCGCTGCGACTGCTGATCGGCGCCGCCGGCCTGGCCGTCGCCATCAAGATCGGCCTCGACACCTACTGACCCTGCGGGATTGCGCTGCCGGCCTTGGAATTGCACTGTTGGCGTTGGGATTGCAATCACGCTCTCGAGATTGCCGGGATGGCAGTACTTCGGCCGAAAAACCGCCGTGAGTTCAATCTCGAAGCCACCAACGCAATCTCGAGCGAAGCGCGCGCGGCGAGGCGAGCGAAGCGCGCGCGGCGAGGCGAGCGAAGCGCGCGCGGCGAGGCGAGCGAAGCGCGCGCGGCGGGGCGGCGCGGCGGGGGCGGCGCGCGGGTTGAGGCCGCACAAGGCGAGGCCCGCTAGCGGCGAAGAGCCTCCAGCGTGCACGCTATCCGCTCCAGCAGCTCTTCGACCTCGTCCTCGTTGTAGCCGCGCTTGCCCACCGGCGGCTTTCGCAACCGGGTCTCGCGCACCTCGGCGGCCGTCAGCGTGCCGCGTCCCTCCAGGCGCGCGACCACCTCCTCGAGCAGCTTGTCGACCTGGTCCTCGTCGTAGCCGCGGCGGCCGAATCGGGGCTTGCGGAAGCGGGCATCGCGGACATCGGCGGCGGTCAATAGTGCGCTCATGGGTCGATCGTAAAGACCACGAGGGCGCCGAGCACTTCACTTATGCGACGCGAGCGTGCGCAGTCCCGGCCAAACACGCGGCGTGTCGGCCGGGGACACGCCCGCTCGCGGAAATCGGAAGCTGCGCCGATCAGAAGATGTAGCGCAGGATGCTCTCCGCGACGCAGGCGGGCTTGCTGCCGCCCTCGATCTCGACGGTCGTGGTCACCGTCAACTGCAATGCGCCGTCGCCGAGGTCCTCGACCTTGGTCAGCGTCGAGGTACCACGCACCTTGGCGCCCACCAGTACCGGCGCCGGGAAGCGAACCTTGTTCAGCCCGTAGTTGATTGCGAGCTTGATGCCCTCCACCGAGTAGATCTTGTGCATCAGCACCGGCAACAGCGACAGCGTCATGAAGCCGTGCGCAATGGTGCCACCGAACGGTCCGGCGGCCGCCTTCTCCGGATCGACGTGGATCCACTGATGGTCGCCGGTGGCGTCAGCGAACAGGTTGACCGCGTCCTGCGTGATGGTCACCCAGTCGCTGGTGCCGAGTTCCTCGCCCTGGGCCGCAACCAGATCTGAGGCCGAAGTGAACTTCCGCATGCTGATTCCTCCTACTTTGTTGTTGTGCTTGAGCTTTCACGCTCGGCGATCAGGCCTTCCTGAACGAGCGTCGCGCAGATGTCGCCGTCGGCCCCGAGCAGACTGGCGGTCACGACACCGCGGCCCCGTGCCCCGGCGGGCGAACGCGACTCCACCAGGTTCCACCGGTCCGCGTGCACACGTCGATGAAACCAGACCGCCGCGTCAGTGGTGCCGCTGCGGTGCGTGCGTGCCCGCATCGAATGGCCGTGCACCTGCAGCGCCGGGTCGATCATGTAGACGTCGGTGACGAACAGCATCGCGCAGGCATGCAGCAGGGCGTCCTCGGGCAGCGCCACCGTGGCACGCCACCACAATCGGCGCACGAACTCCGGTCCCGCACCCTCGTCGGCAACCCGGATGTCGAGTTCGTCGAGCGGCAGGCCCGGCGCGGGACCCGGCGGCCCGGTGCGATCGAGTTCGGCGGGGTCGTGCGGCAGTGCTCCGCGGTTGCCGTGCTCGGGACCGGGCAGCGGCCGGGAGAACGACACCGTCGCGGTGGTGAGAATCTTGCCGGCTTGGCGCGCCACCACGCGGCGGGTCATGGCGGTCCGTCCGTCGTGGGTGCGTTCCACGGTGTACTCGGTGGGTTCGACGGCCTCGCCGGTGCGCAGGAACTGCAGATGCAGGCTGGTCGGGGCGACGTCGGCGGCGGGGTCGGTCAGGCTGGCGGCCGCCGCGGCCAGCGACTGCGCCAGAAACTGCCCACCGAATGCGCGCTTGCCCGCCGGACCGTACCCGAAACCCACCCACACATCGGCGCCGACAGATTCCAGTTCCAGGACTTTGCGCAGCGCGCTCACTGACGACTCATATCGTCGGATGATGTTGCTACTGCGCCGCTTTCACGCAACCGGGCGGTCTCCTCTGCCGAGATCCGCAGGTGTTCGCCGAGCACCGATTCGGTGTCGTCACCGAGCGCGGGCGACGCCACGGCTGGGTTCCGGCTGCCGTCGAACTCCAGCGGCAGGCTCGGTGCCAGATACTCCCCGATGCGTGGCTGATTCAGCACGGTGAACAAGGGGTTCTGCGTCACCTTCGGATCCGCGCTGGCCTCGGCGAAGGTGCGGTAGCGCTCCCACAGGATCGACGTGCCCGCCAGTCCGGCGGCGACCTGCTCGCCGGTGTGGTCGGCAAACCAGACGCTGAACAAACCGGTGAGCGCGTCGCGGTGCCGGTATCGCTGCCCTTCGTCGGCGAAGTCGGCATCGAGTGCCTCGGCAAGGGCGGCAACGGCTTTGGTGGTTCCGGTCAACTCGGCGAGGTCGCGGAAGTGCCGGGGGGTCAGCGCCACCAGCATGAACGAAATGCCGTCGCTGCTGGTGAAGTTGGCGCCGTACTGGCCGTAGAGCGAGTTTCCGAGCCGCTGCCGTTGCGATCCGGTCACCATGGGCTCGGTCAGGAAACCGAGGTTTCCGGCGGTGGCCAGTGCGACGTCCTCCAACGGCAACCGGATGCGGCTGCCGGCGCCGGTGGCGTCGCGGTGCCGCAGCGCACTCACGATGCCGAGCGCGGCGTACAACCCGCAGGCCACATCCCAGGCCGGCAGCACGTGGTTGACGGGCCCGGACTCGGTCGCCGGCCCGGTGACCAACGGGAATCCGAGGCCGGCGTTGACGGTGTAGTCCACCCCGGTGCCGCCGTCGGCACGACCGGAGACCTCCAGGTGGATCAGGTCGGGGCGCCGGGCGACCAGCGCGTCGTATCCATGCCACTCGCGCCCGGCGACGTTGGTGATCAGGATCCCGCCCTGCGGCCCGCTCTCGGCGACCAGCCGGGCCACCAGTTCCTGCCCGTCGGGGCTGCGCATGTCGACCGCGACCGACCGCTTGCCCTTGTTCAGGCCGGCCCAGTAAATGCTCTCGCCGTCCTCGGTCAGCGGCCACCGGCGGTAGTCGGCGGCGCCGCCGATGGGGTCCACCCGGATCACCTCGGCGCCCAGCTGAGCCAGCGTCATCCCGGCCAGCGGCACCGCCACGAAACTCGAGACCTCGACGATCCGCACCCCGGCCAGCGGGGTGGCCGAACCCGACGTTCCGATCATTGCGCGCCCTTTCTGGCCCGACGTCGTTCCGGCGTCAGTCAACCAGTACCGCGACAACGGCTGCCATGCCGGTGGTGTTGATGCCTATCCTTTGCTCGTGAGGTCTCGGATTGACGCGGCGATTGAGCGGGCGCTGGATGCCCGTCAACGGGAGGCCGCCGAGGAGGTCGACCGGATCCTGTCGGCGGCGCTCGGCGTGATCGAGCGGACCGGCCCGGCGCCGCCCAGGGTCAGTGACATCGTCGCCGCGGCCGGTACCTCCAATGCCGCGTTCTACCGCTACTTCACCGGCAAGGACGAGTTGCTGCTCGCGGTGATGGAACGCGGCGTCAACATCACCGCGGCCTATCTGAGCCGGGAGATGGCCGCCCAGGACAGTCCGGTCGCCAAGATCCGGGCCTGGGTCATCGGGGCGCTCGGCCAGGTCGGCGAGCCCCGCCGCACCGCCCGCAGCCGCGCGGTGCTCAGCCAGTTCAGCTCGGTCCCGGACGGGCAGATCACCGCCCCGATGCGAGACCTGTTGGTCGGGCCGTTGACCGACCTGGGCTCCGCGGACCCGGCTCGCGACGCCGACGCGCTGTTCACGACGGTCAGCGGCGTGCTTCGCCAGCACGCGGCCGAGCAGTCCGAACCCGGACGCGACGAGATCGAGCAGGTGGTGGCGTTCTGCCTGGCCGCCGTCGACGCCGGGCAGGTGCGGCGGTGACGATCAGTCCGGCGCTGCTGTCGCTGACCGGCCGGGTGGCCGTGGTCACCGGGGGTGGCGCCGGGATCGGTCGCGGGATCGCCGAGGGGTTGCGGGCGTTCGGCGCCGAGGTGGCGATCTGGGAACGCAATGCCGAAACCTGCCGGGCGACAGCCGAAGCCATCGGTGCGCTCGGGCTGACGGTCGATGTCCGCGACGGCGAGCAGGTGGATGCCGCGCTGGCGCGGACGGCCGACGAGCTGGGCACGGTGAGCATCCTGGTCAACAACGCCGGCGGGGTGTTCCACTCGCCGCTGTTGGAAACCACGGAAAACGGTTGGGATGCGCTCTACCGCAGCAACCTTCGCCACGTCCTGCTTTGCACGCAGCGGGTGGCCCGGGCACTGGTCGCCGCCGAGGAGCCGGGCAGCGTCATCAACGTCACCTCGATCGAAGGGGTGCGGGCCGCGCCGGGGTACGCCGCCTACTCGGCCGCCAAGGCGGGCGTCATCAACTACACCCGCACGGCCGCACTGGAGTTGGCCGCTCATGGCATCCGAGTAAACGCGCTGGCGCCCGACATCACGCTGACCGAGGGGCTGGCGGCGCTTGCCCAGCAGGACCATTCCGCGCGACTGGCGCAGATCGTGCCGGCCGGCCGCGCGGGCCACGTCGACGACCTGGCCGGTGCCGCGGTCTTCCTGGCCTCCGAACTGGCGAGCTACATCACGGGCCAGACGTTGCACGTCGACGGCGGCACCCAGGCTGCCGGCGGCTGGTACCACCACCCGCAGTCCGGTGACTACGTGTTGGGCCCCAGCTGATGCGGCTGCTGCTGATCTCCGACACCCACGTCCCGACGCGGGCCAAGGACCTGCCGGCGGCGGTGTGGGCGGCGGTCGACCGCGCCGACGTCGTCGTCCACGCCGGCGACTGGATGGCCCTCGAACTGCTCGATGCGCTCGAGCAGCGCGCGACGCGGTTGGTCGCGTGCTGGGGCAACAACGACGGGCCGGAGTTGCGGACCCGGTTGCCGGAACGCGCGGATGTCACGCTGGCCGGGCTGCGGTTCACGGTGACCCACGAAACCGGCGCGGCCGCCGGGCGGGAGGCCCGCATGGCGCGGCGCTATCCCGACACCGATGTGCTGGTGTTCGGCCACAGCCACATTCCGTGGGACACCACCTCGGCCACCGGGTTGCGGCTGCTCAACCCCGGTTCGCCGACCGATCGGCGCCGACAGCCGTACTGCACCTACATGACGGCCACCGCGGCCGACGGCACGCTGTCCGAGGTGACCCTGCACCGCCTGCCCTGAGCGATTTCGGTGCGCCCAGAGGCGGTCAGCGCCGCCCAGCGCACCGAAATCACCGGAGAATACCTCTGACGCAGAGGTATTGTGGCGGCGTGACCACCCACTCCGACCTGACGGCCGACCTGTTCGGGACGGTCGGCCGGTTCCGACGCCAGGTGCGGCGCACCGCCGGCCGCGCGTTCGACACCGCAGGCCTGACCGAATCCCAAGCCGAACTCGTGCGGCTGATCGGGCGGCACCCCGACATCTCGATCAGCGCCGCGGCGGCCGAACTCGGTTTGGCCGCCAACACGGCCTCGACGCTGGTGTCCAAGCTCTCCGGTGACGGCCTGGTGATCCGCGACGTGGATCCGGCCGACCGCCGGGTGGGCCGGTTGCGGCTCAGCCCCGAGGCGCAGCGGATCGCCGACGACTCCCGTCGGGCGCGACGTGCGGCCCTCGCGGTCGCCTTCGATCAGCTCTGCGACGACGAGATCGACGCACTCACAGCAGGATTGGCGGTATTGAACAAGATGACCCAGCTGCTCGACGAAGGACAGCCGCAATGACCACCGAGCTGGCGATCGACTGCCGCGACCTCACGCATCGCTACGGCGACGTCACCGCCGTCGACGGGCTGAGCCTGCAGGTCCGCCGCGGCGAAACCATGGGACTGCTGGGCCCCAACGGCGCGGGCAAGACCACCGCGGTGCGGGTACTGACCACGCTGACGCCACCGCAGCAGGGCCAGGTCCTGATCTTCGGCCTGGACACCCGGACCGACACCATGGCCATCCGCTACAACATCGGCTATGTGCCACAACAACTCTCGATCGAGTCCGCGCTGACCGGCCGGCAGAACGTGCAGTGGTTCGCCAGGCTGTACGACGTGCCCCGCCGCGAACGTGCCGGCCGGGTGGCCGACGCGCTGGCGACGATGAACCTCACCGAGGTGGCCGACAAACCCGCAGCGACGTACTCCGGCGGCATGGTCCGCCGCCTCGAGTTGGCGCAGGCACTGGTCAATCGGCCCGCACTGCTGATTCTCGACGAGCCCACCGTCGGACTGGACCCCATCGCCCGCGACGACGTCTGGGCGCAGGTGCAGCAGATGCAGGACGAGTACGGCATGACGGTCCTGCTCACCACGCACTACATGGAGGAAGCCGACGCGCTGTGCGACCGGGTCGCACTGCTCCACCAGGGCCGATTGCAGACCGTCGGCGCCCCCGATGAACTCAAGGCCACCGTGGGACCGCAGGCCAGCCTCGAGGACGTCTTCCGGCACTACGCCGGCTCCCACCTGGACGACGACACCTCCAAGCGGGGGCTACGCGAAATCCGTTCCAGCCGAAGGACTGCCCGCCGTGTCAGTTGAATCCGGCCCCGCCCCGGACCTGATGCGGGCACCACGCGGGTGGCGCCGGGTCCGCGGACTGCTCGAACGCATGCTCACGTTCGCGGCCGTCGAACTACAGAAACTGCGTCACGACCGCACCGAACTGCTGACCCGCATGGTCCAGCCCGCGCTGTGGCTGCTGATCTTCGGGCAGACGTTTTCGCATCTGCGGATCATCGACACCGGCTCGGTGTCCTACCTGGCGTTCCTGGCGCCCGGCATCATCGCGCAGTCGGCACTGTTCATCTCGATCTTCTACGGCATCCAGCTGGTGTGGGATCGCGATGCGGGCATCCTGGCCAAGCTCATGGTCACCCCGACGCCGGCCTCGGCGCTGATCACCGGCAAGGCCTTCGCCGCCGGGGTCCGCTCGATCGTCCAGGTGATCGGCGTCTTGGCGATCGCGTATCTGCTGGGCGTGACCATGACCGTCAACCCGCTGCGGATCCTGGCCGCCATGGCGGTGGTGGTGCTGGGCTCGGCATTCTTCGCCTGCCTGTCGATGACGCTGGCCGGCCTGGTCCGCAACCGCGACCGCCTGATGGGCATCGGCCAGGCCATCACGATGCCGCTGTTCTTCGCCTCCAATGCGCTGTATCCGGTGGACATCATGCCGGAATGGCTGCGGTGGCTCTCGGCGATCAACCCGCTGAGCTATCAGGTGGACGCGCTGCGCGGATTGTTGCTGGGAACGCCGTCGAACCTGCTGCTGGACCTCGCGGTGCTGGTGGTGGCCGCGGTGCTCGGCGTCATCTCGGCCTCGGCCCTGCTGCGCCGCCTGGTCCGGTGATTTCGGTGCGGTTGGGCGCGCTCAGCGCCACTGAGCGCACCCAAATCGCCATAAGGGGTTGACAGATCGTTGGGTTTTCCCAACGCTTGGTTGGGTGAGTCCGGTCCGACGGGGTGCCTCGCTGCCCATCTACAACCGTATCGGCGTGCTGCGCGCTGAACGGCGGCTGAGCCGGGCTGACTTGGCGAACCTCATCGCGGTGAACCCGCAGACCGTGGGGGCGCTCGAACGCGGCGACCACTATCCCAGCCTCGATCTGGCACTGCGGATCTGCGCAGTATTCGACCTGCCGGTCGAGGCGGTGTTCTCCCGTACGGAGTTCACCCCGCTATCGGCCGAGGTCTACCGCCGAAACCCTCGAACCTGAAGGAGGCGACATGCCTGAACAGGCAGCCACCGACAACCGCAACGTCTTGCAGCGCTATCAGGATTTCCGCACCCGGCGCTTCCTCAAGAACGAAAAGACCTGGTCCGCAGCGCTGCCCAGCTGGCGCACCCGCCGGCGACGCCACAGCCTGGTCATCGCGGTGGCGCTGTCGTTTGTCGTGATGGCGACGACGGCGGTGCTGTGCGCCCTCGGCGTCCCGTTGGCCGCATTGCTGTGGCTCGTCGCCTGTGCGCTGTTCTTCCCGAGCTGGACCGCACTGCAGATCGTGTCGAGCCGGCAGGGCGACGCCCCGGAGGCCGCGCTCGACGAGTTCGAAGTCGCCCAACGCAACAACGCGCGTTCCATCGGATTGACCATCACGCAGTATCTGATGCTCATCCCGATCGGCTATCTGCTGATCGGCGCGATCCACGGTCTCGGCGAGGTCGAGGTGGTGGCCTATGCAGGCGCCCTGATGGTCCTGACGGTCCTGATGATCGGCGGCTGTTCGCCGGCGATGATCCTGGCCTGGGTGCGGCCGGACCCCGATCCCGAGGACGATCCGCGGCGCTGAGCCCGGCGCGGGCAGCCGGCGACGTCAACCGTGACGCCCGCCCCGACGCAGCCCTGCTAGCACCCGGCTGAGCTGCGGCGAACACCGCGGCGTCGCGGATCGCCCGGACCCCGACACGCCGGGGTTCGGTCACAACGCGGTGACGAATCGGCGTCCGTGACGACGCGTAATCGTTAGGCAACCGCGACCGCTCAGGGTGGTTTCCGGGGCCGCTCAACGGAAATCCCATGGTTCACTTGCGTCACACAGGTAACACAACCTTGTAATTACGACCATGGAGGAGCGACAGTCGTGAGGCTCGCAGAAGAAATCCGCCGGAAGGTGCGCGGTACGGCCAGGGCATCCCTGCGCCGGCTGTCGGTCGCCGCGATCGCGGCCGCCGTGTTGCCGGGACTGATGGGCGTTGTCGGGGCCACGGCACCCGCGGGGGCGTTCTCGCGTCCAGGACTACCCGTCGAATACCTGATGGTCCCGTCGCCGTCGATGGGACGCGACATCAAGGTGCAGTTCCAGGGCGGCGGACCGCACGCGGTCTACCTGCTCGACGGCCTGCGCGCCCAGGACGACTTCAACGGCTGGGACATCAACACCCCGGCGTTCGAGTGGTTCCACAACTCGGGCCTGTCGGCGATCATGCCCGTCGGCGGCCAGTCCAGCTTCTACACCGACTGGTACCAGCCGTCCCAGGGCAACGGTCAGGACTATACCTACAAGTGGGAAACGTTCATGACCCAGGAGCTGCCGGCCTGGCTCGCGGCCAATCGCGGTATCTCGCAGACCGGTAACGCCGCGGTGGGCCTGTCGATGGCCGGCGCCGCGTCACTGACCTACGCCATCTGGCATCCGCAGAAGTTCGTCTACGCGGGCTCGATGTCGGGCTTCCTCAACCCGTCCGAGGGCTGGTGGCCGACCCTGATCGGGCTGGCGATGAGCGACGCCGGCGGCTACAGCGCCACCAGCATGTGGGGCCCGTCGTCCGACCCGGCCTGGAAGCGCAACGATCCGATGGTCAACATCAACCGCCTGGTCGCCAACAACACCCGCGTCTGGATCTACTGCGGTACCGGCAATCCGTCGGACCTCGATGCGGGCGCCAACGGCGGTAACCTGCTGGCCGCGCAGTTCCTCGAGGGGCTGACGCTGCGGACCAACGTCACCTTCCGGGACAACTACCTGGCTGCCGGTGGCACCAACGGTGTGTTCAACTTTCCGGCCAACGGCACCCACAGCTGGGGCTACTGGGGCCAGGAATTGCAGCACATGATTCCCGACATGCAGCGGGTGCTCAACGGCGCGCCGCCCGCCGCCTGATCAATCCCCACACGGTGGCCCCCGCTTCGGCGGGGGCCACTGTACTTTGCGCCCCCTGTACTGTGCGCCCAAACTCCCCTTTGGGCCGCAAAGTCCGGCATTTCGTCGATCTCGGCGTGGCCGGAGCTCTCGGCGTGACGGCCGGAAGTTCAGCTCTGCTGTAGCCGCCGCCGCAGTCCGGTGGCGCGCACGACCCGACGCGCCAGTGCGGCGCGCACCTCGGCCTCGGTCCCGACCACCCGGACCTTGTGTTTGGCCCGGGTGACGGCGGTGTAGAACAGTTCGCGGCTCAGCAACCGGGAGTCCTCGGGCGGCAACAACACCGTGATTTCGCCGGCTTGGCTGCCCTGGCTCTTGTGAATCGTCATGGCGTGCATGGTCTCCACCTCCGCGAGGCGGCTGGTGGCGAAGTCCACCACCCCGGCGGCACCGGCGATGGCGACCCGCAGCATCCCGTCGGCCAGCACCGTGACGCCGGTGTCACCGTTGTACAGGCCCAGTCCGTAGTCGTTGGCCGTCACCAGCACCGGACGCCCGACGTACCAATCGGTCCAGATCAGCTCCCCGGTGTGCTCGACCAACCAGCGCTGCACCTGCTGGTTCCAGCGCCGCACCCCGTGCGGGCCCTCCCGATGCGCGCACAGCAGCCGATGCTCATCCAACGCCGCCAACGCCGACGTGGACGACCGCGCCGCCGCCGCGCGCACCGCCAGCGCGTGCGGCATCAGCACCTCGCGCAGCGCGTCCACCGGATCGGCGGTCTGCACGAACTCGACGTGGTCCCCGCCGGCGTGCAACACCTCGAGTACCGCGTCGGCGTCGCCGCGCTGGATCGCGCCGGCCAACACCCCGATCGTGTGCCCGAACCGGTGCGAGGTGGTCAGCGCGGCCACCCGGCCCTGCCCGCCCAGGCCCTCCACGAGATCGGCCAGCACCGCACCCGCTTCGACGGAGCTGAGCTGATCGGGGTCGCCGACCAGAATCAGTCGGCTGTCCGGGCGGATCGCCTCGAGCAGTCGGGCCATCATGGTCAACGACACCATCGAGGTCTCGTCGACGACGATGACGTCGTGCGGGAGCCGATTGCCGCGGTGATGCCGAAACCGCGACGACGTGTCCGGCCGCGAGCCCAGCAGCCGGTGCAACGTGACGGCCTGCAATCCGGTCAACCGCGCCCGGTCGGATTCGACGAGGTGGCCGATCTCCAGTTCGACCGCCTCCTGCAGGCGCGCCGCGGCCTTACCGGTGGGCGCGGCCAGTGCGATCCGCAAGGCGGGCCGACCCGCCAACTCGGCCTGCTCGGTCAGCAGCGCCAACAACCCGGCCACCGTCGTGGTCTTGCCCGTGCCCGGCCCGCCGGTGAGCACCGTCGTCAGTTGGGTCACCGCGACCTCGGCGGCGGCCCGCTGCTCGTCGGAGCCGGACCGGTGAAAGACCCGGTCCAGCGCGGCCGCCAGCGCCGGACCGTGCGCCGGTACGGTGCTGGTGAGCCGGCCCAGCAGATCGACGCACACCTGCTCCTCCTCCCGCCAGTAGCGGTCGAGATAGAGCAGGCCCTCGCCCTCCAGATGCAGGACCGGCGGCGTGGCCAGCAGCGGGCTGGCCCGCACCGCGGCCACCCACTGCGCCGGCTGCGGCCAATCCAGCTCGGGCGCACCGGAGTCCGCGGCCACGGTGGTGAGGTCGACACACACCGAGCCGGCGCGCACCGCGCGCACCGCCAACGCGACTGCGAGCGTGACGGTTTCGTCGACGTCCTCATCGCAGAGCTGCGCGAGCCGGGCGGCGACGTGCACATCGGCGGCCTCGAGCACGCCGGCGGCGTTGAAGTCCCGCAGCAATCCCGCCGCGCCCAGCACCAACCGCCGGTCGACCGGGTCGCGGGATTCGGTCACCGAGGGCGCGGTCATGCGGCCGGCCTTCCCGCGGCCAGCAGATCCGAGAGCGCGACCACCAACTGCGGCGGCGGGCGCCACCCGAACACCCCCGCGGGCTGACCCTCGTGCACGGGAGTGTCCGGACCGCACATCCCCCGCACGAACAGGTACAACACCCCGCCGAGGTGGCGCTCGGGGGTGTAGCCGGGTTGGCGCCACCGCAGAAACCGGTGCAGCACCACGGAATACAGCAGCGCCTGCAGCGGATAGTCGGCGTGCAGCATCGCCTGCACCAGCTGCGGCAGCCGGTAGTCCGCCGAGGTCACCGGCCGCTCCGGCGCGCCGAGGCGGTTGGTCTTGTAATCCACCACCAGATAGCGATGATCGCCGCCGGCCCCCGGCACCCGCAGCACCACGTCGATCGATCCCGACAGATAGCCGCGCAGCACCTGTCCACCGAGGTCGGTGCTGCGGAGCCGCTCGGCGTACCCGGCCAACGGATCCCCCGGGTCCAGCTGCTCACCGAGCAGCCGCCCCATCTCCGAAAGCCGGATATCGGCGACCTCGGTCGCCAGATCGCCTCCGGCCAACGGGATCTCGAAGTCCAGTTCACGCAGCCGGTCGGCGAACCCGATATCGCGCAGCGTCAACCCGTTCGCCAACGGTCCCAGCGGGGTGTCGTGCATCGGCACCAACGCCGCGGCCAGTTCCGTCGGCGCGGCGTCGACGGGCCACCACACCTGATGCTCGCGGACCTGCTCGGCCAGTTCGGCGGCCAGGTCGGGGGCGTGCGGGTCGGCGTGTTCGAGGACCGCGTGCACCAGCGAACCGAACGCGGCGCCGGCGGGCAACTCGCTCATCGGCGACACCATCCCGGCGGCCTGCTCCGCCGGGCGTTCACCGGACTCGGTCAGCTCGGGGCCCTCATCGTCCTTGCCCGCGGTATCCGGCTCACTGGACACCCCGGGCGCCGGCGCATCGGCCGCCCCCCGCAGCAGCGCCGAGTACGAGGTGCGACGCCACGTGGTGTCGATCGACCGGTGAAAGTGCCTGGCGCGCAGATCCTTCGGCAAGTCCGGTCGCGGGATGGCGACGGGCGCGTGGAGCACCGACGCCTCGACGGTCGGGCCGCCGGCCGCCTGCCAACCGGCGAAGATCTGCTGCGCCTCGTCGTCGGAGGGCACCGGCCCGCAGCGCTCCGGCACGCCGCGTTCCCCCACGCCACGGCCCCGCAGCAGCCGCGACAGCCCGCCGTTGGGTTCGTCGTAGGACGGTGCCCACCACGCCACCACCTGCGACTGGGCCCGGGTCAGCGCCACATAGGTCAACCGGATGTCGTCGTTGGCGGCCTCCATCTTCCCGAGGCTCTCGACGGCCCGGTAGTCCGGGCTGTCCGCACCGCCGATGTGCAGGCATCGGATGTCGTTGTCGTGGAACAGCACGAAGTCCCGGGACTGCAGGTGGCGATTGAACGCGAACGGCAGATACACCACCGGGTACTGCAACCCCTTGCTCGCCCACACCGTCATGATCTGCACCGCGGTCGCATCGCTGTCCAGGCGGCGGTTGCGTTCCCCCTCCGGGGCGCTGGCCCCGACCCGGGCGGTGCGTTGGGTGCGGAGCCAATCCCGCAGCGCCGGAAGGCTGTAGCGCTCCCGGTGGCCGGTCTCGTGCAGCAGTTGCGTCAGGTGCGCCAGGTCGGTCATGTCCCGCTCGCCGCCCTCGACGGCGAGCACCCGCCGGGACATGCCCGCCAGTTGCGCGGCCTCGAACACCGCGGCGATCCCCCGCTCGCGGCCGTGATCGGCCCACTCGCGCAGCGTGTTCGCGACCCGGTCGGTCAGCGCGTCGCCCCCGACGGCCAGCGTCTCGGCGGTCTCACCGAAGAACATCGTGGCCGCCGCGGCCCGCACCAGCCCGCTGCGGTTCGGCTGATCGAACGCCTCCAACAGCACCAGCCAGTCCTCGGCGGCGCGCGAGGCGTAGACGTCGGTATCGCCGTTGTACACCGCGGGGATGCCGGCCTGGGTCAGGGCGTCATGGCAGGTGCGGGCGTCGCGGTGGGTCTCGACGATGATCGCGACGTGCGCGGCCCGCACCGGCTCGCCGTCGAAAGTTGCGGTGCTGGTGATTAATTCACTGATATCGGCGACCAGGTCCGCGGTGATGTGTTGGCGGAGCCGGTCCATCGCCACGGTCTTGTTCTGCCGGGTGCCGAAGTCGTCGCGGCGCACGACCCGCAGCCGCAACGGATCGTTGTTCGGCGCGCCGACGAGTCGATGCCCGCGGTGGCGGGCCTCGACCTCGTGCACCACGATGTCCTCGTGGCCCAGCGCCGCGCCGCGCAACAGCACCTGCAGCCGGTCCACCAGCGCGGCGTCACTGCGCCAGTTCTCGGCCAACGTGAGGCGCTCGTCGGCGGTGCGGGCGGCCTCCAGGTAGGTGACGATGTCGCCGCCGCGGAACGCGTAGATGGCCTGTTTGGGGTCACCGATCAGGATCAGGGTGGCCCGGCCCGCGAACGCCCGCTCGATGACCTGCCACTGGACCTGATCAGTGTCCTGGAATTCGTCCACCATGACGATGGCCCAGCGTTGCGCCATCCGGTCCGCGGCCGCGGTGGTGAGCGCGTCACCGTCCGGCCGCAGCGCATTGGCCAGCCGGGACAGCAGGTCGTCGTAGCCGAGGATCCCCAGCCGACGCTTCCGGGTCTCCAGTTCGTCGACCACCTCGGCGGCGAAGCTCAGTCGCGCCGCGGCCTCGGTGTCGGGAGCCGGGTCCCGGGGGCGCAGTTGCGTGCCGGGGTTGGCGACCACCTGGCGTGCCAGTTGCAGAGCGACCTCGCGGGTGAACGGCGGATCCTCGGGTTGCTGCCCGAACCGCGCCAGGTACAGGTCGTCGACGACCTCGGTGAGCACATCCTCCAACCCCTCGACCAGGCGCACCCCCGAGTCGGTATCACCGGCTACGCCCAGTGATTTCAACACCATCTGACAGAACTGGTGGATCGTGGCGATGGTGGCCGCGTCGAATCCGGACAGCGCGTCGCGCAGACGTTGTCGACGGTCCCGGAGGTCCTCGGCGGAGCCGGCGCGCAGGGCGGTGACGATGTCGTTGTCGGTCGACGCCGCCGGCCGGTCCAGGGCCTCCACGGTGTCGCGGATCTGCCCGCGGACCCGCTCCCGCAGTTCCTGGCTGGCCGCGCGACTGAAGGTGATCAGCAACATCTCGTCCAGCGTGGCCACCCCGTCGGCGAGGTACCGGGTCACCAATCCGGCCAGCGCGAAGGTCTTTCCGGTGCCGGCACTGGCCTCCAACACCGTGGTGGACCCCGGGATCGGCAACGGCCCGGTCAGGTCGAAACGCTCCATCACGGCTCCCCCCGCTCGGCGCGCAGCAGCGGTAGCCACAGCCGCGCGGCATAGGCCCCCAGCCGGGTGGGCTCGCCGTCGACCTCCTCGCCGGGACGGGTGGGGGCCAGCAGCGCGTCCAACCGGGCATGGGGACCCCACACCTTGACGTAGGCGTCGTCGGCCTGCTCACCGGGAAACCTGTTGGTGTTCCAGCGGAATCCGGCCTGGCGTTCGGGGTCGCCGCCGCCGAACCGCGCCTCGGCCCAGGCGTAGGACGTCTTCACCGGAAGCGGCAACGGTTCCCGCCGCCCGGCGTCGTAGAGCGCCACCAGGTCGCGCAGCACGTCGACCGGCGCACCGTCGGGGGTGCCCAGCACCCGGATCGCCACCTCGCCGGCCCGCCGGTCCCGGCCGATGCACACCGCGATCAGGGGGCCGCGCGGCCGATGTGCGGCCACCACCAGCAACCGGATCCACGCGTCGATGAGCTGCTTGGGTCCCAGTCTCGAATAGGTCACCGAGACAATGCGATCCGCGTACACGCCGGAGACCGTCCCGATGAGCCGACGGTCGCCCAACTCCACATCGACGTCATAGGCGGCCGCCGACGAGTCCCGGTAGCGGCGGGCGGCCAACGCCAGTTCCCGGGCCTGATCGCGGATCTCCTTGGCCTTGCGCATCCCCAGCCGGCCCGGCGGCAGGGCACCGCGGCGCCATTCGGCGTTGGCCGCGTCGTCGGGGTGCATACCGCGCAGCATGTCCCCCAGCATCCGGTCCCCGACTCCCCACTCCTGCAGCGCGTTGACCTCCACCGGCATCGCGTCGTCGATGCCGTCGACGTCCCAGGGCAGGGTGTAGTCGAGCGCCCGGAAGAACCCCCGCACCGGGTCCCGGAAGAATCCCAGCAGGTCGGCGATCGACACGTCGTCGCGCGGCGGTTCGGGCAATGGTTCGGCGCAGAACTCGGGCCGGGGTGGTCGCTCGCCGGCCGCGGCCCGCGCGGCCACCAGCGCCGTGGTGTCGAACGTGAAGGACTCCGTCGGCGCCGCCCCCAGCGCGCCCGGGGTGACGTTCTTGACGTCGAAGGGCTGCAACGGTTGCCGCACCACGATGCGGTCCCGCACCGGGTGCTCGGTGGTGCGGTCCAACGCGTCGAGCAGTTCCATCAGCGGCACCGCGGGCGGCCGGACGGCACCCGAATGCTCGTTGCAGCCGGTGTAGGTGACCACCAGTTTCTCGGTGGCCGCACAGATCGCGTCGAGCAGCAATTGCCGATCCTCGGACCGGATGTCGCGCTCGCCGGTCAGCGGGCGACGCGCCAGCACATCATCGCCGTCGACCAGGCCCAGCCGCGGGAACAGTCCGTCGTCGAGACCCACCAGGCACACCACCCGGTGCGGCACCGACCGCATCGGGACCATGGTGCACACGGTCAACGTCCCGGTGCGGAAGTTCACCCGGGTGGGCCGCCCGGCCAGGTGGTTGCCGAGCAGTGCGCGAATATCGCTGAGCCGCAACGCCGTATCGGCGTAGTCGGCCGCGTCGGCGAGCACCCGGGCGAACTCCCGGTGCAAATGACCCGGCTGCCACGCGTCGTCGCCGCCGACCCGGGTCAGCGCGGTGACCCCGTCCTGCAGGGCCGTCAGCCACTCCGCCAGCGTCCGGGTGCCGGTCAGCGCTTCGATGCGGTGGGCCAGCCGGTCGACGAACTCGGCGAAGCGGCCGGCCAGTTCGACCCGGTTGCTGCCGACGTCATCGAGCGGCAGCGTGGTGCCGATCCAGGCGCGCGAATCATCGGACATCGCCACCCCCGACAGCACCCGGTCCAGACCGAAGCGCCAGGTGTTCTGCACATAGCCCTGCAGGCGGTAGGGCTCGCGATGCGCCTTGTCGAAGCCCCATCGCACCCCCGATTCCCGCACCCAGGTGGTGATCGTGTCCAGGTCGTCGTCGGTGAAGCCGAACCTGGCGCGCACCGGTTCGGCGGTCGCGAAGTTCAGCACCTCGCCGGCGGTCGCCCGCCCGCCGGCCAGCGCCAACAATTGCGCCGCCACCCCCAGCAGCGCATTGGTCTGGGTGAGCGCGCGATCGGCCAGGCGCACCCGCAGTTGGTGTGCGGGGTGGCGGCCCGGGGCCACCTCGCCGAGGCCGAACCCCGCGGCGATCAGCGGCGCGTAGGTCTCGATGTCAGGGCACATCACCAGGATGTCGCGTGGCTCCAGTGTCGGGTCGTCGGCGAGCAGGCCGAGCAGCACCTCGCGCAGCACGTCGATCTGGCGCGCCGGTCCGTGGCAGCTGTGCACCTGGACGGAACGGTCCGCATCCGCGAGCACCCGGGACTGCGGCCGGACCTTGTCGTCGCGGATATCGGACTGCAACCAGCCCAACAGGGTCTCGGGGTGGGCGGCGGGTTCGGCGGCGTCGTCGACGGCCGGCTCCGCCGCGGCCTGCAGGCTGGCCTGCAGTTCACGCAGGTCGCGGCCCAGCGTTGCGAGCAGGGGGTGCGCCACCCGGTGGTGGCTGAGGTCGTCGCGCCGCCGGATGGGACCGCGGGCATCGGACAGCACCCGCCACAAAGCGTCGCTGGGATGCGGCAGCCACAGGTGCAGGTCGTGCTGCGTCGAGAGCGCGCCCAGCAATTCGATATCGGTGACCGACAACCGGGTATGCCCGAACAGCGAGATCCGCGCCGGCAGGTCCGACGGTGAGTCACGCAGGCGCGCAACGGCTTTGTGATGCCGGACCGGAGGCGGATCGGCGTCCACCCGGGCACACACCGCGCGCCACAGCTGCGGTTGCCAGTCCAGGTCGGCATCCAACGACCCGCCGGCACCGTCGGTGTGTCGCCCCGCCGACCAGTCGGCGAGCAATTGCGGACGCTGCGCGGCATAGGACGCGAACAATCCGGCGATGCGCCGCGCCACCGCGTAGCGCCGCCCGCGGCGCAGGTCGGCCTCCCCGGCCGGCAGGTCGTCGACCCGGCCCAAGTGGGTGGCCAGGGTACGGCACCACGGCTCGTCGACGGCGGCGTCGATGGCGGCCAGCAGCGGCCAGGTGAGCATCTCCGGCGACCAGGGGTCGGCCGCTGCCGTGTCGGTCAGCTCCGCGATCAGCGAGCGCGGGGATCGCAACGACACCCCGGCGCACACGCCGTCGTTCCCCCCGCCCCGCCCCAGCACGTGCGACAACCGCTGGGACAGCCAGCGCTCGACACCGCGGGCCGGCACCACCACGAGTTCCGTCGCGAACGGATCGGGCAGGGGCGTGGCCAGCAGCCGGCCCAGCCCGTCGGCGAGCAGGTCGGTGCGTTCGGCACGGTGGAGGTGGAAGGTCATGGCAAGCCCAATCTAGAGTGCCCCGCCGACAGCTTTGTTCCAGTCGGGCGCTTTACCGGCGATCTCGTTGGTAGCGTGGCACCAGGAGGCCCACATGACTGCCCACACCACTCCACGGAGGCCGGCCGCCGAGCGCGTTCCGATCCGCTGCGTGGATTCCGACGTTCATCCGATGCCCCGCACCGGGGAGTTGATGCAGTACATCCCCGAGCCGTGGCGCACCAAGTACTACTCGTCACATAAGTTCGGCGACCTGATTTATTACGACGCCCCGGATTACGCGCACTCCTATGCGATGCGGCTGGACACCTTCCCGCCCGACGGCGAATTCGCCTGCAGCGATCCGGATCTGGCGTTCAAGCAGTTGATCATGGATGCCGGTGCCGATATCGCGATCCTGGAACCCGGTGCGTATCCGGCGCGGCTGCCCGAGGCCGATCACGCGATGAGCCAGGCCCTGAATTCCTGGCAGGACAATCACTGGCTGGATTCGCACAACAACTGGCATGAACGCTGGCGCGGCTCCATTTGCGTGTCCATCGAGGCGCCGGAGTTGGCGGCCGCCGAAATCGAGAAGTGGGCCGGCCATCCATACATGGCACAGGTGTTGATCAAGGCCGAGCGGCGCCCCTCGTGGGGTGACCCGATGTACGACCCGGTGTGGGCCGCAGCCACCAAACACGACATCACCGTGTCGTGCCACCTGTCCCGCAGCCACTTCGAGGAATTGCCCATTCCGCCGGTCGGTTTCCCGAGCTACAACCACGACTTCATGGTCAGCTACTCGCTACTGGCGGCCAATCAGGTGATGAGCCTGATCTTCGACGGTGTCTTCGACCGCTTCCCGACCCTGCGGATCGTGTTCGTCGAACACGCCTTCACCTGGATCCTGCCGCTGATGTGGCGCATGGACGCCATTTACGAGGCCCGCAAACAGTGGCTGGACCTCAAGCGCAAACCCAGCGAATACGTCAAGGACCACATCAAATTCACCACCCAACCGCTGGACTACCCGGAAGACAAGACCGAGCTGACCCGCGCGTTCGAGTGGATGGAATGCGAAAAGATCCTGCTGTTCTCCAGTGACTACCCGCACTGGACCTTCGATGACCCCCGCTGGCTGGTCAAACACCTGCCGGAACACGCGCGCGAGGCCATCATGTTCCGCAACGGCATCGAAACCTACAAACTGCCCGACACCGTCCCCGCGTTGGAAGGGCAGCTTCGAGTCTTCTGATCTCAGCCCGGGGTCCAGGCGACCGGCAGCCGCTTGATGCCGTGCACGAACGCCGAGTGCAGGATTGCCGGCTCCTGGACCGCGACGATGTCGGGGACCTCGCGGCGCAGCTCCTCGAACAGCACCCGGATCTCGCGGCGGGCCAGATTGGCGCCGAGGCAGAAGTGCGCGCCACCGGCGCCATATCCGATATGGGGTTGGGGTTTCGGCGGACGTCGAAGGTCCACGGGTCGGCGAACTTCGTCTCGTCGCGGTTGGCCGAGTTGTACCACATCGATATCTTGGCGCCGGCCCGCAGCGGGACGCCACCGACCTCGACATCGCGGGTGAGGTTGCGCCGCATGAAGATGATGGGCGACGCCCACCGCACGATCTCCTCGACCGCGGTGGGCGCCACCCCGTCGAAGTCGTTCCACCACTTGGCACGTTCCTCGGGGTAACGCGTCAAGGCCACCATGCCGTGGCTGATCGCGTTGCGGGTGGTCTCGTTGCCCGCGGCGGTCAACAGTAAGAAGAACGACCCGATCTCGGCCGACGACAATGTTTCACCGTCGACCTCGGCCTGCACCAGATTGGTGGTCAGATCGTCGGTCGGGTGCGCGCGCCTCGATTCGGCCAACTGCACCCCATACTCGCCGAGTTCGAGCACCACCTTGACGATCTCGTCGTAATCCCCCGAGGCCTCCTCGTCCCCGCTGCCCATGATCACCGTGGTCCAGTGGAAGACCTTCGCCTCGTCCTCCGCCGGGATGCCCATCAGGTCGCAGATGATCTGCAACGGCAGCGGACCCGACAGCGACTCGACGAAGTCCGCGTGGCCGTCGGGGTGGCCGGCCCGCAGCTCGGCCACCAACTGTCGCGACCGGTCCCGGACGCTCTGCTCGAGGCGCGCCAACACCTTGGGGGTGAAGGCCCGGTTGACGATGCCGCGCAGCCGCAGGTGCCGCGGGTCGTCGAGGGTGATCATCGACCCGAGGTATTCGGCGATCTCGGGCGCGACGTCGTTGAGCGAGGTGCTGGTCGGGCTGGAACTGAACAGATCCGGGTGCCGGCTGGCGAAGTGCACGTCGGCGTGTCGGGTCAGCGCCCAATGCCCGGCGCCGGTGGGGAAGCCGGCCACGAAATCCGGGGCTTCGAAGTATTTGACCGGGGCCTCACGGCGCAGCGTGGCGAACGCGCCGTCGCGGTAGTCGTCGTCGGCGGCCCAGAAGTCGACGGATCCCAGGTCGACATCCGCCAGCGGTACTTGCGGCGGTGGCAGTCCGTTCTCGCGGCGGTCGATGGCGGTATTGGTCGTTGCAGTCATGAGCGAACCCCCCACATCAAAGTGTGACACTCGTCACGTCATCCGCCAACGCACCGCGCCAACAGGCACTTCACCACGGGGCTCGGCGTGTCACTACCCCGATTCCGGCCGCGACGGGTGTATACGCAAGTGAAACGGGAGACATTTGGGGTTCGGTCTGCCAGTCTCTATCGGATGAACCCGACTGTGAGTGCTGGTCGCCGGCTGGCCGTCGTCGCCGCCGTCGTGGCGCTCGTCGCGGGGGTGATCGTCGCGGTGATGGCGCTGGACCGCGCGCGGGATGCGTTCGTCGCCCAGCACGCGCGGCCGCTGGCCGTCGGGGACTGTGTGGCGGTGGATTCCGCGGTGGCGGGTGCGGAGTCCGTCGAGGTCGAGGCTCGCCGCGCCGCGTGCAGCGCGGACCCCAGCTACACCGTCGGCGCCCTGGCCACCTCGGCCGGCGACTGCCCCAGCGACGAGTACCAGCACTTTCCGGGCCCGGCCGCCGACCGCGTGACCGCCAGCCTGTGCCTGGTCCCCAATCTCGTCGCCGACCACTGTTATCGCTTGGGCGTGCCGATCGGGCTGGTCGAACGCGCGGACTGCGCGGCACCATCCGGCGATCTCGACAGCGGCCTGCTGGTGCAGATCACCCGCCGCCTCGAGGTGCGCGACCAACACGCCTGCCCGTCGGTCAACGGCCAGTACGCCTGGCCGTACCCGTCACCGGCGCGCACGTATTGCACCGTCACCGTCTTCTGAAGACCGCCCAACCTCACCTTCGGGCCGCAAAGTTCGAGTGGACGACGGCAGAACCTCGGTTTCGGCGCGCCGCACCACGCTCAGCCCGGTTGTTCGACGACGTCCTTGATCCGGTTGAGCGTCTTGGTCATATCGCGAATGTTGCGTCGCTTGCGCAACTGTCCCCCCAGCAGACCGAACAACGTCGTGAGGACCCCCTGCTGCATCCGGAAAGACTCGGTGACGTCGGTGCCGTCGCCGGCCGGTGCCAGCTGGTAGCGCCAGTTGTTGACCGCCCGGTCGCCGATGAGGACCTCGAAGCCGAAATCGCGGCCGGGCTCGCACGAGGTGACCCGGCAGGTGGTCCAGTAGACCGGCCCGATCTCGTTGCGCCGGACGTGCCCGCGGAACTTCGCGCCGACGGCGGGACCGGTGGCGCCGTCGAGCCACTCCGCCTCGAAGGTCTCGGGGCTGAACTTGCCGGTGTTGCGCACGTCGGCGATCAACTCCCAGATCTGATCGGCCGGCGCCTTCATATGTACCGTCACCGAAGCTTCCATGCTGGTCCCCTGTCTCGTAGGTGGTGTCAGTCTGGTCCAGTCGCGCCGGTCAGGGTCCCGATTGACCGCAGCGGGATGGGCAACCAATCCGCGCGGTAGCGAGCCTCATAGGCAGTTTCGTAGACCGCCTTGTCCAATTCGTAGGCCGCCAACACCTTGGCGGCCTGGCGCGGATCGAACCCGGCCAGGTCAGCGTAACCATCGCAGAATGCCCCGCGGTTGTGCCCGCTCCACTCCAGCGCCGCCGAAATGTCCTGTCCGCCGCGACCGACCAGCGGTTGAAACGCCGCATACTCGTAGGACCGCAACATCCCTGCGACGTCGCGCAGCGGCGAATCCGGCCGGCGCCGTTCCTCCAGGGGCGCCCCCGGCTCACCCTCGAAGTCGATCACCAGCCAACCCGTGGGGGTGCGCAAAACCTGACCGAGATGCAGGTCGCCGTGGATGCGTTGCACCACGATCTCTTGGCCCGCAACGCTTTTGAAGATATCGGCGATCCTCGGCTGATACGGCGACAGTTCCGGCACCTCGGCGCATGCGGAGTCCAGTCGGGCCAGCGCGGAGTCCACCGGGAAGGTGCCCGACGCCGTTCCCAGCTCCGCCGCGAGCGCGGCGTGCACCGAGGCCACGGCCTGTCCGAGTTGGTGTGAGGCCTCGGTGAAGTCCCCGGCGCCCCCCGCGTAATGCCGGCCGGCGGCCGCGGTGCCCAGCGCCCAACCCTCCGCTGAGCCAGCCGCGAAGACCGTCACCATGCCGAGCGGACACGGCTGCCCGTCCCAGGTGGTCTCGAACGAGGCCAGCAGACGCGCGACGTGACGGTTGCCGATGTTGCCGAGGACCCGATTGAGCTCGATGTCGGGGTTGATGCCGACGTTGACCCGGCGAAACACCTTCAGGATCGCCTGATCGCCGAACACCACGCTGGTATTGCTCTGCTCGGCACCCGAGACCCGCGACGGCGCGTCGACGGGCAACCCGACCCCCGGTTCGACGCTGAACGCCACGTCCCCGCGGGTCGCCCCGGCTCCACACAACTCCAGCAGATGCCGCACCGACGCTGCGTCGTAGAGCGCGTCGTAGGCCGTGCGGCCCCGCACGGCGCCGATGGTGGCGATATCGGGATAGTCGGTGCGCTTCTCGGCGGACCACAGCACCACCACCTGATACCGCTCGGTGCTGCCGTCGGCGTAGCTCACATCGAGCAGCACCAACTCCAAGTCCGCCCGCAGCGCGGTGATCGCCGCCGCACTGACCGCGGTTTGGCGCCGGTTGCGGCCGGCATACCAGCGTTGCCGCGGCAGCCATTCGGCGAACGGCAGGGTTATCGGCTTGACGTCCTCCCGGCCCTGAAGGGTCGGGATTCCTCCTGCGAACCTGCGGCTCGCTGCGGTGGGTTCCTGTTTCACTGAGCCGTGCTCTCCGCTAGGCGGAGAGACTGACCGGCTCTCCGCAGGCGTTTAGCCTCTCCGCACGTCCTGCGGCGAGGATGTTCCTGGCTGCGTTCAAGTCTCGGTCGTGGACCGCGCCGCACCGGCACGTCCACTCCCGAATACTGAGCGCTTTCTTGCCGTCCACCGCGCCACATGCACAGCACAGTTGCGACGACGGGAAGAATCGGTCCACTTGGCCGAAGGTCCGGCCAAACCTGTTGGCCTTCTCCTGCAGTAGCCGGGTGAAGATCGCCCACCCGGCGTCGTGGACCGACTTCGCCATGCGCGTGCGCGCTAAACCTGTGACGCACAAGTCCTCGACGTAGACCGCTTGGTTCTCGCGGATGATCTGCATCGAGTGCTTGTGCGCCCAGTCCAGCCGGGAGTCCCGCACTTTGGCGTGGGCCTTGGCGACCGCGACGCGTGCCTTGGCCCGGTTGTTGCTGCCCCGCTGCTTGCGGGACAATTCCTGCTGCGCCTTCCGCAATTTGCGTTCGGCACGACGAAAAAACCTCGGTGAACCAATCGTCTTGCCGGAGGACAGGACCGCGAACGTGGTCAGTCCCAGATCGATGCCCACCTCGGAATCCACCGGGGGCAGTGGCGCGTCGTCGAGCTGCACCACGAACGACGCGAAGTAGCGGCCGGCGGCATCCTTGATGATCGAAACGCTCGACGGCTCCGAGGGAAGCTCCCGCGACCATGCGACTTTGAGTTCGCCGATCTTCGCCGCATACAGCTTCCCGTTGGGGCGCAGGCTGAATCCGTTGCGGGTGAGCCGGATTGCCTGCCGGTTGTCTTTGCGTGACCGGAACCTGGGAGCCCCGAGTTTGCGGCCCTTGCGCTTGCCTGACAGCGAGTCGAAGAAATTGCGGTACGCCACCCTCGCGTCCTGACACGCCTGCACCAGCACCACCGACGACACGGCGGACAGCCAAGCCCGCTCCGATGTGGCCTTCGCAACGGTGACCACACGCTTCTGCACATCGGTATCGCTGATCTTCACCCCGGCCGCATGCGAGGCCTGCCGAAGCCGGATGCAGTCGTTGAACACCACCCGCGCGCACCCGAACGCCTGAGCCAGCGCGCCGCGCTGGCTCGGCGTCGGATAGAGGCGGTAGTTGTATCGCAGCTGCACACCCCAAAAATACCTTCGCTCTATGACACCAGATCCGGAATTTCGACGCGGTCCCAGCGTAGTTTCCATGCTTCACGTTCATTTGGTCTTCGTCACCAAATACCGGCGCGGCGTACTCACCGACGAACTGCTCAACCTCTGCGAAGAAGTGCTGCACAACGTATGCCTGGACCTCGAGGCCGCCCTGGTGGAGATCAACGGCGAACACGACCACATCCACCTTCTGATCGAATACCCACCCAAGGTCGCTATCACGAAACTCGTGAACAGCCTCAAAGGCGTCTCCGCCCGCAAACTGCGCGATGAACTCCGCTACTGGACCAACCAGCACAGCACGAACGGACACCTGTGGAGCCCCAGCTACCTCGCAGCCTCCTGCGGAGGTACCCCGCTCAACGTTGTGAAGCAATACATCGAAGACCAGAAACGGCCCAGTGCCCCCGAGAAAGGAAAATTGATACCCTAACCCGGCACTGAAGGACCAGGCTTGCGCGCTACATTCCTCGGTCATGGCGTCCATTGTCGCCTCGCGTACCCACCCACGCGCACACTCAAGCTGTCTAGTCCGCCACCACCAGGACGGGCACCGGGTCGACCCGCACGTCGACCCGGGTCCCGGCGCGCAGCTTCCGCGCCCGCGCCCCCGACATCTCCGCGACGACGTGCACCCCGCCGAGCAACCGGACCCGGACCCGCGAGACCGGGCCCAGAAATGCCACGTCGACGACGACGGCCTCGCCCGCCGGATCCACCACCAGTTGCACGGCCTCCGGGCGCACCAGCGCCGTCCCGGACCCCCGGACCGAACCCGGCAACGCCGGCACCCGCACGCCCAGCACCTGCACCCCCGCGTCGGTGACCCGCGCCGCGATGCGGTTGCTCAGCCCGACGAACTCCGCGACGAACGGCGAGGCCGGCGCGGCGTAGAGATCGACCGGGGTGGCGATCTGTTCCAGCCGCCCGCGGTTCATCACCCCCACCCGATCACCGACGGCCAGCGCCTCCTCCTGGTCGTGCGTGACGAACAGCGTGGTGATGCCGACTTCGCTCTGGACCCGCCGGATCTCCGCGCGGAGTTGCACCCGCACCTTGGCGTCGAGCGCCGACAACGGTTCGTCGAGCAACAGCACCCGGGGTTCGATGGCCAGTGCCCGGGCCAGCGCCACCCGCTGCTGCTGCCCGCCGGAAAGTTGGTCGGGGAACTTGTCCCGGTGCGCCAGGAGCCCGACGAGTTCGAGCATCTCCAGCGCGCGGGCGTCGCGTGCTGCCGGAGATCGGCCGCGCAGCTTCAGCCCGAACGCGACGTTGTCGAGCACGGTCAGATGCGGGAACAGGCTGTAGGCCTGGAAAACCATGCCCATGTCGCGCCGGTTCGGCGGCACCGCGGTAATGTCCCTGCCGGCCACCGAAATCCGACCGGACGTCGGCTCGTCGAGCCCGGCCAAGATTCGCAGCGCGGTCGTCTTTCCACATCCGGACGGGCCCAGCAGCGCGACCAGTTCGCCGGGCTCCAGCTGCAGACTCAGCCCGTCCAGGGCCCTGACGTTGCCGTAGTCCCGCGTGAGGCCGGTGAGGTCGACGGCCACCCCGGCCGCCCGCGCGCTCACCCGGGCACCCCCGCGACCGGGGCCGCCGCGGCCGTCCGGTTGCGTCGACTCCGCCGGGCCGGCAGCGAAAGCGCCAGCAGCAGAACGAAAGCGAACAGCAGCACGGCCAACGATGCCGCGACCGAGGTGGGTCCGTCGCTCTTGCCGATCGCCACGATCTGCACCTGCAAGGTTTCGTAGCCGGACAGCGCGGCGATGGTGTACTCGCCGAGCACCACCGCGATCGAGATGAACGCGGCCGAGAGCACGCCGGTCCAGATGTTGGGCAAGACCACCCGCAGGATCGTGGTGGTCCAACCCGCGCCCAACGAGCGGGCCGCCTCGCTCAGGGTGCGCAGGTCGATCGACGACAGCGCGGAATCGAGTGCGCGGTAAGCGAAGGGCAACACCAGGACGACGTAGACAAAGGTGAGCACCAGGGCGGACTCGCCCAGCAGGTAGGTGACCCACAGGTAGACGTTGCGCAACCCGACCACGATCACCAGTGCCGGAATGACCAGCGGTAGCAGGCACAGGAATTCGACCAACCCCTTGGCCCACGGCGCCCGCAACCGCACCCAGATCATCGTCGGCACCAGCAGCACCAGCATCAGCGCGACGGTCAGCAACGCCAACAGCACCGACACCACAATGGCCGAGAACAGTGCGTTATCGCGAACCAGATTCGACCACGCCGCCAGCGTCCGCCCCTCGCCGAGCAGGTTGCGGGTGGAGAAGTCGGCCATGGCGTAGATCGGGAACAGGAAGAACACGCCGAACGCGCCCGCCAGCGCGGCCCGAACGGTCTTGGGGCGCACCTTGGTTGAGGTCATCGCAGCCACCTCGCGGTCCGCCGCATCAGCAGGTTGTACCCCGCCATCACCAGCGCGACGACGACGATCATCTCCAGCGCCAACGCGTAGGCGAAGCCGGCCTGACCCAACACCACCTCACTCGTCAGTGCCGACCGGATCAACAGCGGCACAATGGGGCTGCCCTGGCTGACCAACGCCGCGGCGGTCGCATACGCGGCGAAGGCGTTGGCGAACAACAGCAGAGCCGAGCCGAGGAAGGCCGGGGCCAACAGCGGAAAGCCCACCTCACGCCAGTACTGCCAGTCGGTGGCACCGAGGCTCACCGCGGCTTCGCGCCACTGCTCGCGCAGGCCCTCGAGAGCGGGCAGAAAGACGATGACCATCAACGGGATCTGGAAATAGGTGTACACCAGGATCAGCCCCGGCAGACCGTAGAGCCAGCCACCGTCGGCCAGGTTCACGCCGAACAGGTCGACCACCCACACCGTCAGCACGCCGTTCAGGCCGATCATGGCCAGAAACGCGAAAGCCAGCGCGACACCGCCGAACTGGGCCAAGACGCTGCAGAGCGCGAGCACCATGCGGCGCACCACCGAGTCCGACGGGCGGTGCAGGATCAACCACGCGAGCACCGCTCCGAAGGCCGCGCCCAGGACCGCGGTGGTGCCCGAGAGCACCACGCTGCGTCCCAGTGCCAGCAGTGCGGTGGGCGAGAACAACGCGCCGATCCGCTCGAGGGTGAAACCGCCGTCGGCGATGAACGCGTTGGCCACCACCGTCACCGTCGGGATGATCAGGAAGATACCGACGAAGACGAGGAACGGCAGCAGCGGAAGTCCGGCGCGGAGTCGGCGTCCGGCGGTGATCAGATCAGCCAATTGCCGTGGCCCAGTTCTCCGCCAGGTACTTGGCCGCGGCCTCGGTCTGCTCGTGGGTGGGGATGACGACCATCCCGTCGATGGGTGGGAGCCGGTCGAAGGCTGCCGGATCGAAGGTGGTGGCGTGGATCATCGCGTCGGCACGCACCGGACGCACGCCGCCCCGGGCGAACAGGTTCTGGCCCTCGTCGCTGAAGAGGAACTCCTGCCACAGCCGGGCCGCGGCCGGGTGCGGCGCATCGGCGTTGATCGCCTGGTAGTAGAAGCCGGCGACGGCCGCGTCGTTGGGCACGAACACCGTCCAGCCGGGTATCCGTTCGCTTTCGATGCCGTTGAGGTAGTTCCAGTCGATGACGACCGGGGTCTGGCCGGAGGCAATGGTGGCCGGTGTCGGATCGACCGGCAGGAAGTTGCCGGCCTCGTTCAGCTTCCGGAAGAACTCCACCCCGGGCGCGATGTCGTCAGCCGATCCGCCCTGCGACAACGCCGCCATCAGGACGCCGGAGAACGCGGCGCCGGCCTGAGTTGGATCGCCGTTGAGCGCGACCTTGCCCTTGAACTCGGGCCGGAGCAGATCATCGATGCCGGTCACCTCCGGCAGCGAGGTGGCGTCGTACCCCACCGACATGTAGCCGCCGTAATCGTTGACCCAGGCGCCGTCGGGGTGCTTCAGCTGCGCCGGGATCTCGTCGAAGGTCGCCACCTTGTACGGCGCGAACATGGCGACGTTGGTCAGTGCCACCGACTGGCCGAGATCGAACACGTCGGGCGCGCTGCTCTTGCCCCGCTGTTGTCTGGCGGCGTTGATCTCCTCCTGGCTGGAGGCGTCCGGCTGCAGCGAATTGACCTCGATGCCGTAGGTCTGACTGAACGCCTCGATGATCGCACCCCAGTTGGCCCAGTTCGGGGGTAGCGCGATGACGTTGAGCTGCCCCTCGGCCTGCGCGGCCTCGATGAGTCCCGCCATGCCGCCGAAGTCCGCCGCGGAGGTGGCTTTCGCGGCCGTGCTGTCGCCGGTCGCCTTCTCCGGCGGCGCGCAGCCGGCCGCCATCGTGAGCGCGAACGCAGCGGCGGCGAGGACGAGCGGCCAGGGTGTCTTCATGGGGACAAACCTTCCGATGAGCACACAACGATGTGCTGTCGCGACGATGACCACCGCCCGAACAGGAACCGACAATGCCGGTCAAAGGCTACCGACAGCGCCCCCACAAACACGAAATCCCCCAGCGCTTGCTGGGGGATTCCGTGCTACGGAGTCGTCGATCAGATCAGGTGAGCCTGCAGGTCCGGGATCATGGACTGCAGCTCCCGGCCCCAGTACGCCCAGTTGTGCGTGCCGTTCGCCGGGAAGTTGAACACACCGTTGGTGCCGCCCGCGGCGAGGTAGTTGTCGCGGAAGGTCTCGTTGGTGCGGATGGTCAGGCCCTCCAGGAAGGTGGCCGGCAGGTCGCCGCCGCCCAGCTCGTTGGGCTGGCCGTTGCCGCAGTAGATCCAGATCCGGGTGTTGTTGGACACCAGGCGATCGATGTTGACCATCGGGTCGTTGCGCTTCCAGGCGCTGTTGGGGTCTTCGGTCTTGCCCCACATGTCGTCGGCCTTGAAGCCGCCCGCGTCACCCATCGAGATGTTGATCAGGAACGGCCACCAGCCCTCGGACGGGTTCAGGAAGCCCGACATCGAGCCGGCGTAGGTGAACTGGTTCGGATGCCAGATCGACAGGGTCAGCGAAGCCGAACCCGCCATCGACAGTCCGATCGCGGCGTTGTTCGTGGAGCGCACCGCGCGGTTGGCCGACAGCCACTGCGGCAGCTCGGAGGTCAGGAAGGTCTCCCACTTGTAGGTCCGGGTCGGACCCTTGTTGCGGGCCGGTGCATACCAGTCCGAGTAGAAGCTGGACTGGCCGCCGACCGGCATGACGAGCGACAGGCCGGAGTCGAGGAACCACTCGAAGGCCTGGGTGTTGATGTCCCAGCCGCTGAAGTCCTCCTGAGCGCGCAAACCGTCCAGCAGGTAGACCGCCGGTGAGTTCTCGCCGCCACTCTGGAACTGGACCTTGATGTCCACCCCCATGGACGGCGACGGCACCATCAGGTACTCGACGGGCAGACCCGGCCGCGAGAACGCACCGGCGGTGGCGGTGTTCCCGGCGAGGCCGATCAGCCCAGGCAGCGCAGCGGTCGCGATTGCGGCCACACCCACCCGACGGGCCCAAGTCCCGCGTAGTTTTTGAATGAACTTCATACTTGTTCCAGCCAATCTGTGTGTACGACGCAATTCCGCCGTGCTTTGGACTCAGCCGCGTCCCACCGCGGCGGACAACGTCTTCATCGCGGCATCCGACACATTCATTACGTCATCGATTCGACACATGAGTTTCCCCTCGACGGGTGACCCTACAGGCAGACCACCCGCTTCGATAGTCGAGGGGGTGTCGAAACAGTCAATCCTGCACCCTAGACGACGCGCGCGCCGCGACGCCCCTCAGGTGTCTGTCCGTGACATTCACCTAGCCTGGCGCTAGCGTGACAATATGGTCCGACCAGCGCAAACGCTGCGCAGTGAGCGCACCCGAGCGGCATTGCGGCAGGCCGCGCAGGTCCGGTTCCTGGCCCAGGGCGTCGAAGCGACGTCCGCCGAGCAAATTGCCGCCGACGCCGGGGTTTCCCTGCGGACGTTTTATCGCCATTTCACTTCCAAACACGATCTGCTATTCGCCGATTACGACGCCGGATTGCAATGGTTCGCCACGGCGCTGGCGGCCCGCCCCGATGACGAACCGGTCATCACCGCGGTGCAGAACGCGATCTTCGCGTTCCCATTCGACAACGAGGCGGTCACCAAGATCGCGGTTTTGCGGGCCGCCGAATTGGACCCCGAGCGCATCGTGAGCCACCTCCGGCAGGTCGAGGCGGACTTTGCCGCGGCGGTACAGAAGCGGCTCGCGCGCACCCACGGCGCGACCCTGACGCGGCCCGACGGCGCTCTGCACGTCGCGGTGGCCGCCCGGTGCATCGCCGCGGCGATCTTCGGCGCCATGGAGGTGTGGATGCTGGACGGCTCGGCCGGCGAGCGCTCGCTGCCGGAACTGGCTCGGATGTGCCGCGAAGCGGTGACATCGCTGGAAACCGGCATCCTCGCGCCCCTTGTTTTGTCATAATTGACAAAACTTTCGTTGGCTGGCCGGAAAGGCGCGCTATGGCGGATTCGACCGACTACGACGCGATCGTCATCGGCGCCGGTCACAACGGGTTGACCGCGGCGGTCCTGGTTGCGCAGGCCGGCCTGCGCACGCTGTGTGTGGATGCGCAGCGCTACGCCGGCGGCATGGCCTCGACCGTCGAACTCTTCGAGGGCTACCGATTCGAGATCGCCGGCTCGTTGCAGTTCCCCACCTCGCTGACGGTAAGCAGGGAACTCGGGTTGGACGGGTTGCCCACCATCGACCTCGAGGTGATGTCGGTTTCGCTGCGGGGCATCGGCGACGCTCCTGTCCTCTATTACTCCGACCCGATGAAGATGCTGGCCCATCTCGGCGAGGTGCACGGCGCCGACGCCGTCACCGGGATGGCCAACCTGATGGCCTGGAGCCTGGCCCCGACCCGCGCTCTGGGCCGGTTCGAGGCGGGCGTCGGGCCCAGGACCTTCGACCAGATGTTCTCCGGTGCGACGACTGCCGCGGAGCGCGCCGCGGTCAACGACCTGCTGTTCGGGTCGGTCACTGACGTCCTGGACCGATATCTGCCGGACAAGGACAGGCACGGCGCGCTGCGCGGCATGCTCGCCTTTCTCGCGGTCAACACCACCTACCGGGGTCCGGCGGTGCCGGGGACCGCCGCCGCGCTGGCCTACGGCCTGGCGGTTCCCGACGAGAACGCCGCGTTGATGAAGAAGCTGCGCGGCGGCATCGGCGCGCTGACCACGCACCTGCGCGAGCGGTTGCAGTCCCACGGTGGCCAGGTGCGGCTGCGCAGCCGGGTCGAGCAGATCACCGTGGCCGACGGACGCGTGAGCGGTGTCCGATTCGAGGACTGCTCGACGCTGACCGCCCCGGTCGTCATCTCCAGCCTGGCGCCGGACCTCACAGTCAACGGTCTGCTGGACCCCGCCGCGGTGCCCGCCGAGGTCCGCGACCGGTTCGCCCGTATCGACCACCGCGGCAGCTACCTGCAGATGCACTTCGCCCTCGACGGCATCCCGGAGTTCGCCGCGCCGTACGAGGTCCTCAACGACCCGGCGATGCAGGCGGCGATCGGCCTGTTCAGCACCCCCGAGGAATTGCAGGCCCAGTGGGAGGCCAGCCGCCACGGGGTGCTGCCGGCGGACCCCGCGATCGCGCTGCAGATCCCGTCGGTGCACGACCCGGAGCTGGCGCCGGCCGGCAAGCACGCCGCCTCGGCCTTCGCGCTGTGGTTTCCCATCGAGGAGCAGCACGGTCGCTACGGCGAGTTGAAAGCGGCCATGGGGCAGCGGGTGATCGAGAAGATCACCCGCCTCGCACCGAACTTCGAAGGGCTGATCAGCCGTCACACCACGTTCACGCCCAAACACATGGGCACCATGTTCGGTGCGCCCGGCGGCGACTACTGCCACGGCCTGCTGCACTCGGATCAGATCGGCCCCAACCGGCCCGGGCCGAAAGGCTTTGTCGATCAACCCATTCCCATCGACGGGCTCTATCTGGGCGGCGCCGGCTGCCACGGCGGGCCGGGGATCACCTTCATCCCGGGCTACAACGCCGGCCGTCAGGCGCTGGACGACGGCCGCTGAGTCGGCATACTTGATGAATGGCTGAGACCAAGCCACCCATCCTGTTCCTGCACGGGGTCTTCGGTCGCCCGGCGCTGTGGCGACCGTGGACCGAATTCTTCACCAGCGCCGGATACAGCTGTCATGCGCCGACGATGCCCGGCCGGGACCCAACCGATGACCAGGTGCTGCGCCGAACCGGTATCGCGGACTGTTTCGAAGTGGCGGTCCGGGCTTTCGACGAGATCGACCCCGAACCGGGGGCGCCGGGGCACCGCCCGGTGGTCATCGGACACAGCATGGGCGGACTCTTGGGCCAGCGGCTGGCCGCGGTCCGGGATCCGGCGGCACTGGTGCTGCTCGCCTCCATTCCGCCCGGCGTGTTGTGGCCGCAGCCCAGGGTCATGCACAACCTGCTTCCGGTGCTGCCGGCGATCATGGCGGGCCGCCCCATGCTGCCGTCGGAACGGACCATGCGCACGGTTCCGCTGAGCACCTTGTCGCGCGACGAGCAGGACGACCTGCTGCCGCGGCTGGCCCGCGACTCCGGCCGGGTGTTCCGGGAGATGTCGCTGGGCGCCAAATCCACTCGGGTCGATCCCGAGCAGGTCCGCTGCCCGGTGCTGTGTGTCAGCGCCGGCGCGGACCGCAACGTGGCGCCGTGGATCTCCCGTCGGATCGCCGCGCGCTACCGCGCCCAGCAGCAGGTGCATCCGGGGCTGCCGCACTGGATCATCGCCGAATCCGCGCTCGATCAGGTCGCACCGCCGGTGCTGAGTTGGCTGGAGCAACAGTTGCAACGCGAAACCGAGCCGGCCTAGCCGATTTTGCAGCGCCGGAACCTGGTTGCTGCCGGATCAGGATTCGGCGATATCGGATTCGTGGAAGTGCCGCCATAACCGAGCGCCGCCGGCGAATGCCACCAACACTCCGATGCCCCCGATGACGATGCCGGTGAACAGCGCCAGGAACATCGGGTCGACGGCGTCACCGGGCGCCCCCGCGCCGAGAATGCTCCCGACCAGAAAGCCGAACAGCGGTGCCAGCACCGCCGCGCCACCCCCCAACAACACCCGCCAGGAGCCGGGCGGAGAGGGTACGAGCACGATTCGGCGGCCGGGCTCGGGGACGCCGGCCGATTCGTCGGTCTCGGCCGCGGCTGCACCCGTGGCCGCCCGGTCAGGCGCTGCACTACTCATCGGACCTCACCCTTCGGATGCGTGGGACGGCATCGCCGACGTCGGGCGCGTCGTCGGTCTGGCTCCGCGGCCTGCTCTCGAGGAACGGTCGGACGATGTCCATCGGAATCGGAAAGACCACCGTGGAGTTCTGGTCGGCGCCGAGTTCGAGCAGGGTTTGCAGGTAACGCAATTGCAGCGACGCCGGGCTCTCGCTCAGCGTGATCGCCGCGTCGCGCAGTTCCGTGGACGCCTGCAACTCACCGTGCGCGCTGATCACCTTGGCGCGCCGCTCCCGCTCCGCCTCGGCCTCGCGGGCCATGGCCCGCTGCATCATTTCTGGGATCTCGACATCCTTGATCTCGACGACCTCGACCTCCACCCCCCACGGCTTGGTCTGCTTGGCGATCGAGGCGGCGAGATCCTCGTTCAGGTCGGCGCGGTGCGCAAGCAAGGTGTCGAGGTCGGCCCGCCCCACTACCGACCGCAGGGTGGTCTGGGATATCTGGGACGTGGCGACCGCGAAATTCTCCACCGCCATCACCGAATTCATCGGATCGGTGACGCGGAACAACACGACCGCGTTGACGCGAGCGGTGACGTTGTCACGGGTGATGACTTCCTGCGGCGGAATGGTCAATGTCACCGTACGGAGGTCGACGCGGACGAGCTTGTCGACGCCGGGGAGCACCACCACGAGGCCGGGTCCCAGTGGTCCGCGTAACCGACCGAGCCGAAACGCCACCCCGCGCTCGTACTCCTTGATGACCCGCAGCGAACCGAACGTCAGCCCCGCGGCCAGCACCAGCAGAACGAGGATCACCGCCCATGCGGCCATCAGGGCAGCCTCCTCGCTCGTGGTGTGGCCTGCTCGCGCCGGTCGGACGCGTAGGAAGTGCGACGACGAATTTGTGCCTCGGCCAACAGGTTTCGTTCTTCGATGTTCGCGTCAAGGGTTTGAAAGGCGACCCCGTCCGGCACCGCGCGGGTCCGGCGCAGGTGCGACCACAGCGGCAGCGACACCACACCGATCGCGAGGGCACCGCCCACCAACAGCAGCGTCTCCATCGCGGTCGGCGCGGCGATCGCCATGGCCAGCGGCCACACCACGGCGATGACGGTGACAACGCACGCGATCCCGCGGTGGAAGCGGGCCGCCTCCGACGCCGGCCAGCTGTCGATGGTGCGGCTCACCTCACGCCCGTCGAGCGACGTGGTGCACGTGTCCTTGACCGGGCAGGCATTGCAGATGGCCGGTTTTCCCCGGTACCGCATGACTCGGTTGTCAGGGTCAAATGATTTGGGCCACAACCACTGGTCCTCCGGGCACTGCCAGGCGTCGTGGTCTTCGTGGTAGACGAACGCGCCGGACCGATGCTGCTCCACCTTGGCCGCCGAGCGGCGAGCGAAGGTATCGATACCGTAGGCGACCATGACGAGCGCGGCACCGTACCCCAGCGTCAGCCAGGTCGCGATCCCGATGCCGGCGGTCACGGATCCGCCTCCGGCGCGCCGTCGCTGGACAGCGGGCGACGGTCGGATGCGTAGCGTGACGGGCCACCCCCGGTCGTGGCCGTGAGCCCGGTCCGGTCCTCCGCCGCCTCGGCGTGCTCCTCCACGAACAGCGTCTCGGCCGGCAACGTGTGCGTCGTCGCCTTGATCCCGTGCCGCACGCCCAGCCACGCGATCCAGACGAACGGCAGTACGCCGCCCAGGATGAACAGGAAGTCACCGGGCATCCGCAACCACTCCAACACGGCGTTGCCGGGTTGGGTGATGTAGCCCAGGGTCCGGGCCTCGTAATAGCCGTCGTTGACCGAATGCCAGAGCTGAAGGACCCCGAGCGGCAGCAGGGTTGCGAAGACCATCCAGGCCAGACCGATGTTCAAGCACCAGAAGGAGACCTTCGCCAGCTTCTCCGGCCAGCGCTGCGGCGGGATGATGTAGCGCAGGGCGAACAGCGCCAGACCGACGGCCAGCATCCCGTAGACGCCCATCATCGCCCCGTGCGCGTGGTTGGCGGTGAGCGCGGTACCGATCTGATAGTAGGAGACGATCGGCAGGTTGATCAGGAACCCGAATATCCCGGCCCCCACGAAGTTCCAGAAGCCGACGGCGACCAGGAACATCACTGCCCAGCGGTGCGGGAACGGCGCGCTGCTGCGGGACTGCTGCCGCGACCCCAGCTGTAGGAACGTCCAGGCCTCGACGGTGAGGAACGTCAGCGGGATCACTTCCAGCGCGGAGAAGAATGCACCGAGGGCCATGTGCTCCACCGGTGTTCCGGAGAAGTACAGGTGGTGCATGGTGCCGATCACGCCGCCCATCGAGTAGAGGATGACGTCCAAGAAGATGAGCTGAATCGCGATCTTGCGTCGCACCACGCCCAGCATCACGAAGATGTAGGCGACCATGACGGTGGTGAACAGCTCGAGGAAGTCCTCGACCCAGAGGTGCACGACCCAGAACCGCCAGAACTCGGCGACGGTGAGGTGTGTCTCGGTGCCGGCGAGCATGCCGACGGCGTAGAACGCGGGGATCGCCAGTCCCGCGTAGAAGAACAGCCACGGCATGTTGAGCTTGCTCTCGGTCTTCAGCCGGGACCGGATCGAGCGATAGATGATCGCCATCCACAGAAACAGCCCGACGACGAGCAAGATCTGCCAGAACCGCGGCAGATCGAGGTACTCCCATTGCTGGTCGAAGAAGATCGAGCCCTTGGCCCAGTCGACCCCGAAAGTGCTCAGCGCCGTCCCGACCAACGTCCCGGCAACCACGACGAACAGCGCGCCGAGTAGGGCGTAGGCGAGCCAGGACTGCCGGCGCGGTTCCCGCCCGGAGATGATCGGCGCCAGGAAGATTCCGGCGGCGAGGAAAGACGCCGCCGTCCACAACAAAGACAGCTGCACGTGCCAGGTGCGCGCCAGATTGAACGGCAGGATCTGGGCCAGATCGATGCCGAAGAAGTTGCTCAGGTCGGCCCGATAATGCTCAATGGCGCCACCGAGCACCGCTTGGCCGAGGAAGAGCACCGCCACGACGAGAAAGAACCAGGCCGTGGCTTTCTGCGCCGGCGTGATGGCCACCTCACCGGGCTGCCGGAATGCCAGCGACGGGGTTTCGGCTGCGTGCCAACCGATCTTGCGGCTCCAGCGACCGTAGAGGGCGAACAGTGCCCCGAGGCCGGCCAGCAGCGCAATGAGCGACATGGCCGACCAGACCAGGATGTCGGCCGTCGGCGTGTTCCCGACCCGCTGCTCCGGTGGCCAATTGTTGGTGTACGAGTACTGATGGCCGTCCCGCTCTGCCGCACTGGCCCAGGCGGTCCAGCTGAAAAATGCGGTCAGATCATGGATTTCCTGCGGGTCGGTGATCATCCGCGGCAGTAATCCGTGCTCGGTCGAGTCGGTGCCGAAGTAGTCCGCATAGTAGGCGCGGATCGCTTCGAAGGCGCTCACTTGCGCCGCGGTGAACTCCAGGGTTCCGGTGGCCTCGTCGTAGCGGTTGGTCCGCATCATCGTCACGAGATCCGCGGTGGGGTCGGGCGACCCCTCGGTCCGCAACGTGTCGGCGACGTGATCGGCGGACAGCCGCAGGTATTCGGCCGTGTAGTCCGGTCCGAGGTAGCCGCCGTGCCCCATCACCGAGCCGTACTGCTGCAGGCCGCGACGCAGGAAAATCTGCTGGCCCGAGGCGATCTGCTGTTCGGTGTACAGCGCGTCACCGGTTGGACCGACGACGCGCTGCGGCAGCGGCATCGAGTCGGAGTACGTGCGGACCGCCAGCAGTCCCATCACGAGGAAACCGAAGACCATGACCAGGGCCACGCCCTGGACCCACCCTTTTGAGATCGCGAGCTCAGACTTCGCTGCGTTCGCCTCCGAAGACTGCTTTGCCATCGCCCGCCCCCCCGGTGATATCGCCCTATCGCAGCATCTCTGGTCAAGGTAGCGAAAAGCCGCCCGGAAATCGTGCGATGCGCCAAATTGCGTCACCCCGCGCCGGTCAGAGCAGCGGGTGCCATCCAGTAGACAACCCCGGCACGGGGCTTCCGCGCGAGAACTGCCGCGTCGGTGGGGCGGTATGGTGCGGACGTGGCTATCCGCGACCATGGCGATCCCGGCGACGCCCCGAGCGTCCCACCACCGTTGACCGAGGTGGTGAATTCGGTCCGCCCGTCGGCCGCCGAAGAGGCCCGCACCATCGCTGCGTCCACCAACGTCGGCACCCTGGCCAGCCTGACCGCCACCGGCGATCCGTGGGCCTCGTTCGTCACCTACGGCCTGCTCGACGGCGCACCGGTGCTGTGCGTGTCCCACATGGCCGAGCACGGCCGGAACCTGGCCGGGGACCCGCGCGCCAGCATCGCGATCGTGGCACCGTCCACCGAGGCCGACCCGCTGGCCAACGGCCGCATCACGCTGGCGGGCACGGTCGAGGAACCCACCGGCGCGGAACTGGCCGCGGCGCGGGACGCCCATGTGGCGGCAGTGCCCGCGGCGAAGTACTACATCGACTACAGCGATTTCACCGTGTGGGTGCTGCGGGTGGACCGGGCGCGCTGGGTGGGCGGCTACGGCCGGATGGATTCGGCCACCGGTCCGGCCTATTCGGCGGCCCGCCCGGACCCCGTCGCACCGCATGCCGCGGGTGCGATCGCGCACCTCAACGCCGACCACGCCGACTCGCTGGCGTTGCTGGCGCGCACCCTGGGCGGCTTCCCCGACACCGACACCGCGCTGTGCACCGGTGCCGACCGGTACGGTCTGGATCTCAAGGTCAGCACGCCCCGCGGGGTCGCGTACACGCGGATCGGCTACTCGGACCCACTGGATTCCGCCGACCAGATGCGCACGGCAGCTGTGGAATTGGTCGGTCGGGCACGCGACCTCAGCTAGCTCGCCTACCCTGGGTGAGGTGGCCGAGTCGATCAGCGAGGCAGTGCTGCAGGCGTTCAACGATGCCCGCGTCGCGCGGCTGGCGACCGTGGATGCCACCGGCCAACCGCACCTCGTCCCGATCGTGTTCGCCCTCAACGACCAGCACATTTACACCGCCGTCGACGGCAAGCCCAAATCCGGTACGCGACTGCGGCGGCTGGCCAACATCGCCGACCGGCCCGCCGTCAGCGTACTCGTCGATCACTACAGCGAGGACTGGGCACTGCTGTGGTGGGTGCGCGCCGACGGTCGGGCCGCGGTGCACGACGACGGTCCGGTCGCACACACCGGACGCGACCTGTTGCGTGCCAAATACGCCCAGTACGACACCGTCTCGCTGGACGGCCCGGTGATCGACATCGAGGTGCACACCTGGGCCTCCTGGACCGGCGGCTGAGGCCCCACGCGCACGAATGGCGTGACATTTGAGCGGCAATCTGTAAAGTCAGCGTGGTGCCGGTTCCAGCGTGATCCGGCACGCCACGCCGATCCAGAGAGGCCACTGCATTGGGCATCGTGACCACCAGTTCCGCGACGACGTTCCAACACTCCCCGGAGGTGGTGTACGACTTCGTCACCAACCCGAACAACTGGACCAAGACCTACCCGGGGAGCAAATACGTCGGCAAGCTCGACGATCTGCCGCTCGAGGTCGGTGACACCTGGGAGGAGGCCGGTCCCGACGGCGCGCACATCTACACCTGGCACCTGGCGATCGCCATGCGACCCCGGCTGTGGATGTTCAACTCGGTCGGACGGCTCGGCCACGACCGCGACGGCAACGGCGGGTTCGACGGCCGGATCACCGTGCAGTACCACTTCAGCGAGCCGGGCCACGGGACGCTGTTCACCCGCACGATGACCATCGAGGCCTACCGCGATGCGCCGATGCCCGACAAGTTCTTCCAGATCGTGAACCCCGCGTTCATCGATCGCTACCACGCCGCGATCACCCGGGAACTCGACGCCGTCGCGGCGGGTGCCTAGCGGTGCAGCGCCGCGCGCAGCGCCGCCCCCTGCAGCGCGAACAGCTGCCGGCTGACCTCCCAGTCGGGCAGCATGGAATCGAAGCCGTGGCAGGTGCCCGCCAGCACATGTAGTTCCGTGCTGACGCCGGCCCACAGCAGCCGCAGCGCGTAATCGATGGCCTCGTCGCGCAGCGGGTCCAGCTCGGAGCAGCTGATGAACGCCGCGGGCAGGCCGGTGAGATCGTCGGTGCGCCCCGGCACCGCGGCCGCCGGACGCACCGCCGCATAATGGCGCCACATCTGTTCGGCGGCCGGACCGTCGAAACCCGGTGTCGCGGTGAACTCTTGCTTGGCGGGGCTGAGCCCGTCGTCGAGCACCGGCTGATGCAGCAGCTGGAACACCAGCGGCGGCACCTCGCCCCGCGCGGCCGACTGCGCCAGACCGGCCGCCAGGGCGCCGCCGGCGCTGCTACCCGCCACCGCGATCCGGTCGGCGTCGATGTCCAGTTCGTCCGCGGTGTCGACAGCCCACTGCAGTACCGCGGCGACATCCTCGACGGCGGCGGGGTATGGGTGCTCCGGGGCCAGCCGGTAGTCGACCGAGATCACGGTGCATTCGGCGCGCCGCGCCAACTCCACGCACTGCAGATGGTCGGTGTCCAGGTTGCCCAGCACGAATGCGCCGCCGTGGCAATACACCACGGCCGGCGCCGAGGCTGGTCCGGCGCGGTAGATCCGTACCGGAATCGTGCGCCGCGCACCCGCGACCCGGACCTGCCGATCGACGATGTCGATCCCGAAGGTATCCAGTTGGGCGGCCGCCTGTCGACGCCGCTCGTTGAGCGATTCGCGCACCGCGGGAAGCAGTTCGGCGCTGAGGTCGGTCCGGAACTCGGCCAGTGGCCGCAACGCCGGCCGGAGCCGGTCATTGGGGTCCGCACCGGCCGGGGGCGGCGACGCGGTCACTGCGCGGCCGCCGAATGCGACCGCAGCTGCAGCGGTTCGGCAGCTTCGGGTTCCGGCTCAAAGGTGTAGTCCCGCAACTGGAACCGGCGTGTCATCGCCCAGAACGCCCGGGCGCTGCGCGGCCACTGCGTGACGACGCGGCCGTTGGCGGCCCGAAAGTAGTTGCTGCAGCGCGTGGTCCACACGGTGCCGACCATCCACCGGTCGATCTTGGCGACGTAGTCGGCGGTGGCATCGCGGCGGACCGCCAGGTAGGACTTGCGTTTGCGCCGCATCTGCTGCAGCGCCCGGACCACGTAGCGGGCCTGCGCCTCCAGCACGAAGATCACGCTGTTGGAGCCGACGTTGGTGTTGGGCCCGTACAGCATGAAGAAATTCGGGAAGCCGGGCACCGCCATCCCCAGGTACGCATAGGCACCGTCGCGCCAGGTGTCCTGCAGCGCCACCCCGCCTTCCCCGCGCACGTCGATCTGCCCGAGGTAGTCCGCCACGGCGTAGCCGGTGGCGCACACCACCACATCGACTTCGAGGTCGGTGCCGTCGGCGGTGACCAGCGACCGCGCCCGCAGCGCCTTGGCCGGGGACGAGACCACCTCGACGTTCTCCTTGGTCAACGCCTGCAGGTAGTCGGTGGCGAACACCAACCGCTTGCAGCCCAGGGGGTGATCCGGTGTCAGCCGGGCCCGCAGTTCGTCGTCGGGCACATTCGCGTCCAGTGCCGTCAGCGCGAGCGCCTTGAACTGCTGGGTCTTGTCGCTGCCGTGCTCGATCACCGCGATGTTCGATTCGCTGCGCCACCACAGCCTGGTGCGGTACATCCGCTTCGCGAGCGGGACGTGCCGGAAGATCCACTTCTCCCGGTCGGTGTAGGGACGGTCGGGCTTGGGCAGGATCCAGGTCGGCGAGCGCTGCACCGAGTACACCTGCGCGGCCTGCCGCGCGATCTCCGGAAGAACCTGGGCGGCAGTGGATCCGGTGCCCAGCACCGCGACCCGGGCCCCGGCCAGCTCAACCGAGTGGTCCCACTTCGCGGTGTGCATGACGGTACCCGCGAAGGGTTCCTCTTCGACCAGGTCGGGCGCCAGGGGTTGGTTGAACACCCCCACCGCCGAGACGACGACGTCGAAGACGTGTTCGTCGCCCGCCCCGGTCGTCAGGCGCCAGGTGCGGGTCAACCCGTTCCAGGTGGCCGCCACGATCTCGGTGTTCAACTGCAGATGTGCCTGCAGCTGGTGGCGGCGCGCGCAGTCCTCGAAATAGCGCAGGATCTCGGGTTGATCCGACCACAGCCGCGACCAGTGCGGGTTGAGATCGAACGAGAACGAGTAGAGGTGCGACTTCACATCGCAAGCCAGGCCGGGATAGGTGTTGGTGCGCCACGTGCCGCCCACCCCGTCCTCGCGGTCGAAGATCGTGAAGCGCTCGAAGCCGGCCTTCTTCAAGAAGACCCCCAGCGCCAGGCCGCCCGGGCCGGCGCCGATGACGCCCACCGACAGGCCATTCGTCATTGCGCTCATCCCATCTGCAGCGTTTGACCGCCGTCGACCACGAGTTCGGAACCGGTGATGAACGAGGCGTGCTCGGATACCAGGAAGGCGACCGCGTCGGCGATCTCGGCGGGTTTGCCGAGGCGGCCACTGACCGCCGAGGTGGCCAGCTTCGCCTGGGTGGGCTCGTCGAGCATCGGAGTCTGCACCGGACCGGGCAGCACCGCGTTGACGCGGATACCGATGCCCGCGAGTTCGGCGGCCACGATCTGGGTCAGTCCGCGCAGCGCCCACTTCGAGGATCCGTAGGCGGCGTGGTTGGGGAATGCCCGGATCGCGCCGGTGCTGCAGGTGTTGACGATGGCCGCACCGTGGGCTTCCCGCAGCGCCGGCAGGCAGGCCTGAATACCCAGGAACGCGCCCAGACAGTTGACCCGCCAGGCCCGTTCGAAGCCGGCCTGGTCCTCGTCGGCGATCGCGGCCCGATGCAGCACCCCGGCGTTGTTCACCAGGGTGGTCAGCAGGCCCAGGCGGGTGGCGACCTGCTCGACCGCCCGGCTCCACTGGTCCTCGGAGGTGACGTCCAACGGCACCGCGATCACACCTGGATCGTCGAGTGCCGCGACGCCGGCGGTGAGTTCCTCGGTCCGCACGTCGCAGGCCGCCACCGCGAAGCCGTCGCGGCGCAGGCGGGCCACGATCGCCGCACCCTGGCCGCGGGCCGCCCCGGTCACCAGGGCGATCCGGTCTGTCGCCGTCATGTCAGCTGTATCCCTTCGACGTGTCCTCGACCGCGGTCGGCCGTTCACCGGTGGCCTCGCGCAGATGTTCGGCCGCGCCGCGGCGCAGCGCCTGGGACTCCGAGGCCAGCGAGATCAGCTGAAATCCCCACCCTGCCACCAGGTTTCCGATCCGGCCAGCACCCGCGTGAATACCGGTGACCAGCCCCGCCGCGGCGGCGGTGCGCTGAATCTCTTGGACGGTGTCGGTGACTTCGGCGGTCTCCCACAGCCCCGGCACCGGGTGGCCGAGCGAGATCGCGAGGTCGGCCGGTCCCACATAGATGCCAGAAAGCCCTGGCACGGCGCAGATGTCGGCAAGGTTCGCGCACCCGGCCGCGGTCTCGATCATCGCGTACACGCCGGCGCGTGCCTCCAGCGCCGCGGTGTCGACGCCGAGGCCGGCCCGCAGCGGTCCGAAGCTGCGCACCCCGGCGGGGGCATACCTGGTGGCCGCCACCGCCTGGGCGGCCTGCTCCGGGGTCTCCACCATTGCGATGATCACCGCATCCGCGCCGGCGTCGAGCACCCGGCCGATGGGAGCCGGTGCGGCCGAGGGCAACCGCACCGCGGTCGCGATCGGGACGTGTTCGAGGCGGCGCAGCAGCAGCGCCGCGTCGGCGTCGCTCAGGTAGCCGTGTTGGGTATCGAGTCCGACGTAGTCGTAGCCGGCCGCGGCGAACTCCTCGGGGCCGAGCAGCGTCGGTCCCACCACCCACCCGCCCCAGGCGCGGGCACCGCCGGCCAGGGCCGACTGCAGTCTGCTCGCCGTCACGCCGGACTCCCCTCGTCCGCGATCGCGATCTTGACCCGGCCGGGCTCGGGTCGACACGCCAACTCGAAGGCGGCCGGCACCTGGTCCACCGAGAAGGTGTGAGTGATGTAGTTCGGCAACAGCTCGGGGTGGTCCCGAGCGAAATCGTCGGCGGCGCACAGCATCCGGGCGCGGTCCAGCGTCACCCCCGAGCGCAGCGTCAGGTTGTTGCGCAGCATGGTCCGCATCGAGATCGGGTAGCTGTCGTCGTCGGGCACGCCGAAGTAGAAGACGGTACCGCCGAAGGCCGCCGCCTCGATCGCATGGCTCAGCGTCGCGACCTGGTGCCCCACCGCCTCGATCACGATGGCCGGACGATCGGTCGCGGACAGGTGGACCACCCAGCGGTCGCTGGTGGCGCGCACCATCTCGTCGACGCCGAACGCCGCGGCCAGGGGGGCGCGGTCCACCGGGTCAACCCCGGTCACCTGGGCGGCGCCCAATGCCTTTGCGACATAGGAGAACAGCAGGCCGATCGAGCCCTGGCCGATGACTGCCACCCGGCGGCCCGCGATCTCGGGGAGCTGTTCGAACGCGTACAGCACACATGCCAACGGCTGCAGTCCCACCGCCTGGGCGGGGGTCAGGGCCGGGTCATAGGACGCCAGCCCGTTTCCGTCGGCCACAACGTAACCCATCAGGCCGTCGAATCCCGAGGCCCACCCCACCACCCGGTCCCCCGGCCGGTGGTGGGGATGCCGGCTGGCCAGCACCTCGCCGGCGATCTCATGCACCGGGAAGCCGTTCATCTCCGCCGCGCACGCCCCGGTGTCACCGGGCAGCTTGCCCTGGGTGCCCCGGTACCCGGGCAGGTCGCTGCCGCAGATACCGGCCGCCTCGAACCTCAGCAGGACCTGTTGGTCGGCAAGGGATTCCGGTTCGGGGGCGGGCAGCTCCCGGCGCTCGAAAGTGTACGGGGCGGTCAGCCGATAGGACCACATGAGCTACACCTGCACCGGGATGTTGTTCCAGCCCCATTGGAAGCTCGACGGCGGCCGCGACGCCGCCTCGGCATCGATCGAGAATTCCGGCACCCGCTTGAGGAACTCCTGGATCATGATGGTGATCTCGAGTCGGGCGACGTGCACCCCGAGGCAGAAGTGCTGTCCGCGACCGAAGGCCAGCAGACGTTCGATGGGCCGGTCCCAGCTGAACGCGTCCGGATCGGGGTACTCGCGCTCGTCACGGGCCGCCGACGCCAGCAGGGCGATGACGCGCTGGCCGGGCTGAATCGTGGTGTCGTGAATCGGGTACGGCCGGCGCGCGGTTCGCGCGAACCACTGCGCCGGTGCGCTGTGGCGGATGATCTCCTCACGGGCGAGCGGGACATTGGTCGCCAGATCGGCGCGCACCGCGGCGAGTTGTTCGGGATGCTTGCTGAGCTGCCACAGCCCCGTGGCGGTGATCTTCGGGACGGTTTCGGTCCCGCCGATGAACACCCCGAGCATCTGGGTCGCGGCCTCGACGTCGTTGAACGACGATCCGTCCGGCAACGAGAAGTTGATCAGACTGTCCGCGATCGGGACGCTGCCGTCGGCCCCTGCGGCGCGACGACGTTCGATGATCGGGGTCAGATACGACAGGTAGCCCGGCCGCGAGTTGCCCACCTCGACACCCTGGCCGGGCTGGGCCAGGCTGCCGGCGTTCACCGTGGCCAGCACCTCGCCAGCGAGATCGACTGGCAGACCTACGAATTCGCACACCATGGCCGCCGCGACGATGCCGCCGTAGTCCTGCGTGAGGTCGAAGCTGCCGCGGGGCAGCAACTCGTCGAGCCGCTCGTTGGCCAGCGTGCGGATGCGATCCGCGAGCTTGGCCGCGGACCGGGGCCGAAACTGCGCCGACGTGCAGCGCCGCACGTTCTCGTAGATCGGGGAGTCGAAGTTGGCGTGGAACGGCATCGGATGCACCGGCGGATCGGGCACCGGTCCGTCGTTGTGCTTCGCCAGCACCGTGGCCGCCGGCAGCGTGCCCTCGGAGGCCACGAACGTTCCGTCGGTGAGCCCGAGCACCTGCCAGATGTCGTCGAACCGCGACAACGCGTAGGTGTCCCACTTCGGGATGTAGTACACCGGATGCTCATCGCGCAGCACCCGGTAATAGGGCAGCGGATTCGCCATCACGTCCGGATCGAACGGATCGTAGCTGAAGTCCTGGGCGACACTGTGATTCATCGTGGGAGTCATTTCAACGGCGACGGGGGCAGCGCGGCCAGAATGGAGTCCTCCCAGCCGTCGCGCAGGGCGGGCGCCACACTCATCCAGGTGACGATCTCGGCAGGCGGCTCGCCCTTCCACGACGGGTAGTGGTTCTCGAAGCAATCCCAGTCACCGTCGAGCGCCCAGTAGTGGATGACCTCGTTGAACCGGAACGTCGTGATGTAGGAGCCCAGCCAGCGCTTGCCGGTGCTCTCCGACCACGGCACGTAGAGGCGTTCCAGTTCACGGATGTAGTCGTCCTGGCGACCGGGCTTGGTCTGCATGATCTCCTGAATCACCAAGCCCGCCCGGAAGTCCGACTCCCGCAACTGCGCCAACGTCTTGTTGTACTTGCCGGCGTACATGATCCGGCCCTCGCCGCGGGCTCCGGTGCCGGCCAGGTACCGCGACCACGCCGCGGCCGTGTCGGCGTGGCTGCCGCCGCGGGCTTGCGCGCGCCCGATCCGGGCGTAGTCGGCGAACGCGTCGATCTCCCAGATGATCGTGACCTGCGGCCAGTGGCCGTTGTAGGGCGTGGTTTCCCAGATCGCGAACAGTCGGGCGCCGAGTTCGTGCATCATCGGTTGGTACAACTCGGTGAATGTCGCGGTGAACTCGTCGCTGCGCCCGGACCCCAGGTCAATGGTCTCGTGGAGGTAAAGCAGCGTATGGCCGTAGTACTTCTTCATGGCCATAACCGGGGGCCTGTTGACAGTGACACCTAGCGAGCGTGACACTTGTCCCGTGTTTTGTAAAGGTAGACGGGCCGGGTCGAGGCAACCGTGCTGACAGTGACTCCATTGGCCAACGGTTTCTGCTTCGGCGAGGGCCCACGCTGGTTCGAAGGACTGCTCTGGTTCTCCGACATGCTCGGCGAGGCCGTGCACACCGTGACACTGGGCGGGGCCATGACCACCCTGCCCGTCGAGGGGCACGCGCCATCGGGGCTGGGGTTCTGCCCGGACGGCTGCCTGCTGGTGGTCTCCGGCGAGAAGCGGCAGGTCCTGCACTATGACGGCGAGGACGTCACCGGGTTCGCCGACCTGTCGGAGCTGGCACCGGCGAACCTGGGTGACATGGTGATCGACCCGCTCGGGCGCGCCTATGTCGGCTCCCAGGCCCGCTCCGGCGGGGTGATCATCCGCGTCGATCGCGACGGCAGCGCCCGGGTGGTCGCCGAGGATCTCGACTTCCCCAACGGCATGGTGATCACCGCCGACGGGTCGACGCTGATCGTCGCCGAATCGGTGGGGCGTCGGCTCAGCGCCTTCAGCATCGACGCGGCCGGGGCCCTGCACGACCGCCGGGTCTTCGCCGACGGTCTGGGTGCCCCACCGGACGGCATCGCGCTGGACGCCGAGGGCGGCGTCTGGACCGCGATGACCCTGGGCTGCCGATTCGACCGCATCGAGGCCGGCGGCGCCGTCACCGACAGCATCGACATGGGCGAGCGCACCGCGATCGCATGCACGCTCGGCGGGCCGGAGCGCCGCACGCTGTTCCTGTTGTCGAGCACCGACGCCTATCCGGAGCGCCTGATCGGCACCAAGAACTCGCGCCTCGACGCCGTCACCGTCGACGTCCCCGGGGCGGGATGGCCCTGATGTCGGACTGCTACTACGAACTTCTCGACAGCGACCCCGACGGCGAGCGATTCGCCCCCACCGATCTGGTGCGCAGCACCTGGTCGGCGAGCATCCAGCACGGCGCGCCGGTCTCCGCGCTGCTGACCCGCGCGCTGGAGCGCTGCGCGCAGCGCGAGGACACCCGCCTGAGCCGGGTGGTGGTGGATCTGCTGGGCGCCGTTCCCGCCGAGGGCGACTGCTGGGTGCGGTCGCGGGTTGAGCGCAGCGGCAAGCAGATCGAGTTGGTCAGCGCCGAGATGCTCGGGCCCGGACCCGACGGCACCCCGCGTCCGGTGGCGATCGCGACCGGTTGGCGCATCCAGAAACTCGACACCGAAGCGCTGCTACACGCGCCCGCCGAGCCCATGCCGCCGCTGTCGGCGGCCAAGGCCCGCGACATGCGCAAGGACTGGGACCGCAACTACGTGCACAGCCTGGACTGGCGCTGGCTCACCAAGCCGTTGAATGAGGGACCCGGCGAATCCTGGATCAGGCCGCTGGTGGACCTGGTCAAGGGCGAGACCATGACGCCGCTCCAGCGGCTGTTCACGGTCGCCGACGACGCCAACGGCCTCGGCAACAAGCTGGACATCCGCAAGTGGACGTTCATGAACACCGACCTCGCGGTCCACATCCATCGGGTGCCGCAGGGGGAATGGACCGGCATCCGCGCCGAAACCAGCTATGGCCCCGACGGCATCGGCGCCACGCTGGGCACGCTGTTCGACGAGCAGGGCCCAGTGGGCGCCATCGCGCAGTCCGTCCTGGTCCGCCCCCGCCCCCGCTAACCCCCTCACCCCTCACCGCGAGCGGGCGTGTCCCCGGCCGACACGCCGGCCAAAACCCCGGGTCTGCGCACGCTCGCGCGACACCGGTCGCACACCGGTCTGACTGAAGGCCTCACTGAATGTGGGCGGGCACCCGCTTCACGCCGTGCACGAAGGTGCTGTACAGCAGGTCGGGTTCGCCGAACTCCACCTTCTTGAGCCGAGTCAGCAGCTCGCGGAACAGGTTTCGCAGCTCTGCCTTGGCCAGTTGACTGCCCAGGCAGAAGTGCGGGCCGCCGCCGCCGAAACCCAGATGAGGGTTGTATGAACGGGTCAGTTCGAATGCGCCGGGGTTGTCGAACACGGCCTCGTCGCGATTGGCCGAGCAGTAGAACAGTCCGACCTTGTCGCCGGCCGCGATGGTCTGACCGCCCACCTCGACGTCCTCGGTGGCGAACCGGGCGAACTGCATGACCGGGGTGGACCACCGCACGAATTCCTCCACCGCAGGCCCGATCCGGCCCTCGAAGTCCGCCATCAACCAGTCCCGCTGCTCCGGGTTGGCCGCCAGCGCCATCATGGCGTGCGTCGTGGTCTGCTTGGTGGTGTCGTTGCCGGCCGAGGCCAACAGGATCAGAAAGGCGCCAATCTCCTCGTCGGTGAGCCGATGCCCGTCCACCTCGGCATTCACGATGCTGGTCATCAGGTCGTCGCCGGGGTTCGCGCGGCGGAACTTCGCCAGTTCGATCCCGGTGTTGGAGATCAGCATGATCTCGTTGATGGTGTCCATGGCGCGCTCTTCCAGCGTGCTGTACTCGTCGTCGCTCATGCTGAACAACTTTTCGGCGGCCGCGGCCAACGCCGGTTGGTCGGCCTTGGGCACCCCGAGCATGTCGGAGATCGTGAGCATCGGCAGCCGCGCCGAACACGCCGCCACGAAATCGACGTCGCCCACCCCGATCAGATCGTCGACGATCTTGACCGCGTTGGCCTGGATCTGTTCCTCGATCCGGCGGACGTTGCGGGGGGTGAACGCCGAGCTGATCAGTTTCCGATAGACGGTGTGCTGGGGCGGATCCATGACCAAGAAGAACGCGGCAACCTGCTGCATCTCGGCGGGCATCGGGTCCAGTGCGACGCCGCGCGCCGAGGTGAACAGTTCGGGATGACTGCTGGCGAAGACGATGTCGGCGCGCCGCGTCAACGCCCAGAACCCCGGCTCTTCCAGCTCGAACAGGGTGGGCAGCGGTGGATGCCAGCTCAGCCCTTCGCCCTGTCGAAGCTGTGCGAACGTCTGGTCGCGAACCGCGAACGGCCGGCTCCAGAAATCGTGCGAGGTGATGTCGTGCGGACTGTACTCACGTGCCTGTGCGGCGCTGGCGACCGTCACTGGATGCCTCCCTCCTGGCCGCGGCGCGACGGCGGCGACTCCGGACATCAGCGTGACATTTACCCTCAAATTTGTAAAGACTGCGTGCGATTGCCTCCGCGACTGGCGGCTTGCCATTTTCAGTGATCCGCCCCGCAGGCTTTTACAAGCGACCTAAGCTTTGTAACGTTAGATGTTTCGCGGGCGGTTCGCCCCGCAACAGCAAAGGCAACGTCGACCGGCGAGGGGGTTTCCCGTGGAGGAAACGACGTTGCCCGGCCGCGATGATCCCGACGTCGAGGGAAGTTCGTCGCGGCAGCGGATCCTGCGCGCCACCGCCGAGGTGCTGGCCCGCAACGGGCAGACCAAGCTGAGCCTGTCCGAGGTGGCGGCGCAGGCCGGCGTATCCCGACCCACGCTCTACCGGTGGTTCGCCTCCAAGGACGAACTGCTCACCGCGTTCGGCGCGTACGAGAAAAAAGGTTTCGACGACGGGATCATCGGTGCCACCGCGGGATTGCGCGGCACCGATCGCCTCGACGCGGCCTTGCGCTACATCGTCTCGTTCCAGCAGTCCTATTCCGGCGTGCGCATCATCGATGTCGAACCGGAGGCGGCGATCTCCCGGATCGCGCGCGTCATCCCGGTGATGCGCACGGGGCTGCAAAGCATGCTGCCCGGGCCCAACGGCGCCGAGAAGGCCGCGACCGCGGTGCGGGTTGCGGTGTCGCACTACATTGTTCGCAGTGATGACGCCGATCAGTTCCTGGCGCAGTTACGTCACGCCGTCGGACTCAGGCCCTGACCCGCACCGGCAGGCGTCGGTCAGCGGGCCGGTTTCGGCGCTGAGTAGTTCGGCTTGCCCAATCCCAGGATGTGCGTGGCGATCATGTTGCGGAACACCTCCAGGGTGCCGCCGTAGATGCCGCACGGTCCAGCCAGCCGGTAGACGTATTCGGCGGCGCCGTCGTCGATCGCGCCGGGGGTGTCCGCGGGCAGCAGCGCGGCGGTGCCGAGGATGTCCATCAACTCCGGTGCCACCTCCCGCATGGCGGTCACGTTCGCGACCCGACCGAACATCTCCGGGGTGCTCAACGCCGCCTCCATCCGGGCCACGCTGCGCCCGAGCCGGTATTGCACCGCCGGATCATCGATCCGGCGGCCGCCATCGGGACCTCCGGCACCCACGATCGCCGCCGCCCGGTCCACAGCCTCCGCCATCAGCAGCGCATGTTCGGACATCATCGAGATCTTCTGCAGACCCTGCGAGTCTGGTTCCATCACACCGTGTTCGGCGTCCAACGCCACCCGCATCACAGACCAGCCGCCGTTGACCTCTCCGATGCGGTAGCGGTCGTCGACCCGCACATCGCTGTAGTAGACGATGTTGGTGCGGTCGCCGTCGACGGTCCGCAGCCCCTGGATCTCGATGCCCGGGGTGTCGAGCGGAACCAGAAACATCGTCAGGCTCTGGTGCTTGGGCGCCGCCGGGTCGGTGTTGGTGAGCAGGAAGACGTACTGCGCATGCTGCGCATTGGAGGTGAACATCTTGGCGCCATTGATAATCCAACCATCGCCGTCGCGCACCGCGCGGGTCTTGCACGTCGCCACATCGGAGCCGCCCTCGGGTTCGGTGTAGCCCAGGCACAGCCGGATGTGACCGGACAGCACTCCGGGCATGACCTCCTCGAGGATGTCCGCGGCGGCGAACTTGGCCACCAGGTGGGCCACCATCGCCGTCGTGCCCCAGTGGAACCACGGCGTGTGCGCGCGTCCGATCTCCAGATCCCAGATCCGGCGGCGCAGCCGGCTGAAGCCGCCGTCGCTCTCGTCCTTGAAGTCGGCGGCCAGCAGACCCTTGGCGCCCAACGCCAGGTGGACATCCTCGTCGAAGTTGTCTCCGGTCTCGCGGTCCCGCCGGATCACGTCGTCGGTGACGAGCTCGGTCAGGCAGGTGCGCAGTTCCGCTTGGAACGCCTGATCGTCGTCCGACAACGCAACGCGGGAAAAGTCCACTCGTCCTCCGTGCTCCAACCGAATCCGCCACCTGCGAGCGTGACAGTGTTTGCCGGAGTTGTAAAGCCCGCGTTAGGCTGGCGGCCATGCCGGACCAACCGTGGAATCACCTGGAGCCAGCGCGATGAGCCTGGTGGCGGGCCGCGGACCGTTCGGCAGCGATCCGGCAGGGTGGTTCTCGGCCCCGGTACCGGCCGACATCGTCTTCGTCGAACCCCACCCGCGCCGCGTGCAGGCCCTCCTGGCCGGCCACAGCGTGATCGACACCGAGCACGCGCTGTTGGTGCATCGCCTCGGCCGCCCACTGAGCTACGCCTTTCCGGAGGCCGAAACCACCGGATTGCCAAGCGAACCCGTACCCGAGGCGCCCGGCTACGTGTCCGTGCCGTGGGAGGCGGTCGACACCTGGCTCGAAGAGGACCGCCAGCTGGTGCACTACCCGCCCAACCCGTATCACCGCGTCGATTGCCGGCCCACCCGGCGCGGGCTGCGGGTCCGCGTCGGCGACACCACGCTGGTGGACACCACGACCACCACGATCGTGTTCGAGACCTCGCTGGCGCCGCGGCTCTACGTGGACCCGGCGCTGGTGCGCACCGATCTGCTGCATCGCACCGCCACCACGAGCTACTGCAACTACAAGGGCTACGCGACGTACTGGGGCGCGACCTTGCCCGACGGCAGCGCCGTCGAGGACATCGCATGGAGCTACGAGGATCCGCTGCCCGAATCGCTGCCGATCAAGGGGTTCCTCAGCTTCGACGCCGAGCGGGTGGAGATGCTGGCCGAACTGCCCGACGCCGGCGGCGGCGATTGCGGCTGCCCGACGTAACCAATTCGCGACCTGAGCGCGGGTGTGTCGCAGGCGCGCGGCACCGCGCCCAGTGCTGAGATTGCAGGATGTCAGCGGTGGCGAGCGCGCGGTCGGCGGTCGGTGCCGCCGGCCCGGGTGCCGTTCACGACATGCACTGCAGTAACAAATCCGCGATGATCTGCGACTTTCCTGGTAGTTCGGCCGGTTCATTACGATCGGTGATTCTGGGTACGGCGAAAGGATGACCATCGTGCGGCAGGCGCTCCGCTACACCTTGGCTTTGCTGGGGATCGTGACACTCACGCAGACCGCGTGGGTCGCCGTCGGCTCCGCCGCCGTGTCCGCCCCGATCTCCGATGTCAGCGTGGTCGATGTGCAACCCCGGTCGGGCACGCCGGTCGGCGTCGGCCATCCGATCATCGTGACCTTCGGCGAGGCCGTCGCCAACCGGGCGCGCGCCGAGGGTTCCATCCGGGTCGTCTCCCCCACCGCGGTCAGCGGTGCGTACGACTGGGTCAGCCCCACCACCGTGCATTTCGTGCCCGACGCCCCCTGGCCGGCGCACTCCGAGATCAAGCTGCTGGCCGGCGGGATGCCCACGAGCTTCCAGACCGGGGCGGCCGTCAGCGCGGTCGCGGACATCTCCGCCTACACCTTCACCGTCAGCATCGACGGCGAGGTGGTCCGCCAGATGCCGGCCTCGATGGGCAAGTCCAAGTTCCCGACACCCCAGGGCCGGTTCACGGTGCTGGGCAAGGAGAACCCCGTCGTGATGGATTCCCGCACCATCGGCATCCCGTTGGACGACCCGGAGGGTTACAAGCTCACCGTCAACCACGCGGTCCGGATCACCTGGGGCGGGGTCTACGTCCACTCCGCACCGTGGTCGGTCGGGTCGCAGGGCTACGCCAACGTCAGCCACGGCTGCATCAACCTGAGCCCCGACAACGCCGCCTGGTACTACAACAACGTGGGCCTCGGCGACCTGGTGACCGTCCAGGCCTGAGCCGCGCGGCGTTGTTTGGCCCCCTCGATGGGCGGGCATCCGGCAGGAATGCAGGCAGACAACGACGAAGAACACATGCTCGAACCGTCCGAGAGCCTGGACTCCGACGAGGTCCGCAACGATGACGGCGACGAGGTGGTCGACCCGCCCGAGAAGTGGCTACCGGCCGACGACGACCGCACCCTCGATGAGCGCCTCGCCGAGGAGGTGCCCGACGTGACACCCGCGGACGTCGACCCCGCCGATGCCGACGCCGAGCGGACGGTCGTCCCGACCCCCGATGATCAACTGGACCGCGCCGATCCCGACCGACACGGCCGCGACAGCGGACAGGTCGACGGCAGCCCCGAGGACGGGGAGTCGTTCTTCACGATCGTGGAGTGAGTGCCACGATGGGTGCCGATGCGATCCGGCCCGCCGACACCGGTGGAGCAGCGGGCGGTGACGAACAGTTCGAGCTGTTGCAGGAGTTGCTCTGGGCGTATGGCCCCTGCGGGCAGGAAGACGCGGTCCGCGACATCTGCCGCCGCGAACTGGCCCCGCACGTGGACGACACCTGGGTCGATCCGGCGGGCAACGTGGTGGGGCTACTGCGCGGACGGCGTTTCGGCGACGACGACAACGCCGAGCGCCCGCCGATCACCCGGGTGATGGCGCACATGGATGAGCTCTCGATGCTGGTCAAACGTGTCTTCGAGGACGGCTCGCTGCATCTGACGCATCTGGGGACCATGTACCCGGGCAACTTCGGGCTGGGACCCGTGGCGGTGCTCGGCGATGAGGAGACGCTGCGCGCGGTCCTGACGCTGGGCTCAGAGCACACCACGAGCGAGAGTCCGCGGATCTACGCCACCAAGCCCGATCAGGGTGGCAAGGCCCTGGACTGGAGCGATGTCTACGTCTTCACCGGCCGGACCCCGGCGCAGTTGACGGCCGCCGGGGTACACCCCGGCACCCGGGTGTGCGTCGACACCAGCAAGCGCACCCTGTTGGCATTCGGCGACTACATCGGCAGCTACTTTCTCGACGACCGGGCGGCCATCGCCGTCGTGTTGGACGTCGCCCGCGCGCTGCACGACGGGCCGCGACCACCGTCGGACGTGTACTTCGTGTTCACCACGAACGAGGAGGTGGGCGGTGTCGGCGGCTCGTATGCCAGCCGCACGCTGCCCGGAGATCTGACCCTCGGGGTGGAGGTGGGCCCCACCGAGGAGGAGTACGGAACCCGCGTGGCGGCTGGGCCGATCGTGGTCTACAGCGATGCGGAGTGCGTCTACGACAAGGCGGTCGCCGATCGGCTGATGGAGATCGGCACGAAGCTCGGCACGCAGCCGCAGCCCGCGGTGGTCGGGGCCTTCGAGGCCGACCCGTCGCACGCCAAGGCCAACGGGCTCACTCCCCGCGCCGCCCTGCTGTGCCTACCGACGCTCAGCACGCACGGCTACGAAGTGATTGCCCGGCAAGCCATCCCGGCGGTCACCGAGGTCCTGACCGAGTTCCTGCTGCACCCGCAGTGACTCTCAGCCCGGCAGGGTCTCCCCGCCGATGGGGGCAAGCACCTCGCCGCTGTAGTACGACGACAGCCGGTTGGCGGCAAAGAACACGTAGGACGGCGCGATCTCGTCCGGCTGTGCCGCGCGGTTCATCGGGACCTGCTCGCCGAAGGACTCGGTCCGTTCGGCGTCCATGGTCGCCGGGATCAGCGGCGTCCAAACCGGGCCCGGTGCAACGCAATTGACCCGAATCCGGCGCTCGACCAAGGTCTGCGCCAGCGAATAGGTCAGTGCGATCACCGCACCCTTGGTGGCCGAGTAGTCGATCAGGGTCTTGTTACCGCGCAGGCCGTTGATCGATCCGGTGTTGATGATCGCCGACCCGTCGGGCAGATGGTTCAAGGCCGCCTTGGTGACGTGGAAGAAACTGTCGATGTTCACCGCAAACGTGTGCCGCCATTGCTCCTCACTGAGGTCGGCGAGACTCTCCACCGGCGATTGATAGGCGACGTTGTTGACCAGAATATCAAGCCCGCCAAGCTGTTTGACGGTCTGATCGACGACGGATCGGCAGTGGGCCGGACTCGCGAGATCCCCGGCAATCTCCATCCCGGTGCGGCCGGCGGCTTCGATCAGCGCGACGGTGTGGGCGGCGTCCTCGGTTTCCTCGAGATAGGCGATCGCCACGTCGGCCCCCTCCTTGGCGAAGGCGACGGCGACGGCGCGCCCGATGCCCGAATCCCCACCGGTGATCAGCGCGCGTTTACCGGCCAACAGATCGGAGCCGGTGTAGTCGCGCATCTCATCGCGCGGATGCTCGGACATTTCCGCGGTGCGCCCGGGGTAGGGGATGACGCCATGCGGGGCGGGGTCGGTGGGGTCCTTTGACATGGCCGACGCATACCCCGGCTAAAGCCGTCCAAACCGGCGCGGTGCTCAGGCCACCACGCGGATGCGGTCCAGCGACGGGTCGGCGGGGTCGGGCAGCGTCATGCCGGCGGTCAGTCCACCGCGCAGGTAGTCGAGAACGGCGTCGTTGAGCCGCTCGCCCGGCACCACCGCCGGAATGCCGGGCGGGTACGGGGTGATCTGTTCGGCGGCAATCCGGCCGCCGGCCTGCTGGACGGGGACCATCTCGGTGGCGCCGAAGAAGGCGTCGCGGGGCAACATCGCGCTTTCCAGCTGTAGCTCGGCGGGGGCCGGCAGTCGGATCTCGGGCGGGGTGGCAAAAGTCTCGGCGGCCGCGCGCCACGCGGTCATCGCCTGCACCAGCCGCTCGGTGGTGGCGTGGTCGTCCGCGAAGGACATGGTGGCCAGAATCCGGCGGTGGTCACTCATCCCGACATCGAGCCGGCAATGGCTGCGCAGCCAGTCGGCGGCCTGATAGCCGGTGGTCCCGGTCTCGGAGACGTCCATCAAGATCTGCAGCCGGTCCAAGTCGTCGGAGGCCTCGACGCCCAACAGTTCCTGCTCGAGCACCTGCAGGCCTGGGATGTCGTCCAGCCGAGCCCGCACGGACTTCGCCAGCCCGAGGGCCTCGCCCAACAACGTGGTGCCGTGCTCGACCATCTGGCGACGCCAACCGTCGAGCGCGCAGTACAGCATCACGTTGGGGCTGGTGGTCATCAGCAGATCAGCGCAGGCGGAAAGCCGGTCCCGGTCGATCAGATCGCCCTGCACATGGAACACCGAACCCTGCTCGAATCCGGCGCCCATCTTGTGCACGCTGACCACACAGACGTCGGCGCCGGCATCCATCGCCCAGGTGGGCAGGTCGTCGTGGAAGGGCAGGTGCGCGCCCCAGGCCTCGTCGACAATCAACGGCTTCCCGCGCTCATGACACACCTCGGCGATCCCGGCGATGTCGGCGCAGGTCCCGTACGGGCTGGGACTGACGATCAGCGCGCCCGCCGCGTCGGGGTTCTCCTCCCACGCGTCGCGGACCTGTTGCGGCGACGGGGGATGCGACATGTGGTGCTCGGCGTCCCAGCGCGGCGCGATCCAGCCTGGCTGCACACCGGAGAAGATCAGCCCCGCCACAATCGACTTGTGGCTGTCCCGGGCGACCAGCAGGCCACCGTCGGAACCGCCGGCGACGGCCATCATCGCCGCCTTCACCGACAGCGAGCTGCCGCAGGTCGAGAAGAAGGCGTACTCGGCGCCGACCGCGTCGGCCATCAACGCCTCGGCGTCAGCCAGATATCCGTTACTGGAATGCCAATCGTCCAGTCCTCCCGAAGCCAACACGTCGTTGCGAAAGGGCTCGGAGCCCATGACGTCCAGCACTCGCGAGTCGGTCCCCCGGCCCTGCCGGTGCCCGGGCGGGGTGAAGCCGTATCGGTCGGCGCGATGGTATTCGGCAAGCGCCGTCAGCAGCGGCGCGCGACAATGATCCATGCGAGCGGCGTACCCGATTCCCGGTTCGGTAATCGGTGCGCAATCAGGCGCGCCCCGCCAGATCCGAGGTTGCCGGGCCTTCCAGGAGGCGGCCGTCGGGCGCGAACCGCGAACCATGCAGCGGACACTCCCACGCGTGGTCCACCTCATTCCAGTTCAGCACGCCGCCCAGGTGCGGGCACACCGCCGACACTGAGTGCTCGGCGCCGTCGACGCAGCTTTCGGCGCGCAGCCGCCACGGCGGCCCGGAGACCGCCGCCGCGCCGTCCGCGGAGACCCGCCGACCGACCCGCGGCGTCGCCCAGCCGCGGGCCAGGTGAAAGCCCACCTCCAGGTTGGCCTTCAATGCCGCACCGACACCGGCGAACTCGTGCGGGCTCCAGCTCGCGAAGGCCCCGGCCCACGGCAGGTGGCCGCCGAGTACCCGCCCGGACAAGGCGAGACCGGCGGCGACCGCGTTGGTCATGCCCCACTTGTCGAAGCCGGTGGCCACGAGAATCCCGTCGACTCCCGGCAGAATTGGTCCCACATAAGGCAATTCGTCGGCAGGTGAGTAGTCCTGGGCCGACCACAGGTGGGTCTGCTGCGCCCCCGGGTAGTAGCGGGTCGTCCACTCGGTCAGTTCATCGAGTCCGCTGCGTTCGTCCCGGCCGCGTCCGACCGTGTGTCCGGCGCCGCCGACGATCAGGTGTTCGGCTCCCGACGCCGACGTCGCGTAGCGCACCGATCGGGTGGGTGCGTCGGTGGACAACAGCATCGGTCGGGTCACCCCGCCCGGCACCTCGAAGGCCAGGCAGTACGACCGTTCGGGAACGACCCGGGCGAAGAACCCGCCACGGTCGAGGATCGGGATGCCGGTGGCCAGGACGCAGTGCCGGGCGTCGACGGTGATCTGCTCCGGCGGCTGGTCGTTCCGGACCCGGACCTTGATACGCACCGGCCCGCTACCGGACACCGATTCCGCGCGCACGCCCTGCAGGCAGCGTCCACCGTGTTCTTCGAGTTCCACCAGCAGGCTGTCGAGCACCGGCAGGGGGTCCAGTTGCGCCTGCTCGGGCAACCGGACGCCGCCGTGGAACGGGAACGGGACATCGGCCTCCATGGCCCAGCTGACCGGCAGTCCGGCCTCGCGGGCGGCCCGAAGTTCGGCGTCGGCGTCGGCCAGACCGGTGGTGGACTGCGCGTACGTGTAGGCGTCCTCGATCTGGGTCGACAACCCGTGGCTCTCGCAGTAGCGCAGCAGCCAGCTTTGACCTTCACTGTTGCCGGTCAGGTAGTCGCGCACGGTGTCGGGGCTGTGCTTGGCCCGTATCCGGGACAGTTTGGTGCCTTGCAGGAGGCTGACCTTGCCGGTGGTGTTGCCGGTCGTGCCGTCGCCCACATGCCGGGCCTCCAGCACGACGACGTCCTTGCCCGCCCGGGCCAGCAGCACCGCCGTGACCAGTCCGGTCAAGCCGGCTCCGATCACGGCGACATCGACGGTCCCGGCCGCTCGCGCCTCTGCTGCGCTGGCGGAGCGCTCGGCGCGGTCCGCGTTCCATAGTGACGGCACAGCTGCGATCTACCCGTTTCGGATCGACCCGAACCCTCGTTTGGCCATCCCCGTCTCGGGTATGCGACGTCAAAGCCGATCCTCGGCCAGAGGAGTGAGATGAGCCAGACAGTTGCCGACGTCGTCCTGAGTCGGCTGCGCCAATGGGGCGTCGAGCAGGTCTTCGGCTACCCGGGTGATGGCATCAACGGCCTGGTCGCGGCGTTTGGCAAGGCCGATGACGCGCCCGAATTCGTCCAGTCGCGCCACGAAGAGATGTCCGCGTTCGCCGCGGTCGGTTTCGCCAAGTTCTCCGGCGACGTCGGGGTGTGCATGGCGACCTCCGGGCCCGGGGCCATCCACCTGCTCAACGGCCTCTACGACGCGAAACTCGACCATGTGCCGGTGGTGGCGATCGTCGGGCAGACCGCGCGCTCGGCGATGGGCGGCAGTTATCAGCAGGAGGTGGACCTACAACGACTCTTCGGCGATGTCGCCGGGGAGTATCTGGTCGAAGTCAACGTCGCCGAACAGCTGCCCAACGCGTTGGACCGGGCGATGCGCACGGCGCGCACCCGCCGGGGGCCCGCCGTCGTCGTCATTCCGGCGGACCTGCAGGAGGAGCCCTACAGCCCGCCGGAGCACGAGTTCAAACAGGTGCCGTCCAGCGCGCCCAACGACTACGCCGGGGCGTACAGCCCGCCGGATGAGGCCGTGGCGCGCGCCGCCGCGATCATCAACGCGGGCTCGAAGCTGGCGATCCTGATCGGCCAAGGCGCCCGCGGCGCGGCCGAACAGGTCCGTCACCTCGCCGACTTGACCGGCGCCGGGGTGGCCAAGGCGCTGCTGGGCAAAGACGTGCTCTCCGACGAATTACCTTATGTGACAGGCTCTATCGGCCTGTTGGGCACGCGTCCGAGTTATGAGCTGATGCGCGACTGCGACACTCTGCTGATCATCGGTTCCAACTTTCCGTACAGCCAGTTCCTGCCCTCCTACGGACAAGCCCGCGCGATCCAGATCGACATCGACGGCACCTCGATCGGCATGCGCTATCCCACCGAACTCAACATCGTCGGAGACGCCGCCGCCACCCTGGACCGGTTGATCCCGCTACTGCGACCGGAGTTGGACCGCTCCTGGAGCGAGACCGTCGCGGCCAACGTCACCGAGTGGTGGGAGGTCCTGGAACAGCAGGCGATGGTCTCGGCAGAACCGGTCAATCCCATGCGGGTCACCTGGGAGCTTTCGCAACGGTTGCCGCGCAACGCGATCGTCACAGCCGACTCGGGTTCGTCGACCACCTGGTATGCCCGCTGTCTGAAGTTCGGTGACGAGATCCGGGGCTCCCTTTCGGGCACGTTGGCGACCATGGGCTGCGCGGTCCCGTACGCGATCGGTGCGAAGTTCGCCCACCCGGACCGGCCGGTGATCGCGCTCGTCGGGGATGGCGCGATGCAGATGAACGGGCTGGCCGAACTGCTCACCATCGGCCGGTACCGCCACCGGTGGGACAACCAGCAACTGGTCGTCTGCGTATTCCACAACAACGATCTCAACATGGTCACCTGGGAGTTGCGCGGGATGGGTGGCGCCCCCAAGTTCGAAGAGTCCCAGTCGATTCCGGATCTCGACTATGCCGCGGTGGCCCGCGACATGGGTATGCGAGCGATCCGAGTGGATGAGGACGAGGCCGTGGCCGACGCCTGGGAACAGGCGCTGCGCGCCGAGGAGCCCGTGTTACTGGACGTCTACTGCGATCCGGAGGTGGCCCCCATTCCGCCGAACACCACCGCGGCTCAGCTCAAAGACCTCGGCTCCGCGGTGCTCAAGGGCGATCCGAATGCGGGACATCTGCTGTTCCAGAACGCGAAAACCAAGGTGCAGGAGTGGGTCAGCACTCGCCGCGGCGACTGAGCCGCTCCCGGTGACGCCGAACATCCGGATTCATCCGCGACACGCCGCGATCGCGTGTCAATCCGCAGGCTCGACGACGTCCCCCGCGGTCAGCTCTCGCTGATCGCGTGTTCCGGGCAGGCCTCGATCGCTTCCCGGACCGCGTCGTGGTGCTCCGGCGCGACGTCGTTCTCGATCGCCTCGGCACCACCCCAGTCGGCGAGGGTGAACACCTCCGGGCAGATCCCAACACACACGCCGTGCCCGCGGCACAGGCCGTCGTTGACCGATACTTTCATCGCTGTCCCATTCCTGGCTTCACGCCCCCGCAGCGTTCTCGGCGACGGTGAACTCGAGGTGCAACTCGGTCAATCCGCGCAGGATGAACGTCGGCACGTAGGTGAACCGGCGCGCGTCGGCGGGGCCGTGATGCTCCTCCGACAACCGGATGTCGGTGGTCCGGGCCAGGATCCGCTCTAGGCTCACCCGGGTCTCCGACCGCGCCAGCGGCGCCCCCGGACAGCTGTGCACACCGCGCCCGAAGGCGATGTGGCGCCGCGCATTCGAGCGGGTGATGTCCAGCTCGGCGGGCTTCTCGAACAGCCGCGGATCGCGGTTGGCCGCGCCGTTCATCACCATCACCGTGGTCCCGGCCGGAACGTCGACGCCGCCGATCGTGGTGTTGCGCTTGGCCAGCCGGAAGTCGCCCTTGACGGGGCTTTCGAAGCGCAGGCATTCCTCGATGAAGTTGGGGATCTTGTCGGTCTCGGTGCGCAACCGCTGCTGCAGTGCCGGGTCTTCGGCGATGATCTTCAGCGCGGTGCTCAACAGCCGCACCGTGGTCTCCTGGCCCGCGGTGTACAGGTTGGCCGCGATGCGCACCACGTCCATCACCTCCGGGGTGGACCCGTCCGGGAACTTCGCCGCGGCCATCTCGGTCAGCGCGTCCGCGCGGGGTTCGGCGCGGCGCTCTTCGATATAGGCGGAGAACTTCTGATACAGGTACTCCAGCGGGCTGTGCGGCAGGTTGCCGCCGCCGGTGGCGCCCACTCCGCCCTGGCTGTGGTCCATGTACTTACTGAACTCCGGGCGGTCCTCCTCCGGGACGCCGAGCAGGTCGGCGATGATCGCCAGCGTGAAGGGGGCCGCGAAACCCTTGATGAAGTCGCCGCCGGTCGCGAGGTAGGGCTCGAGCATGGTGTCGGCGTGCCGCCACATGAACTCTTCGTTTTCCTTCAGGCGCTTCGGCGTGATCAGCCCCATCAGCAGCGCGCGGTGCGCGGTGTGCTTGGGCGGGTCCATCACCGTGACCTGATCGCTGAACGGCAACTGCTCGCGATACTCCTCGATGATGTCGGACACGTCGTCGGCCTGACCCTCGATCGGCACCGGGAATCCCGGGAAGGGCCCGGTGACCGCGGTGCACGACGAGAACGTGTCGGCGTCGCCGAACACCGCGACCGCCTCCTCGTACCCGGTGACGACCAGGACGTTGTGGTGCGGTTCGCGGCGAACCGGGCAGCCGGCGCGCATGGCCTCCATATACGGATACGGATCGCCGACCACGCTCTGGTCTTTGAAGAAATTTATCTGGTCCAGTTCGGTCATCGTGGTCGCTTTCGGTCATTCGGGCGGCATCGAGCTTTACGATCGACTAGTAAGTTACTATACGATCGTAAAGTTGGTCCAGGCAATCATCGATCAGTGCAGGAGGGCGCTACGTGGGTCAAGCCGCAGCCGACGCCGCGACTGCGGACGCCGACCATTCGCGCCAGGACACCCGGCAGCGCCTGATCGACGTCGCGGTCGAACTCTTCATCCGGCACAGCTTCGCGGGCACCTCGCTGCAGATGATCGCCGACGAGCTCGGCTTCACCAAGGCGGCCATCTACCACCACTTTCGGACCCGCGAACAGTTGCTCTACGCGGTCGTCGGACCCATGTTGGAGCGGCTCAAGACCGTCATCGCCGAGGCCGAGAAGCTGCGCGGCGCCAACGCCCGCGCGGACTATCTGCTCACCGGGTTCGCCGAGCTGGCCGTGGAGAATCGGGTGGTGGCGGTCCTGGCCACCGACCCCGCCGTCGCCAAGATGCTGCGCGCAAGCGAGTGGGACGAACTCATCCAACGCCAGATGGCGCTGCTCGCCGACGTCGACCCCGGTCCGGCCGGCCTGGTGAAGGCCACCATGGTGTTCGCCGGTGTCGCCAGCGCCTCCGGCCCGATGTCCGCCACCCTCGGCCGCGATGAACTGCTGGGCTATCTGGTCGACACCGGTCGCCGTGCCCTGGGTCTGCGCGCGCCCCGCCCCAAGCCCTGAACTCTCCATTCTCAAGCCAGCCCCACCGGAAGGAAACAGTTATGTCGGAGACGAACGCCCCGAAGGTCGCATTGGTGACCGGCGGCGGATCGGGTATCGGTAAAGCGATCGCCGAACGCCTCGGCGCCGACGGCTATCGCGTCGCGACGCTCGACCTGCAATCCTCCGATGCGCCGCATTGCTATACCGCCGACGTGACCGACCGCGACCAGATCGATGCGGCCCTGACGAGCATCCACGACGAACTCGGGCCGGTGGGCATCCTGGTCAACGCGGCCGGCCTGGACGGGTTCAAGCCGTTCCTGAAGATCTCCTTCGAGGACTGGCAGCGGGTCGTCAACGTCAACCTGCACGGCGTCTTCCACATGATTCAGGCGGTGCTGCCGGAGATGATCGAGGCGGGCTGGGGACGCATCGTCAACATCTCTTCGTCGAGCACCCACTCCGGCACGCCCTACATGTCGCACTACGTCTCGGCCAAGTCCGGCGTCAATGGGCTGACCAAAAGCCTTGCGCTGGAATACGGTCCGGCCGGGGTCACCGTCAACGCGGTGCCACCGGGCTTCATCGACACCCCGATGCTGCGCAAGGCAGCGGACAAGGGTTACCTCGGCGACATCGAGAAGACCATCGAGGCCACCCCGGTGCGCCGGATCGGCAAGCCCGCGGACATCGCCGCGGCCGTGGCGTTCCTGGTGTCCGAGGAGGCCGGCTACATCACCGGTCAGATCCTCGGGGTCAACGGCGGCCGCAACACCTGATCCCGCGGGCGGGCCGCCCCGCCCGCGGGCCGGACGTCCTAGGAGGGGAAGCCGCTGAGGATGACGCCGTTGCACTCGGCGGCGGCCTGCCGCAGCTTGAGGGCGGCCTGGTACTGATCGGAGTTGTACCACTCGCGGGCGGCCTCGACCGACTCGAATTCCAGCACCACGGTCTGGCTACCGTGCCAGCTACCTTCGAGCACCTCGGGCTTGGTGTCGACCGCGACGATCTTGGCGTTGCCCATCGCCGGCCCCGCCAGCTTGGCGTACTCCTTCATCCCTTCCGGGTCCTTGATGTCCTCGGTGATGATGATGTAGCCCTTGGCTGCCAACTGAGTCTCCCTTTTTTAATCGCGGCGTCTCGAGAACGTCGCTCTCTGAATCGGAATATGAGATTTCCAGAGTTGCCCCGGCGCGTCAATCGCCCAAGGACTCACCCGGCGCCGGCGGCCGTGGCCACGTCGTCGCCGAACCACTTTTCCCTGATGATGTTGTAGGTGCCGTCCTCGCGCATGCGAAACAGCGCCTGGTTGATCGGTTTGCGCAGCTCACTGTTGATGTCGAGGACGAATCCCTGGCTCTCCTCCTGGAACACCGGCCCGGCCATCACCGCCACACCCTCGCCGCGGTGGGCCACGTAGTAACGCAGCACCGGGGCATCGAAGACCACCGCGTCATAGCCCTCCTCGCGCAGCAGGTGATAGGAGTCCTCGACGGTGGTCGTCTCGGTCGCGTCGATCCCCATGCTGCGCAGGAACGCGGAGGCGGTGGTGTCGGCGACGGTGGCCACCGACTTCTCGTAGAGGTCGGCCGGCCCATTGACCTTCGCGTCCAGCTTGGCCACGGTCAGCGTCGCGCTCAGGTTGGCCGAGTAGAACGCCACGAAGACGATGCCCGCGAAGGCCCACAAAATGGCCAGACCCTGAGTGACGGCCCGGGTCGCGGTGGTGGTGCGGGCGCCGACCAGCGAGCCGATCCCCCACCCGAACGACTGGAAGATGCCCGGGAAGTAGGACCGCGACACCACCGGCTTGGCGCTGCGGCGCTCGATGAACCAAAAGATGTGCGCGGGCAGCACGCTGACCACCACCGCGGCACTGAGCCAGATCAGCATGGTCCGGGAGAACAGCAGTTCCAGGTAACCACCGAGGCCGGGCACCGACGCCCGAGTGTCGTGCACCGGGACGATGATCTGCGATCCGCCGTCCATCGTCGGGTGGGTGAAATCGAAGGACTGTTCGCGCTCGGCGGTCAACGACACGGCCCCGGCCGCCACCTGGGCGCGCCGCTCGGCCACCGCCGCCAGTTGGTCGCGCACGTCGTCGGTCATCAGGTAGTCGGTGGTCCAGTTCAGCCGGTTGGCGACTTCGTTCCACAAGTCGATGCTGAAACCGGTCAGCTCCCCGCCGCTGGTCGCCATCACGAAGGGTTCCAGGGTGTGGATGGCGACGGTGACCGTGCGGTCGTCCGGCTCCGGTTGGGCCTCCGCGGCCGGGGCGAACGCCGAAGCGATCCCGAACAGGCACGCCATGAACACCAGGGCGGTCACCACCCCATACCGCGGACCCATGCACTCACATCCTCTTTGATCGGGCGCACTCGCACCCTATCGACCTTGGCCATGACGGCGGCGATGTCGGGCTGCTATACACGTTCACAACCAGTACGACAGCCCCGAGGAGGGCCATGACCGACCAGGTGAGCTTCAACCTGTCGAAGGTGTTTTCCACCGTCGCGGCCGAATTGCCCGACCAGGACTTCCTGGTCTGGCGCGACAAGCGGTTGAGCTACGCCGAGGTCGAGGCCCGCGTCGACGGGGTCGCGCACTTTTTGACCGAGCAAGGCCTCGGTTGCCACACCGAGCGCGCGCACCTGCGTGGCCACCAGAGCGGGCAGGACCATCTCGGGCTCTACCTGCGCAACGGCAACGAATACCTCGAGGCGATGATCGCCGGGTACCGGGCCCGGGTCGCACCCTTCAACGTCAGTTACCGCTACGTCGACGAGGAGTTGCTGTATCTGCTCAACGACAGCAAGGCCACGGCGCTGGCCTACAACGCGGAGTTCGCGCCGCGGGTGGCCGCGATCCGCGACCGACTCCCGCATCTGCGGGTGCTCATCCAGGTGGCCGACGAGTCCGGCAATGAGCTGCTACCCGGCGCCGTCGACTACGAATCCATCACTGGCACAACCGCTCCCGCGGGGGGACTGCCCGAGCCGACCGCTGACGACCTCTACATTCTCTACACCGGCGGCACCACCGGCATGCCCAAGGGTGTGTTGTGGCGCCAACACGACATCTTCATCTCCGCGATGGGTGGGCGCCCGTTCGGCAGCGACACCCCGCTGGGCTCGTATGCGGAGTTGGCCGAGCGCGCCAAGATGACCGGCGGCGCGATGTCGATCCTGATGCTGCCGCCGTTCATGCACGGCGCCGCGCAGTGGGCCGCGTACAACATCATCACGATGGGCGGGCGGATCGTGATCCCCGACGACGTCGAACGTCTCCAGATCGACGATGTGCTGCGCCTGGTGGAACGCGAACGCGTGCTGAGCATTCCGGTGGTCGGTGACGCCATGGCCCGACCGTTGATCGACGCGATCGAGGCCGGCGATTACGACCTGTCCGGCCTGGCGTCGGTGACCAACGGCGGCGCCCCGATGTCCCCGGGCGTGCGCGACCGCATCCGCGCGGCGCTGCCCAACGTGCTGCTCATCGATGCGGTCGGTTCCTCGGAGGCGGGCCAGCAGATGAACACCGTGGCCACCGACGAGGAACAGTCCGCGGTGTTCAATCCGCAGGCCGACACCGCGGTGGTGTCCGCCGACTACGACCGGGTGCTGACCCCCGGCGACGACGAGACGGGTTGGTTGGCCCGGCGCGACATCATCCCGCTGGGCTATCTCGGGGATGAGGCCAAGACCGCGCGCACCTTCCCCACCATCGACGGTGTGCGGTGGTCGGTGCCCGGCGACCGGGCCCGCTACCTCCACGACGGCCGCATCGAGTTGCTTGGCCGCGACTCGGTGACCATCAACTCCGGCGGCGAGAAGATCTTCGCCGAAGAGGTCGAACGGGCCATCGCGGCCCACCCCCACATCTACGACGTCGTCGTGGTGGGCCGGCCCTCGGAACGCTGGGGCAGCGAGGTGGTGGCGGTGGTGCAGTTCGCCGAGGGCACCACGGTCAGCGACGAGGAACTCGTCGAGACCTGCAACCGCAGCATCGCCCGCTACAAGGTGCCCAAGTGCTTCATCCGCACCGACAAGGTGCTGCGCTCGCCGGCGGGCAAGGCCGACTACCGCTGGGCCAAGGACATCGCCACCTCGTCCCCGTAACGCCCAAACTCACCTTTGGGCCGGTTTGTGCGAGTGCCGTCCGGCATTTCGTCAATCTCGGCGCGGGGGTCAGGCCGTCACCAACGGCTTGCCGGCGGTCTCGCGCAGGGTTAGTACCGTCACCAGGGAGATCAGGGCGGCGACCACGATGTAGTAGGCCGGCGCAATCGGATCCGCGCTGGACGCGGTCAGCCAGGTCACGATGTAGGGCGTGGTGCCGCCGAACACCGCGACACACAGGTTGTAGCCGACCCCGAACCCGCTGTAGCGGACCCGGGTCGCGAACATCTCCACACCCGCCGACACCGCGACCGCGATGTACACGCATTCGATGACCGCCAGCCCGATGTGCGCGGCGATCGCCGCCGCCAACGAACCCGAATTCAGCAGCAGGAACAGCGGATACGCGAAGACCGCGAACCCCACCGACCCCGCGATCAGCATGGGCCGACGCCCGATCCGGTCCGACAGCGCGGCCAACGGCAGGATCAGCACGATGGCCACCAGGCACGCCGCCGTGATGGAGATGAACGCCGCGGCCTCGGAGAACTCCAAGGTCCGGATGAAGTACGTCGGCAGATACGCGAACACCACGTAGTAGCCCACGTTGAAGATCACGAACATCCCGATGACCTGCAGGATCTGCCGCCACGACGTCCGAAGCGATTCCCGCAGCGGCGATTTCGCGACGTCGTCGTTGTCGCTGAGTTCCTTGAACTCCGGGGTGTCGTCCAGCTTCAGCCGAATGTAGAGCCCCACCAGGCCCAGCGGTCCCGCGATCAGGAACGGAATCCGCCAGCCGTAGCTGTGCATGGCCTCGGCCGACAACGCCGCCTCCAGCAGCGTCACGGTGATCGAGCCGAGCAGAAAACCCACCACCCCCGACCACACCATGAAGGTGATGGTGCGCCCCCGGGTGCGGTCCTCGGCGAACTCAGCCAGATAGACTGCGCCGCCGCCGTATTCGCCGCCGGCCGAGAAGCCCTGGAGGCAGCGCATCAACAGCAGCAGCAACGGCGCGGCCACCCCAATGGCGGCGTAGGTGGGCAGCAACCCGATGGCCAGCGTGGCCGCCGACATCAGCAGGATCACCAGCGCCAGCACCCGATGCCGCCCGATCCGGTCGCCGAGCGGACCGAAGACGAATCCGCCGAGCGGCCGCATGAAGAATGCGGCGGCGAAGATCGCGAACGTGTTCAGCAGGGCCGCGGTGTCGTTGCCCGCGGGGAAGAAGTTCGCCGCGATGAACGTTGCGAGGAATCCGTAGATGGCGAAGTCGAACCATTCGACGGCGTTGCCCACCGACGCCCCGATGATGACCTTGCGCAGGGTCACGTTGTCCGTCTCGCTGACCTGCGTCATGAAAACCATCCTCTCATCGACCGAGAAGGCAGTTTACAAGCCAGGCCCGCGCGGGTTGCCCCAGGAACGGTGCGTCGAGGAACCGGCCCCGAAAGCTGCGGGTGCGCAGCTCAGTTCGGTGGCCGATAAACCCCGCGGCCGGTCCCCAGCGGAAGATCCAATGTGGTGTGCAGTCCGGGGGCGGCCGCGACGACGTCGGGAATCGCGTTGACGATCCGGCCGGCGGCGGCCAGGATCGCGGCGTAGTTGTGGTCGCCGCGACTGCTGCTGGGGCAGATGTCGACCGCGTAGGACGGCTCGCCGGTGATCTCCAACCGGTAGGAACCGCCGGGCTGCGCCGGTTGCGTCCAGTCCGGGCGCAGGTCGTCCCGCAACCGGGTGATGTGCTCGACCACGACCGCGGGGTGGCCGTCGACCAGTCCCCGGATCTCGAACCGCAACGCCGCCACGGTGCCCTTCTTGATCCGCCCGACCGCGACGTCGAGATCCTCGGGGGCCGGTTCCTGTTCGACGGAGTCGGTGATCTCGTCGACCTCGATGCCCAGTCCGGCGGCCAGTTGCCGGATGGCGGTGCCCCACGCCAGCGACAGGATGCCGGGCTGGAACAGCAACGGCAGATCACCGATCTCGTTGCCGAACCCCATGACGTCGAACATCACCTCCTTGCCGTCGTAGCTGGCGTAGTCGGCGATCTCCAGGGTGCGGATCTGCTCGATGCGCTGACAGGTGCTGGCGAACGCGAACGGGATCAGGTCGGTGACGAAACCCGGGTCGACCCCGGTGATAAAGATGCTCGAGTTGCCCTGTCGGGCTGCCTCTTCCAGCCGGTCGATGGCCTTGCCCGGTACCAGGCCCCACGGGTACTGCAGGGTGCCCGGTGCGGAGCCGACGACATTGACCCCGGCCGCCAGCGCGCGCATCACGTCGGCGGTCGCCTCGACGGGGCGGGTGTCGCCCATCGCGCAATACACCAGGCAGTCCGGCGCGGTCGCCAGCGCCGCCTCCATGCCGAGGGTGGCCGTGATCCCGGTGACGACGTCGACTCCGGCGAGTTGGCCCGCGTCCTGGCCCACCTTGTCCGCGGTGGACACTCCGACGGCAGTCAGTTCGAACCGCGGATCCTCGATCAGCTGGATCAGGGCGAGCCGCCCGCAGTTCCCGGTGCCGATCAGCGCGACGCGGATGGTCATACCTGTCTCCTCACGGTGGCGTTTCCAGGGCAGTATGCGCGGTTCTCGGCAAAATTGGAACAGGTTCTAATTTTGCCCGCGCGGTGCGGTAACCTGACGCCCCATGGGACGTGTGGCCGGAAAAGTCGTATTGATCAGCGGCGGAGCCCAGGGCATGGGCGCCGCACACGCACGCATGCTTGTCGCCGAGGGCGCCAAGGTGGTCATCGGCGACATCCTCGATGAACCGGGTTCGGCGCTGGCCGACGAACTCGGGGACGCCGCTCGCTACGTCCATCTCGATGTGACCCAGGCCGATCAGTGGGATGCGGCGGTCGCGATGGCGGTCGAGGCCTTCGGCGCCGTGACGTCGTTGGTGAACAACGCCGGGATTGTCGCGATGGGCAAGATCGGCAAGTTCGATATGACCCAGTGGCAGAAGGTCATCGACGTCAACCTCACCGGCACCTTCCTCGGCATGCAGGCCGTGGTCGGTCCGATGAAGGCCGCCGGCAGCGGGTCCATCATCAACATCTCCTCGATCGAGGGCCTGCGCGGCGCCCCGCTGGTGCACCCGTACGTCGCGTCGAAGTGGGCCGTGCGCGGATTGGCGAAGTCCGCGGCGCTCGAGTTGGGCCGGCACAACATTCGGGTGAACTCGGTGCATCCCGGCTTCATCCGCACCCCCATGACCGAGCACTTCCCCGAGGACATGGTGACCGCCCCGCTGGGCCGGTCCGGCCGGTCCGAGGAGGTCTCGACGTTCGTGGTGTTCCTGGTCAGCGACGAGTCCTCGTTCGCCACCGGCGCCGAGTTCGTCGTCGACGGCGGCCTGGTCACCGACGTCAACCACAAGGACAACATCTTCTAGCCCCAGCCCGTGCCGCTGCCCCTTCTTGGCGCGAGCGGGCGTGTTCCCGGCCGACACGCCGGGCGGATCACCGGGTCTGCGCACGCTCGCGCGAGGTTGGGAGCGCGCAAGGTTGAGAGCGCGCGAGGTTGGGAGCGAGCGCGCGCTCAGGAGCGCTGAGCGGTGAGCCAATGACGGTGCTCGGCAGGCGAACCGAACAGCGCGCGGTTCAGCGTGGCCCGCTTGAGGTAGGTGTGGATACCGGCTTCCCAGGTGTAGCCGATGCCGCCGTGCAGTTGCAAGGCCTTACCGGCCACCTGCACCGCTATCTCACCGGCGTAGGCCTTGGCCATCGCCGCGGCGCGGGCGGCGTCCGGGCCGTCCGCGACCATCGCGGCGACGCCGGCATCGATCAACTGCCGCGCGACCGTGATCTGCACCAACATGTCCGCGCAGGCGTGCTTGACCGCCTGGAAAGATCCGATCGGCCGCCCGAACTGCTCGCGCACGCCCAGATAGGCCACCGTGGCGTCCAGCATCGCGGCAGCCAATCCCACGCTGTCGCAGGCGAGGGCGAGGTACCCGCGGTCCAGCACGGCGGCCAACCCGTCGGGGCACCGCGACACCGCACCCTCGTCCACCTGGACGTCAACCGCCGAAACCGCTGCCAGCAAACGGGTTTCGTCCACGACGGGCTGACCGACCACGCTCAGCCCGTCCGCATCGGCCTGAACCGCGACGACGACGAGTTCACCGTCGGGGTCGGTGGCGGGGATCAGTAGCCACGGTGCGGCGCCGTCGATGACGAAGGAGACCGCGCCGCCCACCCGCCGCTGCGCGTCGAGCGTGAACGCCGGGCCGGCGCCGCGTTGCGCCGCGGACAGCGCGACCGCCACCGCGTTCGAGCCCGCCGCGACCTCGGCCAGCAGCTGATCTCGAACGGGGCTGCGCGGCAGCATGTTCAGCAGTCCGACCCCGAGCACGACACCGCCCAGGTATCCGCTGCGGGCCGCGGCGCGGCCCATCTCCTCGCAGATGAGCGCCGTTTCCCGGAAGGTGGCGTCGGCGCCGCCGCACTCCTCGGCGATCTCCAGGCCGGTCCAGCCGGCCTGCGCCAACAGCGGGGCGCCGATCTCGGCGCCGGATGCCTTGCCCAGCACATCGCCGGCGATGGCACGCAACTCGTCGTGCAGCTCACTGAAATCCGGTCCGGTCACTGCACACTCGGTTCCCGCGGCAACCCCAGGCCGCGCTCGGCGATGATGTTGCGTTGGATCTCGCTGGCCCCGCCCGGAATGGTCCACTCCCACGAGCCGATGAAATCCAGTACCCAGGCGCCGGATTCCCAGCCGCTGGACATCGGTTTGGTCAGCACGGTGTGGGCGGCCACGCCGCCGATCTGCACGCCGAAGTCGGTCATCCGCTGCAGCAACTCGCTGTAGAACAGCTTCACCACCGATGCGTCGGCGGCTCCGGCGGTGCCGGCCTCGCTGCGCTCCACCAGGTCCCGGCACAGCCCGCGCAGACCGGCGATCTCGATCTCGAACGCGCTGACCTGATCCTGCACCGCGGAGTCTGGGTTGTCGCGGCAAGCCTGCACCAGCCAACGAAATCCGGCGTTGCCCAGCCGTTCGGCCAACTCCAGCATGGTCATGCCACGCTCGGCCCCCAGGGTGGCCTGGGCCACCTGCCAGCCGGCGTTCTCGGCACCCACCAGGTTGGCCGCCGGGATGTGCACGTCGTTGAGGAAGATCTCGCAGAAGTGGGATTCGCCGATCGCGTTGCGGATGGGCCGCACCTCCACACCGGGGCTGGACATGTCCATCAGGAAGTACGAAATCCCCTTGCGTTTGGGCGCGCTCGGGTCGGTGCGCGCCAGGAGCAGGCACCAGTGCGCGTGCGATGCGCCGCTGGCCCACACCTTCTGCCCGGTCACCACGAACCCGTCACCGTCGCGGCGGGCGGTGGTCCGCAACGACGCCAGGTCCGAGCCGGCTTCCGGTTCGGAGAAACCCTGCACCCAGATCTCGCCGTCCAAAATGGCCGGCAGGTGGCGCTGCCGTTGTTCCTCGGTGCCGGCCACCAGCAGCGTCGACGCCGCGTGGTGGATGCCGACGAACGCCAACACCAGCCGCGGCGCGTCGCGCGCGGCCAGTTCCTGATACAGCACAACCTGTTCGGCCACCGACATGCCGCCGCCCCATTCGGCCGGCCAGTGCGGCACCGCATAACCGACGGCGTGCAGCTTGGCGAACCAGTCCTGCTGGAACGCCACGAACTCGTCCTCGGTGGTGGCGGCCTGCGTTTGCCGCCAGTCCGCCGGCACGTTGGCGGCGCACCATGCCCGGACCTCGGCGCGAAACTCGTCCAGCGCGGTCACGTCGAGTACAGCCCGGTCAGACCGCGCCGCCCGACTTGGGCGGTGAGCAGATCACGGGTCGCCGACAAACCAAAGGGCAGGCGCCGCAACGGCTGACTGTAGCGCGAGAGCCACGACAGCGTCGTCTCGTCGCAGAACCCGACCGCGCCGTGCAACTGATGGCACACCCGGAACACCACCTCGGCGGCCTCGATCGCCGCCATCCGCAACGCCAGCGCGTCCGCGAGCGCCTCGGCCGCCGAACTCGGCGACGACGACCCCGCGCTCCACAGGGCGTGCTTGGCCAGGATTTCCAGCCCGCCGCGCTCCACCTCGGCGTCGGTCAGTTGGAACTGCACGCTCTGGAACGACGACAGCGGCTGACCGAACTGCTGACGCAGCCGGACATGGGCGATGGTCAGTTCCAGTGCCCGGTCCAGCATCCCGAGCAGCGTCCAGCACGGCAGCACCAGCGCCAGCGCGACGTCACTTGGGGTCGACGTGCTCGTCGATGACAGTTCGAGTTCGGCGACGAAGCCGGGCCGCGCCGACGAGGTTCCGGCGACGGTGTGGCACCGGCCGTCCAGTGTCACCGCCGACCACGGCAACTGCACGCCGACGACCGGCGCCGACGGGTTGTTCTCGGCCACCACCAACAGGCCGGCGGTGTCGCCGTCGGCTGGGCGGGACAGCCGTTCGGCGACCGGATACGGCAGCGCCCAGTAACCCGCGCTGCGACACAATGCGGCAGCGGCCTCCAGGCTGTCGGTGTCGCCCCGCGGTTCCAGCTCCCAGGCGCCGAGTCCGGTGAGAACCGAACCGACCAGCGCCTCCCGCGCTTGCGGCTTGGCCTCGGCCTCCTGCAACAACTGGTCACCGCCGGCGGCCTCGAACGCGCGCAGCGCCTGCCGGCCGAATTCGGCGGCCTCGGGGCTCAAGTCCAGGATCATGACGCCGCCAACAGCGCGCGGGACAGCAGGATCCGCTGCATTTCGATGCTGCCGGAGGACACCGTGGACGCCTGCGAGTACCGCCAGTGGTCCTCGACCTCGTCGCGGAATCGTTGCACCGCGGGGTCGGCCGCGTCGGCGGCCGCAATGATCTCCATCAACACCTCGGCGCTGTCCTGGTCCAGCTTCGTCACCGCGATCCGGTAGCCGGACGCGTCCCCGGGGCGCACCTGCCCCTTGCTTTGCAGCTCCACCAGCCGATACGCCAGCAGCCTGGCCCGACGGCAATGCACCTGCATCCGGGTCCACCTGGCGCGCAATTCATCCGGCAGTTGGTCCCAGGCCGCCCCGAGCGCTTCGGGAGCGTCGAGCAGCAACTTCTCGCACCGGGCGTACCGGGCGATGCCGACCCGTTCGAACGACAGCACATCCTGCACAATCGACCAGCCGGCACCGACCTCGCCCAGCACTTCGGCGTCGGTGACCCGCAGATCGTCGAAGAACACCTCGTTGAGGTGGTGCGGGCCCATGATGCAGCGGATCGGCCGGACCTGGATCGCCGGATCGGACATCGGCACCAAGAAGATCGTCAGACCCTGCTGCTTCTTGCCCTCCTTGGAGGTCCGCGCGAGCAGAAAGCACCACTGTGCCATGGTCGCGTACGACGTCCAGATCTTCTGACCACTCACCAGCCAGCCGTCGCCGTCGCGGCGGGCGGTGGTGCGCAGCGACGCCAGGTCGGAACCGGCCTCGGGTTCGGAAAACCCTTGGCACCAGATCACTTCGCCGTTGGCGATCAGCGGCAGGTGCCGGCGCTGCTGTTCGGCGGTGCCGTGGCGCATGATGATCGGGCCCACCCAGTTGACGCCCATGTACTGGGCCCCGCGCGGTTCGTGGTGCGCCCACATCTCCTCACGCACCACGGTCTGTTCCCACACCGAGGCGTCCCGGCCACCGAACTCGGCCGGCCACGACATGCACAGCAGACCCTCGTCGGCCAGCGTGCGGCAGAACTGTTGCGCGGCTGCCAAATCCGCGGGGTCGTCGGTGAACGCGCCCATGAAGTCGGCGGGCAGGTGCTCGGCCACCAGGTTGCGGAGCTTGCCGCGCAGCGCGCCGGCCTGCTCCCCCATCTCGAAATCCACTGTGGTCCCCTATCCCGAACCCAGTACGGGCTCGGCGTCGTTCTCCGGCGCCGACGGCGCGGTCGCCAGCACACCCAACTCCGCCAACACGGCGGCGGTGTCGGCGCCGAGTTCCGGGGCCGGCCCCCGGACATGACCGGGAGTGCGCGAAAACCAGGTCGGCACACCGGGAAAGCGCACCGGCCCGTGCGGCGTCTGCACGGTTTCGAACAGGCCGACGGCGTTGAGCTGCGGGTGGTCGAACAGCGCATCCGGGGTGTTGATGGGCGCCGCGGGAATCTCCAGCTGTTCGAACAGCGTCAACCACTGCTCGGTGGTGCGTTCCTTAAGGGTCTCGGCCACAAAGCCGTAGACCACGTCGATCTGGCGGGCCCGATGCTCCAAGGTGGCGTACGCCGCCGGATCCGCTGCCGCCCAGGGCGGCCGGACCGCCTCGATGAACGCATTCCAGTGCTTGTCGTTGTAGATCAGTACCGCGATGTGCCCGTCCTTGGTTTCATACGGGCGACGGTTGGGGGCCACGGTCCGTGGATAGACCGCCGGTCCCAGCGGCGGATCGAACATCGCGCCGTTGGCGTGTTCGACGAGCATGAACGAGGCCATCGTCTCGAACATGCTGACCTCGACCTCCTGGCCCTCCCCGGTCCGTTCCCGATGGAACAGCGCCATCATGGTGGCGTAGAGCGCGGTCAGGCCGGCGACCTTGTCGGCGATGATGGTCCCGACGTAGTTCGCCTCGCCGGTCAGTTGCTCCTGGACCGCCGGTAACCCGCATTCGGCCTGGATGGTGTCGTCGTAGGCGGGTCGGTCGGCTGCGGGCCCGCGTCGGCTGTAGCCGTAACAGTTGGTATAGACGATCGTCGGGTTGATGGCCGCCACGTCGTCATACGAAAAGCCCAGACTGGCCACCGCTTTGGCCCGCATCGAGTGGATGAACACGTCCGCCGACTCGATCAGGGCCCGCAACGCGGCCGTGCCCTCATCCGAACGCAGATCGAGCACCGCGCTGCGCTTGCCGCGGTTGACGTTCACGAACACCCCGCTCATGCCGGGTGCCGGGCCCACCGAGATGAACCGGGTGTTGTCACCCTGCGGCGGTTCGACCTTGATGACCTCGGCGCCCATGTCCGCCATGATCTGCGTGCAGTACGGACCCATCACCATCGCGGTGAGGTCCACCACCCGCACACCGGCCAGCGGGCCCGCGGCGCTCACGTCTCCACCGCCTGCGACGCCATCCCGAAGCTGTACCGGATGTGGTCGGCGTGGCCGTCGGGGACGACGGGAAAGACGATCTGATGGGCGGTGTCCCGGATCTCCGCCAGGTTCTGCGCGACGTCCTCGAGGGTCCACGACGGCCGGTACACACCGCGGGTTTCGGCGATGTAGGCGCGGGCGACCCGACCGGCCAACGCCACCATGATTTCGCCGGTGACCGAACAGGTCTCGTGGGCGAGCCAGCCGACCGTGGGTGCGACGAGTTCCGCCCCCATCGGCGGGTAGGCCGAGGTGTCCAGGCCGTCGGCCATCCGAGTGACCGCGGCCGGCACGATCACATTGCAGGCCACATTCGCCGCGGCGCCCTCGAGCGCGGCCACGTTGGACAGTCCGATGATGCCCGCCTTGGCGACACCGTAGTTGGCGACGTCGTGGTTGCCGTACAGTCCGCCGATCGACGAGGTCAGCACGATGCGGCCGTAGCCCGCGGCGAGCATGTGCGAAAACGCGGGCCGCACCACGTGAAACGCACCGCGCAGGTGCACGTCGACGACGGCGTCGAAGTCCTCGTAGGACATCTCGGCGAGCGGTGCGCGGCGCACGTTTCCGGCGTTGTGGATCAGGATGTCGACCCGGCCGTATTCGCGCAGCGCAGTATCGACGATCGCCTTACCGCCTTCGGCGGTGGCCACCGATTCGGTGCAGGCCACCGCCTGCCCACCGGCGGCGGCGATCTCGCCGACCACCGTGCTGGCCGGACCCGCGTCGGCACCGTCGCCGGTGAGCGTGCCGCCGACGTCGTTGACCACGACCTTGGCCCCACGCGCCGCCAACAGCAGCGCGTACTCGCGGCCCAGCCCGCGGCCGCCGCCGGTGATGACGGCCACCCGGTCATCGAATCTCAGGGCGGCACTCAACGAATCTCCAGTCCCTCGAGGTCGCCCTGGTCCCGCCACTGTGCAATGAGTTCGTCGAAGGCGTAGAACCCCGGCGAGTAGAAGTCGCCCAGGAACGCCCCGTTGCGTTCGGCACCGCCGCGGCCCTCGTTGTTGTAATAACCGGGCGTGCAGGACAGTTCGAACGCCGAGTTGTCGATCGCCAATTCGCCGACGGTCGCCACCCAGGCGTCCTGCCCCTCCTGGGTGGGCTCCACCAGGCTGGCGCCGCGGGTCTGTGCCTCGGCGATGAGGTAGGCGATGTGCTTGGCCTGCTGTTCGAACATGGCCGTGGTGTTGGCCGACACGCCGCCCTGGATGAACCCCATGAAGAACTGGTTGGGGAATCCGCGGCTGGTCATCCCGTGCAGCGTCTTGTAGTCGTCGCGCCAGTGGTCGAACAGGGACAGCCCGTCGCGGCCCACGATGCGATCGATCGCGAAGCGACGGCTGATCTCGGTGGAGATCTCGAAGCCGCTGGCGAAGATCACGCAGTCGACTTCGTACTCCACCCCGTTGGCGACGATGCCCTTCTCGGTGAGACGTTCGACGCCCTTGGACTCCGACACATCGACCAGCGTCACGTTGGGTCGATTGAACGTGGCCAGGTAGTGCTCGCTGGACGTCGGGCGCTTGCACATGAAGCGGTAGTAGGGCTTGAGCGCCTCCGCGGTGGCCGGGTCCGCCACGACCTCGGCGACCAGGCGGCGCAGCCGCTCCATGATCTTGAAGTCCTCCTCCTCCCGGAATGCCATGATCTGCTCGATGGTCACCGCGGCCGGGTCCGCGGTGGCCGCGATCCGTGCGGTCAGGTTGCGCCCCAGTTCGGTCCAGAAGTCGCACACCAGGTCCGGTTCGCCGAACACCACACCCACGAACGGCGACCAGTTGTGGAAGTTGCGTTTGCGTTCTTCCTGCCAGCCAGGCTGCAGCGCGGCTGCCCAGGCCGGGTCGGTGGGCGGGTTGGTGCGGGCGTCGACCGAGGACGGCGTGCGCTGGAAGACGTAGAGCTGCTGGGCGTCCCGGCCCAGGTGCGGCACCAGCTGGATACCGGTGGCGCCGGTGCCGACCAGCGCGACCCGCTTGTCGGCCAGCTTGTGCAGGCCACCATCGGCGTTGCCGCCGGTGTAGTCGTAATCCCAGCGCGCGGAATGGAACACGTGGCCGGTGAAATCCTTGATGCCCGGGATGCCCGGCAGTTTCGGGCGGTTGTAGGAACCCTGCGCCATCACCACGAAGCGGGCCCGGATCTCGTCACCGCGGTCGGTGCGGATCGACCAGCGTTGCGGTGCGTCCTCCCACTGCAATTCGCGCACCTGGGTGGAGAAGAGCGCACCGTCGTAGAGGCCGAAGTGTTTGCCGATGTTGCGGCAGTGCTGGAAGATCTCGGCACCGTCGGCGAACTTCTTACTCGGCATGAAGTCGAGTTCTTCCAGCAGCGGGATATAGCAGTAGGCGTCGTTGTCGCACTGGATGCCGGGAAACCGGTTCCAGTACCACACGCCGCCGAAATCTCCGGCCATCTCGATGACCCGAATCCCGTCCACCCCGGCCTTTTTCAGGTAGGCCCCGGCCAGCAGACCGGCGAAGCCGCCACCGAGGATGACGACGTCGACGTCCTCGGTGATCGGGTCTCGTTCGACGGGGGTGGTGTAGGGGTCGACCTCGTAGAAATCGGCGAAATCGCCTTCGAGTTCCAGGTATTGGTCGCCGCCCTCGGGTCGCAGCCGCTTGGCGCGTTCCGCGGCGTAGCGTTCCCGGATGGCCGGGATGTCGATGTCGGTCGGGGTGTCGGTGGGCCCGCACTCGGTGCCCGGCGGGGTCGCGGTCATGCGCGAACCCCTTCTGGCAGCGCGGCCGGGTGCAGTGGCGCGGCCATCTCGTGAACGGCGGGCAGCACTTCGGCGGCGAACAGCTTGGTGCTCTCGAAAGCGTCCTCGTACGGCATGGTGCCGAACTGCGGAACGATGGTGACCTCGGAGAACGAACACGCCTCCTGCGCGGCCTTGAGCTTCTCGAACACCACCTCGGGCGTGCCGATCAGCAGGTTCGACGCGTGGTATCCGGGCGGGCCGCCCTTCTTCTGATCTCCGGTGACCGCCGAGGCGAGTACCGCGGTCGCGGTGGCCTCGCGGGCCGCGTACGCCTCATATCCCTTGACACCCTTGAAGTTCGACGAGTCGGCGAACCCATAGTGCACGTTGACGTCGCGGTTGGCCGTCCAGATCCATTCCTCGGTCAGCGCCGCGAGCCGGTCGTCTTCCTTGGCCGTGCAGTACATGAACATCACGTTCTTGGGCTGACACGGCTCGAACCCCTCCTCGGCGCGGAAGGTGTTGACCTTGGCCACCTCGGCGCCGGCGTCCCAGATCGGCTTGTTGCCCACGAACAGCGGCACCATGCCGCGGCGGGACAGGATCTCCAGCGATTCGGCCGTCGAGGACGAACTGTAGATCCGGGAGAACAGGTCGGTGCTGATGGGCTCGGGCCGCAGCGACATCTCCGGAAAGCTGAAGATCTCACCGTCGTAGGAGAAGCGTTCACCGGAGAAGGCGAGCTCCAAAATGTCGAGGGTCTCGTTGAACCGCTGTCGGCTCTCCTCGCGGGGCACCCCGACCGCGTCGAACTCGGTCTTGGACACGCCGCGCCCGATTCCGATGGTGTTGTAGCGACCGTTGGACACGATGTCGAGGTAGGCGATCTGATGCGCCAGTCGCACCGGGTTCCACCACGGCGCCACCGCCACGAAGGTACCGAGGCTGACCCGCTCGGTGCGACCCGCGAAGTAGGTCAACGCCTGAATCGGGTTGGGCGTCATGCCATACGGGGTGCCCTGATGTTCCGGGAACCAGATGCCGTCGAAGCCCAGCGGCTCGGCGAGGTCGCCGAGCGCCAGCGCGGCCTGCACGCACTGATAGTCCGGTGTCTCCGGCGGGGTGCTGAAATCCCCGGCCATGACGCGTTCCCAGTCACGAGAGTTCTGCGCTCCGGTGCCCAGATTGACTTTCATCTTCTTCTCCTTCGGGGTGATTTCGGTGCGCTCGGCGGCGCTGAGCGCCCCCACGCGCACCGAAATCGCGGGGCTACAGGTCGCGGGGTTCGCCGGTACCCATGTACTTGGACAGTTGGTGGTGCAGGTTGACGGTGCTGCGTTCGCGGTACGGATTGGGCCGGGTGCCGGGGAATCCCATCGACTTCATGCCCTGCTGCACGGCGGCCATGTTGGAGAAGTCCTGCGGCAGCACCGACCGCCAGCGCGGGTCGCCCACCGGCGTGTACTCCCAATCATTCTCCGGCTCTTGCCCTTCCGGGTACAGCTCGAAGACCGAGACCTCGAAGATGCATTTGTTCGGGTCGTAACCGGGGTCCGGGCGGGCGCCGTAGCACAACGCCGAGGTCAGACCCTGCCCGATCTGGAAGTTCGGGAACAGCTGCCAGGCGGTGCCGCTCTGGCCGAGGATCTCCGGCGGGATCGTCGGCCAGATCACGCCGCGGGCCGCGTCGTCACGGCGCGCCGAGCTCAGCCAGTGCTCGAGAACCTTGTCCGGCGGGGTGCCCTCCGGCAGTTCGTCGACGAGCCGCAACGCGGCGTTGACCAGCGTCTGCGTGGTGGTGGCGTTGGTCTCTTCCATGGTGTAGACCTGCATCTCGGCCGTCGAGATGCGGGGGTCACCGGTGCCGAGGCGGATCTTGGACTTGGTCTCCTCGAGATCCTTGGGCGCGTCGTAGCCGATGTTGCTGTGCCGGCCCTGGGCCTTCGCCCAACCCTTGAACTCGCCGAACTTGTTGAACTCCGGATGGGTGGTGAACACGTGGTAGGTCTCGTTGAATGCCTCCAGCGCCACCTTCCAGTTGCAGTCGAAGTTCACGAACTTGCGCCACTTGCAGCGCATGTTCTGCAGCCCGAACGGGTCGAGGATCTTGGCGGCGGGATGCAGGTAGTCGGCCAGCGATTCGCAGTCGGGGTCCATGTTGATCCACAGCCAGCCGCCCCAGGTGTCGACGCTGACCCGCGCCAGGTGCGTGTTCTCCGGCGTCAGGGTGCCCTGCCAGTCGTCCTGCTCCCGGATGTGGGTGCAGGCGCCGTCCAGACCATAGGTCCAGCCGTGGAATCCGCAGATGAACGACTTGCGCGCCCGACCTCGAGCGTTCTTGGCACCCTCGGGCACATCGACGAGCCGGCGCCCGCGGTGCATGCACACGTTGTGGTGGGCGGCGAAACTCTCGGCGGACGAGCCGGTTCCGGTGCGCACCACCAGAATCGAGTCGTCGAGGATGTCGTAGGTGAGGTAGCTGCCTACCTCGGGCAGTTCCTCGACCCGGCCCACCTGCTGCCACACCTTGCGCCACAACTTGTCTCGCTCGGCTCGGGCGTACTCCGGCGAGGTGTAGGCCTCGGTCGGGATGGTCGTCGGGGCCGACAGTTCTTCGCACCTGTCGACGTCGATGTTCGCATCGTTGGGGGCGTCGGTCATGCGGTCCTCGCTTTCGCTGGTGGCCAGTGCTGCGCTGGCGCTGCCATCAGGGCTCCCATCGGGTGATGGCGGCGCGGAAATTTTCGTCCTTGAGGAACAACGACGTGTTGTCGGCACCGAGGTGCGTCCAGCGCAGATTCAGTCCGCCGTCGACCAGCAGGGTCTGTCCGGTGACATAGCTCGACAGCTGCGACAACAGGAACAGGACGGCACCGGCCTGTTCCTCGGGGGTGCCCCGGCGGCCCATCGCGATGGCACGGTGGTCGCGTTCGGGGTCGTCGTCGACATAGGTGCCCGAGGCCGGGGTCTCGGTGACGCCGGGCGCCACGACGTTCACCCGGATGTTCGCGGCGGCCAGTTCGACGGCCATGGTGCGGGTGGCGGCGATGACCGCGGCCTTGGCGGTCCCGTAGGCGATGTGGAACGGCGCGGTGTTCACACCGCTGATCGAGGAGATCGAGACGATCGAACCCGGCCGTTGCTCGCCGCGCAGTTCCGCGGCGACGGCCTGGCTCATGAAGAACATGGTCTCCAGGTTCTGGGTGAACAACGCCCGCCAGTCCGCCCGACTCACCCGGGTACTGGGCATCCAGGTGTTCGGGGCCGCGCCGCCGGCGACGTTGACCAGACCGTACAAGTCACCGTCGACGTCGCGAGCCTGCTCCAGGACGGTGGCAATGCCCTCGTCGGTGGCGGCGTCGGCGGCCACCGGGACCACCGGCAGACCCTCTTCGATCAGCGGGCCGATGTGCTGGTTGAGGTTGTCCAGCGAACGGCTCACGGCCACGACCGTGGCCCCGGACCGGGCGACGGCGCGGGTGATCATGGTGCCGATCCCGCCGCCGCCGGCGCCCGACACGATCACCACGCGGCCCGTCAGCCCCAGCAGATCGTCACCCATGTTTACGCGGCCCACCTAATTGTCCGGACAAATAATCGGCATGTACCGATTTGAGAACATCATTCTGCACGGGCTCGCCGCTAGTCAAGGGCGGATTGGGAAACTACGGGTTTCCTATTGTCTGGACTTATTTACGTTGATAGGGTCCGTGCCGTGAACGGTGGACCGATGACACGCGCTGGCCAGTTCTCGACCGCGCCGGGCAGCGCCACAGGTTGGCGCATCGATCGAATCACCGCCCCGAGCCGGCTGTTCGGCGCCAACGGGCTGCGGACCGGCCCGGACGGCCGGGTCTACATCGCGCAGGTCACCGGCAGTCAGATCAGCGCGCTGGACCTCGGCTCCGGTCAGATCGACGCGATCAGCCCCAAGGGCGGTGCGATCGTCGCCCCGGACGACGTCGCCTTCGCCGACGACGGCACGCTGTTCGCCACCGAGGTGATGGACGGCCGGGTCAGCGCGTACGCGAACGGCCACACCCGCGTCCTGCGCGACGATCTGCCCTCGGCCAACGGCATCACCGTGCACCGCGGCCGGTTGTTCGTCGGCGAGTGCCGCGAGGGCGGCCGACTGCTCGAGCTCGACCTGGCCGGCGGCCCGCCCCGGGTGCTGCTCGAGGATGTCCCCTCCCCCAACGCCATGGAGTTCGGCCCGGACGGGCTGCTGTATTTCCCGGTCATGGGCGCCAATGAGATCTGGCGCATCGACCCGGACCAGTCCGGATCCAGCACCGCCGAGAAGGTCGCGGGTGACCTCGGCGTCCCGGACGCGGTCAAGTTCGATGCCGACGGGCAGATCGTCTCGACCCAGGTCGCCAGCGGTCAGGTGCTGCGGATCGACCCCAAGACCGGCGCCCAGACTGTGCTCGCGACGCTCACCCCCGGATTGGACAACCTCACCTTCGCCGACGGCCGGTTGCTGGTGTCGAACTTCACCGGCGAGATCACCGAGATCGTCGACGGCGCCGCGCGCACCGTGTTGCCCGGCGGTCTGAACTGGCCGCTGGACCTGGCCGTCGGCGCCGATGGCCACCTCTATGTCGCCGACGGCACGTACTTCTATCGGCTGGGCGAAGGCGGCGCACTGCAAACCGTCGGAATGCTGTTCAGCCCGGGCTATCCCGGCTTCCTGCGCGGTATCGCCGCGTCGGGAACCGACGAATTCGTGGTGACCACCTCGGGTGGTCAGGTCGCGCGGTACCGGCCCGGGGCCGCCGAGACCGAATACTTGGCCGACGGCTTCGATCAGCTCTACGGGGTCGCCCTGGCACCCGGCGGCGCCGCGGTGGTCGCCGAATTCGGCACGGGCCAAGTGCTTTCGGTGCAGTCCGGCCAGACCAGCGTGTTGGCCACCGGGCTGGCCGAGCCGGTCGGCGTCCTCGTCGATACCGCCGGCACCGTCCTGGTCACCGAGTCCGGCGGCGGCCGGGTGGCCAGACTCGCGGGCGGCGGCGCCGAAACAGTGCTCGACGGGCTGGTCAGTCCGCAGGGCCTGGCGGAGTTCGGTGGCCGGCTCTATGTCGTGGACGCCGGCGACAAGTCGGTCGTCGAATTCGATCCGGCCACCGGCGCGCGCCGCACGATCGCGACGGGGTTGCCGCTGGGTGTACCACCGGGAGTCACGCCCCGGCCGCTGCACGGAATGCCGCCGTTCTCGGGTCCGCAGGGGCCCTTCGCCGGCATCACCGCCGACGCCGACGGCACCCTTTTCGTCTCGGCCGACGGCGACGGCAGCGTCCTTGCCTTGCGCCGCACGACGGCATGAGCCGATGACCGAGGCCCGCACCGCCGATCCCCGCTACCTGCAAGTCGCGCGCGCCCTGCGGCAGGACATCGTCGACGGGGTCTATCCCGTGGGGTCCCAGCTGCCCACCGAACATGCGCTGTGTGAACGCTTTTCGGTGAGCCGCTACACGGTCCGCGAGGCCCTGCGCCGCCTGCGGGAGGATCATCTGATCTCCTCACGGCCCCGGGCCGGGACCCTGGTCGTCCCGCGCACGTCGACGAGTTCCTACGCCCAGGACGTGATGTCCATCGACGATCTGATGGCCTTCGCCACCGGCGCCCGCTTCGTGATCCACGCCAACAAGATGCTCACCGTCGACGCCGACCTGGCTGATCGGACCGGACTTCCCATCGGTGAGGAATGGCTGGCCGTGGGTGGATTCCGACAGGTCGAGGGCGCGCCCAACCCGGTGTGCTTCACCGAGTACTACATCAATCGATCGTTCGCCGCGGTCGGCCGGTTGCTCCAGCGCCACCAGGGACCGGTCTTTCCGCTGATCGAGGACATGTTCGGCCGCAGCGTCGTCGAGGTCCATCAAGAGATCTCGGCCGTGCTGATGCGATCCGATCTCGCTGCCCGCCTCGATGTCGACCCGGGCACCGCGGCGCTGGAACTGCGTCGCACCTACAAGACCTCCGACGGTGAGATCGCCCAGGTGACCATCAACACCCACCCCTCGTCCCGCTACCGCCACTCGATGACCCTGCGGCGGGTAAAGGGCTAGGACGCAACACGATGAACAGCACCATAATTCGAGACGCGGCCTACCAACGGGGGCTGTGGGTGACCGACACCCTGGCCGATGCGCTCCACGACGCGGCCACCCACACCCCCGACCGGGTGCTGCTGGTCGACGGTGAGGTGCGGTTGGACGGTGCGACATTGCAGCGTCAGGCCCGCGCGCTGGCGCAATCGCTGTTGTCGCGGATCCCCACCGGCAGCGTGGTGTCGTTCATGTTGCCGAACTGGCATGAGGCCGCCGTGGTCTACCTCGGCGCCACGCTGGCCGGGATGATCGTCAACCCCATCCTGCCCTCCCTGCGGGACCACGAACTGGCGTTCATCCTGGACGACGTCGACTCCCGAATGATCTTCATTCCCGCCACCTTTCGCGGCCACGACTACGCGGCGATGCTGGCCCGGGTCACGGCTCAGCTGAGCGCACCGCCGGAGGTGGTGGTGGTGCGCGGCGACGGACACACCCCGTACGCCGCCGTGCTCGCGCCGCACACCCAGCACACCGAGCTGCCGCAGCTGGATCCGGACGCGGTGCGGATGGTGCTGTACACCTCGGGCACCACCGGCCGCGCCAAAGGTGTGCTGCACAGCCACAATTCGCTGCACGCCCTGATCAGCCAGCTGCGCGACAACTGGCTGGTGAGCCCTGGCGACACCTTCCTGGTGCCCTCGCCGATCGCCCACATCGGTGGCTCCATCTACGCATTCGAATGTCCGCTGCTGCTCGGCACCACCGCGGTCCTGATGGAGCAGTGGGATCCCGACGCGGCCGTGACGCTGCTGACCGCTGAGCGCTGCTCGCACATGGCCGGGGCGACACCGTTTCTGGCCGGTGTGCTCGGTGCCGCCGAACGCGCCGGCACCCGACTGCCGGACCTGAAAGTCTTCATCTGCGGTGGTGCGTCGGTGCCGCCCTCGCTGATCCGGGCCGCCACCGCGTACTTCGACAAGGCGGTGGTCAGTCGCGTCTACGGATCCACCGAGGTTCCGGTGACCACGGTGGGGTCGATGACCCCCGGCGATGTAGAGCATGCCGCGGAGACCGACGGGCGGCCCGGCATCGCGGAGGTCATCCTCGCGGACGGGGAGATCCGGGCCCGGGGCGCCCAGATGCTGCTGGGTTATCTGCATCCCGAGGACAACGACACCGCATTTGACGCACACGGTTACTTCCGCACGGGCGACCTCGGGGCCTGGGTCGACGACGGCTACCTGGTGGTGACCGGGCGCGCCAAGGACATCATCATCCGCAACGGCGAGAACATCTCCCCCAAGGAGATCGAGGACATCCTCCTGGCGGTGCCGGAGATTGCCGAGATCGCGATCGTCGGTGTACCCGACGACCGCACCGGCGAGCGGGCCTGCGCCGTCATCGTGCCCGGGCCGGCAGGCGCCCCGGATGTGCACCGCCTGCACGAGGTGCTGCTTGGCCACGGCGTGGCGAGGTTCAAGGTCCCCGAGCAGGTGGTGATCTGGGATGAGCTGCCCAAGAACGACGCCGGCAAGGTACTCAAGCACCAGATTCGCGCGGCGCTGACCGAGGCCGTCGACGCGGAGTCCGACCGCTGACTTCGGTGACGAGAGGGGATTGGCGATGCAGGTAGCGATAGTCACCGGGGCCAGCAGCGGCATCGGGTTCGGTTGCGCGACAATGCTGGCCGAACAGGGCATGGCCGTGTTGGGCACCGGCCGCGACGAGCAGCGCCTCGCCGCGCTGACCGAGGCCGTGACCGCGGCGACCGGTGATCCGACGCGGGTCGCCACCGTCGCACTGGACCTGACCGCCGATGACAGCCCGGCGCGCATCGTCGAGACCGCCCTGAACCGGTGGGGTCGCATTGACTTCCTGGTCAACAACGCCGGGGTGGGCAGTCCCAAGCCGCTGCATGAGACCGATGACGAAGATCTGGACTACTTCCTGGGCTTGATGTTGCGCGCGCCGTTCCGGCTGGCCCGCGACGTGGTCGGGCATATGCAACCGGGTTCGGCGATCATCAACATCACCTCCACCTTCGCGGTGGTCGGCGGGTTGCGGGGCGGCGCCTATTCGGCGGCCAAGGGCGGCCTGACCGCATTGACCACCCACATCGCCTGTCAGTATGGGGCGCAGGGGATCCGGTGCAACGCGGTGGCCCCGGGCGTGACCGTCACCCCGATGGTCGAGAAACGGCTCGAAGACGAGCGCTTCCGCAAGATCAACACCGAGATGACCCCGCACGAACGGTTGGGCCGCGTCGAGGACATCGCGAGCACCGTCGCCTTCCTCTGTTCCCCCGGCGGCAGCTTCATCAACGGCCAGACCATCGTCGTCGACGGTGGCTGGAGTTCGACCAAGTTCCTATCGGACTTCGCGCTCGGTTCCGAATGGGTGCCGCGGTGAACATCTTCACCATGCTCGACCGGGCCGCGACCCGCTACCCCGACGAGGGCGCGCTGTATCTCGGCGATCGCTGCGTGGTGTCCTGGCGCGAGTTGCGGGAGCGCGCGCTGCGATTGGCCGCCTCGATTCGGCGCAGCGCCGCACCCGGTACCCGGGTCGCGGTGGCCAGCGAGAACCGGCCGGAGATCGTCGAGTTGATGTTCGGCATCTGGGCCGCCGGATGTGTCTTTGTCCCAATGAATTTCAAGCTGCACCCGCGCGAGATGGCCGACATCCTCAGCGACTGCGAGGCGGCCCTGGTGGTTGCCTCGCCGAAGCTCGCCACCGCCCTGGCCGCGCACACCGGGATCGCGATCGACGTGTTGGACAGTCCGGCGTACCGGGACCGCTTCGACTGTCCGCCGATGAGTCCGGCCGACGTCGCCCCGGACGCGCTCGCGTGGTTGTTCTACACCAGCGGCACCACCGGCCGGTCCAAGGGCGCGATGCTCTCGCACCGCAACCTGACCGCGATGACCGTCGCCCATCTGGCCGATATCGACGATCCGGACCAGGGCTGCAGCCTGGTGCACGCCGCGCCCATGTCGCACGGCTCCGGCCTGTACATCCCCGCCTATGTGCTACGCGGCGCCCGACAGGTGGTACCCGCCTCCGGCGCGTTCGACGCCGACGAATTCCTGGACCTGTGCGCCGCTCATCCCGGCTGCACCGCGTTCCTGGCCCCGACGATGGTGCAGCGGCTGGTCGATACCGGCCGCTCGGCGCCCGACGCGCTGCGCAGCATCATCTACGGCGGCGGCCCGATGTATGTCGAGAGCCTGAAACAGGCGTTGGCCGCGTTCGGTCCGATCTTCGCCCAGATCTACGGCCAGGGCGAATCCCCGATGACCATCACCGGTCTGCGCCGGGCCGATCACGAGTGCGGTGACGATGCGATCCTGGGCTCGGTCGGTGACGCTCGCTCGGGCGTCGAGGTGGCGGTGCTACGGCCCGACGGCACCCGGGCCGATCCGCACGAGATCGGCGAGATCGTCTGTCGCGGCGACGTGGTGATGACGGGGTACTGGAACAACCCGGCGGCGACCGCGGAGACGCTGGCCGGCGGTTGGCTGCACACCGGCGACCTCGGTTCCTTCGATGAGCACGGCTACCTGACCCTGCGCGACCGCTCCAAGGACGTCGTCATCAGCGGTGGCTCCAACGTCTACCCCCGCGAGGTCGAGGAGGTGCTGCTCGAACACCCCGAGGTTCGGGAGGCCTGCGTCGTCGGGACACCCGACGCCGAATGGGGCGAGGCGGTGGTGGCTTTCATTGTGGGCGAGGCGGATCCGAGGTCGCTCGACGCGTACCTGCTGGAGCGCATCGCCCGGTTCAAACGACCCAAACGGTATCTGTTCGTCGAGGACCTGCCCAAGAACAGCTACGGCAAGGTACTCAAACGTGCACTCCGGGCCCGCCTGAGCTCGGAACCGGTTACGGGCCCGAATACCTGACACCGCCGGCGAAGAAGCGTTCGGTGCGGGTGGCCGCAGCCGGGGCGGATGCCATTACGAGGGCACGGCTCTTGAACGCATGCGCTGCCGCGGTCAGCCGGTGCTCGACGACCGTCGTCGCGGTGTCGACCGTGGCCGGCAACGCCGCGCCCCAGAACGTCACCTCGGTGCGGCCGCGACGCAAGGCCGAGACCACCTCGCGGCTGATCCGCAGGTCCCGGGCGAACATGTCCGAGGACACCGCGAGCGCTTCCGGGCGGCGGCTGTCGGCTGCCGCCGGGCGCAACGCCGTCTCGAGGTCGAACACCCGGGCACCCACGATCGACAATGGTCGGATGTCGCCGGGCTCCGCCAGCAGCACGTTGACTTCCCAGCCTGCCATCACGCGGTCGAACAGCCAGCCGCCCGAAGCCGAGACCGCGTCGAGCACCGAGGAGGCCACCACGTTGAGCTGGTACTTCAGCGAATCCTCGCCGGGGACCCCGCCGAGGGTGAATTCGTCATGCTCCAGGGTCGCAGATGTCACTGGAAACCTCCGTGTCGGCGTGCTGAGCTCCGTCCCACGAGCGTGACAGTTTTATCGAGATATGTAAAGGCTCGATTTGGCCACAGCGGGCGCGTCGCCTGTTTACAGTTCGACGCTTGGCTGTCACAGGTGGAGCAGGGCCGTCCGGTGCCTCAGGCGAGCGCCGAGGACAGGTCGCCGATCCGATCGAAGCGCATCCGGACGGTGGTCCCGTGTGCCGAGCAGTCGATGACCACCTCGTCGGCGAGGGCTTCCATCAGCGGAATGCCACGCCCGCGCAGCTGCGGATTGCCCGCGTCGGTGGGTTCACGCCAGGCACCCTCGTCGGTCACCGTGACCGCCAACGATCCGTTGGTCGGGTCGCAGGCCGCGGTCAGGGTGACAGATCCCGGCTCACGCTGGTGCCGGTACGCGAACTCTGCGGTGTTCGCGAGGGCCTCGTTGACCGCCAGCACCAAATCGTTGTGCCGGTAGGTGGCGAGACCGAATTGGCGCAGCCAGCGACCGAACTCTTCGCGAAGACGGCCGACGCTCAGGGCATCGGCGGTTTCGCTGCGGTGGTGGGACTCGGCTGCGGGCATGTCGGAAGTTGGGTTACCCGTTTTCGCTGGCCACTACGCCGCCAGCTTTTCCAACGCCTCTTCCAGCGTTGTGTATACGTCAACGATGTCGGCGACGCCGACCAATTTCAGTGGCCGACCGGTGACCGGACCGTCGGCGACCACGGCGAACCGGACGCCCTCGGGGACCTGCTGGTTGGCGGCGATCAACACGCTCATCCCGGCGGAGGCGAGGAACTCGACGTCAGTAAGGTCCACCACCAGTGCCGCCGGCTTCTGCACCAGCGCCGCCGCGATCCGCTCTTCGAGCTTGGGCGAGGTCAGCATGTCGACGGTGCCGGCCGCGGAGACCACGGCGACCCGATCGAACCACTTCTCCTCGACCACGCACTCCGGCGGCAGGATCACGTCGTCGGTGATGTTCGTTTCTTCTGGCATCAGGCACCTCACTGTAATCGCACTCTGCCGATTACGTCACTCACGTTGCAAGGCTTCGGGCTGAACCTGGCATGGTCGTCTCGAGAAGGATACTGCCCTGCTCACGACGGCCTGGCGGCTAGGGCGCAACGCCCGGGCGTTCCGGGTGTTGCAGCCAACCACAACCGCTTTACCTCTACGATCTGGTTCATCATACGTACATCGCACCAACCGACCCGGGTAGGACCTGCGCAGTGAACCGACCTAGCACCACCACCGCTGCGGTGGATGCCGTCGACGACAACTCGACGCGGCAGCGAATTCTGGCCGCTACCGCCGAGGTGCTGAGCCGCAGCGGGCAGACGAAGCTCAGCTTGTCGGACGTGGCTCAGCAGGCCGGGGTGTCCAGGCCGACCCTGTACCGGTGGTTTGCCTCCAAGGAGGCGCTGCTCGATGCGTTCGCAGTCTACGAGCGGCAGATGTTCGACACCGGGGTCAGCCGCGCGACCGCGGAGTTGCGCGGTTCCGACCGCCTCGATGCGGCACTGCGGTTTATCGTCGACTATCAGCACTCCTACTCCGGGGTGCGCGCGGTGGACATCGAACCCGAGGTGGTCATCGCCCGGTTGTCCCAGGTCATCCCGGTGATGCGGGCCCGGCTGGAACGCCTCCTCAGCGGACCCAGCGCGCAGGTCAAGGCAGCCACCGCGATCCGCGTCGCGGTGTCGCACTACATCGTCCGCAGCGACGACGACGACGGCTTCCTCGACCAGTTACGGCACGCCGTCGGCATCAAGCCCACCAGCAGGTAGTCGGACGCGGCGCCGTCAGCTGATGATGACGGCGCCGCCGAACATGTCCAGCAGGACCCCGGTTCGCCACCACACCAGAGCCACGAACACCACCAGGAACGCCGCGGTCACCGTGGCCGCCACCGCGGTGCGCTGCTTGGCGGGGGCGTAGACGAAGGCTGCGGCCACCAGCGCGCCCGTGATCAATCCACCGAGGTGGCCCTGCCAGCTGATCGCGCCCGCGCCGGCCAGCGGCGCCACGAACGTGATGACCAGGTTCAGCCCGATCAAGATCACCACGCCTCGGACGTCGAGGTTCAGTCGGCGGCCGATCACGAAGGCCGCACCGAACAGGCCGAAGATGGCGCCCGAGGCCCCGGCGGTCGCGGTGTTGAGCGGCGACAGCAGATAGACCAGCAACGAACCGCCCAGCGCGCTGAGGCCGTAGAGCAGCCCGAACCGCAGCCGCCCGAGGGCCAGCTCCAGCTGGGGACCCACCACGTAGAGGGCCAGCATGTTGAACAGGATGTGCATGGTGCCGTAGTGCAGGAAAGCCGACGTGACCAGCCGGTAGACCTCGCCGTCGGCGACCGCCGGCGGCCACAGGGTCAATTCGCGCTCGAGCTGACCGGAGGCCATTTGCAGGACGAACATCACCACGTTGATGCCGATCAGCGTCCAGGTGACGATCGGCTTGCCGGAGCCGTGCCACCGACCCCCCAGTGCGGTGCGGGGTTGGCGCACGCTGGCCGCACCCGCGCGCACGCAGTCCACACACTGCTGCCCGACCGCGGCCGACCGCATGCAATCGCCGCAGGCATAACGCTGGCAACGGTTGCACCGGACATAGGTGGTGCGGTCGGGGTGCCGATAACAGACCGGCGTCGATCCCGGTGCGCTCGGGTAACTCATGCCAATAACGTACTTGGGCGCTGCCCCGCACATCGTCGGGCGAGGGCACCGGCGAGGCGGTGTTCTGCCCGGCGCCGAACTAGGTCTCCGACTCGTCCGATTCCGACGCCTCGACCAGCAGCGCCATGCCGTGATGCGGGGGCATCTCGACGGCGAAGCTGTGCAGATCGTCCACCGTCGCGAATGCGTGGCCGCTGAACATGTCCGAGACCGTGGACCCGGGCGGCAGCGTGTCGGAACGCACGGTGCCGGCAATGGGCTCGTCGGCGAAGTTGAGCACGGTGAGCTGGTACTGCTGCGGATTCTCGAGTTGATGGACCATCACCAGCATGGCCCGGTGCGACACCTCCGGGATGTCGATCTGCCGGCTGGTGGCGATGCCGTAGTGCGCCCGCACCCGCAAGATCGCCTGCAGCTGCCGCAGGAAGCTGGTCTCGTCCGCCAGCTGATCCGGAATCGACCCGTAAAGACTTCTGCCCCTCGGCATTCCGGCCATCGACTGGGTCGCGGTGGGGTTGACCCCCATCAGGTCGTGCGCGGCGCGGTGGATCCAGCGGGTGTCGCCGAACCGCAACAGTTCGGCGACGTCGTCGACCGGCAATGTCAACATGCCGCACAGGTCCCAGCCGGACAGCGCGAACACGCCCGGCTGCAGCGCGTTGAACATCGCCAACAGCAGATGGGCGCGACGCACCCGGTCGACGTCGTCGGGGTCCTGAAGGTCGTCGAGAGCGCTGAAACCGAGCGTGGCGGCGATCAAAGATGCGGTGGTGCAGGCGATCCCGTTGGTGGTGAAGACGCGGTTGTACGGCGCATTGTCGCCGGTGAGCTTTTCGATCAGGTCCCCCCGGACGATCTCGCCGAGTTCCTCGCCGGTGACCTCGGCGGACTTGTAGGTGAAGCGGTCGTCGCGGTGGCCGGCGGACCAGTGCACCAGCTCATAGGTCAGCTCGTCGTGGTTCTGCAACGCATGCACCAGCGACGCCGGATCGACGCCGAGCTCCAAGGTGGTGCGCAATGTCAGCCGCAGAAACTCGGTGTCGGCCATGGCGAAGGCGTGCTGATAGGCGGGCCGGTTGATGAAATCGTAGGACAGGTCGGCGCCGGCCTCACCGATCTGCCGGATGTCGTCGATGGTCAGATTCAGTTCCTGGAAGGTGAACCCGCCGAGTTTGCGCACCATGCTGGCGATCAGGTGGTTGGCGGCTTCGGACAGCGGGTGTCCCTCCGACCATCCCGGGTTGTCGTCGGCGGCCGTCTTCTCGGCACCCAGAAAGCCGTTGGCGTCCAGCCGCAGTCCACCGGTACCGAGGTCGGTCAGCGAGTGCAGGGCATCGCCGATCACCAGGCGCATCCCGGCGAACGACGGGTCCAGCCAGTTGATCGACGGCTGCCCGTCCTTGAAGTAGTGCAGATACACCCAGCGGCGCTCGACCCCGTCGACCCCGAGCACCGGGCGGGTCACGCTCCAGTTGGTCTCCTTGACGCCCTCGGCGTAGAAGATCACCCGCTGCAGGCGGCCGATGATGTAGCCGGCCTTGTCCAGCCAGTCCTCGCAGGCCGCATCGATGTTGACCGAATCGGCGCCCACCGGCACCGCGGGCAGGTGCTCCCAGTCCCGCGGATCGATCTCGACCATGTGATAGATGCCCGGATAGTCCGCGTACTTCATCTCGGCGAGCCGGAAGTCCGCGCCCTTGCCGGTGTGGCCGGGCACGATGTCGTCGATGATGGTGCCGCCGTACCAGTTGGCCGTGCCGCACAGCTGCCGGAAATCGTCCTCGGTGCCGAAGGCCGGGTCTATCTGGGTGCTGATCCGGTCGAAGTGCCCGTCCACGCTCGGGGTGTGGGTCCATCCGGAGATGCCGCCGGCGCGTTTCACCGGGCCGGTGTGGACGCCCTCGATGCCGATCTCGGCGAAGGCCTTCCACATCGCCTCGTCGGCCATCGCCTTGAGGAAGGACTCATCGGACCGGGTGATCAGCGAAAGCGGGTAGGCGGTGAACCACACCGAGGCGGTCTCGACGGCACCGCGCGGCATGGGCGTCGCGTACGGGTTCTGCCACATCGAGCCCTGTCCGGAGAACTGCTGGCTGATCGTGTTGGCGTCGGCCAGCATCGACTGGGAGAGCAACCAGGACACATAGGCCGGGTTGCCCGCGAACGGAGAGCCGTCCTGCGCGATGGACTTCCGGGTGAACGACGCCTTGACCCGCGGCCGATACCGCAGCGTCCGCGGACGGGCGGGATGCAGGTGTTCGTCGAAGGTGAGCTCGGGGGTTTCGCTGTGCTGCTCCGGTTGCTCGCCGGGCACCGACTCCACCGGTTGCGACATCGAACCCCTTCCGTGTGGTCAGACCGAACCGCGTATTCCACGAGCCTACGGACGGGGGTCCCCGTTGCCGTGCGTGCCCGTTGCTGCGAGGTCAGTATTGCCACGCCGGTCGAACGCCGAAACCCGGGCGTCCACGGCGATCCGCTATTCGGCGCTGCCCATCGCTTCGGCGATGGCCGCGGCCAGGAACGAGACGGCCTGGTTGCGGCTGACCGACCCGAGCAGTTGCGCCGCCGCGCGCATGTCGTCGCCGACGAAGACCGTAGGTCCCTCCTTCAGGCTGGCGAACGCCTCGGCTACCACGGACGAGACCTCGACAGCGCCGGGCGGGGCGTGGTCCTCGGCCGCGATCTGTCCGCGGCTGTATTCGAGGCGTCGCAGCGCCGGGGTGTTGGTCTTGCCCAGGATCAGACCCACGACGTCGACCCCGGCTGGGTTCAACTCGGTCCACAAGGCCTCGGCGAAGACCATGTCGAAGGCCTTGCTCGCGGAGTAGGCGACCATGTTGGGTCCACCGGCCAGGCCGGCCCCCGAACCGAAGATCACGATGCCGCCGCGGCCACGTTCCACCATCCCGGCGGCGTAGTGATGGCACAGCCGCAGCAGCGTGACGCAGTTGCGCTGCACCATTGCCACCGCGGCGTCCGCCGAGGTGTCGAGGAAGGGCTGGAAGGCCGGATCGGCCCCGGCGCAGTAGACCAGAAATCCGACCGCCAGGTCCTCGGTGGCCGCAATGATCTGTGCCGCAGCGTCGTCGGCCGCGAGATCAACCGCCAGCGTGCGGGTTCGGACTCCGGTGCGCGCGGCGATGCCGGCCGCCACCTCCTCGAGTACGGCCGCGCGCCGCGCCAGTAACACCACGTTGATTCCGCGTTCGGCCAGTCCTTCGGCGAATGCGGCGCCCACTCCGTCGGAGGCGCCGGCCACCACCGCCCACGGCCCGTACTCGTCGGCGAAGGTGCTCACGCGCCACCGACCGGGCTGACCCGCACCGTCGTGAAGCGGCGCCGGGCAATTCGCCAGCCGTCGCCGGTGCGCGCCAGGTCGTCGTCGTAGCACCCGACCGCGTTGACCCCGGATTGATTGTCCTGCGACAGGATCAGGGCGTCCACATAGGCGCGCGCTTGGGCCCGATCCCCGTCGACGGTGACGACGATATTGCTCAACCGGTGCAGCGTGTGGCCGGCCATGGCGTGGGTCTGTGTCATGAAATCGGTGACCGCGTCGACCCCTTTCCACGCCCCGATCTCGCCGTAGTCGAGTTCGCAGTCGGCGGTGAAAACCGTTCGGAACAATGGCCAATCCCGGCGGTCGATGCCGGTGGCGTATCGGATCAGGACATCGGCGATGTCCCGGTGGTCATCGGTCTGTGCCATGACGGCCTCCCGTTCGTACGGACGCAAGCAGGCTTTACAACTATCGCTACCAGTGTCACCCTAGGCGAATGACCCAGCCGCACGGAGCCGGTTGGCCGGGGAGGAAATCCATGACCGCGTCCCCCGTCGTGGACGGCCCCGGTGCCACCGACCGCGTGTACACGTTCTGCCGGTATTGCCTGGCGGCCTGCGGTGTCGAGGTCACGGTCGAGGGCAACCGGGTCACCAAGATCGCCGCGGACAAGCAGAATCCGCACAGCTGGCAGGACTTCTGCGCCAAGGGCCGCAACGCGCAGCAACTGGTCGAGCATCCACGCCGGATCCTCGCTCCGATGAAACGCGTCGGAGATCGCTACGTGGCGGCCGGCTGGGACGAGGCGATCGCCGACATCTCCGCGCGGCTCACGGCGCTGATCGCCACCGACGGACCCGACACGGTCGGCGCCTACTACGGAAACCCGGCCGGATTCTCGTCGTCCAACCTGATCTTCTTGAACGGCTGGCTCGACGGCATCGGCACTCGGAGTCGCTACGCGGTGGGCTCGGTGGACCAGAACGCGCTGCACGTCGTGGCCGAGGCCATGTACGGCTCGGCGATCATGGTGCCGGTCTCCGACATCGATGCCTGCGACTACTTTCTGCTGGTCGGCACGAATCCGGCCGTGAGCGCGTGGAACTGGGTGGAAACCGTGCCGGGCGGCTGGCGGCGCGCGCTGCAGCGGCAACGCGGCGGCGCGAAGATCGTCGTGGTCGACCCGCTGCGCACCGAGAGCGCCGACCTGGCCGACACCCACATCGCGGTGCGGCCCGGCCAGGACTGGGCGCTGCTGCTCGCGCTGGTCAAGGTCATTCTCGACGAGGGCCTCGAACACCGGCAGGACTGCGCCGAGCGGGTCAACGGGATGGGCGAGTTGCGCGCGTTGGTCGCTGCGGCCGACCTCGATGACCTGGCCGCCCGCTGCGACGTGCCGCGCGCGCTGATCCAGGACACCGCGCGGGATTTCGCGGCCGCGCGCGGCGCGATGGTGGTGACCCGTACCGGGGTGTCGCTGCACCTGGCCGGCACGGTCGGGGAATGGCTCGGGCACGTTCTGAACGTGATCACCGGCCGGATGGACCGCCCCGGCGGACGCCGGTTCGAGCCCGGCTACGTCGACGCATTGCGGCTGGCGGGCCTGGCGAAGACGCCCGAGCACCGCAACCGGGTTTCTGGCCGGCCGATGGTCGCCGGGGCGCACTCGCTGAGCGACCTGGCGAACGAGATCGCCACGCCGGGACGCGGCCGGATCCGCGCGATGGTGATCGACGCGGGCAACCCGGTGGTCTCCGGCCCGGATGGCGCCGCCCTGGACCGGGCTTTTCAGCAGCTGGATCTGTTGGTGGCCATCGACTTCGTCCAGCGCGAGAGTCACCGGCACGCGCACTGGCTGCTGCCGGCCGTGCATTGGCTCGAACGCGACGACCTACTGGCGCTCACCAGCAACATGCACGACGAGCCGTTTGTCCAGTACGGCGCCCAGGCGGTGCAACCGCCGCCCGAGGCCCGACCCGAGTGGCGAATCTTCGCCGACCTGGCCATCGCGATGCGCACGCCACTGTTCGGTGTCCGCGGGCTCAACGGTTTCCTCAAGGCCACGGCCGCGCTTGCGCGGCTCACCCGACGCCCGGGCCTGGCATTCAGCCCGGCGTGGCTCGACCGGTTGATGATCGCCACCTCGCGCAAGGTCAACGGGCGGCGGCTGCGGTGGCGCGACCTGGTGCGGAATCCGCACGGACTGGTGCTCGGTCCCCGCGAATACGGCCACTTCACGACGGCGCTGCGCACCGCGGACAAGCTGATCCAACTCGCCCCGGCCGAACTTGTCGCCCGCACCCGGGAGTTGCTCGCGGCGCCGCACCCGGTGGCGCCGCGCGGGTACCCGTTCCAGCTCGGGAACCGCCGCCATCGGCACTCGATGAACTCGTACCTGAACGAACTCCCCGGCTTGCATCCCGGCGGCCGGGGTAACCGGGTGCTGATGAACTCCGATGATGCGGCCGCTCTCGGTGTCGCCGACGGCGACCGGGTATCGGTGTTCTCGGCGGTCGGCGAGGTGGAGTTGGAGGCCGAGATCAGTGACCGGCCCCGCCGCGGTCTGCTCGTGCTGGACCACGGCTGGGGTTCACGGGTTTTCGACCCACGCGGGTCAGAGCCGGCGCAGTCCCATGGCGTGAACCGCAACCTGTTGATCGACGCCAACCCGGTAGATCCGCTGTCGCAGACGCCCGCGCTGAGTTCTGGATACGTGGGAGTTCGGCGATGCGCGGTCGAACGAGCCCCTACACTGGCAAGTTATGAGGTCTAAGCAAACCGTCGGGCTGGCCGCCACGCTGGCCCTCGTCGGCTGGTGCGCCTCGGCGGCGATCGCGGTTGCCGAGCCCGAACCCGCGCCGGCTCCGCCACCGGGTCCCGTCACGACGTTCGAAGGCGACGGCACCTATGCCGTCGGCACCGAGATCACGCCGGGAACCTACAGTTCAGCGGGTCCGGTCGAGGGCGGCGGCGCGTGCTACTGGAAGCGGGTCAGCAACGGCAAACTCGTCGACAACGCGATGAGCAAGAAGGCCCAGGTCGTCAAGATCGAGGCCGGCGACACGTCCTTCAAGACCAGCGACTGCCAGCAGTGGAACAAGATCAACGACTGCCTGCCCGGGTGCGGGCCGCAGGGCGCCAATCCCGCCGCGATCCTGGGCCAGCTCGGACAGATCGTGCTCGGCAATCCCGGCGGCCCGCCGCCCGCGTCTCCGGCCGCTCCGGCTGCCCCCGCCGCCGAGGCCGCCCCGGCCGCTCCGGCCGGCACCGGCCCGGCCCCTGGTCCCGCCGAAGCCGCCTCCTGATCCACCGGCACCACACATTCCCGGCGCTGCGTCGCTGACGCTTTAGTAAGGTTCAGCGGGTGAGCATGCCGTCCGCGCGCGCCCGCCGCCCGCGCGGCGCGTTGATCGGTGGCTGTTCCGCGCTGGTCACCGCGGCCGCGCACGCGGGCGCCGGCGGTGGGCTGCCGGGCGGCGGCACCCTGATGGTGCTCGCCCTCGTCTCGATCACCATCGGTGTCAGCGCCGGCCGGTTCCGGATCGAGGATCGGCGCGGCCAGGTCGGCGCGCTCGTCGCCGCGCTGCTGGCCGCCCAGGCGCTCGGCCACCTGACGCTGGCGTTGACCGCCGGCCATGCGCATGAGTCCCTGCTGCCGTCGGTGCCGATGCTGCTGTTCCATACCGCCGCCGCGGTCGGACTCGCCGTGCTCATCGCGGCGGTCGAGCATCTCTACGCGGTGTGCGAATCGGTGCTCTGCTGGCTTCGGCTGTTCCTGGTCGGACGAACCCGGCCCGCCGTCAGACCACGCCGATTCCGTGCGACCGATGTTGTCGCACAACCGATTCTGTCGTATTGCGGGTTGGGCATGCGCGCCCCGCCCGGTCTCGCGTCGCACGGCGCCTAGCGCCGCTCCCCACCGCCCCCGGCCCCGCCCGGCGGGCATTCCAGGGCACCGCAACCGAACCGTCGGTTCGGTTGCGCCCTCCTCTTCGACGCAGACGAAAGCGCACCATGACCACTACCCAACCCGAAACACCACCCCCGAACGACGAGGTCCTCGCCTCCGAACCGAACCGGCGTCCACCCGGCTTTGCCGCGCTGCTGCGCCGGTTGCATTTCTACGCCGGCGTGTTCATCGGCCCGTTCATCCTGATCGCGGCGGTGACCGGCCTGCTGTATGCCCTGATCCCCCAGATCGACACCGTTGTGCACCGTGAGCAGTTGACCGTCGACCGGGTCGGCGATCAGCGCCTCCCGTTGGCCGACCAACTCGCCGCCGCCCGCCTCGCGTACCCCGAGGGCGCGGTGGAAAGCATCCGGCCACCGGCGGCGCCCGACGAGACGACCTGGGTCACCCTCGCCGTCGACGACGTTCCGCCGGATTACGCCCGCACGGTGTTCGTCGACCCGTACAGCGGCGAGGTCCGCGGCGCGCTGACCACCTACGGCCAATGGTTGCCCGTGCGAGCCTGGTTCGACGAACTGCACCGCAACCTGCACCTGGACGCCGTGGGTCGCCATTACAGCGAACTGGCCGCGAGCTGGCTGTGGATCACCGCGCTCGCCGGGCTGTGGTTATGGATCGGGCATCGTCGTCAGACCGGATCCTGGCGTCGCATCGCGGTCCCCGACCGCACCGGCAGGGGGCGACGACGGACCCGGTCCTGGCACGCCGCGATCGGGGTGTGGATTCTGGTGGGTCTGCTCGGCCTCTCGGTCACCGGTATCACCTGGTCCCGGTACGGCGGGGCGTCGATCGACGCGGTGCAGCAGGCGTTGCACACCACCGCGCCCGCGGTCGACACCACCCTGACCGCCAACGGACCTGCCCCGGCGGCCGGGGCGCACTCCCATCACGGTGAATCCGTAAGCGCGGGAGTCGATTTCCTGAACGGCGCCGATCACGCGTTGCATGCCGCGCACGGCGCGGGCCTGACGGAACCGATGTGGATGTACCCGCCGGGCAACAGCGCGGAGGGCTGGCTGGTCGCCGAGAACAAGCGGGACTGGCCGACCCGCAACGACGCGATCTCGGTGGACCCGGACACCGGGGCGATCACCGACCGCGTCGACTTCGCGCAGTGGCCGTTCCTGGCCAAGCTCACCCGCTGGTCCATCGACACCCACATGGGGATCCTGTTCGGGGTGCCCAATCAAATTGTGTTGGCGCTCACGGCAATCGGATTGATCTTCCTGATCATCCACGGCTACCGGATGTGGTGGCAGCGCCGCCCGACGCGTGGGTCGGCGTGGTCCGCCGGCCGGCCCCCGCTGCGGGGCGCGATCCGGAGCCTGTCACCGGTGGCGGCCGTCGCGCTGGTGGTCGCGGCCGCCGCGGTGGGCTGGTTCCTGCCGCTGTTCGGGCTGAGCCTGCTTGCGTTCGTCGTCGTCGATGCGATCATCGGTGTCGTCAAGCGCAATCGCCGCGCTCAACCGGCGGCGGCGGACTAGCGACAGGAGCGGCGATGCCCGACGGCGGACTACCGGACGATCATGTGGAGTTGCTCCGCCGTCGGGCACTCACCGAGGACCAGGCCCGACCCGAGGCGGTGCAGCGCCGCCACGGCGCCGGTGCCCGCACCGCCCGGGAGAACATCGCCGACCTGGTCGACCCCGGATCCTTCGTCGAATACGGCCGATTCGCGATCGCCGCGCAACGACAGCGGCGGCCCGTCGACGAACTGATCGAACGGACCCCGGCCGACGGGCTGGTGGCCGGCACGGCGCGGGTCAACGGCGAGCTGTTCGGGCCGCGGCGCAGCGCCTGCGCGGTGCTGTCCTACGACTACACCGTGCTGGCCGGCACCCAGGGCGTGTTCGGGCACCGCAAGAAGGACCGACTCTTCGACCTGATCGAGCGGATGCGATTGCCGACGGTGTTCTTCGCCGAGGGCGGCGGCGGACGTCCCGGCGACACCGACTATCCGACGGTCTCCTCGCTGGAGGTCCGCGCGTTCAAGCTGTGGGCGGCGCTGTCGGGGCTGGTTCCGCGCATCGCGGTGGTCAAGGGCCGCTGTTTTGCCGGCAACGCCGTCATCGCGGGATCCGCCGATCTGATCGTGGCCACCGCCGACACGTCCATCGGGATGGGCGGCCCGGCGATGATCGCCGGCGGCGGCCTCGGCGACGTGGCCCCCGATGACGTCGGCCCGATCTCGGTGCAGGAACCCAACGGCGTCGTGGACGTGGTGGTGGCCGATGAGGCCGAGGCGGTCGCGGTCACCAAGCGGTTGCTGTCCTATTTCCAGGGTGTCACCGAACCCGGCCCGGCCGCCGACCAAACCGGTTTGCGCACAATACTTCCCGAACGCGCCCGGCGGGCCTACCTGGTCGACCCGATCATCACCACCCTCGCCGACCAGGACTCGGTGACGTTTCTGCGGCCCCGGTTCGCGCCCGAGTTGGTGACCGCGCTGGCGCGCATCGAGGGCCGTCCGGTCGGGATCATCGCCAACAACACCCGGGTGATGGCGGGGGCGATCACCGCGGCGGCCGCCGACAAGGCCGCGCGCTTCCTGCAACTGTGCGATGCCTTCGACCTGCCGGTGGTGTCCCTGGTGGACTGTCCGGGTTTCATGGTCGGCCCGGACGCCGAGGCGCAGGCCCTGGTCCGGCGCGCGTCCCGGATGCTGGTGGCCGGCGCCGCGCTGGAGGTGCCGCTGATCGCAGTGATCCTGCGCCGCGGCTACGGCCTGGGTGCGCAGGCGATGACCGGCGGCAGCCTGCAGGAACCGCTGCTGACGGTGGCCTGGCCGGGTGCCCACCTCGGGCCGATGGGGCTCGAGGGTGCGGTGCGCCTGGGACTGCGCAAGGAACTCGAGGCCATCGCGGACCCCGCCGAACGCGAGGACCGGGTGCGGCAGGCCACCGAGGCGGCGCAGGACAACGCCAAGGCGCTCAACGCCGCGCAACTCTTCGAGATCGACGACGTCATCGACCCCGCCGAGACCCGCGCGCTGATTGCGGCGACGCTGAACGCCGCCGCGCTGCACGAGCGCGGCCCGCGCCGGCCCAGGTTCGTCGACACCTGGTAGGACCCGAATCACACCCCGCCCTATCTTGACGGGTGTCTGTTCCATATCGTGGCTCACATGAGCACCGCTGCTGATTCCGAACGGGTCGCCGACCTTGCCCGGCAGGTCCTCGCCGACCACGACCCGAAATCCGTTCCCATCCCCGACTACCTCGGCGCCTGCTACGACGCCGGGCTGGCGTGGGTGCACTTCCCCGAAGGCCAGGGCGGGCTCGGCGTCTCGCGCGGCCTGCAGGCCGTGGCCGACGGGATCCTGCAGGGCGCCGGCGGTCCGGTTCCGCTGAGCCTGAACCCGATGGGCTACGGCATGGCCGCGCCCACCATCCGCGAGCATGCGCAGTCCGACGACCTCAAGAAGTCCTGGCTGCGGCCGCTGGCCACCACCGAGGACATCTGGTGCCAGCTGTTCTCCGAGCCCGGCGCGGGTTCGGACCTGGCCGGCCTGGCCACCTCCGCGGTGGTCGACGGTGACGACTGGGTGATCAACGGCCAGAAGGTGTGGACCAGCCTGGCGCACCGGGCCCGGTGGGGCCTGTTGCTGGCGCGCTCCAATCCGGACGTGCCCAAGCACAAGGGCCTCACCTACTTCGTCGTTGACATGCACGGCCCCGGCGTGGAGACCCGTCCGCTGCGCCAGCTGACCGGCCAAGCCGAGTTCAACGAGGTCTACTTCACCGACGCCCGGATTCCCGACGCCCACCGTCTCGGCGCCGTCGGCAACGGCTGGGGCGTGGCGATGACCACCCTGATGAACGAACGCAGCGCCCTCGGCGGCAGCGGCAGCCGGCGCGGCGCCGGGACCATCTCCGATGCGGTCGCGTTGTGGGCCGCGCGGCCCGAGTTGCGCACCCCGGTGTTGCGCGATCAACTGACCCAGCTGTGGCTGCGGTCCGAGGCGCAGCGCCTGACCGCGGAGCGCTCGCGCGCCACCGCCGGGGTCGGCGGGCCGGGCCCCGAGGGGTCGATCGGCAAGCTGGTCGGCGCCGAGCTGAATCAGCACATCTACCAGTGGTGCATGGATCTGCTTGGGCCCGAAGGCATTCTGTACCACAACTACAACCTGTTGGACGAGCGGGATTCCGAGGCCGACTGGCGCGGACCGGTTCAGCAGCGGTTCCTGCGCAGCCGCGCCAACACCATCGAAGGCGGCACGTCGGACGTGATGCGCAACATTCTCGGCGAGCGGGTCCTGGGCCTGCCGGGCGACCTGCGTGCCGATGCCGGCATGCCCTGGAAGGAGATCCCCCGTGGCTGAGTTCACGTTCACCACCGAGCAGCAGGAGCTGCGCAACGCGGTGCGCAAGTTCGCCGCCGACAACTTCGACGAGGCCACGGTGCGGCGGCTGATGGAGTCCGATCCGACCTTCGACCCGAAGGTGTGGGCCCGGCTCGGTGCCGAACTCGGCGTGCTGGGCCTGGCCGTTCCCGAGTCGGCCGGTGGGGTCGGTGGCACGCTCGTCGACCAGGCGGTCGCGGTCGAGGAACTGGGCGCCGCATTGGCCTGCGGTCCGCTGTTCGGCACCGTGTACCTGGCCATTCCGGCCTTGGTGGCCGCCTCCGCTGGGGCGGCGCGCGACGAGCTGCTGCCCGAGCTGATCGAGGGTCGCAAGACCGCGGCGTTCGCGGTCGGCGACCACGGCGGGGCCTTCGCTGCCGCGCAGGTCCCGTTGACCGCGGTAGCCACCGGTGACGGTGTCGCGATCACCGGCACTGCTGACCGGGTCGTCGATGCCGGCGCCGCCGATGTACTGCTGGTCGCGGCAACCGGACCCGACGGCGTGGGCCTGTACGCGGTCGAGGCCGCCGGCCCCGGGGTGCAACGCACGAATCTGGTCACCCTGGATCTGACCCGTCCCCAAGCCACCGTCGAATTCCACGAGGCCCCAGCACAATTGGTCTCCGCCGCCGACGAGGCCGAACGCGTCATCAACCACGCGCTGCAGGTGGGGTCGGTGCTGCTGGCCGTCGAGCAGGTCGGCGCCAGCCAGCACCTGCTCGACATCGCGGTGGACTACGCCAAGACCCGGTTGCAGTTCGGCCGGCCGATCGGCTCCTTCCAGGCCGTCAAGCATCGGTTGGCCGATCTGCTGGTCGACGTCGAGCACGCCAGATCGACTGCCTACCACGCAGTCTGGGCGCTGACCGACGGCAGCGACGACCCGGCGCTCGCAGCCAGCATCGCGCAGGCCGTCGGATCGGAGGCGTTCAGTCGCGTCGCCCGCGACACCATCCAGACGCTCGGCGGCATCGGGTTCACGTGGGAGCATCAGACGCACTTGTACTTCAAGCGCGCCACCACCGATGCGGCACTGTTGGGTTCGGCCGAACAGCATCGCTCACGGGTGGCCGATATGGTGCTCGACACCGCAGCCGCGGACCGCGTTCCGGATGTGGCGGTGGGCGTCCCCGGCTGAGTCCGCGGGGGCCACCCCCCAATAGCGCGAGCGCTCACTGGGGTACGGAATCCGCACGATTTCTGTACCCCAGTGGCCGCTCGCGCTGGTGTTGGGAGGTGCCTACCTTCGCAGGACCTGCACGGGCACCCGGTTGTATCCCGCGACGTTCTGCATCTGAACCCGCGCCAGGCGATCCCACTGCACCTCGTAGCGCGGCATGAAATCGAGCAGCCGCTCCAGCGCGATCGTGGTCTCGAGCCTGGCCAGCGCCGCCCCGAGGCAGCTGTGGATCCCGTAGCCGAAACCCAGGTTCTGCGCCTCGCTGCGATCGCGGTCGATGTCGAAGACGTGCGCGTCGGTGAACGCCCGCGGATCCCGATTGGCCGCCGCCTTCATCAGGAACACCGGTTTGCCCGCCGGAATGGTGACGCCGTGCAGATGCGCCTCTTTCAGCGTGTACCGCACGTTGTAATGCACCGGACCGTCGAAGCGCAGCATCTCCTCGACCGCGGCCGGCACCTTGGTGCGGTCATCAAGCAGCTTCTGCCACTGCTCGGGGTTCTTGGCGAAGGTCACCATCGCGTTGCCGATCAGCTTGGTGACGGTCTCGGCGCCGGCCCCGCCCAGGAGTGCGGTGAACCCGGCGACCTCGATGTCGTCGAGGGTCCGGACCTGACCGTCCTCGCCCACGATCTCGGCGGTGATCAGCCGGCTGATCATGTCGTCCTGCGGGTTGGCCCGACGCTCCAGAGCCAGCTGGTAGTAGTACGTGCCCGATTCGATGGCCGCCTGCGTGCCGGCCTCGGTGAAGCCCATGTTGCCGGGTTCGCGGGCCAGTGAAATGTCGATCCACTCCCGCACCCGCTGGCGATAATCCTCGGGCACGCCGGCCATCCGGGTGATGACCTCCACCGGGAACGGGCCGGAGAAGTCCTGCACGACGTCGAAGTTGTCGGGATCGGCCTGACTCAGGTAGTGATCGATCAACTCCTCGACCGTCGCGCGCTGCGACTGGATCGCACGCGGGGTGAACGCCTTGTTCACCAGGCTGCGCATCACGCGGTGATCCGGCGGATCCATGAAGATGATCACCTTCGCCTGCGGGCCGTCGCCGGCCTGCACGGTCGCCAGGTCGCAACCCTGCGACGAGGAGTAGGTCTCGTGGTCCTTCAGTGCGGCCGCGACATCGGCGTGCCGGGTCAACGCGAAGAAATCGAGTTCCTCGCTGTGATAAACCGGGGCATCGTCCTGCATCCGCAGGTAGATGTCATAGGGATCGGTGAAGTACTCGTCGGAGAACGGGTCGAAAACTACCTGCGGCTTGGTCATGGATCTTTCTCGAGTTGACGGGGTGAAACGCACCGGTCAGCCGACCGGTTTGGCCTTGCGTTCGAATGCGTCCCGGTCTTCCTGCGGGCGCAGCGGATTCAGGGCGTAGACGACACAGAATTGCTTTCCGGCCGGATCGGCCATGATCACCCACTTTCCCGGATGGTCCACGAAGGAGTCGTCGACCACCGTCGCGCCCAGGCCTTTGAGTCGTTCCACCTCGGCTTCCAGATCGTCGGTGTGGATATCGAAGTGCACACCGGCCTGACCCGAGTGCGCGTTCTGGACCACCACCCGGTAGTCGTCCGAAGCGCCTTCGAGGATCCGGTAATCGCGGCCACCGCGCGGCCGGAACGCTTCGGCGTCGAGCGCCCCGGCCCAGAATTCGGTCGTCTTCTCGAAGACATCCGACGGCGCATCGATCAGGAAGGTGCTGAGCAGTATGCGATGCATGTGGTCCTCGGGTCAGGGGACGAAGGTGGGCATGGCGGCCCAGCCGCGTACGGCGGCGGTCTCCGACGGAGCCGCGTTGGCCCAGTCGACCTCCCACTCGGGGAAGCGCTTGAGAATCTCTTCCATGGCGATGCGAAGCTCCAGCCGAGCCAGCGCGTTACCCATGCAGAAGTGAGTACCCGCACCAAAGGTCATGTGTGCGCGCTGTTCCCGATGGATATCGAAGACATCACCGTTCGGGAACCGCCGCGGGTCCCGGTTGGCCGCGCCGACCAGCAGCAGCATCGCCGAACCCTCCGGCACGGTTTGGCCGTAGTACTCGACGTCGCGGGTGACGTAGCGCGCGAGCTGCAGCGCCGGCGGCTCCCAGCGCAGGATCTCCTCCATCGCCTGGGGAATCAGGCTCGGATTCTGCACGAGGTCGCGACGCTGATCCGGAACCTCGGCCAATGTCTTGCCGGCCCAGCCCAGCATCCGGGTGGTGGTCTCGGAGCCCGCCGTCGCGATCACCGTCAAGTACAGCAGGAGCTCATCTCGGCGCAGTTTGCGCACCGTGCCGGTCTCGTCCTCGAACTCAGCGTTCAGCAGTTCGGTCATGATGTCATCGGAGGGGTTCTCGATGCGCCAGTCGACGAACTCCGCAAACACCTCACCGGTGGCCAACGAATCGACCTTGTCCTTCTTGAGCGTCTCCTCACCGTGGTCGGTGATGGCCTGCTGCCGGTCTTCCGGTATACCGAGCAACATGCCGATCACCCGCATCGGCATCTGTTCGCCGAGGTCGTTGACGAAATCGAACTTCCCCGTCCCCACCACTGGGTCCAGGCATCGGGTGGTGAACTCGCGGATTTGCGGCTCGAGGGCCAGCACCTTGCGCGGGGTGAATACCCGCGACAGCAGGTTGCGGTGGATGTTGTGGATCGGCGGGTCCTCGAAGATCAAGGTGCCGGGCGGCATCTCCATCCCCGATTTGATGAGCTCCAGCAAAGCCCCGCGACCCGAGATGAAGGTCTCGTGGTCGATGACGCCCTTGTTGACGTCGTCCCAGCGACTCAGCGCATAGAAGTCGTGCTGCTCGTTGTAGTAAAGGGGGGCCTCTTCCCTGAACCGGGCGAACACCGGATAGGGATCCATGTTGAGCTCGATGTTGTACGGGTCGTAGTACATATCGGCCGCGGTGGGTGCAGTCATGAGATCGTCTCCAAGAAGTGGGCAGGCGGAAGTTACTGCGGGGAAATCGGGTTGGCTGCGGGCACGGCGATCTCCTGAACGCGATGATGTGCTGGGCACCTGCTTAGCAGACGCGTTGTCCCCTGGTCAAGGCTTGCTCGCAAATTTGGCGCCGACAGCCCGGTAGCGCCGGCGCGCGCGCAAAACATCGGTGCGGTTACCGCGCTGTCGACGAAACATCCAGTAGTACAGGCGTTTCCGGCCGGCACGTCGCTCACCGATCGAGCCGATTGCGTGCGCCGGGGCGCGCGGTGGGCAATCGAGGGAGTAGTGTCGCGGACCAGTTCGATTCACAGCGGAGGGAAAAGTCATGTCTGAGTTGCGCTTTGATGGCCGGGTAGCCATCGTGACCGGCGCCGGCCGTGGGATCGGGCGTGGTCACGCGCTATTGCTGGCCCAAAAGGGCGCCCGGGTCGTCGTCGCCGACTACGGTGTCGACCCCGCGGGCAACGGGACGTCCTCGGCCCCCGCCGACCAGGTGGTGCAGGAGATCAAAGACCTCGGCGGCGACGCCGTCGCGTGTTGCGCCTCGGTGGCCGAAGAGGTTTCGGCGACGTCGATCGTCGAGACGGCGATCGAGGCCTTCGGACGGCTGGACATCGTGGTGAACAACGCGGGCATCCACGACCCCGCGAACTTCGATGAGCTGTCGATCGAACAGTTCCGAGCCATGCTTGACGTGCACTTTTACGGGGCGCTGTACGTGATCCGGGCCGCCTGGCCCCATTTCGTCTCCGCCGGATACGGCCGCATTGTCAACACCGTCTCCGAGGCCATGCTCGGCGGCGTTTCGGGGCTGACCAGCTACGCCTCGGCCAAGGGTGCCGTCTACGGGCTGACCCGAAACCTCGCCACCGAGGGCCTGCCCGCGGGCATCCGGGTCAATGCCGTTGCGCCCCGGGCCTACACGCGGTTATCGGCCGATCATTGCGACAGCCTCTCGCACCTGTACGGGATGTCCGAAGACAAGATTCAGCAGGTCAACGCCAGCATGCCGCCCGAGTTGTGCGCCCCGGCGGTCGCCTACTTGGCGCATCAGGACTGCCGGCTCAACGGCGAGGTGCTTCAGGTCGGAATGGGCGGCGTCGCCCGGATGGCCTTCATCGCGACGAAGGGTTTGCGCGAGGCCGCGCTGACCGCGGAAAGCATCGCCGACAACATCGACACCGTGCTCAGCATCGACCGCGCCCAGGTCCCGTCAACCGACGACATCTTCAGTCCGCTGCGGGCAAAGTAGCACTGCCCGAACGCGTTTGAACAGCGCGTTCAACCCTCGGTAAGCCGTGGTCGCTGTCCGCTGAGCGACTGCGCGTGCTCGAGAATCCGCGTCCGGGTTCGCGGCTGCGCGACGGCCAACAGGCAGATGTCGAAGGCATGCAACGCGCCCGCGCGCAATCCGGCGTCGTCGAGTTCGCCGGCGGTCCATCGCCGCTGCAGGTGGAACAACACCATGGCGGCATGCTCGGCCAGCAGTTCCGGCGCAATATCGTCCCGCAGCGCGCCCGCCTTGGTCGCGGCGCCGATCTCCGAGACGATCAGATCCCAGCCCGTCCAGCGCACATTCACCACGTCGACCAGGCGATCGTCCATGACGACGGCACGGACCACGGCCTTGGGCACCTCGGCCGCGGTCTTGTCGATCGAGACGGCGATGGCCTCCCAGATCCGTTCGATCGGGTCGGTCGCCGAGAGGTGGTGGACCGCGACATCGATCGAGTCCAGCGACCGTTGGACCAGTGCGGTGAGCAGCCCGTCCTTGTCGCCGAAGTGGTTGTAGAGCGTGCGAACGCTGACGCCCGCCTCGGTGGCCAACCGCCGCATCGACAGTTGCTCGAGGCCGTGCGTCTCGATAAAGGCCCGCGCGGCGTCCAGGACCTGTCGACTCGTCCGCTCCTGAACCCGCGATTTCATAGCGAAAACCCTAGTCAATGCCTTGGGCGGGCCGATCGGCCCCCATTGATTGCCACATCGGGGCAAAAGTACAACACCGTTGCAAAAAGGGGCTCCGGTCGTCTAGCATTTCCCCAACGAACCGCCCAGAGCGCCGAGCCGCCGCGCCTCATCGGGCTCACATTTCGCCAGCACGAGGGGAAGACATGTCGCTAGATCAGTCGGAAACCGCCGGAGCCGTTCAGGCCGACCAGCGCTACGTCACGGTGTCGATCGACAGCCACGTCGGTCCGTCGGTCAAGGACCAGCTGCGCCCGTACTGCGACGCCAAACACCTCGACGACTTCGACCGTTTTGTCGCCGAGATGGAGAGCCAGGGACTGTTGTCCTGGCGGTCCTCGGAAGCGAAATCCGGTGACAAGCAAAGCTGGTCGCTGGGCAAGTCCCAGGCCGAGAAGGGCAAGGCTCGGGCCGAGAAGCTGGGACAAGCCGAGGCGGAGAAGTTCGGCAAGCAGGCGGGCATCCGCAACGCCGACCAGGTCGGAGCCCGGTTCCTGCAACGCAGCTACGAGCACAGCCTGGCCCCCGGACTGCAGGACCATGACGCGCGGATCGCCGACATGGACGAACAGGGTGTGGCCGCCGACGTCATCTTTCACGGCGGGCTCAACGGCCAGTCGATCCCGTTCTCGACCACGGGCCTGATCAGCTGGGGCGACACCGCCTACGACTATCTGGAGAAGGTCGGGGTCCGCATCTACAACCGCTGGTTGGCGGACTTCGTGTCCCTGGCCCCGGAACGGCATGCGGGCATCGCGCACATCCCGATCTCCGACCTCGACGCCTGTGCGAAGGAGGTCGAGTGGGCGGCCGAGGCCGGCCTGAAGGGCATCAACCTCCCGGCCCCGCGCGGCGACTTCCCGATGCTCAATGACCCTGCGTGGGAACCTCTTTGGGCAGCCTGCAACGAGACCGGCCTGTCGGTCAACACGCACGGCGGCGGCGGCGAACACTACCCCTACGAGGGGCAGGGCGCGCAGATGATGTACATGATGGAGACGCCGTTCCGCACCCGCCGCGGCCTGTGGGTGATGATCTTCAGCGGAGTCTTCGAGCGTTATCCGAACCTCAAGCTGGTACTCACCGAGCAGTGGGTGGACTGGGCGCCCGCGGCCATGGCCGACATGGACGGGCTGTACCACGGCCCCACCGGCGCCGCCATCCGCGCGAAGCTGCCCAAGCCGCCGTCGGAGTACTTCCGCCGGAACTGTTACATCGGAGCGAGTTTCATGTCCAACGCGGAGGCCAAGCTGTCCGTGGAGAACGACCTCGTCGACAACGTCATGTGGGGTGACGACTACCCGCACGCTGAGGGAACCTTCCCCGACACCCGCGAGGCCATGCGGTTCACGTTCTCCGACATCGACCCGAAGTACACGCAGAAGTTCCTCGGCGAGACGGCCCTCGATCTGTACGGCCTCGACCGCGAGAAACTCACCAAGGTCGCCGAGCGCATCGGCCCCACCGTCGGCGAGGTCGCGACCCCCTACACGCTGCCCGAAGACGCCGTCGTCGGTCTCTACGCGTTCCGGACCGGGCCGGGCATCTTCATCTGAGGCAGCCCCGCCGCTCACCCATCACCCGCCAATTCCGTTGCCTACGAGGAGATGACTACCCAACATGGATGACACCACCGGCCTGAAGTCGCCGTGCCGCTTGGTCACCGCGGATGAGGTCGCACATCTCCACGAGCATGGCTGGGTGAAGCTCAAGCGTTTCGTGGATCCCGACGTCCTGGCCCGGATGCTCGAGCTGGCCCAGGAGAAGATGGGCGAGGACGCCGACAGTAATCCGTTGAAGGCCGGCATGTCCCCCGCCGCCGAGGGCGAGGCCAAGGGTGCGCTGGCCTACTTCAACGCCGAGCGCAGCGGCGGCCTGGGCAGCCCGGTGCTACGGCCGCTCATCGACGAGATCGGCAAGAGCGCAACGCTGTTGCTGGGACGTCGGAGCAACGACGGGACGTCCGTCGGAACCCGGTACTACTCGGATTTCTTCGTCCCGAAGCTGCCGTCTACCAAGTCTTCTCGGCACGGCGGCAACGGCGCGACGGCCTTCCACCAGGACTACATCACCTTTGCCGTCGACCGCACCGGCGGCATGACGTTCTGGATCCCGCTCGAGCCGTACGGACCGCAAGCCGGAACCATGTCGTTCGTGAGCGGGTCCCATCGCCTCGGCGTCATGGGTGACTACACCACCTACGGCGGCGGTGACGCCCTGGGCGCCTTCCCGGAACTGCGCGATCTCGAGATGAGCGACCAGATGGACTACGAACTGGGCGACATCACCGTGCACACGCACCTGACCATTCACGGCGCCGGCGCCAACATGATGGACCGCCCCCGGTGGGGTTACCTGCTGGTGGTCCAGCCGGCCGACGTCTGCTGGAACGGCTCGCCATGCCCGAACTTCGACACCACCGAGATGGTGCCGTGGCAGGCGCTGAACGATGAGCGGTTCCCCGTGATCGGCTGAGCGGGGCACCGCCTGCGCACCGCCTGACCCGACCCCTAAGGACGCCTTCGTGACCATCGCCGCACCGCTTGTCAACCAGAATTTCATGCAGGTCTGCTGGGTTGTGCCCGACCTTCGAGCCGCCATTGAAAACTGGTCTCGCACCGCCGGGGTGGGTCCCTTCTTCTGGTTCGACGGTGTGGACTGCGTCGACGGACGACACCGCGGTGTCCCCGCCGCCTTCCCGGGGGTGACCGCGGCGATCGCCTACGCCGGTGATCTGCAGGTGGAACTCGTCTGCCAGGACAACGACGACCCGGGGGTGTTCCGGGACATGTTCGACCGCGGGCAATCGGGTTTGCACCACATGGCGTTGGTCTGCACCGACTACGAGTCCGAGCGCGACGCCTACCTCCGGGGCGGCGCCGAGCTTGCCTTCGAGGGCCGGGTGGGCAACAGCCGCACCTGCTGGGTCGACACCACCCCCACGCTCGGCTTCATGATCGAGTTGCTCGAGCCGAGTCCGGTGCGCGCGAAGGGGTTCGCCGCCATGCGGGCCGCCGCCGAATCCTGGGACGGCGTCGATCCCATCACCAGGTTCTGACATGGACCGCCCACGTCCACGAGACCAACGGTCCCACCGATGACCGGCACCGAACCACCGTCGACGTTTCCGCAATTGCTCGCCCGGATCGTCGCCGAGCGCGCCGACCACGATGCACTCCTGGTCGGCGCCGACGCGCTCAGCTACCGGGATCTCGATCAACGCACGAGCCTCCTGGCGCGCGCGCTGTTGGCGATCGGCGCCGGCAAGGGCACCCGGATCGCCGTGCTGGCGCCGGACAGCGTGGCGCTGCTCACGACCTTCTATGCCGCGCTGCGCATCGGCGCACTGGTCACCCCGATCAGCACGTTGACGACGCCGAGCGAACTGGCGCACATCGTCCGCACCAGTGATGCACAGATCCTGATCGGCGTGCGACGCTTCGGTTCTCGCGATTACGGGACCAATCTCGAAGCTGCGCTGCCAGGTCTTCGTCAAGCCGCGCGCGGTGCTCTGCGGCTGCCGGCCGCACCCTATCTGCGGTCGGTGTGGTTCGACGATCCGACCGGACTGCCGTGGGCCGGGTCGGTCGAGGATCTGCATCTGCACGCCGCGGGTCCGACGGCCCCGGATGCCGCGTTGCTCACCGCCGTCGAACGCGAGGTGGTCGACGGCGACGACGCCTTCGTGGTGTACACCTCGGGGAGCACCGCCACCCCGAAGGCCGTGGTGCACGGACAGTGGGCGGTGGCCCGCCAGCCGCCCGTCCTGGCCACCTACTTCGACGTGCAACGCAGTGACCGCACGTTGTCCCTGCTGCCGGCGTTCTGGATGGGTGGCATCTCGGCGGCGCTGCAAGTACTCAGCACCGGAAGCACTTTGGTGTACCCCACCAGCCCGGACGTCGACACGGTCCTGGACACCATCGAACGTCATCGCATCACCAACATCGTCATCTGGCACATGCTGACCAAGCTGCAGGCGACCGCCAAGGACCGCGGCATCGACCTCGACGAGATCAAGATCACGACAGGGCCGACCCGGGACGAGACCGGTGCGCCCATCCCCCGGCCCCTCCAGACCCGGATGCTCGGAATGTCGGAGAGCTTCGCGCCGCACAGCGCGGAGTCGGTGACCACGCGACTACCGGAGTCCAAGGCCGGCGCGGCCGGGCGCGCCGTCAACGGGATCGAGCGTCGGGTCGTCGATCCCGAGACCGGACAGGAAGTGGCCCCCGGCGAGGTCGGTGAGTTGCACCTGCGTGGCGGCGCGCTGATGACCGGCTTCTACAAGGTCCCCCGCAACGAGGTCTTCACCGCGGACGGGTTCTTCCCGACCAAGGATCTCGTCCGGATCGACGCCGACGGTTACGCATTCTTCGTCGGCCGGATCAGCGACATGATCAAGACCAACTCCGCCAACGTTTCTCGGCTCGAGGTCGAGGCGGCGCTCAACGCCCTGCCGCAGGTGGAGCTGTCCGTGGTCGCCGGCGTCCCCGATCCCGAACTCGGCGAACTCGTCGTCGCCGCGGTGGTCCGCGCCGAGGGCAGCGACGCAGGCGAGGCCGAACTCCAGGCGGCGCTGCGCGAGACCCTGTCCGGCTACAAGGTCCCCCGTCGCATCGTCTTCATCACCCACGATGACATCCCGAGGACGCCCACCGGGAAGGTGCGGCTCTCCGACTTGACCGACATGGTCGCAGCACACCTCGAGGCGCACGCGCGCCCGGATCACGCACATTCGGCAACCGGCTGAAATCGATGACCGACTTCGCCGTGGTGACGAAAACCGACAGGAGACGCAGCACATGACAGACCAAGCAGAACGCACGCCGGAGTCCAAGGCCAGTCCGTCGGCCGAAGAGATCGTGCTGTACGAGAAGGACCCGGAGACCAAGATCGCCACGATCACCTTGGATCGTGCCGACGAACTCAACGCGATGACCATCGATGCGCAGCACCGCTACGCCGACCTCATCCACTACGCGAGCATCGATGACGATGTGAAAGTTCTGGTGATCCGGGCGAACGGGCCCAACCTGGGCAGTGGCGCGGACCTTGCGGAACTGCTGGACACCATGGCCGGCCGTGGCGAGGGCACCATGAACCACGCCGTGCGGGTGCCCGAGGACGCCGATGTGGTGTACCCGCCGGAGGGCACCTACCGTCGCCGCGCGACCACGGTGCAGTACTACACCGACCCGAGCGCCGGGATGCGCAGCCTGCAGGACTTCAAGAAGATCAGCATCCTGGAGGTCCGCGGCTACTGCTACGGCTGGCACTTCTATCAGGCCGCCGACGCCGACATCGTAATCTCCTCGGAGGACGCCCTGTTCGGGCATGCGGCCTGGCGATACGCGGGATTCGCTGCGCGGCAATGGCAGTGGTGCAACACAATGGGCGCCCGCAAGTTCATGGAGATGGTGTTCACCGGGCGGCCGTTCACCGCAAAGGAGATGCACGACTGCAATTTCGTCAACGCGGTGGTGCCCTTCGACGAACTCGAAGCCATGACGGCGAAGTACGCACTGGCCTGTTCGCGCAGCCGGCCCACCGACACCGTGTTCGCGCAGAAGACGTTCTTCGAGATCTACAAGCAGCATCAGGGTGAGTACATGGGCAGCATCGTCGCGGGTCTGCTCGAGTCCACCCTCGATCAGTTGCAGCCGGACCCGCGCACCAACTCCATGGAACTCGACGAGGCGACCCTGGGCCGGCTCACCGACACGGTCCGCGACAACGACGGGCAATTCCCCCCGGACTGGCGGCTGAGCCGGCGGGGCCGGGCCGCAACATAGTTCGGAGGGCAACAAATGTTGGCAATCACCGAGGCCAAGGTCTTCGACGGCCGAAAACTGCTGCCGGGCAGGCACACCGTCACGGTCGAGGCGAACACGATAACGGCGATCGACGGGCCGGTCCCGGCCGAGTCGACGGTCATCGACGCCAGCGGTATGACGCTGATGCCGGGCCTGATCACCAGTCATCTGCATTCGGACTTCTTCAAGTTCAACATCGCCGACAGCGACCGACTGGGCAAGGAACGGCCGCCCGGTGTCCTGATGGCGATCGGCGTCCGTACCTGCCGGGTGCTGCTGGAGAGCGGGTTCACCGGCTATGCCGGGGCATCGTGCTCCAACGACATCGACGCCCAACTCAAGATGGCGATCGAAGAGGACATCATCCCGGGCCCGCGCATTCGCGCCTGCGGGCACCACATCGGCACCACCGGTGACATGAACAACGGCGGACGCTGGTGGAAGGCCTACCAGACCCCGGGCACCGACATCTGCGCCGACGGCCCGGATGCGTTGCGCACGTTGGTCCGCCAGGAGATCAACCGCGGCGCCGAGACCATCAAGATCTTTGCCAGTGCCGGTCACGGGCAACCCCATCGGACCACGCGCAACATGTCCCGCTCCGAGATCGCCTCGATCATCGAGACCGCCCACGAGCGCGGCGCCAAGGTGCGCGCGCACGTCGCCGACAAGGCGATGATCATGGAGTGCATCGAACTCGGTCTCGATGTCGTCGACCACGGCGACGAGATCGACGACGAGGTCATCGCGGCGATGGTCGAGGCCGGGACCTTCTGGGTGCCAAGCCTGATCTTCCTCAGGTGCGTTCTCGAACTCGGCTACGGCGACAGCATGGGCGTGCGACCGGAACAGTACGAGCACGTCCGCACCGTGCTCCCGGCCGCGCAGGCCGCCGGGGTTCGCATCCTGATCGGCGATGACTACAGCGGTGTGTTCCGCGACCTCATCGAGGACGACCCCCTGGACCACCAGGTCGGCAACTATGGCCGCGAGTTCGCCTACTACGGCCAGATCGACGGCCTGACACCGCAGGACGTGCTCAGTTGGGGCACCCACAACGCCGGCCAGTTCCTGGTGGACCCGCCCGCCCGGGTCGGCGTGATCGAACCCGGCGCACTGGCGGATCTGATCATCCTCGACGGCGATCCCACCGAGGACCTATCGCTGCTGGCCCGCCCGCGTCAGGCCTTGCGGGCCGTGATCCGCGACGGCGTCCCGGTCCTGAACCGGCCGGGCGGCAACCATTCCGAGCGACCGCATACCGAACTGGACAACCTGCTGGCACCGGTAGGACCGTCGTGACTTACCACAGAGATGAGCAACAGTGGCACCCGTAGAACCGCAGAAGGTCGCCTTCATCACCGGTGCGGCATCCGGCATCGGCCGCGCCGCCGCCGAGGCATTCGTCCGGCGCGGGTACGCCGTGGCGCTTGCCGATGTCGACGATGAGGCCGGCGCCAAGGTCGAGGCCGAACTCAGCGCCTGGGGTACCTGTACTTTCGTGCACTGTGACGTGACCGACGACGCCGGCGTGGCCGAGGCCGTCGCGCACACGGTCGCGGTGTACGGCCGCCTCGATGCGGCGTTCAATTCCGCCGGCGTGGACGGCGAACACGGCAAGCTGACCGCCGATTCCACCATGGCGAACTGGAATCGCGTGATCGCCGTCGACCTCACCGGGACGTGGTCGTGCATGCGGTATCAGATCCCGGCGATCATCGAGGCCGGCGGCGGCGCCATCGTCAACTGCGCCTCGGTCGCGGGTCTGCGGGCGGCCCCCACCGTGTCGGCATACACCGCCGCCAAGCACGGCGTCGTCGGCCTCACCAGGGTCGCCGCCCGCGAGTACGCGAGCCAGGGCCTGCGCGTGAACGCGATCTGCCCCGGCACCGTCGACACCCCGATGTTCCGCGAATCGATGTCCCCCGAGGTGATCGAGAACCTGCTCACCGCAGCACCTATCGGCCGTCTCGCCGAAGCCGGCGAGATCGCCGACATCGCGCTGTGGCTGTGCGCTGATGCCCCCGGCTTCCTGACCGGTCAGGCGATTGCCGTAGACGGCGGAATGGGGGCCTGAGCTTTGAGTCAGAACGCTACTGAGACAGCACAACCCGGTCTTGCCGGACCCATCGAAGGGAACAGCCCAGTGCCCACCGACCAGATGGCGCCCACCAGTGGCGTCAGCTACGACCCCTATGACCTCGACATCAACCGCGATCCCTACCCGACGTTCCGCAGGCTCCGGGACGAGGCGCCGCTGTACTACAACGAGCGCCACGACTTCTACGCCGTCAGCCGGTACGACGACGTCGCCAAGGGATTGGCCGACCGCAACACGTTCAAGTCCGGCCGCGGCAACATCCTCGAACTGATCAAGTCGGGTATCGAGATGCCGCCCGGCCTCGTGATCTACGAGGATGCGCCGACGCATGCCATCCATCGCAAACTGGTGTCGAAGATGTTCACCCCCAAGACGGTCGCCTCACTGGAGCCCAAGATCCGGGAGTTCACGGCGGCCTGCCTGGACCCGCTGGTGGGCCTGGATCGGTTCGACATCATCTCCGAGTTCGCCGCCCAGATGCCGATGCGGGTGATCGGAATGCTGCTCGGCATCCCGGAAGAGGACCAGGAACACATCCGGGACCGCAGCGATGCCAATCTGCGGGTAAAACCCGGAAAGGCCATGAAGTTCAAGGAGAACAGCCTGGTGCGCGGTGGCGTGTTCGCCGAGTACCTCGACTGGCGGGTGGACAACCCGTCCGACGACATCATGAGCGAACTCCTGCACCTCGAATTCGTCGACGAGACCGGCACGCAACGGCGCCTGACCCGTGCGGAGATCCTGGCCTACGTACAGGTCGTTGCCGGCGCCGGCAACGAAACCACCACGCGCTTGATCAGTTGGATGGCCAAGGTACTTGCCGAGCATCCCGATCAACGACGCCAACTCGTCGAGGACCCGGCGTTGATTCCCAACGCCGTCGAGGAGATCCTGCGCTACGAACCGCCCGCCCCGCATATCGGCCGATACGTCGCCGCGGATGCCGAGTTCCACGGTCAGACCGTTCCGGCGGGCAGCGCAATACTTTTCGTGGCCGGCGCGGCCAACCGCGACGACCGGGTGTACGACGACCCCGACCGCTTCGATATCCATCGCAAGATTCCCTCGCTGCTCACCTTCGGCATCGGCGCCCACTTCTGTCTGGGGGCGGCACTAACGCGCCTCGAGGGTCGCATCGCGTTGGAGGAGATGCTCATTCGGTTCCCGGAATGGGATGTCGATCTCGACGCCGCGGAGATGTCCCCGACGTCTACGGTTCGGGGGTGGGACTGCCTGCCGCTGACCGTGTCGTGACATCTGGTGTGTAGAACCGGGATTCGCCAGTGCAAGCGATTCCGGGATACCCACCGTCGTGCTAACTTGATTTTCGAATTCATAACTGGGACAAGGGGTAATGATGACCGCCGAGGAAGTAGTGCGCGCCGAGATCGCCGCATGGGGCCGCAATGACGTCGACGAAGTCATGAGCCACTTCGCTGACGACGCCACCTTTTTCATCGGGCCCGAGTATCCGGAGCTTTCCGGACGCGAGGCGATCCAGCAGATCATGAAGGCGTTCTTCGCCCGTGGAAAGTGTGTGGACCTCGAGATCCGCCACCTGGCCGTCACCGGCAACGTCGTGCTGATGGAGCGTTTCGATCACTGGATCGTCGAGGGCAAGCAGAAGAGCTGGCCGGTCATGGGCGCCTATGAAGTAGTGGGCGACAAGATCACGGCCTGGCGCGAGTACTTCTTCACCCCGCCCGAGGACTGACCGCACAGACCGGGCGTGTACCATTCGGTCCATGCCGGCACCGCACCCTTTCGACGAAGCGCTGATCCTGAAGCCCGCCGCCGACGGAATGCTGCGCGGACATACCCACCCCGCGTGGGCCAACATGGTCGGCCCGTTCGGCGGCATCACCGCGGCCACCCTGCTCCGGGCGGTCGAGGAGCATCCCGAGCGACAGGGCGAACCGCGGGCCCTGACGGTCAACTACCTCGCCCCGATCGCCGACGGCGAGTTCACCATCGCCGCGCGTGCGGTACGCACCAACCGCACCAATCAGCATTGGCAGATCGAACTGTCCCAGGACGGTGCACCGCGCACGACCGCGACCGCGGTCTTCGGGATACCGCGGGCCACCTGGTCTGACACCGAACTGAGCGCGCCGACGGCCCCGGCCGCGGAAGACGTGCCCACCGCGGAGGCCCCGGACGGCGCCGTGATCTGGGTGGGGCAGTACGACATGCGGTTCGTCGAGGGTGCGATGCCGGGCCCCGGTGCCGGATCCAGCCCGTCGTCGACGACCACGCTCTGGGTACGGGATCGTCGGGGCCGAGGCATCGACCACGCCGGCGTGACCGCGTTGTGCGACATCTTCTATCCGCGGACCTTCCTGCGACAGGGCGGTCCCGGGCCCGCCGGAACGGTCACCATCACCGTCTACTTCCACGCCGGGGCCGGCGAACTGGCCGACTTGGGCGGTGATTTCGTGCTGGCCACCGCACGCGGCAACCGGTTTACGGCCGGTTACTTCGATCAGTCCGCCGAACTCTGGTCGCGGTCGGGAAACCTGCTGGCGACCACGCACCAGCTCGTGTACTTCAAGGGTTGACCGGTCACCCCAGCACGGCGTCGATGGCCCGGTAGATCCGCTGTTCGCTGACCGGCCGCGGGGTGCCCAGTTGTTGCGCCCACAGGCTGACCCGCAGTTCCTCGATCTGTCTGGCGATCTCCCGAACCTCCGGTGCGGCCGTCCGTGCTGACGAAATCGACTGCAGTAGCTCATGATAGGCGTCCTGGACCGCATGTACGCGCAGCATCCGGTCCCGGTCGGCGGCCGGGGCCTGCGGCAACCGCTCCAGGCGGCGACCGATCGCGGTGAGATAGCGGGCCAGATCAGCCAGGTGCGCTGCTCCGGTGGCGCTGACGAATCCGGTCGGCAACAGATCCGCGAGCTGCTCGCGGATGTCCGCGATCGCCTCGGCCTCGGCCGCCCCGGGACGGTCCGGGAGCGCCACCTGCACAGCGTGATAGGCCGCCAGCACCCGCTCTACTTTGGTGAGGATGTCGCGGGTTCGGGGCCCCAACTCGGCGGCAACCCTGGCCCGCAGGGTGGCGAACTCCGCAGCGGTCCATGCCGGCTCGGGCATCAGGGCGTCAGTGGCGGCGTCGGCGCAATCCTCGATCAACGCGGCCAACGAACCGTCCGGATTGTTACCGAGCACCAGTCTGACGCGGGGATCCAGGCCGCGCTCGATGGCTTTGACCGGGACGGGCACCGCGAGTCGCAGCAGCCGCCGAGTGCCGTTGCGCATCGCCGTGCGCTGTTTCTCCGGTGTCGGGAACACCCGCACGTCCACCGTCTGGCCCGCGTCCACCAGCGCCGGATAGCCGCGCACCGGGTTGCCGGCGCGCACCGACTCCACGGTTTGCGGCAGCGTCGCCAGGTCGTCGGGCCATGCGCGCAGCCCGGCGCGTTCCACCCCCGCCGCGACCGCCTCGGCAACCGCGGCGCGAGTGGTCCCGGCCAGGCTCTCCCGCAGCGCGTCGATGTCCTTGCCGCGCGCCACCTCTGAGCCGTCGACGTTCTCGACGGCGAAGTTGACACGCAGGTGCGCCGGAACCTTGTCCAGGTCGAAGGCGGACACCGGCACCACCACTCCGGTACGCCGGCGCAACGCCCGCTGCAACGCGTCCAGCAGCGGCTCGGTTTCGGCGTCCAGTTCCGGCAGCACGGCCCGGGCGGTGTCCGGCGCCGGGACGAAGTTGCGGCGCAGGTCCTTTGGCAGCGAACGGATCAAAGCGGTGATCAACTCTTCCCGCAACGCCGGGACCTGCCAGGCGAAAGTGTCACCGCCCAACCGTGCCAACACTTCGACGGGCACATGCACCGTGACCCCGTCGTCGTCGGCGCCCGGTTCGAACCGGTAGGTCAGCGGTAAGGCCACATCGTCGGCCCGCCAGACATCGGGGTGCTCGGCTTTGTCATCGCTGCGCAGCAACTGCTCGCGGGTGAAGGTGAGCAACTGCGGGGCACGCTGCCGCTGCTTTCGCCACCAGGCGTCGAAATGGCGGGCGGAGACGATGTCGGCCGGAATCCGGGCGTCGTACAGCGCGTAGATCTCGTCGTCGGTGACCACCAGATCGCGCCGCCGCGCCCGTTCCTCCATGTCGGCGAGTTCGTCGAGCAACGCGTTGTTATCGCGGAAGAAGTGATGCCGGGTGTCCCACTCGCGGTCCACCAGGGCGTGCCGGATGAAGAGTTCGCGCGCCAGTTCCGGGTCGATCTGGGCGTAGTTCACCCGACGCCGCACCACCAGCGGCAGGCCGTACAGCGTCACCCGCTCATAGGCCATCGCGGTGCCGTGTTTGGAGCTCCAATGTGGTTCGCTGTAGGAGCGTTTCACCAGATCACCGGCGATGGCCTCGATGGCTTCCGGTTCGATTCGCGCCGCGATCCGGCCGTAGAGTCGGCTGGTTTCCACCAGTTCGGCGACCACCAGCCAGCGCGGCGGCCGCTTGGTCAACACCGATCCGGGCGCGAGCACGAAGCGCGAGTTCCGCGCTCCCTGGTACTCCCGGGTGTCGCCTTCGCGCAGCCCGATGTGTGAGAGCAGGCCCGCCGCCAACGCCGCGTGGACCCGGTCCGGATCCGTCGGCTCATCGGCGCTCTCGTCGGCCCGGATGCCCAGGCCGGCGGCGATACTGCGCAGCTGCCCGACCAGGTCCTGCCATTCCCGGATGCGCAGGTAATGCAGGAACTCCTCGCGGCACATGCGTCGGAACGCACTGCCGGAGCGTGCCTTTCGCTGTTCGCTGAGGTAGTTCCACAGGTTCAGATAGGACACGAAGTCGGAGTGTTCATCGGCGAACCGGGCGTGCTTTTGCCGGGCCGCGTCCTCGCGGTCGGTGGGCCGCTCCCGCGGGTCCGGGATCGACAGCGCGGCCGCGAGCACCAGTACCTCCCGCACGCAACCCTGGTCGGCGGCGGCCAGGATCATCCGGCCGATCCTGGGGTCGACCGGCAGCTGCGCCAGCCGTCGGCCGAGGGCGGTGATCGCCCCCGCGGCGTCGAAGGCGCCCAGTTCCTGCAGCAATTGCACGCCGTCGCGGATGCTGCGGCTGTCCGGTGGATCGAGGAACGGGAAGCGATCGATGTCGCCCAGTCCCAAGGCGGCCATCTGCAGGATCACCGCGGAAAGGTTGGTGCGCAGGATCTCCGGGTCGGTGTAGCGCGGCCGCGTCTCGAAGTCCGTTTCCGAGTACAGCCGGATGCAGACGCCGGGGGCGGTGCGCCCGGAGCGGCCCGCGCGCTGATCGGCCGAGGCCTGTGAGATGGGCTCGATCGGCAGGCGCTGCACCTTGGTGCGCCGGCTGTAGCGGGAGATCCGGGCGGTGCCGGGATCGACGACGTAACGGATCCCGGGGACTGTCAGGGATGTCTCGGCCACGTTGGTGGCCAACACGATTCGACGGCTCAGGTTACTGTCGGGCCGCGGCGCGAACACCCGCTGCTGCTCGGCGGTGGGCAGCCGGGCGTACAGCGGTAGCACCTCCAGCTCGCGGCCGCCGGTGTGGGCGGCCCGCAAAGCCTCTGCCGTGTCCCGGATCTCACGCTCGCCGGACAGGAACACCAACACGTCACCGGGCGGTTCGGCGGCCAACTCCGCGACCGCGTCGAGGATCGCCTCGGTCTGGTCGCGGGTTTCGGTGCGGATGATCTCGCGGTCGGGGTCGTCGGGGTCGGAATCGTCGTCGTCTGACGTCGTCACCATTTCCAGTGGGCGATACCTGATCTCCACGGGGTACGTCCGGCCGGACACCTCCACGATCGGCGCCCCCCGAAAGTGCTCCGCGAACCGTTCGGGTTCGATCGTCGCGGAAGTCACGATCACCTTCAGGTCGGGTCGGCGCGGTAGTAACTCGCGCAGATAGCCCAGCAGGAAATCCACATTGAGGCTGCGCTCGTGCGCCTCGTCGAGGATCAGCGTGTCGTATCGCAGCAGCCTGCGGTCCCGTTGGATCTCGGCCAACAGGATGCCGTCGGTCATCAGTTTGATCAGGGTCCGGTCGCTGGCCTGGTCGGTGAACCGGACGGTGTAGCCGACGGTCTCACCCAACGGGGTGCCCAGCTCGTCGGCGATGCGCTGAGCCACGGTGCGGGCCGCCAACCGACGAGGCTGGGTGTGACCGATGGTGCCGAGGATCCCGCGGCCCAACTCCAGACACAGTTTGGGCAGCTGCGTGGTCTTGCCCGAGCCGGTCGCGCCGGCCACCACGACGACCTGGTGGGCGTTGATGGCAGCGGCCAGCTCGCCGCGGCTGGCGCTGACCGGCAGGTCCGGGTAGGTGACCTCGGGCACGGCGGCGCGCCGCACGGCCACCAGCCGCTCGCCCGCCGCGATCTGGGTGTCGATTTTGTGCAGCACGTCCGGCGCCGGATCCCGCAGATTCTTCACCCGTCGCCCCAGCCGGGCGGCGTCGCGCAGCGTCAGTCCAGCCAGGCGGGAGCGCAGATCACGCACCGCCTCGCGCGACGAAGGCTCAGACACTCAGTCGAGGATAGGCGGGGACCAGTAGGCCAGCAGCTCCGCGAAGGTGTCGAAGGCGGCCTTGTTCACCCCGTAGGTGGCTTCCAGGTGGATGCTCAGCGGGAAGCCGAGGTCGGCAACCCCGTCGATGACCCGCTGGTAGAGGTCGAGCATCTGCCGGCGGCGCTGGGCCGGTTCGGCCGCGGCCAGCGTTTTGACAAAGGCCTGTTCCTCGGCGACCGCGGCGTTACCGGGGTCCTGGATCAGCCAGTTGATCAGACCGACTCTGGTCTCGACCTGCGGCACGAACCCGAACGACAGCAGGATCTCGGGGCGGTGGTCGGTCTCGGCGGCGAATCGGGCCAGGAAGTCCACGATCGCGTCGGAATACAGCAGCTGCGTCAGCCCGTAGGTGATGCCGCGGTCGCACTTGAAGTTGAACCGGCCGTGTTCCCCGTCGCGGGTCGGAATCAGGATCGCGCCGCGGTTCGGCACCTCGGCCTCGAAGATCGACAACGCGTCGGTGGGGGCGACACCCGAGCCTTCCCCGTCGTTCATGGTGCGCGGGACGCCGACGAAGGCGATCCCCTCGATGCCGGCTCCGCGCAGGTCCAGCACGCGCCGGCGCAACGTCGGCTCATCCATGAACGCGGTGACCTGGGTGCACAACCCGCTGACCCCGGGCAGTTCCGGCCTGATGGTCTGCCAGTAGTCCAGGACGTCCATCTTGGGCTTCATCTCGATGGGGCGGTCGCCGTCCTCCTCGATCATGCTGGGCATCATTACGTGCCCGATCCGGCCCTCCAGCCCGGTCGCCGAGGCCGCCTCCCGCACCTTGTGTGCCTCTTCGATCGCGCGGTCGCGGCCGAGCTCGGCGTTCGGCGGCACGAGTTCGAGCGCAACGGTGTTAAGGGTCACGTAACAGCTCCTTGGACGGCGTGCCGGTGAGTCTGGCGGCAGCGCCCGACTTCGGCGGCCGAGAATCGGCACCTCAGGACACGATAGCCGCACCTGGTTCGCGGCTGGACGCTAGGACGAGCTCCACGTCCTACTGCGAGTCGAACAGGACCGGGACCGCGGTGGGTGATCGGAACACCTGGCCACGGATGTGCGGGTCGTCCGCGTCGGGATCCAGTCGGAGGTTCGGCAACCGGTCGAGCAGCAGGTTGATCGCAGCGCGCATCTCGAGGCGCGCGAGGTGCATACCCAGACAGACGTGTACCCCGTGCCCCCAGCCGAGGTTGCCCTTCGGAGTGCGGAAGATGTCGAATGCGTTCGGGTTGGGGTACCGGTCCTCCTGCCGGTTGGCCGATCCCAACATCGGCATCACCGTCGCGCCGGCCGGGATCTGCACTCCCGCCAGTTCCGTGTCGCGCGTGGCCACGCGAGTGATGGTCAGCAGGGGTGCTTCCCACCGCACGCCCTCCTCGATGGCCTGGGGCAGCAGCGACCGATCCGCGCGGACGGCGTCCAGCTGGGCCGGCTCCGACAGCAGCGCCAGCAGCAGGCTGCCCAACGCCCGGTACGTGGTTTCCACGCCGGCGGGCAGCAGCAGCCGCAAAAACGAGAAGATCTCCTCGTCGGCCAGCTTCTCCCCGTCGATTTCGGCGGCCGCCAATGCGCTGATGAGATCCTCGCGGGGCTCGGCGCGGCGCGCCTCGAGGATCGGCGCGAAGTACTCACACAACGCCGCCGACGCCGCCAGGCCACGTTCGGGGTTCATCAGCCAGCTCAGCAGGGAGATCGACCACCGTTGGAACTGCGGGTAGTCCGCTTCGGGCAGTCCCAGCAGGCCCGCGATGATCTGGCTGGGGTAGTCGAAGGTGAACTCCTTGACGAGGTCGGCCTTGCCGTTCGGTGCGAACTTGTCGATCAGGTCGTTGGCCACCCTGCCAACCAACTCGTCCTCCCAGCGCGCCAACGCCTTCTGCGTGAACGCCTTCTGCACCAGGGCGCGTAGCCGGCCGTGCACCGGTTCGTCCATGCCGAGCATGACCCGCTCACCCAGCACCGGTCCGAACGCCGCGATCACGCTGGCCGACGAGAAAGTCTGGTTGTCGCGCAGCATCTGCTGCACTTCCTCGTAGCGGTACACGATGAACATCGGCAACGACTCCTCGTGCGGCAGCGCACCGGAGGTTTCCAACCGTTGTACGGGCTGCTCGTGGCGCAACCGGGCCAGTTCGGTGTACGGGTCGCGGACGTCACCGGATATCGCGTCGTCGAAGGACCCGAAGTCGTCGAGGTCGTCGAATAGCTGCTCCATGCTGCTCCTTGAGGGATGAACGTGCTTGGCGCAAGCAAAGATCACTGAGCCGGATAGGCCACCGATTTCACTTCCGTGTACTGACTGAAGCCGACGAGGCCGTTCTGCCGGCCCACGCCGCTGTCCTTGTAGCCGCCGAACGGGGTGTCCGCGCCGTACCCGGCGGTGCCGTTGAGCCCGATGAATCCCGCCCGCAACCGTCGCGCCACCGCCAGGGAGCGCTCCAGCGAATTCGACATCACGTTTCCGGCGAGGCCGTACGCGCTGTCGTTGGCGATGCGAACCGCATCGTCCTCGTCGTCATAGGGGATGACCGCGAGGACGGGCCCGAAGATCTCCTCCTGCGCGATGGTCATCTTGTTGTCGACGTCGATGAAAAGTGTTGGGCTGACCCAGAATCCCTTGTCGAACTCGGTGGGCGGTTCGGTGCTGCCCACCAGCATCTTCGCGCCCTCGTCGATGCCCTTCCGGATGTAGCCCAGAATGCGGGACTGCTGCCTGGCCGAGATCACCGGGCCGCACAGGGTGCCGGGGTCCTGGGGATCGCCGGCGGCCATGTTCTGGTACATGCCCTGCAGGATCGCGACGCCCTCGTCATACCGGGAGCGGGGCAGCAGCATCCGGGTCGGCGCCGCGCATCCCTGGCCGGCGTGCATCAACGGCCCGATGCCGAGCAGGCACGCAGTATTGAAGTCGGCGTCGTCCAGAACGATGGTGGCCGACTTACCGCCGAGTTCGAGGAACAGCCGTTTCATGGTTGCGGCCCCCTTCTCCATGATGCGTTTACCGACCCCGGTGGAGCCGGTGAACGAGATCATGTCCACCTTGGGCGAGATGGTCAGCTCTTCGCCGACAAGGTGATCCGAAGCGGTCACCACATTCACCACACCGGCGGGGATGTCGGTGTGCTCGGCGATAAGCCGTCCCAGCCGGGTGGCGTTGAAGGGGGTGTCGGGCGCGGGTTTGAGCACCACGGTGTTGCCCGCCGCAAGCGCCTGTCCGAGCTTGTTGATGCTCACCTCGAACGGGAAATTCCACGGCACGATGGCACCGACCACGCCGACCGGCTCGTGCCAGACCTTGCGGGTGGTGTTGACGCCGGTGACCGAGACCACGGTGTCGCCGAGATCGATTTCCCACGGGAAGGTTTCGATCAACCGGGCCGGATACCTGAGGCCGTCGGCGAGCGGGGCGTCCAACTGCGGGCCATGGGTCAATGCGCGCGGCGCACCCACCTCGCGGATCAACTCTTCCCGCAGTTCCTCCACTTCGGCTTCGATGGCCTCATGCAGCTGCTCGAGGCACCGCTTGCGCAGTTGATGCTGGCGCGACCAGTCGCTGTCGTCGAACGACCGGCGGGCGGCCTCGATCGCGCGGCGCATGTCCGCCGTCGACGCGTCGGCCACCTCGCCGAGCACGTCTTCGTTCGAGGGGTTGATGTTGGTGAAGGTGCCGGCCTCACCGTCGACGAGTTTGCCGTCGATCAACATTCTGGACTCGAACGTCACAGCCGGGGCCTCAGCCATCGGTCTCACTCTTCTTCTCGGTGGATTTCTTGGCATGCCGCCGCTCGGCCGCCTCGCCGAGGCGGCGCAGGACCGGCTGCGGAAGGACTTTGGCGGCCAGCACCATGGCCCGCTGCGCGGCGGTCAACGGCACCGCGCCGCCCCGCATGGCACCCTGCCTCGGAATGCCGAGGACCAGGCGGGACATGTGGTGCATCCCGGCGGCGGGCAGAACTCTGTTGGCCACCAACAACATCGACGCCTCGGCGCCGACACCGCGGCGACGAAATGGGGCCCGGTCCCCCAGTGCCCGCAACAGACCATCGGCGAACTTCTCCGGCGGACGGGCAAAGCTCATCGCAAACCTTCCCCGGGTGTTCATGGTGTCGTGCACCCGGGCGTAGGGCCCGTCGAGAATCCGATCGTCGATGGTGCCCGCGTCGGTGATGATGTCGGTGTCGTAGGTGCCGGTCACCAGCACCGTCACGCCCAGCCCGAACGGCGCGATCTCGCCGGCCATCGACTCGCCCCACCGCTCCAGCGCCCCCTTGGCCGCCGAGTACGCCGCGATGCCCGGCTGTCCGCGCACCCCGCCCGCGCTGGAGATCACCACGATGCGCCCCTGACCCGCAGCGCGCATAGCGGGCAGCAGAGCCTTGGTCAGCGCGACCGGCCCCATGACGTGGGTGGCGAACATGTCCTGCCACAGCTGGACATCCGCTTCCTCCACCATGCCCGCGGCGGAAATCCCGGCGTTGTGCACCAGCGCGTAGGGCGCACCGACCGTCTCCTCGATAACCTTGGCGGCAGCGGCGATCGACGCCGTGTCCATCAGGTCCAGCTGGACGGCGATCAGTCGGTCGTCGTCCTCGCTCGCCCCGGTCGCCTCCCGCAGCAGCGGCATCCCGCGATCGGGGGTGCGCATCGCGGCGACCACGCGCCACCCCTCGCGATAGAGGCGCACGGCCGAGGTGAAGCCCAGGCCCCGCGACGCTCCGGTGACGACGACGGTGCGCGGCTCAGCCATCCTGGTTCTCCGGCGCGCAGTTGCCTTCACCCGGCGGCGGCGGTTCGACGTCGGGCCGCCCGTTCGGCAGGCCGCTCTGCCAGGTGGCCCACTTTCCGACCGAGAACGGCCCCTCGGCGCCCTCGCGTTCGAAATAGCCTTGTGGGTCATACACTTTGGCCTCGGGGTACGGCCACGGGCAGGCCACCGCGGTCGCCAGCCCGCTCGCCTTGATCGCGGCGAACCAGGATCCGTAGGCGAAGTAGGCGACGTTGATGATGACGAACATCACCAGGAAGGTGCCCAGCGCCGGCTTCGTCGGGAACAGTCGCGCCCGGGCCGCGAGTTTCTCGGCGACCGACTTGCCGGTGTCATCGCGGTAGCACAGGACCGCCGCCGGGATCATCACGAACGTCACCGCCAGCGACTCCCAGATCAGCGGGAATTGGAAGGTCGTGCCGGGGAACAGCGTTCCGAACGGGATCGCCTGCGAATAGATGTACAGGCCGGTGCGGACCAGGCTCACCTCGAGAATGGCGTCGAAGACGAACCCGATGACCAGCACCAGCAGGCCCAGGCTGATCAACGGATGCCGCGACACGAACGCCGTGGGGCCGTGCTTGGCCTGCCACTTGCGCAGAATCCAGATCGCCGGGAAGAACGGCGCGAAGTAGAACGCGACGTAGCCGAACACGATGAACGGCTCGACCGTCGGCGACAGCATGATCAGCGGCCAATTCTCGGGCCAGTGAATGAGTTCGGGGTTGTAGACCGCGAACGGCGCCCAGTTCATGATCGGGTCCTGCCACACGATAAGCGTGGTGCACAGGAACATCAGCATGATCGGGCTGCCCGGATCGCGGCGCCAGCCCCGGACGAAGATCGCGACCAGGATCACCAGCAGCACCACGGTGCCGATCTGGTGGACCCACAGCCAGCCGTCGAAGCCGAAGAGGAACTCCACCGGCCGGGGCCGGCCTTCGAGGTTCGGATTCGCGACCCGGGGGTGGACCTCGGTGCGCGCGAAGGCGATGAAGATCCCGAAGAAGGCGACGAGCGCGAACGCGCCGAGCCACCGACCCCAGTTCGGCCCGTTGCCCGCGGACTTGCTGCTGGCCTCGCCCGGTGTCTTCTCCGTGACCAGCGGGGTCTCCTCGGTGGTCATCGGGGGTCTCGGATCGGCACGTCCATCGGTGTCAGCCTTCCTCGCCGAAGCGATCGACCAGATGCGAATTGATGCCGTCCGCGTCGAGGGTCCGTGCCACCAGATACCCCGAGCCCATCCACGCCCGTCGGGTCCATTTGCCGAAGGACACCCGGGTGCCGGGCGCGCCGGAGGCGGCGGGCATCATCTTGACCCGCTCGAGGGCTTCCTTGACGCCGCGCGGGCTCAGCGGATGTGCGTCGGCGAACGCCCGCACCAACGTGGCGGCGACATCGTGGTTCACCACCGACACGCAGTACTCGGGACGACTGCCGTCGTACCTCGTCGCGTACCGATCGAGCCAGGCCTGCCCCACCGGGTTGCCCTCGTCGTACTGATCGACCCCGATCCAGCCCAGGAAGGCGTTCCACATGATGGGGTTGACCCACGCGTTCTGGAACGCGGTGGTGGTGAAGCGCGGTGGATCCCAGTCGACGGCCTCGAGCGCGGGATTGATGAACACGATCCCGAACCCGAATCCGAGGTGGACGATCGCCTCGGCCTTCGCCTCGTGCAGGGTGCGGACGGCCTCGTCGATGTCCTGGGCGGTCTGGGCGATCGCGGCCTCCGCGACGATGCGAATGTTCCTGCGCCGAGCGGCACTTCGCAGGTTCTTCAGATAGGTCTCGCCAATGAGGTTCTGCTCTACCAGCACCCCGATTTCGGTCAATCCGCGCTTGGCGATCAGGTCGATGAGAAAGATCGGCTCGTCGGTCAGCGACCCCTGCGGAAAGGCGAAGGTCCACTCCCCGAGCCAGTCATCGGTGCCGGTGACGCTGATGGCCGGGACCTTGAATCGCTCCTCGATCGCTTCCCGCACCGGCACGCAGTTGTCGGTGATGTTCGGCCCGAACACCACCAGGCAGCCCTCGTCGACGAGTTCGCCGTACGCATCGATGACCGCCTTGACCGAACCCTTCGGCAGACCCTCGACCTCGCGGTAGATCATCTGCACCGGCCGATCCATCAGTCCCTGTTGGACCGCCTCTTCGAATACCAGATCGAAGGTCTGGGTGAAAGAGCCCATCAACTCCTCCGGGAACCCCGGCGGCAAGGTGAAGTCCATCAGGTAGCCGACCTTGATGGGCTCTGCGGTGCTCTCGTACGACATTTGACCTCCGAGGTGGGGTTCCGGGCCGTACCCCATGTGTAACCTAATATTTGTTGCGATCCTATCGGCGGCGGGACTGGAGCGTCAATGATTCGGCGCCGGGCGGCCCAGGTAGAGATCGATCATTTCGCGCAGTCCACGTAGCACGGCCGCGTCGTCGGTGAGCGGGCCCGCAATGGCCACGCGGGCCGCCTCGACGGTCGACAGCCCCTCGACAATGAGGCGCCCCGCGGCGATGAGCACGCGAGTGGACGCGACCTCCCGCAGCCCGCCGGTCTCGAGGCGCCGGATCGCCTGCCCGAACCGCACCAGCTCGACCGCGGTGGAATGGTCCACCCCGGCCTCGCGAGCGACGATGCCCTCCTCGATATCCGGCTCGGGGAAACCGAATTCGATCGCGACCATGCGCTGCCGGGTCGAATCCTTGAGATCCTTGAGCACACTTTGGTAGCCCGGGTTATAGGACACGACGAGGCCGAACCCCGGGGCCGCGTCGAGAGTGATGCCGAGCCGTTCGATCGGCAACTGCCGCCGGTAGTCGGCCAGCGGGTGCAAGACCACGGTGGTGTCCTGCCGCGCTTCGACCACCTCGTCGAGATAGCAGATCGCGCCCTCGCGCACGGCCCGGGTCAGGGGACCGTCGACCCAAACCGTCTCGTCGCCCCGCAGCAGGTACCGGCCGACCAGATCGGCGGTGGTGAGGTCGTCGTGGCAGGCGACCGTGATGAGCGGCCGGCCGAGGTCGTGGGCCATGGCCTCCACGAAGCGGGTCTTTCCGCAGCCGGTGGGACCTTTCAAGACAATCGAGAGGCCCTGGCGGAAGGCCGCTTTGAACACCGCATCCTCATTGCCCACCGGCTGGTAATACGGTCGGGTGCTCGCCGCCTGCGGGTCCACCCCGTTCTGGTAGACGAGCCCGGATTCATTCGACATCAACACACCTTTCTCCAGGGCCCCATCACGACACCCTCCTGCGGACTTCCCCCGAACGGATCGCCGATCTGAACATCGGCCCGATGACGTTCGCCAGCTGGTCCGGCCGGGCGATCGTGGCGTGCGCGGTGCTTCCGAACACCTTGCCCAGCGACACCACGTCCGTGCTGGCACCGACGGTCAGGCACACGCACCCGGTTCCCCGGCGGCGCGCCTCGGCCAGCGCGTGCCGCGCGTCAGCGGCGCCGTAGGCCCGTTCGTATCCGTGGTCATAGGCGAGGCCATCGGACAGGACGACCAGCAGTCGACGGGAGGTGCCGCCGCGCTCCTCCAGAATCGTTGAGCCGTGCCGGATCGCAGCGCCGAGGCGCGAGTATGCACCGGGCTCCAGGCTGTTGAGTCGTCGGAAGATCCGCGCGTCGAGGTGATCGTCGAACCGCTTGACCGGGACCATGTTCACCGCCGAGCGCCCTTGCGAATAGTATGCGTACAGGGACACCCGGTCGCCCAGATCGTGCAACGCGACCATGAGGTGCGCGGCGGCCGCACGCTGTTGTTGGTGCACCGTTCTCCCGACCGTCCCGGGTTCGGCGGCTGAACCCGAGATATCAAGCAGCAGTAGCACTGACAGGTCGCGCCGACGTCGCAAGCTGTCCAGGTAGACCGACTCCTCGGGCACCGATCCGGCTCTGGCCTCGACGCGCGCTTCGACGGCCGCGTCGAGATCGATGTCGTCGCCCTGGGGCTGGCGGTGGCGGCGGTGCAGGCCCATCCCGAGCCGAGCGAGCGGACGCCGCACGCCGATGGCGCCCTCGACCTCCTGCGTGGCAGCGGGTTTGATCTCCGGCTGCACCTCGCGGATGGTGCACCAGTCCGGTTTATAGTTGCGGTGCTCGGCATCCCACTCCGGATACTTGAGGCCGTCCTTCTCGATGTCGGCCGTGTCGTCGCTGTTGAGCGTTGCCAGGGATGACACCGCGTAGGCGCCCCGGTTGGCCGAGTTGGTCCGGTGGGTGGGTGCGTCGGCACCGGGCGGCCCGGCGCCCTTCCCACCCGTCTTCCGAGCAGACGACAGCAACTTCTTCAGAAGTTTCCCGATTGCCCCGCCCCCGCCGACCGGACTGGAGAACAGGTCGGGGTCATCGGAGTCGTCGATCTCGCCGTCGTCCAGTTCCTCCAACTCCTGGCGGGGCTGGCTCCGCGGAGCGTGACCGACCGTTTCGTGGTCCACCTGCTCGGCCGCCGCGGCCGATGCCGTCAGGATTTTCTTGGGGCGAAGCACACCGAACTCCCACGGCGCGACCTGTAGCGGCTGCTTGCCGCCGGCAACTTCGAGCGACCTCGCGCTCGAACCGCTCAGGCCTGCGACGGCGCGATCCGCCAGCACCCCCAGCCGCGGCGGCAACATCGTGCCGTTGGCGACAAGCGCACGATGGGCCTCCACGGCGAGGTACCTCTTGGCTTGTCGCGGGTGACGGACCAATGCCCGGACCACCTCGGGTTCCAGACTGCCGGCCGCGATCAGCGAGGCATGCACGGCAACGGATGCGGTGCAATCGACCGCCGGTGCGGTCGGATCGAGAAAGATGGTCTGGCCATCGGTCCAGGACGGTTCACCCGCTGCCAGCGGCGAAACCCCCACCGGGCGACCCGCCAGCGCCGATGCGAACATGCCCAGCGCTCCGACGCGAGCGTCGTCCCCGTCGCTGTGCACCCATGCCCTCCAGTTCGCCGCCCGCCCTCTGTTGACCAAATATCTGTTCCAGAATAAGGTTCACCCTCTGAGCAGTCAATCGATTGGCGACCGCAATATCGGGAGTTTTCGAGATGATCGATTTCCACGGGCAAGTCGCGATTGTGACCGGCGCGGGCCGGGGCCTCGGCCGGCACTACGCCCTGGAGCTGGCGCGCCGCGGCGCGTCCGTGGTGGTCAACGACCTCGGTAGCACCATGCATGGCGACGGTGCCGACGTCACGGTGGCAGACGGTGTGGTCGAGGAGATCACGGCGGCCGGCGGCCGGGCCGTGGCGTCCCACGACTCGGTGGACAACCCCGAGGGCGGTCAGGTGATCGTCGACACCGCGATCAGGGCGTTCGGACGGCTCGACGTCGTGATCAGCAATGCCGGGATCTTCAACAGCATTCCATTCGAACAACTCTCGGCCGACGAATGGCGCCGGATGCTGCGGGTGCATCTCGATGGCGGCTTCTACCTGAGCCAGCCCGCATACCGGGCGATGATGAAACAGCGGTACGGGAGGTTCGTGTTCATCTCATCGTCGGCAGGCAACTTCGGGCAGCCGATGGAAGCCCATTACGCGGCCGCCAAGACCGGCCTGGTGGGCCTTTCCAATGTCATTGCCATCGAAGGTGCTGAGCATGGGATTTCGTCGAATACGGTTTTACCCACCGGTTTTTCACGGATGGTGACCGAGACGGTGGGCGATGAACAGTTCCTGCGCGAGTCGGGGTTCATGCGCGCCATCCGGCCTGACCTGGTCGCCCCGTTGGTGGTATTCCTGGCCAGCAAGGCCTGCAATTTCACGCACCGCAACTACTCCGCATGCGCGGGACGCTACGCACGGGTTTTCGTCGGACTCGGGCACGGCTGGCTGGCAACCGCCGATAGCTCGCCGACCGTCGAAGACATTCACGCGCACCTCGACGAGGTGTCGGCGCTGGAGCCGTTCGTCGTGCCCGACGGCATCGTCGACGAGGTTCTCGAGGTGTGTGACCGCCTCGGGATCAGCGCGATGCCCGGCGACGCGGAAATATCGTTTCCCGACCCCACCCCGATCTAGTGTGCCGCAGCAGCCGTAACTCACGCTGAACAATTTTTTGGGACCGACACGTGAGTTCCGCGGCGCGGTCCGCCCTGAGCTGTGAGCGGATCTCGACCGGCCGGCCGCGACCTCTACACTCGGTCGCGAAGCCCCGACCAAGCAGAGAGGTGGTGCCGTGGCAGCGCTACCCGTGATCGCGCTGACCGGCTACCTCGGCGCAGGCAAGACCACGCTACTCAACCACGTGCTGCGCGCCCCCGATGCGCGGATTGGTGTGGTGATCAACGACTTTGGTGACCTCAATGTTGATGCATCCCTGGTCACCGGGCAGGTGGACGAACCCGCCTCGATCGCCGGGGGGTGCATTTGCTGCCTGCCCGACGAAGGTGGACTCGACGGGGCGCTGGCCAAACTGGCCGACCCGCGATTGCGGCTGGACGCGATCATCGTCGAGGCCAGCGGGCTGGCCGAGCCAGTCGCAGTGGGCCGGATGATCCGGTTCAGCGGCGTCGAGAACGTCCGGCTCGGCGGTGTCGTCGACGTCATCGACGCGGCCTCACACTTCGAGACGGTGGATCGCGATCCCAGCCCCCCGGCCCGTTACTCGGCATCGTCGCTGGTGGTGGTCAACAAGCTGGACCAGATCGCGGAGCGGGACCGCGCGGCCCAACTCGACCGAATCGAAGCGCGTATTCGGGAATCCAACCCGGCGGTGCATGTGGTCGGCGCGGTCGCCGGGAAGATCGACCCCACGTTGCTGTTCGACATCGCCGACACCGTCGAGGATTCGGGGCAGCTGTCCATGCGCGAGCTGTTCCTGGCCGACGGCAGGAGCGAACCCGAGCCTCACCTGCACCTTCACCACCGCGACGGCACCCACGCCGCGTCGGTGACCGTGACCAGCACCGGTGACGTCGACCCGGGTGCGTTGCTCGACCTACTGGAGAATCCGCCGGCCGGGGTCTACCGGATGAAGGGCACCGTCGCGGTGCGGTCCCGAGAGCGGTCGCGGCGCTACCTCGTCAATACGGTCGGAACGACGATCCACATTGGGGCGGCCCCACCGAAAGCCCGGACCAATGCTTTGGTCGCCATCGGTACCGGCCTCGACGTCGACGACGTCCGCCGCCGGGCCGAGACGGCGGTACGACCGGTCGTTGGGCCGGCACCGACAGCCGGGTTTCGCCGACTGCAGCGCTACCGCAAACTCAGCATCTGAAGCCGCCGCTTCAGCGGTACCGCCACGGTGCCGGTTCGGCCGGTAGAATCGCGGCAGAATCCTCGTGCCCGAGCGCACCGGTGGGATTGCTGCGCCAGAGGTAGGACGGAGTCGGTAACCGTGCAAGAAGCGGTGAGCAACGGTGTCGTGACCGGGGACGCCAGTCGGCGTACCGAAATCCTGCAGACGGCGAACACCGTGATCGCCAATTCCGGCCTGCGGACCTCGTTGCAGCAGATCGCCGACGCGGCCGGCATCCTCGCCGGCAGCCTCTACCACCATTTCGAATCCAAAGAAGCGATCCTCATCGAGTTGATCCGGCGGTATCACGCCGATCTGGACCGCATCGGTCAGGACGCTCTCGGTCGTCTCGACGATCCAAGCCCTAGCCCCATCGACCAACAGGTCATCGCGCTGGGGTGTGCCATCGCAGCGTGCGCGGTCGAACATCGGGCAGCTCTTCAGATGTCGTTCTACGAGGGGCCCAGTGCCGATCCGGAGTTGATGGAACTGACCCGGCATCGGCCGACCTCCATTCAGGAGGCCATGCTGCAGATCCTGCGGGCCGGCCGGTGGAGCGGTCATATCCGAGCCGAGATCGATCTTCCCATCCTGGCCGACCGGATCTGTCAGACCATGCTGCACGTGGGGCTGGACGTGATCCGCAACAATGCTCCGAGTGACCGCGTCGCGACCGTTCTGTGCCGAATACTGTTGCAGGGACTGGCCACCGGCCAGCCCGCTGATGCCGCGCTGGACCAGTCGGCGGCGTTCGCCGCGGCCGACGAGGTGGTGAACACCTGGGATGACGGCGACGACGGGGACTCCGAAAGCAAAGCCGACCGAGTGCGGTCCGCCGCCCGCGCCGAGTTCGGCCGGCGCGGCTACGAGGGCACCACGGTCCGCCATATCGCCGCGGCCGCCGGGATGGGAACCGGAACGGTGTACCGCCTGATCGGCTCGAAGGAAGAGCTGCTGATGTCCATCATGCTGGCGTTCGGCCAGCGGGTGGGCGCGGGGTGGACGGCGGTGCTCCGCTCGAAATCGACGCCGATCGAGAAGTTGGATGCCCTGAGTTGGGTCAATATCAATGCGCTGACCCGCTTTCCGGACGAGTTCCGGATCCAGCTGGCGTGGATGCGACAGTCACCGCCGGACACTCCGAATCCCGGCGCCGCCTTCACCACCCGCATTCGGCAGATGAAATCCTTGCTGTCCGAAGGGATCCGCGGCGGAGAGATCAGCATCGAGCATCCGAACGCGGAGATGCTGGCCCGCTGCATCATCGGGGTGCAATGGATTCCGGAGAACATACTGCTCGCACTCGGCCCACGGGATTCCTTGATTCATGCCCGTGACACCGTGATTCGCGGTGTCACGATCCGCGCGAGCTGACGGGGCCGCACCGGATCAGTTGTCGTAGCGCGCGAGCTGTTCGGTCAGTTCGCAGGCATAGGCCAGTTGCCGGGCGAGTTCGGTGCACGCATCTTGGGCCTGCCGATGACATTCGAGGACGTAGGCCCTGGCAGCTGCGTTTTCGACGGCGGTGCTGTCCGCGGCGTCCAGCGCATGCAGGGCCGCGAGTAGTCGGCGCATCTCATCGAGACTGAAGCCCAGGGGTTTCATCCGGCGGATGGACAGCAGGCGGTCGACGTCCGCTGCGGTGTAAAGCCGAAAACCTCCCGTCGACCTAGCGGACGGAACGACCAATCCCACCTCGTCGTAATAGCGAATAGTCTTGATCGACAGTGCGGTTCGCGCGGCGACCGCGCCAATCTGGAGATGCTGCTCGCCGGCGATCGGGCTGCTCATCATGGACCCCTCGGTGTGCCGATCAACTTGACCCGGTGAGTCGTCCGCTGAGCCGTGCGTGTCGCTGGGCGCTGTTGTCGTTCATCCCGATAATGCTGACGGTCTTCCCTTTGGCCGCGTACTTGGTGGTGATCGCGTCCAGGGTCGCCACCGACGAGGCATCCCAGATATCGGCTTGACTCACATCGATGATGATGTTGTCGGGGTCGCCGGCGTAGTCGAACTGATAGACGAGGTCGTTGCTGGAGGCGAAGAACAACTCCCCCCGCACCGCGTACACGCGGGTGTGCTCGTCCGGGTGGGCGATGTCGACGACCTCGGTGAGGTGAGCGACGCGACGGGCGAACAGCACCATGGCGGTCAGGATGCCCACTCCGACTCCGTAGGCGAGGTTACCGGTGGCCACCGTGACCCCGACGGTCGACAGCATGACGACGGTTTCGCTCTTGGGCATGCGCCGCAACGTCTTCGGGTGGACGCTGTGCCAGTCCAGCGTGGCGACCGACACCATGATCATGACCGCGACCAGCGCCGCCATCGGGATCAGCGCCACGATGTCGCCGAGGCCGACCACCAACCCGAGCAGGAATACCCCGGCCAGGAAGGTGGAGATCCGGGTACGGGCACCGCAGGCCTTGACGTTGACCATGGTCTGCCCGATCATCGCGCAGCCGCCCATGCCGCCGAAGAAACCGGTGACGACATTGGCGACACCTTGACCGAGCGCCTCCCGGGACTTGTCGGAATGGGTGTCGGTGATGTCGTCGACGAGCTTGGCGGTCATCAGCGATTCCAACAATCCGACCACGGCCATCGTCAGCGCGTAGGGGGCGATCACCCCGAAAGTCTGCAGCGTGAACGGCACATCGGGGATCAGTAGCGCGGGCAGGCTCGACGGCAGTTCGCCTTCGTCGCCCACATTCGGCACCGACCATCCCAGTCCGATGGTCGCGACGGTGAGCACCACGATGGCGATCAGCGGGGCGGGGATCGCGGTGGTCAGCTTCGGCAGCGCCACCATGACGACGATCGCCACCGCGACCATCGGGTAGACCAGCCACGGCACGCCGAGCAGATGCGGGAGCTGAGAGAGGAAGATCAGGATCGCGAGGGCATTGACGAACCCGACCATTACGCTGCGCGGCACGAACCTCATCAGCTTGGCGACCCCCAGCCCGCCCAGGACCAGCTGCAGCACTCCGGCCAGGATCACCGTGGCGGTCAGATAATTCAGCCCATGGCTGTGCACCAGCGGTGCCACCACCAGCGCGACGGCCCCGGTGGCCGCCGAGATCATCGCCGGCCGACCGCCGACGATCGAGATGGTGACGGCCATCGTGAACGACGCGAACAGACCGACCCGAGGATCCACCCCGGCGATGATCGAAAACGAGATCGCCTCCGGGATCAGGGCCAGTGCCACCACCAGGCCGGCCAGGACCTCGGAGCGCAGCCGACGCGGTGAACGCAACGTAGCCAACACCGACTGCTGCTCGCGCGGTGTGATGGCCTCGGGCAGTTGTTTCACCACAGCTCCGTTCCGGCACCGCACCGCACGCCGGCGTGGCGAATGTCAAAGATCCATCGGGACGCGCGACGTTGCGCGAAAGTCGTTGCCAGAACGGTGAATCAATGACCTGAACGGGAATCTCTGCGTTGGGTCAGGTCACCCGTGCGTCGGCGACGACCGAACCCTACCCCTACGGGAGGGTTGGGCTCCAATCCCGATGCCCGGGTGTGGGCAAGCCCACGTCCGGCGGGCCGTAGGTGATCACGCGATGCGGCCGCGGCGCTCATGCCCGAGGTGTCAGTGTGAACGGCATCTCGATGGTGAGCCACCGATTGACACCGCATGCGCCGCTGGGCCCGACGGTCTTGTCCCAGCCGATAAGCACCGCCGGGTTGGCCCGGTCGGGCCAGAACGAAAACCCTTGTTTGCCGGGAGCGGTCGACCCGTCCGGACACCTGATCCAGTCGGGCAGCGTTTGCGCTACCCACCATTGGCCGCTGCGATAGCTCAGATCGGCGCTCCAGCCGTGGTCGCTGACGACCCGCCCGGTGCAGTCCAGATAGTTCTGACAGGTCGAGCTGACGGTCCAGGTGCTGATCAACGACGGCCGGTCCTCGTAGCGTTCATTGGTCTTGGCCCATTCGCCATCCGATACCGCGGTGTATACCCCGTTGATGGCCACGTCGTCGGCGTGTGCGAGCGGTGCACAGACACCCGCCAGCAGCATTCCGACAGTTACCGACATGACCACGGCCCTCATGTCGTCTCCTGCCGGAGCACCAGATCCCGCCAGTCTCGCGGGCCGGCGACCAGGTCGGCCTGCCGATAGCTGTGCCCATCGGTGCCCAGGTAGCGTCCCGTTCGCGGGTCATACTCGGCGACGGCCACGGCCGGTCCAGACTCCGCGGTGGTTTCCGCCGCGCTCGGCGCCACCGTTCCGGCCGGGTGCCCCGGGGGAACCGGCGCCGGCGGAGGCAGCGGCGTCCCCTCGATCGGACCGAAGATCTGCGCATCGCCGCCGGCTCGGTCGTCGAGCGGCACGCCTTGGCCAACCAGACTGGGGTCGAACGGTGCGGGTCCCGTCGCATGTGGCCGCATGGCCAACGGCATGAATTCCTGATCGCTCTCACAGATCTCGACCGTTGGGGCCCGTTTGCCCGGCCTGGTCATGCACGGCAGATTCCGGGCTCCGCGGACGGCGATCGGTGAATCCTGAGGCAACTTGCAGTACAACCCGTCCGGGGTGTCGACCGTCGTGGTTTCGGCCGGCGAGCGCCACTGCGACGCCGGAAGAAAGCCGACCGTGCACCCCGGCGGGTCGTCGACCGATATGCGGAAGTCGCCCAACGGTATTCCGGTCGCATTGTTCTTCGGCATGGAGGACTGGTAGTAACTCGTCACCGGCGGCAGCAGCAGCAACAACTGCTCCAGGCCGGGGCGGTAGGTCACGCCGACCTGACCGAGACTCACAAGATTGGCGAGCAGGATCGGCAGCGTCGGCCTGACCTGGTCCAACAGTAATGAAACCTCTTGCGCCAGAGTAGGTCCCGTCTGCAAAACCGTGCGGATCTGAGGGTCGTTCTCGGCGAGTTGTCCCATGACCCCGGCTAGGCTCTTCGCCCAGCTTCGGGTGGACTGCTGGGCCTGCACCTGGCCGTCGAGCAGCGGCGCGCCGTCCTCCACGAGGACTCGCAGCTCGGATCCAACCGAGCGACCGTCCCGGGACAGTGTTGCTGCGGAGTCCAGTAGGGAGCCCAGATCGGGGCCGGCGCCGCCCAGACCCTGATAGGTCTCGTCGAGCAGTGCGGAGATGCTGTCCTTCGGGAGACTACCCACCAGCTCACTCACCTGATCCAGCATCGGCCCTATCGGTTGCGGAATCCTGGTGTTGCGCACTGGGATCACCGAGCCGTTCCGCAGATAGGGTCCGGCACCGTTCGCCGGTAGCAGTTCGACATATTGTTCACCGACCGCCGAGACGCTGCGGACCTCGGCGATCAGTTGCTCGGGGATCTTCGGGCTGGCAGCCAACGACAACTTCGCTCGGACCCCGTCCCGGTTGACGTCGACCGCGGTGACCTTGCCGACCTCCACGCCCCGGTAGGTGACGTTGCCGAACCGGTACAGACCGCCGGCGGCGGGAAGTTCGAGGGTCACCGTGATTCTGCCCAGCCCCAGCAGGGTCGGCACCTGGATGTACTGGAACAGCATCGTCGCGACACCGATCACCGACGCAATCGTGAAGATGATCAGTTGCACGCGCACGAATCGGGTGAGCATCAGCCGGTTCCCGGGGGGAGGCCGGTCGGCGGCGGATCGACTGCCGGTGGCGGTGGGCCGTTGGGAGACTCCGCGATCGGAGCGGTCACCGGATTCCCGCCGTAGAACGCGTTGTAGCCGGGATCTCCTGGTGCCGGCACCAAGGGCAGATCGGAGTTCCCCCACCGCGTACCGGCAGCCAGTCCCTTCTTCAGGCGGTGCTGAGTCAGGTCGATGGTGACAAAGAGGTTCATGTAGTCGCCACGGATCCCCCGGTCGATGAGGTTTTGGCCCAGCGGATAGACCGGGGCGAAGGCGATCGCATCGTCGATGTCGGGGCCCACATCGGCCAGCGCTGCGACGGTCGGAACGAGGTTACGCAGGTTGCGGACCAGATCGGCCCCGGCATCGTCGATCAATCCGCGGGCGGTGTCGGCGAAGATGCGCAATTTATCCAGGGCCGTGGTGAATCGGGTGCGTTCCCGATTGAGCACCGCCAGCGCCGGCGGGATCCGTTCCAGTGCCGCGCTGACAATGTCCCGCTGGGAAGCCAAGGTCGCGGCGAGCCGGTTCATCGCTGCGATGGAAGCGATGACGTTGTCGCGTTGCTGATCGAAGACGCCGACGAAGCGGTCGAGGCGGGCCAGCAGGTTCCGGGCCTGGCTCTGACTTCCGGACAGCGCGGCGCCGAAGTTGTGCACGATGTCGCCGATTTGCCCCAAACCGCCGGCGTTCACCACCGTCGACAGCGACGCCAAGGTCTGTTCGGTGGACGGGTACGCCCGCGACCGGTCGGGCGCGATGGTGGCGCCGGGTTCGAGCCGACCGCCCACCGGTTCCCCCAACGGGGCGTCGAGGGCGACGTGCATGGATCCCAGCAGGCTGGTCTGGCCGACGGTGGCCACCGCGTTGCCCGGGACGGCGACGTCGGATCGAACCGAGATCTCGACGTGGGCCTGCCAATGGTTCAGGCGCATCGAACGGACACTGCCCACCACTACGTCGTCGATCAGCACCGGCGAGTTCGGTTCCAGCGTGCCGACGTTCGCGAGTAGAACGTGGTAGACGACGCCGTCGGCGCCGCGTCCGACGACGCCGGGCAGCGGCAGCGAGTTGATCCCCTGAAACGCACACCCCGGCAGCAGTGCACAGCACCCGACGGCGAACGCGCGGCGCAGCAGTCGTGTGGTCCTCATGACGGCGGGCTCCCCGCATCGGGTTGTAGGCCGTGCTGCTCGGCCGGTAAGGGCCGGACCGGTCCGGTCGGCAGGAGAACCTCCGGAAGCTGCGCAGGCGGGCCCCATCCGGGTGGTGGCGGCACATCCCCGATTCCGGTGTAGGCCGAGACAGCCGGCGGTGGTTCGGGGGCCGCCGGCGGCGGGTCGGCGGCCAGGTGGGGTTCGGAGTAGATGAGGTCTTCGGGCCGCGGTTGCGCGGTCAACACCGGGTTGAACGGGAAGGGCAGGTAATTGAGGCTCGAGCTCCGCAATGCCGGACCGAGGGTCTGTGCGCACAGGCTTGTCGTCGTCGGGGCCGTGATGTTCTCCAGGGCGCCGATCTGTCCGCAGATGAACTTGACCGGGTCGGCGAGGTTGCTCAAGGTGAACACCCCGCCGGCGGCTCCGGTGCGCGGGTCGAACATGTTGTAGGCGTTGGCGTATGCCGTGGGCGCCACGTGCAACACCTCCTCGAGGTCCCTGCGGTGATCGACCAGCGTCTGCGTCACGTTGGACAGGCGCTGCACCTGTTCGACCGTCTGGTCCCGGGTGCCGCGGACGAAGCGGGTGACCTCCCCGATCACCTCGGAAATATTGCGCAGCGCCAGGTCCAGATCGGACCTGCTGCCCTCCAGGACGCTCGACAGCGTGGCCAGCCGACCCTGAAATTGGACGATCTGATCATTGCTGCTGCGCAATGTGGTGATGAAGTTCTGCAGGTTCCTGACGATGTCGACGAGGTTCCCGCTGCCTTCGGCAAGAATCCGGCCGGCACCGGAGAGTTGCTCGAGTGTCTCGCGGAGCTTGGTGCCGTTGCCCGCCATCGCACCGGCCGCGCTGTCCACCATGCGCGACACCGTGGTCTCCGCTGCCGCGGCGGTCGGACCCAGCGCGGTCGCCAGGCGCATCACCTGATCCTTGACCTCATCCCACTCCACGGGCACCGCCGTCCGGTCCGCGGTGATGAGGGCCCCGTCGGCCATGGTCGGGCCGGTGTCGATATAGGCGGGGGCCAGTTGGACGTAGCGGGCCGCCACCAGGTTCGGCGCGACAATCACAGCCCTCGCCTCAGCCGGGATGGGAATTCCGTGCGCGACCTGCAACGTGACGGTGACGTGGGCACCGTCGGGCCGGATGGCGGTGATGGTGCCTACCTTCACCCCGGCCACCCGGACATCATCGCCGGGGTAGACCCCGGTCGCCGCGGTAAATTGGGCGGTGATCGTCGTCGGCCGGAATACATTGGCACGCAACAGCACTGCGCACCCGGTCAGCAACAGGATCACCAGCGCCGCGGCCAGAGCGGTTCGAGCCCTCGTCATCACCGCGGCTCCTCCGGAATCCCGTTGTACGGGAAGGGGAATTCCGAACGTGGACCGACATTGTCGGGCGGTTGCCCGGCATTGACGCCGCGGCGGAATCCGAAGGCGTAATCGAGGAACGGCTGCAGCAGGGGCGGCAGATCGAGGTTCGGGATGAATGCGGTGTAGAACGGACCGCTGGCCACGGTCTCGCCCAGCGTCACCTGGAACTTGGCCAGCCCGGGCAGGGCCTTGGCAATGTTGTCCCGGCTGTTCTCCAACATCGCGGTCACCGCGTTCAGCTTCTCCAGCGTGGGAGCCAACTCCCGTTCGTTCTCGGCCACCAGTCCGGAAAGTTCTCGAGCCACTGCCGATGTGCCGTTGATGAGGCGGACGATCTCATGTCGGCGTTGAACCAGCACGTCCAGCAAGTCGTTGGCGTTGAGCAGCAGTGTGTTCACCTGCTGACTGCGTTCCGACAGGATCCCGGTCACCTCGCCGGTACTGGCGAGCAATTCGCTCACGGTGTCGTTGCGCCGGTTGACCGACTGGGACAGCCGGGACAGCCCGTCGAAGGTCGGCCCCAGCTGTGGAGCGATCCGGTCGATGGTCGCCGCCAGGGTATCCAGCGCCTGGTTCAACGTTTCGGTATTGGTTCCTGCCACATTGGTGGTCAACTCGCCGACGGCCTCGGTCAGCGAATAGGGCGACGAGGTCCGGGTGACGGGGATGACCTCGAGCGGTTTCATCGTGGTCGCGCCGTCCGACTCGAGGATGAGCATCCGCTCGCCGAGCAGCGTCCCGGTCCGGATGTGCGCGGTGGTCTTCGATCCCAATGACACCCTGCTGTCGACGGTGAAGGTGACCTGCGCGTGTCCGCGCTGCAGTGAAATACCGGATACCGTACCGACTTTGACACCGGCGATCTTCACCTCGTTGCCGGTCCCCAGGCCGCCCGCCTCGGCGAAGGCGGCGTGGTACTGGATCGCGGAGGCCCAGCTGACAATGCGTTGGGGCGCCAGCCCGATGGCGACGACGAGCAGCATAAGCACCGCTCCGATGAACCCGGTATGAATCAGGCGCGGTCCGCGGTACCGGTTCATGAGGGCTCCGCGCATCGACCGGCTTCTTGTTTGAAGACCGGGAACTGGGCGGTGCGGTTCTGCAGATCCGAGATACGGATGGCGATCGAGCAGATGTAGTAGTTGACGAAGCTTCCATAGGAACCGATCCGGACCAGCTTGCGGTAGTTCTCCGGGGCTTTCTGCAACGCCGTTTCGATGCGGTCCTTCTTGGCATCGAGTGCGGGCGCCAGCCGGTGGAGCTGGTCGATGGTGGCGGCCAGCGGTGGCCGGGCTTCGCTGAGCAGGTCCACCAGGGAACTGGTGCCGCTGCTGAGCGCATCGATGGCCGCACCGATGGGTTCACGTTCGGCGGCAAGGCCGCTGATCAACTGCTCGATCTCGTCGACCAGGTCGGAGAATTGGGCGCCGTCGGAGGCCACGGTGGTCATCGCCACGTTGAGGTTGTCGATGAGTTGCTCGAGGATATGGCCGTTGTCGGCCAGGGCCGTGGTGAAGCGCGAGGTGCGCGCGAACAGCGATTCCACGGTCCCCTCCTGGCCCTGCAGGACCTGGACGAGTGCTGAGGTCAGCGCGTTGACATCGGCGGGGTTCAAGCCCTGGATCACCGGTTTGAGGCCGCCGAGCAGCGAGTCCAGATCCAGCGCCGGCGCGGTGCGCTCGACGGGAATCCGGCCGCCGGCAGGCAGGATCGCGGTGGGGCCCGGTCCGTCCACGAGTTCCAGGTAACGGTCACCCACCAGGTTGAGGTAGCGCACCACGGCCCTGGTCCCGGTGGTCAGGACCGCCGCGCGATCGGCGTCGAACTCCACCACGGCGTTCTTCTCGGCAGTCAACGCGACACCGCTGACCCGACCGACCCGTATCCCCGAGATCCGCACGGAGTCACCCTTTTTCAGGCTCGACACATCCGTGAAGACGGCGCTGTAGCGGTGCGTGTCACCGCCGCGGTACTCGCTGAAGATCACCACCATCAACGCCGTCAGCAGCACCATGACCACGGCAAAGGCCCCGAACTTCCACGCGGTCCGGTTCGTGCGGCTCACCCTGGTTGTCCGATCTGCGCCGTGTTACGCGGCGGGCCGTCCAGCGGACCGAACAACGCCTGCTTGAGGCCGTCGTAGTTGAGCAGGATCCCCTTGTTGTCGTATTTCCACGGGTTGGCCCCGGTATCGGCGACGACGTAGGGGGCCCGGGTATCGAACGGGACCACGGGCATGTGCGTGCACTGCGGTCCGCCCTTGGCGGCCACCTTGGGCAGGTTCGAGGGGTAGCGCCACCGCTCCTGCCCCCAGAGGAAGCCAGCCAGGACCTCCACTCCGGGTGGCTTGAGCGGCGTGGCCTGCGCCATGGTCACCACACCCCCGAGTCCGCAGGTCAGCGCCGGTCCGTACTGATTGGTCAGATCGGTGACCGGTGCCAGCAGATGCAATGTCTCGGTCAACGGGGTGCGGTTGGCAGCCAGCACATCGGTGCCGATGTCGGCCAACCCGATGACGCTCACCAGCAGGGCATCGAGGTTGTGCTGCTCGTCGACGATCGACCGGCCGATCTGGCCGGCATTGGCTGCCGTGGTCATCAGGTCGGGGGCGGCGTCGGCATAGGTATCCAGCACGGGCGGCAACACCGCGACGTCATGGGCCAGCGTCGGCAGGCTCGGCTCGAGTTCGGCCAACAGAGCGTCGAAGTCGGCAATCGTAGCGCCCAGTTGCGCTCCGCGGCCGTTGACCCCGGAGGCCAACGCGCCCAGCGTTTGATTCAACTTCTCCGGTTCGACGGCCGACAGTACGGCGGACAGCCTCTCGAAGACCGTGTTGACCTCCACCGTGACCCGCTCGGCCTGCACGACCGCCCCGGGCCGCATCGGCGCCGCGGCCGGTTCCGTCGGCGGGAGAAACTGGATGAACTTCGCGCCGAACACCGTCGGCGACGTGATGTCCACCCGAGCGTTGGACGGAATCACGTCCAACCGGTTCGGCACCATCGCAAGGTGGATCGCCGTGGTGCCGTTGTCGAGTTGTTCGATCGAGTCGACCCGTCCCACCTGCACGCCGAGCATCTTCACCTTGGCGTCGGGATTCATCACGAGCCCACTGCGGGCTGCGAGCACGGTGACCGGCACACTGGCTTCGAAAGAGCCGCGAAAAAAGGCTGCCGACAGGGCCACCAGCCCGACCATTCCGGCCACGGTGAGTACGCCGAGGATGGGGCGAATCAGGTGATCTCGCGTTCCCGGCCGGTTCGGCTGGAACCCACTGGGCCGACCTATCCGCTGCATCGTGAGCTCCCCCCGGTCGCCGTCACCCTGTGAAAGGTGCGGCGCTGTCGCGGTATCCGGCGGGCCTCTCCCGGCCTCTGTCGGCCGGCGGCCGTGAGCATTTCGCGGATCTGGACGTGGGCTACCTCCGTCGGTGGTGGACCCGATCGGGCCCGGCGACTTCCCGAAAGCTGAGCGTGGGTGAGGTTACGACAGAAACAGATGTTAGGTCAATAGCGGCTCATAGTCCCGGTCCGCGGGACCCGCTCGGCGATACCCCGAGCCGACACCACCCGTCCGAAGCTGACAGCGGTTATTTACGTTGATGTCGGGATAATCGGCTTACTTCTGGGCCGGCGACCGCGGAGTCCAGACCCTTCGCGCCAACGGTGACGGGGCGGGCCAACCGAAACAAACCTTAGGGAATTTGTAACTTTGGGTGGCCGGCGGTAGACACGCTGCACTCCCGCTCCGATTGGGTCATCGGGATCATCGCGACACGCGCCGACCATCTGATAGCGTTTGCCGTTACCGCGGGCTTCGCCACACCGGTGCCCGAGAGTTCGACGCGACGATGGTGTTTGACCGCTCGGCGCGATGTGAGTTCGGCGGCCTTGGAGGTGTGATGTCGCTCCACCAGTCCTCCGGCGCTAGCGGGTCCAACAAAAAGCGCCCCCGTGCGCGACCGACCGACACGGCCCCCCGGGACAGTTCGCGACGTGCCGAAATTCTGACGACCGCCGAGTCCTTGATCGCCACAACAGGTTTGCGAACCTCCCTTCAGGAGATCGCCAACGCCGCAGGAATACTGACCGGAAGCCTCTATCACCACTTTGCCTCCAAAGAGGATTTGCTGATCGAATTGGTCCGCCGCTACCACGCGGATATCGCACAAGTGGGGACCGCCGCACTGCGCAGACTGGACGCCGCCGACTCGGCCAGCGTCGAGGACAGGGTCATCGAATTGGCTTCGGAGATCGCCCGATGCGCGGTCCGCAACAGAGCCGCGCTCCAGATGTCCTTCTTTGAGGCACCCACGGAGAGTCCCGAGTTGATGGCGTTGCTGCGTCAGCGCCCGGTCGCCATCCAGGACGCCATGGTGCAGACGCTGCGGGCCGGGCGGTGGAGTGGGTACCTGCGCTCCGACGTCGATCTCGTCCCGCTCGCCGACCGCATCTGCCAATCCCTGCTACACGTGGGCCTCGACGTCATCCGTCGCGATGCGTCGACCGAAGACGTTGCCACGGTGCTCTGCCAGCTTCTACTGCATGGTGTTGCGGCGCAGCCCGTTGACAATGACCGACTGGATCGGTCCGCTGCCCGTGCTGCGGCAGATCAGTTCGTCCGCCAATGGGAATCCACCGACAGCACCGGTGGAAAGTTCGAGCACATTCAGCGTTCGGCACGCACGGTGTTCGGCCGCAAAGGCTTTGAACTCACCACCATCAGAGACATTGCCGCCGAGGCCGGACTCAACGCCGCTACCGTCTATCGGGTGATCGGCTCCATGGATCAATTGCTGGCATCGATAATGCAGGCGTTCGGCGAGAAGGTCAGTGCCGCGATCGTCGCCGCCCTCAGTTCGGAGTCCAGCGCCGTTGAGAAGCTCGATGCGCTGACGTGGATCCATATCAACGCGGTCCTACGCTTCCCCGACGAGTGGAAGATCCAACTCGCCTGGATGCGCCACTCGGCTCCCGACAGCCGCAACCCCGCCCATGCCTTTGACGAACGGATGCAGGATTTGTCGGATCTGCTTTCCGCCGGCCTGCGCCAGGGCGAATTGCGCGTCGTCGCCCCCTCCCTACTCGGCCTCCTGACCCGGTGCGTCATCGACGTCCTGTGGCTACCGGAGAACCTCATTCAGGACCTCGGTCCCGAGACTGCGTTGGCCATGGCGCGCGACGACGTGATCCGGGGCATCGTCAACCGCGGCTGATCGTCCTCGCCGCGGCGGGGCCCTCGGCACAGTGAAACAGATGTCTGGTGCACATCGGCGCAACGATGGGCCGCGTTAGGTCATCTTTGGACGGAGCTACCCTGCCATTGACCGCCTGACGAGATTGACGCTAGTCTGGCCCAGAACAAAGGTTAGGTTTCCGCGGCCCTGAATCGTGCATCCCAACTGGAGCGGGAGAGTCTTGTGACCGACTTCGAAACAGTGGACTTCTTCACCGACGAATCGCTGGTTGCGGACCCCTATCCGTACTTCGACCACCTGCGGTCAAAGTGCCCGGTGACCCCCGCGACCCCGTTCGATGTCCTGGCCGTCACCGGGTACGAAGAAGCACTGGCGATCTACAAGGACCCGGCCTTCTCCTCGTGTGTGGCAGTGGCGGGCCCATTCTCAGGCCTACCGTTCGGGCCCGGCGACTCCGACGACGTGTCGGAGTTGATCGCTCAACACCGCAGTCAGGTGCCGCTGGCCGAACACATCACCACCGAGGACCCGCCGGTGCACACCCGCACCCGCGCCCTGCTCAACCGACTGATCACCCCCAAACGTCTGAGCGAGAACGAAGAGTTCATGTGGCGGTTGGCCGACCAGCAACTCGACACGTTCCTCGAACGCGGCGCGTGCGAGTTCCTGGCCGACTACGCCAAACCGTTCTCGCTGTTGGTGATCGCCGACCTGTTGGGTGTGCCCGCGGAAGACCACGAGGAGTTCAAAGCGGCGTTCGCGCTCTCGCAGGTCGGCGAACTCGGCCAGGAAGCGCCTACCGACCACAATCCGCTGAGCTGGCTGAACGAAAAATTCTACGGCTACATCGAGGATCGGCGGCGCGCCCCGCGGGAGGACGTACTGACCGAGCTTGCCCAGGCAAAACACGAGGACGGGTCGACGCCGGACATCGAACTGGTCATGAATCTGTCGACATTCTTGTTCGCGGCCGGCACCGAAACCACCACGAAGCTGGTGAGTTCCGCGGTGCGATTCATGGGCGAGAACCCGGGCGCGGAGGCCGACCTACGTGCCGACCGCGGCAGGATCCCGGCGTTTCTGGAGGAAACGCTGCGGTTGGAGAGTCCGGTCAAGGCGCACTTCCGGATGGCGAGCACCACGACCAAGGTGGGCGACGTGGAGGTCCCGGCCGGCACCACCGTTATGGTGCTGCCCGGCGCCTGCAATCGCGATGGTCAAAAATTCGTTGACCCAAACACATTCCGACCCGACCGCAAAAACGTGCGCGAGCAAATCGCGTTCATTCGCGGGGTGCACTCCTGCCCGGGGGCGCCGCTGGCACGTGCCGAAGGCCGGGTTTCGCTCAATCAAATCCTCGATCGGATGTCCGACATCACGATTTCCGAGGAACACCACGGACCGGCCAACGACCGCCGCTACGTCTACGAGCCGACCTTCATCATGCGCGGACTCAGCGCACTCCACATCAACTTCAAACCACTCGACTGAGCTAACGGAAAAGGACCCCCAGATGACCGGAAAGCTCGATGGCAAGGTCGCCTTCATCACCGGCGCCGCGCGAGGACAGGGCCGGGCTCACGCGATTGCGATGGCCAAGGAGGGTGCCGACATCATCGCCGTCGACATCTGTCGCGACATCCCGTCCAACCCCTATCCTCTGGCCACCCCGGATGACCTCGCCGAAACCGAAAGAGCGGTCAAGGAACTCGGGCGTCGTGTGGTGTCCAGGGTCGCCGACGTCCGCGAGCGCCACGAACTCCGAGACGCGGTCGAGGCGGGAGTGGCGGACTTCGGCAAGATCGACGTCGTGGTGGCCAACGCCGGGATCCTGCCGATGGCCATGGGCAATCCCGATCCGATGGGCTTCGTCGATGCCTCCGACGTCGATCTGGTCGGCGTGATGAACACGGTCGCGGTTGCGATTCCGCATCTGCCAGACGGCGCCTCGGTCATCGTCACCGGTTCCACCGCGGGCATGATCCGCGGCACCACGACGAGCCCGGACATGGGACCCGGTGGGGCTGGGTACGGCTGGAGCAAACGGGTGGTGATCGAGTACGTCGAGGAGATGAGTCTTCACCTGGCGCCCCGCATGATTCGCGTGAATGCCATCCATCCCACCAACTGCAACACCCACCTGTTGCAGAACGACGGGATGTACGGCGTGTTCCGGCCGGATCTCGTCGCAGAGGGAAAGAAACCGACCCGCGAGGAGGCCGAGCCGCTGTTCTCGATCTTCCAGGCGATGCCGATCCCCTATATCGAACCCGAGGACATGGCCCACCTCGGTGTGTTTCTGGCCAGCGACGACAGCCGCTACATCACCGGGCAGCAGATCCGGGTGGACGCCGGATCGCTACTCAAGTGGCCCAACGGCCCCGGCGGATAAGCCGTTCAGTCCTGCCGGTGCAGGAATCCGTGCAGGATCGCCTGGACGAGTTCGTCAACGATCGCGTCGCGCGACGGCGGGCTGTCCCCGAAGAAGGTCGACCGCATCGCCACCATGCCGACGATCATGGCCACCGTGGAGTGCGCGGGCAGATCGGGCTGACCCGAACGCATCCCGCGCAGACTCATGCCCTCGGCGCTGATCTGCCCGAGCGCCGCGAGGGCCCTCCTGATGTCGGCGATACCGGCGTCGTTGATCTCGTCTGCGCTGAGTCCCTCGGAGGCGACGAGGGTGAGCAGCAGCCCGCGGTGTTCGACCAGCAGGTCATAGAGCTGACCGACGAACTGCCGGGACAGCTCCTCCTCGTCGGTCTCCTCGGGTACGACGGCCTGCCAGGTCAAACGGAACCCGTCGACGAAAGTGGTGAACGGCAGAACCAGCGCTTCGCGGAAAAGTCCTGCCTTGGAACCGAAGTGGCGGAACAGCAGGTACTCGCTGACCTCCGCGGCTTCAGCCACCTCGCGGGTGGTGGTACGGCGGTAGTCCTGGCGGGCGAACAGCTCGCGGGCCGCGTCGAGCAGCAATCGGCGCGCCTCCCCACGAGGTCGCCGCCCGGCAGGCGCCGACTTGCCGACGCCGGGCGGCGTCTTGCTTGAACGTCCCTGAGGCACGGTGTATCACTCCTTCGACCGCGCTGAGCGGTTGAACTTTCCACGATAGGCCCACCCTTGACCTGCCGCTGATAATAGTGTGCACTATTACTAATAGAAGACCCCTTCCATAGGAGGCGCATGTGGGCGCAATCATCATGTTGGGCACCTTGTTTGGACTGATCGTGCTCATTGCCGGGTTAGTGCTCTATTTCGACCCGGAAGCCCGGGCCACCGTGAGCACAGAGGGTGACCAGTGAACGTCAGTGCCGACTTCCTGATCACCGCCGGCGTCACCTTCGCCTATGTCGGCGGGTTGGCGTTCCTACTCATCGGCAGCTATCTGAGCTACCGGCGCGGTCGACTGCATCCGCTGCTACTGCTGTCCATTTCGGCAATCTCGTTCTCCTGGATCGAGGCGCCCTACGACTGGGCGGTGTATGCCCAGTTCCCGCCCGCGCTGCCCCGGATGCCGTCGTGGTGGCCGCTGGACATGACCTGGGGCGGCCTGCCCTCGGCGGTGCCGGTCGGCTACATCGCGTACTTCGTGCTGCCCGCGGTCATCGGCGCGGCGCTGGGCAGGTGGGTGGCTCGCAAGTTCCAATGGCGTCGACCGCAGACCCTGCTGGTCGTGGGATTTGCCGTCGGCTTCTTCTGGGCCTTCGTCTTCAACGCGTTGATCGGCGCGCGGTTGGGCCTGTTCTACTACGGCTATGTGATCCCCGGTCTCGGGCTGTGGGAGGGGACCAAGAACCAGTACCCGATCTACGACTCGATCGCCATGGGCGTGCAGATGATGACCTTCACCTATCTCCTCGGCCGGACCGACGCCGGGGGTCGCAACGTCCTCGACATGCTCGCCGACAAGTTCTCGAAGACGCGCCTGCAATCGGCGCTGATCTCGGTGGTCGCGGTCATCCTCGTCGGGCATGCGGTCTACGCCTCGGTCTTCATGCCGCACTTGGTGACGAAGCTCAACGGATGGGTGACGTCCGGCCCCACCGAGCAGCTCTTCCCCGGCGTACCCAACCAACCCCAGTGACGCCTTGCATCAACGCGCACGCGCGCACCAGAATTGGAAGATGGAACCGCAGTGACGATTGATCCGGTGACCGACGTCTATTACGACCCGTTCGATTTCGAGATCGATGACAATCCGTACCCGGTGTGGAAGCGCATGCGGGCCGAGGCGCCGTTGTACTACAACGAGAAGTACAACTTCTATGCCCTGAGTCGTTACGACGATGTGGCGCGGGCGCTTCCGGATTGGCAGACGTATCGTTCCGGGCGGGGCACCACCGCCGACATCTTGTTCAGTGGCATCGAGGTGCCCCCCGGAATTCTGTTGTTCGAGGATCCGCCGCTGCACGATCTGCATCGTCGACTGTTGTCGCGGGTCTTCACGCCAAGACGGATGCTCGCGGTGGAGGATCTGGTCCGGGGCTTCTGCGCGCGCGCCCTGGATCCGCTGCGCCACGCCGACGGTTTCGACTTCGTCGTGGATCTCGGTGCGATCATGCCGATGCGGACCATCGGTTACCTCCTCGGCATCCCCGAGGAGGGCCAAGAACAGATCCGGGCCCGCACCGACAAGAACATAACCGTCGGCGAAGACGTCGGCGACGTCAGCGCAACGGTCTTCGCCGAGTCACTCGCACTGTTCGCCGATTACATCGAGTGGCGCGCCACCCACCCGTCCGACGATCTCATGACCGAGTTGCTCAACGCCGAGGTCGAGGAACCGGACGGCACCCGGCGTCAGCTCGAACGCAACGAGGTGCTGGCCTACACCGCGATGATCGCCGGCGCCGGCGGTGAAACGACGGCCCGGTTGATCGGGTTCATGGGCGAACAGCTGGGCAAGCACCCCGATCAGCGGCGCGAACTCGTCGCCGACCCGTCCCTGATCCCGTCGGCCGTGGAGGAAACGCTGCGCTACGATCCGCCGTCACCGGTGCAGGCGCGCTATGTCGCCAACGATCTTGAGCTCTACGGGCAGGTCATCACCGAGGGTTCGTACATGTTGCTGCTCAACGGATCCGCCAACCGCGACGAGTCCAGGTTCACCGATCCCGACCGCTACGACATTCACCGCAAGGGTGGACATCTCAGCTTCGGACAGGGCATACACTTTTGTCTCGGCGCGGCACTGGCACGACTGGAGGCACGCGTTGCCTTCGAAGAGGTACTCAAGCGGTGGCCGGATTGGGAGGTCGACTACGACAACGCGCGCATGGCGCACACGTCGAGTGTGCGGGGTTGGGCACAACTGCCGGTCACGGCGCCCGGACCATGACGATGTCGGCCGCCCGCGTGAGATAGGTCCAGCGACCGCGGTTGGCCGCCCGCCCGCACCTCAGCCGAACGCGTGGCGCGGCAACGTATTCGGCATGTCCAACGAACTCAGCAATCCGGCCTTCGCGTCCACGACATACGGTATGGCGTTCACCACGCGCATGGCCGTCGCGGCCATCGCCCCGCGGCCCGCGCCATGGCCTTCGGCGTCGCCCAGGGTCATCTCGCAGTGGATATCGGGCTCTCCCTCGATATCTACCCGGTAGGTCGCATCGGCTTCCGAGGCGGGCCAGTCCGGGGCCACATCGCGGGACATCCGGATGATGTGCTCGACGACGATGCGCTCCTCGCCCTTCACGACGCCCGCCGCGTGGGTGCGCACCGCGCCGCAGGTGCCGGCCGGGATCGTGCCGAACGCCACCTCGATGTCGCGGTCGGTGACGGCGCGGTCCAGCTTGCCGACAACGTCGTCAAGCTGCACGCCGAGTCCGTCGGCCACCAGCGCAATCGTTGCCCGCCACGCGATTTCGATGAATCCGGGCGTCTTGAGCATCGGTTCGAACTCCAGCGGGCGGCCAAACCCCATGCCGTTCATCATGACGTCGGCGACCGGGTAATGGTCGTTGAGCGCGACCTCGGTGACCGTGATCTTGCGGATGGAGTTCGATTGCGTCGACATCAACAACGCAAGCTGATCGGAGCCGAAACCGGGGAAGACGCCCGACACGTAGAACGAGGCGTTGCCGGCCTTCGCCGCGGCGTCCAATTGTCCGAGCCACTCCGGCGAGTAGTACGACGGCGGATACACCAGCGCGGTGGACGACGTCGAGACCACGTTGATCCCGGCCTCCAACAGCCGCACGTAGTCGGGCACGGCGGCAGCGTCGCGCTCCGGCCCACTGGCGGTGTACACCACGCACTCCGGCCTAAGCGCGATGAGGGCCGCCGCATCGTCGGTGGCCTTGATTCCCAGCGCCTCGCCGCCGGCGAGTTCTCCCGCGTCGCGGCCCACCTTGTCCGGGGAGTGCACCCACACGCCGATCAGTTCGAGGTCGGGCCGGTGCCGGATGGCATCGATGGCGACCGCCCCCACACCGCCCGTCGCCCAGACCACGGTGCGCAGTGGTGATGTCATCCGCACTCCTAATCCCTGTTGTGATTCAAGGTCTTTCGTGCTGCAAGTGGCTCACCTCGACTACCCGTTCCAGGTAGGGCCAGGCGATCTCCGGCGGCATGCCACCGCAGAGCGGAAGCAGCGGCAGCGGCTGTCCGGACTGCATGTACTCGGTCGCCTGCCGTTTGGTCAGGATCCGGTACGGCCCGGGCGGGTCACGCAACTGCGCCACGGTGCCCGCCCGCGAGATGCTCGCCACGGTGTCGTCGCCGCGCCGATAACCGGCGGCCGCGATCGCGTCATGCAGCAGATAGTCGCCGATCTCCTGCCACGCCCTGTCTACGTCGTCGGCGACAAAGACCGCAGTCGGCGCATCCGGCGCCGGCCACTGGACCGGTCCCGGCTCCAGTCCCGCTGACCGGCAGCAGGATTCGTAGTACTTCTTGAGACCCTCGTCGGGGGTCTGCGAGATGAACCCCAGGCCGTGCCGGGCGGCGCGCCGCGCCGCCGCCCGACTGCCGCCGGCTATCAACACCTTTGGACCGCCCGGGGTGACACATCGCGGAGTCACCCGAATGCTGCGTCCGCCGGACTTGACGGTTTCGCCGCGCAGCAGGCCCAGCAGCAACGGCAACTGTTCATCGGCCGCGGCGCCCCGGCGATGGTAGTCGAGTCCGAACATGTCGTACTCCGCGGCACGGTGGCCGAGACCCAATGCGTAGGAGATCCGGCCGGTGCTGAGGATGTCGAGGACGGCGATCTCTTCGGCGAGTCGGACAGTGTCCCACAGTGGCAGGGGGACGGCGGCGAGCAGAATCCCCAACTGCCGGGTCCGTGCGGCGATGGCAGCCGCCAGGATCAGTGGCGCCGGCAGGTGCCCGTCCTCGGCGCCATGGTGCTCGGACAAGACGGTCAGTACCGCACCGCGCGTTTCCGCCCATGAACACATCTCCACGGCGGCCGCGTACAGGTCGGAGACATCGGCGCCGCCCGGCGCCCGCATGTCAAAGCGGAGGATGAGCATCCGCAGCAATATAACCTAATTTTTGTTTCACAGACCGCGGTTGGGCGACAACTCTGCGTCCAGATTTTGAATTCCATCCCATAATCCGGTGTCTCCTGCCGCAGTCACCAACCCCGGGTAGCGTGCGGCGGTATCCGCCGCCGGGCCGCCGCCGGGCGCAACATCGCGACGAGGAGCGCATGAACGAGACAGCCCCGCCGACGCCGTCCCGCGAACTCGCCTTGGATCTCTACCGCAGCGCAGCCGTCGCCCTGGTGGTCATCGGCCATTGGCTGCTGTCGGTCATGACTTACCGCGACGGCACGTTCGGCCGCGACAACCCACTGGTGCTGATGCCCTGGACGCAATGGCTGACCTGGCTCTTTCAGGTGGTGCCGGTGTTCTTCGCGGTGGCGGGATACGCGAGCGCGGTGTCGTGGGCCCGCTTCGAGGCCGACGGCACCGTGACCCGTCAGCAGTGGCTGCGTCGACGCGTGGGCCGGGTTCTCGGTCCGACGGCGGCCTATGTGCTGCTGGTGCTGGTCATCATGGCCGCCCTGTTGCTGGCGGGCGTCGACGGCGCGGTACTCGATCTCGGTGGCTGGGCCGTCGCGATGCACCTCTGGTTCCTCGCGGTGTACCTGATGGTGGTGGCCTTGACGCCGCTGGCGGTGGCCGCACACCGGCGTTGGGGACTGGCCGTCCCGGCCGCGCTGGCCGTCGGCGTCGTCGTGGTGGATGCGGTCGGGATCGCCACCGATCAAGCCGGGCTGCGGATGGTCAACTACCTGCTGTGCTGGGCCGCCATCTACCAACTCGGAATCGCCTGGCATGCGGGCGTTTTACGCAGACCGCAGCTGCTCTCGATGGCCGGGGTGGCCGCGGTGGCCTTGCCGATCCTGGTGACGTGGGGCCCGTACCCCGTCGCGATGATCGGCGTGCCCGGGGTCCGCGTGGAGAACAGCGCACCCCCGTCGGTCGCGCTGCTGGCCCTGGCCGCGGTACAGATCGGGGTGCTGCTGGCGGTCACCGGACCCGTCAACCGGTTCCTCGCGCGCGGCCGGTGGCCCGGAATCATCGGGGTCGCCAACAACAACGTGATGGCGTTGTACCTCTGGCACATGCTCCCGGTCGTGGTCGTGACGTTGGTCGGCTATCCCACCGGCCTGCTGCCGCAGCCGGCCACCGGGTCGGGCGCGTGGTGGCTGGCCCGGTTGGAGTGGGAGTTGGTGCTCGCCGTCGTCACCGTGGGGCTGCTGGTCCTGTTGTGGTGGTGGCGCGCCGTGTTCGCCGCGCCCGTGCCGACATTCGGCCTCCCGATCCCGGGTCCGGTCGGCGACGTCGCACTCTATGCCGGTACCGCGGCCGCGGCGCTGGCGCTCGCGCTCCTGGCCGCCGGCGGGTTCGCGCCCGACGGACGTTTTCCCGTCACCACGGCGACGCTGTTCGTCGGCGGGCTGGTGTTGGTCGCGGCGCGACCGCGGAGCCGGGTCAAACGGCCGGCCTGATGCCGAGATCAACGAAATGCCGGACGCCACTCGCACTTTGCGGCCCAAAGGTGAGTTTGGGCGCAAGAGAAGGGGGGCTAGGTGGTGGGGGCCGGGGCAAACCCGTGGTCGGCCAGCACCCGCTGTCCCGGCGCGCCGGTGACGTAATCGACGAAGCGCTGGGCCAGTTCCGGCTTCGCGGCCCCCGCGAGCGGCGCGATCGGGTAGGTGGTGGGCGCCGCGGCGGCCGCCGGGAACGGCACCTCGGTGACCCGATCACCGGCGCCCAGGGCATCGGTGACATAGACGATTCCGGCGTCGGCCTGGCCGCTGGTGACCTTGTTCAGCACATCGGCGACCGAGGATTCCTCGCTGACCGGATCGAGTTCGACGCCCACGGCGGCTGTGGCGGTGGCGGTGGCGGCGCCACACGGAACGACCGGTGCGCAGGTCACGACCGTCAGGCCGGGACCGGACAGATCCCGAAAGGTGCTCACGCTCTTCGGATTACCGGCGGCGACGACGATCGTCAGGGTGTTGGCGGCGAAGTCGACCGGGGCGCCCCCGACCAATCCGGCGTCGACCACCTTCGCCATGTTGCGCGCGTCGGCCGAGGCGAACACATCCGCGGGCGCACCCTCCACCAGTTGAGTGGCCAACGTCGAGGAACCGGCGAAGGAGAATTCGACCATCGCGCCCGGATGGGCGGTCTCGAACTGCGCACCGATCTCGCTGAACGCGGCGTGCAGCGACGCCGCGGCAAACACCGTGAGGACGTCATCGGAGCCCCGCGGCGCCGCACCGCACCCGGTCAACGCCACCACCACCGCTCCGATGGCGGCCCAACCCCGCGTCCGCATCCAGCGAGCCTAACCGCGCATCGCTGCGCGGCGATCGGGAGCTTGCCGGCTCGTCACCGCGCCGCGGCACCGTCGCGCAGGATCTGCTCCAGCCGCTCCAGCGGATCGCCGGTCTCCGGGTACAGCCGCCGCACGTTGTCGTCGTCTTCATCGGCGCCGCCGGCAACCGCCGGCGGCGGCGCGGTCGGCGCGGTCGGCCGGACCGGCGGCGGGGGCGGCGCCACCTGAACCGCCCTGATCTTGGCCTGCAATCGCGGCAACGTGTCGTCGCGCACGGCGCGCCGCTGCAGGTCCGGGTCGGCATTCCCGGCGAAACAGCCCGGCGGTGCCTGCTCGACGACGTCCAACGCACGCAGGTACCGCGCCAACGCCGACGCGCCCTCGAAGACGGCCGCCGCACGGTCACCCGAGGTCTCTCGCACGAGTACGAGGTTGACCCGGGCGGCGCAGGACCGCTCGCCGGAGCTGTGCGTCAGCGCGTCGGAGAACGCCCGGTCGGCGTCATCGAGCCGATCGTGCAGCGCCGCCTGCGCGCCCGCCGCGAAATGCGCCTGGCCGGGCTCTATCACGTCGAGCAGCCGCATGACCGCGACGTCGGAACCCAGTGCGGCGGGGTCGCGGGCCTCGAAGCTCGAAACCGCGGAGTTGCCCGCGAGCACGACCGAGACGCATTTGAGCACCGCCACGACCACAACGAGAGCCACCGGGGCCGACCACACCAACAGGCGACGTCGCAGCCGCAGCCGGTCCGTTTCTCGGGGCGATCCTTCCGCGACGCGTCTCATGGTGCACCGGACTTTCGGAGGTGGGTGCGCAGCGTCAGCAACACCAGATAGAGCTCGATCAAGAGCAGGATCGCCGCGGCGGCGGCGGGAATCCAATACAGCTCGGTGCGCTCCGAGGCACGCACCATCGGGCCGGAGTCGTCGTCGACGCCGTCGGGGGGCAGCACCTCCTCGAGCGGAGCGGCCGCCGAACGGGCCTGGTAGGCCACGCCGATCTGGTCGGCGACCGCACGCAGCACGGGTTCTGCGGCGGCGTCGCCGTAGCCGAGCACCGCGCCGCCGTCCACGGTCGTCCCCGAAAGCACAAACTCACGTTGCGGTACTTCGGATTCGGGCGCGCCGGCGCCCAGATAGAACACCAGGTTGTCGGCGCGCGGGTACTGCTGGCCGGCACTGATGAGCTGATAGCGCAGCATCGTGCCGGCCGCACCGGCATTGGTACGGGCGATGTTCTCGGGTGTGGCCGGTTGGGGACGCACGGTATCGAGGACCGGCCGCAGGCTCCAGGTGTCCGCAGACAGCGGCCAGAGCCGCGCCGGCTGGGCGGCGAATTCGAGCACCGCAAAACGCGCGTCCGGATACCGGTCGATCAGCGCGTCGATATCGGCTCGGGCAACCGCCATTCGGGAGCGGTCCGCACCCATCGGTGCCGCCATGCTCGGGGAGTTGTCCAGCACCACAAAGATATTCGGTGCGCCGTCGCCCGCCGGCACGGGAGCTTCGGTCCCGCCGAGAGCGGGCCGCAGCGCCGCGAGAAACAACAGCACCCCGGCCGCGGTCACGCCACCCCAACGCCACCACGCCGGCCCGGAGCGCGACGGACCCGAACTCCGTCGCAGCACCAGCACTCGAGCACCGAGGAAGACGGCGAACAGCACGGTGAGCGCCACCGGCGGCAGCACGGGATGCACACTCATCGGCGCACCGCCACCGGCCACACCGCCAGCGCCGTCAATGCCAACAGCGCCATCACCAGCGGGACATCGGGGGTCTCGACGTTGGCCGCCGCGGTCGCCGCCTCGGTATCCCCCGGCACCGGCGGATGTGCTCTGATTTCGGTCAGTTGCGGCGCCACCTCCGCGGCCACGGCATCCGACCGCCCACCGGTATCCCGGGCCAGCGCATCCAGCCCCGGATCTGCCGGGCCCGTATTGAGCACGTTGATCTGCACGCCAGCGGCCGTGGCCAGGTCCCGCACCTGATCAGCACTGAACAACGCCGGCGTTCCCGGAGATGCACCGGGGCCGCCCGGCCCGACGTAGATCAACGAGCGCCGCTGGCGGCTCGGCTCCTCGAACGAGGGGAACCCGGTCAGACACAGCGCCAGCACATCCTCGACCGTCGGTGCGTAATCGGCGTAGGCCACCGGCGCGACCAACGCGGCGAGCTCAGCGTCATCGGCGGCGCGCGCATAGTTGGTGAACTGCGCCGCCGCGTACTCGTAGTCCCGGGTCAGGGGAAGTGCCCGACGGTTGGCGGAACTGAGTCCGATGCGTTCGGTGCCGAAGGTGGGGATCTGCTCGGCGAAGTAGCTCAGGGTCTGGCCGACCGCCGGGGCGTCCACGGGTCCGTTGGCGCAGACCATGATGTCCTCCGGATGGCCCGTGGCGGCCTGTCCCGCCAGCGCCGGCAAGCCGGCCGGGCGGGCCGTCACCAGCACGGCAGCCGCGAAGGCCACCGTCACCAGGAAGATCGCGACAATCGCGGCCAGCATCCGGCGGCGCAGCGCCCGGACGTATTCGGGCAGCCGAGTCAAGCGGCCGACGTTCGCCAGGAGCCGCAGCTTGCGGCTCTCGGCGGCGTCCGGACGCAACAGCGCCGCAGCGATGCACCCCGCCAGCAGACTCATGCCGAGGATGACCACGCCCCACCAGGTCAGGTCCATGTCCGGATCAGCTCCTCGGTGGACTCGCCGACGATCACCAGGTCGACCGTGGATTCGGCGTTGAACTGCGCGTCGATCAGGTCGGCCAGAATCGGGGCCGCGGGCGCGAGTTCGCTCTCGGCGATGGCGCTGAGTTGCAGGTGGTGCGCGCGGACCCCGGTCAGCTGGCCCAGGAAGGTGCGCAGCTCGCGGCTGATCGCGGCGCCGGCGGCGACAGTGTCCGAATCGCCGGCGCGGTAACTGGTAACGATGCGGCGCACCGACCCGGCGGACCGGCGCTTGAGCCATTCGTTTCGCGCGGTTCCGACCACTGGGATCTCGGCCAGCTTGCCGGGGGCCATGGTGAGGACGAAAACCAGTACGTACCAACCGATCAGCCCCACCGCCAGGACCACGGCCAGCCAGAGCCACCGAACCGAGTAGGGCGTCGGGCCGATCAGATATTGCAGCAGTTCATCGGGCACGGGTGAGCACCCCGGTCACGGATGTCAGCGCAGCGCGCACGTCACGGCTACCGGTGAGCGTGGCATGCGCGACACCGTGGGAGGTCAAGAACTCCGTCAACGCACGGCGGCGCGCGGCCTCGGCGGCCCGGTAGGCCTCGACCACCTCTGCTCCCAAGCTCGCACCGCTGTCCACGAAGCGACCGGTGCTCACGTCGTAGCCCGCGCGGTCGTCGTCGGCCGAGCCGATCGCCGGCATGTCCGCGATCATCGTCCAGATCACGTCATGCCCGGCGGTGAGCGGCCGCAGTACCTCCGACAGCCGCTGGTCGGCGTCGGGCTCATCGGAGACCGCCACCACCAGCAGCGGGTGTCGGTAGTGCCGCGCGACCCAGTTCAGTTGTGTCACAACGTCGCTGCGCGCCGGGCTGGTCAGGGTGTGGTCGTTGAAGCGGTGCAACATGCTTTCGATGTGCGCGTCGCCGCGGCGCAGCCGGATGTCCACACACCCCCGGGCGTCGCCGAACACCATGCCGATCTCGTCGGAACGCTGCAGCGTGATCAGACCCATCGCGCCGATCACGGTGGTGGCCACATCGCGCTTCGGCTCGCCCGACGGCGCCCACGCCATGGTGTTCCGTCCGGCGTCGGCGACGACGATGATCTTGTGGTGCTTCTCGGTGACGAACCGCTTGATCAGCGTGTGACCCGAACGCGCCGTGGCCTTCCAGTCGATGTCGCGAACGTCGTCACCGGGCACATAGGGGCGCAACTCGTCGAATTCCATGCTGCGGGTGTGGATCAGCGCGTAGCGCCCGCCCTCCAGGAATCCGCCGGTGTCGCGGCCGAAATGCATTCGGGCCCGGTCGAGGTAGCTTCCCATGACGGCTCAGGGCACCGGGACCGCTCGCAGCACCGCGTCGACGACGACATCCGGGGTGACGCGCTCGCTCGCGGCCTGGAAGCCCAGGATGAAGCGATGCCGCAGCACTCGGTGCGCCAGCCGCGCAACGTCCTCGGGCACAACATGATTGCGGCCGCGCAGCACGGCCATGGCCCGTGCGGTGCGACAGAACGCGATGGTGGCACGAGGGCTCGCGCCGTACTCGACCAGGCGGGCCAGCTGCGCGGGCAGGTACTGCTCCGGATCCCGGGTGACGGAGACCAGCGTGCTGGCGTACCGGATCAACTCCGGAGCCATGTGTACCGCGCGGGTCAGTTCCTGGACGCGTCGAATATCAGCCGCGGTGACGACCGGTGCGGCAGGTCGGTCCCGGTCGAACACCCCGGCGTCCATCCGCGCGATGACCTCGACCTCGTCGTCGACCGACGGGTAGCCCACCAGTTCCTTGAGCATGAACCGGTCGGTCTGCGCCTCGGACAGCGGATACGTGCCCTCCTGGTCGACCGGGTTCTGCGTGGCGATGACCAGGAACGGCCGGGGCATCGGATACTGCACGCCGGCGATGGTCGTTTGGCGTTCCTCCATCGCCTCGAGCATGGCGCTCTGTGTCTTGGCACTCGAGCGGTTGATCTCGTCGAGCAGCACGATGTTGGCGTGCACCGGACCGAGCTGCGTGACGAACGAGTTGGTGGCCGCCTCGTAGACCTGCGTGCCGATGATGTCACTGGGGAGCAGGTCCGGCGTGCACTGGATGCGCCGGAACTCGCCATCGATGGACTCGGCGATGACCCGGGCCGCGGTGGTCTTGGCCAGGCCGGGCACACTCTCGATGAGCAGATGGCCGCCGGCCAACAAGGCCACCAGCATGGATTCGCGGAGATGTCCCTGTCCGACGACCTTGGCCGAGAACGACGAGGCCACGGCGCCGACGATGCGCTGCGCCTCGGCCACCTCCCGATGGTCGAGCTGCATACCTGCTGTGGTCATGTGTCCTTCCGAAAGCGTCCCGACCACCTGCAGGTGTACCCGCATGTGCGGATCTCATGCGAACGGCTACCCGGCGGTGTGCCGGGTAGCCGCTGCGAGGGACGTGCCGAGCGCCTGCCTAGCCGTCGTCTGCTGGGAGGTGGTAGGCGAACGACTTCTGCTGACGCACCTTCATCTTCTCCAGGCATTCGTGATGTTTGCGGGCGTGGTAGGCCAGCGGAAAGTAGGTGAGCCGGTCGGGCAGGACTCGGTAGGCCAGCCGGATCGCGGCATAGATCCGGGTGAGCTGGCGTTCCTCGGCCGCGCTCCAGGTGAGACCGAGTTTGTCCCGGAGCCGGGGGTCGAGCAACCCGACGATGGACAGGTAGTTGAACCGCAGCAGCGGCCGGACCGCGGCCCGGACCACGGGATAGAGGAATTTGGGTAGTGCCGGCGGCAGGTCGATCTGCCCCGTGACCATGTCCTCGACCAGCTTGTGGGCCTGCGGAGTGCCCTGCAGCGTGTCGACCATCGCCTCGAAGTACTCATCGAACTCGGCGTCGGTGGTCGGGTAGCCGCGCATCGGAACATGCAGCAGGCGCGCCAGCCGCCCGTTGTCGCGCAGCAGCTCCTCCTTCTCGGCGTTGGTGAACTCCCGTCCGATCAACAGCCGGCCGGCCTTGGCGGTCACGAGGTAGCCGGTCGCGATCACCCACTGATAGGCCTCGGGATTCAGCGCGCTGATCTGCTTGCCGGTGTCGGCGCTCTTCATCACGATGGGTTGGTGCATCGCACGGACCCGATCGCCCTCGGCTACGGCCTCGGTCCCGCCGTAGGTCCAGCGCAGCACGGAGTCGATTGAGCGCACCGCGCGCCCGGCCGGATCGCCGTGGAACGCCGCCGAGTAGCGCCCGGTGATCTCGGCGATCACCGGATGCATCGCCTGCATCATGAATGCCGCGCCGTCCAGGATCAGGAAGGTCCACCGCCCGGTGTGCTCGGCGGTCAGGGAGTCCAGCGGGACCAACTCGGGTGCGGCCGGCTCGGACGCTGGCGCTGCGACGTCGATGTCACTTGTGGCAGTCATGCTGCACCTCCTGTTGAGCTGACGGCCATGACGCTAATATGACCGCCAGGTCGCATTCAAGTCGCGTTAGGGAGCCGGATTGACTTCGTCTAGCAGCAGGTCAAAGCGTAGAAAGCTGCCCCAGCAGGAACGGTCCCGAGAAATGGTCGCGAAAATTGTGTCCGCCACGGTGGGTCTGCTTGGGCGGTCGGATCCGGACCGGGTCACCACCAATCAGATTGCCGAGGCCGCCGGAGTCAGCAAGGGTTCGATCTATCAGTACTTCACCAACAAGGACGAGATCATCGACGCCGCGATCGAACAATTCGCCGCCGAGCAGGCCCCCGCCATCGAAGAAATGCTGCGCATGGTGACCATGGATGAGCCGGCGGCGGCCATGGAGCGTTCGATCGACATCCTGATCGAGGTCACGATCGCCAACCGCCGCCTGATCCGCTATCTGGCCGAGCGCCCCGATCACGTGCGCACCTTCGAGAATGTCTCGGGTTTGAATGCCACCCTGTTGGCGATGGCGACCGTGCACATGGGGCACTACCGCGACCAATACCGCCATGAGTTGAGCCCCCGCGCACTGGCCTGGCTGTTCTTCAACATGGCCGTGGCGACAACAATGCGCTACATCGAATCCGACGACCCGATTCGCCTCGAAGAACTCCGCAGTGGCCTCAAGTTCGCATCCACCGGACTGTTGGCCGGCGGCCGCAGCTAGCGGTTACCGAAACCGTCAGCCGCGCGCGGTTCATGCAACTAATTTCGTTGTGTGGCCATCGAATTTAGACGGATTTCGAGTCAGATCGCGATAGCGTATCGCGGGAAACATCCCGCCAGCTGTGCGTTTTCTGGCTCACGAAAAGACTGCCGCTGCGACGAAATCCGTAGTAATCTCGACTCTGGTTGAGCTTACAGCCGTGGGTCGCAACGCATGCCCGCGCTATACAGCCGAGCACCGTTACGACTCCTCTCACTGGCTCGCGCACATGGGGATAGGGGTGCGATGACGATGGCTGATCGCATGGCCACACACACAATCAATGGTCGCGCCGCGGGCGTCGCGGCTTGCCCCGGGTGGCGCCGATGACGAGCCCCGCCGGCACCATCAGGCTCTACCGGCCCGATCCGAACTCGATCTGCGAATCAAAGCGCTGCGGGCGGGCCACATTCACCGTTCACCCGGCCTCACCCGGCAGGATCCGGATTGCCGCCTACGGCGATGTCGACGCCGTCAACGGTCGGGCCCTCGGCCACTACGTGGAGGCGCACACCGGCACCTCCCAGCAGTTGGTCCTCGACCTGCGCGCTGTCGACTTCTTCGGCACCCAAGGGTTCACCGCCCTGTACTACATCAGCGTCCAGTGCACGCGGCGGGACGTCGACTGGATGCTCGTCGGCAGTCCCCCAGTGCACCGCCTGCTGCGAATCTGCGATACCAGCAGCGAGCTACCGCTGTGCACCGACCTCGCGTCCGCGTTGGCGCGACTCGACCAGATCACCCAGTGCCGCGGGCGCATCGCATCCGCCGGCTGAGATCGGCGCGGTCCCGCCACCACGACCGCGCGGGTAACTCGCGTTACGACGCAGGATCTGTGGGTATACCTCTGCGACTATGACGCCTGAGACCCTGGATCGCCGGTGACGACGGAACCCGATCGCGAACCGTTCGAAAGCCTCGTCGCGGCGCTCGATTATCCGATGTTCGTCGTCACCACCCGCGCCGGGGAGACGCGCTCCGGGTGCTTGGTGGGGTTCGCGACCCAGACGAGTATCAACCCACCGAAGTTCCTGGTCGGGTTGTCGCGAAAGAACGCGACGTTCCGGGTGGCGCGGCAGGCCACCCACCTGGCGGTACATCTGGTAGCGCGCGAACACCTCGAACTCGCCGAGCTGTTCGGCAGTCAAACCGGGGACGAGGTCGACAAGTTCGCGCAGTGCGACTGGCACGAGGGACCGGCCGGGGTGCCGATCCTCGACCGCGCCCTGGCCTGGTTCGTCGGGGAGATCAGCGACCGGTTCGACGTCGGTGACCACGTCGGACACCTGCTGATTCCCATTGCCGGTCAGGCCCCGGCGGAGTGGCCGAACTGGGTGCGCTTCGCCGACGTGCGGGACCTCGAACCCGGCCACGACGCCTGATGCAGCCGGCAACAGTGCCCGCGGGCGGCCGGCTCCGCGAGTTCTATCGCGACGCCCCGCTGGGGGTGCGGGCCAACATGATCTTCAGCGCGGATGGCGCCGCCGCGTTCGGCGGCCGAGCGGGACCGCTGTCCTGCCCCGCCGATCAGCAACTGTTGCGCGAGCTACGTGGGTATGCCGATGTGGTTCTGGTCGGCGCGGGGACAGTCCGGGCCGAGCGCTACGGCCCCGTTCGCCTGTCCGACGAGCAACTGGCCGAGCGCCATGCCGCCGGCCGGCTTACCCTGCCGCCCCTGGCGGTGGTCAGCCAGACCGGGCGATTGCCCGACTCGATGTTCACCGACCCGATCCAGCGACCGATCCTGATCACCAGTGCCAGGGCCGCCGAACAGCACGGCCTCACAACCGATTCCCGTCGGTCCGTGCTCGTCGCCGGTGAGAAGACCGTCGAGATCGCCGCCGCCGTCGACACGCTACGCAGCCACGGCATGCACCGCATTCTCTGCGAGGGCGGCCCGACGTTGCTGCACGAAATCGTGGAGGCGGATCTGCTCACGGAAATCTGCATCACCGTCGCGCCGCGCCTGGCCGGCAGTCAACCGGTTGGGAGCGCCCCGGCGAGTGCGCTGGCGTTCCCCGTCCCGCTGACGCTGGCCCACGCGCTGGTTCACGACGGCTATCTGTTCAGCCGATACGTCCGTGCCGATCGCCCGGATGCGACCGGGTAGCGCCTGGAACACCCCGGTCCGAGCTCACCGCCTCGGGACTCAAACCTGTTGCCCAAGCGAGTATTCAAGTCCGATACCGGTGCCAGGACCTCGCCGAGAAGCACGGAAAAAGTATTAGCACTCCCCGTCGTCGAGTGCTAATCTGGACGGCGTAGCGCAGTACGCGGCCCGCCACGGGGGCGGGCCCCAGCGATGGAGGAGGTGGACTACTGTGCTCCGTTTTGATCCGTTCAGTGACCTTGATGCCGTGACCCGGGGATTGCTCACGAGCCAGACCGGATCGAGTCGAACCCCGCGATTCATGCCGATGGACCTCTACAAGGTCGACGACCACTATGTGTTGACCGCCGACCTGCCGGGCGTCGACCCCGGGTCCGTCGACGTCAACGTCGACAACGGCACCCTTACGCTGACCGCACGCAGAACCGCCCGGTCGGAGGAATCCGTTCAATGGCTGTCCAGCGAGCGGTTCTTCGGGACCTATCGTCGTCAGCTGTCGCTCGGCGAGGGTGTCGATACCGAAAAGATCACCGCGACATACGAAAACGGTGTCTTGACGGTTACGATCCCGCTGGCCGAACGGGCCAAGGCAAGACGCATCGAAGTCGCTCACGCCGGCGATGCTCGATCGATCGAGCCCGCGACAGTCGACGCCGAAACATAACAGCACCGGCCCGGGGGCCACGGGTCACGACGCGTGGCCCCCGAGTCGGTCGTCCCGCACAATCGCCTACGCGGACCCCCTGGTGACCGAGACCGCGTAGCCGGACATCCGAGAGGAGGTTCAGGTGGTCGCGTCGGGGGATCCTGCCGAGAACGGGTCCCCCACGCGCGTCGGCAACTTCACCTTGAACCTGGCGGAGGGAATTTTCCATTGGTCGCCCGCGATCGCCGCCATGCACGGATACGCCCGCGAAAAGATGACGGTGTCAACGGAATTCGCGCTGTCTCATAAGCACCCCGAGGATCGGCCACGCTTTGCCGCACTGCTGCACCGGCTGCGCGCATCGCCCGAGCCGTTGTCGAGCAGGCATCGCATCATCGATCGACACGACACCGTCCGCCACGTCTTGGTGGCCAGCACCCGCCTGGTGGACGGCAGCGGCAGCCCCGTTGCGGACGGGTTCTACGTCGATGTTTCCGGCGCCGCCGATGACCGACTGGTTCATGTGATGGATTCCGCGGTGGCCGAGTTCAGCATCCACCGCGCGGTGATCGAGCAGGCCAAGGGAATGCTGATGCTCATCTACAACATCCCGGCCGACCGCGCCTTCGACATCCTGCGGTGGCGGTCCCAGCAGACGAACGTCAAGCTCCGCACGCTTTGTGAACAGCTCATCGAACGATTCAGCACGCAACCGGTCCTCGGCGACCTCGACCGTGGGACCGCCGACCACATCCTGATGACCGCCGGGGTCTCCACCGTCGATGCAGAGCCCTGAACCGCCGACGCCCGGGTTTCGCGCGTTTGCCCGGCGACGAGCACGGGTATGACGTCACGACGCGTTGCGCCAGGCCGCACCCCGAATCAGACCGAGTCATCGCCCCAGAACTGGAGATACCCATGGCCGCCAAGAAGCCGACCAAAGCCGCCACCACGGTGGATGCCCCGGGCACCGATCTGCAGGGGGCGGTCGGCCCCGCCGTCAGTGGCTATTTGACTACGGCGCAGGGCGTCCGGATCCCGGACACGGATCACTCGCTGAAGGCTGGGGAGCGCGGACCCACGCTGCTCGAGGACTTCCACCTACGCGAGAAGATCACGCATTTCGACCATGAGCGCATCCCCGAGCGGGTGGTGCATGCCCGCGGTTCGGCGGCACACGGCGTGTTCGAGTCCTATGGCAACGCCGCGAAATACACCCGAGCCGCGTTCCTGGCGGAAAAGGGCGCCAGGACGGAGGTGTTCTGCCGATTCTCCACGGTGCTGGGATCCCGCGGGTCGGCCGACACCGTGCGCGACACCCGCGGATTCGCCGTTAAGTTCTATACCAGCGAAGGCAACTTCGACCTGGTGGGCAACAACATGCCGGTCTTCTTCATCCAGGACGGCATCAAGTTCCCCGACGTCGTACACGCCGCGAAGCCGCACCCGGATCGGGAGATCCCGCAGGCGCAGTCGGCGCATGACACCTTCTGGGATTTCGTCTCGCTGCACACCGAGGCCACCCACCACGTGTTCTGGGCCATGAGCGACCGCGGGATACCCCGGTCATACCGCACCATGGAGGGCTTCGGCGTGCACACCTTCCGGCTCGCCGACGCCAAGGGCCAGACCGTGCTGGTGAAATTTCACTGGAAGCCGGTCGCGGGTGTGCACTCGTTGGTGTGGGAGGAGGCGCAGATCGCGGCGGGCTGCGATCCGGACTTCCACCGACGCGACCTGGCCGACGCCATCGACGCCGGCGCATATCCGGAGTACGAGTTGGGAATTCAGGTGCTGCCCGACGACGGCACCCATACCTTCGCCGGAATCGATCTGCTCGACCCGACCAAGATCGTGCCCGAAGAGTTGGCGGAGGTCCAACCCATCGGCAAGCTCACCCTCAACCGCAACACCACCAACTTCTTCGCCGAAACCGAACAGGTCGCGTTCCACATCGGCAACCTGGTACCCGGCATCGAACCCACCAACGATCCGCTGCTGCAGGCCCGGCTGTTCTCCTACCTGGACACCCAACTCATCCGGCTCGGCGGACCGAACTTCACGCAACTGCCGATCAACCGTCCGCACTGTCCGGTCAACGACATGTTCCGCGACGGCATGCATCAGACCGGCGTACACACCGGGGTCGCACCGTACCGGCCCAACAGTCTGGACCAGGGACTACCGGAGGTCGCCACCGCCGACGAAGGCGCCTACGTGCCCACGCCGCGGACGGTGGAAGGACCGGTGGTCCGAGCCCAGCCCGCATCGTTCGACGATCACTTCAGTCAAGCCGCGATGTTCTATCACAGCCTCTCTGCGGTGGAGCGCACCCATTTGATCGAGGCGTTCACCTTCGAGCTGGGCAAGTGCTACGAACAGTCGGTCAAGGAACGGGAACTGGCGGTCCTCGCCAATGTCGACGCCGACTTGTGCCGCCAGGTGGCCGCCGGTCTCGGCCTGCCCGCCCCGAAGGGGACGCCGCCCACCGACGTCACCCCGTCGCCGGCGCTGTCGCAGGTCGTCACCAAGCCGGGTCCCATCACCGGTCGCCAGGTGGGCATCATCGCGGATGCGGGCTCCGATCTGGCCGAGGTTGCGCAGCTGGTGAAGACGCTGACCAAGCTCGGTGCCCGACCGCTGGTCACGGCGCCGGTGGGCGGAACCCTCAAAAGCGGACGGCGCAGCGTCATCGTGGAGCGCACTTTCCTGACGGTGCGTTCGGTCGAGTTCGACGCCGTTGTCGTGGCGGATCAGCTGTCGACTCCGCCCGACATCAAGCTGGTGCTCCTGCTGCAGGAGGCCTATCGACATTGCAAGCCGGTGGGGGCCTGGGGCAGCGGCGCGAAGCTGCTTGAGGCAGCGGGCATTTCAAGGAAGGATCCGGGTGTGCTGATCGCGAAGCAACCGGATCGCGCATTCACCGACGCGCTGACCGCCGCCTTGGGTCTGCATCGGGTCTGGGAGCGCAGCACGCAGATCATGGCCTCGGCCGCGCCGCCGGTGCGCCCGGCCGCCGCGCGCAAGCGGTGATCGCGGCGGCAGGTTTGGCTGCGCGCACGGCGGGCACCCAACTCGGATGAAAGTTTCCGAGGTCGCTTCACTGCCATTCCGGGCCGGCTCCGCCCTGCGGCATGCCCGCGTGTTCCACCCCGACGGGGTGCTGTGCGCTGGGTCGATGGTCCGCCTCGCGGCCGAGGGCGAGGGCTTGCCTGTCACCAACGGTGACGTCATCGGCCGCCTCTCCAAAGGCGTCGGCACCCCCCGCGGCCTGCCGGACTTCGCCGGTCTGGCGTGGCGGGCGCAGTCGCCGGGTGCGGGCCGGCCGTGGGACATCCTGATGGTGTCGGCCAACGCCCGCGTACTGCTACGGCCCACCACCTCATGGACGGCCGCCGAGTTCTCCACGTTGATGCCGTTCGGATATCGCGGCGACGTGTTCTGGCTGCGGGCCCGGCTGACCTCGCCCACCACCCTGCCCGGCCTCGAACTCGACACGGTGCGCCAGCACCTGGCGAGCAACCCGATGGTTTTTGCCGTCGAACAGGCTCGGGGTCGCGGCGAGTTCACCCCGCTGGCGACGTTGGAGTTCAATCGTGAACTCGAGAGCGCCTGGCCGCCCGAAGACGTGGCCTTCGATCCCACGTTGAACACCGCACCCGAGGTGTCTCTGCTCCCGCAATGGTTGACCGCCGTCCGGCGGCGCGCCTATCGCAGCAGTCGGCAGGGCCGGCACGTCGAGTGACCGACAGCCCTGCTGAGGGCGTTTCTCCCGGCCCCGATCTGGGTATCTTGGAGCACATGCTCACCATGGTTGATCCTCGGCTGCCCGTTGCGGCCGGTGCCATCTCGTCGGAAGTCCTGAATGCGCTCCGCAGCGAAGGCTCCGAACCCCGGGTCGAGCGAGATCTGGCGAGAATCTCCACCGCGGCCGCCGATGCGGATCCGTATGGTCTGGACCTGCAGTTGGCGCTCTACACCTGCTACGAGTTGCACTACCGCGGGTTTGCCGAGGTGGATCCGGCGTGGGAATGGAACCCGGCGCTGCTGGGTCTGCGCGCCCATCTGGAGCGCCGCTTCCTCGACGCGGTGCGCGACGAGGTCGGCGTCATCGAGGACAACGCGACTGCGGCCGACGAAATGGCCCAACTGGCAGTCGAACCCGCCGAGGGCAAGGGCCTGTCCTATTTCCTGCGTGACGACGGCAGCTGGGATCAGTTGCGGGAGTATTTCGTTCACGGCTCGCTGTATCACCTCAAGGAGGGCGACCCGCATGCGTGGGCCATTCCACGGCTGACCGGCCAGGCCAAGGCGTCGTTCGTGGCGATCGAGTTCGACGAGTATGGCGGGGGGCGCGGCGACCACGTTCATCAGCAGTTGTTCGCGGATCTGCTGGCCGCCGCCGACCTCGATTCCGCCTATCTCGGCTACCTGAATGCGGTGCCGGGTGTCACGCTGGCCGTGGTGAACCTGATGTCGTTGTTCGGGCTGCATCGTCGTTGGCGGGCCGCCGCGATCGGTCATTTCGCAGCCACCGAGATCACCTCACCACCGGGATCCCGCCGGCTGGTGGAAGCCATGGAGCGCCTCGGCGCCCCCGATACCTGCGCGGTGTTCTATCGCGAGCATGTGGTGGCCGACGCCGTTCATGAACAGATCGTCCGCACCGATGTCGTCGGCAATCTGGTCGACACGGACCCCCGACTGGACCGCGATGTGGTGTTCGGGATTCGGGCCCGCGACGCCGTCGAGGGCCGGATGGCGGCGCACCTGCTCGAGCAGTGGCAGGCCGGCGAGTCGTCGCTACTGCATCCCTTGGGCTGACGCCTCGGCGGGTTTGGCCGCCGCGCTGTCGGTCTTCGCGCGGCGGGCCCGGCGACGGTGGCTGGTGTCGCACCATGGATAGGTCTTGCTGCGGTGGCACGCGCAGATCGCCACCATAAAGCGGTCGGATTCGGCAGTGCTGCCGTCTGGAAGTTCCAGGCAGACCGGCCCTTCCACCATGATCGGACCGCCTTGGACGATTCGGACGCGTCGTGGTGCGACCTCGGTCATGGCTTGTCCGCGCGAATGACGATGAGTTCCTCGACGCGTCGGCCGGGTTCCAGCAGTCGCACGCGCTCCAGCCAGGCCGCGCGCGCCCTCAGTACCGGACCGAACGGAATCGCTTGACGGGCAACCACGTCAGCAGAAAGACCGGATCCCTGCAGGAGTTGCAGGGAGCGCTCGACGCCCGAAAACTCGGAATGCACAAGGAAGAACACGCCGTTGGGTGCGAGCAAGTCACCGACGGTGCGGCACAACGGATCCAGTATGGACCGCCCATCGAAGCCGGCGTTGTAGGCCAGCGGCGGCCCCGCCTCCGCGGGGATCTGCTCGAGGTCGTCGTCGAAGTCGGGCACATAGGGCGGATTGCTCAACACCACGTCGTAGGGCGCGAACTCGGCGGCGCGGGTCCACGGACCCAGGTGCACCGACACCTCGACACCCGCAACCGCGGCGTTCGATTTGGCAGCCTGCACCGCCTGCGGACACAGGTCGAAGGCGCGGACATTACGCGCCCCCGCCGCGGCGGCCGCGATGCCCACCACGCCCGACCCAGTGCACAAGTCCGCGACCTCGCGACCCGCCAGCGCACCGCTCTTGGCGGCGATATCGATGAGTAGCTGTGAATCTTCCTGCGGTGGGTAAACATCCAATGGCACACACGAGGGCCTGAGGTCACTTTGCGCGGTCGTCACGGTGCTCTCTTTCGGTCAAGATATTTACCAGTCACAAATGCCCAGTCTGGGTGCGGATCAAACTTCGGGAGTTGAACTCGATCACCGGCCGCGACGAGGACGTAGCCGTTTGCCGCGCAGCGTACCGGGGTACGCGGCAGGCCAGATGGGCGAATGTTGCAGGTCACCACAGTAACAACTTGCCGCCCACACCGAGCCACAACATGGAGGGGAAACGGTGTCTGTTACTCGTAAGTCCGCTGCCAGCCGTCAGCGGGTCTGGGACGTCATGGCCGACGGCTGGACCTATTCGCAATGGGTGGTGGGCAACAGTCGCATGCGGGCCGTGGATGCGAACTGGCCTGCCCCCGGTTCGACCATCCGGCACTCGGTGGGAGTCTGGCCCGCAGCCATCGACGACGAAACCGTGGTCGAGGAATGCATACCGGGCGAGCGCCTGGTTCTGCTCGCGAAGTTCGGACCCGCGGGGGCGGCCCGCGTCACCCTGGAACTTCGAGACAGCGACTCGGGCTGCGAGATCGAGATGCATGAGGTGCCGGCCCAGGGCCCGGTCAACTTGGTACCCGACAAGCTGGCCGAGTTGGCGGTCCGGATCCGGAACCGCGAATGCACGTGGCGCCTCGCCGCGTTGGCGGAGCGCTTGGTGCCCAAGGAACTGACCTGACGCCCGCAGCCGTCCCTCACACCGACAAGACGTAAGACAGGAAGAACCCGGCGACGGTGGCGAACGCGTTCAGCGGCTGGCCGTGTTCGAAGGCTTCCGGCATCAAGGTATCGGCCACCGACGCCAACACCGCGCCGCCCGCGAAGGCCAGCGCCAACGCCACCGTCTCGGGCTGCAGGCCACCGGCAAACATCCGTCCGGCGACCACCGCCCCGGCGAGCAGCACGGCCGCCACCGACCAGGTCAGCAGCACCGCGCCCGCACTCATACCGCCCTTGCGCATGTCGACGCTGCCCGCGAGCGCCTCGGGCAGGTTCGAGAAGAAGATGGCGACCAACAGCGACAATGAGGCGCCACCCACCAGCGTCACGCCCAGCGCCAAGTTCTCCGGCACCCCGTCGAGGGTGACCGCCGCGAGCAGGGCCAGGCCCACGCCGCCTCGGGCCGCCGACTTGCCACCGCGCCCTGCCGACTTCTTGTCCTTCGTGCTCTCGACCCGGCGTTCCAACACCCAGTCGATGAGGATGAAGGTGGCCGCGCCGGCCAGCAGGCCCAGGCCCGCCCGCCACGGCCCGCCCATCTCGAAGGAATCGTCGAAAAGTTCGAAGGCCAGCGCCGAGATCAGCGCACCACTGGCGAAGGCCAGCAGCACCCGGAGGAGCTGGCGTGGCGGCGTCCACCGCGCCCCGATCGCGGCACCAATCACCAGCGCACTCGAGGCAGCCACCCCGTACAGCACGGCCATCAGCATCGGAGCGCACCTCCACGGAGCGGAACCCAGCGGCCGGCGGCCGACCGAAGTACCAGCCGATTACCCGAACCCGGTCGAGCCAAACGCCGGCCGGCCCGGGACGGTACTCGTCCCGGGCCGACCTGCGGCAGTGCGTTGGGTCAGCTGATGCCGACGACTTCCTGGGCGATCGTAGCCAGGCGAGCCTGCGCCGCCGAGACCACGCGCGCACGGTTCTTGTGCGCCTCCTCGTAGGCGATGATCACCCGGATGTCGGCGGGTTCGGTGAGATCCTTCACCGCGGTCGCCGCCTCATTGACGTTGAGATCGTCGTAGTCGGCCACCGGGAGCTCGTCCGCATCCAGTACGCCCGAGGCTCCGCGCGCCGAATGGATGGCTTCAGCGGCCCGATCGGCTCCCTCGCCGCGGGTGATCCGCTCCGCGGTCTGCAGTGCAGAGTCGCGGGCGCCGGACAGCGTCTTCGCCGCAATCTCGCCGGTCCGGGACCCGCGGTTGACCAGCTCGGAAATGGTGGGACGCACCGAGCGCACGGCCTCAGCGGCCCGTTCGGCACTGCGCGCCGACCAGGTCAGCGGCAGGTTCACGAACTTGATCGCGCCGCCGGCCGCAGCCTGCAGCGGTGTCCGCCGCAGTGCGGCCGGACCGCCGAGCGCATCCTCGGCCAAAACCGTGGTCAGCCACTCGACAGTCGCCGAATGCGCCGTGATGAGCCGGGTCGCCAACGCCTCGACGTCCTTGTCGCCGGCAGCGACGGCCAGCGCCTTGACGTAGCGCGACCGGTCCAACAGCTGGTTCTCCAGCGCGAGGTCGCCGAGCAGCGCCTCGTCGAACGGCTCGGCCTGCTCGGTCAGCGCCTTGACGGCTGCCGCGGCACGGCCCAGGAGCGGCCCGATCACGTCGGGGAAGCCGCCCAGGTCACGAATCGCCTTCTCCAGCGCCTCCGCCCGGATGCGGCCGTTGTTGGCGTTCTGTTCCAGCTCGGTACGCACCGCCTCGGTACGGGCCTGCGCGATCCGGGTCTCGGCGACCTGGATCTCGGTATGCGTCAGGTCCAGCAAGGTGCGCAGCTGGGCGAGCAAGGTCGAGATATCGGTCTGTGTGGTGCGTGATGCCATGCTTTTCCACCCCTAAAGAGTTTGTCGATGTTCTTGTAATGCCGACAGCACGGGACTGCGGCCTCCCCGTACGGTTACCCGGCACCCCCGGCGGGATAACCAAATCAACGCGGTGTGAGATAGCTCTCGATGCGTGTAGCGCGGCGCCGCATCGGGGAGCGGGGACGCGTTTGTCCGGGGCGCAGGTGGGAACCCGACGACGAACACCACCAGCACCAGTCAAGGAGGCGGGCTCATGACCATCTGCGCTACCTGCGGCAACGACTACGACAAGGCTTTCACCGTGACCTGGCACGACGGTCGCGAGGCAACGTTCGACAGCGTGGAATGCGCCGCCGTGCACCTGGCCCCCGAGTGTGAGCACTGCGGATGCCGAATCCTGGGCCACGGCATCGAGACCGACGCGGGGATGTTCTGTTGCGCGCATTGTGCCCGCAAGGACACCAACGCCGATGTCAACGATCGCGATCCGGTGCCGGCCGGCGCCTGAATCAGCTCGAGATCGGCACCGAAACCCCCTGCGCCGTCGGCCATTTCGGGGATACCCCGGCCCACCGTCGCCGCGACGCGCACTATTGATCTTTTTTGCTTATCAATAGAGCGTAAATGTGTCCTTGTTGTTGATGAGTCCGACACCTACCGTCTGAGGTGTCCACCATCACAGGGGACACCCCACCGACCGTTGAGCGGTGCCGCGCTGCCGAGATCTGCACTGGGCCCGTGAGCCACGACCGGTGGTCGGACACCGTCCGCCTCGTCGGGCGCAGATGAAAGGCCCACCATGACGCTCGCTCCGTCGATCCGCGTCCAAAGCGTGATCGATGACACCCCAATGAATTTGAAACGCTGGGGCGTTGTCGCACTGTGCTTCGTCATCGCCCTCCTGGACGGTTTCGACACTCAATCCATCGCCTTCATCGGGTCCTCGATCGCCGAAGAGTTCGCGATGTCGACGGCATCGATGACCGCCGTGATCACCGCCAGCACCGTCGGCATGGCACTCGGGGCCATCACCCTGGGCTCGGTCGGCGACCGCATCGGACGCAAGCGCGCAATTCTATTGGCGCTCAGCATTTTCGGATTCTTCTCCTTCCTCGGGGCGTTCGCCCAGGCGCCTTGGCAGATCATCCTGCTGCGCTTCCTGATCGGACTCGGCATGGGCGGCGCCACGCCGTCGCTGCTGGCCCTGGCGGCCGAATACAGCCCCGTGGAATCGCGAAAGATGTCGATGACGCTGGTGCTGCTCGGCCTACCCGGCGGCGCGATGCTCGGTGGTGTGGTGGCCGCGGCCTGGTTGCCCGTCCTCGGCTGGCGCGGCATCTTCCTGCTCGGCGGCGTGCTGCCCCTCTTGCTGCTGGTGCTGGTCGTTCTGCTACTCCCCGAGTCCCCGAGTTACCTGGCCACCCGCGGTGATGCCGCCAGCCAGGCCAAGGCACGTAACCTGTTGCGCCGCATGACCGGTGTGACGGTCGCCGAGGGCGCCACGCTGCAGGCCGAGGAGAACGGCGAGAATGCCGGATCCATCAGGGCCCTGTTCCACGCCCAGTTCCGCAGTTCGACGATCACGATCTGCGCGATCTACCTGGCGAACTGGGTGGCGTGGTTCCTGTTGCTGCAATGGACACCGACCGCACTGCACCAGGCCGGGCTGTCCAAGGAGCAGGCCGCCTCCGGCACCATCGTCGTCAACGGGGCGTTCATCTTGTTCTCGTTCCTGGTCACGGCGTTGCTGGCCCGAGTGGCGGTACGCACCCTGCTGCTCGGCATGTTCGGCGTGGGCATCCTGGTCGCACTGGGTCTGTCCGTCAGTGGCTCGAACTGGACGTTGACCTTCATGTTGATCGCGTTGGCCGGCTTCGGGATCGGTGGCCAGCAGCTGGTGTTGAACTACCTGATCGCCGAGACGTACCCGACCCACCTGCGGGGCACCGCCACCGGATTCTCGATCGGCGTCGGTCGCACGGGCTCGATAATCGGGTCGGCTCTCGGCGGCGCGCTACTCAGCAGTGTCGGCGTCGGCGGATACTTCGGATTCATCGCGATCCCCCTGGCGATCGCCGCGCTCGCAACCCTGATGCTCCGGTCCCGACGGAGCGAGATGCCCGGCGGAAACGAGGACGACGAGGTGCTCGTGTCGGTCGGAGACCAGCGATAAATCGTCGCCACGCGGCCGCCGGCACCGTGGCGCCGTCGGCGACCGTGCCGGGTCGATAGTTTCGACTGGGACGAATCTGGGGAATCGGCTGCCGAGGGAAGGCGGTCTGCTCGGTGGATGTTCCTGGTTGGGTATGGGCCCTGACGGTCGCCGGCATCGCCGGCTTGCTGGCCTTCGACTTTATCTTCCATGTCCGAAAGCCCCACGTCCCCACGCTCAAAGAAGCCGCCGTGTGGTCGGCGCTCTACGTCGGCATCGCGCTGTTGTTCGGGGTCGGGGTGCTCGTGTTCGGGGGCGTCGGGCCCGGATCGGAATACTTCGCCGGGTACGTCACCGAGAAGGCGTTGTCGGTGGACAACTTGTTCGTCTTCCTCGTCATCATCGCCAGCTTCCGGGTGCCCCGCGAGGATCAGCAAAAAGTGCTGCTGTTCGGGATCGTCTTCGCACTGATCGCCCGCAGCGGGTTCATCTTCCTCGGCGCCGCGTTGATCAACATGTTCGCGTGGGTGTTCTACGTATTCGGGCTGATCCTGCTGCTCACCGCCGGCGGCCTCCTCAAACCGGAGGACAGCGACGAGTCCCGGAGCGCGGACAACTTCGTGGTCCGCACGGCCAAGAAGCTCATTCGGACCAGCGAGCACTATGACAGCGACAAGCTGACCACGGTAGTCGACGGCCGGCGGATGCTCACCCCGATGCTGCTGGTCATGGTTGCGATCGGCGGCACCGACCTGTTGTTCGCGCTCGATTCGGTCCCGGCGATCTTCGGCCTGACTCAGAACGTCTATCTGGTCTTCACCGCGACGGCGTTCTCGCTGTTGGGCCTGCGGCAGCTCTACTTCCTCATCGACGGCCTGCTGGATCGGCTCATCTACCTGTCCTACGGTTTGGCGACGATCCTCGGATTCATCGGCGTGAAGCTGATCCTGCACGCGCTGCACGAGAACAACGTGCCGTTCATCAACGACGGCGAACCGGTGCCGGTGGTCGAAGTCAGCACCGGCACATCGCTGACGGTGATCATCGGCGTGCTTGTCGTCACCGTGGTGGCCTCGCTGCTCAGCAACAAGGGCAAGGCCCAGACGGCGATCATCAACGCGCGCCGCCACGCCACGGCCTATCTCGATTCGGAGTACACCCACGATCCCCGGGAACGGGAGCGGATCTTCGCCGACCTGCTCAAGGAACGGGACCAGATCCTGGCGCTCGGACCCAAGTACCGCCAGTTGGTCCGCGACGAGGCCGCGCTGTTGGAGTTGCTCGAACGCGCGGCCGCCAGCCACGACGAGGCCGTGGCCCGCGGGCAGGCCGAGCCGTTCACGCGCCGGGGTTTGACGTAGCCGGCCGCCGTGCGGTCCAGCGGTTGGCGATCAGTGCGCCGCACACGATCGCGCACCCGATGGTGCCGATGGCCAGCGGCATGTTGATGCCCGCGTCGGTCGGGTACAGATCGGGGGCGAGGTGCGCCGCGAGCACGGCCGCAGACACCGCACTCCCGAAAGCGCCGCCGACGGTGCGCAGCACCTGGTTGAAGCTCACAGCACTACCCAGCGCCGTATCGGCGACGCTGCGCTCGATGAGGACGGGCATCGCCGCGTAGGTCATCCCCATCCCGACGCCGAAGCCGAACATCCCGATCATGACCTCCCACAGTTCGTCGTGGGCGAGCCACATCAGCAGGCTCGCGGCGGTCACGAGCCCGGACCCGACGAGAATCAAGGTGCGCAAACCGATTCGATGCGCCAGCAGACGTACGGCGCGGTTGGCACCGAAACTTCCGACCGACAGCGGGAGCATCACGAAGCCGGCCCAGAACAGCGGCATCGCGATCCCGTAGCCCGTCGCGGCGGGCGCCTGGGCGATGAGGCTGACGATCGACAGGCCCACATACATGGCCGCGCCGAGCCCGATTGCCGTGCAGTTCGCGACGAGCACATCCTGGTTGCGCATCACCCGCAGGTTGATCAGCGGGTGCGGGGTTCTCAGCTCCACCGCGCACCACCCGGCCAGGATGGCGGCGGCCGCGGCCAGCAGTGCCAGCGTCAAGGGCGACAGCCACCCCCAGTTGGAGCCCTCGCTGATGGCGAGCAACAGAACCGACAGCCCGACAGCGATCAGCACCGCCCCGCGGACGTCGAACGGACCGCGCGGTGCTCGCTCGTCCGGACCGTCGGGAACCATCCGCCACACCACCGCCAGGGCCGCCAGCAGGAACAGGGCGGCGAACCAGAACGCCGAGCGGAAGCCGAACAGGGCCGCCAGGATGCCGGTCAGCGGGTAGCCGACGCCCAAACCCGTTGCGACGGTGACCGACAGGCTCGAGATACCCGGTCGGACCTGGCGATCGGGTAGGTAGCGGCGGGCCATCGCGATGGTCACCGGAACGATGCCGTAGGTCAGGCCCTGCAGCGCGCGCCCCGCCAGAAAGATCGCGAAGTTAGGGGCCGCCGCGGCCAGGGCCGAGCCAGCCAGGATCAAGGCCAGCGAGATCAACAGCAGCCGCTTCTTGTGGGGGCCATCGCTGAGCCTGCCCATGATCGGGGTGGCAATGGCACCGACCAGGAGATTGACGGTCAGCGTCCATTGCCCGGTGCTGACCTCGACGCTCAGCTCGTGGGAGATGGTCGGCACCAACAGCATCCCCAGTGAGCTCACGACGGCAGTGGTGAGCGCGGCGAACACCAGTGCGGCCAACAGTCGCGGCTGCACTGCGGGCTTAGTCAACGTCATCGGCCACCAGCTTGTGCAACAGCGGGATGACGGCCGCCAGGGCGCGCTGTTCGTCGACGGTCAGTCGCTCTGCGATGGCCTCCTGCAGCCAGCGGGCTCCGGTGCAGCGTTCCGCCTCCAGGCGGTCCCGTCCCGTCGCGGTGAGTTCGATCCAGATTCGGCGGCGATCGCACTTGTCCGGGGTGCGCGCGATGAGGCCGAGACTTTCGAGCTCACGCACCGTCGTGGTGATCGCCTGCGGGCTGATCTTTTCGGCCGCCGCCAGCCTGGACGCCACGGTGGGACCGTGTTTCTCCAGGTAGGCCAGCACGCCGACCTTGCCTACCGAGATCGTGCGGTCGGCCGCGAACCGCCGCCACAGCGGGCGCAGCGCCTCCCGCAACTGATGCGCGATCTGTGGGTCGTCGGTCATTGCGTCGACAATACATATTGGTCAACTATGTTTACCAATTGGTCGTGGCAATCCCTCTCGCCGCCACACCGTATGGTTTGGCCGACGCCCGACGGGGAACAACTGCGGGATCACCGACGTTGTGCAGCCGAAGCCGCGTGCAGACCGAGAGGGACAATGATGGCCACTGACTACGACGCACCCCGCCAGAAGGAAGCCGACCTGTCGGCCGATGAATCGCTGGAAGCGCTGGCGGGCCGACGCCAGGACGCCGCCACCGCGGTGATCGACGTCGATGAGGCCGCGGACTTCGAGGCCTTCGAACTGCCCGGCGCAGACCTTTCCGGCGAGGAGTTGACCGTGCGGGTGGTGCCCAAGCAGGCCGACGAATTCACCTGCACCAGTTGCTTCCTGGTGCAACACAGCAACCGGATGGCGCGCCAGAGCGACAACCAACTGATCTGCGCCGACTGCGCCTGAGTCCGGCGCGGCCGGGCTAGCGCAGCCGCCGCAGCGTGATCGGCAGACCGTCGTCCGGGGTGGGCCCGGTCCCCCACGTCAGCTGCGGTCGGTAGCCGGCCGGGACGCTCCACTCGAAGTGCCGCAGCAGTTGATGCAGGATGGCCTTGACGTTCATGTTGGCGAAGTGCTGACCGATGCACTTGTGGGCACCACCCCCGAACGGCGCGAAGGCGTACCGGTGCACCGCCGTCGCATCGGCGCCGGCGAGGAAGCGGTTCGGATCGAAGCGGTCCGGATCGGGCCACCAGTCGGCCAGCCGCATCGAGGCGTAGACGTTGATCGCGACCTGCGTGTTGCGCGGAACGTAGTGACCGGCGATCTCCGTGTCGGTGATGGCCTGTCGAAACAGCGTTCCCGCCGGCGCATACATCCGCAAGATCTCCTTGAAGGCCGCGTCCAGCACCGGATAGTCGTCCAGATCCGCGAGCGTGAGCTGATCGTTGGCGTTGGCGAGCGCCTCTTCGCGTAACCTGTCCTGCCACTGTGAATTTCGGCCAAGCTCGTAAACCAGCATGGCGATGGCGATCGCGCTGGTGTCGTGGGCCGCCATCAGCAGAAAGATCATGTGGTTGACGATGTCGGTGTCGCTGAACCGCTCACCGTCGTCGTCGCGGCTGCGGCACAGCATCGAGAACAGGTCGGTGCCGTCCCCCGCGCGGCGGTCGGGCAGTTGGGTCGCGAAGTAGCGCTGCAGGCGCTCGCGGGCCCGCAGGCCGCGCGCCCACGTGCCACCGGGGACATCGGCGCGCACGACGGCCTGCCCGCCGCAGACGGTGGCATGGAAATCGGCGGCCAGCTGGTCGGTTTCGGCACCGAGCTGCGCGCCGACGAACACCTCGGCGGACTGGTCCAGCAGCAGATGCTTGACCGAGGTGTAGAACGGAAACTTGCTTGCGGCAGGCCAATTCGTGACGGTTCGCGCGATACCAGGTCGCATCAGGTCCAGATAACCCTCGAGTGCGGAGCGCGTGAACGCCTGTTGCATGATCCGACGGTGGTCGCGGTGCTCGTCGAAATCCAACAGCATGATGCCGCGGTGGAAGAACGGCCCGATGACCGGAGCCCACCCCCGAGTGCTGGAGAACGCCTTGTCCCTGTTGATCCACACCGTCTCCAACGCCTCGGGACCCATGGCCGACACGACCCGGAAGCCGACGCCGCCGGCCCACCACACCGGCCCATAGCGCTCATAGCGCTGCCGCGCGAACTCGAGCGGATCGGCCAGCGTGCTCATGATGTGCCCCAGCACGGGGAACCCATAGTTGCCCAACACGGGTTTGAGGCCCGACCCCTGGGGCGCCGGCGCGAGTTCCTGTTCTCGGCTCGGGTAGCGCGAGGTGAATGCCGCTGCCGCGCTCTGCAGTCGATGTTTGGCCAGGGCCGCACCCGGCGGCGACAGCAGTGTCGTCGGTGCATTCATCCCGGGCCTCCTCGTGGAGCGGTCTCTGGTACATTTTCCGCCAGATATTGGTACAGAACCGTGCCAGATGGGTGAGACGGGTGTCAAGAGTCGAAGCGCGATTGCAACGCAATTACGGCGGCCAAACCGCGGCCGCGCGCCGGGCGCGACGCCGTACGCAGCTGATCGACGCCGCGATCGACGCGATGGCCGGCGGCGAGTGGCGCCTGGTGACCGTCGAGAAGTTGTGTGCCGCCGCGGGATTGAACAAGCGGTATTTCTATGAGAGCTTCCCCGACCTCGATGCGGCCGCGGCGGCCGCCATCGACGACATCGCCGAGGAGGTGCGCACCGCCACCCTGGCGACGTTGGCCGCCTCGACCGATCTACCCGTGGAACAGCAGACCCACGCGACCGCCGACGCCGTCGTGCAACTGTTGCTCGCCGATCCGCGGCGGGCACGGGTGCTGCTCGGCGGTGTCGCCACGAGTTCGCCTACGCAGCACCAGCACCGGGCCCGGGCGATGCGCGGACTGACCGCGGTGCTGGTGGGGCACGCGCGCACCGGGCACGATGTCGAACTCGCGTCCGACCCGCTGGCCCAGCTCACTCCGGCGTTCATCATCGGCGGAACCGCCGACGCCATCCTGGCCTTCATCGATGGCCGCGCGGCGGTCACCGCCGAGGACCTCGTTACCACCCTCGCCACGTTATGGCTGCTCACCGGCAACGGCGCCGCCGAGATCGCGGCGCAGCGGGCCCATCGGTGCACCGGTTCGGCAGCGCGGCGCCCCTGAGATTGCGCTCCTGGCGTCGAGCTTCACCCAGTGGCGAGAATCGGGGTGCTTTCTCGCCCTAGGCTCAATCTCGGGGCCAGGAGTGCAATCTCGGGCCCCCGCGTGACCCCGCGTGGCCTACGCCGGCGGCGGGCAGGGCGGGTTCGGGTCGATACCGCACATCCCGTGATGCACATAACTCGGCACGTCCTCGGCGGGCTGGACATGGGCGTGCTGATTGACGAAGTTGAAGCCCAGCATGAAGACCATCATGATCAGGTTGAACACCGCGGTCAGGGCCAGAACGCGGCTCACCGGCACCCACCGCTTGTTGCGGATCGTCTCGATGCCCTTATCGGTGAGCATCATGCCGGCCTGGTCGCGGAAGCAGTAGATGCCGATCGACATCACTGTGACCACGCCACCGAAGAAGATGCCCTCATACAGCGGGAACTGGTACATGGTGCCGGTAAAGATCGACCAGTCGTCGTTGACGCGCAGGTAGTGCCAGGCGCCGATGCGATGGAAGAACTGCTCGAGGGTGATGCACAGGAACGTGAACAGCGCGATCATGAACACGATCACGCCCGCCTTGTTGATCCGCGGGAACCGCTTGCGCACCGACTCGATGAGCTTGTCGATGCCCATGATGGCCAGCGGTGTCAGGACGATGTAGCTGGCCAGGAAGTACACGATCGGCTGCGGATTCTCCGCGCCCTTCTCCACCCAGCCGGGAATGAACTCACCCCAGGTGCCCATGTTGAAGAAGCCGCCGTTGTAGCCGAACACCGGCCGCACCGCGTTCACGCCGACGTCCTGCCACGCCGCCAGCAGCCATGCCAGGACGAACACCCCCAGGGTGGGGAACTGCCGCTCGCGGCGCATCTTCCGGATGATGAACCAGAACAGGCCCACCCCCAGCACCAGGCAACCGATTTCCCAGAACCGGATCCAGGCCATCGTCCCGCCAGGGATCTCGTCCGGCCCGTTCGCCGACGGCGTGAAGTTGTCGGAGAAGATCCAGCGCAGGTACACGTAGGTCTGGAAGAGGACGAACACCGCACCGAGGCGGGCCAACCAGACGATCGGTGGCGAGTCCTTGGCGCCGGTCCAGAGCCGGTCGAAGTTCTCCGATTCCGGTCTGGTCACTTGATCTGCGGTCACTGTACAGCTCCCATCTGGCCGAAGAGTTCGGCTACTTGTGCGCCGTAGAACTTGCGGCGCCGGTTGCTCACGAGAAAGCCTGGCGGCGAAAGGAATCCGAGGTCGGGCAGGCGTTGCCGCGCCGCGAGCATCTCCCGGGCCTGCGCGGTGTCACCGCAGACCGCCATCGCCCACAGCATGTCGTCGCTGACGCGCTCGCCGAGGCGGCGCGGGTCGCCGGTGGCGAACTCGGCTCGGATCGCGGCGACCTCGTCCTGCCAGCCATGCAACGCCACCAGCGAGTCGTAGGTCTTCACCGTCAGGTAGAACCCGAGTTGGCGCTTGGCGTCCTGCACGGCTCGTTCGGGATCGTCGTCGTCGACGGCGGTGATGACCCACCCCCAACGCAACAGTCCGGCACTGTCGCGGCCGGCGCGGTGCGCACCGAGCGCGAGTTGCGGGTCGACCATCTCGGCCCACCAGCGGTCGGTGAACAGCCCGTGTCCGAGCACCCCGTCGGCAACGGCGCCCGCGGTCCGCAGCATGTGCATGTTGAAGGCGCCCAGCAGGATCGGGACCTCGATGCGTCCCAGCACCGGTGCCTGCACGGCCGCGTCCAGCGAGTAGTACTCACCGTCGAAGCGGACGCGCTGCCCGTTCTCGGCCTCCAGGAAGGCCCGAACGCAACGGACGAGTTCGGCCATCCGGGGCGCCGGATGAGACGAGTCCACGCCGAACCAATCGCGGTTCATCCGGCTGGTCCCCGCGCCCAGGCCGAGGAAAACCCGCCCGGGGGCGATTCTGTTCAGGTGCCGCACGGCCGCCGCGTGCACGAACGGAGACCGGGCGAAGGCGTACGCGATACCCGGGCCGGTGCGGGCCGAGGTCGTCGCGTGCGCCATCTCCGAGGCCGTGACGTAGGCACCGGTGTCGGCGAATTCGCCGGCACAGAACGCCGTCGCGCCGGCCTGCTCGCATTCGCGGGCCAATTCGGCGCCCGGCCAGGGTAATCCCCACTCCATTGCGTCGCCGTCAAAACTTCAGGCTCGCACCGGCATCGACCTTGAGTTGCACGCCGGTGACGTAGCGGGACTCGTCGGAGGCCAGATAGGTGACCGCGTGCGAGATGTCCTCGGGCTCCACGAACGGAATGGGCATGCCCTGCATCATCGGGAAAGTCAGGATCGCGTCGTCGAGACCCGGGTGTTCCAGATCCGGGCGGAACATCTTGTACATCTGATCGTTGTGCAGCATCGGGGTGTTCACGTTGGTGGGATGCACGACATTGGCGCGGATCGACAGCGGCGCCAGTTGTCCGGCCAACGCCATCGTGTACTTGTCGATGAATTGCTTGGCCAGGTTGTACCCGGCACCGCCGGCGCCCTGCGGGCCCATCGCGCCACCGGGGCCGGCCCTTTCGGCCAGCAGGCCGGCCACCGACCCGACCGTGATCACCGAGGCGCCCGCCGTCAGGTACGGCAGCGCGGTGTGCACGGTGTTGACCACGCCCAGGAAATCCACGTCGAAGGCGTTGGCGAAGGCACCGATGGGCTGATCGCTGCCGAGCGGACAGATGCCCGCGTTGGCGACCACGACATCCAGCTTTCCCAGCTCGCCCACCGCATCGGCCAGCGCGGCCTGCAACGCGTCCCGGTTGCGCACATCGACCGCGCTGGAAACCACTCGGTGGCCGGCCTTTTCGACCTCGCGGCAGGCGTCCTGCAGATCGTCCTCGGTGGCCAATGCATAGCTGTTGTGCTCGATGTCGGCACAGATGTCGAACAGGATGACGTCGGCCCCCTCCTCGGCCAGCCGAACCGCATGTCTGCGGCCCTGCCCCCGTGCCGCACCGGTCACCAGAACTACCTTGCCTTCGACACGCCCCATCTCACTGCCTTTCAGTTCGCGTTGGTGGATTGCAGTTGTGCTCTCAACAGGTGTTTCTGCACCTTGCCGCTCGCCGTGCGCGGAAGCTCCTCGACCACGACAATGCGCTCCGGGACCTTCTGCCGAGCCAACCCAGCCGCAGCGAAATGTGCTGCGGCGTCGCCGATTGCAAAGCTGTGACCCGCGGCGACGACCACGAAGGCGCAGACCCGCTCGCCAAAGGTGTCGTCGGCCGCGCCCACCGCGGCCGCTTCGGCGACCGCCGGATGGCTGCTGAGGACGTCCTCGACCTCCTTCGACGAGATGTTCTCGCCGCCGCGGACGATGATGTCCTTCTTGCGATCGGTGATGGTCAGATAGCCGTCGGCGTCCAGGCAGCCGACGTCACCGGTGCGGAACCAGCCGTCGACCAGGCTCGCGGCGCTGTGCCCCGCGTCGGTGTAGCCGCTGAACAAGTCGGGTCCGCGGGTCCATATCTCGCCCGCGCGGCCACCTTCGACGGCGCGGCCCGCGTCGTCGACGATCCGGATCTCGGTGCCCGGGGTGAGCCGACCGTCGGTGTCGGCGCGCTTGTCCAGCGAATCCTCGGGACGCCCCGAGCTGATGGTCGGCTGTTCGGAGGACCCGTAACAGCGGAATGCCCCGACTCCCAGCCGGTCCGCCCGACGGATCAGCGAGCCCGCGACGCTCGCCGCCCCGGTGGTGTATTCACGCAGACTGGAGAGGTCCAGGCCGTCCCGTTCGGCGACGTCGAGAATGCCCTTGAGATGGATCGGCGCACCGCCGGATGCGGCCACGGCGCGCTCGGCGATGAGGCGCGCCGCCTTTTCGGCGTCCCAGGAATCCATCGCGAGCGTGGTGTTGGCCCGGCAGAACATTCGCAGGATGCCCAGCGTTCCGGCGATATGGCCGGGCGGAAACACCGACAGCGTGGTCAGTCCCGGCCCGGCCGACCGCAATTCGTCCATCGAGCGGATCTCGTCGAGCAGACTCGCGTGGGTATGTTGCACGCCCTTGGGTTCGGCGGTGGTGCCAGAGGTGTAGACGAGCAGGCAACGGTCGCCCGCGCCGGCCGGCACCGGAGCCAGACTGGTCGGCGCGGCCTCGGCCAACTCGGCGTAGGACACCGTGCCCCGCAGCGGGTCGCCGACGAGCACCCGCACCTTCAAGGCAGCCGAGTCGGCCACCGCGGCCAGGGTGGGTGCAGCGTCGCGGCGGCGGATCTCACGGGCGGTGATCAGCACGCGAGCGCCGGACTGACCGACGACGAACGCGACCTCGGCGGGCCCGTAGATCGGCACGATCGGCAACACCACGGCGCCGCACAGCCAGCTGGCCGCATGTGCGGTGAAACATTGCCGCCAGTTGGGCAGCTGGATCGCGACCACGTCGCCGGGACGTACGCCGAGGGCAGCCAGGCTTGCCGCGACCCGGCAGCTTTCGTCGAACAGCTCACCCAGCGTGGTGTCGTCGGGATGAACGTCGCTGTACACCTGCACCGGGGTGTGCGGGTATTCGCGCACGGCGGCGCGGATCTCGTCGGGAATGCTCGCGGTCAGCATGACAGCAACACACATCCCGCGATGGGGCCGCCGCCGGCCGACACCACCGCGACCTCGGGGCGGGTCGGCAGGGTCGTCGGGCCGGCGCGCCCCCGCAACTGCTGACACGCTTCGTGCAGAACCCAGTAGCCGTGCATCCGTCCGGCCGAGAGCTGGCCCCCGTAGGTGTTCAGGGGCAGTTCGCCCGTCGGGGCAATGCGGTGGCCACCGTCCACGAACGCGCCGCCCTCGCCGTCCCCGCAGAAGCCGAGCGCTTCCAGCCAGGCCAGCGTCAGATAACTGAAGCCGTCGTAGAGTTCGGCCACGTCCACGTCGCGGGGCTTCAGCGCGGTCTTCGACCACATGTCGGCGGCGGCGTCGGTGGCGGCCATCTTCGGGTAGTCCGGTCGATCGGTCCAGCCGCCGGCTCCCGGCGCACCGCCGGTGGCCTCGACGGTCACCGCTCCGTGCGGGGTGTTGGCGGCGTGCTCGGGCGTCGAGACCACCACCGCGATGGATCCGTCCACCGGCACATCGCAATCCAACAGACCGAAGGGCGACGAGATCGGTCGGGCACTCAGATACTGCGCCATGGTGATCGGATCGCGGTACACCGCAAGGGGATTGCGGGCGGCGTTGCGACGGGCATTGATCGCGATCCAGCCCAATTGTTCCTTGGTGGTGCCGTAGAGATCCATATGTCTGCGGCAGTGCATGGCCAGCCAGTTGGCAGCCGAGTAGGCGTGGGCGGCAACCAGATGCTCGAAACCGCCGGGCCCCGGTGCCGCCGCCTTCGAGGCCCCACTCTTGGTGTTCTTGGCCGGCTTCGGACCGGCATCGGCGGTGCCGCCCATCATCTGCACCGTGCGGTAGACCAACACGTGCCGGGCCCGTCCCGCAGCGACGACGTCGCAGGCCTGCACCACGGGTTGCAGCAGGCCGCTGGGACCGAACGCATCCCCGAGGTCACCAACACCTCCGAGCCCGAGGTGGGCCGCGGCTTCATCGGCCGGCACGTCCCCCAGCGTGCTGACACCGTCGATGTCGGCGGGGCTCAGCCCGGCGTCCTCGATCGCGGCGGTCGCAGCCTGCGCGGTCAACTCCAGCGCGGCGATCCCGCTGCGGCGCTTGACCTGTGAGATCCCGGTTCCCGAGATCACGGCGCCCCCTGCTGATCCCACCTCGGCCCCTTCACGGTGAATAGATTTAATTCAGTGTACTCTATAGATCGTGACTCAATCGCCCGAATTGCCCGTTTCGATCCCGCGGACACTTCCCGAACTCGACGAATGGTCGCGGCCGTTCTGGACGGCCGGCGCGGCCGGGGAACTACGTATCGCCCATTGCCCCTCCTGCCGGAAGTACCTGCATCCGCCGCGGCCGCACTGTCGGGACTGCGGGACGGCGCCGGAGTTCGTCGCGGTCTCCGGTTGCGGCACGGTGTTCACGTTCACCGTGGCTCAGCAACAGTTCCACCCCGAAGTCCCAACGCCTTTCGTGATCGCACTCGTCGAACTCGACGAGCAGGACGATCTGCGGTTGGTGACCAACATCGTCGACTGCGACCCCGACGCGGTGACGACGGGGATGCGGGTCAAGGTGGGATTCGAGCAACAGGGCGCGGTGTTCGTCCCGGTCTTCTCCCCGCTGTCCTGACCCATCCCAGACTCACTTGAGCAGCGGGTCGCGCGGTAGGCCGAGGATGCGTTCGGCGATCTGATTGCGGGTGACCTCGGACGTACCGCCGGCGATCGTCATGCCGCGGGCGCCGAGTACCAGCAGTCCGGACACCTTCGCCGGGGCGGTCAGCAGTGCGACGTCGGCACCGAACAACTCCGCGGTCAGTCCGGCGCGGTCCACCACGTGGTCGGCGATCAGCAGTTTGGTCACGTTGCCTTCGGGTCCCGGTTCGGCGCCGGCCACACTGCGGGCGACCCGACGCAGATTCAGCAGGCGCAGGGCATGCTCGTCGGCCAGGAATCGGCCGGCCCGTTCCACGGAACCCGCGACGCGCTCACCGTACCGTTGGGTCGCCTCGGCGATGGCGGCCACGGCTCCACGGCTGGCCGAGACCCCGCCGCCACCGATACTGACCCGCTCGTTGCCCAAGGTGGCACGAGCGATCCGCCAGCCGTCACCTGCCGCGCCGACCACATCATCGTCGGGCACGAAGACATCGGTGAGGAACACCTCGTTGAACTCGGCGGCGCCGGTGATCTGGCGCAGTGGGCGCACCTCGACGCCAGGGGCAGCCATATCGATGATCATCATCGTGATGCCGCCATGTTTGGATGCCCCCGGATCCGTGCGCACCGTGGCGAGGCCGAGTTGGCAGTACTGCGCACCGCTGGTCCAGACCTTCTGGCCGTTGACAACCCAACCGCCGTCGGTGCGAACACCTTTCGTGCTCACCGCGGCCGCGTCGGAACCCGCGCCGGGCTCGGAGAACAACTGACACCACACCTGCCGGCCACGCAACGCGGGCTCGACGAGCCGGTCGATCTGTTCCTGGCTGCCGTGCTGGATCAGGGTCAACACCGTCCAACTGGTGATGCCCAGATCGGGTCGTTTGATGTCGGCAGCGGCCATCTCCTGCTCGATGACGAGCTGCTCCACCGCGTCCGCGGCCCGACCCCACGGCCTCGGCCAGTGCGGCATCAGGAATCCGGTCTCGATCAACCGGGCCCGCACCTGTGCTTCGTCGAGGTCGGCCCACGACGAGACCTCGCGCCGGATCTCGCTGCGCAACTGCTCGGCTTCCGGCGGCAGGTTGATCGAGTTGCCCCGCACCACACCCTTGCACGTCAGCTCGAAGACATCGGCCGGGGCCAGTCGTCCACCGAAGAGGCCGCGCACCGTCAACGCGCGCCGCAACTGCAGGTGCGCATCGTGCTCCCAGGTGAACCCGATGCCCCCGTGCACCTGGATGTTCAGCTCGGCGTTGTGCACGTAGGCGTCGAATGCGAGCGTCGCAGCCGCGGCGGCCATCAGCTCGAACTCCTGCTCGGCGGCAGCACCGGCCGCGGCCGCCCGCGCCGCGTCCCATACCGTCGCGGTCGCCGATTCCGCCGCCACCAACATGTTGGCCAGGTGGTGCTTGATCGCCTGGAAGGTACCGATGGTGCGGCCGAACTGCTCCCGCACCTTCGCGTACTCCACAGCGGACTCCAGGCAATCCTGCGCTCCGCCAACGGCTTCGGCCGCAGCGATGGTCCGAGCCACCGCGACGGCCACCGCCGCACCACCGGTGATGATGGCGGAGGGCACGAGTTCCACCTGGGCGAAGCTGACCCGACCCGATCGCCGGGTGGGGTCCAGGTTGGCCGGGACCTCGACGGTGAGCCCGTCGGCGCGGGCGTCGAGGACCACGACGTCGTCACCCACGGTCACCAGCACCAGATCGGCCAGCCCGGCGCCGAGGACCACCGCGCCGTCACCCGAACAGCGATCGCCGTCGGCGCTGACGTTGGCGTTCAGACCGACGCCGGCGGTCACCGTGCCGTCGACGAGGCCGGGCAACCAGCGCGCCCGCTGCTCGTCGCTGCCGACGGCCGCGATGATCGCCGAGGCCATCACGGTGGGGACGAATGGTCCCGGCGCAACCGCACGTCCGAACTCTTCGACCACGACCACCAGTTCTGGCAGGCCGAAACCCGTGCCGCCGTACTCCTCGGTCACGTGCAGACCCAGCCAGCCCAGCCCGGCCACCTCAGACCAGAAGTCCGGTCGCTGTTCGGCCTCGGCATCGAGCAGGTTACGGGCGGCAGCCCGCGCCCCCCGCGCGTCCAAGAACGCCCGGACGATTCCGGCTAGTTCGCGGTGGTCTTCAGCGATTGCGATACCCAACGGTCCTGATCTCCTTCGATGCGGTGCTGGAGCGGCGGCCAGGTTCGGCTTCGCAAGGCGCCGGAGGCCGTGCGGGTCAGGTAGTCGTCGCGCTTGATGCCGCGCCACAGTTGGGCGACATAGTCGCGCTCGGCCAACTCTCCGCGGCCGACCAGCTCCGCCAGGGCCGCGCGGCCCCCCGACACCGATTCCGGTGGTGTTCCCAAATACCCTGCCAACTCCGCGATCTCGGCGGCATCGACCTCGGCGCCGACGCGATCCACCTCGGCGAGGAACTTCACCAGCCGCGCTGCGCCCTTGACGTAGCGCACGGCCAACGCGTCCTCGGATCTCGCCGCGGCCCCGGACAGCGCGGCCGCGGTGGCATCGTAGACCGACGAGTAGTCCGAGCGGTGGTCGTCGTCGGGCAGTTCGACGGGTACGTCGGGGATGCCGACCACATGGGCCAGGGCCTCCACCAGTAGGCGCCGGTGCAGCATGCCGTAGATGAGGCTGTTGCCCGCGTCCGGCGAGCCGGGCGGGGCCGAGGCCCGGACGTCGACGGTCCCCGGGCTCATCGAGGCCAGTCGGGTCTCGGCGAACAGCCGGTAGTACCAGACCCGGTCCTCATCGATGCGATGGCCCGAGAGCTGTTCGTACTCGGCGAGCCGAGCGGGGAAGTCGGTGAACGTGTCCTGCACGGTGCGCAGCGACAGCCAGGCGATATCGTCCATGGGGTCGCCGAAATGCGCCAGCTCCCAGTCGACTATCGCGGTCACCGCACCGTCGGCGTACATGAAGTTGCCCGGTCCGGTGTCGCCCTGGACCAGTACCGTCGGGCCGTCGTAACCGGGGACGTTGCGCTCGAGCCAATCGATGCAGAACCGGAGCAGCGGTGCGGGTTTGCCGTACTTGTCGACGCGCTCACGCATTGCCGCGATCTCGGCACGCACATGCCCGGGCACCGGGCCGGCGGTTCCGAGGCTCTCGATGCGTAACTCGTCCGCGTCGATGCGATGCAACGCAGCCAGTTTGGTGATGAAATCCTGAGCGGTGCGCACTTGTTCGTCGGGGTCTTTGATCAACCGGAACCAGGTCTCGCCGCCAACGCGGTCCATCAATACGGCCTGGACGACGGGATGAGCGGCCAGTACCCGCGGCACGTGTATGCCGTGCCGGTGCAGTTCGGCGATGATCTCGGCTTCCACCTGCAACGGGTGAAACGCGCTGCCGGCCGGCGACTCTCGGGGGTCGTACCGCAGGAACAGCTCCTGGCGGCCGGTGTCGGTGTCCGCATCGACGAACCACGCCTGTCGGCTGGCACCGCCGGATACCTGCTTGACGGCGACCTGGTGCGCACCGGTGACCTCGCGGATCCATTGCCTCAGGTCGTCGGGAATCCCCGGCCGCGGCGCGGTGTTGTCAGCGCTCACGTTTGCCACCGGTCTTGGCCGCGTTGGCCAGCCATCGCTGGACCGCGTCTCGATGTTCCTGGGTCATTCCGCTGCGGACCATCCGCTCGCTTTCCTGGCGCAGTGCCTCCTCGAGCGAAAGCCGGTGCGCGTCCAGAATGTTGGCCTTGGTCCCCGCAAAAGCATAGGTGGGCCCGGCGGCGATCTGGGCGGCCCACCGCAGGGTGGCCGCGGGCAACTCGCTGTCCTCGACAACCCGGTTGAACAGGCCCAGTTCGGTACCGGCGGCGGCGTCGATCGGACTGTCACCGATCAACAGCTCCAAGGCCTTGGCGGGTCCGACCAGCCGGGTCAGGAACCATGCCCCGCCGAAATCGCCGGAGAATGCCAGCTTCGACCAGCCGGGCACCAACCGGGCCGAACGGGCGGCGATCCGCAGGTCCGCGGCCAAGGCAATGCTCATCCCGGCACCGACAGCGGCACCCGGCAGCGCCGCGATCGTCACCTTCGGCATCGCATGCAACAGCGTGACCATTCGGGCATGCTCGGTCAACAACTCGGCGCGGGATCGCACCAACTCCTCCGGATCACCGGTGGACACCAGCTTGGCCGAACCGCCGTCGCGCACGTCGCCACCGGCGCAGAACGCACCGCCGGCCCCGGTGATCACCACGGCCCCGACGCCGTCGTCGTCGGCAAATCGCTGCAACAATGCGGGCACCGCGGCATACATCTCGACGTGCAGGGCGTTACGACGCTGCGGCCGGTTCAACGTGATGACCCCGACGCCGTCGATGGTCTCGGCCAGCACCGTGTCGGTGCCGGTGTCCAGGGTCTGGGCCGCGCCCATGCCGGCCTGCGTCACCGCGGCTTACCGCGGGACAATTCGTTGTGCCGCGCCATCATTGCCGCGGCCTTGCGGCGCAGGTCCGCATCGGGCTGCGGGAGCACCACCGGACCGTACTCGCGACTCGGCAGCGCCACGGTCGCGGTGGCCGGCGCGGTGACCTCGCCGCGTTGGCTGGTCGCACGGAACTCCACATCGACTACGGCGTTCCCGTTTTCGACGCGCTTGGCGACCACTTCACCGGTGATGAACTGCGTGTCACCGATGAAGTTGAACTTACGCATCTCGTCGTGCTGGCGCACCAGCCAGCCGTCGTCGCCCATCCAGTCGGTGAGGTAGTGGGTCAACCAGCATTCGCGCATGACACCGTAGTCGTAGGCCATTGGGTTGCCGATCGACTGCGACCACTCGTTCTCCCAGTGCAGTCGTTGGGCGACGTCCGGAATTCCGGCCGCATTCTTGATGTAGAACTTGGGGACCCGCTGGCGATTCTTGTAACCGACTCGCGCGCCGCCGATTCCATAGGGACCGAAGCCGTATCCCCCGGCGTGGAAACTGATCATGTCGGTGAGGGTCAGCGGACCCTTGACCATCTTCGGCAGCGCCTCGCCGATCTGGACGTCCTCGTAGTAGCGCGGTTCGGCCCCGCGGGGGCCCTCGGCCGCATAGATCTCGTCGATCTCCGCGATCTGTTCATCGGTGTAGGTCGCGGCCGTGAGGTCCATGTACTTGCCGCGCTCCCGGGACTTCTTGCGTTCGGTGGCGATTAGGATGGTCCGCTCGATCGCGACGACCTCGGCGCGCTGGTTGATGCGCACCGCGCGCCGGATCCGGATGACGGAGCGGCCGGCGTACTCGCTGTTCTTGACCTGCGTGGTCTCCATGCCGCCGAATCCGAACAATTGATCGCCGGGCCGCACGGGCAGAAACCATTCGGTGTCCTGCCCGGACACGAAAAGGTGTACACCGGAAAACAGTCCGCGGGTGGCCTTGCGGATATCCTCGGGAATCGGGTCACCGAGCATCTTGCGCGACAGTGCGCAGTGAATCATCGGGGGCGCGATCGGTCCGCCCCACCGAGTCTTCGCCGCGTACTCGGGGTCGACGAACAGCGGGTTGTCGTCGCCGTAGCCGATCGCGAACTGGCGGATTGCGTCGGTGCTCAACTCGCGGTGGTGTTCGTCGATACTGATGGGCGCGTCGATGCCGAGCAGCAGCTGTGCCCGCTCGATGTCCTCGTCCTTGATCGCGTGATCGAAGTCCTGCGCCTGCTCGGTCTGTGTCATCGGTCGTTCTTTCCGCTCATCTCAGTACATCCGTATCGGTAATCTGGTCAACCCTCGAAGCGACACCGTGGGCTTGTACCGCAAGGTCTCCGGCGCGGTGGCGAGTTCCCAGTTGGGGAAGCGCTCGAGCAGCGTGGCCAGTGCCGTGCGCCCCTCCAGCCGCGCCAGCTGGTGGCCCAGGCAGTAGTGAATGCCGAAGGCGAAGGCCAAGTGCCGATTGGGTTTACGCGTCAGATCGAGCGACTCCGGGTCGTCGAACACCGATTCGTCACGATTGGCCGAGGTGATGGCGCCGAGCACCTGCGCGCCCTTCGGGATCGAGACCCCGTGCAGCTCCATGTCCTCCAACGCGAACCGCGCGGCGCCGTCGGCAACCGGCGAGGTGAACCGCAGCAGCTCCTCGATGGCGGTGGAGTCGAGCAGCTCAGGCTGACGTCGCAACAGTTCCAATTGATCGGGATTCTCGATGAGCGTCAGCACGCTGTTGCCGATCAGGTTGGCGGTGGTGTCGTGTCCGGCCAGCAGCAGCAGGAAGACCATGGAGACGAGCTCTTTGTGGCTGAGCCGGTCACCGCCCTCGTTGGCACGGACCAGTTCGGAGATCAGGCCCTCGTCGGGATTCAGGCGCCGGGCGTCGATGAGGGCCTCGAACAGCTTGACGAGCTTGCGCGCTGTCGGGACACCCCGCAGCATGTTGCCCTGCTGGCTTCCCAACTTCTCCACGAGGAAGGCGAACTGGTCCCGGTCCTCGTCGGCGACGCCGAGCATGGTTGCGATCACCGCGAGCGGGAGCCGAATGGCGTACTCGTGCACCAGGTCGACATCGCGTTTTGCCGCGATGTCATCGGCAAGTTTCTCGGCGATCTTGGTGATATCCGGCGCCATGGTGGAGACCAGCTTCGGGGTGAAGGCCTTGTGCACCAGGGTGCGCAGCCGCTTGTGGTCGGGGTCGTCCTTGAACACCATGGTCTGGGCGAGCATCCGCAGGCTCGGCGGCAACAGCCAGACGAACTTGCCCGCATTCGTGTTCTTCAAGACGTCGGTGGAGAACCGCTCGTCATTGAAGACGAACTGGACGTCGTCGTAGCGGGTCAACATATAGCCGCCCTTGCCCTGCAGCAGGCCGGTCGCGGTGGCCCACGACACCGGATGGTGCTCCCGCAGATAGGCGAAGCGCGCATGCGGGTGGTCGAGCATCTCGCGGGTATCGAGATCGGTTTTCTCCAGTGTGCCAATATTTTTCGACATTGTTACTCCCATCGACGCCCCAACTCACGCACATCCATCCAGGTTTGATTCGACGTGCCGCGGCCCACTGGGACTGCCGCCGGGCCTCCGACGGACGCCACGCACGGTATCGCTACATCGGTCCAGACTGCCCATCCTTGCGCTCCCGCCATTACCCGTCTTTCGGCGTCGGTTCATTAGTACACTGATTTCCATGATTCCCGCTACCCCTGAAGATGCACTGACCCCCGAACCACCAGGCGCACCCCCGGCTCCGGACTCGCTGGAGACCATCGAATTCGATGTCCACGAGCACGTCGCGACCATCACGTTGAACCGCCCCGATGCGCTGAACGCCATTTCGGGACGGATGGCCGAGGAGCTGGCGTGGGCATGGCGGACGGTGCGCGATACCGACGGCATCCACGTCGCGGTGTTGCGGGCCGCCGGGGACCGGGCGTTCTGCACCGGCGTCGATGTCAAGGGTGACGGCAGCTGGTTCTTCAAGACGAATGTCTGGAACACGTTCGACCCGGGCCTGCTCATCTCCCCGAAGATCCAGCACCGCTGCTGGAAGCCCGTGGTCACCGCGGTACACGGATTGGCCGCCGGCGGAGCGCAGTATCTGATCAACGAGTCCGACATCGTGATCTGCTCCGACGACGCCGCATTCTTCGACCCGCATGCCAACGGCGGCATCGTCTCGGCGCTGGAACCCATCGGCATGTTGCAGCGCGGGGTGCCGCTCGGGGAGGTGCTGCGCTGGGCGTTGATGGGCACCGAGGAACGCATCTCGGCGGCCACTGCGCAGCGCATCGGACTGGTCTCCGAGGTGGTGGCCCGCGACCAGCTGTGGGAGCGGGCAAATGACATCGCCACGCAGATCGCAGCGCGCAGCCCGCAGGCGATACAGGGCACCATCCGCGCGATATGGGAATCTTTAGACATGACCCGGTCGACCGCCCTCCAGAACGGCATGGCCTACACCCACATCGGCAACCCACCCCTGGCGGAGCGGCGGGCCGCACCGCGCCGCAACGGTCCACCGCTTTACCGGTGACCGGAGTGAGTCAGGAGATGATCGCTCCGCGCATCGATTCGCGGAAGGCCAAGCTGGCCGGTCGAGCTGCCGAGCAGATTGTCGCCGACGTCATCGAGTTGGGCTGGCCGGTCGGCCACGTCCTGGGTTCCGAAGCCGAACTGCTGGAGCGATACGGCGTCAGTCGGGCCGTGCTGCGCGAGGCGGTGCGCTTGGTGGAGCACCAGCGGGTGGCCCGCATGCGGCGCGGTACCGGCGGCGGCCTCGTCATCGACGAGCCCCATATCGACGCCGTGATCGGCCCCGCGATCATCTACCTGCTGCGGGTCGACGCGACCCTGGACGACATCTTCGACACCCGGATGCTCCTCGAGCAGCTGGCCGCCGAGATCGCCTCGCAGCGGGCCGGCGAAAACGACATCGCCGAGCTCCGCGCGACCCTGGAACGCGAGGCTGCCGGTGCGGCCGGTGACTACCGTCTGCTACACGCCCACGTCGCCGCCCTGACCGGAAATCCGGTGTTGGAGCTGTTCGTCGAAACGTTCAGCCAGGTCAGCAACTTCTACTTCGCCGACGAGGCGGCGCTGCCCAGCGACATGGCCCACGAGGTGTGCCGGGCGCACGACGCCATCGCCCGGGCCGTCCTGGCCAACGATCCCGGGCTCGCGCGGGAACGGATGCGCCGTCACCTCAGCGCCGAGGCCGACTTCATCCGACGACAGCCCGACACCGTGCAGCGGCTCGATCCGGCGGTGGCGCTCGCGGGCTCGTTGACCGACAAACGCGGCGAGGCGTTGGCGCGGCAGTTGTTCACCGACATCGTCACGGCCGACGCCAAACCCGGCACCTTCATCGGGTCGGAGACCGCGCTGATGGCACGGCATCAGGCCAGCCGGGCCGTGGTGCGGGAGGCCATTCGCATCCTCGAGTACCACCAGATCGCGCTCACCCGGCGCGGACCCGGGGGCGGGCTGTTCGTGGCCGAGCCGGACAGCTCCGCACTCGCCGACGTCATCGCCATTTTCCTGCGCCGGCGCGGAGTGCAGGTTCGCCACATCAGCGAGCTGCGCACGGGTCTGGAATTGGCGGTGATCGAACGGGCAGCGGCCCGGCTCCACACCGCTTCCACGGCGACCGCCGAGACCATGACGGCACGCCTCGAACATTCGCTGCGCGCGGAAACCGAGCAGGGCCCGGAGCTGGCGTTCAGTCGCGGCGAAGACTTCCACTCGACACTGGGCAGCCTCACCGGCAACCCGGCCTTGCAGCTCGTTCACCACGTCACGATGCGGCTGGGCTGGCAGTTCTTCTCGCAGCTGGCCAGCGGCAACCCGCAGGTCAGCGCGATCTCCGCGCCGGCGGCCCTGGAACCGGTGCACCGCGAGATCACCGAGGCCCTGCTGGCCGGTGACGCCGAAGTGGCGTTGATGCGGATGCGTGCCCACCTGAATATCACCGGCCGCACCCCCTCCTGACCGGCCCGGCACCGCCCGGCCCGCGCTACAACTGTTCAGATCGCGCGATTAAGGATACTGTTCTATCTCATTGAGCTAGGAGGTTGGATGCAGCATCCGTGGGATCAGCGCCTCGGCGTGTGGTGGATCGCCGAGGATCACCCGGAGGCGCCCGCCATCGTCGCCTCACCCAGTGGCCAGACCCTGACCTTCGCCGAGTTGGCCGGCGCCGCACACCGAGCGGCCCATGCGCTGCTGACCCGCGGCCTGAAAGCCGGCGACGCGGTGGCCTACGCGCTGCCGAACGACGTGGATGCCGTGGTCTGGCAGTTGGCCACCACCGAGATCGGGTTGCGCTACCTCACCCTCAACACCGATCTGTCCACAGTGGAGTTCGCATCGATCCTCGCCCACTCGGAAGCGGCGGCCCTGATCTCCCATGCCGATTTTGTCGACCGGTTCCCCGCCCTTCCCGAGGACATCGGAATCCGGATCGTTGTCGGCGGGAGCGCCGCCCCGCCGGCCGCGTACGGATTTGTCACCGAATCGGAGTTCTTGGCCGGTGCGCCGAGCACGCCCCCGCCCGGGCGGACCCAGGGTGATGCGATCCGGTACTCGTCGGGCACCACCGGAAAGCCGAAGGGCATCATGCGACCCCTCGGCGGCCAAGACCCGGGGGAAGCCGCCAACGCGATGGCGATCTTCGGTCGGGCGTTCGACTTCCGACCGTTCGACGGCGCGCATCTGGTCTCGACCGGCATGCACCATGCCGGCTGTCAGAGCTTCTACCTGGGCGCCCTCAACGTCGGACAGGCCCTGGCGATCCTCGGCAGGTTCGATCCCGAGCAAACCCTGGCCGCCATCGACGAATACCGGGTGACCAGCGCCTACATGGTCCCCACGCAGTTCGTCCGGATGCTCAAACTCGATCCGGGCGTGCGGGCCCGGTACTCCTTGTCGAGCCTGCGGTCGGTGGTGCACTCCGCGGCGCCGTGTCCGCGTCAGGTCAAGAAGGACATGATGGCCTGGTGGGGCCCGGTGATCTGGGAGACCTACGGCGGCACCGAGGGACCGGCCACCGTGGCCAAGCCGCACCGATGGCTGGAAAAGCCCGGGACGGTCGGCCGCCCGATCCGCAACGTCCGGGTGAAGATCCTCGACAGCGAGGGACAGGAGTTGCCGCCCAACGCCATTGGCGATGTGTACATCGAGCGCACCGACGGACTGCGGTTCGAGTACCGCAACGACGCCGAATTGACCGCCGCCGTGCACCGCGGCGACGCATTCACCATCGGCGATGTCGGTTACCTCGACGAGGACGGCTACCTGTTCATCTGCGACCGGGCCAAGGACATGATCATCAGCGGCGGGGTCAACATCTACCCGGCCGAGGTGGAGGGTGTCCTGGCGAGCCACCCCGCGGTGGCCGACGTCGCCGTCATCGGCATCCCCGATCCGGAGTGGGGCGAACAGGTCAAGGCCGTGGTCGAACTGCTCGACGACGCTCAACAGTCGGCCGAACTGGCCGACGAACTCATCGCCTATTGCCGGCAGCGCCTCGCGAAGTTCAAGTGTCCACGGACGGTGGATTTCGATTCGGCGCTGCCGCGCACCGAGTCGGGCAAGCTGGTCAAACGCCAGATCCGGGACGGCTATTGGGCCGAAGTCGGCCGCCGAGTCTGACGTCTATCTATCCCCTAAATTAGTATCCTTTACGTTAGGATGACCCCATGGTGCCTGTAGCCCCTTCCGGCCCGGCGGCCCCGCCAACCAAGATCACCGCGGACACCCCGTTCGGACCCGCGGACGACGCCTTCCACGTGGCACCCGATGACAACCCGTACTGGGCCGAGACCACGTGGTGGTCATTCAACATCCCAGAGCGCAAGATCGGCTGTTGGTTGCACGCCACGTTCAACACCAACCGCGGCACCGTCACCTGGCGGGTATACGTCTGGGACGCTGGCGGCGCGGATCCCGAGAATCTGCGGTACTTCCGTATGGTCACCGACGAACCGGTCACCGATCCCGCCCCCGACCTCCGCGACATCACCATCCCCGGCGGGGGCTTCAGTGTGAAGATGCTCCGCCCGCTGCGCGACTATCAGATCGAATTCACCGACGCTGCAGCAAATTTCGCAATACACCTGAACTTCAAAGGTGTGCACGACCCGCGTCGCTTCACTCCCGGTGAACCGCCCTTCATGGAGCACGCCCACCTCGACCAACTCGGACACGTCACTGGCGAACTGGTGCTGGACGGGGAACGAATCCCGGTGGACTGCTACTCGATTCGGGATCGCTCCTGGGCGCCACGCGGAGAACCCCGGCCGCCGTCGAGCAAGCCGGCCGGCACGGATGCCGTCCCCGCAGCCCGGGTCCGCCATCCCGGCGGACCCCGGTGGCGGGAGATCGAACGAGAACGGGGTCGCGGCCGGATCCAGTACATCTTCGGCCACTCCGGATCCGACCTCGGATTCTTGGCCTTCGCCCGCGTCCAGGACGGCGACGTCGCGGGCTGGTCGCCGCTCAATCACGGCTGGTTGCTGCGGGACGGACGATTCGAACTGCTCGACAAGTCCGCGAGCCGAATGAAGAACTACCGCAACCCCGAGACCGGCTGGAGTTCGCACATGCAGGTCCAGCTGGCCGATCTGCACGGTCGCGCAATGGAGGTCGAGGGTTTCGCGGTCAGCCACATCTGTGAACGAGGCGGCGGCAGCACGGCGCTGATGCGCTGGGACCTGGACGGACAGATCGGTTGGGGGGAAGACCAGGACATCTGGCATCCAAAGCATTTCGCGCGCATGCGCGATGCCCTACAAGCCGTGCGCTGAGCAGCTGCGGCAGGAACGGGAGAACCAACAGTGATCGGACCATTCGACGGTGTCCGGGTCATCGAAGTCGCGGCCTGGACGTTCGTCCCGGGCGCGGGGGCCATCATGGCCGACCTCGGCGCCGACGTGATCAAGGTCGAACCGCCGACCGGCGACCCGCAACGCGCTCTGCGCAATGCGCTCAACGCCGATGACTCGAGCCCGAATCCCTTTCTCCAGGTACCGAACCGGGGCAAGCGCAGCATCACCTTGGACCTGCGTTCGGAAGCCGGGATCGACGCACTGCTCCGGCTGGCCAAGACCGCGGACGTGTTCCTGACCAGCTACCTGCCGAAGGTGCGTGCCAAGTTGGGCATCGACGCCGAGCGACTGCGGGCCGAGAACCCGCGGTTGATCTATGTGCGTGGCTCGGGCTGGGGCCGCATCGGGCCGATGGCTGACGCCGGCGGATTCGATTCGGCCGCCGCCTGGTCGGCCGCCGGGGTGCAGAACAAGCTGACCGCACCGGGCGCCGCCGAACCGGCGGCCCAACCGGCCGCCTTCTTCGACCTGCAGGGCTCCAGTGCGATCGCCGGCGCGGTCGCGATGGCGCTATTCCGCCGGGAGCGTCGAGGCGAGGGCGCCGAGGTCGACGTTTCGCTGTTGGGCACCGGGATGTGGACCATGGGCCCCGATCTGGCCGCGGTCGCCGCCGGCTCGGGTGAACTGCCGCGCCAGTATCGGCACCAGGTCGCCAATCCCATTGTCAACACGTATCGCACCGCCGATGACCGCTGGATCAATCTGGTTTGCCTGCAATCGGATCGGTATTGGCCGGAGCTGTGCGAGGTCATCGGTCGCCCGGAACTCGCCACCGACGACCGGTTTGCAGATATGGCCGGCCGCTACGTCAACCGGGCCGTTTGCATCGCGGAACTGGATGCGACCTTCGGTCAGCGCACTCTGGAACAGTGGCGCGCGGCCTTGGCCGGTTTCTCCGGCGTGTGGTCTGCGGCGGCCACTTTCGAGGAGGTATGCGACAGCCCGCAGGTCGCCGACAACGGTTTCCTGCCCGAGGTGGTCGGCGCGGACGGGCGGCCGTTCAACCTCGTTGCCCCGCCGTATCAGTTCGACGGCGTACCGAGCACACCGGCGGGCCCGGCGCCGGAACTCGGCCAACACACCGAGGAGATCCTGCTGGACTGCGGCTGGGACTGGGACGAGATCAGCGTCTTACGCGAGGAGGGTGTGCTCGGGTGAGCGTGCGGTCAGGCGAACAGGTCGATCACCGTCTCGGTGCCGAGGGTGCCCCACAGCATCTTCCGACCCGCCCGGTCCATGTGCTCGGCCCACAGGTCCCTGGCCGCCTCGGCATCCTTGGCCTCCACCAGCGCAATGAACCTCCGAAACGTTCGGAGCGTGTTCTTGAACTGCTTTTCGATCACGGCCTGGTCGGTGGTCGAGGCGACCGCACGCGTCATGTGTCGGGTGATGACTTCGCGCAGCACCGCGCCGAGCAGTGCCAGGGTGGTGTTGCCGGCACGCTCCAGGATCAGGTCGTGGAACCGGAAGGTGGCCGCCGACCACTCCGCGAGGTCGGCGCTCTCGGTGCCCTCGTTGACCAGGGCCGCCAACGCGCCCGCCGCGGCCTTGAGTTCGGCGATGTCCTCGTCGGTCGCGCGTCGGGCCAGCATCTCCGCCGCCGCGGGCTCGAAAACCTTTCGGGCGTCGTACACGTCGGCGAGCGTCGTGCCCGACATCTGCAGCAGCAGCCCGAAATCTCTTGCCGCAACCGATGTTTCCGGCGCGGACACCAGCACACCGCCCCGCGAACCGCGGCGGACGATGATCAACGACTCGCTCTCCAGGATGCGGAACGCCTCGCGCAGCGTCGGGCGGGACACGCCGAATTGTTTGACCAGTTCCACCTCGGTGGGCAGCGAGTCGCCCTTCTTCAGCACGCCGCGGACAATGCCGCTGCGCAGCTGATCCGCGATGAGCTCAGCGGTTTTCGGCGCTCGTACCAGTTTCGATGCGTCACCCGCACGATTCACCGCAGCCATCGGCCATCCGTTCTTCTGGGCATCAATCACCTAAATGATGCCACTCAACCCGGATACTAGGAGACTTGATGACAACCACCCAGTTGATCACCCGCAAACTCTTCATCGACGGGGGCTGGACCGACGGCCACACCCAGGAAACCATCGAGGTGGTCAACCCGGCCACCGAGGAGACCATCGCTGAGGTTCCCCAGGCAGGCCCGGCTGATATCGACACCGCGGTGAGCGCCGCGCGGCGCGCCTTCGACGAGGGCCCCTGGCCGCGGATGAAGCCCGCGGAACGCGGTCGCATCCTGTCGGCGATGGCCGACGAACTCACGCGCCGGCGCGACGAGTTGGTGGAACTGAACATCGCCGAGGCCGGATCCACGCGGATGCTCGCCGACATCCTCCAGGTCGGCACACCGATCGACCACTTCCGGGATCTGGTCGAGCGGGTGCTGCCGCAGTTCGCGTTCGAAGAACCGGTGCCGCCGATCGTCGGCAACGGCATCGGCCAGGGCTTGGTGGTGCGGGAAGCCTACGGGGTCGCCGCGTTGATCACCGCGTTCAACTTCCCGTTCCTGCTGAACCTCGCAAAGGTGGGTCCGGCGCTGGCGGCAGGGTGTACCGCGGTGTTGAAGTCCTCGCCGTACACCCCGCTGGAGGCCCTGGTGCTCGGGGAGGTCGCCGAGGCTGCCGGGTTGCCGCCAGGAGCCCTGAACATCGTCACCGGCGACATAGCGGCCGGGGAACGCCTGACCCAGCATCCCGACGTCGATCTTGTCAGCTTCACCGGTTCCGACGCCGTCGGCCGCAAGGTCTACGCGCAGGCCGCGGATTCGGTGAAGAAGGTGGTCCTCGAGTTGGGCGGCAAGTCCGCCAACATCATTCTCGAGGATGCCGACCTCGACAAGGTGATGGAAAGTGTGTTGGCGGGCATCATCACCCACGCCGGCCAGGGCTGCGCGCTACTCACCCGGATCCTGGTGCACGAATCGCTACACGACGAACTGGTCGCCCGGATCGTCGGCATCCTCGGCTTCATCAGCGTCGGCGATCCGTCGGACCCCGCCACCGTGATGGGTCCGCTGATCCGGGATGTGCAACGCCGGCGGGTGGAGGCACTGATCGCCTCGGGTGTCGAGGACGGCGCCGAGATCGCCTTCGGCGGTGCGCGCCCCGCCCACCTGGAACGCGGTTTCTACCTGGAGCCCACGCTGTTCGTCGGCGCCGACAACGGCATGCGGATCGCCCAGGAGGAATTCTTCGGACCGGTCGGTGTGGTCATCCCGTTCAAAGACGATGCCGACGCCGTCCGGATCGCCAACGACAGCCGGTACGGACTGGCCGGCGGGGTCTGGTCGGTCGACCCGGTCCGCGCGGCCGCAGTGGCACGCCAACTGCGTACCGGGATGGTGGTCATCAACGGCGGCGGCGGCGGCCTGAACCCGGCCTCCCCGTTCGGTGGCTACAAACAGAGCGGGATCGGTCGGGAGTTCGGTGAGTTCGGGTTGGCGGAGTACCTGCAGCACAAGGCCCTGCAATGGCCCATCGGTTGACGGGGTAGCGCGAATGTTCCTGCGGAGCACGGCGGCAGCGGCGGCGATCCTCCTCGCGGCCGTGGGTGCCGTCGGCCCGGCCCACGCCGATCAGCGGCCCAACCGCCCGCCCGATGCGCCGCGCTATATCGATCGCGTCGCGTGGGAGTACCACGGCGAACGCGCCACCTTGCGGATCTTTCCCACCGCGTGGGGATGGTCGGCGGCCGGCGTGTTCACCAACGGCGCACAGAGCTACGACGCGTGGGCCGAACTGCTGCAGCACGCGCCGGACGCCAACACCCTGACCATGCAGAACCAGTTCCTCTGTCACTGGCAACTGGCCACCTTCACCAATCCGGGCAAGGTGGGCACCTGGAATCTGGAGCCCTGGCGGCCGGTCGTCACCAACACCATGCTGATGAACGCCGGCTGCAATCCTGGTGGGCCCGATGACGTGCTCAACTGGTGATGGCGGCGAATTCCGGGGCGATCAGGTCGCTGACACCCACCCACGGCACGGTGATCACACGCAGGCCGCGGCCGAATTGCCGGTCCGGGAAATGCAATTCGATGCCCTCGGCGGTGGGGATCCAGAACTTGAAGTTGCGCTCGAGCGGTGCCATCGACGGGCCGTACTGCGCCCACCCACCCAACGGCGGCTGCGGGTAGCTGGCCGGCAGGATCTGCTCGGTCAGCTCGGACAACCGCGCCAACCCCGCTTTCCGATCCCGAAACAGGTTGCCCCAGACCAGTTGAATCCCACTGCGGGAATCGAAGACCCGGGTCGCCACGGTGTCCACCGGCATGTTCGGCAAATCGGTCGCGTGGTACTGGCCCGTGAACAGTGCCGAGATGGTCATGGGCCGGAACAGCAGTCGACCCTGCGCGTGGAACGTCCAGGGCGAGGTCTTGCTGGCGCTGGCGGCAGACAACCACACCTGGCCGTCGGCCTCGTCATCGACGATTCGGTTGATCGGGTCCATGACCTTGGGGTCACCACCGGCGACCTTCTCGTAGTTCACCGTCCAGGTGCCGATGCCGTTGGGGCTCACTCCCGCGCGGACATCCGGCACCACCGCATAGGTGACTCCGCTGGAGACGGTGTCGGCGTGGGCCGGCTGCGCGGGGCCGAGCACGCTCGCCGCGGCAGCGATCGTCGCTGCGGCGATAACCAGGGCGCGGCGCGTCAGGGTGGCATCGTCACCGTTTCGGGTCATCGCTGTCGCTCCTCCATCCGGTCTCGGGTCACGGTCCGCTCGGCGGTGGCGGCAGCGGCAGGTCGGGACCCGCGTACGGGGTGGGAATCGTGTAGGGCCCCTTGGGCGTGGGATCCGCGCGCCGCAGCGGATCGGCCCCCGGCGGTGGCCCGGCGGTGTCGTCGTCGGCCGGTCGCGGGGCGTTACGGGCGCCCCGCACCAGGTACTTGGGGTCCGGGTTGGGGCAGTAGGTGTAGAGGTACGGTTCCGGATGGTCGGCGACCGACGGCGGCGCATGCGGCAGGTTGTAATCACACGAATACCGTTGATACAGGCTGACCGCTCCCCACACGCCGCCGTCCCGGAAGGTGGAACCGAGCGCTTCGAGCGCGGAGCCGTCGCGATTCTCGGGGAAGAAGAACGCTTGCAGGGCCGGCACCCGCAGGTAGGTCAGTTGCGAGACCGTGGTCAGGTTACCGAGCAACTGCACCATGGTCGGCGAGTTGTCGGCGATCAGGTCGTCAAGCGACTGCATGGTCTCGGGCCCGCGATCGAGCAACGTGCGGTAGCCGCCGTCCATGCGCTGCACCCCGCCGAGGATCGCGGAGAGGTCCGCCGAAGTGGCGACGAGACCGGGACTCACATCCCGGACCGTGGAAAGCATCACCTTGCTGGTGTTGAGCAGGCTCACCGTCTGCGGCAACACCGAGTCCAGCGTCGACACGAGCAGCGCACCACCGTCAAGGATGGCCGCCAGCTTGTGGGCGCCCTGCGGCCCGACCCGCAACTCGTCGAGGACAGCAGCGAGCTGATCCGGCTCGACCTGCTTCAGCGTGCCGTCCAGATTGCCCAGCAGCGTGGCGAGAGTGACCGGGGTTTGCGTTCTGGCACTGCCGATTTCGCTGCCATCGATCAGGTAGGGTCCGGCGCTGGTGTCGGCCCGGAAATCCAGGTACTGCTCGCCGGCCGGCGACAAGGCCGACACCCGAACCACGCTGTCGACCGGAATCTCCGTGTCCGGCCGCAGCGCCGCAATCGCCACCACACCGTCGTCGGTCAGGTCGATGGAACGCACGCGGCCCACCGGCACCCCGCGCAGGGTGACGTCCTGCCCCGGCAGCAGGCCGCCGGTCTCCGCGAGTTGCACGCGCACGATCTTGTCCGAGCGGCCCGGATCGATCTGCAACGTCCCGAACAGCAGGTAGGCCACCCCGACCACCAACATCAGCGCCAGCGCGCCCGCGGACAGGCCCAGTCGACGGTCTCGCAGGTAACGAAGGATGGCGACGAACCGGGCGCTCACGGCGTGCCTCCCGGTGCCGGGCGGGGCGGCGCCGGGGTCAGCGACCCGGGCGCCGGGCCGATGAGATTCGGCGGCGGCACCGTTCCAACCGGCGGTGTCGGAGCGCCCCAGAACTTGTCGCGGACCCTGATCAACTCGTAGGTGATGCTGCCCACCATGTTGCGGAAGTCCTCCCGGGTCGGTCCCCGGCTACCGGGATCGGCGGGGTGGTGCGGGTCGGCGAAGGCCCCCACCGCCATGTCGGCCAGGTCGATCGAGACATGCGACGAGGTCGCGTTGGTCAACTTGAGGACCGGCCCGAACAGCAGGTTGAACGTCGCCAGCGAGGCGCCCGGCGCCGTCGCGGCGGCGTTCAACTCGGCGGACAGCCGATTCATGTCGGCCATCATGCTGCGGGACTCTTCACCCCGAATCGACGGGAACTTCGCCAGCTGCAGGGTAATTCGGTTCACCTGCGCGATCAGGTCCACGATGCGGTCGGTGTTCTCGGCCAGAGTGCCCAGAGCGGGGCCGGCCGCGGAGATCGCTTCGTTGATGGCGTCCTGGCGGGCCGACAAGGTCTCGGCGACGTCACCGGTCTGGGTGAGCGCCCGCTTGATGGGTTCCGACCGCGCCGACAGACTCTGGACCAACCGGGTGGACTCGTCGAGGAACAGTTGCAGATCCTCCCCCTTGCCGCCGACGGCCTTGCCCATTCCGTTGATGACCTTGGTCAGGTTCCGGATCGCGCCGCCGTTGACCAGCAGTGCCGCGGTGCTCAGCACATCCTCGACCGAGGACGCGGATGCGGTGGCGTCCACCGGAATCACGTCGCCGGGCTGCATCGGCGCGGCGCTGAAGTCCTGTTGCGACGGCGGTGTGAGCGACACGAACACATCACCGAGCGGTGTGGCCGAGCGCAGTTCGGCCTTGGTCCCGGCCGGAATCTGGACCGTGGCGGAAATCTGCATGGTGACGAACGCCGTGTAGTTGCGGGCCGTCATGGATTGCACTTCGCCGACGTCGGCGCCCGACAGTCGCACCTTGGCCTTGGCCGGCAGATTGAGCGCGTCGGTGAACGTGGCACTGATCGGATAGGTGGTGCTGCCCGCCGACGGCGCCGGCAGCGGAATCCGGTCGAGCCCCACCGAGCAGGAACTCACCACGCTCACCGTCGCCACCGCGGCGGTCGCGATCAGCAGCGTCCGGGTCGCCCGGTCGCGCGACGAGTAGGTCATGATCCCAGTCCCGCCAATCCCTCGAGCATGCTGGTGACGCCGAAGTCCGGGCCGAAGTCCGCGATGGTGCCGGTGGCACAGCCGAGTTGCTTCAGGCCGAGCAGATTGCACAACTCCTTGGTGGCCTGGCCGTTGAGCTCCACCTTGTCCAGCGTGGGATGCGCTCGGATGGCGTCCTTTTCGTGGTCGATCATGTTGTAGACGTTGTCCAGCACCATCGGCGCCAGGTCGAGTACCTCGGCAAGCTCGCGGCGGTAGTCGGCGATCGCCCGGGTGACGAGCTCGGTGTTCGACGTCGCCGACTTCAGCGTCTCCCGGTTGGCCTCCAGCAGCTCGGCGGTCCCGGTCAGTACCTGGTTGACCTGAGCGCCGGCCGACCCGGTGCCCAGTTCCTCGTCGGCCACCGTGGCGCTGAGCTGTCGTATCGCCGTGCCGAATTCGCGGATCGTCTGGTCGTTCTCGGTGGCGGCTCGGCTCAGGCTTTCCAGGCTGGTGACGATGGTCGTGAGCGCGTCCGCGGTCGGTGCGCCGCGTTCGTCGCTGAGTTCGAGCGCCGTCGACAGTTCGCTGAGCGCTGACCGGATCTTGGGTCCGTTGCCGCTGGTCATCGCGGCGCTGACGGCGACGAGATCGGCGATGGGCCCGGACCCCTGACCGTCGCCCTGCATTTTCACCGCGAGTTCGTCGACCATCGCCAGCACCCGATCGAATTCGACGGGGGTCCGGGTGCGCGCCAGGCTGAGGGTGTCGTTGTCGGCCAGCGTGGGTCCGCCCCGGTAGACCGGCGTGAACTCGATATGACGGTCGGTCAGGATGGACGTCGAGACGGTGACCGCGTGCGCATCCGCCGGGATCTGGACGCCGTCGTTGATGCGCATCGTGACCTCGACGTACTGCCCCTTGGGCTGGATCTTCGTCACCTTGCCGACCGGCATGCCGAGGATCGCGACGGCGTTGCCCTCGTAAAGGCCGCTGGCATTGTCGAACTGCGCGGTGACGGTCATGCCCCGATCGCGGCTGATCGGTCCGCCGGAGCACCCGCTGGCAATCATCGCCATGGCGAGGATGGCGATCACCTTGGCGGTCGCCCTGCTCGGGCCATGCCGAGTGTCTGGGCGTCTCATGCACAGTCCTCGAAGTAGTTGGGCAGGTTGAACTGTTGGGCTCGGCCGCTGATGGCACACATCCAGGAATCGATCATGGTTCCACCGGAGGAGGTGAAGTCGAACTCGTTGCCGCTGCCGGTCGCGTTGGCGAAGTTGCGGACCGGCACCGGCAAGATCTGCAGCGTGTTGCGAAAGAGTTCGTCGTTGCGGCCGACCGACGACAGCATCCCGTCGAGGTTGGTCAGCAGTTCGTCGATCTGAGCCCGGTTCCCGATCAGCACGGGCTGCAATCGGTTCACCAACTTCGTGGTGGCGTCGAACAACCGGACGATCATCTCGCGGCGAGCCGCGAGGTCGGCCAGCACCGCGTGGCCCTGGTGGACGAGCAGGCCGAGGCTCTGTTGCTGGTTGCCCAGCAACTCGGTCACCCGCTCGGAGCTGCGCAGCAGGTCCCCGATCTCGTCACGGCGCGCGGTCATGACCGAGGACAGGTGTTCGACGTTGTCCAGGGCCTGCGGCAGGATCTCGGGGGTGCCCTGCAGCTGCTGCGACAGCGCCGTCATCGACTCGGCGATCTTCTCGGCGTCGACGGCTTCGAACGTCACCGTGGCATCCTGCAATGCCGTCTGCAGGTCGTAGGGAACTTCGGTGTTCGCCAACGGGATTCGTCGGTCCGTCAACTCCCCCGGACCGGCCGGCTTCAGGTCGACGTAACGTGCCCCCAGCAACGTGGTGAGTTTGATGGCCGCCTCGGTGGCCGCGCCCAGGCGCAGACCGCTGTCGATTTCCATCGTCACCCGAACGTGATCGTCGTCGAGCTGCAGGCTTTTCACCGCGCCCACCCACACACCGGCGACGGTCACCTGATCGCCCGCGCTCAGGCCCGCCGCCTGAGCGAATTCGGCGGCATATTCGGTCTTGCCCAGTCCGAGGCGGCCCACGCCCAGCGCCGCACCGAGAGTGAGCGCGATGATCGCCACCGCAATCACGCCGAGCCGCAGCTTTCCGTGCGCCTCGATCGGGCGGCGCAGTACCTCTTTGACAGGTCTCATCGCGCTCTCACCGACACTTCGCACTGTGTTGGGCGACACCGGCCGGCGTCGCGGCCTCCACGATCGCGGTGATCAGGCTGTCGATGCGCGGGAATTGGCTGACGGTCAGGTCGCAGGCGTACACGTCGAGATAGGAGCCGCCCTGGCTCATCCTGGCCAGCCCCTTGAGCATCAGCGGGGTGTTGAACCCCAGGTAGGCGAACGCCTGTTTGTCCGCCATGAAGTGTTGGGCGAATCCGGGTTCCCGGTCGAGCCACTGCTGCAGATCGGGCTGCACATCGCTGATCACGTTGGCCAACCGCTGCGCGACGATCGAAGCCTGGTCCATCGAGTCGACGAACTCCTCGCGTCGCGCGGCGAAACCGCCGAACAACGCCTTGGTGGAGGCGATCGTGGCGTCCAGGTCGCCGCTGCGCTCGGCCACCGAACCCAGCACCGAGTTCAGGTGCGTCAAGACCCCGTCGAGGATCTGATCGGTGCCCGAGTACTCCTCGGCCAATCTGGTGGTCTCGGCGATCAAGGTGGTGACCGCGCCGGAGTCACCCTGCATGGCCCGCATGACGGCCGTGGTGAGGTTGTCCACCTGGTCCGGGTTCAACAGTGCGAACAGCGGCTCGAAACCGTTGAGCAGGTTCGAGATATCGAAGGACGGTTCGGTGCGCTCCACCGGGATCACCGCCCCGGCCGGCAGCACCTGCGGGTCGTCGAACTCGCCGAGCGCCAGGCCCAGGTAGCGCTGACCGATGATGTTCTGATAGTCGATGGACGCCTTGGTGTTTCCGTAGAGCAGCTGTTCTGATTCGACGCGGAAGTCCACCCGCGCACCACCCTCGTCGGTCAAGCCGATCCCGTCGACCCGGCCCACCTTCACCCCGGCCATCCGCACCTCGTCGCCGACCTTGAGCCCCATGACGTCGGTGAATACCGCGGCGTAGTCCTTGGTCGGTCCGTCGACGTTGCGCTGCAACGTCACGAACACCGTCCAGACCAGGGCAAAGCAGACGACGACGAAGAGGCACAGCCCCATCAGGGGGCGGCGGTACCCTCTCACGGACCCACCCCCGACGCGGGTGCAGACGAAGCGGGCGGCGCGGCCTCCGCCGGCAGCGGTGGTCCAGGTGCTGGTGCCGATGGGTCGGGGATGATCTGTACGGTGGTGCCCCGCACGACCGGCCCGAGGAGCAGTTCGGACGCTGAATTGGGCTCGGGTCCGAGGATCTCACTGAGCTGCGCGCGCTCCTGTGGGCTGCCCACCGAGCCCACGTTGCCGCCCGACATCTGCGGTGCCACCGGGTAATTCCGCGGATGCAGCGAGTGCGGCAGCACCGGCGGGTCAGCGGTCACCGGCGCGGTGTGGCAACTGGGCCCCTCCAACTTGCCGTAGCGGGGGCAGTCCTGACGGGTGTACATCTTGTTCGGGGTGAGCACCAACAGGAACTTGCCGACTGCGAGGTTGCGGTCGGGCTTCCAGACGTGGTCGAAGAACCGATTGGTGACCGTGTTGATGCGGGTGACCATAGGTGCGAACTCCTTGCCCCCGTCGGCGAGCACCCCGAGCACCGGCGACATCTGCGTGGTGATCACGATCATCCGGTCGGTGTTGTTCTCGAAGGCCTCACCGACGGTGCCGAAGGTGGTGTTACCGGCGGACAGAAAACTCAGGAGTTCCTCGCGCTTTTCGGCGACGGTGCGCATCGGGACCGCCGCCTGGTGTACTGCCTCGAGCAGATCGGGTGCGGCGGTCTGCAGCCCCTGCAAGGCCTCGGAGAGCACCTGCAGTTGCGACTCGGTTCCGTCATCGGCGATGACGGCGTTGAGTTCCTTGACGATGCGGTTGGCTCCGCCGCCGGCCTGTGACAGTTCGTCGCCGCGGCCGTTGGTGGCCTGGGCCACGGCGGCCAGGACACCCACGTTGTCACCGGATCCGGGGCGCCCGGCCGCGGCCATCACGTCGCGCAGCTTGGTCAGCGCGGTCTGGAACTGCACGGTGGCCAGGCTGTCGTCCTGGCTGATCGCGGCCCCCGGCGCCAATTTCGGTCCGGGTCCGTTGTCCACCAGCTGTATCGATGAGACCGCGAAGACGTTGCTGGGCACCACCCGAGCGGTCACGGTGGCCGGGATTCCGGGGGCGAAGTGCGGGTCGAGGCTCAGTCTGATCTCGTTCGGGCGGTCCTCCGACGCGGGCCGCACCCCCTCGACGGTCCCCACCAGGGCACCGCGAAACTTGACGTCGGATCCGGACGGCAGCCCGTCCCCGACATTGTTCAGCAGCGCGAAGACCTCGACGCGGCTCGAGAAGAAGCCCTCGGACTTCGCGATGGCCGCCGCCGACAGCAGCGCCGCGCCGAGCAGCAACGCGAGCCCGCGCAACAGCAACCGCCCGTCGGAGATCTGCCGGGCCGCCGACTCGAGCTTCTGCATCATCAGCCGCCCAACCTCGCGCCCGACCCGATGCCCCACAGCCCAACGGTGAGCAGCAGATTGGCGATGATCATCACCGAGATGCTGGCGCGCATGGCCCGCCCCGCCGCAATGCCGACGCCCTGCGGTCCGCCGGTGGCGAAGTAACCGTAGTAGCACTGGATCGTCGAGGTGATCGTGACGAATACGACGGCCTTCACCACCGAATAGGCGATGTCCGAGCCGGTGAGCACCAACCGGAAGTAGTGGTCGAAGGATCCCGCGGAAACACCGCCGGCGAAGGTCACGATGGTTTGCACGGCGGCGTAGTTCACCACCAGACACAGCACGTAGAGCGGAATGATCGCCACCACCGAGGCCAGCAGCCGGGTGGTCACCAGGTACGGAATCGGCCGGATGGCAAGCGATTCAATGGCGTCGACCTCCTCGGAGATTCGCATCGACCCCAACTGCGCGGTGAACCGGCAGCCCGCCTGCGCCGCGAACGCCAACGCGGCCATGATCGGCGCCAGTTCGCGGGTAGACACCGTGGAAGACAGCAGACCGGCCGCGGGTTCCATGCCCAGCAGGTGCAGCGCCTGATAGCCCTCGATTCCGACGATCGCACCCGCCGTAGCGCCCAGCACGATGATCACCCCGGCGGTGCCACCGCCGACCACGATGGAACCGTTGCCCCAGGTGACATCGGACAGAATTGCCAAGAACGCCTTGCGGTATCGGGTCAGGGCCACCGGCACCCCGGCCACCGCATGGCCGAAGAACGTCAGCAGGTGTCCGAGCCGGACGCCGAGTCCGGCCACCGACAACGCCGCGACGACGAACGGCCGGGTACCTCGCGGATAGTAGGTCGCGGCCGCCATCACAGCGCCGCCTTCGGGAACAGCAGGACATACATCTGCGTGAAGACGACATTGGTGATCATCAGCAGCAGAATGGACGCGACCACGGTGGCATTCACCGAGTTCGCCACGCCGGCGGGACCGCCCTTGGTGGTCAGTCCCTTGTCGCACGCGACGATCGCCACGATCGCGGCGAACACCACCGACTTGATCAGAGTCAGCACCAGGTCACCCACCGTCGCGAACGACGCGAACGTGGTGACGAAGCTGCCCGGCGCACCGTTCTGCACGAACGTGTTGAACAGGTAACCGGCCAGAAAGCCGATGAAGCAGACCAGTCCGGTCAGCCCGAGTCCCACCACGATCGCCGCCGCCAGCCGGGGGGCGACCAGCCGGCGGATTGCCGAGATCCCCAGTACCTCAAGGGCGTCGACTTCCTCCCGGATGGTCCGGGAGCCGAGGTCGGCACAGATCGCCGATCCCACCGCGGCGGCCATCAACAGCGCCGCGACCAACGGTGCGCCCTGCTTTATGACGGCCAGTCCGCTCGCCGCACCGGCCAGCGACGTCGCGCCGACCTGACCGGCCAGCAACGCGAACTGGATCTGGAGCGTGACACCGATGGGGATCGCCACACACATCGTGGGCAGCATTGCAGTGGAGGCCATGAAAGCGGCCTGCCGAACGAACTCCTCGAAGGGGAACCGCCCTCTGGCGATATCGGTGACCAGATACTGCAACGTCCGCAACCCCAGGATGAACTGGCTGCCCACGGTTTCCAGCGACGCTATCGGGTGCCGGTCCACGTAGCCCCGGGTCCAGTCCGTGATATCACCGACCGGTGACGGGGTCGGTCGCGAGGTCACCATCGATCTCCGGGTCCTTGTGTCCGATCGGTCAACGCCATTGCGGCCGCTGATCGGCCGACGGTGCCGCGACGGTGCCGAACCGCCGCTTGAAGAATTCGTTCGTGTGGCCCTCGCGGCGGTAGCGCTCGCCGCTGCCCCTCAGCTGCGCCATGCGTTCCTCAAGGGCTTGAATCCGACCCGCATCGGGTTGGGATGCGGCGCGCGCGTTCCAGTTCGGTTGCCATCTCGGCCAATTCCTCGTCGATGCGGGCGGCGACCTCGCCGAAGGTCAACAGGTCGTAGTCATCGGTCTCGGGGCGATCGACCGCGGCTTCGTCGGGGGCGGCCGGCGGCCCATCCACGTCGTCGGGCTTGCCACCCATTACCGACCGCCGTCGAGGCGCAACAGTTCGCGTGCGTTCAGTTCGACAATGCGGTGCGCCTCGTGATCGGGGACGTTGATCAGGTTTTCGGCGATTCGCTTGCGGCTGTTGGGCCAGTTGGAGTCCGAATGCGGGTAGTCGACCTCGATGAGGATGTTCTCGACTCCGATCAGCTCGCGCGAGTTCACCCCGTGGACATCGTCGATGAAGCAGCCCCAGAAATGCTTCCGAAACAGGTCCGACGGTCGGTCGGTGCGACTGATGTTCTGATACCAGCGATGTCGTTCCCAGGTGTAGTCCAGCCGTTCGAGCAGATACGGAATCCAGCCGATGCCACCCTCGGACAACATGAACTTCAGCTTCGGATGGCGTTGCAGCAGCCCCGAATACACCAGGTCGGCGGTGCTCCACATGAGGTTCGTGGAGAACGTCGCGATCGCGACCGCGAACGGCGCCATATCGGTCGGCGACGGATTCTGGAACGAGAAGCCGGGCACATAGCCGCCGGCTCCGAAGTGCAGGCAGACCGGCAGGTCGGCCGCCTCCAACGCCTGCCAGAGGACCTCCCAGTGCGTCGGGTGGTGGAAGGACGGCAGACCCAGCGGGACCGGACTGTCGGGGAAGGACACCGCCCTGGTGCCGAGCCGGGCCAACCGTTCCACCTCGGTGGCGGCCAACTGGGGATCCCACGTCGGCAGGATGCCCAGCGGGATCAACCGGCCTGGGTCCCCGGCGCACCATTCCTCGACCTGGAAGTCGTTCCAGGCCCGCACACATTCCAGGGCCAGTTCCTTGTCCTTGGCGCGTTGGAAGACGCCGCCACCGAAGCCGGGGAACGACGGAAACGACAGCGCCCCGTGCACGCCGTCGATGTCCATGTCCTTGATCCGTTCGGCCGGGTCATAGCAGCCCGGGATCATCTGGTCGTAGCGCACGGGCTCCATGCCGTACTCCGACGGCGGTTTGCCCGCGACCGCGTTCAGCCCGATCTGCGGATACAACTGATCCTCGTAACGCCACACATGGTGACCTTCCGCGGTCTCGATGATCTGCGGGCCCTGCTCCCGGTGCGCCTCGGGCAGCCGGTCCTGCCACACCTGCGGATGTTCGATGACGTGGTCGTCCACCGAGATGATCTTCATCCAATCCTGCAGCGGCATCAGTTCTCCTCCAGTTCGACACTCAGTGCGGAGTTCGGCGGTGCGGTACGCCCAAACACGTTCGTCGTCAACGGGGTAGCCCCAACGCCCGCTCCGCTATCACGTTGCGCAGCACCTCGTTGGTCCCCCCGGCGATGGTGAAGGCGCGGGCGTACAGGAAGGCGTCCTGCCACCAACCCAGGTCGGGCACGAACGCGTCGCCCTCGACCCGGACACCGTCGGCACCCTGTAACTCGAGGCCGTATTCGTGCAGTGCCAGGTTGATCTCGCTGAACAGGATCTTCGACACCGGCGCGTCCGCGGCGTCGGCCGAGCCGTGCAGGGCCCGGCTGTCCCCGTACGCGGAGACCAACGAGTTGACATAGACGTCGGCGACGAATCCGCCGATGGCCTGGCGCACATCGTCGCGATCGATCGCGGGATGTCCGTCGCGTGGGACGTCGGCCGCCAGTCGCGCCAACCGGTCCAACGCGCCGAACAGCGAGGCGCCGCTGCCCGCCGCGGATCGTTCGAGGACGAGGCTGGCGGTGGTCACCGCCCAGCCCTGGTTCACCTGCCCGATCACCTGGCTGACCGGAATGCGCACCTCGTCGAGGAAGACCTCGTTGAAGTCCGCGGTGCCGGTGATCTCCCGCAGGGGCCGAACCGTGACCCCGGGGGTGGTCATGTCCAGCGCGAACGCCGTGATCCCCGCATGCTTGGGGGCGTCGGGATCCGTGCGGGCCAGCAGGTATCCCCAGTCGGCATACTGACCGTTGGTGGTCCACACCTTCTGTCCGTCCACCACGAAGTGGTCGTCGGATCGGCGGGCCCGGGTCCGCAGTCCGGCCAGGTCACTGCCCGCATCGGGCTCGCTGAACAGCTGACACCAGATGTGCTGCCCGGAGCGGATGCGGGGCAGGAAATAGTCCTTCTGCGCGGCGGTTCCGGAAGCGATGATGGCCGCGGCCGCGAGCAGACCGCCACCGACCGGCCCGGGCGCGCCGACGCGGATCAGTTCGTCGTAGACGGCCGCCTCAAACAGCGGGTGGGGGTGGGCCAGGCCGCCGTATTCGACCGGCCAATGCACTCCCAGGAGCTGCTCCGAGAACAACTGCCGGGTCCATTTCCGCAGCGCCGGGACCTCGTCGGCCTCCGGTGCCCGGACGCCGGTGTGCCGGTTCCGGGGTGGCGCGTGTTGCGCCGCCAGCTCGCGGACCCGACGTCGCACTTCGTCCAGTTCCGCGTCTTGTCCGAGTTGCACGAACCGTCTCCCAGCCGCTTGATCCAAACCAAATTGAGCTTAATCAGTATCCTGTATGTTCGGGTGACGTTTGGCAATCCCCCAGAACTTCGTCAGTCGACTTTCAGCGAAGGAGCAGCACGTGGACTTTGAGCCCACCGCCGAGCAGAAGGGCCTCGTCGATTCCACCCGATCGCTCCTGACGGCCCAGGCGTCGCTCGAGCGGGCCCGCGATCTCATCGACGGTCCCGCCGGATTCGACGCCGAACTGTGGCGGCGCGGGGTCGAGCTCGGCTGGCCCGCCCTGGCGGTTCCGGAGGACGACGGCGGACTGGGTCAGCGGTCCATCGACCTGGCGCTGGTGGCGGTCGAGTTGGGCCGCAGCCTGGCAAGCACACCGTTCATCCCCACGGTGGTCGCCGCCGATGCGCTGACACGCTGCGATAGCGAGCGGAAAGCCAAACTGCTGCAGTCGATCTGCGAAGGCGCCCTGATCGCCTCCTGGGCGCATGCCGAGTACGGCCGGCCCTGGGGGGCCGCCGGCGTCACGACCGCTGCCCGCGCGCAGGACGGCGGCTATGTGCTGGACGGGTCGAAGGTGTCCGTGCCCGACGCCGACAGCGCGCAGCTCCTCATCGTCGACGCCGTGCTGGACGGGGCACCGGCCCGGTTCCTGGTGCCCACCGATTCCGCGGGCGTCCGGATCGACCGCCAGCAGACCCTCGATATCACCCGTAGCTATTGCGACGTGACGCTCGCCGACGTCGCCGTCGACGCCGCGGCCCTACTGGCCCGCGGCGCAGCCGCCAGTAGGTCACTGGAGCGCACGATGCAGCTCGGCGCGGTCCTGACGTGCGCGGAACTTGTCGGCATCGGGCAACGACTGTTGGAGATGACCGTCACCTACGTGAAGGAACGCGAGCAGTTCGGTCGCCCGGTCGGCAGCTTCCAGGCCGTCAAACACAAGTGCGCCGACATGCGCATCTGGGTGCAGGCCAGCACCGCGGCGACGTACTTCGCCGCGCTGGCCCTGGACAGCGAGCACCACGACGCCGATCGTGCCACCAGCATCGCCAAGGCATACGTGTCCGACGCCATCAACCGGGTGGCGGGCCACGCGCTGCAGCTGCACGGCGGCATCGGCTTCACCTGGGAACACGATCTACATCTGTATATGCGGCGGGCCCGGGTCAACTCGGTGCTGTGCGGGGATGCCCGCCATCACCGCGAGCGACTCTGCGCGACGCTGGAAGACCAATTCGCCTGACCGGCGGCTCGGCGAAAGACGCAGTTACACAGACTGAAACCTGGAATTCGGTCGGCGCGCGTGTTTAACTATCAACCAATTGATTGATTATTGCCCCCGATCTGCCGCCGGGCGATCCGACCTCGGAGACCACATGACGAAGACCCTCGAGCAGCGCGTCGCCCTGATCGAAGACCGGGAGGCGATCGCGGCACTCCAGTTCCGGTACATCAACCTCAACGACGGCGGCTGGGGGCAACCCACCCATCGCGACCCGGACGCGGTGGCTGACCTGTTCACCGAAGACGGCGAGTGGATCGGCCCGCTCGAGACGATGCGCGCAGTGGGGCGCATCGAGATCGCGGAACTGTTCCAGCAGTTTCAAGCGATCCCGTTCATCATTCACAACGTGATGAACCAGCTGATCGAGGTCGATGGTGACCGGGCACGCGCCGAATGGCATGCCATCGTGGCGAGTACGTTCCCTGGTGGTCAGGCGTTCTGGACGTTGGGGCGCTACCACAACCGATACCTCCGAACGGCGGACGGCTGGAGGTACACCTCGATGTCCTTCGAGACTGCGGCCGCGTCTCCCTACGAAAAGGGTTGGGGAGTCGAGCAATTCATGGGAGCAGAGGCTAGCGTGGTGGATTAGGACCCAGCGACATCACGGCTCACATGCCGGTGATGCCCTGCTCCTTGAAGAACACCGCCGCCTTGCGGATGGAGTCCTCCACCGGTTGGGGCTTCCAGCCCAGCTCCCGCTGCGCCTTGCCGGTGTCCAGCGGCGCCATGACATCGGCCATCCGAAGAGCGACGGTGGAGAACTTCATCTCTCGGCGCAGGACCCGCCCGACGAGATCGCTCCCACGTGCCACGGCGTAGACCGCAGGCATGGGCAGCCCGAACGTCGGTAGCCGTACGCCGGCCGCTTCGGCCGCCAGGGTGTGCATCTCGCGCTGGCTGACCCAGCGGTCCGAAATGATGTACCGCTCACCGACTCGACCATGTTGGGCGGCCAGCAGCATCGCCGAGGCCGCATCCTCGATTCCGACTATCTCCATCGAGTTCTTGAAGTGGAACGGGAACCGCCCGGCGGCAACCAGTGCCAGCAGCGAACCGTGGGGCGTGGGCTGCCAGTCGCGCGGCCCGTATGTGGTGGAGATGCACAGCGCGACGGCCGGCAGCGCCTTCTCCCGAACGTATTCCAGCACCAGGTTCTCAGCCGCCACCCGGGACTGCACGTAGGGTCCACCGTCGTGCCAGTCGAATGGGTCATCCTCGGTCACTGGAGTGCCGGCGCCGACCGCCAGTGTGGCTACCGTGCTGGTGAATACGAACTTCCGTAGGTCCGCTGCGGAGGCCACCTCGAGGACGTTGCGCAGTCCCTCGACGTTGGTGCGAAACAGTGGCGCTGGATCGCGCAGCCAGGCTCGGGCATCAACCACGCAGTAATATACGACATCACAGTCGGCCATCGCGGCCCGAAGTGCTTCCGTATCGAACACATCGCCGTAGACGCGTTCCACCGCGAGATCATCAATCCCCTTGGTGGAACTGGTCTTTCGAACCATGACCCGGACATCGTCACCACCGTTCACGAGTTGGCGGGTGACGTGGGAGCCGAGGAATCCGCTGGCCCCGATAACTAGTTTCTTCATGCTTTCAGCCCCCAGGCGTGTCGTCGGCACTCAGCGGGTTGACGAACCACTGGTTCTCTTCACGCAGATCGCGGCTGAGCCAACCGGACTCGGCCCGGACGAGTTGGTGGTGGTAGTAGCCGCCGCAATAACTCAGGTCGGTTTTGCCAGGCAGCTGCATCGGGTTGAAGAACATCGCCCGTACCTGTGCACTGTCACCGGATACCGTGATTTCGATGTTGGTGATGTAGTGCTGCTTCATGGGCAGGAAGGACATCGAGACCTTGAGCCAATCGGCCACCTCATCGCGGGTCCCCGCGATCCCACCTGCGGAGCTGTAATCGACTCGCGCATCGGGGGTGAACAAGGAGCGCCACAGATCCCAATCTTCGGTGTCCACGGCGCGGGCGTACCGAAAGAGCAGCGCCCTGATCTCGGACTCGTCTCCGATGCGCTGGATATCCATCACAGCCCCCCGCCCGGGAGCCCGAGCCGCGGCGAGGTCAGCCGGTGCGACGCGTGGCGGCCGGCTTCTTGGCGGTGGACTTTTTGGCCACCGGCTTCCTGCTCATGGCTTTCTTGGTCGGCGAGGCCTTGTCGGTGGCCTTCCGAGGCACCGCGCCCGATACCAGTTGGCCCTGGATGAGCAGTTTGAGCGCACGGATGGTGGCGTGGAAGTCGGCCGCCGGGGCCACCGCCGCATGCTCGGTGAGCCCCCTGATCACCGTGTAAATTGCGTTCGTGGCACTCGCCACGTCCGTTCCAGGCGACAACGTCCCCTCGCGCTTGGCCTGCTTGATGATGTCCTCGGCGAGGGTGTGCAGTGTGGTGGTCATGGTGACGGCATCGCTGTTGATCACGTCGACTCGAAGGGAACTCTCCGCCCGGATTGCCCGGTCGAACGCCGCGACGTACGGGAACTCGTTCATCACCGCATCGCATTCGTCGAGCACTGCCAGCAGTTTCGCCAGCGCGTGCCCTTCTCGACCAGCAACCTCGGCCAACCGCGGCACCGTCATCTCCGCGTATTCGGCGACGGTTTCCTTGACGAGTTCGGCCTTGTTCGGAAAGTAGTGGTACAAGCTGCCACTGGTCATCTCGGCCATCCGGGCGATTTCCCGGATCGTGGCACGCGAGTAGCCGACTTCGGCCACGCAGCGCATGGTGGCCTCGATGATGCGGCGCCGGGTCTCCTCGCCGTTCGAGCCGGCGGGGCGCCCGAGCATCGGCGAGATGGACGCCATCTTTCCTCGTCAATCGCTCTACTAGTGCCAAGACGTACTCTCCTAGCTTCTCATGTCCGACGTGGTTACCGATACGGCTCCCACCCGGCGGGGCGCACCCTCGGCCCGGCTCCGGTCCCCGGCCGCCGCTTCCGGCGCGGCCGAGGTGCAAGTGTCTTAATCAATCGCTTGATCGATTGATTGCTCACCGTATGGCGCAGCGCACTCTGCGTCAAGAGTGTGATCACAACCTCACGATGTGATACAAATCAATCAACCGATCAATTGCTGGCCATGCCGGGCGGGTAGACCTCAGATCTCGGTGCCACCGAAACGAATGGACCAGGGCTATGCGTGACGTGCCGCCGGAGCTGACGCGTCGATACCGGGACAACGGCTGGTGGACCGATGAGACCATCGGCGACCTGTTGACCCAGGGCCTGAAGACACATCCCGGGAGCACATTCCGGGTGCATTCGGCGGTGCGGCCGTTTGTGGGGACCTTCGATGATGTCGAGAAGGTCGCCCGCCGGCTGGCCGCCGGATTGCGGACGCGTGGCATCGGGCCCGGGGATGTGGTGGCATTTCAGCTGCCCAATTGGATGGAAGCTGCGGCCACGTTCTGGGCCTCGGCGTTTCTGGGCGCCGTGGTGGTTCCGGTGGTGCATTTCTACGGACCCAAAGAGGTCACCCATATCCTGCGTGCAGCCGACGCCAAGGTGTTCATCACCGCAGAGCGCTTTGGTCGGATGTCCTTCGAACCCGAAGTCTGCAAAGACATTCCGATCGTCGGCGTAGTCGGCCGCGATTTTGACGCGTTGTTGGCTGAGTACGCGCTGGAAGGTGTACTCGACGCGGACGCGACAACCCCTGCGCTCATCGCTTTCACCTCGGGCACCACCAGCGACCCCAAGGGTGTCGTTCACAGCCATCAAACGCTCGGGTTCGAGTCCCGCCAACTTCTCGCGATGTTCCCCGAGGACCGTGGCAACCAGCTGACCGCCACCCCGGTCGGCCACTTCATCGGGATGCTCAGCGCCTTCTTGATCCCGCTGCTCGACGGCTCCCCGATCAATCTGTCGGACACCTGGGATCCGGCTCAGGCCTTGCGGCTGATGAGCGACTGCGGGTTGACCGTCGGCGGTGGGCCGCCGTATTTCGCGACGAGCCTGCTCGATCATGCCGACTTCCGGCCGGAGCACTTGCAGCGGCTCAAGTACATGGGCCTCGGCGGGGCTTCTGTTCCGGTGGCCGTCAGTCGGCGCTTGACCGACATGGGCATCATCGTCTACCGCTCCTACGGCAGCACCGAACATCCTTCGATCACCGGCAATCGGCCGACCGGGGCCGAGGACAAGCGCACGCTCACCGATGGAAATCCCCTCGAGGGCGTCGAACTGCGACTCGGTGCCGACGGTGAGATCCTCAGCCGGGGCCCAGATCTGTGCCTGGGCTACACCGACGAGAACCTCACCCACAAGGCATTCGACGCCGACGGCTGGTACCACACCGGCGACATCGGCGAACTTGATGCCGACGGCTTCCTGACCATAACCGATCGCAAATCGGACATCATCATCCGCGGCGGCGAGAACATCAGCGCGCTCGAGGTCGAAGAGGTGCTGCTGACGATGCCGGAAATCGCCGAGGCGGTGGTGGTCGCCGCGCCCGATGACCGCCTCGGTGAGCGAACCGCGGCGGTTCTTCGACTCAAGCCCGAGGTGAAGGCCCCGTCATTGGACGAAATACGGGCGCACTTCCAGGAGTCCGGGGTCGGCCGGCAGAAATGGCCGGAGTTGGTCAGGTTGGTCGATGATTTCCCCCGCACACCGAGCGGCAAAGTACAGAAGTATCTGGTGCGCCAGTCCATTCGGGACGGTAGCTGAGCCTTTCGAACGGCAGCAACCCCAGACCTGTTCTGCTGCTTTTCTTTAAGTGATCTAACAACGTGTTGCACTTTGCGTGAAGCAATCCCGTTTTCCGCCGGGCGCGGACTGCAGCAAAACGCTATACAGTCGTACAATGTCGCTGTACTATCGTACAGTCAGACTGGGCCCGCGCCGGCCGAGGCGATCCGCGTCTACGCCGCGCTCCAGCGTCTTGGTGTTCGCGAGGAGCCGCAATGATCGACCGCACCGGCCGCTGTCAAGCAGCGCTCCCTGCACGCCTGGCGGCCGAACCCCTCGATGACCAGGAGATGCGTCGTTGAGGAAGATGCATCGCTTCCTGACCGGCCTGGTGATGGTGGTCGCACTAGGCGCGGTCATTGCCGTGGCGGCCGGCCTGTTTCAGGGGAAATTCACCCGCACCGTCCCGCTCACCGTGGTGTCCCAGCGGGCAGGCCTGGTGATGAACCCGAACGCCAAGGTGACCCTGCTTGGCGTCCAGATCGGCACGGTCGCCTCCATCACCGCGAGTCCTGACGGAAACGCCCTGGTGCACTTGCGAATAGAGCCCCGACGTCTCGAACAGATCCCGGCCAATGTGCGGGTCGTCATCGCCTCCCCCACCGTTTTCGGAGCCAAGTCGGTGGATTTGGTGCCGCCCGTCGCTCCCTCATCGCAGAAGCTGAGTGCGGGCCAGGTGCTTCACGCCGGCCAGGTCACGGTCGAGATCAACACCGTGTTCGAAGAATTGCGATCTGTGCTGTCGCGAGTTCAGCCCGACAAGTTGGACGCCACGCTGCATGCAATATCCGGTGGCCTTGACGGTCGCGGCGACATGCTGGGACAAACGCTGAGCACGTGGGGCCGTTTCCTGACCGAGCTCGAACCGAGCCTGCCCGACCTGTCCCGCGATTTCGAGATTGCGCCCGAGGTGCTGGGCGCTTACGCCGACTCGGCCCCGGGCCTGATGAGGATCGCCGACGATGCCACCTCCATCAGCAAGACGCTGGTCGCCATGGAGCACGACCTGGATCGCATGCTCGTCAGCGCGATCGGCCTGGCTGAAATCGGAACCGAAGTGGTCCAGGCCAACCGAGACCCGCTGACCGACACACTGAGGCTGTTGGTCCCCACTACCGACCTGACCCATCGCTATCACGAGGCATTGACCTGCGCGCTGGCGGGTTTGGACAATCTTGCGCAGTTGCCGGCATCGCCGAAACCGGGCGTTGTCGTGACCACCGGCTTCATGCTGGGACTCGAGCGGTACCGCTATCCCGCGAACCTTCCCAAAGTGGCCGCACGCGGCGGGCCGCAGTGCCACGGGTTGCCCGACGTCCCCTTCGACACCCGCCCACCCTTTGTGGTGGCGGACATCGGCGCAAACCCGGTCCAGTACGGCAACCACGGCATCCTGTTGAACTCCGATGCCCTCAAACAGATGCTGTTCGGCCCCATCGGTGGACCGACCCGAAACTCTGCGCAGATCGGCGAACCCGGATGACACGTTCTTCCAGAGCCGGGTTGAAGTTCGGCGCTTTCGCGACGGTAGCCCTGGTACTCACCGCGTTGTTGATCGCCGTCTTCGGTCAGTACCGGATGGGCGCGAGCATCGCCTACGGGGCAGTGTTCACCGACGCGTCGGGCCTGAAGACCGGAGACTCGGTGCGCGCGGCCGGCCTTCGGGTCGGCACGGTGACCAACCTGGCCATGCAAGCCGACAACACCGTCCTGGTGGAGTTCGACACCGACCGCGAGGTGGTACTCACCGGGCAGAGTACGGCTGCGGTGCGCTACCTCAATCTGGTCGGTGACCGCTATCTCGAAGTGCTCGACGCGCCGGGCCCGCTTGCTCCCATGCCTGCCGGATCACGAATCCCGTTGCAGCGGACCACCCCGGCGCTGGATCTCGATCAGTTGCTCGGCGGGCTCAGACCCGTCATTCGGGGCCTCGATCCGCGCGAGGTCAACGCCTTGACCGCATCCCTGGTGCAGGTGTTCCAAGGCCAAGGGGGGACGCTGGAATCGGTGCTGTCCCGCAGTGCCGTATTCTCCGATGAACTGGCCGACAGCAGCGAGACCGTCGAACTCCTGATCGACAGTCTCAATTCAGTGATGGCAACGCTCCGGACCGACGGCGACGCGCTTGGACAGGCGGTGGACCGCTTCCAGCGGCTCGTCTCCGGGCTCGCTCAAGATCGCGATCCCATCGGCGCGGCCATCGACTCGCTGAGCACTGGCACCGCTGCGATCGCGGACCTGCTCGGTGGTGTCCGCCCTCCGCTCGCGGAGACAGTGGCGCAGCTCGAACGAGTGGCACCGCTGCTCGAACAGGACAAAGGCCGACTCGACGCCGCGCTGACCAAGGCGCCGGAGAACTACCGCAAACTGGGCCGACTCGGCGCCTACGGCAGTTGGCTCAACTACTACATCTGCGAACTCTCCTTCCGTGTAAGCGATCTGGAGGGTCGAACCGTCGTGATCCCGTGGACCAAGCAAGACAGCGGAAGGTGTAGCGAACCCTGATGCTCAAATACCGCGGATCAAACCTCATCCGGTCGGGAATCATCGGCTTGACCCTGATCATCCTGATCATCGCTGTGGGGCTGCAACCGGCCACGATCTCACAGTGGGCAACGGCGCTGCGATATCAGGCCCTGTTCACCGAGGCCGGCGGGCTGACCGCGGGCAACGAGGTGATGATGTCGGGTATGACGGTGGGCGCCGTCTCTGACATCTCGCTGCGCGACGGCAAGGTCCTCGTCGACTTCGTCGTCGACAGCCGGTTCCACCTCGGATCGAGCAGCACCGCCCACATCCGCACCAGGACATTGCTCGGCGAGCGCGTGCTGACAGTGGAATCCATCGGCAGCGCAAAGCAACCTACCAACGATGTCATTCCGGTGACACGCACGTCATCGCCGTATTCGTTGAACGACGCGGTCAACGAGCTGACAACCAACACCGCCGGGACCAACACCGGGGATCTCAATGAGGCCCTGGACGCGCTCACCGCGACCCTCGATCAGATCGCCCCGCAGTTGGGTCCGACATTCGACGGTTTCACCCGCTTGTCGAAGTCGTTGAACAGCCGGGACGTGGTGCTGCGCGAACTGTTGGACAACACCCGCGATGTCACCGGCGTACTGTCCGAGCGCAGCCGGCAACTCAACACCTTGATCCTCGATGCCAACGCGCTGATCGAGGTGCTCAACGATCGGCGCGAGACCATCGTGAACCTCCTCACCAGCGTATCCACGGTCAGTCGGGAACTTTCCGGCCTGGTGGCCGACAACGAGCAGGCACTGGCTCCCGCCTTGGAGAAGCTCAATTCGGTGACCGAGGTGTTGCAGAAGAACCGCGACAACATCGCCGCGGCGCTACCCGGTCTGGCGAAATTCCAAGTAACCCAGGGCGAAACAGTGTCCAGCGGCTTCTACTACAACGCCTATGTCCCCAACCTGGTACCGGCGCAAGCCCTGCAACCGTTCATGGACTACGCGCTCGGATTCCGGCGTGGCGTCGGCGCCGGTCAGCCACCCGACAACGTCGGGCCGCGCGCCGAGTTCCCCTTCCCCTTCAACGGGATTCCGGGAGGATCCAGATGACGTGGCGTTCCCGAAAGCGGGCCCTGGCAGTGGGATTCACGCTACTTCTGGCGGCGAGCCTCGTGGTGGCGGTCGGCACCACATACTTTCGACCGACTCAAATCGTCATCTACTTCACCAGCGTCACCGGGATCTACCCCGGTGACGACGCCCGCGTGCTGGGCGTCAAAGTGGGCAAGATCGCGGCCGTCGACCCCGCGGGGGCGCACGTCAAAATGACGGTCGACATCGATGCGGACGTTCCGATCCCAGCGGACGCCAGGGCGGTGATCGTCGCACAGAGTTTGGTGTCGTCTCGGTATGTGCAACTTGCCCCGGCGTACGAAACATCCGGTCCCACAATGCGGAACGGAGCGGTGATTCCCGTCGAGCGCACGGCGGTCCCCGTCGAATGGGACGAGGTGAAGACCCAACTGATGCGACTGGCCACCGAGTTGGCACCCAGTGCGCAGGGCCCCGATTCGTCGCTGTCCCGGTTCATCGACAGTGCCGCCGATGCGATGCAGGGCAACGGTGAAAAGCTGCACCGCACCCTGGAAGAACTCTCCGGAGTGGGACGGATCCTGGCAGACGGTGGGGGGAACATCGTCGAAGTGATCCGGAATCTCCAAACGTTCGTGAGCACCCTTCGCGACAGCAATGTGCAGATTGTCGAATTCCAGAATCGATTCGCCACGCTGACCAGCGTGCTCTCCGATAGTCGCTCCGCGCTCGATGGTGCCCTGACCGACCTGTCGAATGCGGTCGGCGACGTGCAGCGGTTCGTCGCCGGCACCGGTGCGGCAACCACCGAGCAACTGGAGCGCCTCACCGATGTCACGCAGGTTCTGGTGGATCAGAAGGCAGATCTGGAGAACGTCCTGCACGTGATGCCCAATGCGATTGCCAACAGCTACAACGTGGTGAATCCCAACACCGGGACCCAGGTCGGGTCGTTCGTCATCAACAACTTCAGCGACACCCTGGGCTTCATATGCAATGCAATCGCTGCGGTCACGAACGTGACGTCGGAAGAGACAGCACGTCTGTGCCGACAGTATCTGGGACCCGCGCTACGGCTGCCGAATTTCAATTATCTTCCGATTCCGATCAATCCCTATCTCAGCAAGGCCGGGGGCGACATCATTTACACCGATCCCAGTCTGGCACCAGGCGGCACCGGAGCGAACCCACCTGAGCCGGCCCCGTCGATATCGGCCTACACCGGCGCGATCGACAATCCCTTCCCGGCGCCGCAGGGGGCACAGCCCCCGGCCGTTGCTCCGGGCCCAGGCGCTCCAGCCCACCTTCCCGCGGCACCCGCACCGGCGCTGTACCCGGGGGCACCTGTGCCTGCCGCCCCCTCCGTCGGGCCGGCCCTTCCCGAGCTGATACTGCCGGCACAGGGGGCGTTATGACGGTCCATAACCGGTCACACCGCGGATTTCGGCTACGCGCCGCGGCGCTGATCGCCGGGAGCGTGGTGGTGGCCACGACAGGTTGCGCATTTCAAGGCTTGAACTCCCTGCCGTTGCCCGGCACTGTCGGCGGGGGCAAGCACGCGACGAGCTACCACATCGAATTCGCGAATATCGGTGCTTTGGAATCGAATTCGCCGGTCATGGTCGATGACGTGGTGGTGGGACACGTCGGAAAGATGTCCTTCTCGAACTGGCACATCGATGTCGAGATTTCGGTACACGCCGATGCGGTGGTCCCGGCCAATGCACTGGCCAGCATCGGGCAGACAAGCCTACTCGGATCCATGCACGTGGCGCTCGACCCACCCATCGGCCAGGCGCCCAACGGTCGGCTACCCGCCGATGCGACGATCCCGCTGGACAAGTCGATGATCTTCCCGTCCACCGAGCAGACCCTGTCGGCACTGTCGGCCGTGGTGAATGGCGGCGGGCTGGGCCGAATCGGCAACATAATCCACAACTTCAACGCCGCGCTATCCGGTCGCGAAAGCGACGTGCGTGACCTGTTGAACCGGCTGGATCGCTTCGTCGAGGTGCTTGACACCCAGCGTGCGAACATTGTCGCCTCGATCGACGAAATGAAAGATCTTGCCGTCGTCTTCGCCGATCAGAGCCAGGTGATCTCGGCTGCGCTGCGCGAGATCCCGCAAGCCTTCGACGTATTGATCACCGAACAACCACGCATCACCCACGCCCTGAAGAAGCTGCACGCATTCAGTGACAGCTCCACTCGCCTGGTCCACGACACCCAGACCGATCTGGTGACCAACCTGGACAATCTCGGGCCGACGTTGCGCGCACTCGCCGACGTCGGCGACGGGTTGGACCGCGCACTGGCCTACCTCACGGTCTATCCCTATGGACAAAACCTGATCGACCGGGCGGTGCGCGGCGACTACATGAACCTCTTCGAGATCATCGATCTCACCGTTCCGCGGCTCAAGCGAACGACGATGTTGGGGACACGCTGGGAAGACCCCAACGCCCCCTTGGTGCCGGCACCGGGAGAGCCCGCCTATCTGAATTTCATCGCCGATCCGCTGCGGAGCATGACCGACGCCGCGGCCGGGACGCCGACCGGCCCCGACCAGGGCCCGGCATCTCAGCCGGCCCCGTCATCAGCCCCCGCCCCCGCCGCCGGACCGCCCCTGATCTTCGCCGGACCCTACGGCCCACCCGCGGGAGGCGGCTGATGCTCACACCGCTGATCCGTCTTCAGCTGATCCTGTTCACGATTGCCTCGGTGATCGGAATGCCCCTGATGGCCACGCATTACCTGCAACTGCCGACCCTCCTCGGCATCGGGAGAATCACGGTCAAACTGCAGTTGCCGGCAGCCGGCGGCCTGTACCGCTTCAGCAATGTCACCTACCGAGGCGTGCAGGTCGGGCAGGTCAACTCCATCGATGTGCGGGACGGGAAATATGTAGAAGCCACCCTCTCGCTGGACACCCGGCCCCGCATCCCTACTGATCTCATCGCGCATGTTCGCAGCATGTCGGCCGTCGGCGAACAATACGTCGATCTGCAACCCCGCAATGAATCACCACCATATTTGGTGAACGGGTCGGTCATCCCGGCGGGGAAGACAACCATTCCGCAGCAGGTGGGGCCGATGATGAACCAGGTCAGTACGCTGCTGGACAGCATTCCGCAGGACAAGCTGAGCACGATCATCGATGAGTCGTTCGACGCCTTCAACGGATCAGACTTCGCGTTCGGCTCGCTCCTGGACTCCGTCGCCAAACTGAGCACGGACCTCAACAGCGTGGCCAACGAGGCCGCCACCCTGATCACCGATGCCAGGCCCCTGCTGGAAGGCCAAGCACAGAGCAGCGACGCGCTACGGACCTGGATCCGCAGTCTCGGCGGCGTCACCGAGCAAGTGCGGCACAACGATCAGCACGTTCGCACCCTGCTGCAGCAAGGCCCGCCCGCCGCGGACGAGGTATCCCGATTGCTGGCCGACGTGCGCCCGACGCTGCCTGTGCTCCTGGCGAACCTGACCACCGTCGGCCAGGTTGCCGTGACATACAACGCGTCACTCGAGCAGCTACTGGTGCTCCTTCCTCCCAATGTGGCTGCGGTACAGGGCGTTGCACCCAACAAGAACGCCACCGGAATCGCCCTGGGAGATTTCGCCATGACGATGTCCGATCCGCCCCCGTGTACGGTCGGTTTCCTACCCCCGTCATCATGGCGATCACCGCAGGACCAATCGGTGATCGATACGCCCGACGGGATCTACTGCAAGCTCCCGCACGACTCCCCGATCGCAGTCCGCGGGGCGCGCAACTACCCGTGCATGGAGCACCCCGGTAAACGTGCCCCGACGGTGGAACTGTGCAACAGTCCGGAGGGCTTCATGCCGCTGGCCCAACGGCAGCACATACTCGGCCCCTACCCGGTCGACCCGAATCTCCTCGGCCAAGGCGTACCACCGGACAGCAGGGCGGACCCGGACGAGGGCATCTTCGGCCCGTTGGAAGGGACCCCGCGGCCGGCGGACACCGGACCTCCTGCACCACTGCCACCACCCGCGGCGCCCGCGGGCTACGACGATTCGGCGCCGGTCAATGTACAGACAGCGCAATACAATCCACATACCGGGGCATACATGGCCGATGACGGCCGCATCTACTCCCAGTCGAATCTCGCCGAGTCGTCGACGAGCGGCGGTTGGACAGACCTGGTGATGCCGAACCCCTGAAACCCAGCTGGGTCGAAGGACAGCAGCCATCCCACCGAGCGCACCGAACCAACTGTGGAGGAACAGGACATGAGCCGACTCGAGAACAAGGTGGTCATGATCACCGGCGCTGCCCGCGGACAAGGTCGCAGTCACGCACTGCACATGGCCGCCGAGGGTGCCGACATCATCGCGCTCGACATCTGTGCCGACATCGCCAGCAACCCCAACCACTTGGCCACCGACTCCGATCTGGCGGAGACCGGACGTTTGGTCGAGGCGGCGGGAAGGCGTGTCATCACCGCCAAAGTCGACGTACGCGACCGGTCCGAGCTGGCGGCTGCGCTGGGTTCCGCCGTTGCCGAGTTCGGCGGACTCGACGTCATCGTGGCGAACGCCGGCATCTCTGCGTTCGGTCCGACGGTACCCGTGCAAGGCTTCGTCGATGCATTCGATGTCGACTTCGTCGGCGTCGTCAACACGGTGAGCGTCGGGCTGCCGCATCTGAAGCCGGGCGCATCGATCGTTGTCACCGGATCAATTGCGGCGCTGGCATCGCAGGTGACCCGCAGCGATGGGTTGGGACTGCAGGGGCCGGGCGCAGCCGGCTACGGACTGGCCAAGAGCATGCTGTGCGACTACACCAAGTCCCTGGCCCTGGTACTGGGCGAGCAGCGGATTCGCGTCAACGCGGTGCATCCCACCAACGTCGACACCGACATGCTTCACATCGATTCGATCTACCGGGCATTCCGTCCCGACCTGGAGAATCCCACCCGCTCCGATGCCGAGGTCGGGTTCACCTTCATCCATGCCATCCCGGTTCCCTACGTCGATCCCGCCGACATTTCCCACGCGGTCGTGTACCTGGCCTCCGACGAATCCCGCTACGTGACCGGGCAGCAATTGTTCGTCGATGCCGGCGCCGCCGTCAAGGCCGGGATGTGAACGAAACGCCGAGCGAAAGGACGGGCATGAATCGACTCGCAATTGAGTACCTGAGCGTCTTCGGACTCTCCCCCACCGAATTCGTGGACGTGGCAGCCGAACTCGGGTGTGGGTACATCTCGATGGGTCTGACCGGGATACACCTGGAGTCCCTGGGCTACCCGCACTATTCACTGCGCGAGGACGCCGCCCTGCGCCGGGAGTTTCGCGCGGCGTTGACAGACCGTGGCGTCGCGATCTCCCTGGGCGAGGGTTTCCTCATTGCGCCGGGCACCGATTGGAACGCCTACGCCTCCGATCTTGACGTGATGGCGGAACTCGGCGCCGCCCAGATCAACACCCTCGGCTTGGATCCGGATCGAAACCGCACCTTCGACCAGTTCGCGAGGCTCACGGAGTTCGCCACCGACCGCGGTATGCGGACCACGGTAGAGATGATGCCCGGCACCGTGGTGGGTGACCTGGATGCGGCAGCGGCCGCGGTGGCCCACGTCGGACAGGCGGACTTCCGATTGCTCATCGACACCATGCACCTTGCACGCGCAGGCGCGGACGCTGACGACATCCGGCGGCTGGATCCGGCCACGATCGGTTATGCGCAACTGAGCGACAGTCCCATCATCACCGATATGGCGGCCTACATCGAGGCCGCAACTTTCGAGCGCATGGTCCCCGGCACCGGAGCCTTACCTTTGGCGGAGATCCTCCAGGCGCTACCCCAAGAGATTCACATCGGGCTCGAGGTTCCCATGCGATCGCTCGCCGAGGCGGGCGTTGGGCCGCTCGAGCGGCTCCGCCCCTGTGTGGAGGCCGCCCACGCCCTCATCCCGGCGTAGTTCGGGGCACTGAGAGCCGGCCTACGCGCCGGACGGCGCGCGTGTGATGGTCATAAAGCCGGCGCCCACAGCGTGCTGCGGTTCGGCGTCGCCCTGTACCTCCACCGCCAGCGCGATGTGGGCGAAGCTGAGAAACAGTTGCATGAGCCGGTTTTCGTCGTCGTCGTACTCGGCGAACGGCTTCTTGTCCAGATAGGTCAGCCCGTCCTGCAAGCGATCTTTGGCCGCATTGAAGAATGCGATCCGCTCGGCTTCGGTACTGCTGAGCCGCCCCTTGAGCCGGGCGTCGGCGGACTCGAAAACCCACCGGCCGACGAATGGTTCCAGGGTCTCGAAGCCCGGCGGTAAGAGTTCCCCGGTCACCGTGCCACCCCCGCCTGATGTGCCGACACCGCAGCGTCGACCTGCTGGAAGAGATGCCGCAGTAGCACCTCCTGAGCCTGAAAGTGAATGTGGCTCAATGCGCCACTGCTGATGCCGCGTTGGCCCGCTTCGATGACCTCCCGGTCCTCGGAATGAATATCCAGGGTCGTGCAGGCGGCGTATTCACGGGCGAAGCGTTCGCTGGCATTCACGTCATCACCCACCCAGTACAGCCGCACGACACCGCGTGACTTGGTCGCCGAGATCGGGTAGACCACGTGGGAGAAGTGCTGGATGGCCATCCCGAAGATGAAGAAGTTCGGAAACAGCACCAGATAGTCCATGTTGAATTCCAACTGCCTGGACATCGCCCCCTCCAGCTGTTTCATCAGCGCAATGCCCTGCACCTCGGCCGGCGTGAATTCGGGGTTGGTCCAGACGGTTTGGTAGCGGTGGGGGCCGGAGAACCCGATGTTGGTGGGGTAGCCGAATGGGTTTTCCGGTCCGGTGGGTCCGTTGCCGCCGCTGCGGGGATGGATGAACCGCAGGTGGTAGTTCTCCTGAAAGTTGTCGAAGGTGAGCTTCCAGTTCGCGTCGATCTCGTAGACGTACTCGGTGAAGGTCGTCGCCTGAGCCACCGGCAGCAACTCGAGCTTGGCTGCCATCGGCCCCAGGAACTCGCGCAGGGTTTGCTTCGGTTCGGGATCCAGGTTGATGAAGATCAACCCGGCGCAGACATCGACCGAAATCTTCGGCAATCCACACTGGGCCTTGTCGATATAGAAGTTCCCGAAATCCGGTGCGGACCGCAGTCGGCCGTCCGGGGTGAAGTTCCAACCGTGGTACTGGCAGCTGAATGACGACCGTTGCCCGCCCCGGTCGAGGACCAGCTGGGTGGCGCGGTGGGTACACACGTTGTGGAACGCGCGGATCTCGCCGTCCTTGGCCCGGGTGATCAGTACCGTGGTGTTCGCCACCTCCAGGTCGCGCACGATATAGCTGTTGGGCTCGGAAAGTTCGCAGATATGGCCGATCTCGAGCCAGGTCTGCTTGAACACGGCCTCACGCTCGGCCTCGAAGTACTCCGGCCGGTAGTACGGCCCGGTCGGTATCGGGTCGGTGCCCAGGCCGTGGGTCTCTGGGCGGGCTAAGACGGTTTCCGTTGTCATCGCACTTCCTTGTCTTGGGCCTGATCAGCTGACGCAGTAGCCGCCGTCGACGGTGACGACGGATCCGGTGATGAACGCGCTGTTCTCGGTGCACAGAAAGATCACGGCATCGGCGACCTCCTCGGGTGTTCCGAGCCGGCCCAACGGGGTCCGCGCGCACTGCTCGGCGATGTAGTCGGGCACCAGTTCCGGGGAGGTCATCGGAGTGTCGATGAATCCGGCGGTCACGGCGTTGACCCGGATGTTGTCCGGCCCCCACTTCATCGCGAAGTTCCGCGTCATCGCCAGGAGACCTGACTTCGCCGCGCCGTAGGCGGGCACCATGGGAACGGCGCGCACGGTGGACAGCGAGGACAGACCGACGACGCTGGCGCCGCCAGGCGCGGACGACTTGGCCAATGCGTCGTGCAGCGCGGTGGTGAGTTCGAAGGGGCCGAACAGATTGAGATCCACGGTGGACCGGAAGCCCTCGGGCGTCGACTCATCCAGCCCGCCCGCGAAGATCGCTCCGGCGTTGTTCACCAGGATGTCGAGGTGCTCGAATGTGCCGGACAGTTCTTGGATCCCGGCGCGGTCGGTGAGTTCGAGCTGATGGTAGGTCATACCCTCCAGGTCGACCCCGTAGTCGGCGGCCTGTGGCTTGCGACCGGTGGTGGTTACCGCAGCACCGGCGTCGCGGAGCTTGGTCACGATGGCGTGACCGATGCCGCTGGTACCGCCGGTCACCAACGCGGTGCACCCGCTGAAGTCATAGGTAGCGCGTGAGGTCACGAGAGTTCTCCGATCTGTTTGCGAAGCCAGGCTGATTCCCAGAAGTTGGTGCTCTGCGCCAACAGCGCCTCGTGGGCGGCCTTCACCACCGATCGAGCGCCGGGGTGGGCACGGTCGGCATTGAGGACGATCTCGCCCAGATGGATGGCGCGCAGGGGCTCACCGGCGGCGAGTAGCCGATCGGCGCGCTCACTGAGCGCGTCAGCGCCGGCCAGTTCGACCACGTCCGCGCTGACCGATTCCGGTCCCACGGAATACAACTCGGTGGCGGAGCGGCGGTGGAACCAGCCGTTGTAGGTCTCCCAGATGGCCCGGACGTTCCAGCTGACCTTCCCGTATCCCTCGCCGACCTCCAGGTGTGGCGGCAGCACGATCTGTGCCATGGCGTCGCGGACGTCATCGCCGGCGTTCATCGCCGCGACGGTTTCGTCGTGCAGGTACTGGACGGCGTCGCGCAGCCGGATCAGCTCGGCGTTGATCCGGGCCGCCCCGCGGATCGGCTCGAAGTGACCGGTAAGCAAGGCCTCGGGTTGCAGTTGCCGTACCCGCTCATAGGAGTCGACGGCCGTCAGGGCGTCACGATAACGGTCACCACGCATGGTCACCAGGTTCGGGATGTGCCCGAATACCGGGCCGAAGAGGTTGCTACACAGGCAAACCCGCTCGTCCGGCAGCCACACGACCATCGAATCAGTTGTTTCGCCACCCGGGGTGGCGATCAATTGCATCTTCCGGCTGCCGACCTCCAACGACAAGATGTCGTCGACAATGACGTCCGGGTTCGGGACCGCTTGTGCGGGCAGCACCTGGCCGAATCGCTGCTGGATGCCGGCGACCGTGGCGCTGATCTTGTCCATGAACGCGAACGCGGTGTTTCTGGCCCGGTGCATCAACAGCCGGTCGGTGTCGTCGCGCCACATTTCCCAATTGGCCTGCGCGACAACCTGTGTTCCCGGTTCACGGAACACGTCAGTGCCGCCGACGTGATCGGGATGACCCTGGGTGTAGATGATGTAACGGACCGGGCTGTCGTCCACCGCATCGAAGTTGGCTTTGTGCACCGGCGCCTCGAACCCCATGCCGGTGTTCACCACAATCCGGCCGTCACCGGTCGTGAGCAGATAGGAGTTCGTCAGCCCCGGCGACATCCAGATTCCGGGCGCTACCTCTTGAGCCTCAGTTGCCGAGGCACCGGCCAGTTCTTCCACACCTGGCCTGCTGCGGTGCAGCGGTGCGAAGTCATGCAGGCCGTCGTCGGTCATCGTCGTCACCGCTGCTTCCCGCCGATGGGTTCGGCGCGAACGTCGAACTTGTCGAAATAGAAATCGAAGCGGCTGCGGATCTCGTCGGGACTGCGGCCGAAGTGTTTCTCCAGGTCGTAGGCGATGCGACCGTGCTTGCCGCGCGGATTCCCGGACAGATACTGGTTGAACGCGGCCCGGGTGTCATTCGGCAGGTCGACTCCGCCGCGCTGGTAGAGCTGCTCGAGGAACGGGATCTCGTTGCCGTTGAGGTGATGGAAGGAGATGTCGATGCTGCGCTCGGCCGGTACCAGGTCGCGGTCCCGGACGCACGCGCCCAGGAGCCGCTCCACCCGGTCGACCCAATAGTTGATGACCCAGTCGGTGTCCACCTTCTCGCGGCGGATCCGATCGCCGTAGGCCATCAGCGTGACGGTCGACTGGATGACGGCCACAGGGTCGCGATGCGTGAACGCGAAGGTCGCATCCGGGAACACCTCCAGCAAGGCTGGAATCTGCTCACAGTGCTGCGGGGCCTTCAGCACCCAGGTCTGCGGGCCGCGCAGGAAGGTCAAAGCCTTGAGCACATTCTTCAGGTAGCCGTAGTGTTTGACCTGATCCAACCCGAGGTAATAGTCCCGCCATTGCGGCACCTGTGCGTACCACTCCACGATGTAGTTGGAAAAGTCGAGGTCGAGTTCGATCTCTTCCTCGATGGCTTCCGGGTACCGGTCATGGACGGCCATCGCAATGGGCATGAATTCCTTGACGAAGCCGTACTCGTCGGCGGTGCGCTGGTACCGGGGATCGATGCCGTTGGGGCCGGCAGCTTCGCCGTGGATCGGGAACGGTTCGCGGCTCTCCCAGTACGGCAACGCCCGACGGCGGCCATCGGCGGCAATGAGATTCACGAAGTGCGTGGTGCCAGAGCGCGGCATGCCGATGACGATGAACGGCTTCTCGATTTCGATGTCTTCGATCTCGGGATACCGACGCATCAGATCGGTGAACAGCACCCGGTTCCGCAACAAGCGGACCGACCTCTCCCGCAGGGTCATCCGCGACAGCGAGTTGAGATTGTCGGCGTCGATGGCTCCGAAGTGCACCGCAAGCCGCTCGCGGAATTCACCGTCGAGGCCTGCACCGTCGAATCCCCGTACCCCGGAAGACTGGACAGCCTCATCGAGGATGGTGTCGATGTCGAAGTCGACCTCCATCCCCTCGGTGGCGTCCAAGACTTGCCGCTGCAGGTCGGTCAGCTGGGGATCACGAAGATCGTCGACACAGTACACCTCGGTCATGCACTCTCCTGGGTCCAATTCGCATAAGCGTGGAACTAATCAACCAGTTGATTAGTGAGCTGAGACTATGACTTGGCTCACGCGGAGTCAAGGCCTGCGGCGCGGGCACCGAGACTTGACGCGGCACTTTCCGGGACCCTATCGTGCTCGAATCAATCGTATGGTTGATTTCGACGCGGTTCGTCTCGACCGGGACGCCGGCGTCGGCTTCCCGCACCCCGGTGCCGCAAACAAAGGCTCTCCGACATGCAGACAGGCTTGGAACACCGGACCGTGCTGGTCACTGGCGGCAACGCCAACATCGGCCGCGGCATCGCGCTGGCTTTCGCCGCGGAAAGCGCCAATGTTGTCATCGTGGGTCGAGATCATGACCAGGGCGCCAAGGTCTGCACCGCGGCCCGGGCGGCCGGCGCGAATGCGGCGCTCTGGCAACACTGCGACGTCACCGACCATTTGGCGGTCATGGAAATGGTTGCCGCCGTGCAGGACCGGTTCGGCGGGGTCGACGTGCTCGTCAATGGGGTCGGCGGCAATGTGGGCATGGATGAGTTCGCCAAGTCCGCGCCCGAGACCTGGCGTCAGGACATCGATCTGAACATCATGTCGACCCTCAACTGCACGCACGCCGTACTACCTTCGATGATTGCCCGGCAACACGGTCGCGTCATCAACATCGGATCGACCTCGGGGATTGTCGGGGACCCGCTGCTTGCGGTGTACTCGGCGATGAAGGGCGCGGTGCACTCCTTCACCACGGTTTTGGCCAAAGAGGTCGGCCGATACGGCGTCACCGTCAACGCGATCGCACCCTACTCCACCTTCCCCGACGGGGACGATGCCGTCAGTTCTGGCAGTCGGTGGCACCCCGACGGTGTGTTCGCGCGACTCATGGTCGATCGCGCGGCCGAACTGACCTCGATCGGGCGCCGCACGGTGCTGGCGCGCCAGTTCGCCTACCCCAGCGAGGTCGGCGCGGCTGCCGTCTACCTGGCCTCGGATGCCGCCGCTTTCGTGACTGCTCAAGTGCTGTCCGTCGACGGCGGAACACAAATTGCTTAACCGAATGGAGTACAACATGCGACCATCCCCCATATCGGGACCCATCCGGCAGATCGGCTATGTGGTACCCGATTTGGAATCAGCACTGCAGTCCTGGTTGGCCGCTGGAGTGGGGCCGTGGTTTGTGCTGAGCAACCTGACGCAACGCGCCCAGTACCGCGGCAGCACCTGCGAGGTCAATTGCTCTATCGCACTGGCCAATAGCGGCCCGCTGCAGATTGAGCTGATCCAGCAACACGACGACACCCCCAGCGTCTACACCGAGTTCCTTGCCGACGGGGAGGGCTTTCATCAGCTGGCATATTGGCCCGAGGATTTCGATGCGGCGCTGGACGCCGTGGAGAAGGCCGGCTGGCCGGTCCTCTGGCGGGGTGGCGAGGACAGCGGCGTGCCCTACGCCTACGTCGAACCTCCCGGCGGGCCCGCCGCCGTCATCGAGTTGATGGAACTCAACGACGTCACCCGTGGGCTGGCTCAGCTGGTGGGCGATGCCGCCGAAAGCTGGGACGGCAGCACCGATCCGATCCGGGCGATGAACTGAGGCACCCCTCTTGACGGGGTGTGTCGCACGCCATACTCTGTTCAATCAATCACTTGATTAATTCCCATTCGTCGCTATCGAGGAAGTGCATCAGCCCGATGACCACCACCGAAACCCGCCTCGGCCAGGATGTGCTGGTCGGTATCTACCGCACCGCCGCACGCATCCTGGCGTTCGACGAGACTTACCGCGCCCAGATGATGAGCGGCAAGTTCGCCGGCATGTATTACTCCCCGCGTGGACAGGAGTTCGCCGCGGCATCGGTGGCAGCCCATCTACGGCGCACCGACTTCGTCGTGACGACCTATCGCGGTTTGCACGACCAGATCGCCAAAGGGGTTCCGTTGCGGGACCTGTGGGCGGAGTACCTGGGCCGGGCGGCGGGCACATGTCGGGGCAAAGGCGGACCAATGCACGTCACCTCGCCCGAACATGGGCTCATGGTCACCACGGGAGTCGTGGGGTCGGGACTGCCGATCGCGAACGGTCTCGCACTGGCCGCCAAGATGCGCGGCACCGACCAGGTCACCGTCGTCAACTTCGGGGACGGAGCCAGCAATATCGGCGCCTTCCACGAGGCCCTCAACCTCGCATCCCTATGGCAGCTACCGGTGATCTTCGTCTGTCAGAACAACAAGTGGGCCGAGTACACGCCCCTGGCCGGCGGCACCACGGTGGCCAATATCGCCGACCGGGCCGCGGCGTACTCCATGCCCGGAGTGACCGTCGACGGCAACGACCCCACTGTGCTCTGCGGGGCGGCCGGGGAGGCGATCGAGCGGGCCCGCGGCGGCGGAGGGCCGACCCTGCTGGAAGCTGTCACCTATCGGTTCTGCGGCCACTACTTCGGCGACCAGAGCGAGTACATTCCGGCCGAAGAGTTGGCCACCGCCAATGCCGCCGATCCGATTCCGATCTTCCGCCAGCGCCTGCTCGACGAGTTCGGTGTTGCCGCAGCCGAACTCGACTCCATCGACGAGCAGGCCCAAAAAGAGGTCGACGACGCCGCCGAGTGGGCATTCGAGCAGCCCCTGCCCCAACTCTCAGAACTCACCACAGACGTCTACGCAACGGAGACCGCGCGATGAGCACCGCAACCGCCCCCAGCACCATGATGATGATCGATGCCATCCGCGATGCGCTCGACGTCGCGCTCGACCTCGACGATGCGGTCTTCCAACTCGGCGAGGACATTCAGGATCCCAAAGGTGGCGGCTTCGGTGTCCACAAGGGACTCGAGACCAAGTACGGTTCCGAACGGATCCGGTGCACACCGATCAGCGAGCAGGCCATCATGGGCGCCGCGATCGGCGCCGCCATGGCAGGTATGCGGCCGGTGGCCGAGATCATGCTGATGAACTTCATCTCGGTCGCCGCCGACCAGTTGTTCAACCATGCCGCCAAGTTGCGGTACATGTCCGGCGGCGCCACCCCGATCCCGCTGACCGTGCGTACCACCACCGGCGCCGGAGCCGGGTTCGGGGCACAGCACTCCGACATGCTCGAGGCCGCGCTCATACACACGCCCGGCCTCAAAGTCGTAGTACCGTCGACCGCCGCCGACGCCAAGGGGCTGCTGCTGTCGGCGATCTTCGACGACGACCCCGTCGTAGTCGTCGAGATGAGCAGCCTGTACTTCGGTGTCCGCGACGAGGTGCCCGCCGGTGACTACCGCGTGCCCCTCGGGCAGGCGCGTATCGCGCGCGCAGGCACCGACCTGACGCTGATCACCTACGGCAAACAGGTGCTCGACTGCCTGGCCGTCGCCGAGCAGCTTGCCGCCGAGGGTATTTCGGTGGAGGTGATCGATCTGCGGACCCTGCAGCCGCTCGACACCCACGCCATATTCACGTCAGTATCCAAGACCCGGCGCGCCGTGGTCGTGCACGAGGCCGTCACCCGCGGCGGCTTCGGGGCCGAACTGAGCGCGCAGATTCATTCCGAGCTCTTCGGCGAGCTGCTCGCACCGGTCGGCCGGGTCGGCGGCGCGGACACCCCGGTGCCCTATGCCTCCTCGCTCGAACAGAGTTTTCTGCCCACCAGCCGTATCGAACCGGCGATCCGCGCCGTCCTCGGCTAACGAAAGACAACTACCGCTATGGCACATGAAGTACGCATTCCCAAGCTGGGCGTTGCCGTCGAGCAGGGTCAGATCACCGAATGGCTCTGCGAAGACGGCGATGTCGTGGCCGCCGGCCAGGCCATCTACGTCCTTGCCACCGACAAGACGGAGACCGAGGTCGAGAGCCCGGCCGCCGGTCGCATCGCCATCATCGGCGAAGTCGATCAGGACTACCCCGTGGGGTCAGTCGTAGCCACCATCAACTGATTACGGGCCAGCGAGCAATACGAAAGGCACGGCATGACAGCCCAACTCTCCCCCACCGAGGTCCCGGCCACCGAGCAGGCCGCGCCCTACGTTCCCCGGCACGACGTCGACACCTCCCGCGTGCCGTTTCGGTTGGCCGATGGGGTGCACCTACCTGTGCAGCGCTACTACGACCAGCACTTCGCCGACCTCGAGTACGAGAAGATGTGGTTGCACACCTGGCAGTGGGCCTGCCGCGAAGAGGACATCCCCGAACCCGGCGACTACATCGAGTACTCGATTGTCAACAAGACCGTGATCGTGGTGCGCCAACCCGACCGCAGCATCAAGGTGCTCAACAACGTGTGCCCACATCGGGCCACCCAACTGGTCGAGCCCGCCGACTCCGGCGCCTTCGGCGGCAGCCAGATCGTCTGCCCCTTCCATGGTTGGCGTTTCGACCTCGACGGGAGTCAGAACTACATCTACTGCCGCAAGGGCTTTGCGCCAGGTTCGATCGATCCGGACACCACGCGGTTGACCGAGGTGCGGTCGGCGGTCAAGTACGGGTTCGTGTGGATCAACTTCGATGACGAGGCGCCCACCCTCGAGGAGTTCTTCGGCGATTACGACAAACACCTGGCACCCATGGCGATGGACCGGATGCGGGTGCGGTGGTGGAAGTACGCGGTTGTACCCGGCAACTGGAAGGTCGCCACGGAGGCGTTCCTCGAGGGTTACCACGTCATGCAGGCCCATCCCGAACTGGCGTTCGGTGCCACCGACGACCAATACGACGCCGACGGGATTCCCTTCTACCACCACGGCATGGGGCATGTGGACACGGCCGCACCGTTCGACCCCGAGCATCCGGAGAACTACAAGCTGCCGCCACCGCTGATCGCGGGGATGGAACCGGGGCGCTTCTTCATCGACCAGAACCAGGTCCTGTTCGAAGGAACCGACGGCTTTGCCACCGCACGTGACGAGTACATCGCCGACCGGATCCGCGACTTGCCCGATGACCAAGTGCTGTGGAAGTTCTTCGAGGAGCTCTACCGGTACGCAGAAGAGGCCGACATCCCGCTGCCGCCCATGGATCCCAACGCTTCGACCTACGGATTCGTGTTTCCCAACCTGGTATTCCTCGGTCTCACCGGGAACCTGCTGTTCTACCGCTTCCGGCCCAATGGCACCGATCCCAACACCGCGATCTTCGAGGCGTTCGCAATGCAGATACCGCGGCGTTGCGACATGGACAACGCGGCCCCGGAACGCGAGGGACCGCTGGAGCCGGAGGACTGGCCGTTTGTTCTGCAGCAGGACATGGGCAACATCTATCGGCAGCAGGCGGGCTACCGATCCGGGGCCATCACGCACTCCACGCTGTCACCTCGCTACGAGCCGATGATCTTCTCGTTGCACAGCGAGATCGACCGCTACATTGCCACCACCTGAACCACCGTCGGTGACGATGCGGGTGGAGCCGGCCGGATTCGATATCGAGGTCCGGCCGGGGGAGACACTGATCCAGGCCGCCTGGCGTGCCGGATACAGCTGGCCCACCCTGTGTTACGCCATGGGGCGCTGCACCGCGTGTCAATGCGAGGTGCTCGATGGGCTGCACGCCCTCTCGGAGCGAACCGAAGCGGAATCCGCACTCCTCAACAATCTCGACCGCAGGGTTCGGCGGGCCAATCCGCGGCGAGTGCGACTGGCCTGTCAGGTCACCGCGACGGCCGACATCAGAGTGCGTAAACCCGGCGTGCAGAAGCAGTGCGCGGACAGCGACGAGAGGACTTCGAATTCCGATGTCAGCCAATGATTTCGACGTGATCATCGTCGGTTTCGGCGCCGCCGGTGCGTGCGCGGCGATAGCGGCTGCCGAGAGCGGCGCCCGGGTGCTCGCGGTGGACCGGGCCATGGGCGGCGGCGCATCCGCGGTCTCCGGTGGCGTGATCTACGCCGGCGGCGGCACACCGCATCAGAAGGCCGCCGGGTATGACGACACCCCAGAGAACATGTACAACTATCTCAAACAGGAGGTACAGGGCGTCGTCAGCGACGACACCCTGCGCCGATTCTGCGAAGAGAGCGCCGACCAGCTGGCGTGGCTCGAGGAGCACGGCGCCCGGTTCGAGGGATCGTTGTGCCCCTATAAAACTGCGTACCCGCCCAAGCACTATCTGTACTTCTCGGGTAATGAAAAGGCGTACCCCTACCGACTGCACGCGGACCCCGCACCGCGCGGTCATCGACAAATCGCCAGCGGGACCAAGTCCGGCCGTGACCTCTGGCGCAGCCTGCGCGACGCCGCCGTGCGTCTCGGTGTCACATATCTGCCGCGTACCGTCGTGGACGATCTTGTCGTGATCGACGGTCGGGTCCACGGAATCCGCTGTCGCACTTGGACACAAGGTCACCGCATGGAACAGGCCGTGCACGGCCGGGTCAGCGCCGTGGGCGCCAAGCTCACCAACTGGTTTCCGCCGGGCGGCCTGGCCATCAGCGAGTGGGGTGACCGGATCTGGCGGCGCCGCGCCCAGTCCTGCACGTACACCGCACCCAGCGTGATCCTTGCCGCCGGCGGGTTCGCCTTCAACGAGGACATGCTGCATCAGCACGCGCCGGCATATCGGCAGATCCGGCCCCTGGGGACCCGAGGCGACGACGGCGCCGGAATCACGCTGGGAACGGCGGCCGGCGGCGGCACCGACCTCCTGGACCGCGTCACCGCCTGGCGTTTCTTGTCTCCCCCGTCGGCCATGATCGAAGGGATCACCGTCGGCGCCAATGGAGAACGGATCATCAACGAGGATCTCTACGGCGCCACCCACACCGAGGCCATGGTCCGCAAGTTCAGCGGCACCGGGTTTCTTGTCCTGGACGCCGATATCTGGCGACGGGCCCGGGGCCAATTCTGGGGGCAGACGGAATCGATACTCCGATTGCAGACCGCCACGATGTTCACGATCAACTATCGGAAAGCGCGAACGCTGGACGGTCTTGCCGCCAAGCTGGGTATTGCACCGGCCGGGCTGGCGGCCACCGTCGCGGCCTACAACGAGGCCATCGCCACGAAGAGCACCGACCCGGCGAACAAGGCAGCGGAGTACTGCGCACCCATCCTGCGGGCACCGTTCTACGGCTTGGACATCTCGGTGAAGCCATCGCTGACCTTCCCGGTGCCCGGCCTGACGCTCGGCGGCTTGAAGGTCGATGGCGCGACCGGACAGGTGCTCACCGACCAGGGCGGCGGGGTCCCCGGCCTTTACGCTGCGGGGCGTACGGCGGTGGGAATCTGTTCCAACAGCTACGTCAGTGGTCTGGCGCTGGCCGACTGTGTGTTCTCCGGCAAGCGCGCGGGTGAGCACGCGGCAGCCGCCACGCAGGAGCCGCCGATCAGCGGTAACTCTCAGTGTTCAGGGTCAGCACCGTGATATCCGGTCGCGCGCCGATCCGCACCGGCGGACCCCAGAACCCCGCGCCCCGGGAGACATACAACTGAGTGTCGTTGACCGTGGACAGCCCGGCCAGCGACGGCTGCACGGCGGACACGGCGTAGTGGAACGGCCACATCTGGCCGCCGTGTGTGTGCCCGGAGAGTTGCAGGTCCACTCCGCGGGCAGCGGCCTCCTGGACCAGAACCGGTTGGTGGGCAAGCAGAATCGTCGGTCCGGACGGGTTCACCCCAGCCAGTGCCCGATCGAAATCCGGTCCGTCGGATTTAATGTCGCCCGCGATGTCGTTGACGCCGGCCAGGTCGAAGCGCGCCGCGCCGCGCCGAATTACGGTGTGCTCGTTGCGCAGCGGCTGCAGGCCGAGCCGTTCCAACTCGTCCAACCACTCGAAGGTGTCCTCGACGAAGTATTCGTGGTTGCCGGTGACGAAGAACGTGCCGTCGCGGGAAACAAGGTCCTGGAACGGTTCCGCGGCCGGGCCGAGCTCCGCGACCGTGCCGTCCACGATGTCGCCCACCACCGCCACCAGATCCGGTTCGGCCTCGTTGATCATTCGCACGATCCGTTCGGTGTGTGTGCGGCCGGCCAGCGGGCCGAGGTGGATGTCGGCGACCACCGCTATCCGATACCCGTTGAACACCGGGTCGAGCCGACGCAACCGGACCGGGACGCGCAGCAGGTCCGGCGGGCCCAGCGCGGTCGACGCACCTACCCCGACCAGACCGACCGACGCCACGCCGGCGGCCACCGCGCTGGTGCGGGCCAGGAACAGGCGGCGGTTCAAACCCGCCGCGGCTTCGGGCCGAACCGGTTCGGCCGGTTCCGGTGTCGCCGTGGGTTCCACCGGCGTCGAACGCCCGCGCCTGACCCAGCCGCGCAAGATCAGCCGCACCGGTTCCAGCGCCAGCAGCGTCAAGAACAGGTAGGCCAGCAGCCCGAACCAGAGATAGCCCGGCCAGGCGAACCACGCTGATTCGGTCAGCTCGATCAGGCGCGGGCCGATCAACGTCGCGGCCAGCAGCACCCCGAGCCCGATCAGGCCGACCGTGAGCAACCGGCGGGTGCGCCCCGCCGTGGTGGTGTCCTTGACCAGCCGTTTCCACAGGTAAAGGTGCATCAGCCCGAGGATCGCGCACAGCACAACGATGAACATGACTTCCCTTTGCTCGGACAGCGCGAGCCTAGTTGCCGGGTCGACGGGCGCTCGTCCGGGCGGTTTGAAAATAGGGCAAATACCCCATTGCTCCGGCCCGGACGGGCGCCCACGATAAATGCAACGCCGGTGGCCGATGCCGGCGACTTACCGGGGGACAGTCCGATGACCACACAAGATGCCGCACCCGCGGTCGATACCGACAAGCTGATGGCCTTCGTCTTCCGCGCGGTGGAGGAGGCCGGAGCGGCCCTGAACTGCGCGCTGGTCGTGATGGGAGACCGCCTCGGCTACTACCGCAGCCTGGCCGAGCACGGCGCCAGCACGCCCGCCGAATTGGCCCAACGCACCGGAACCGAGGAGCACTACGCCCGGGAATGGCTCAACGCTCAGGCCGCGGGTTCCTTCGTCGCCTACGAACCCGACACCGGTCGCTACCACCTGCCGCCCGAGCAGGCTGTGGCCCTCACGGATGAGACCAGTCCCGCATTCGTCGGCGGGCTGTTCCAGATCGCCCTTGGCACCGCCAGCGACGCGGCCAGGATCGTCGCCGCCGCGCGCACCGGGGACGGGGTCGCCTGGGGCGATCACAGCAGCGACGTGCACATCGGATGTGAGCGGTTCTTCCGCCCCACCTACAACGCCCACCTGGTCAGCGAGTGGCTACCGGCACTGGACGGTGTCGTGTCCAAGTTGGCCGCCGGAGCCGCGGTCGTCGATATCGGGTGTGGACACGGGTCGTCGACAATCCTGATGGCCCAAGTGTTTCCGGCGTCGACATTTCTCGGAGTGGATTCCCACCGGGAGTCGATCGAGACGGCACGGCAGCGCGCCGCCGAGGCCGCGCCCGCAGCACGGATCAGCTTCCAGGCCACCGATGTGTCGACCGTCGACGGTGGACCCTACGACCTGGTCACCATGTTCGACTGCCTGCACGACACGGGCGATCCGGTGGGGGCCGCCCGTCGCATCCGCGAGATCATCGCCGCGGACGGAACCTGGATGATCGTCGAACCCGCCGCCGGAGACCGCGTCGAGGACAACCTCAACCCGATCGGCCGTGCCTACTACGGGTTCTCCACCTTGCTGTGCACCCCGGCGTCGTTGGCGCAGCCCGTCGGCCTGGCGCTGGGCACCCAGGCGGGTCCGGCCCGGATCAAGGACGTGGTGACCCAAGCCGGGTTCACCCGGTTCCGGTTGGCCGCCAACACCCCGTTCAACAACGTCTTCGAGGTGCGGCCCTAGCCTTCCCGCGATCCGATCCGCACCGTCAGGTTCACCCGCTCGCCACCGCGCGCGACGACCATCGGCTGCTCCTGGCCCGGTTGGGTGCGGCGCAGGGCGCCCAACAGGTCCTCCACGTCCTGCACCTGGGTTCCCGCGAGATCCACGATCACGTCGCCGGGCCGGGCGCCCGCAACGGCGGCCGGGCTCCCGGCCTCCACGCCGCGTACCAGGGCGCCGCCGCTGACCTGCACGCCGAGGCGCTCCCGGATGGCCGGCGTGAGCCGGCTGGTGGTGACGCCGAGATACGGGTGGGAGGCCCGGCCGTTGGCGAGCAACTGCTCGGTGACGTCGAGGACGGTGGCGGTCGGGATCGCGAAGCCCAGCGACACCGCCCCGGCTGCCGGCGGAATGTAGGCCTCGTTGATGCCCACCACCCGCCCGTCGGCGTCGAGCAGCGCGCCCCCGGAGTTGCCCGGCGAGATCGACGCGTCGGTCTGGATGAGATCCACCAGCGATGCGCTCTCCACGGCGGAACCGGGGATGTTGCGGTTCAGGCCCGAGATGACGCCCGCGGTGACCGTGTTCTCGAACCCGAGCGGACTGCCGATGGCGATCGCGACATCGCCGGGGCGGGGCAGTTCGCTGCGGTACTCCGGTACCGGAAGATTCCGACGCTCGGTCCGCACCACGGCCAGATCGGTCACCGCGTCGGTGGCCAGCACCTGTCCGGGTGAGCTGACGCCGTCGGCGTAGCCGATCATGACCTCGCGGGCCCGGCCGACCACGTGCGCGTTCGTGACGATGACGTCGGGTCGCAGGACGACTCCGCTGCCCACCCCGCCCTCGAGTTGCACGGTCACCACGCTGGGGCTGACCCGCTCGACGACGTCGGCGAACCCGGTCGTCGACGGCGGATTCGCCGCCGGCGCGGGTGGCGCCGCTGCGGTGGTGGTGGTGGTCTGGTCGACGTCCAGCTCGGCGGTGGAGGCGCACCCGGACACCGTCAGCAGGACGGCGGCGCCGGCGATGAGCACGTGTTTCCGCTTCACCCGTCGCAGGCTACCGGGGCTGCACTGCGAATCCGGTCGAAACTCGGGCTATTCGCACGGCTACTTCCAGGCGAATACGGGCTGTTCCAGGTCGGCCACCGGGTCATGACGGCCCTCCAGGCACAGCCACCGCAACTGCAACAGCACCGCGCCGGTGGGCGCGTGGATGAGATCGTTGCCCAGCGGGACTTGTACCACCGGGCGCGGGCTCTCCGGGATCGTGATGAACCGCGGCGAATCCTCGCGGAGCAGATTATGCAGCCCGACCCGGTAGGCGGCCACCACCTCGTCGGGCGCGGGCCGGGGATCAAGCCGGCCGCCGCCCCAGATCACCACCGGGGTGATGACGTAGCCGGACCGGGTCGGGTAGTCGTCCAGCAAGCCCAGCACCGTGGACTCGGGCAGCCCGATGCCCACCTCTTCGTCCAGTTCCCGCAGCGCCGCTTCGGGTACGGTTTCGCCCGGGTCCACCCGCCCGCCGGGAAGCGCCCACTGAGCGGCGTGCGAGGAAAGTCGGGATGCCCTGCGGCACAGCAGAAAAGACGCCCCGCCGGAGACTCCGACCATGCGGCCGTCCAGACCCATCTCCGGCAGCGGACGACCGGCGTTCCAATCGTCCACCGGCGCCGGATCCACCCGGTCCTCGCCGATCTCGGAATCGACGATCACGACGGCGACGGCCGCGTGCCGCTTCGTCGGATCGGTCAGGACGCGGCGTTCGTGGCGCGCCAGGTGTTCGGAGAACCGCGCCCGCAGCGCATCGTCGTAGCTGATGGTCACCGCTTGACCATAGGACGGCCCCCCTGCCGGGTCTCGACACGGTCACGGGTCCGCATCTATCGCGCAGCACAGATCACAACCACCCCATCCATCACTAGCGTCACAGCAGCTAACTGTTGACGTCCTCGCCGCGTCCCCGTCCCCCGAGAGGTTGTGACATGTCGCCGCGTCAACGAACCGCGATGGCCACGACGGCCGTGATCGGCCTTTGCGTGGCCATCGGCGTCGCGCCCGCGGCGGTCGCCGAACCCTGCACCGGCGCTGCCGCCGCCGCCCAACCCCTTCCCGAGCAGGCCGTCCAGATTCCGAGTCCGTCGGCGATCGCACCACTTCAGCGCCCGATCGGGCACAAGCCGCCGGGCGCCAACGAGTCGGCGCCGCTGCCCAAGTTGGGTCAGCTTCCGTTGGCGATCCTCAAAGCCCTGGTTCCCAAGTCCGCGCAGGTGCAGCAGCAGGCGGCGGTGGCGCCGGTCCCCAACCCCCGGGCCAACCAGCAGGCCCCGGCGGCACCCGCGCCGGCGGCCACGCCACCGGCATCGGCGGCCGCGCAACCGGTACCGTCCGCTCCCCCGGGCACCTCGATCGTGGGCTGGGTCACCGGGCCCGACAGCCCCAACGACACCATCAAGCGCTTCGCCATCACCGGAACCGATCTCGGGATCATGTGGGACAACGGCGATCCCGCCAACCGCCAGGTGCTCATGGCCTTCGGCGACACCAACGGCTATTGCGGCATTCCCGGCAAGCAGTGGCGGTACAACGCGTTGTTCCGCAGTCAGGACGGCTCGTTGTCGAAGACCGTCGCGGTGCCCAACGGCGTTGTCGGCAACAGGTATTCGGGCTCACCAGTGTGGCGACCCGGCATCTCCAAGCAGATCATCAACACCATCGGCCGGACGAAGGAAGAGACGGGCATCATCCCGACCTCCGGCGTCGCCGTCGGCGGACACCAATACCTCAACTTCATGTCGATCCGGAATTGGGACAGCCCGGGGTCGTGGTCCACGAACTACTCCGCGATCGCGGTGTCCAAGGACAACGGCGAGAACTGGGGCGTGTTCCCGGGCACCATCCGCACCCCCGCGGCGGGACACCAGAACTTCCAGATGGGAGCGTTCCTCAAGCCCGGGCCGGGTGATCCCTACCTGTACACCTTCGGTACACCCAACGGGCGAAGCGGTTCGGCGTATGTGGCGCGAGTGGCACCCAGCCTGGTGCCGGACCTGGCCCGTTACGAGTACTGGAATTCCGACAACGGTGCCTGGGTCCCCGGCAACCCGGCGGCCGCGACGCCGGTGATCCCGGGTCCGGTGGGCGAGATGTCGGCGCAGTACAACACCTATCTCAAGCAGTACCTGGTGCTGTACTGCAACGGAGCCAGCAACGATGTCGTGATGCGGACGGCCCCGGCGCCGCAGGGCCCGTGGAGCCCCGAGCATCGGCTGGCGTCGTCGGCGGAGATCCCCGGCGGCATCTACGCCCCACTGCTGCATCCGTGGTCCACCGGCAAGGAGTTGTACTACAACCTGTCGCTGTGGTCGGCCTACAACGTGATGTTGATGCGCACCGTCCTGCCCTAGTCAGGCAGGCTGGGGGTCAACATGTCCCAGTCGACCGCAGCGCCCCTCCTCGACGATCCCAGCGATCTGTCGGCCCTGCGCGCCCGCGGCGCCGACCCCGACGAACTGTTCGCGTCCTTCGCCGCCTGGGCCGAGGACAGCGGGACCACGCTGTATCCGGCACAGGAAGAGGCGCTGATCGAGCTGGTCAGCGGGTCGAATGTGGTGTTGGCGACGCCCACCGGTTCGGGCAAGTCGCTGGTGGCCACCGGGGCGCTCTACGCGGCGCTGGCCGCGCAGCGACGCAGTTACTACACCGCCCCCATCAAGGCGTTGGTCTCGGAGAAGTTCTTCGCCCTGTGCGAGGTGTTCGGCGCGGCCAACGTCGGGATGCTCACCGGCGACGCCGCGGTCAACGCGTCGGCCCCGATCATCACCTGCACGGCCGAAGTGCTGGCCAACATCGCGCTGCGGGAGGGCGCAGCCGCCGACATCGGCCTGGTGGTCATGGACGAGTTCCACTTCTACGGCGACCCGGACCGCGGCTGGGCCTGGCAGGTGCCGCTGTTGGAGCTGCCGAAGGCGCAGTTCCTGCTGATGTCGGCCACCCTGGGCGACGTCACGTTCCTGCGCGACGACCTCACCCGCCGCACCGGTCGGCCCACGGCGCTGGTTGCCGGCGCCGAGCGCCCGGTCCCGCTGTTCTACAGCTATGCGACCACGCCGATGCACGAGACCATCGGCGAGCTACTCGAGACCAAACAGGCACCGATCTACGTCGTGCACTTCACCCAGGCCTCGGCGCTGGAGCGGGCGCAGGCGTTGATGAGCGTGAACGTCAGCACGAAGGACGACAAGAAGGCGATCGCCGAGCAAATCGGTTCCTTCCGTTTTTCGACGGCGTTCGGCTCGACGCTGTCCCGGCTGGTGCGGCACGGCATCGGGGTGCACCACGCCGGCATGCTGCCCAAGTACCGGCGGCTGGTCGAGCAGCTGGCGCAGGCCGGTCTGCTCAAGGTCATCTGCGGCACCGACACCCTGGGCGTCGGCATCAACGTGCCGATCCGGACCGTGGTGTTCTCGGCGCTGTCGAAGTACGACGGAGTCCGGACCCGGTTGCTCAGCGCCCGCGAGTTTCACCAGATCGCCGGGCGGGCCGGCCGCGCCGGCTACGACACCGCCGGCACCGTCGTCGTCCAGGCCCCCGACCACGAGGTGGAGAACCTCAAGCAGTTCGCGAAGGTCGCCGACGACCCGAAGAAGCGCCGAAAGCTGGTGCGCCGCAAGGTGCCCGAGGGCATGGTGCCGTGGAGCGAATCGACGATGACGCGGCTGATCGATGCCACGCCGGAGCCGTTGACCAGCAACATGCGGGTATCGACGGCGATGATCCTCGATGTGGTCGACCGCCCCGGCGACCCGTTCGTCGCGATGCGCCGGCTGCTGACCGACAATCACGAGCCGCGCAAACGCCAACTCCAGCACATCCGGGCGGCCGTCGGCATCGCCCGCTCGCTGCTGCAGGCCGGCGTCATGGAGCGCCTCGACCAGCCGGAGGCCGATGGTCGCCGGTATCGGCTCACGGTGGATCTGCCTGCCGACTTCGCGCTCAACCAACCGCTGTCGACCTTCGCCCTGGCCGCGGTGGAAGTGCTTGATCCCGAGTCGGAAACCTATGCGCTGGACGTGGTTTCGGTGATCGAGGCGACGCTAGAGGACCCGCGGCAGATCCTGTCCGCGCAGCTGAAGAAGGCGCGCGGGGAGGCCATCGCGGAGATGAAGGCCGACGGCATCGAATACGACGAGCGGATGGAACTGCTCGACGACGTGACGTATCCCAAGCCGCTGGAAGAGCTGCTGCAGCACACTTACGAGCTGTACCTGCAAAGCAACCCGTGGGCCGCCGATGCGCACCTGTCCCCCAAATCCGTCGTCCGGGAAATGTGGGAGCGGGCCTTCACCTTCCGCGAGTTCGTCAGCGTGTACGGGCTGACCCGCTCCGAGGGTGCGGTGCTGCGCTATCTGTCTGATGCCTTCAAGGCGCTGCGCTCCGGGGTGCCCGCGGGCGCCCGCACCGAGGAGGTCACCGACATCGTCGAATGGCTCGGCGAGCTGGTGCGCCAGGTCGACTCGAGTCTGCTGGATGAATGGGAACAGCTCACCAGCCCGGATCAGCCGCACGAGGTGCCCCTGTCGGTGCCCGCGCGCCCGCGACCGCTGACCGGCAACGAACGCGCGTTCACCGCGATGGTGCGCAACGCGCTGTTCCGGCGGGTGGAGTTGTTCGCCCGCGGTTACAGCTACGACCTAGGCGAACTCGACGCCGGATCCGGCTGGACCGCCGAGCGGTGGGCCGAGGTCATCGACGCCTACTTCGCCGAACACGACGAGGTGGGCACCGCCGCGGACGCCCGCGGGCCGGCGTTGCTGATCTTCGACCGACGGCCCGACGTCTGGCGGGTGCGGCAGATTCTGGACGACCCGGCCGGCGACCACGACTGGGGATTCGACGTCGAGGTGGACCTGGCCGCCTCGGATGAGGCGGGCGAACCGGTCATCCGGATGGTCGACGCGGGCGGCTCGGGACGGCAATGAGCCCCGCCACCATCTTGTTCTTAGGGCCCCTGGGGCCCGGGCACGTGAATCCGACGCTCGGCATCGCCGCCGAGCTGGTCCGCCGCGGCCACGGCGTCTCCTACGCCGCGCCGCGGATGTTTGAACAACGCATCGTCGAGACCGGGGCAACCTACATTCCGGTGGCCTCCACCTGGGAATCCATGCCGCGAGACGGACTGCCGCAGATGCACGGGGCGGAACTGATCCGCGCGACGTCGCTGCTGCTCGACGAGACCACGGCCATGGTCGAGCAGCTCGGTGACATCCCCGTGCCCGAGTTGGTGGTTCACGACGGACCGCTGGTGTGGTGGGGTCGAATCCTCGTTCACCGGTGGGGTGTGCCCGCGGTGGAAACCTGGCCGAACTTTGTCAACAACCGACATTGGAACATGAGGCGGTACGCCAAGCTCAATCCGCTGCATCCACGGTTTCTCATCGTGCTGCTGCGGCTGGCCCGCTTTCTGCGCCGGGAGGGGCTGCGCGACGTCGGTGGATTCTTCCGGGGCGCGGGCGCAGCAGATCGCATCGTCACGGTGCCTCGCGCGTTCCAGCCCGCTGGCGACACCTTCGGCGAGGGTTACCGCTTCGTGGGTCCGGTACTGACCGACCGGCGGTTCCAAGGCGACTGGCATCCGCCGAGTTCGGCGCCGGTGCTGTTGGTGTCATTGGGCACGGGATACAACGACCGGCCCGAATTCTTCCGCATGGTCGTCGAATCCGCGGCCGGTCGGCCATGGCAGGTGGTGCTGGCGGTGGGCGACGCGGTCGGGTCGGACGCCCTCGGGCCCCTACCGTCCAATGTTGAAGTGCACGAGCAGGTTCCGCAGCTCGCCGTCCTACGCCATGCTTCGGCGTTCGTCACGCATGCCGGCATGGGTGGGGTGCTGGAAGGCCTGGCGCATCAGGTGCCGATGATCGCCGTCCCGCAGATGGCCGAGCAACGCGCGAACGCCGACCGCCTCGTCGAACTCGGTCTCGGCCGGCAGCTCGCACCGGTTGGCATCACGGCCGAACAGCTATGGGACGCCATCGATTCCGTGGTTTCCGATGCACGGATGGGCGAACGCCTGGCCTGGATGCGAGGCGAGATCGAGGCCGCCGGCGGCGCTGTCGCGGCTGCGGACGCCGTCGAGGCTGCGCTTCGTCCCGCTTGGTGAGGCGTTGCGGTTTCACAGCGCCCCGATGGCATCGAACTCGTTGAGATTGCCATCATGGCGACGAGATTGTGATGGTGGCGGTAAGTCGGCTACATCTTCGCCGTGAGTTCAACCCCGAAGCCACGAACGCAATCTCGCGGATGACGGTGGATGTGCCGAGCTTCGGCCCGCCCACGCCCAGCCAGATTGGCATGTCGTGGGCGGGCGCGGGGCGTACTCAGGCCTTCGCCGACTCCTCAGCCCTCCGGGCGGCGATCTTGGCGTGGACATCGTCCATATCGAGCGCCTTCACGCGAACGATCAAGTCCTCGAGTGCCGCCGGCGGCATCGCCCCGGGCTGGCTGTACACCAGCACCCCGTCGCGGAAGGCCATCACGGTGGGGATCGAGCGAATGTCCAGGGTGGCCGCCAGGTCACGCTCGGCCTGGGTATCCACCTTGGCGTGCACCACGTCGGGATGGGCCGCCGAGGACCGTTCGAAGACCGGACCGAAGGCGCGGCAGGGGCCGCACCAGGATGCCCAGAAGTCCACAAGCACAATCGGATTACTGGTAATGGTGGACTCGAAGTTGTCGTAGGTCAAGCTCTTGGTGGTCATTTCTGCATCCCCTTTCGTTGGGCGCTCCTAGGCCAAGCCCTTGAGCATCAGGTTCCAGTACATGAACGGCAGGCCGTACTTCTTGAGGTACCAGTAGCCGCGGTGCGGCTTGGTGGGGTCGAGCAGCGGAAACGACGGCGTCAGATTCAGGTCGTAGTCGAACTCGGCCAACAGCATTGCTTCCGAGGAAGTGACGATGGGACACGAGCCGTAGCCGTTGTAGGCGGCGGTCAGCGGCCGCCCCTTCAGCATCGAGTCGATGTTGTCGACCACGGCCGGTGCCTGCTTGCGGATCGCCGCCCCGGTTTTCGAGTTCGGGGACGAGCCGACATCCCCGAGGCTGAACACGTTGGGGTAGCGCACGTGCTGCATGGTGTGCTTGTCGATCTCCACGTAGCCGCCCGCGTCAGCGGTGGACAGCGGGCTGGACTTGATCCAGTCCGGCGCCGACTGGCGGGGCACGGCGTGCAACACGTCGTAGGGCAGCATGAAGTCGGATCCACTGTCCCCGCACGCGGTCACACCCACCTTGTGGGCGGCGGCATCGATGGCGGTCACCTCCGCGTTGGTGTGCACGGTGATGCCGTAGTCGGCAGCGACGGCATCGAGGTTGTCGGCAATCGCCGGGATGCCGAACAGGCGCGGCGTAGGTACCACCAGGTGCACGTCGATGTCCTTGAGTACGCCCTGGGACCGCCAGTAGTCACTGGCCAGGTAGGCGATCTTCTGCGGCGCCCCAGCACATTTGATCGGACCGGACGGCATGGCGAACACCGCGGTACCCGACCGCACATTGCGGATGAACTCCCAGGTGCGGGGTGCGAGGTCGAACCGGTAGTTCGACGACACCCCGTCCTTGCCGAGTGCGTCCGACAATCCCTCGGTGCGGTTCCAGTCCAGCTGGATGCCGGGGCAGACCACGAGTACGTCGTACTCGTAGTCCGCCCCGTCGGCACAGGTGACGGTGTTGTTGTCCGGGTCGACCGTGGCCGCGGCATTCTTGATCCAGGTGGCCCCCTTGGGCATCACCGAGGCCTCGGGCCGTGCCGTCGTCGACGCCTTGGCCTGACCGCCGCCGACCAGTGTCCACAGCGGTTGGTAGTAGTGCGTGTCGGACGGTTCGATGACCGCGACGTCGGAGTAGCCCCGCCGCAGCAGGCGGGCGGCCACCGAGATGCCGGCTGTGCCGCCGCCCACGACCAGGATCTGATGTTTTGCGAGAGTCATGCTGTTCTCCTGTTCCTTTCCTGATTCGCCGGCTCAGGCGTTCTGCCGGGATTCTTCCCAGGCGCCGAAGCCGCCCAGGATGTCGCTGACATCGACGAACCCGTTGCGCCGCAACAGGCTTGCGGCCACCGAGGACCGATAGCCGCCGGCGCAGTACACGACCGTCGGTCGGGCGGGATCGAGCTCAGCCAGCCGGGACGGCAGCTGACCCACCGGGATCGCTATCGCGTTCGGGACGGTCCCCGCGGCGACCTCGCCGGGGTTGCGCACGTCGACGATCTGCAGGTCGCCCAGCTCTGCGACGCGCTGATCGAAGGCCTTGGCCGTCAACCGGGAGGCGATCTGGACGTCGCCCTGATGTTCGAACATCGCTTCGAACGGGCGCTCCAGGTAGCCGATCACCCGGTCGAAGCCGATCCGGGCCAGCCGGGTCTTACCCTCCATTTCCTGCCCCGGCTCGGTGAACAGCACGATGTCGACATCGGTGGGCACCACCGACCCCGCGAACTCGGCGTACCGGCCCTCGAGACCGATGTTGACAGCGCCGCGCAGATGCCCCAGGGCGAACTCCTCGGGGTTGCGGCCGTCGACCAGGACCGCACCCGCGGCCATCGCGGCGCGGACCTGCTCGTAGGTCATCGCGGTCGGCATCTTGGTCTCGTCCAGCAGCTCCCGGTCCTTGCGGTTGAGAATCGCGTCGTAGACGAAGTAGCTCGGCGCGGGTGGCTGGCCTTCGGTGACCAGCTCCATGAAGGTGGCCTTGTCCGGGGCGCGCAGCGCGTAATTGGTCTCCTTCTGCTCCCCCATCGTCGACCACAGTTCGGTGGACAGGTTCTTGCCGCAGGCCGAGCCTGCGCCGTGGGCCGGGTAGACCCGGGTGGCGTCGGGCAGCGTCATCAGCTTGTTGTGCAGCGAGTCGTACAGCTTGTCGGCCAGCTCTTCGCGGGTGAACCCGATCGAAGCCAGCAGGTCCGGCCGGCCGACGTCACCGATGAACAGCGCGTCGCCGGTCAGCACTCCGTAGGGGACCTCGTCGCCGGCGTGCTCGTAGACCACGATGCTCAGCGACTCGGGGGTATGTCCCGGGGTGTGCCGGAACTCCAGGGTCACCTCCCCCAGCGAGTAGCGCTCGCCGTCGGCGACGCCCATCGATTCGAACTCAGTCTCGGCGATATCGGAGTACACGATCTTGGCGCCGGTGGCCTTGGCCAGCTCCAGGTGTCCGGACAGGAAGTCGGCGTGGAAGTGCGTCTCGATGATGAGCTCGATCGTGTAGCCGTGCGCCTGCGCGTCGGCCAGGTACTCGGCGACGTCGCGCTGCGGGTCGACAACGACTGCGCGTCCGGTGGTTTCGTCGGCGATCAGGTACGACGCGTGGGAGAGGCAGTCCAGGTAGTACTGGGTGAACTTCATTTCCGAGGTCCTTTCGGTCGGGGGCGGGTGGGCCTTCTGTCAGCTACTGTGCCTATACCCCTACGGGTATGTCAAGTACCCTAGGGGGTATATAAATTCCCGCTTGCTTTTACCCCTGGGGGTATGTGTAACATGATCCGTAATATACCCCCTGGCGTATATGGTCGCAAAGCCCGCACCCATACGCAGCACCGAAAGGAAACGCCATGACCGCACCGGCCACCATCGACTCGCAGACCCTCAAGGACATGCTCGGCTCGACCACGCCGCCCCGGATCCTTGACGTGCGCACTCCGGGCGAGTTCGAGACCGCCCACATCGCCGGCGCCTACAACGTGCCGCTGGACCTGTTGCGGGAACACCGCGACGAGATCATCCGCCACCTCGATGAGGACGTGGTGCTGGTCTGCCGGTCCGGGCAGCGGGCGACCCAGGCGGAGGAGACGCTGCGCAGCGCCGGGCTGTGCAACGTCCACATTCTCGACGGCGGCATCACCGCCTGGGAGGCCAAGGGGTTCGCGGTCAACCGCGGTGCCCAGCGCTGGGACCTCGAGCGTCAGGTTCGCCTGGTCGCCGGCTCGATCGTGCTGTCCAGCATCCTGGGTAGCCTCGCCGCACCGAAGCTCAAGTGGGTGGCCGGTGCCGTCGGCGGCGGACTGACCTTTGCGGCGCTGTCGAACACCTGCGCCATGGGCATGATGCTGTCCAAGCTGCCCTACAACCGCGGCGCCACCTGCGATGCGCAGACCGTCGTCTCCAAGCTCGTCGGACCGACACCGAAGGCGAGCTGCGGATCATGATCGGCCTCGCCATCGGGCTGGCCGTCTTCGTCGGCATCGCCCTGGGACTACTCGGCGGTGGCGGTTCCATCCTGACCGTCCCGCTGCTGGCCTATGTGGCCGGCATGGACGCCAAGGAGGCCATCGCCACCTCGCTGCTGGTGGTGGGCGTCACCAGCCTGGTCGGCGCCGTCTCGCACGCAAGGGCCGGCCGGGTGCAATGGCGCACCGGTCTGATCTTCGGCGCCGCGGGCATGGCCGGCGCCTACGCCGGCGGCATCCTGGCCCGCTTCATCCCGGGCACCGTCCTGCTGATCGGCTTCGCGGTGATGATGATCGCCACCGCCGTGGCCATGTTGCGCGGACGCAAGAACGTCAAACCCGCCGAGAACGGTCATCGCCTGCCGGTGCCCAAGATCGTGGCCGAGGGCCTGGTGGTGGGCCTGGTCACCGGCCTGGTCGGTGCCGGCGGCGGATTCCTGGTGGTGCCCGCCCTGGCACTGCTCGGCGGATTGCCGATGCCCGTTGCGGTGGGCACGTCGCTGATTGTCATCGGGATGAAGTCGTTCGCCGGCCTGGGCGGCTATCTGTCCAGCGTCCAGATCAACTGGTCGGTGGCGCTGGCGGTGACCGCCGCGGCGGTACTCGGGAGTCTCGTCGGCACCCGCCTGACGGCGCTGGTCAACCCCGACATGCTGCGGAAGACCTTCGGATGGTTCGTGCTCGCGATGTCCTCGGTCATCCTGGCACAGGAGATCCATCTGACGGTGGGCATCGCCGCCGCGGCATTGACCGCGATCGCCGCGACGTTGTCCTTCGCCTGCGCCCGGTACGCGCACTGCCCCCTGCGCCGCCTCACCAGAGCCCGCCCCCGGGCTACGGCGGCGGCATGAACCGCAGATGGAATACCCCCGCGGGTACTATGGCTATATCGTTCGTAGAGAGGAGCAATGCCATGGTTGGTGACGAGGACGCGATTGTCGCGGTGCTCAACAGGCTGCGCAGAGCCCAGGGACAGCTGACCGGGGTCATCTCGATGATCGAGCAGGGGCGCGACTGTAAGGACGTCGTGACGCAACTGGCGGCGGTGTCCAAAGCCTTGGACAGGGCCGGATTCAAGATTGTTGCGACCGGATTGCGGGAATGCATGACCGGAGAGGCCGCCGAGGGCCAGCAGCCAATGACCGAGGCCGAACTCGAGAAGTTGTTCTTGGCCTTGGCCTGACCCGGGCTGCACTGAACGAGTTATTGGAGGCACGATGAGTTACGCATTGTCGACGACGCTGCAAACCACGTTCGAGGACGCGGTACAGAGAACTCGTAAGGCATTGGCAGATCAGGGTTTCGGGATATTGACCGAGATCGACATGAAGGCCACGTTAAAGGCCAAGCTGGGCGAGGACATGGAGGATTACCTGATCCTGGGGGCCTGCAACCCGCCGTTGGCGCACCGCGCGGTCAACGCGGACCGCCAAATCGGTCTGTTGCTGCCCTGCAACGTCACCGTGCGCGCTGACACCGCCTCCGGTGCCGACGGGGTGATCGTCGACGCGATGGACCCACAGATCATGGTTCAGGTGTCCGATCAGCCGGGGTTGCGCGAGGTCGCCGACGAAGCCGCGGCCAAGCTGCGAGCGGCGATCGAGGCTCTGCAGTCCGCAGACAACCGGTAATGGACGGCGAAGTTCAGGTCGCCATCATCGAGACCTCCGGGCTCGGTGACCGCAGCTACCTCGTCAGCGCCGACGGCATCGGCGCCGTGGTCGATCCGCAACGCGACATCGACCGGGTGCTCAACCTGGCCGACGCACTCGGGGTGCGGATCACCCATGTTCTGGAGACCCACCTGCACAACGACTACGTGACCGGTGGCTTGGAACTCGCCCGGAACACCGGTGCCGAGTACGTGGTTCCCGCCGGCGACGAGGTGGGCTATCAGCGGCGCGCTGTGATCGACGGAGACGTCATCGATGCCGGGCCCATCAAACTGCACGTGCTGCACACTCCCGGCCACACCCATCACCACGTCAGTTACGTCGTGCGCGACGCCGCTGACTCCGTGGCCGGGGTGTTCACCGGCGGGTCGATGCTGCACGGGACAACCGGGCGCACCGACTTGCTGGGCGCCGAGCACACCGAGGAACTCACCCACGCACAGTTTCACTCGGTGCGCCGTCTCGTGGCCGAACTTCCCGACGACACCCCGATCTATCCGACGCATGGCTTCGGCAGCTTCTGCTCCGCGACGCCGGCCAGCGGTGACTCGTCCACCATCGCCGATGAGCGCCGGACCAACCCGGCGCTGACCCAGGACGAGCAGACCTACGTCGACGAACTCATCGCGGGGCTGGGAGCCTATCCTGCGTACTACGCGCACATGGGGGTCATCAACGCGCAGGGGCCGGCCCCGGTCGATCTGTCGCTGCCGCAACCGGTGGATCCGGCCGAACTCCGTCGGCGCATCGACGCCGGCGAGTGGGTGGTCGATCTGCGCACCCGCACCGCCTTTGCGGCCGGGCACCTCGGCGGCTCCCTGGGTTTCGAGCTGTCGGACTCCTTTGTCACCTACCTCGGCTGGCTGCACTCCTGGGGTTCGCCATTGACCCTGATCGGCGAGGATATGTACCAAATCGCCGACGCGCGACGCGAACTCGTGCGAATCGGGGTTGATGATCTCGCGGGGGCCGCCGTCGGCGACATTCACACGCTGGCGGGAAGCGCCGTGCTGCGGTCCTACCGAGTCGCGGACTTCGCCGATCTCGCCGAGGTCGACGATGAGCGCCAATCCACCGTCCTCGACGTCCGCCAGAGCGGTGAGTACGACGACGGACACATCCCCGGCGCAATCAACATCCCGCTGCATGAACTCAGCAAGCGCATCGGCGAGGTTCCCGGCGGTGAAGTGTGGGTCCACTGCGGTTCGGGCTATCGCGCCTCGATTGCCGCCTCGATGATCGACCACCCCGGCCGTACCGTCGTCCTCGTCGATGACTCCTTCGAGCAGGCCGAGAACTTGGGCCTCGTGCGCTAGCGGTCACGGCGCGTACAGGAGCGCCAGCAGGACCGCCACGGCGAAGCCGCTCGTGGCACCGCCGATGAGCAGCACCTCCGTACGCGGAGCCGCGATCACGAGCCGGTCCGCGATGACGGGGCTGTCTCTGATTTCTCGCGAGCGCCGATAGCCGAGGGCCAGCACGAGCAGCGCCAGCAGGGTTGCCACGAGCGCCAACACGGACCGCCCGGGGCCAAGCGGGCCGTGCTGCCGGAGCAACACCAACGCACCGCCCACCAAGAAACCGAAAGAGGCTCTCTCCCAGGACAACAGGGTGCGCTCGGCGGGAAGACCAGGTTTCTCGGGGGCTTGGGACATCGCACTACTCCGGCGGCCAGATGACCAGCACCACCAGCACGACCACCGTGACGACGAAGATCGCGCCGCCGAGCAGTAACGGCACGCGGGTGGCCGGCAGTTCGTCGCCGCGGCGCATCGCGGTCTGCACGCGTTGCCAGCGGTGCACTGCCAACGCGGCCAGCAGTCCACCAATGGCGGTCAGCGCCACACTGAGCCCAAGCCGCACGCCCGGAATCCCGAAGGACGGCGCGAACTGGACAACTGCGATCCCCCCGGCGATCAACGCCAGTGCCGTGCGAATCCACGCCAGAAAGGTGCGCTCATTCGCCAGGGTGAATCGGTGGTCGGGCTCCTGTTCGGTCGATTCGCTGGAACGCCCGTCATCGGCAGTACGCATCGGCCCCCTCATTCGAGCGTGTAGCGGCCGGCCTTACGCACGGCCGCCTCGATCACCGCTCGATCCAACGCGATGTCTTCCTTGTGCTTGAGAATCAGCGTCGACTCGCCACCAGGCATGATCTCGGTGGCTACCGCACCGATGCCGGGGACGGCGCTGAGGCTGTCCTTGACCGCGCGTGCGTCCGCAGCGGTCACCATGCCGCCCACCCGGTAGCTGGTGCTGATCATGCGACGCTCCTCGTCAGATCCGGTCTACTCAAATTCGGCCGTTGAACGCTTGCAGGGCGGCGTCCTCGCGGGTTCCGCCGCGGCCGTCGCCGTAATCGGCGTAGTCGGAGATCCATTCGATGGATTTGATCCATTTGACCATCTTGTATCCGTGATTCGATTCGACGCGCAGCCGCAGCGGCGCGCCGAGATGGACTTCCAGTGGGCCGTCGTTGCGCTCATAGGCCAGGATTGTGTCGTCCTCGGCGACCAGATCCAGCGAGAGCACCGCATAGAACGGTTCGCGCGCGCGATGGTCGATCATCTCCTGGGCCAAACCATGCGAGGTCACGATCACGTAGTTCGCGTCGTCCGGACGCGGTCCGAGCAGCGCCAAAACGTCGCGCAGTCGCACCCCGCCCCACTTCGAGGTGGCGGTCCAGCCCTGCATGCAGGAGTGGACCGCAATGTATTCGGTCTTTGGAAGTGCGCGCAGCTCCGCCATGCTCAATTGCAGTTTCCTGCCGCTCAACTCGCCGCCGACCGCAAGCCGCCAGTCCCGGAAGTCGTTGTCGCGGTGCGCGAGCCACTCGGTGGACTCGTCCGCCGTCGGTGGCAGGCCGTTTGTCCAGTGGTATTCGGAGATGTCCTTCTCGGTGTAGGCGCGTTGGCGTCCCATCCTGGGCTTCATCCAGCCCAACCCTGCTTTCCGTACCGGTTCGGTGAGCGCGACCAACCACTTCTGCGCGCGTACCCGGTCGGCGAGCGTGAGATAGCTCAGTGCGATCCAAAACCCTACTGCCACCACGATGGTCGCGAGGACAATGGTGAAGGCCTGCGCGTAGCGGCTCGGGTCGGTGACGCCGAAAACCATGTGCGGCAAGTTGTATTCGGGATGGACGAGAAACACCAGGCCCACGTGCATCACGATGAAGACGATCATCGCCACCATGCCGAGGAAGTGAATCGAACGCGCCCCCTGGTGCCCACCCCATATCTTCACGTACCACGGAAAGCGGGACCGCACGGCCGGCGACATCGCGATGCCGGTCAGGATCATGACCGGCGCCAGGATGAAGACGACACCGGTGTAGGCGAGCATCTGCAGCGCGTCATACGGCTGGAAGTGCTCGATCGACGGCACCCCGAAGCCGAGGTAGATCCGCAGCGAGTCCAGCGCTTCTCCGATCACGTCCCATGAGGTCGGGACGATCCGGCGCCACAGCCCGGTCGCGAACAACAACACCACGTAGACGATGCCGTTGAGCAGCCACAGGGTTGCTCCGAGCCCGTGCCAGTGTCGTCCCAGCCCGACGTTCTTGCGACCCGGCAACGTCAGCAGCGGACTCGCCGTGCGCTCGTCCATCAGCGAGGTGTAAACGCCCTCCTCCTGCGGAATCTTGCGTCGGGTGAACTTGATCCATTCGGTGCCCGGCTTGCAGTCGTTGCGCCACCACAGCCGCGGCAGCGAGGCGATGATCTCCCAGCCGCTGCGCACCACGATGCCCATCAGCAGGAAGTTGATCAGGTGGGTGCTGCGCAGCCATAGCGGAAAATCCGGATCCAATGTGAGCCTCCGTCGATTCAGACCCAACCCTAGGCGCTAAGACGCGCCCTTGTGCCACACCGAAGGGATCAGCGGGGGTTTCGTTCCTGCATCTCGTGGCAATACTGCAGCGCACGCACCACGCAAGTAGCGACTCGCAGCAGTTGCGGGTGCGGCACCGACGAAAGGATCAGCCATGGCACTCGACGACGACGACATCACCACCACCCCGGGCGAAGGCGGCGGCGAAGGCACCGCTGACGGCGGCTCCAACCCCGAAGGCCACGACGGCGGCGCCGACGGTTCCGCGGATACGGGCGAGGGCACCGCCGACGGCGGTTCCAACCCCGAGGGCCAAGACGGCGGCGCCGACGGGACCGCCTGACCGCTTCGCGATGCTGAGCCGCTGCATCGCCACCGACGCGCACACTTTCGCCGCCGAGCACTGGGATCGCAAGCCACTGCTCAGTAGGGCCAGTGAGCTGCCCCGCGACTTCGGCGACCTGCTCTCCTCCGAGGCGGTCGACGAGTTGATCGCCGAGCGCGGAGTGCGCGCGCCGTTTCTCCGCCTGGCCAAGGACGGCGACGTGCTGGCCCGGGATTGCTATCTCGGGTCGGCCGGCTTCGGCGCGGAGATCGCCGACCAGGTGGACTCGGCCAAAGTGCTCGCCCAGTTCGCCGGCGGCGCAACGATAGTGCTGCAAGGCCTGCACCGGTTGTGGCCACCGCTGATCGAATTCGTCCGGCGCGCCGTCGACGATCTGGGCCATCCGGTGCAGGCAAACGCCTACATCACGCCGCCGAGCAGCCGCGGGTTCGATCCGCACTACGACGTCCACGACGTGTTCGTGCTGCAGACAGCCGGGGAGAAGCGCTGGATCGTGCACGAGCCGGTGCACGCCCACCCCCTGCCGTCCCAGCCGTGGACCCGGCACCGAGCGGCGATCGAGCAGCGGGTCACCGACGAACCGGTGATCGACACGGTGCTCGCTGCCGGCGATGCGCTGTATCTGCCGCGGGGCTGGGTGCATTCCGCCCTGGCCCTGCAGAGCACGTCGATCCATCTCACCCTCGGGGTTTCGGCGGTGACCCGCCTCGATGTCATCCAGGCGGTCATCGATCAACTCGTCAACGATGCCGGGTTCCGGGAGTCGTTGCCGATGGGCGCCGACCCCACCGACCCGGATGAGACACTCGCGACGGTGACGAAAGTGATGGCGGAGATGGTCGATACCCTGCGCGACGAGACGACCGCGCTCAGCGCCGGCGCCGCGGCGCGGTTGACCCAACGGCACGCCGAGCGGACCCGTCCGGCCCCGGTCCGCCCGCTGGCCTCGCTCGCGGCCGCACGGACTGCCGCCCGCACGCCGGTGCAGTGGCGCCATGGGCTTGTCGCAGCTCTTGAAAACCGCGGCGAACGGCTCGCCTTGCGGCTACCGGACCGCGTCATCACGTTTCCGGTCTCGTGCGCGGAGGCCCTCCGGGCGCTGCACCGCGGCCTTGTCGCCGACGCCGCCACGTTGCCCGGTCTCGACCGAGCCGACGCGACGGTATTGCTGCGCCGACTGCTGCGCGAGGCTGTCGTGGTGCCGGTGGCGCACGAATGACGGCTGCCCGGCGGCGGCCGTGCAGCGATCAGTCGCTGGCCCGCAACGACCCGATGTACGGCACGGCGTCGGCAGGGCATGCCTGGATGTTGCTGGAATTGTCCGGCGGGTGGGGACATTCGGCGTTCCTCCAGTCGCCGTCGGTGATCGACCCCGAGCTGGGCCGCGCCATCGTGCGGCGAGCCGAGAAGGCCGGCATGCGGATCGCGGCGATACGCCGTCATGGCCGGCGGTCGGCCCCGCCGCTATGGCGCTGGTTCATCGCGCACTCCGATGTCGGCAGCGAGGCTATGTACCGCGGCGAGGTGAACGATCCACGCGACTACCTGGAGCTGGCCCTCGACGGATCCGACGGCACGCGGTCCGCCGAGCCGCTGGTCGCCATCTGCGCCCACGGCAAACACGATCAATGCTGCGCGGTCCGCGGTCGTGGCGCCACCGCGGCAATCGCGGCGGATTATCCCCAAATCACCTGGGAATGTTCACACTTGGGCGGTGATCGCTTCGCCGCCACCATGCTGATACTGCCGGAAGGCTTATGTTACGGGCGCGTCGACACCACCGATTCGGCTCGTCTGGTGCGGCTGTATTTCGACGGCCGGCTGGACAACGACTTCCTCCGCGGACGCACTTCGCTGCCGCATCCGGCGCAGGCCGCCCAATATTTCGTCCGCGAAGCCCATGGCGGAGACCGTATCTCGAGCCTGGCCCCGCTGGAGGTCAAGCGCGGCGAAGGACAGGTACGAGTGCTGCTGCGCGGCGAGTCGGGTCCCATCGAAGTGGTCGTGAACGAGGAGCACTCCGAACCGCTGTTGTCCCAGTGCGATGCCAAGCATCCGGGCCGGGTGCGGGTCTATACCCTGGCTTCGATCTCCGCGCCGTAGGCCGCAGCTGCCTCGAATCGACCTCAGGCCTCGGGGATTTCGAAGTCGAAGTTCTCGCGCGCGAACACCTCGGCCTCCGGGCCGCCGCGGACGCCGGTGTCCAGCGCGTCGATGCCGCCGAGTTGGTCATCGGTGAGCACGAAGTCGAAGACATCGAAGTTCTCCGCGATCCGGGCGGGGGTCACCGACTTCGGGAACACCTGACGGCCCTGCTGCAGATGCCACCGCAGCACCACCTGAGCCGGTGTCTTGGCATGCGCATCGGCAATGCGGGTGATCACCGGATCCTTCAGCGGGGAGCCGTGGGAACCCTCGAAGTAGGTGGTGATCCCGCCGAGCGGCGACCAGGCTTGGGTGAGGATGCCGAGGTCATCGTCGATGGCCAGCACGTCCGATTGCCGGAAGTACGGGTGCAACTCGATCTGGTTGACCGCCGGCACCACGTCGGTCTCGGCCAGCAGCCGTTCCAGGTGCGCCGGGGTGAAGTTGGAGACACCGATCGCGCGCACCTTGCCGTCGGCATACAGCTTTTCCAGGGCCCGATAGGCGGCGATGGTCAGCTCGAACTCGCCGGGCATCGGGTGATGCAGGATCAGCAGATCGAGCCCATCGACGCCGAGTTTGCCCGCCGACTTCTCGAAGGCATGCAGCGTCGAGTCGACGCCGTAGTCGCTGATCCAGACCTTGGTCTCGATGAAGACGTCATCGCGGTCCACCGCGGAGGCGCTGATTGCCTCGCCGACCTGCCGCTCGTTGCCGTATGCGGCGGCGGTGTCGATGTGGCGGTAGCCGGTGTCCAAGGCGCGCCCGACCGCGGCCGCCGTCTGTTCCGGGGTGGCCTGGTAGACGCCGAAGCCCAGAGCCGGGATTTGCACACCGTTGTTCAAACTGAAAGTAGGGCTGCCCATCCCCCCACGCTAGCCCAGGAACTCCGGCCGGGCAGCGGGACAGCTACGGCGAAAGCTGCACCCGGGACTGCGATTTCGCGCGGAGCGCAGCCCCGGATGCCACCCGACGAGTACACCCGTCGGATCAGCGCCTGGACCTAGAACTGGTTGCAGGTGTCCAGCACGGTCTTCATGGCCGCGATCTTCGCCTGGCCCTCGGGCGAGTTCTTGCGTTCCTGCCATTCCGCGCGCTTCTCGGGGCTGATGTCGGCCTTCTTCGCGCGCATCTCCGCAGCCTTGGCGTGGCGTTCCTCGACGGAGAGGTTCAGCACCTTCTCGAACTTGGCCATGCGCTCCGGCTTGGCAGCGAGATCCGGGGCGTGCTGCTGCGCGGCCGCCTGGAACTGGGTGTAGCTGCAGGTGGTATCCAGCAGCCCGCCATGCGGTTGAGCCGCTGCGGCGCCGGCGCCGAACAGCAAGCCTGCGGTGGCCAATCCAGCGACGGTCGCAATCAGTGGGGTCCGGGTGACAGCCAAGATGACGTCCCTCTCTCGTTGTTGTGACCTGGCCTCCGAAAGGTTCGGCAGCCGCCACCGAGTTAACCAGAGTCGGCGTTCTGCCTGCGTGTGGCGTTAACGGGTGGTCGGACCCGCCCTGCCGATCCGACAAATCTCCCTGCCGACGATCCGCGATGGTGGTAATTTTCGGCGTATCCCGATCGCGAACGGATACCCATGAGCACTTCCGCAGAACGTGCCACCCAGCTGAACCTTGTCGCGCGGTTGAAGTCGGCCTACCCCGAGCTCCCCGATGCTCCGACGCCGGATCTGCTCGACCATGCCCGCATCGACGCCTACCTCAAACCCGTCCATGACGTCGGCGGTGAACCCGACGTCCCGATGAAGTACGAGAACAAGGACTACGAGTACTGGGAACACATGACCTATGTGATCTGCGAAGTCCTGGCTTGGCGCGGCATCTGGCTGTCCGAGGAACGACGGCGGATCGGCAACGTCGACGTCGGCCGCGCGGTCTACCTCGGCTTTCCTTACTACGGGCGCTGGTTGCTGTCGGTGGCGCGGGTGTTGGTCGAGAAGCATCACATCGGTCTCACCGAACTCAGCGAGCGCATGGCCGAGGTCAAGCAGCGCTACGCCGACGGCCTGGCCGGCGGAAAGCTGACCGCCCAGCCCAAGTCCGAGGGCGACGGTTCGGCGGTCAAACGCAACAGCCACATCGTCCATGCGGTGGGCAAGGGCGATCCGCAGGTGTATGCGGGGAAGGCCGGGAAGCCGAAGTTCAAGGTGGGTGACCCGGTCACCGTCCGTGAACTGCCGGTGCTGTTCTACACCCGCACACCCGAATACGTGCGCGGCGCCACCGGTCAGATCGACGCCGTGGCCTACGAAAGTCCCGCCCCCGAGGACGAGACGTGGGATATTCCCGACGCCAAACCGGAGTGGTTCTACGTGGTCCGGTTCAGCATGGCCGAGCTGTGGGATGACTTCAACGGACCGGCCGCCGACAGCCTGCGGACCGAGATTCCCGAACGCTGGCTCCAAGCCGCGCACTGATCGAACGGACGAGCATGACACCGCATGACCACGACCACGACCGCACCGTCAAGCCCATGGTCGATGAGGTCACCGACTTCGAGGTCCTTGAGATCGCCCTGCGCGAATTGTGCATCGAGAAGGGCATCTTCACTGCCGAGGAGCATCGGCGCTTCACGGAGTTCGCCGAGCAGATCGGCCCTACGCCGGCCGCGCGCCTGGTCGCGCGCGCCTGGCTGGACCCGGACTTCAAGGCGCTCGCGCTCGCTGAACCGATGACGGCGAGCAAAGAGGTCGGCGTCGACTGGCTTGAGCCCACCGGTTTCGGCACGCCCAGCGATTTCACCGCATTCCAAATTCTGGAAGACACCCCGACAGTGCACAACGTGATCGTGTGCGCGCTGTGTTCGTGTTATCCGCGGCCCATCCTGGGCAATTCACCGGAGTGGTACCGCACCCCCAATTACCGTCGCCGCCTTGTTCGTTGGCCGCGACAGGTGCTTTCGGAGTTCGGCTTGTACCTCTCCGATGACGTCGAAGTCCGGGTGCAGGATTCCAATCAGAAGCACCGCTTCATGGTGATGCCGATGCGTCCGGCCGGCACCGACGGGTGGACCGAGGATCAGCTGACCGAGATTCTGACCCGCGACTGCCTGATCGGTGTCGCATTGCCGAAGCCGGGAGTGACCACCAACGTGATCACCGCTACCCGCGCCGCCGTTCATCCCGTCGAGTGAGATCGGAGCCGGTTATGGACAGTTCCCCCGAAATCCTGCAGGACATCGTCGGACGCAATCAGGTGTGGCCGCGGATGGCGGCGAAGTACGGCGTCGAGAACCTGGTGCCACCGTGGAAGACCAGCCTCGACGGGTTGTGCGACGCCCTTGACCAGGCCGGCTGTGACGCCGACATCCCCAGTTTCAAGGACCGCCGCGACGAGGAAGACGCCCTCTCGGCAACGCTGTACGCCGACCTGCCCTACCCGGAGAATCAGCTCCTCTCGCTCGCGCATTCACTGTTGGAGCGCGGTGTCATCACCGAATCGGAACTGCGCCAACGGTTGTCCGCCATTCGGGCTCGACTCGAGGCGTGACGCTCACCAGAGGCTAGACCGAGCCTGCGGTGCCGCAAACACCCGCGTACCCGGCGTCGTAGACTGCACCGGTGAATGCGGTCCAGTTCGTCGGAGCCGGCCCCGGTGCCGCCGATCTCCTCACGCTGCGCGCCGCCCGCCTGCTCGCCGAGGCCGACGTGGTCCTCTACCCCGGCACCTATTTGGACCCCGAAGTCCTCGAAAACTGCTCGCCGAAAGCCGATCTCGTCGACACCCAGGATCTCGACCTGGATGCCATCATCGAGCGGATCGTCGTCGCGCAGCGAACCGGGATGCGGGTCGTCAGACTGGTTTCCGGCGACCCCACGCTCTACAGCGCGGTCTCCGAACAGACCAGGCGCCTCGACCGGGCAGGGGTGCCCTGGGCGCTGACGCCGGGGGTGCCCGCCTACGCCGCGGCCGCAGCCCGGGTCGGCCACGAACTCACCGTGCCGCTGGTCGCGCAGTCGGTGGTGCTGACGCGGACCCAACACCGTTCGACGGCGATGCCCGAATCCGAATCGCTCGCCGCCTTCGCGGCCACCCGCGCGACCCTGGTACTACATCTGGCCATCACCCGCACCCGGGCGCTCATGGATGAGCTCGCGTCGTCATACGGGCCGGACTGCCCCGTGGTGGTGGTCTACCGCGCCTCCCAGCCGGCGGAACTGGTCCTTCGCGGCACGGTGGCCGACATCGCCGACCGCGTGGAGGCCGCCGATCTGCGGCAGGCCGCGATCATCCTGGTCGGCCGCGCGCTGGCGCAGCGTGCCGACCCAGAGGCCGGCGAGAGCTTTCTCTATGCCCCCACGCGCGAGCGCAGCCGCAGAGCGCCGGACGGCGACCCGCAATGAACCTGTACGACATCATCGAACGCCGCCGCGACACCCGTCGCGAATTCACCGGCGCCCCAATATCTCCCGATGTGCTCACGCGCGTGTTATCGGCTGCGCACGCCGCACCCTCGGTGGGCATGTCGCAGCCGTGGGACTTTGTCCTGGTCCGTTCACCGGCAACGCTGGCCACCTTCCGCGACCACGTGGCCTTGGAGCGGGAGGCCTTTGCCTCCCGACTGACCGGCGAGCGGGCGGACACCTTCGCGCAGATCAAGATCGAGGGTATCTGCGAATCGCGGCTGGGCATCGTCGTCGGATACGACCCCACCCGAGGCGGCCCGCAGGTCCTCGGCCGGCACGCGATTGACGACGCGGGTCTCTACTCGGTGATCTGCGCGATCCAGAACCTCTGGCTCGCCGCTACCGCGGAAGGCCTTGGGGTGGGTTGGGTTTCGTTCTACCGTGAGGATTTCCTGCGCGATCTGGTGGGAATGCCCGCGCACCTGCGACCGGTGGCCTGGCTGTGCGTCGGCCACATCGCCGAGCTACCGGAGGTGCCCGACCTTGAGCGGCACGGCTGGCGCAGCCGCAGCCCGCTCGAGACCGTGGTGCATCAGGAGCGGTATTCGCCCCGCTGAGGTCACGCCTTGATGTAGGCCCACTGCGTGACCGCACGACCCGGCGTCCAGCCGGTGAACGACCCCACCGGCGCGGCGCGTTCCACATGAATCCGGGTCAGTTCGCCGCCGTGCTCGGAGCGGGCGCGGCCGAGCAGCATTTCGGTCTCCACGGTGACGCCGTGCACCACCAGTCGACCCGCCGGTGCCAACACGGCCATGCACGCGTCCAGCACCCCGGGCCGGGTGGCCCCACCGCCGATGAACACCGCGTTGGGGGCCGGCAGCCCCGCCAACGCGTCCGGGGCGCTGCCGTGCACCACCTGCAGGCTCGGCACCCCCAGGTTGCGGGCGTTGCGGGCGATCCGCTCGGCGCGCGTCGCGTCGGCTTCCACTGCGATCGTTCGGCACATCGGGTGCGCGCGCATCCATTCGATGCCGACCGAGCCTGCACCCGCGCCGATGTCCCACAGCAGTTGGCCCGGCACGGGCAGCAACCGAGCCAGCGCCGCCGCGCGCAGATCCCGCTTGGTGAGCTGCCCGTCGTTCTCGAAGAGATCATCGGCTATTCCTGTGGCCCAACTGGTTTCGATGGGGCCGGCGAGCTCCAGGGCGACGATGTTCAGACGCGGGGCCGCTCCATCAAACGTCGCGGGTGTGGTCTCCGTTCGGGTTTCGGTGGCGCTGCCCAGCTCACCGAGGACCACCATTCGGCTCGAGCCGTAGCCGCGCCGGGCCAACAGAGCCGCCAGTTCTCCCGGGGTGTGCTCATCCGAGGACAGCACCAGCACTCGGCGGCCCGGCGCCAATTCGCGCAGCACCGCGTGCACGTCGCGACCCACCACGCTGACGACGGCGGTGGACTCGGCCGACCAGCCGAGGCGGGCGCGGGCCAATGCCGGCGACGACACGTGCGGCAGCACCGTCACTCGATCGGCACCGAGCAGGTCGATCAACGTGGTGCCCACGCCACTGAGCATCGGGTCACCGGAGGCGAGTGCGACGACGTGGCGCGCATCGATCGACTCGATGACGGCCGGCAGGGCGGCACGCAGCGGAGAGGGCCAGGGGGCGCGTCGCTGGCCGCTGACCTGCGGGAGCATGTCGAGGTGCCGGGGAGCGCCAAGGACCACTTCGGCGTGCTGAATCAGTGCGCGTGCGGCGTCGGGTAACCCCGCCCAGCCGTCCGCCCCGATTCCGACCACGGTGAGATACACATCTTCAACCGCCACGGCGGCGATGCTAGCGTGGCCGCGTGCTTAGCGTGGGATTGGCCTAGATGCCGCAGGGACAGCCGTCGGTGGTTCCCGACGACAGCCTCACCACCCGTCAGCGCCGTAACCGGCCGCTGTTGCTGGTCCACACCGGCGACGGCAAGGGCAAGTCGACCGCGGCGTTCGGGCTGGCGCTGCGCGGCTGGAACCAGGGCTTTCGGATCGGGGTCTTCCAGTTCGTGAAATCCGCGAAGTGGCGGATCGGTGAGCAGACGGTCCTCGAGCGTCTCGGCGACCTGCACACCGAAACCGGCGAGGGCGGTCCCGTCGAATGGCACAAGATGGGTTCCGGCTGGTCCTGGAGCCGTAAGGCGGGGTCCGACGCCGACCATGCGCAGGCCGCCGCCGAGGGCTGGACCGAGATCAAGCGCCGCCTCGCCGCAGAATCCCACCAGCTGTACATTCTCGACGAGTTCACCTACCCGATCAATTGGGGTTGGGTCGACATCGACGACGTCGTCGAGACGCTCACCAACCGCCCCGGCCACCAGCATGTGGTGATCACCGGCCGCCGCGCCGACCCGAAGCTGACCGAGATCGCCGATCTGGTCACCGAGATGCAGAAGATCAAGCACCCGATGGATGCCGGGCAGAAGGGGCAGCGCGGCATCGAGTGGTAGTTGCGGATGTGTCCGGTCTCCGGGACGCCCCTCGGCTGTGGACCGTCATCGTCTGATGACGACTTCCAGCCGAGCGGCCGTAGGAGACAGGCAGCACCGCACGGCGAGAAAGCAACCGACCAAGCCTCTCTCAGAGCTTGAGGACCCGACCCGCCACCACCAGGTGCACCTCGTCGCAGACCGTCGCCACGCGCTGGTTGACCGTTCCGAGCAGATCGCGAAAAAGCCTGCCGGAGCGGTGTTCTGGCACCACGCCGTAGCCAACTTCGTTGGTCACCAGAACTGCCTGCGGACGCGCGCGCAACGCGTCGCAGACCGCGTCGACGCGCGCCCCGACCACGGTGTCGACGGTGTCGGCCGGGGCCTCCCACAGTTGTTCGTCGTCGACCAGGGCGGTGAGCCAGGTGCCCAGGCAGTCGACGAGGACCGGGCCCTCGGCTCCGCGCAGGGCGTTTTCGAGGTCGGCGGTCTCCACCGTGGACCAGCCGGCGGGTCGGCGCGACCGGTGCAAGCTCACGCGCGCATCCCAGTCGGGGTCGCCGCCGTCGGCGCGGCGCCCCGGCGCGATGTAGGTGACATCGGCGGTCCCGGCCAGGAGTCCTTCGGCATGCCGGGACTTGCCGGAACGCACCCCACCGGTCACCAGAATCCGCACTCGCTCATCGTAGGCGGCGTTGGTTGCGCACCCAGTCCAGCGCCTCGTCGACGCCGGCCACGACGGGAACCTCACCGGGCACACCCGGTCGGCGCACGATGACCACCGGTATGCCCAGTTCCTCGGCGGCCAGCATTTTCGGCCAGGTGTATTCGCCACCGGAGTCCTTGGTGACCAGCACATCGACCCGGTGTTCGCGCAGCAGCGTCAGCTCGCCCGGTAGCTCGTAGGGGCCGCGGCTGGTGAGCAGCCGCCACCGGGCCGGCAACTCGAAGTCGGGTTCGTCCACGACCCGGGCCAACGTCGCACGCTCCCGCAACGCCGGCACGAACAGCGCGAGCCGCTGTCGACCGATGGTGAGAAACGGCCGGTCGCCGAGGCGCGCCGCCTCGGTCGCGGCCTGTTCATGGGTGTCCACCCAGTGCCACGACGAGCGTGACCGCTCGGCCCACCCCGGGCGTTCCAGGCGCAGCAGGGGTCGCCGGACCGGGCCGGTGGTGCAGGCGGCGACGGCGTTGGCGGATATCGTGGCCGCGAACGGATGGGTGGCGTCGACGACCACGTCGTACTCGGCCAGCGCATTGCGCAGCCCCTCGACGCCGCCGAACCCGCCGATGCGCACCGGCCCGACCGGCATTCGCGGGTCGACCACCCGGCCGGCCAGTGAGCTGGTGACTTCGATGCCGTGGTCCACGAGTCTTGCCGCAAGTCCCCGCGCCTCGGCCGTGCCACCCAACAGCAGAACACGCATCGACATCACGGCGCTCCGGGAGAAAGGAAGGGCAGCGCCGCGGGGGCGCCGGCGAAGATCAGGTCCACCAAGGCATCCACGTCCACATGGTGTTCGACGAGGTCACCGAGCAGATCGAGGCGGCGCTCGCGGGCGGCGGGAAAGCTGACCCCCGACGGTGCCAGGCCCAGGGTCTCGCGTAGCAGCGCCGCGCGGAACTCGTCGCCTTCCAACGCGCCGTGCCACATGGTGCCGAACACCGATCCGGACCGGGCGCCGCCGAGAAACGGTTCGGCCCCGGGCCCGCGGTGGATGCGTCCGTGGTGGATCTCGTAGCCGGCGGCGCGTGCGCCCAGCTCCGTTGTATCCGGCAGGCCAAGGACTTTCGTGGCCGAGAAGATGGTTTCCACGTCGAGCAGCCCAAGCCCGTCGACCTCGACCGCCGCCACCTCGACGCCCGCCGGGTCGCGGACCGTGCGCCCCAACATCTGGAATCCGCCACAGATTCCGAGCAGTGGCTTGCCGGCCGCGGCATGGTCGAGCACCGCCCGGTCCAGCCCGCGCTCCCGCAGCCACGCCAGGTCGGAAATCGTTGCGCGAGTGCCGGGTAGCACCACCAGATCGGCATCGCCGAGGGCGCGCGGGTCCGAGGCGAACACCACGTCGAGATCCGGTTCGAGCCCCAGCGCGTCGACGTCGGTGAAGTTACTGATGCGCGGCAGTCGGACCACCGCCACCCGGCGCGACCCGAGGGCGGCCGATCGCCGGGACTGCAGATCCAATGCGTCCTCGGAGTCGAGCCAGAGATCGGGGTTCCACGGCAGGGTTCCGTAGATCCGGCGGCCGGTGACGCGCTCGAGATCGCGCAATCCCGGCGCCAACAGGGTTTCGTCCCCACGGAACTTGTTCACGATGAACCCCGCCACCAACGCCTGATCCTCGGCCGAGAGCAGGGCGACGGTCCCCAGGAAGGCCGCAAAGACCCCGCCGCGATCGATGTCGCCCACCACGACGGTGGGCAGCCGGCCGTGGCGCGCGAGGCCCATGTTGACGTAATCGCCTGCGCGCAAGTTGATCTCGGTGGGGCTACCCGCGCCCTCGGCGACGACTACATCGAAGCGGCCGGCGAGGTCGTCGAACGCGGCGTGCGCCGCCGCGGCCAGTGGGCGTCGGCCGGCCACCCAGTCCGAGGAGGACACCGCTCCCCACGGCCGTCCCATCAGCACGACGTGGCTGCGCCGATCACTACCCGGTTTGAGCAAGACGGGGTTCATTGCCGGCTCCGGCGTCGCTCGTGCCGCGAGCGCCTGCACCCATTGCGCGCGGCCGATCTCGACGCCCTGTCCGTCCGCGGTCTCGCACACCATCGAGTTGTTGGACATGTTCTGCGCCTTGAACGGCGCCACCTTGAGGCCTCGGCGCACCAGTGCCCGGCAAAGACCGGTGGTGACAACGGTTTTGCCCGCATCGCTCGTGGTGCCCGCGACCAGCAGACCGGGCATCAGCTCTTCCTCACCAGGAACAGGTCCATCACCCAGCCGGCCTCGTCCTTGGCGGCCGTCCGCGCTGCGGCGACGTCGCCGAGCACCGCGCCCAGCCTACCGGTGACCAGGCGCTCGGACTCGGCACCGAGATTGCCCCCCCACCACAGGGTCCAGTCGTCGAGACCCGTCAGGTCCAGCCGCTCCGGGGGTGGATTGAGCATTGCGACGATGTTGTCCAACCCGGCGGCGACGGCCTCCTGCAACCGACGTCCGGTGGTCACGTGCACCGGACGGCCTATCTCGTGCAGCACGATGCGGTGGCGGGCGGCCAGCAGTTGTGGCGCGCTGATACCCGGCAGCACATCGAATTCCAGCGGTACCCCCAGGTCGCGAACCCGCTCGACGATTCGGATGGTCGAGTCGTAGAGCGACGGGTCGCCCCACACCAAGAACGCCGCGGTGCCGCCGCGCTCGCGCAGCACCGCGGCGTAGCGTGCCGCCCGCGCTTCATGCCAATCGGCCACGGCGCCCTCGTATCCGGGGGTGTTCAGGCCGACGGCGCGGTTGCGCTCCGGGTCAGGCACGGTGACGATCTCGGGCGGGTCACCCGGCCGGCCATGGGCCTCGACGATCTGGCGCCGCAGGGCGAGCAGACCGTCGTCGCCGTCGCTGGGGCTCTTGTCGGCAGCCAGCACGTAGTCCACGTCGCGCAGGGCCTCGGCGACTTCAGCTGTCACATGATGGGGTCCCATCCCGACACCCAGGATCCGGACCATCACCGGCTCAGCCATGCCAGGGTCCTCTCGGTCGGCGGTGTCAACGCCTACGAGTATGGCCCGCTTCTTCTCAGCCGTTGGCGGCGGCCACCCGGGCCCGCTCCCGCATCGAGGCGACGACGCCGCCGTCGTTCAGAATGTCGGTACCGGTGAGGTATCCGGCCTTGTCGCTGACGCAGAACGCGAACAACTCGGCCATTTCCTCGGCCTTGCCCCACCGCGGGACCGCGGCGTCGGCCACCATCGCACCGGCACCGGCCTGTTCTTCCAACCGGCCCATCTCGGTGTCGACCGAACCGGGCGACACCGACACGATCCGCAGGCCGCGACCGTTGAACCTTTCGGCCTGCGCGGTGGAGTACCAGCGGACGAAGTTCTTGCTCACCGCGTAGGCGATGCCGGAGCGCATCTCCTCGGGCACGATGTTGCAGGCCGCGAGCATGTCGGTCAGGAAACGGTCGCGGTCCTGCAGCGCGAGCGGGAACGTAGCGATCGGGACCATCTCGTCGGGCAGCAGGTGGGCGGCCATCGAGGCGACGTTGACGATCGCCGAACCCTCCCCTGCGATCTCGAAGAAGGCCTCGTTGACGTTGACCGTGCCGAGCGCGTTGGTGCGCATGACGTAGTCGGCGTCGCCCATGCTCGGGCTCACCCCGGCGGCGTGGACCACTGAGGCCACCGTCCCGAGGCTCGAAGCGGTATCGAAGAGTTGGCGGACCGCCTCGCGGTCGGTGACATCGCAATTGAATACGGTGGCGACGATGCCGAGATCCGCGAGGGCCGCGGCCGCGGTCTCGAGACGGTCCTGGCGAACGTCGCCGAGTACCACCAGATTGTCTCGGCCGACGATCTTCGCCGTCGCCACGCCCATGCCGCCGGCCCCACCCGTGATTACCGATACGCGGTTCATAGGGCCTTACGGTAATGCAGCTTGTTCGGGGAATTCGGCATGGGGTGAAGCGGTCAAACTTGGACGCTGGGCTGCGTGCCTCAGATCGCCCCGAGACCGGTGATCATCTGCCATACCCCGACGAGCACGAACAGGGCCAGCAGGATCTGCATGCGGTGGGCCTGCGCCCATCCGTGTAGCGGTTCCAGGACGGCCTGGGTTCTCCCGGGAGTAACCGCATAGCTCAGCAGCGCGATCTCCAGTACCGCCAGCATCACGAAGATGAACGCGAAAACGGCCAGAATCTGGGTACCGATCGGGACCCCCGATCCCACGATGATGGTGTCCACCAACAGGATCAGCGGGGGCGGCGCAATGTAGCCGAGCCCGAACAGCAGCGAGACCCATACGGTCCCGCTTTCCCAGGCCTCCTTGGCCCGCGCGAAGAGCCGCCGGATTGTAGATTCCAGCGGGGCGAACGTGCTTCTGATGCGACCCGGTGGGCGCGGCGGGGTCGGGTCCAGAATCAGGTCAGAGGTGGGACCACCGGCGCCGACCGGCACCGGTTGCCTCACCCGTCGACGCATCATGTGCGCGGCGATCAGCGTGGCAATCAAGAGACAGAACGCCCCGGTACCGAGTTGCAGCGGCTGAACACCGGAGTTCGGGTCCGGGGTCACCATGTCGCGGGCGAAGGATTCGAAGGACGGGATCAGGTGCAGCGCCAACAGCGCGCCCAGCCACAGCGGCACATTCACGATCAGGCAGCCGACCCAGAAGGCGAGCAGATTCTGCACCGGTCGCGGCCGCGAAAGCACGAGCAGGATGAAGGCGAGCAACATCGGATTGAGCGCCGCCAACAGCGCCAACCCCAATACGTCGCTCCACATTGCCGTCACCCTACCTTGTTTGCCATCTATCGATACCCGATTGTATTGTCATTGAATTATGTTGGCTGGACCCGACTTAGCGAAACTCAGCGCCAGCTGGCTCCGTTACTCAGGTTTGCTGTACGCGAGCTGAAGCCGAACTGCGCGGTCGACGTCGTTGCGATGCACGTCGACCTTCGATTTCGATTCCAACTCGCTCTACAGCAATCCGAGCAACTGCAGGTCGGTCACGTACTTGACGATGTGACGGGCGGATACCTGTGGAACATCGTGGTCGGCACCGATTTTCGCCTCCTGCACCGCCGCTTGGAAACGGTCTGCCGGCGCGTAGGAGCCCAGTGTCGGCTCTGGGGCCTGCAGATCCCCGGCATGCTCCTTGAGCATGGTCAGCATCTGCAGCACCGAATTCTGCCGCTGCCGCTCCGGTAGCGCCTGCAGGCCGGTTTCAAACCGCTGCAACCACTCGCCGAAGTCACTGATCCGCTCGATCGGATAGCCGGCCTCGATGAGCCAGTCGACGTAGGTGTCGATCCCGATGCCGTCATCGTGGGGGTTCATCACGTGATAGGTCTCGAAGACCTCCGCCGAAGTCGGGGCCGAGCGCGCGATCTGCCAACCCAGCTTGGTGATCGCCTCCGCGACGAAATCGACAGGCAGTCCGTCGAAGTGCGCCCGCTGACGCTGGCCGTCGGCGCCGAGTTGGTAGAACGACTCGGGTGCGACCCCGGCGGCGACGATGCTCAACACCATCCGGGAAACCGTGTCCGCCACGTTCAGCTGTCCCGCGTAGGTCGGGTCGACCATGATCATGCCGGACCGGAAGACCGCCACCGGCAGCCCGCAGTGGTCATGGGTCTCCCGCAGCAGGACCTCGCCGGCCCACTTGCTGTTGCCGTAGCCGTTGGCGTAGGTGGCATCCACGGCGCGGGTCGCGCTGATCTCGCGGATGTCGGCGTCCTCGATGAATGCCGACGGCTCCACCTGCCGACCCACATCGGAGGTCGAGACGAAGTTGTAGGGCTTGAGCTTGGTGGTCAGCGCAAACCGAATCAGCTCCGCCGTCCCGACGACATTGGGCCCGAACAACTCGCTATAGGGCAACACGCTGTTGACGAACGCGGCGGAGTCGACGATCAGGTCGACGCTGCCGGCCAGCTGCTGCCAAGTCTCGTCGTCCAAGCCCAGGTTCGGCTCGCCCTTGTCCCCGGCGACGACCCGCAACCGCCCGGCCGCCAACTCCTGGAAATGCCTGCGCAGGATCGGGTCGGTGTCGAACGTCGCCTCGAGCCGCCGGCGCGCGTCGTCGTCGGACTTGCCGCGGACCAGACAGATCACGGAGTCATCGACACGACGCAGCTTCCGCAACCATTCCAGCAGCAGATAACGGCCGAGGAATCCGGTGGCACCGGTCAGCAACACCGTCTGCACGTGCCCGTTCGGGCGAGGCAGGGTCGTCGCGGTCCGCAGCGTCGCGGCGTCGATGAACTTGTCCAGTGTCAGGTCTCCGGCGTGGACCTCGGTGACTCCGCTGCCGTGCACGGACGCGAAGCTGAGTCCGTCCGGACGGGAGCCCCTGCCCGAATCGGCCTCGAGGTCCAGCTGGAGGCTGAGGCTTCGCACTGCGGGGCTCTCGAACAATGCGCGCACGGAAAGGTTCGCATCGAGGGCGGTGTTGATCGCGGCGATCGCCCGCATCGCGGAGATCGAGTCGCCGCCCAGGTCGAAGAACGAGTCGTCGACTCCGACCCGTTCCACGCCCAGCACCTGCGCATAAATTCCGGCGATGGTCGCCTCGACCGCGGTTTCCGGAGCCCGGTAACGATCGGCGCTGCGGTACTCGGGCGCCGGCAGTGCCCGCCGGTCGAGCTTGCCGTTGACCGTCAACGGCAGGGTCTCCAGTGGCACAACGGCGGCGGGCACCATGTACGACGGGAGCCGGTCACCCAGCGCGGTGCGCACTTCGCCCGGATCCGCGGAGCCGGTGATGTACCCGATGAGCCGCTTGTCGCCGGGCCGGTCCTCGCGGGCGATCACCACTGCCTGCTCGACGCCGTCCAATTCGGCCAGCGCGGCCTGGATTTCACCGAGTTCGATCCGGTAGCCCCGAATCTTGACCTGCTCGTCGGCGCGACCCAGATACTGCAGTTGACCGTCGGGTCCCCACCGCACCAGGTCGCCGGTCCGGTACATCCGTTGCCCTGGCGCGCTGGCGAACGGGCACGCCACGAACCGCTCAGCGGTCAACCCGTACCGGCGAACGTATCCGACGCCGACACCCCGTCCGGCGAGATAGAGCTCGCCGACCACACCGGCGGGCACCGGCCGCAGCCAATCGTCGAGGACGAAGGTCGCCCCACGAGGTACCGGCGATCCAATCGGGACGACGCCCGAACCCGCCTTAAGGGGCGCGCTCATCGCGGCGTAGATGGTGGCCTCGGTCGGACCGTAGGCGTTGATCATCACCCGTCCCGGCGCCCAGCGGTCCATCACCTCGGTCGGGCACGCTTCACCCGCGACCACCAGCGTGGTGTTCTCCAAGCCCTCCGGCGCCAACATGCCGACCGCGGACGGAGTTTGGTACAGCACGCTGACCTGCTCGGCGACCAGCAGCTCGTGCAGATCGGTCGGCGAGCCCGCAATGGCTTCCGGCACGATCACCAGCCGGGCGCCGTGCAGCAGCGCACCCCAGACCTCCCACACCGACACGTCGAATACCAGCGAATGCCATTGCGACCAGACCTGTCCCGGCCCCGCCGGCAGATCTGCGTGCAAGGCGGTCAGGGTTTCGGTGACGTTGCCGTGCGTGACGGCGACGCCCTTCGGAACCCCGGTGGTTCCGGAGGTGTAGATCAGGTATGCGATGTCGTCCGGGGCCGGCATCAGCAACGCGGTGCGGGGATACAGGGCCGTCGGAACGGGGTCGTCGACCTCGATGACGGGCAGGTCGACTCCGTCGAGTCGCGACCGTAGGTCGGCGGTGGTGAGCGCGGCGACCGGCCCGGCGTCGGCGAGCATGAATTCCAGCCGCGATGCCGGCACCGTGGGGTCGATGGGTAGATAGGCCGCACCGGTCTTGAGGACCGCCAGGATTGCGACAATCGCATCGGCGGAACGCGGAATCAGCAGCGCCACCGACTCTCCCGGACCCGCGCCATAGACCGCGAGCAAATTCGCCAATTGCGCGGCGGCATCGTCGAGTTCACCGTAGGTCATGTCCTGACCCTCGAACGTCAACGCCACCGCGCCGGGCGCCGACGCGACCTGGCGCGCGAAGACCTCCGGGATCGACAGCGTGGCGGTCGCCGGTTCGGCCAGGATCGCACGGTTGCCCCACTGCGCGAGGCGGTTGTGTTCCCCGTCGTCGAGCACGTCCAGCGCCGACAGTCGCCGGTCGGGGTCGGCGGTCATTTCGCCCAGCACCCGCTGGAAACGTTCGACCAAGGCCTCGATGGTGGCCGTGTCGAACGCGTCGGTGTCGTATTCGACGCGCAGACCCAACTCGTGGCCCGGCAGCGCCATCACCGAAAGCGGATAGTGGTTGTACTCGCGGTTGGTGAAATCGGTGATCGCCAATTCCTGCACGCCCATGAACGCGCTGGTGTCGATCGGATAGCTCTCATACAGGAACAGGGTGTCGAACAGCTGATCGTGCCCGGTGAGGTGGTGAATGTCGTTCAGCGCCAGGTGTTCATGCTCGAGCGTGTCGTTGTGGGCGTGCTGCAGTTGCCCCAGCAGATCGGCGACCGTGGTGCTCGCGGTGCTGCGCGCGCGCACCGGCACGGTGTTGATCAAAAGGCCCACAATGGCATCAGAACCGGGCATGTCTGCGGGTCGCCCCGACACCGCGGTGCCGAAGGCCACATCGCGTTGTCCGGTCAGGGTCATCAACAACTGCGCCCAGGCGGCCTGCAGCACGGTGTTGATCGTGGTGCGCTGCGAGCGCGCCAGCTCCCCGAGTGCGCGCGTGGCCTCGCCGGACAACCGGTAGGACTCGATCCCGCGTGGTCCCGCGGTCCCTGGGGGCGCGACCAGCGTGGGGGTCTCGAATCCAGCCAGCGCCGCACGCCACGCCGTTTCCGCCGCGTCCCGGTCCTGACGCGCCAGCCAACTGACGAAGTTGCGGTACGACGACGGGGCGGGCAACCGCTGCCCGAAATAGCTCGCGAAGATCTCGCGCAACAGGATCGGCAGCGACCAGCCGTCGATCACGATGTGGTGGAAGGTCAGGACGAACCGATGCTGATTTCCGGAGGTGCGGATCAGCGCGGCGCGGAACGTCGGCCGGTCCATGAGGTCGCAGACCGCGGCCCGCTCGGCGGCGCACAGTTGCTGGATTTCCTCATCGGGTTTGAGGTCGTCGCCACGCAGATCGAGATACCGCCACGCCATCATCGGCTGGGCCGGGATCACCTGCACCGGTTCGCCGAATTGATCGCTGAAGCGGGCCGCGAGGTTTGGGTGACGGTTGACGACCGTGTGCAGCGCATCGCGGAGCCGGTGCTGGTCGACCACGCCGCTCACGGTGATGTCCAACTGCACCGCGTACACGTCGTTGTCGGTGCCGCGGGCGAATGTCGAATGGAACAGCAGACCCTGCTGCACCGGGGTCAGTGGCAGCACGTCGGCAACTTGGAATTGCTCGGTCAACTCGTCGATCTGAACCTGGCTGAGCCGCGCCGGTAGCAGGTCGGACGGGGTGAGGCCGCCGCCGCCGCCGCGTACGTGGGCGCAGATCCCGGACAGCGCTTCGAACCACAGTCGGCTCAGCGTGTCGATCTGCTGCTGGTCGATGACCGACGGCGCCCAGGTCCAACCGGCCTGCAGCAGGGGTCCCTGGTCGGTGTCCATGGTCCCGGCATTGAGATCCACGGTGTGCATCAACGGCATCGGCACCGCCGAGGCAGCGCCGGTCGCCGAGAGCGCTTCCTGATCGATGCGCCACAGGTCCTCGGAGAGGTCGGCCGCGCCGGCGCCCAGCCGACCCAGGTAGTTGAAGCCGATGGTGGGATCGGTTTCGGACAACTCGACGTCCGCGTTCAAATATCGCAGTAGCCCATAGGTCAAGCCGTCGGGCAGGGCCCGCAGCTGTTCCTTGACGTCCTTGATGACCGCGCCCAGGGCCGCATCGCCGCTGCTGACCTGCTCCCACGACAACCGGTCCGGGGCCAACGCGACCGGGTACTTGGTGGTGAACCATCCGACGGTCCGGGACAGGTCGACGTCGCCGAGCAGTTCCTCGGCGCGGCCGTGTCCCTCGACGTCGACACCGATTGTCGTGTCGCCGCCGAGGAACTCGTTCCACGCCAAGCCGAACGCGATGAGCAAGATGTCCTGTACCCCGGCGTTGAACGCCGCCGGTACCTCACCGAGCAACTGACGGGTGGTCTCGACGTCCAGCGATACGGTCAGCTGGCCGGCGGTGGCGTAGGTGTCGACCTCGGGTGCCGGCGCCGGCAACACCGCAGGCGTGGCGGCCACCTCCTGCCAGATCTCGGCGGTCTCCGAAACCGCGGGGTCGCCGGCATAGTCGGCCAGTAGCGCAGACCAACGCGCGAAAGAGATTCCGCCCGTCGGCAGCGCGATTGGTTGTTGGCTGTGGTGCTGGGCCCAGGCGAGGTTCAAGTCCTCCAGCAGGATTCGCCAGGACACGCCGTCGACGGCCAGGTGATGGATCATCAACGCCAACTGCCGCGACTCGGGCACCCAAACGGCGCTGAGCATCCTGCCTGCTGCGGGATCCAGTCGCGTCCGCGCTGCCACGACTGCATCGTCGTCCAACGAGGCGACGCTGGTTACACAGTCACGTGCCTGCACCGCACCGACTTCGGGCACCAGCAACGACCAGTCTGCGCCGCTGTCCTGCTCCTCGACCCGCAACCGCAAGGTGGCGTGCCGATCCAGCAGGGCCTGCAGTACGACGTGCACGTCGGCCTCGGTCACCCCAGCTGGGGCCTTCAGCACCAACGTCTGGTTGAACTGATCGACCGGGCCATCCACGCTTTGCAACCAGTGCATGATCGGGGTGGCCGAAACCGGGCCGGTTCCCTCGTCGACCTCGTCGGACTGACCCGCGGCGAACGATGCGACCTGAGCGACTCGGGCCACGGTCTGCTCGACGAACAGATCGCGTGGCCGGCATTGCACACCGGCCGCCCTCGCGCGGGACACCACCTGCATGGACAGGATGCTGTCGCCACCGAGGTCGAAGAACGAATCGTCGACGCCGATTCGCTCGACGCCGAGCACCTGGGCGAAGATGTCGGCCAGGATTTCTTCGAGGGCGGTCGACGGAGCGCGATATTCCGCAGCCGCACTGCGGTATTCGGGGGCCGGCAGCGCGCGTTTGTCCAGCTTTCCGTTGACGGTCAGCGGCAGCGTCTCCAGCACCACGACTGCGGCCGGGACCATGTAGGCCGGCAGGGTCGCGGCCAGGGCGGTGCGGGCCTGGGCCGGGTCAGCGGTACCGGTGATGTAGCCGACCAGCCGCTTGTCGCCGGGACGATCCTCGCGGGCGATCACGACCGCCTGCTCGACGCCGTCCTGGCGGGCCAACACCGCCTGCACTTCGCCGGGTTCGATGCGGTAACCGCGGATCTTGACCTGCTCGTCGGCGCGGCCCAGATAGTGCAACTGTCCGTCGTCGCCCCAGCGCACCAGGTCTCCGGTGCGGTACATCCGTGCACCAGGCCCGCCGAACGGGCACGCCAGGAACCGCGATGCCGTCAACCCGGACCGACGCGCATATCCCGGTGCCACGCCGGTACCTGCGACATACAGCTCGCCGACGACGCCCTCGGGTGCCGGCCGTAGGAACTTGTCGAGCACGAACAGCGCCGCGCCGGGTACCGGCGAGCCGATGGGGGCCACCCCGGCGCCTGGTCGCAGCGGCGCACTCATGGCCGCGTAGATGGTGGCCTCGGTAGGACCGTAGGCGTTGATCATCACGCGCCCATCGGTGGCCCAGCGATCCACCAACTCGGTGGGGCAGGCCTCACCAGCGACCACCAGCGTGGTCGATTCGAGCCCCTCGGGGGACAACATGCCCGCCGCCGAGGGAGTTTGGCACAGCACACTCACCTTTTCGGTGATCAACAGGTTGTGCAGGTCCTCGGGAGACGTGGCGACCGCCTCCGGCACGATCACCAGACGGCCGCCGTGCAGCAGCGCACCCCAGATCTCCCACACCGACACGTCGAACACCAGCGAATGCCATTGCGACCACACCTGCCCCGGTCGGGCGGGCAGGTCGGCGTGCAGAGCGTCGACCAGCTGTGCCACGTTGTGATGGGTGACCGCAACCGCTTTCGGAATCCCGGTCGTGCCCGACGTGTAGGTCATGTACGCCAGGTCATCCGGCGCGGGCGCCGGTAGCGCGGCGCTGGACTGACTGTGCACTGCGGGGTCGTCGACTTCCAGGACCGGTAGGTCGGATCCTTCGAAGCGGGCCCGCAGGTCCGCGGAGGTCAGCGCCACCACCGGGGTGGCGTCTGAAACCATGAAGTCGATCCGCGAATCGGGGTGCGCGGGGTCGATCGGCAGGTACGCCGCCCCGGTCTTCAACACGGCCAGGATGGCCAAAATCGCTTCGGCGGAGCGGGGAATCAGCAGCGCGACGGTTTCACCCGGGCGCGCGCCCTTGCTTGCCAACAGGTGGGCCAACCGATTGGCCGTGTCGTCCAAATGTCGGTAGCTCCACTGGCGGTCCCCGCACACCAGTGCGACCGTGTCCGGCGCGCGGTTCACCTGCGTGGTGAAGAGCTCCGGAATCGAAACCGGGGTGGGGCCGGGCTCGGTCAGCACCGCGCGGTTGCCCCACTCGTCGAGCAGATCGTGCTCGTCGTCGTCGAGCGCGTCAAACGACAACAGCGTCCGGGTGGAATCCACAGTCATGATTGCTCCCTCGTGTCCGCTGTCATGTTCTCCAGTACCCGTTGGAATCGCTTTACCAACTTCTGGATTCGTGCTGCGCTCAACACGTGGGTGTCGAATTCGACGCGTAGACCCAGTTCATGACCCGGAACCGCCTGCACCGAAAGTGGATAGTGGTTGTACTCGCGGTTGGTGAAATCGGTGATCGCCAACTCGCGGACGCCCAACAAGGCGGCCGCGTCAATCGGGTAGTTCTCGTACACGAACATGGTGTCGAACAACTGATCATGATCCGTTACACGGTGAATTTCGTGCAGCGCCAGGTGCTGGTGGTCCAGGGTGGCCGTATAACCGCTTTGGATCTGGCTCAGCAAGCTGGCGATGGTGGTCTCGGCCGTGATGGTCGCGCGCACCGGCACCGTGTTGATCAACAAGCCCACCATCGACTCCGCCCCCACCAGATCGGTGGGTCGCCCGGAGACCGCGGTGCCGAACGCGACATCGTGCTGACCGGTCAGCCACGTCAGCAGCTGTGCCCAGGCGGCCTGCAACACCGTGCTGACGGTGGTGCGGCAGGACCGCGCCAATTCGCCCAGGGCCTGCGTGATTTCCGCGGACACGGTAAACGACTCCACACCGCGTCGCCCCAGTGCCAACCCCGACGGTCCCACCAAAGTCGGTGTCTCGAATCCGTCGAACACCGCGCGCCACGCTTCGCGGGCGGCATCGTTGTCCTGGTCGGCCAGCCAGGTGACGAACCGGCGGTACGGCACCGGCGCGGGCAGCCGCTCGCCGAAGTAACTGGCGAAGATCTCCTGCAGCAAAATGGGTTTCGACCAGCCGTCGAGCACGATGTGGTGGTTGGTGATCACGAACCGGAACTGATCCGCTGCCGTGCGGATCAACGCGGCTCTGAATACCGGCTGCTCGAGGTCGACGACGGCCGCACGTTCCGCGGCGGACAGCCGCTGGACTTCGTCTTCGACGTTGCCGCCGCCGTTGCCGGTCAGGTCGACGTACTGCCACGCCAGCGCGGGATCGGCCGACAGAATCTGCACGGGCTCGCCGTAGTCTTCGCAGAACCGGGCCACCACGTTCGGGCGTCGCTTGAGCACCGTGTGCACGGCTTCGCGCAGGCGCTGGGGCTCGAGCGGCCCGGCCACCGTGATGTCCAGCTGCACCGCGTACAGATCCTCGCCGCCCTGTGTAGCCACGGTGTGGAACAGCAGACCTTGTTGCAGCGGGGTCAGGGGCAACACATCGGCGACCGACTCGCGCTGCGTCAGCTCGTCGATCTCCTGCTGGCTCAGGCGGGCCGGGGCGAGGTCCGACGGCGTCAGCCCGCCGCCACCGGTGCACACGTGTGCGCAGATACCGGCCAGCGCCTCGAACCACAACCGGCCAACGCGATCGACCTGGTCGCGATCGAGGGCCGACGGCGCCCACGTCCACGTTGCGTGCAGCTGCGGCCCGGCGTCGGTGTCCATGGTGCCGGCGTTGAGTTCCACGGTGTGGCCCAACGGTGTTGGCACGGCCGATCCTGCGGCGGTGACCGCCACCGCGTCCTGGTCGATGCGCCACAGGTCCTCGGAAAGGTCCGCCGTGCCGGCGCCCAGCCGACCCAGGTAGTTGAAGCCGATGGTCGGGTCGGTTCCGGGCAACTCGACGCCCGCGTTCAAATACCGCAGCAGCCCGTAGGTCAAGCCGTCGGGCAGGGCGCGCAGCTGCTCCTTGACGTCCTTGATGACCGCGCCCAGGGCCGCATCGCCGTTGCTGACCTGCTCCCAAGACAGGTCACCGACGGCCAACGCGACCGGGTACTTGCTGGTGAACCATCCGACGGTGCGGGACAGGTCGACGTCGCCGAGCAGTTCTTCGGCGCGGCCGTGCCCCTCGACGTCGACACCGAACGGCGCGTCGCCGATGCCCAGGAATTCCTTCCAGGCCAACCCGAATGCGATCAGCAGAATGTCTTGCACCCCGGCGTGAAACGCCGTCGGCACCGCACCGAGCAGTTGCCTGGTGGTCTCCACATCCAGCGACACCGACAACTGGCCCGCGGTGGCGTAGGTGTCGGCCTCGGGTGCCGGTGCCGGCAGCACCGCCGGTAATGCGGCCATCTCGCGCCAGGTGTCCGCCTTCGCCGCTACCCCGCTGTCGGCGGCGTAGTCGGCCAGCAGCGACGACCAGCGCGCGAATGACGTGCCCCCCGAAGGCAGCTCGATCGGCTGTCCACCGTGATGCTGCGCCCACGCGATGTTGAGGTCTTCCAACAGGATTCGCCACGAGACGGCGTCCACGGCGAGGTGATGGATCAGCAGCGCCAACTGGGAGGTCTCCGGCACCCACAGCGCGCTCAGCATCTGTCCGGTCGTCGGGTTCAGCCGCCGCCGCGCGGCAACCAGCGCGTCCTCCGACAACGCCGCCACCGTCGACAGGCAATCAGGTGCCGAGACCGCGCCCTCGTCAGGCACGGTCAGCGACAAGTCACTCCCGGACGCGCGCAACCGCAGCATGGCGTGGCGATCCAACAGCGCCTGCAGAACCACCAGGACGTCGGGTTCTGTCACCCCGGCGGGAGCACGCACCACGACGGTTTGGTTGAACTGATCCACCGGGCCGTCGAGGCTGTAGAGCCACCGCATGATCGGGGTGGCGACCACCGCACCCGTGCCCCGATCGACGACACCGGTTGCGTTGTCGGCAAAGGCGACCACCTGGGCCAGCCGGGCCACGGTCTGCTCGGCGAAGATGTCCCGCGGCCGACATACCAGTCCGGCCGCCCGCGCTCGGGCCACCACCTGCATCGACGAAATGCTGTCTCCGCCAAGGTCGAAGAACGAATCATCCACTCCGACTCGCTCGACACCGAGGACCTGCGCGTAGATTCCGGCGAGCAGTTCCTCAACCGCGTCGGCCGGCGGACGGTACTGATCCACGTCCTGGAATTCGGGGGCCGGCAGGGCCTGGGTGTCGAGCTTTCCGTTGACCGTCAGCGGCAGTGCCTCCAACACCACCACCGCCGCCGGCACCATGTAGGCCGGGAGTCGCTCGGCCAGCGCTGCCCGCACCTTGACGGGATCGGCACTGCCGGTGATGTACCCGACCAACCGCTTGTCACCGGGACGGTCCTCGCGCGCGATCACGGCAGCCTGCTCGACGCCGTCGAGATCCGCCAGCGCGGAATGCACTTCGCCGAGTTCGATGCGGTAGCCGCGGATCTTGACCTGTTTATCGGCACGACCCACATACCGCAACTGGCCGTCGGCGCCCCAGGACACCAGATCCCCGGTGCGATACATACGTTGTCCCGGCGCTCCTGCGCCGACGAACGGGCAGGCCACGAAACGCGTCGACGTCAGATCCGAGCGGCCGACATAGCCGCTCGCCAGGCCGGACCCGGCTACATACAGTTCGCCGACCACGCCCACCGGCACCTGCCGCAACCAACCGTCGAGAACGAAGAAGGCCAGGTGCTTGAGCGGCACGCCGATGGGGCTGGCGTTGTTCGCGACGTCCTCATCACCGATCTCCCGGAACGAGGCATGCACGGTGGTCTCGGTGATGCCGTACATGTTGATCATGCGCGGCAGTGTTGGATGGCGTTGCAGCCAGCCGGATAGCTGTTGTGGCTCAAGGGCTTCGCCGCCGAACACCACGGTCTGCAGCGCCAGCTGCTGGCCCAGCTCGGGCTGCAGCGCGTCGGCTGTCTGGAGGGCGTAGAACGCCGAGGGTGTCTGGCTCAGCAAGCCGACCTTCTCGGTGACCAGCAGGGCGTGCAGGTCCTCGGGGGAACGAACGACGGAGTCCGGCACCACGAGCAGGCGCCCGCCGTAGAGCAGTGCGCCCCAGATTTCCCAGACCGAGTAGTCGAAGGCCAGTGAATGACACTGCGTCCACACCAGTTCGGCAGAGAGCTCCGAATCCAGCGCTTCCAGCAATTGGGTGACGTTTCGGTGTGTGACCGCGACGCCCTTGGGGGTGCCGGTGGTTCCCGAGGTGTAGATGATGTAGGCGATGTTGTCCGGGGCCGGGATGGGCAGCGCAGTGCTGGGCTGTGTGTCGATTGCCGAGTCGTCGATGGTGACGATCGCCATCTGTGGCACATCGGAGGTCACCAGTCGCGCCCGTAGGTCCGCCGTGGTGATCGCCGCCACCGGAGCCGCATCCGAGAGCATGAACTCGACGCGGGTGTCGGGATGGGCGGGGTCGATCGGCAGATACGCCGCGCCGGTCTTGAGCACCGCCAGGATCGCCGTGATCGCATCCGCGGTGCGGGGCAGCAACAACGCCACCCGCTGGCCCGGCCCGGCGCCTTGGCTGGTCAGCAGATTCGCCAGTCGGTTGGCCGCCTCGTCGAGTTCGCGGTAGGTCAGCGACCGACCCTCGAAGGTCAGCGCGACCGCGTCGGGAGCACGCATTACCTGCTGGTCGAACAACGCCGGGATGGCGACCGCAGTGGTGTCCGGGCGGGTGAGGACCTCGCGGTTGCCCCACTCGTCCAGGCGTCGGTGCTCGGCGTCGTCGAGCAGGTCGATCGCGGACATCCGCCGCGTGGGGTCGGCGGCCATGGCGGCCAGCACGTGCTGGAGCCGATTGATCAGGGTTTCGACGGCGTCGGCATCGAAGATCTCGGTGTCGAACTCGACGCGCAGCCCCAGCCGTTGCCCGGGCATGGCCACCACCGACAGCGGGTAGTGGTTGTACTCGCGGCTGGTGAATTCGGTGATCGCCAACTCCTGCACGCCCAGGAGTGCGTCGGCGTCGATCGGGTAGTTCTCGTAGACGAACAGTGTGTCGAAGAGGCGATCCTGGCCGGTGAGGCGATGGATTTCGTTGAGCGCCAAGTGGTCGTGCTCGACAGTGTCGTTATGGGCGTGTTGCAGCTGGTCCAGCAGGTCGGCGACGGTGGTCGTCGCCGTGATGTTCGCGCGTACCGGCACGGTGTTGATCAACAGACCGACCATCGATTCCGCGCCCGGCAGGTCCGCGGGTCGCCCGGACACCGCGGTTCCGAAGGCCACGTCGTGCTGACCGGTCAACCAGGTCAACATCTGTGCCCACGCGGCTTGCAGCACCGTGTTGACGGTGGTGCGCTGCGCGCGGGCCAGTTCGGTGAGAGCCCGGGAGATGTCCTCAGGCACGTGGTAAGACTCCACCCCGCGTAGTCCGGACTGCGCCGGTGGCGCGACCAGCGTGGGCGTCTCGAAGCCTTCGAAGACCTTGCGCCAGGCCGCTTTGGCTGCCTCGGCGTCTTGGGCGGCCAACCAGGTCACGAAGCCGCGGTAGGGCGCGGCGGCCGGAAGCCGCTGCCCGTAGTAACCCGCGAAGATGTCCTGCAACAGGATCGGCAGCGACCATCCGTCGATCACGATGTGGTGGATGGTCAGTACCAGCCGGTGCCGGTTGCCCGCGGTGCGGATCAGCGCCGCGCGGAACACCGGCTCGTCGTTGAGCTTGCAGACCGCGGTACGTTCGGCGGCGCAGAACTGCTCGACCTCGTCGTCGGCTGCCGTCAATTCGACGTACTGCCAGGCTATCTCCGGCTTCGCCGGGATGATCTGCACCGGCTCACCAAAGTCTTCGCAGAACCGTGCGGCCAGGTTCGGATGACGGGCGATCACGGCATGCACCGCCTCGCGCAGCCGGTTCGGCTCCAGCGCACCTGTCATGGTGATGCCCAATTGCACCGCATAGATGTCGCTGTCGGTGGCCCCGCCCGGGCCGTCGGCGCCTGCCGTCGCCTCGACGAAGCTGGACTGGAAAAGCAGGCCCTGCTGCAGCGGGGTCAGCGGCAGTACATCGGCGATCTCGGAGCGCCGCGTCAGTTCGTCGATCTGCTGCTGGCTCAGCTGAACCGGGGCAAGGTCCGACGGTGTCAAACCGCCGCCGCCCGAGCGCACGTGCGCACAGATGCCGGCCAGCGCTTCGAACCACAACCGACTCAGTGTGCTGATCTGATCGCGGTTCAGCGCTGAGGGCGCCCAGGTCCAGGCGGCCTGCAGGAGCGGTCCGGCGTCGCTGTCCATGGTCCCGGCGTTGAGTTCCACGGTGTGCGCCAACGGCATCGGTACCGCCGAGGCGATATCCGTCAGCGCCAGGCTGTCCTGGCTGATCCGCCACAGTTCCTCAGAGAGCTCGGTGGCTCCGGCCCCCAGCCGGCCCAGGTAGTTGAAGCCGATGGTCGGCTCCGCCCCGGCCAACTCGACGTCGGGGTTCAAGTAACGCAGCAGGCCGTAGCTCAGGCCGTCGGGCAGGGCCCGCAGTTGCTCCTTGGCCGCCTTGATGACGGTACCGAGGGCGGGCGCACCGGTGCGCACCTGCGCTTCCCAGTCGAGTCGGTCCACGCTCAAGGCGACGGGGTACTTGGTGGTGAACCAACCCACGGTGCGGGACAGGTCGATGTTGTTGCCGAGTTCCTCGGCGCGCCCGTGGCCCTCGACATCGACGCCGATCGGGCCCGCGGTGCCCAGGAACTCGGTCCAGGCCAGCCCGAATGCGATCAGCAGGATGTCTTGAACCCCGGCGTGAAACGCGGTGGGAGCCGCACCGAGCACCTGCCGGGTGGTGTCGGCGTCCAGGGACACCGAGAGCCGACCGGCGTTGGCGTAGGTGTCGGCCGTCGGCTGCACCGCGGGCAGCACCGGCGGTGTCTGCAATACCTTTCGCCACGCGTCTGCTTGCCCGGCCACCTCGGCGGTACGGGCGTGTTCGGCCAACAGCGCCGACCAGCCGGCGAACGACGTCCCGCCCGTCGGCAACGCGATCGGCTGACCGGTGTGATGCTGCGCCCAGGCAATGTTCATGTCTTCCAACAGAATTCGCCAGGACACCCCGTCCACAGCCAGGTGGTGAATGATCAGTGCCAGTTGTCCGGTGTCGGGCACCCAGAGGGCGCTGAGCATCTTTCCGGCAGCCGGATCCAGCCGCGCTCTCGCGGCCACCAACGCCTCTTCGGACAACGTCTCCACGCTGACCAGGCAAGCGCGGGCCGGTACGGCGCCGGCCTCGGGCACCAGCAGCGACCATCCGTCGGCGGCATCGCGCTCCTCGGCGCGCAGCCGCAGCGTGGCGTGCCGGTCCAGCACTGCCTGCAGAACGACGAGCACATCGGTCTCGCCGACCCCGCCCGGAGCCTGTATCACCAGGGCTTGATTGAACTGGTCGGTCGCCCCGGTGTTTTCGCGCAACCAGTGCATGATCGGCGTGGCGACCACGGCGCCGATACCCTCGTCGACCTCGGCGGCCTCACCGGAGACGACCTCGACCACGGTGGCCAACCGGGCCACCGTCTGCTCGACGAAGACGTCGCGCGGTCGGCACAACACCCCGGCTGCCCGCGCCCGCGCCACCACCTGCATCGACAGGATGCTGTCGCCGCCGAGATCGAAGAACGAGTCGTCGACACCGACCCGCTCCACGCCCAGAACCTGGGCGTAGATGCCGGCCAGGACTTCTTCCACCGCCGAGGCCGGGGCGCGATAGTCGCGACCGGCACCGATGTACTCCGGCGCCGGCAGGGCGCGGGTGTCCAGTTTGTTGTTGGGGGTCAACGGCAATGCTTCCAGCACCACCACGGCCGCGGGCACCATGTACGGCGGCAGCCGGTCCGCCAGTTGGGCGCGAACCTCGGCGGGGTCAGCGGTTCCGGTGATATAGCCGACCAGACGCTTGTCCCCGGGCCGATCCTCACGTGCGATCACGGCGGCGGTGGCGACACCGTCGAGCGCGGACAACGCGGCGTGCACTTCACCCAATTCGATGCGGTAGCCGCGGATCTTGACCTGCTCATCAGCGCGGCCCAGATACTGCAGTTGGCCGTCGTCGCCCCAGCGCACCAGGTCTCCGGTGCGGTACATACGTTGCCCTGGCGCTCCCGCGCCGACGAACGGGCACGCGACGAATCGCGACGCCGTCAGGTCGGATCTGCTGATGTAGCCCGGTGCCACACCGTCACCGGCGACGTAAAGTTCACCGACCACTCCCGCAGGCACCGGTTGCATCCAGGTGTCCAGGACGTACAGCGCCGCCCCGGGTACCGGCGAGCCGATGGGCACAACCCCTGATCCGGCCTGCAACGGTGCGCTGATCGCGACGCACATGGTGGTCTCGGTCGGGCCGTAGGCGTTGATCATCACGCGTCCGGGTGCCCACCGATCGACCACCGCAGCGGGGCAGGCCTCACCGACGACCGCCAACGCGGTTGACTCCAGCCCCTCGACCGGGAGCATCGCCACCGCCGACGGAGTCTGGGTCAGGACGTTGACACCCTGCTCCACCAGCACCCGGTGGAAGTCCTCGGGCGAGCCCGCCACGGATTCGGGCACCACCACCAGGCGGCCGCCGCGCAGCAGGGCGCCCCAGATCTCCCAGACCGACACGTCGAAAGCCAGGGAGTGGCACAGCGGCCACACCCCGGGGTTGGGCAGGCCGGCATCCAGTGACGTCATCAGCTGGGTGACGTTGTGATGGGTAACCGCAACGCCTTTGGGGGCACCGGTGGTGCCCGAGGTGTAAATGATGTAGGCGATGTCGTCGGGGCGCGGGCCGGGCAAGGGCGAGCTGGGCTGGGCATCCGCCGCGGGGTCGGCGACGTCGACGACGGTGATGTCGTAGCCGTCCAACCTTGCTCGCAACTCGGCGGTGGTGATCGCCGCGATCGGCTTCGCGTCGGAAAGGATGTATTCAATTCGGGAGGCCGGCACCGCCGGATCGATCGGCAGATACGCCGCACCGGTCTTGAGCACTGCCAGAATCGCAACCACGGCGTCGGCCGAGCGCTCCGTCACCAAGGCGACCCGCTCGCCCGGCCCCACGCCGCCGGCCGCGAGGACGTGCGCCAAGCGGTTGGCGGCCGCATCGAGTTCGCGGTAGGTCAGCGCGCGGCCCTCGAAGGTCAACGCGACCGTATCCGGAGCCTCGGCGACTCGCCTCGCGAAAAATTCGGTGATCGCGATCGTGTCCGCGTCGGGGGCCAGGGCGTCCTGGTTGCCAAAGCTTTCCAGTTCAGCGCGCTCATCGCCCGCGAGCAGATCCAGTGACGACAATCGTCGGTCCGGATCGGCAGCCATCGCCGTGATGACACGTTGAATGTGGTCGGCCAATTCGGCCACCTCGAAGTTCGCGAACGGTTCCCCCGCGCCCGCGGTACTCAGAAACAGCTCGTCACCGGCGCCGAGGAAAAAGAGTCCGAAACTGCTCGTGGGGCCGTGGTTGGTGTACGACACCGATATCGGGGCGCCGGCGAGGTCCGCGGTGAGCCTGGACGGAATGAAGTTGACGGCCACCCGGTTCGAGGCTTGCCGCGGACCGCCGACAGTTCCGTCCGCCCCCAGGGCGTGCACTGGAAACCGCTGATGTTTCAGAAGTTCCCGGATACGCACATCGACATGTCGACAGAATTCGCCCACGGTCATCTCCGGCGGAGCGCTCAGCACCAGAGGCACCACGCCGGCCAGCATGGCGGGAAGCGTCTTCGACTCGGCCTGCACTCGCCGGCTGACCGGGAAATCGAGTGCCACCTCCGAACCGTTCGCGGACCACGACCGTGCCAACAGCGCGCACGCCGCGGTGGTCACCGTGTACCGACGGATGCGCAGGCTCTTGGAGAGTTCCTTGATATCGCCCACGACCGCCGGATCGATGGGAACCGACGCGGAGGGCGCGTACGCGTCGCGCCCGTCAGCCCCTGAAGATTGCGGCTGATCGAGTCCGGCATCCGGCGGCGGGTTGCTTTGCCAGTACGCCAGATCGTCCTGGAAATCGGTCGACTCCTCGTACTGAGTCTCGCAATCGACAAGGTCTTGCAACGATCCGAAATAGGCGGGCGGAACCGTTTCACCTTTAGCCAATGCCGTATAAATTGTCGCAATACGTCGGCTCACCAGCGCCATTCCCAAGCCGTCGACTGAGATGTGATGTCCCAATCCGAACAACCAGAATTCATTTTCCTGCGTGCGGAATAGCGCAAACTTCACGAGCTTGCCGGTGAGCGGCAATGGGGTGTGCTGAATTGATGACGCTAATTCGCGAACTTCCCGTTCCGGGTCGCCCGCGTCTCGGACATCAAATAAAGGCAGCTCCAGGTCGGAGTAATCGAGGGCCCGCTGGAACACCTGGCCGTCCACTTCAAAGAACGACGCCCGCGCCGGCTCGGCCTCTTGCAGAGCCTGCCGAACAGCCCGCTCCATGAGGTCATGCCTGACGGCGCCGTCAATTCGACCCAGCAGGCCCAGCTGCCATTCGGTGCCGGCGAGGCCGCTTTCCTGCGAAAGCCAAATGTCCAACTGGCCGCGCGACAGCGGTAGCGCCCCGAGGTCAGGTTCCATTATTCAAATTCCCCACCAAAAGAATTGGCCCTAAAGAACCCCACCCTGCGCCAATCTCTGACGCAGGCTCTTCGGCCGTATATCGGTCCAATTTTGTTCGATGTACTCTAAACAGGCAGCGCGACTCGCTTCGCCATAAACCACCTCCCAGCCGGCTGGCACGTCGGCAAAATTCGGCCATAAGCTGTGCTGCTCTTCGTCATTGATCAAGACGTAGAAGCTGCCATTGTCGTCATCGAACGGGTTGATGCTCACTTTTCTCCATACTGCTTAGCGGACATCAGACGTACCCCAACATACGGGAGGTCTCAGGATAGCGCCTGAGATATTCGCGAAGTTTCCGGGGGTAGGCTGGCTTATTGAATTCAGTTAGCCCGCTTATACACTTAGCTGTAAAGCGACTTTCAGACACTTTAACGAGGTTGTGGCGCCTGTTGCGCAGGGCCCGGATATTGCGAGTTTTGCCAGATTGTGAGAGTCATGTGGGTTGGGCCCCGTCCGCCCCCTGCGACACCGGCCCCGGATTCGTGGTGCGAACCCGTCCAGCTCGGCTTTTCGCAGGTCCGGCGCATCTTCGCTGAGCACGCCGTGCCGCGGCCGATTCCACCGGAGAGCCACGACCGACAGCGCCGACGGTGCCCGATCGGCTACTCCCACCGGGGCCGGGTCGAGCCTCGGAGCAGGCCGTCGCCGCCCGCGCGCGAACTGGGCAAAGACGCGCCAGATCAAGCCGGTCGGTGCCGCGAAATGCCAAAGATTCCACCTGATCGTTGCCCGTTCACCACAGTCGTGGAGTAAAAGATTCGGTGCCGGCGCGGACGCATCACGACGCCACTGATCGGGTGGAAATGCAGCACGGGGCACGGAGCCGAAGAGGTAGCCGGGTCGGCGCGGAGCAGAGAAACTTACTGGCCGAGGTCGGTATCGGAGCGTTCCGGTGCTTCCTGCAACGGCGAAGACCCCCTGGGCAGGATCATGACGAACACCGGGACCCGAAGCGTGACGCCGCCGGCGATCGGTGATCGGATGGCGAAGGAAACCACCTCAAGCTCGAGGCGGCGGCCTCGCTGCGTCTCCATTTCGAGTCGGCCCGGCAACTGCTTGGGAGCCTTGAGCCAATCCAGGCCACGTTCGATCGACTCGGCGAGATTCATATCGTCGACTATACCCACCGCAAATGTCGGCCATCGGTATGGATTTGTGACGGAAACAACGGGCCCGCTGTTCTTTGCATTGCACTGCAAGCTATTTCGGCGCTACCCGGGATCGACGTCACTCCTTGACGAAGCTGTACATCCGATATTCCGAGGACCCGTCGCTGCCCAGGTCGTCGTAGGCCCGTTGCGCCGGTGCGAAATCCCGCACCACCCGACGCAAGGGCCGGGGCGTGACGCGATCGATCACGTTCTGCCATTGCTGCAGGGTGGTTGCCATCCCGCGTCTGACCTCGGTGTTGATCACTCGCTGCGTGCACAACCGTAGCGGCGCCGCCGCCAGCGCGGCCTCCCAGCCGGCGATGGCATGGGCTGCGCGGGCATCGGTGTAGAGGAAGTGTCCGCCGGGCGCCAGCACCCGCGCAACCTCTTCGAGGAATCGGGGAAACCGCGGGTATAGATGGGATGACTCGACATTGAGGACGGCATCAAAGGATTGGTCGCCGAACGGCAGATCCTCCGCATCGCCCTGGACGAAATCCAGGCCGGCCACGTCATGCGTCTTCCGGCAGTACTCGATACCGACCGGATTCACATCCAGGCCGGTATAGGAACTCGGTTGCAACGCGCGCGCAAGATAGGCGGCTCCGCCGCCGTGGCCACAACCGACCTCGAGGACGCGCTTGCCTCGCAGGTCGGCCTGGGTGGCGGTGCTGTGATAGAGCTGGATGGCATAGCGGTTCGGTTCATCGACCTCCGCCAGTGGCACCGACATCGGCGGATCTTCCTCGTAGCCGTAGTTGAGGAACACCACCTCCTCGGCGTCATCGGCGTCGAGCCTGCGAGTTGTATAGCGATAGATGAACTTTTGCGCAGATTGGGTGAACTTCGCGTTCAACTTCGCCCGAATACGAGGCTCCCGCCCCGGACTTCTGAGAGCCATCTCCGGAGTATGTCAGAGACTGGGCGTCTCGTAGCCGATTTCATCGGCGTAAAGCGCACCCGCTGGGAGCTTGTGATATCGATATGACACGGCGGCGGCACGGACAGCCGTGCCACGATCGGCGGTGCCGGCAAGCGAGCGACGATGAAAGGTCCAGACCTGTATGAAGTTTGCGCTGGCTTGTTACGGAACCCGCGGCGATGTCGAGCCGTCGGTGAGTATCGGCCGCGAACTGCAGCGTCGAGGACACGACGTCCGCTTGGCGGTGCCGCCGGACCTGGTCGAGTTCGCCGAGGCGGCCGGGCTGGTCGCGGTCCCCTACGGCCCCGAGCTGCCGCGATTCCTGCAGGAGGAATTCCTTCGGAATTTCTGGACGCAGCTGCTGCGAAACCCGCTCGGCTCACTGCGGGAATTGTGGCGGCCGATCGTCGAGTACTGGGGTGAGACCAGCACGACCCTCGCCTCCCTGGCGGCCGGCGCCGACCTGCTGTCGACCGGCCTGAACTACGAACAGCCCGCGGCCAACGTCGCCGAGCATTACGACATCCCCCTGGCCACCCTGCACCATTTCCCGATGCGACCCAACGGCCGCCTGGTGCCCATGCTGCCGTCGGTGCTGGTGCGCTCCGCGGGGACGATCTCGGAGTGGATGCTGTGGCGCATGACCAAAGAGGTCGAGGACGCGCAGCGGCTCGAACTCGGGCTACCGAAGGCCACTGCCCCTTCCCCGCGCCGAATTGCCGCCCGCGAGTCACTGGAAATCCAGGCCTACGACGCGGTTTCAGTCCCCGGACTGGCAGCGGAATGGTCCACTTGGGGCGACCGGCGTCCCTTCGTCGGAGCGTTGACGATGGGATTGGCCACCGAGACCGACGCGGAGGTCACGTCCTGGATCGCCGATGGGACGCCTCCGATATGCTTCGCGACTGGCAGCATTCCGGTCGCGTCCCCGGCCGAGACAGTCGAGATGATCAGTGCCGCATGCGCGCAACTGGGCGAGCGCGCATTGGTCTGCGGTGGCGGGACCGACTTCAGCGGCGTGGGGCATTCCGCCCACGTCAAGGTGGTGGGCACCGTGAACTATGCGACAGTATTCCCCGCGTGCCGAGCGATCGTGCATCACGGAGGCTCCGGCACCACGGCCGCGAGCCTGCGCGCCGGCGTTCCCACCCTGATCCTGTGGAGTTCCGCAGACCAGCCCTACTGGGGAAATCAGCTGAAACGGCTGAAGGTAGGGGCTTCCCGACGTCTCTCCAGCACTTCCGAAAAATCGTTGACCGCCGACCTGCGCCGCATCCTCACGCCGGAACATGCAAGTCGGGCCCGTGCGGTCGCCACCATGATGACCGAACCCAGCCAAAGCGTCACCAAGGCCGCGGACCTCTTCGAAGGTGCGGTGCGCCGGCGGGCGCGTTGAGTCGGCCGTCGACGGGCGCCGGTCTCAGCCGGCCGGCTTGAGGAGCAATCCCTGGCCCGTCGGCAGGGCGCAGATCACCACACCCAACTCTGCGGCCACCTCGTCCATGGCCATCCGTTGCTCATCGCGACCGCGTTGGGTGTAGTCGTCGAGGAGCACGACGGCGCCGGGCACCAACCGCGGCCAGAAATGACGCAGCGCCGCGACTTCGGGTGGTGCACAGTTCATGTCGATATGGAGGAAGGCAATGGTGTCCGTGTCGACCTCAGTCAAGGTCTCGGGGACCGTGCCCGCGATGATCCGCTGATTGCGCCACTGCGCGAAATTGGCCCGCACACTGTCGGCGGAGTTCGCGTAGATGCCGAAGTCCAGTGCCGCCTTGCTCTTGGTCAGCGCCCCGGCCTCACGTTCCTCGGCAGTGACGAACCGGGCATCCATCCCGTCGAAGGTGTCCATCAGGTAGAAGGTCTTACCCAGACGGTCCCAATCGAGATACTGCATCACGGCACTGCTCAGGAAACCGTGGCTGACGCCGCACTCGACGAAGTCACCCTTGAGGTGGCTGGCCGTGGCCGCCGCCCATAGGCCGACGTGAACCCGCCATTCCCAGTGGTAGAAGTCCTTGCCGCCCAAGGCCTGCACGCCACGCTGGTAGGCGCCCTTGAAGGCCGGGTCGTCCATGAACGCATGGCTGTTGAAGCAGATCAACGCGTCGTTCGAATAGACACTGGGCAGCACCGTGCGAGGGATCCAATACGCGGTGCGCAAAGCGAACCAAGCAAGACGGAACTTGACTGACCACGTTTGCGCCACCCGGTCACGATACCCTGCTGGTCTATGGATATCGTTGGCGTCCTGGAACTTCCGGCGCCCAGCCTCAGTTCGGTGGCTTGATCAGCAAACCCTGACCGGTGGGCAACGCACATATCGACACGCCCAATTCGCGCGCAACGTCATCCATGGCAACGCGTTGCTCATCCCGGCCCCGGTTCGCATAATCGTCGAGGAGGACGAATGCGCCGGGGGTAAGTCGCGGCCAAAAATGGCGCAGAGCGGCCACTTCGGGTGGAGCGCAATTCATGTCGATATGTAGGTACGCCACCGATTCCGCGTCGACCTGGTCCAAGGTCTCCGGTACCGCGCCGACGATGATGCGCTGATTGGTCCATTGTGCGAAGTTCGCCCGCACGCTGTCGACGGAATCGACATACATTCCGTTGCGCACGAGTTCGTCGCTCTTTGCGAGGGCTCCCGACTCGCGTTCACTATCGGTGATGAAGCGGGGGTCGATTCCCGAGAAGGTGTCGAGCAGGTAGAACGTCTTGCCCAATCGATCCCAATCGAGGTATTCCATGATGGCGCTGCTCAAAAAGCCGTAGCTGACTCCGCATTCGACGAACTCGCCCTTGAGGTGGCTTGCGCTCGACGCGGCCCACAAACCGACATGCACGCGCCACTGCCATTGATACCAATCTTCGTCGCCGAGCGCGCGGGCGCCTCGCTGGTAGGCGCGCTGAAAGTCCGGGTCGTCCACGAAGGAGTGGCTGTTGAAACAGATCAGCGCGTCGTTCGAGTACACATTGGGTAGCAGTTTGCGTGCGACCCAGTACTCGGCACGGATGGCGCGCAACCAAAGGCGGGTGCGTCCAGAAATTTTGCTCACTACAGCGGCCACCTTAATGTTCGACTTCTACAGCCTGCAGGGAAGTTGTACCTGCGCGCCGAATACCCTACCCACGAGGCGTATTCAGCCAGCTGCCCGTTTCGGACCGTCATGCCGGCTTGACCAGCAGTCCCTGACCCGTGGGCAGCGCGCATATCGGAACGTTCAGTTCGATCGCCAGTTCGTCCATCGCCCGGCGCTGCTCGTCGAAGCCTCGATAAGCGTAATCGTCCAGGAGGACAAAGGCACCGGGAGTGAGCCGCGGCCAGAAGTGCCGTAACGCAGCGACTTCAGGTGGTGCGCAGTTCATGTCGATGTGGAGGAACGCGACCGCGTCAGAGTCGACCTGATCAAGCGTTTCTGGAACCGCACCGACGATGATGCGGTGGTTGCGCCACTGCGCGAAATTCGCCCGAACACTGTCGACCCCGCTGACATAGGTCCCGTGTTGCAGACTGCGCTCACTCTTTTTCACCGCCCCCGCGTCGCGCTCACCGTCGGTGATGAATCGAGGATCGATACCCGCGAACGTGTCCAGCAGGAAGAACGTCTTTCCGAGTTCGTCCCAATCGAGATGCTCCATCACGGCGCTGCTCAAGAAACCGAAGTTGACACCGCACTCCACGAAATCGCCCTCTAGACGGCTCGCACTTTTGGCCGCCCACAAGCCGACGTGCACGCGCCAATGCCACTGGTACCAGTCGAGGTCGCCCACTGCGCGCGCGCCGCGCTGGTAGGCCCTTTGGAATTCCGGATCGTCCAGGAACGCATGGCTGTTGAAGCAAATCAGGCCATCGTTGGCGTACACCTTCGGCAGCAACTTTCGCGCCAGCCAATACTGGCCGCGTACCACCTTGACCGCCAGACGCGCACTAGCCGACAGTTCGTTGGCCATCTCATGCCGCCCGTAACACGAAGGCGGTCTGGTCACCACGGCCCTCTCGATTGAGCCGTTCCGACCGCCGTTCCCAACGCCACATCTGCTTGGGTCCGAAGATCCGCAGCAATTCGACGAAACTCTTGATCTCGGGTAGCGCAATGTCACGCCGGTAGGCTTCGCTCCCGAAGAACTGCGAGGAGTTCGAATCATCCCAGGTGTCCACCACCTGCAGCCCCACCGCCTCCGCCGCCAACGCCATTCCGCGCCTCGAGGGCACCAGGGTATGCCGGGGCGCGTCGATCAGGCACCAGTGCGCTCCGTAGACCGACCATGCTTCCGACGAGGTAGTCGGCAGTCGAACCAGGCAGATCCCGTCGGGCGCCAACCTCTCGCGCGCGGCCTGGAGGGTCGCGACCGGATCCGGAACATGCTCCAGCGAATGGTTGAACATGATGAGGTCGAACTCACCCTCGACCTCGCCCATGAATCGCTTAGTGATCGGCACGCCGGATGGCGTCCGGGTGTCAGCCTCGATGAAAGGGTCCGCGCCGGCGAGGTCGGTGAACCCCACTCTGGCCAACCGCTCGAGCAGCCCGCCGCCGCCGCAGCCGACATCCAAGACTCGCGCCTGGCGACCCACGTTCAACAGCCCCAGCATTCGGACGACGTCGCCGCTGGCATCGCGAGTCCCGACCAGCGAACGGATTCCCGGGGGCAGCGCCGCGATTATCCGGCCGATGAACTTCCCGCCGGTCCCTAATGAAAAGCGATCCTGCTGCATCGTGAGCCAGGGGAACACGCCCGCTTCCACGGGAGCATTGTAGGAATAGTATTTGCGGGGATAGTGCCGGGCGAGTTCTTCGCCTTCGAGCACGGTCAATATCTGCAACGTATCGCAGCCCACGCACACGTAATACTCGAACAGCTCGCGGGTTCCGTAATACATCTCTTTGACCGAGATGACCAGGTGTGGGCCAGTCGATCCGCAGGCCCGGCAGCTTTCGTCGACTTCGTTCATTTTCCCTCCCAGTCAATGTTCGTTGTCCAGCTCGTTGACCCCGCACCGACCAGGACGTGCATCAGCGTCAGGCCGGCCGCCTCGAGTCGGCGAACTTCTCCACCACGTCGGCGGCGTTGATCACGCTGTCCGCTGGTTTGGACATGGCGGTCGCGAGTTCGCGGGCGCGGCCGGCGTAGCCCGGTGCCAGGATGCGGCGAAGGTCGGCCACCAGATTGTCGCGGTTGGATTTCGAAAAGCGCCGGGTGGTACCCACTTTCAGGCGCTTGATCTGGCCGCCCCAGAGCGCTTGATTCGCATCCATCGACAGGATCAGCGTCGGAACTCCGGCGCGCAGGCTCGCGGCGGTCGTACCCGAGCCGCCGTGATGGACCACCGCGCGGCATGTCGGGAAGACCGCCGCATAGTTCACCGCGCCCACCACCTTGACGTGGTCGGGGAGGTCGACCTGGCTGAAGTCGCTCCACCCGGCGCATACCAGCGCGCGCTCCCCCAACTGCGCACACGCCGAGCCGATCATTGCCACCGTCTCCGCTGGCGATTCGACCGGCATGCTGCCGAAGCCGAAGCAGATCGGCGGTGTCCCGGCGGCGATCCACGACAACACCTCGTCATCGGATTCGGTCGCCAATTCCATGGTCAAGGTGCCGACGAAGGGTCGCTTGTCCCGCCATCGGGACCACTCGGCCGCCAGGCCAGGGAATGCCGCATCGTCGTAGGCCTGAACTTCCAGCGATCCGCGGTCGGCGATGCGTCGCGAGGTGGGTCCGGTGGCCCTCGGCAGGCCGAGTTCCCGCCGCTGGGCATCCTCGACCTTCTTGTTCAACCGCCAACCCAGCCAGTCGAACACCGTCATCGCTGTTCGACCCAGCGGCGACGGCAACAGCGTGACAAGCTGACCATTGGGCCGCATCGGGATGTGGTGCACAGTCACCAACGGGATGTCGTGGTACTCGGCCACATTGGCGGCCGGCTCCTGATAGCTCTGCCCCGCGATCAACACGTCGGCGTCCTCGGTCGCCGCCGTCAGCGTGGTGTTCATCTGGGCCCAGGATTCGTCGCTACGAGCCCACATCTCGCGCCACAATCCGCGGATCTCCCGGACTTTCCAGAACCGGTGCAGGACGAACGTCCAGAAGCTGCGGTAGACGTCCAGCCACGTCTTGGTATCCAGCCCATAGGCGACCGCTTCCAAGCCTGCCGACTCGGTGAAATCGACCAGGTCCGGCGGGACGGCCATCACCACGGAGTGTCCTCTGCGCTGCAGTTCCCGGCCGACAAAGACGGAAGGCTCGATATCGCCTCGGGTTCCGTAACTGGCCAACACAAACTTCATCGCGGATCGCGCCCTCTCACGTGTCGCGGCGCCAGCCGTGCTGCGTCAGTATGCGAAGACTGGTCATTCCTTGCGCCAGAGCACTCCGGTGCCGTCGATCTCGACGATCTCGGCAGAGATCCCATGCGTGGCGCGGAAATCCGTCACGGCCTGCCGACACCCATCGATGGCGTGGTAGTCATCGATGATGCAGAACCCGCCCGGGGACAACCGCGAATAAAGACCATCCAGGCCTTGGATCGTGGATTCGTAGAGATCGCCGTCGAGTCGCAGCACCGCAATGCGTTCGATCGGAGCGTCGCCCAGGGTGTCTTTGAACCAACCCGGCAGGAATCGAACCTGGTCGTCCAGCAATCCGTAGCGCTCAAAGTTGGCCCTGACGTCCTTCTCCGAGACCGCCAGGATCGGCGCGGCCAGATGAAGCCGGTCGCCCTTGTCCGCCTTGTAGTTTGCCGCATCAGGCGGCGGCACACCGGCGAAGGAATCCGCGAGCCAGACACATCGCGTCTGATCCCCGTACGCCGACAGGACGGCGCGCATCAGGATCGACGCTCCGCCGCGCCACACGCCGCATTCGACCAGATCACCGGGGACGTCCTCGGTCAGCACCGTCTCCACGCACTGTTGCAGGCTGGTGAGCCGCGTCATCCCGATCATGGTGAGGGCATCCGCCGGCCAGTCCAGACCCAAGTCGCGCTTGCGCTGATCGAACGGGCGCTTGCGCACCAACATGAAGTTGCCGATCTTGAAGACGGGTCGGTGCAACCAGTCCCATCCCACAGGTACCAGCTCATCGTTTCCGTACCTGGTCAAATCCTGCCGAAGCAGGTCTAGATAGGCAGATCGGCTATCACGATCAGTCACGGTCAAAAAACTGCCCCAATCTCCATACCGGCAAACCGGGATAAGCCTAGCCCCCCATCGACACGTTGGTGCGCAATCGGGTTCGCCTTCAGCCGTTGGGGCCGAGGGCTTTTGGTGTCTTGTCGGTCGATTTCAAACGCCACGCTGAGTTTTGGGCGAAGTTGCACCGGACGTCTGTAGACGCGGCTCCGAGGCAAAAAGGAATCTTGCGCCGATGCTGGCAAAGAAATGCTCACACCTGGCGGCCCTCCCGCTAGCGGAACACGGCGCGCGGCAGATGCTTCGATTCCGCCGCCCGGTGGACCACCACCACCGAGTCGAAAACCTCGATCCTGTCGATGATCGTCGTGGCGAACGGCACCCGGACCTCCTTGACCCGTTTCTGGTGGCCTTCCATGAGTTGGTACACCGAACTCATCTGCTGGTAGTGGGCGTGCATGGCGTCCATCAGCCACTTGGTGAAGTCGACGAATGATTCGCGCTGGTCACGGTAGAGCGTCCAGTAATTGGCGCAGACGTCTTCGACGATGTAGACCCCTCCCGGCTTGAGGCGGGGGAACAAATACTGGAACGAGGCGATCATCTGCTTGTTCGTGTGTCCACCGTCATCGAGCACGGTGTCGAACGGGCCGAACTCCTCGAGCACGCTGCTCAAGAAACTGGTGTCGGTTTGATCGCCAACCCGCACGTGGATGTCGTTTTGCGGGTCGTCGTACTGCGCGACCTTCGGGCTGATGTCGAGCCCGACGATGGTCGCGTCCGGAAGGTATTCCCGCCACATCCGCAGCGAGCCGCCCCGGTCCACGCCGATCTCGAGCATCCGTTCGGTGCGGGTCAGCACCGATTGGTAGATGGGGAAATAGTGGCGCAGCTTATGGACGTTCTCGGTGGTCTCGAACACCCGCCCGATGGCGGTGTCGCCGGGCGCGCTGTCGTCTGACCGCATCGGCACCTGTCGCGCCAGGTCGGGCCCCAGAGCGTCGAGCATGCGCTGCCGGTCTTTGTAGGCGTAACGCCGGGTAACGAACGGAGGCTTCGGCTGCAACGCCAGTCGGAATGTGCGCACCGTCACGAAACCCTGTGCCGGTCAACGCAAATAGGCTCTTTGGGAGCTCTGCAAAACGCCATGCGGATCAGCTTACTCGCCATACTTGGCAACGCCGTCAAATTTTGCCGTGAGCTGACGCGACGTCGTCAAACAGCTCGAGGTTCCGCTCCGGGGACACGTTCCCAGCAGGTCGCTCAGCCGGACGCAGCCGGGCCCACCCCGGCTTGGGCCCTCGGATCGGTGTGCTTCGGCTTGACGCGGGACTTCAACGCCAACGCTCGCTTTTCCACCAGGAACCAGCTCGCTGCGGCCAACGGCAGGGTGGCCGCCACCGAGATCACGAAGAACAGGAACGGGTTCATGCTCGCAAGCCCCGCGACTGCCAGCAGCTGCTGCACCGGGAAGGCGTAGATGTACATGCCGTAGGACACGTCCGTCCTGATGTTCAGGCGCTTCTGCTTGAGCAGCACGCCCGAGACAACCACCGCGTACGCCAGCGGCAGCCCGGCGACAATCCGGTAGTCCGGCAGCGCGCCGGCCGCCACCACGATGGCGACGCAGACTGCGACGAGCGACCATCGCGCGGGAATGACATCACGCCAGTGGTAGAGCACCGCGCCTGCGGCGAACATGATCGCGCAGCGCATGGCGAGCTGGGGAATGGTCCATACCCCGGGGAACGTCAGCGGCGGCAACATCGCCGCCCCGATTGTCGCCAGCACCAAGATCACCGGCGACACCCAGCGGAACTTCGCCAGCCCCGCGATGCCGAGGCCGACGACCGCGAGATAGCACATCAGCTCCCAGATCAGCGACCACAGCGACGCATTCCAGATGCCCGCGAAGGGGATGTCCGCCGGCGTGCCGCCGACATCGAAGTGGAGGTGGATCACCCCCAGGTTCTTCAGCACATACTCGATCGGGGCGCTGGACATCAGTAGCCGCATGGGTGAGCCACCCTGGATGGCCACGCTCACCGGGGCAATCACGAACGCCGTGACGAACAGGCAAATGTAGAAGCCGGGCAGAATCCGCAGCGCGCGAGCCGCGAGGTACGAACGGACATTCGGGTTACGCAACCAGCTCGCAGTGATCAGGAAACCCGACAGCGCGAAAAACCCGTCGACGCCCACGGAGAACAACAACTGCAGAACGACCGGCGACGATACGGCATGACCAGTGACCGGAAACGAGTGGAACAAGATCACTTCCGTCGCAAGCACCAGACGAAGCGCGTTCAACGCATTGTTGCGCGGATCGAACGCAATCCCGAGCTTCATCCGCCTCCTCAGTTCCCGGTCAGCCGCGCAATCGTATCCCCAGATTGGCTACAGCCGTAGAACTTTCACCCCTGTGGGGCGGCAGATCATCAGCTGAAGTTCGCCGACAATCGCGATATTCTTCAGTGCCTCAGGTCAGAGCCTGATACGAGTTGCCGATCACGTTTGCTGAAATTGCACGGATCGGTCAGGCCCAGGTCCCCTTGCGCCCGTGCGCAATCGCGACCCCTTCGTACAGCGGCTTCATGAATTTGCGGGAGAACCGGTACAGCAGGTTGAACTGACCACGGAAGTCGTCGAGCGCCGTCCGGAAGCCTGCTTCGCCGGCTTGGAACGCCGTGAACACCCGGTCCAGCTCGGATTCGTCCCAGGATTCGTCGCGCGCGGCCGCCCGCAGCACCTCATAGGAAACGGTCAGCCAGTCCGTCCCGAATGGTTCGGCGATGGGACCGGAATCGCGTTGCCGTCGAAGCCCCGGCTCGATGAACTCGTCAACCGCGCTCTTGTCTCCGGTGTCGAGCTCGATCGGAAGGATGGCGGAAATTCGCTTCAGTTCCCGACGCCAATCCTCGAGCAAGTTGCCGTAGTCGACGAATACTCTTGGCAGACCGCGCGTCTCCCGCTCGGCCAGCAGATTGTATTTGAGCCACAGGGAGCTCGCGAGCTGCGGTGTGGCCTTCATGAACTTCGACAGTGAGGCGCTGACCTCTTGGGGTTCACGTACCGCCAACACGGCGGCAATGTCGTAACCGGTCATACGGGCCGCATCGAACCACGCCTTACACAACACTGAGATGTGTAGGACCTTGATCACCACCAGGGGCGCGTCCGGCAGTGTCCGCAGGTAGGCCGCGATGTCGGCGGTGAAGGCCGCCTGCTCGGCGTCGCTGACCGCACCTTCGGCCTGCAGCCGAAGCGTGGGATCGAAATAGCTACTGCCATGTCGGTAGAGGAACTTCTCGTTGAGGTGCAGCGCGGCCCGCGGCTCCCAGTACCCGCGCGGATTGTTCGCGTCCGCACCGAGCATGCCAGGCGGAAGCGTCGCGCCGCTCAATGACAGCACCCGGGTAAGCGCGGAGGTGCCCGAGCGCCCCATTCCCAAGACAAATACGATGACGGGCCGCTGTTGCGTTCCGGTCCCGCCGCCGGCGCTCACGAACAACATCCCCGGGTCGGGGTCAATCCCTCAGGCTGCCTAACAGATTCGGTCATCAGAACCTCCGGTCGGGCCATCCTTGCTTTACAAGTTTGGTCCACTGAGTCAACAGTGACCGCTTGTCCCGACGTTAGCTGTGGGTAGACGTCGTCCGCAAGAGGCAAGCGACATAATTGCCATTGTGTGTACCGCTTTTGGGACACCCTATCCGGCGGGGAGACTCGGGATCGACCGGCCCACCGGCCATTTCGATCTACCGCTCGGCAATCCATTCCAACAGGGCCGGAAGACCGTCCTCGAGTGACCACTTCGGACCCCAGTCCAGGCAGTCCCGCGCTGGTTGCAGGTCGCAACTCGCGGCACGGACATCGCCGTCGCGGAATTTCGTAACCACGATCGGTTCTGGTGCCGCGCAGATGGCCGCGACTTTACGCGCCAACTCGTGGATGGTCGTGGCGTCGCCGGAACCGATATCGAGGCAACGTCGTCCGCTGGCAGGGGTACGTATCGCGGCGTACAGCGCTTCCACAACATCGTCGATGAAGACGAAGTCGCGCACAATTCGGCCGTCCTCATAGACCTCCAGGGCCTGCTGTTCGCGCGCCAGTCGGGCGAACAGGGTGACGATCCCGGTGTACGAGTTGGTCAACGACTGCCCCGGACCGTAGACGTTCTGCAGGCGCAGCACACTCAGGTTGGTGTCGTGGGCGGCCGCCCAGGAGGCCAGGAGATGCTCCTGAGCGAGTTTCGTCGCGGCATAGATGTTGGTGGGACGCGGCTCCGTCTGGCCAGCGCGGCTCGGGACCGGGACCGCGGGTTCGCCGTTGGCGCCCTGCGGATCCCAGTTACCGGCCGCCAGCTGGGCATGGCTGCGGGGTCCCGGGTAGAAGGTGCCCGTGGCACTGCGCCATGCGCCTTCACCGTAGACCGCGCGCGACGACGCCAGTACCAGTTGCCGAGGCACCAAGCCGGCGCGACTCAGCGCATCGAGAAGCTGGGTGGTACCGACTACATTGACCGACCCATGGCGCGTCGCCTCGGACAGCGATTGCGCGGTACCTGTTTCCGCGGCCAGATGAACCACCTGTGCGGGCTTGAACAACCGCAGCACCGCGTCCCAGTCGGGGGCGTGCGTAACATCTCCGGTGAACAGCCGCACCGACTCCGGCAGGTTGATGTCACCGTCTCCGGCGTGGACCTGCGGGTGCAAGACGTCCATCACGGCGACCCGGTAACCCGATTGGACCAGACGCAACGAGAGCGCCGATCCGATGAAGCCGGCGCCACCGGTGATGAGTACGGATTCAGACAAGGGTCGACGCCTCCTGTGCGGCTGCAGAGTCAGTAGGTGACCGACTGATGGCCACGTGTGCGGCCCAGGCCATGGTATCGACGTTGCCGGAAGCGGGCACAACGATGTCCCCGATCACGTCCAACGCCGCACACTCGCCAACTCTTCGATCAAATCGGCGGCTTTGTCGATGCTCTGCGCCGGGTCGGTCATCTGGGCGGCGACCGCGCGCGCACCGACGGTGTATTGCGGAGCGAGGATGCGGCGCAGGTCGGCCACCAAGGTATCCCGGGTGGTGGTCGAAAACCGGCGCGCCGTACCTGCTTTCAGCCGGTTGAGCTGCGCTCCCCACAGCGGCTGGTCACCGGCGGTCCAGAGCGCGAGCGTCGGGACGCCCGCCCGGAGACTGGCCGCCATCGTGCCCGACCCGCCGTGGTGGACCACCGCGCGGCACTGCGGGAAGATGGCGGCGTAGTTCACCACCCCCGCGACATACACGTTGTCGAACTGCGGCAGTTCGGTCAGGCCCGTCCCCCCGGCACAGACCAGCGCTCGCTCGCCCAGTTCAGCGCAGGCCGAGCTGATCATCGCGACGGTCTCGCCGGGAGATCCGATCGGGATGCTGCCGAACCCGAAGCAGATTGGCGGCGAACCCGCGCCGATCCACGACGCGACTTCCGCATCGGCCGCGGCCGCCAACTGCATGGTCAAGGTGCCGACAAAGGGCCGCCGAACCGCACTCTCCGCCCATTCGTCGGCGAGACCAGGGAAGCACACGGCGTCGTAGGCCTGGATCTCCAATGCGTCGCGGCCGGCCATGCGCCGCGGCGCCGGAGCGGCCGCGCTTGGGAGCCCCAGTTCATGCCGTTGCGCGTCCTCCGCCTGCCGCGTCAGCCGCCACCCCAGCCAGTCGTAAACCTCCATGCCCGTACGCACGACCGCGGGCGGCACCCGGGGAACGAGCCTGCCGTTGGGGCGCCATGGAAAGGTGTGCAGCGCCACCAGTGGGATGTCGTAATACTCAGCGACATTGGCGGCCGGCTGCTCGTAACCGACCCCAGTGGACAACAGGTCGGCCCCATCGGCAAGCCTGACCAGCGTCCCGTTCATCTCGGCCCAGTGCTGCTTGACGCTGCCCAACGCCTCACGGGACAGCTCGACCAAATCCTGGACCCGCCAGAACCGGCGGGTCCAGCGCGTCCACCCGTCGCGGTAGGCGTCGAGTTGCGGTTCTATCTCGGCGCCGTAGGCCATCGCAGCGAGGCCCGCCTCGTCGGCAAAGCCGACCAAATCAGGCGGAACGGCCATCGTCACCTGGTGGCCTCGGCGCTGCAGTTCGCGCCCGACCGCCACCGACGGTTCAATGTCACCACGGGTCCCGTACGTCGCCATTGCGAACCTCATGAAGGTTCCGCCCTCCCGAAATATCCGAGCATTTGCAGGCCACCGTGAGTGCTTCCCGCATTATGACCGATTTCTCGCGCGTCCGACAGACTCCCCCCTTGCGCACACCGCACGATGTGCGAATTGCGAAACATTCAGGCAGCTAACGTCATTAGACCCCGGTATGCGTCGCTACGTACGCATAAACCACGGGGCAGGAAAGTCTGGCAATGCGTCGCTAATGCGCCTACGGGCATTGTGGTGCAGCAATATTCGTTTCGAACTGGTGGGCGCTCGCGCAGTCGAACCGGTGCGGCCCCGCAGTTCGGCAGTATTTGCGTGCCCGGCAGCACAATTTGTCGGCATTCCCTGCGTTGCACGATAGGGTGGAATACGTGCTTCACCACGATGACGTAGCCCAGCCAGGTGGCCTCCTGTCCGCGACCCATCGCTGCGGCGAATCCTTCCGCGTCGGATAGGCAAGATATGCGCGGCATCATTCTCGCCGGCGGGTCGGGCACCCGACTGCACCCGATCACGACGGGTGTCTCCAAGCAGCTACTCCCGGTGTACGACAAGCCCCTGATCTACTACCCGCTGTCGACGCTGATCATGGCCGGCATCCGGGACATCCTGGTGATCACGACACCGACTGACGCGCCGGCTTTCGAACGCCTGCTCGGCGACGGTTCAGCCTTCGGGGTCAACCTGCGTTACGCCGTCCAACCGGAACCTGAGGGGCTGGCGCAGGCGTTCCTCATCGGCGCCGAACACATCGGCAATGACACCGTAGCGCTGGCGTTGGGCGACAACATCTTCTACGGGCCGGGCTTGGGTACCAGCCTCAGTCGTTTCCAAAACGTCATCGGTGGCGCGATTTTCGCTTATTGGGTCGCCAACCCCTCGGCGTACGGCGTGGTGGAGTTCGGTCCCGACGGGACCGCCTTGTCCCTGGAGGAGAAACCGGAGACGCCCAAATCTCAGTACGCCGTACCGGGCTTGTACTTCTACGACAACGACGTCATCGAGATCGCCCGATCACTCCGGAAATCGGCCCGCGGCGAGTACGAGATCACCGAGGTCAACCAGACCTACCTGAACAGCGGCCGACTCTCCGTCGAAGTGTTGGCCCGCGGAACGGCGTGGCTGGACACGGGCACCTTCGACTCCCTGCTCGATGCCAGCGACTTCGTCCGCACCATCGAGCGTCGGCAGGGACTGAAGGTGAGTGCGCCCGAAGAAATCGCCTGGCGCGCTGGGTTCATCGATGATGCCCAGTTGGAAGCACGAGCCCGTGGCCTGCTGAAATCCGGCTACGGGAGTTACCTGCTGCAACTCTTGGAACGGAAGTAGTCGCCGTGTTCTCGTGGCCCACTCGACCGCCCCAAGCGGCTGACTTCGTTGTAACACAACGGAATCGCCGACAGATAGGGAAGGTAGGCCTCGATGCATGTTTGAGGCCGAGACGTTGGTGGTAGTTCAACCGATATCGGGTATCGACGTCCAGGCATTCAGCTGGACCAATAGTTCAAGCAATCAGTGAGAAGGATGGGACCACATGATCAAACCGTCGTTGACCAAATTGGCCGTCGCCGCGAGCGGTCTGGCCTTGTCCCTGTCGGCTGGGGCGGGGTTCGCGTCCGCTGATCCCACCTACGGCCCGATGGTGGACACGACCTGCAGTTTCGATCAGGCGATGACGGCCGTGCGCACCGAGAACCCGATGGCAGCGCGGTATCTCGACCAATCGCCACCCAACGTGCAATTCCTGCGCGTCTACCTCGGGTCGCCGCGCGATGAGCGGATCAACCTGCTCAACCAGATCAAGGACAACCCCGGCGCCAATCAGGCGCTACCGGTGTTCCAGCAGATGTTGACCAGTTGCACCAAGTACTGAGCTGAGCGTGGCGCTTCGGCGCTGCCGCAATAGGAGAGTCCCCAGTGGTCGCCCATCGTGGCAACCGCTGGGGACTTTTTGCTGGCCCGCGACGCCCGGCCGGACGTGGCCGCACACCGGCTATCCGGACTTGCTATTCGGGCCGTCGGATCGGCCCGGTATCGGCGGTGGCGTCGTCGGCAGTGCCGCCCCGTGCGCCATCCCCCAGCAGCAGCGCGCGCACCAACGGACGCGGTCCATAGGGCTGCAGTAGCGCACTCGCGGGGCGGGGACGTACCCGTTGTGGCCACCAGAACCACCGTCCGAGCAACGCCGCGATCGACGGCGTCAAGAACGCCCGCACGATCAGGGTGTCGAAAAGCAGTCCAACGCAAATGGTGGTGCCGATCTGGCCGATGATCCGCAGGTCGCTGACGACCATGGCCGCCATTGTGAACGCAAACACCAGGCCCGCGATCGTCACGACCTTTCCGGTGCCCCCCATCGCCCGGATGATGCCGGTGTTCAGGCCCGCACCCAGCTCTTCCTTCATGCGGGACACCAACATCAGGTTGTAGTCAGACCCGACCGCCAACAGGATGATCACCGACATTGCCAAAACCATCCAGTGCAGGTGGATGCCCAGGATGTACTGCCAGATCAGCACGGACAAGCCAAACGATGCACCCAGCGACAAGACGACCGTGCCGACGATCACGAGTGCCGCGATCGGACTTCGGGTGACGATCAGCATGATCAGGAAAACCAAACAGACCGCGGCTATCCCCGCGATCCACAGGTCCCAGGTGGAGCCGTCGTGCCAGTCCTTCGCCGTCGCCGCAGCGCCGGCGAGATAGATCTTGCCGTTTACCAGTGGCGTCCCCTTGAGGGCCTCCTGCGCAATCGACATGATCTTGTTGGTCCGAGCGATGCCCTCCGACGAGGCGGGGTCCCCGGTATGAGAAATGATGAACCGCGCGGACTTTCCGTCCGGCGACAGGAAGAAGTCCATCGCGCGCTGGAATTCTGGGTTCTCGAACACCTCGGGAGGCAGGAAGAACGAGTCGTCGCTCTGGGCCGCGTCGAACGCGCGTCCCATGACACTGGCGTCCTCGGCCGCATCGTCCACCTGGCCGAGCAGGCCGGACATGGTGCTGTGCATGGTGAGCGACATCGTCCGCATCGACTTCATGCTCTCGATCATTTCCGGCAACTGCGCCAGCATCTGCGGCATGAGCGCGTCCATCTTGTCCATCTCGTCGGTGAGCAACGCGATCTCGTCGTTCATCCGATCGACTTTGTCGATGGCGTCGAACAGCGAACGAATCGACCAACAGATGGGGATGTTGTAGCAGTGCGGTTCCCAGTAGAAATAGTTGCGGATGGGCCGTAGGAAGTCGTCGAAGAGGGCGACTCGGCCTCTCAATTCGTCTGTGATGTCCCGTAATTCATGCATGTTGCCGACCATGCTGTGGGTGGTGGCGGCCATTTCCCGCATCACCCGGTGCATGTCCTCCATGGTCCGGATCATGGTCGACATGTCGTCGGCCTGCTGCAACATGTCGTTGATGCGGGCCTTCTGGAAGTGGTTGACCTGCCCCTGGGTGGCCGACTGCAGGCTGAGCAGGAACGGTATCGATGTCCGTTCCATCGGGGTGCCCTCGGGACGCGTGATCCCCTGCACGCGAGAGACGCCGCGCACCTGGAAGATCGCCTTGGCCAACCTGTTCAACACCAGGAAATCGGTGGGGTTGCGGAGGTCGCGGTCGGTTTCCAGCATGAGAATCTCGGGGGTCAACCGGGCCTGCGCGAAATGCCGGTCGGCGGCCTCGAAGCCCGCGTTCGCCGGGATGTCGCCGGGGATGTAATGCCGGTCGTTGTAGCTGGTTTGGTACCCCGGTAGCGCGAGAAGGCCGACCAGCACGAGCGCCAGGGAGGCGACCATGATGGGAACCGGCCAACGGACGATCGCCGTACCTATTCCCCGCCACCGGTGGACGTTCAACGTGCGCTTGGGTTCCAACAACCCGAATCTGCTGGCCACCGCGATACCGGCCGGCACCAATGTCACCGCGACGGCCACCGCGGAGGCCATGCCGACCGCGCAGGGAACGCCCATCGTGTGGAAGTACGGCAGTCGGGTGAAGCTCAGGCAGAGCATCGCCCCCGCGATCGTCAAACCAGACGCCAACACCACCGGGGCAACACCGCGGTACATGCTGTAATAGGCCGTTTCCGGGTCCTCTCCGGCCTGCCGCATTTCTTGATAACGGCCGAAAAAGAAGATGCCGTAGTCGGTTCCGGCCGCGATCGCAAGGAACACCAACATGTTGACGGCAAATGTCGAAAGCTCGACGACGCCGTTGTGTCCCAGAAACGCCACCACCGCCCGGGCCGCACCCAATTCCAGGCCGACCATCACCAACAGCAGGATCACGGTCATGATCGACCGATAAACCAGCAGCAGCATCACGAAGATGACCACCGCGGTGACCACGGTGATCTTCAAAATCGACCGGTTGCCGCTGTGCTGCATATCCGAAACCAGCGGCGCCGCACCGGTCACGTACACGTCTATTCCCGGGGGAGGTGGACGCTGATGGACGATATCGCGGACGGCGGCCACCGACTTATCACCCTGCGCGGTGCCTTGATCGCCTACCAGATTGAGCTGAACGTAGGTCGCCATGCCGTCGGGGCTCTGCACACTCGATGAAGTGAGCCGGTCCCCCCATAGATCCTGGACATTGGCGACATAGCCTGGGGCAGAGCGTAACTCGGCGACCAGCTCCGAGTAGTAGGTACGCGCCTCCTCGCCGAGCGGTTGCGCCCCCTCCAGCACGATCATCGCGAAGCTGTCCGAATCGGACTCCTGGAACACCTGGCCCATCCGGGCCATCGCCTTGGCCGACGGCGCGTCCTGGGGCATCAGCGAGACGGAGTTCTCTTCCCCCACGGTCTCCAGCAAGGGAGCTGACAGGGTCAGGACGAGGATGAGGGCCAGCCAGCCCACGATGACCAGCGGCGCGAACCGGCGAATGAACCGCGGTGCGAACGGCGGGCGGGAGTCCTTGGTAGTCATACGGCTTTCGCTAGTCCCTCAGCAGGAGAGACCGCACCAGCGGACGTGGCCCTACCGACCGCAGCATCGAACTCGCGGGGCGCGGGCGCACCTTCTGCGGCCACCAGAACCAGCGGCCCAGCAGCGCGGCAATGGACGGCGTCATGAAGGCGCGCACCACCATGGTGTCGAACAACAGACCGAGACCGATCGTGGTGCCGACCTGACCGAGCATCAGCAGGTCGCCGACGATCATCGAGGCCATCGTGGCGGCAAAGACCAGACCCGCGATCGTCACAACCCGGCCGGTACCGCCCATCGCCCGGATGATGCCGGTGTTCAGGCCAGCGCCGATCTCCTCCTTCATCCGCGAGACCAACATCAGGTTGTAATCCGAGCCGACCGCCAAGAGCACGATGACGGACATCGCCAGGACCACCCAGTGCAGTTGGATGCCGAGAAGGTGCTGCCACACCAGCACCGAGAGTCCGAACGATGCGCCGAGCGAGAGCACCACCGTGCCGACGATGACGAGGGCGGCAATAACGCTCCGCGTCATCAAAATCATGATCATGAAAATGAGGCAGATTGCCGCGACCGCCGCGATCAGCAGGTCCCATACCGAGGCATCGACGAGGTCTTTGACGCCGGCCGCTGAGCCCGCGAGAGCTATCCGCGAACTTTCCAGCGGGGTCCCCTTGAGCGCCTCCTCGGCGGCAATTCGTATCGGGTCCACCCGAGACATTCCCTCGGGCGTCGCAGGATCACCGGCCTGGGTGATGATCATGCGTGCGGCCTTGCCGTCCGGCGACAGGAAGATATCCATGACGCGCTTGAAGTCCTCGGTTTCCAGGACCTCCGGCGGCAAGTAGAACGAATCGTCGTTGTTGGAGGCGTTGAACGCCTTGCCCATGGCGGTGGCGTTATCGCTGGAATCGTCCATCTGATCGAAGATGCCGGACATGGTGCTGTACATCGTCAGCATCATCGTGCGCGTCGACTCCATGGTCGAGATCATCTGCGGGAATTGGAGCAGCAACTGCGGCATGATGGTCGCCAAATGGTCCAAATCCTTGACCATATGCGTCATTTTCTCGCTGATCTCGTCCACACCGTCGAGCGCGTCAAATATGGATCTGAAAGACGAGCAGACGGGAATGTTGTAGCAATGCGGTTCCCAGTAGAAATAGTTGCGAACCGGCCGGAAGAAATCGTCGAAATTCGAGATATGGTCCCGTAACTCCTCGGTGGTGTCCTGGAGTTCGTGGGTGTGCCCGACCATACGCTGAGTGGTTTGCACCATTTCCGTCATCAAAGCGTGCATACGCTGCATCAATGCGATGGTGTTTGTCATCTCATCGGCCTGCTTCAGCATGTCGGCCATTCGGGCCTTCTGAAAGGGCAAGCTCAACCGCTGGCTTGCATTCGACATGCTGATCATGAATGGGATCGTCGTGTGTTCGAGCTGGGTTCCTTCGGGCCTGGTCACCGACTGCACATTCGCAACCCCGGGGACCGCGAACACCGATTTGGCGAGCCGATTCAAGACAAGGAGATCGGCAGGATTCCGCATGTCGCGATTCGCCTCGATCAACAACACGTCCGGGGTGGCCATGACGGCAGGCGGGAAATGTCGAGCCGCGGCCTGATATCCCTTACTCGCGGGAATGTCGTCGGGAATGAACTCCTGATCGCTGTAGCTCGGGTTGTATCCGGGCAACGTCAAGATTCCGACAAATGCGACAGCCAGGCTGGCTACCAGAATCGGACCGGGCCACCGGACCACCGCGGTGCCGATTCGGCGCCACCGACGTGTCATGACATGACGCTTCGGGTCGAACAGGCCAAAGCGGCTGCCCAGGGCGATCGTCGCCGGCACCAAGGTCAGCGCCACGATCACCGCCACCCCGATGCCCAGGGCGCCGGGTATCCCCAGCGGCTGGAAGTGGGGTAGCCGGGTGAAGCTGAGGCAGGCGATCGCGCCGGCGATCGTCAGACCGGAGGCCAGGACCACCTTGGCGACGCCGCGGAAGGAGGTGTAGTAAGCGGATTCGCGGTCCTCGCCGGCTTGTCGCGCCTCTTGATATCGCCCGAAGAAAAACACGCCGTAGTCCGTTCCCGCGGCGATCCCCACGGATACCAACAGGTTCACCACATACGTGGTGAGTCCGACCACGCCGTGCAAGCCCAGGAACGCGACCAACCCTCGCGCCACCTGCAGTTCTATCAGGACCGCAAATAGCAGGACGATCACCAGGACGGGCGAACGGTAGAAGAACAGCAGCATCAAGAAGATCACCCCGACGGTGACCAACGTGATGAGAATTACCGTGCTGGTGCCACTGTCACCGGCGTCGGCGGCCAGTGCCGCCGGCCCGGTGAGAAACGTCTCGACCCCGGCCGGCGCCGGCGTGCGGTCGATGATGTCGTGGACCGCGCGCACCGCCTCATTCGCTTCGGCCTGTCCGAAGCGCCCGGTCAGATTTATCTGTACGAAGGCAGCTTTGCCGTCGGCACTCTGCGCGGCACCGGCGGTGAGTGGGTCGCCCCAGAAATCGCGGATGTGCTGCACATACTCCGGCGCGTCGCGCAATTGTCGGATGACGTCGTCGTAGTAGCGGTGCGCTTCGTCGCCGAGGGGTTCCTGACCCTCCAGGACGAGTACCACCACACTCTCGGAATTTGGCTCCTCGAAGACCTCGCCCATGCGCGCCATTGCGTTGATGGCGGGCGCATCGGTGGGAATCAGCGAGACCGCGACTTCTCGTTCGACCACCTCGAGCGGGGGGACGAAGACCGTCATGACGACGGCGATTCCCAACCACGCCAAGATGACCAGCGGCGCAAAACGGCGCAGGAAGGTGGCCACCCGCGGTCGCCGTTGGACCTGCTGCGTGTCGGTGGCTCCGTTACTCATGCTGCCTGCAGGACACAAGAGGTAAAGGCATTAACTTGGCTTGAAACCTTCTCCTCTTTAACCTCGTCGTCTACGGTGATTCGGCAACCGATATTGTTACTGTCGCCTTGGGCCATGATGCTTCCGATTGCGGTGGTTTGGGTGATCTCGAATTGCAGCGACCACGGCAGGCTGATGCCCTCGATGAACTGCGGATCCGTATTGACGTCGAAATAGCTGATATTGGCCACGGTTCCGGGCGCCCCGAAGACCTCGTAGGTCATTCTCTTGGGGTTGTAGGTGACGGCCTCATTGCGCTCTGCGGCGGCGTAGGTGGGCGGTATTTCCGAGCCGAAAATGCCGTGCAGTCGTGAGACGGTGAACCCTCCGGCGCTGAACACCACGACCGCGAGTAGCGGTATCCACAGCCGCTTCAATAGCCGCAAAATCGTAGATCTCCTCCGTCAATCGCCACACTCGGCACCACGATGTGCCATGCCCACATATTGCGTGGCCCCCCGGGGGCGCAACCTAGTCTTGGAAGAGTAAACCATGCGAAAGGACCGCATCTGAGCGCGCGCCCACCCCACCAACTCGGGCAAAGCCGGACCTCGCGCGGCTAAAGCTCCATGCCTGCAACAAATCCCAAATGTGCCCCCGCTGGCGAATATTCTAAGGATACCCAGCACATTCAGCCGAGGGCCGTAACACCCGGGGCGCCAGGCCATTTCCGATGGCCGACGGACCTGCAACGACGGCCGCGGACCGATCGGGACGGCGGGACCGGCGGCCCCCACCACAGGCCACCAGCTCCCGTTCGGAGCGTCGCCGGCACCGAGGGTACCTTTGATCAGGTGAATCACCCCGACGGCGACCGCGCCGACGCGAGCACCCTGTCCGGGGTCTCGGAAACGGCACTGCTGACGCTCTACGGGAGGGCACATCAGGCCGGCCACCGGGACGCGATCCTCGAGGATCCGATGGCCATCAGGCTGGTGGAGTCAATCGACTTCGATTTCGAGAAGTTCGGCCGCAAGGGCCAAGAGATGGCGTTGCGGTCCCTGGCGTTCGACCGCGCCGCCGCCGAATACCTCTCGGCCCACCCGTCCGCGACGGTGGTGGCGTTGGCCGAGGGCCTGCAGACCAGCTTCTGGCGTCTGAGCAGCGCACTGCCAGAACTCGAATTCAGCTGGCTCACCATTGATTTCCCACCGATCATTGAGTTGCGGCAACGCTTGCTGCCATCGTCGCCGCGGATCCACACGCTCGCGCAGTCGGCGCTGGACTACTCCTGGATGGATCAGGTGGACACCAGCAACGGTGTGTTCATCACCGCGGAGGGTCTGCTGATGTATCTGCAGCCCGAGGAGTCCATGGGCCTGATCACCGAGTGCGCCCGCCGGTTCCCGGGCGGCCAGATGATCTTCGACCTGCCGCCGGTGCTGGTGAAGAAGTTCGCGCCGAAGGGCGTGCGCTCGTCGCGCCGCTACCGGGTTCCGCCCATGCCATTCAGCCTCAAGCCCGCCGAGTTGGCGGACCTGGCCAACACCGTGCCGGGCATCCGCGCCGTGCATGACCTGCCGATGCCGCGCGGCCGCGGCTGGCTGTTCGACAAACTGTTTCCGGCCTTCTGGCAGTGGCCGCCCACCAAGCAGTACCGCGGCGCCTACACGCTGCTGGAGTTCGGCTGATCAAGCTCGGTCCCGGCAAATGACTACCGCACGGATGCCGGCGTGAACTCGATGTGTAGTGCCGACAGACCCCGCAGCAGGAAGGTGGGGTCATACCCGTAGCGCCGGTTGTCAGCGGGGCCGTGGAAGGCTTCGTCAATCCTGATCTCCCGCATGCGTTCCAGCATCCGTCGGACCGTGATTTGCCCCTCGACCCGCGCCAACGGCGCCCCGGCGCAGGTGTGGATGCCGCGACCAAAAGCAATGTGTTCGCGCACATTCTTGCGCTCTGGCCGGAACTCGTGCGGATCCTCGAACTTGCGCGGGTCGCGATTCGCGGCCCCCAGGCACAGCATCACGATGGTGCCGGCCGGCAGGTGCACTCCCCCCAGCGTGGTGGTCTTGCGGACCAGCCGAAAGTCGACCTTGGTCGGCGAGTGCATCCGCAACGACTCTTCGATGAATGTCGGTATTTGGTCGGGGTGCTCGCGCAGCCGCTGCTGAAACTCCGGGCGATCGCCGAGCACCTGGACTGCCGCGCTGAGCAGTTTGGTGACGGTCTCCTGTCCCGCGGCGAACAAGAACGTGGCGGGCTTGACCAGCTCGATGAGCTCCGGTGTCGAGCCGTCGGGGTAGACCGCCGCGGCCATTCCCGACAACACATCGCCGCGTGGTTCGCGACGTCGTTCAGCCAGATATCCGGCGAACTTGTCATCCAGGTATTGCAGCGGGTCGAGGCCCACCGGTTCCCCGTCGAGGGCGCCGACCCGGGTGCCGCCCGGTTGCTCGGCGCCGAGCGCCGCCAGAAACTCGGGCCGATCGTCCTCGGGCACGCCGAGGAGGTCGATGATCGCCGAAGTGGCGAACGGCTTTGCGTATTCGGACAGGAATTCGCATTTCCCGTCTCCGCCATCGGGATCCATGATCTGGTCGAGTTGGCTGTCGACCAGTTGCCACATGTACTCCTCGTTCTCCTTGAGGCGCCGCGGCGTCAACAGCTTGTTCAGCAGCGACCTGGCCCGTTCGTGGGCGGGCGGGTCCATCACGACCATGTGCTCGTGGATCGGAAACAGGTGCCGGTGCGCCTCGATCTGCGCCGAGATGTCGTCGCCCTCGGGTTCGAACGGCAACGGCGGGAACGGCCCACCGATCGCATTCACCGCCGAGAACGATTCGTGATCCTTGAAGGCCGTCATGACCTCCTGATAGCCGGTCACCGCGACGACACCGTAGTGCGGCTCCCGAAAGACCGGTCCCTGGTCACGCAGGTGGTCCCAATACGCGTACGGGTCCTGGCTGATGTCCGGGTCGGAGAAGTAATCGACTGCGGCGAGGTCGGTCATAACGGGCCGTCCTTTCGGTCGTGATGCGGGGCTGGGCTGATCGGTTGCTGGGCTAGGGGTCTTCGGTGATGGTGATCGCTCCCCGGGGGCACACGTCCACGGCCGCGCGCACCACCGCGTGCAGGTCGCTCGCGGGACGCTCGACGCAGGTCGCGAGGTCGTCGTCGGCAAGGGTGAATACGGCCGGCGCGGTTTCCACGCAGAGGCCGTGGCCCTCGCACAGTCGTGGATCGACGTGCACCCTCATGTATCCGCCCCGGTCATGCCGCCTCCGTCGAGTCATACTGATCGATCGATCAAACTGTTAGAATGCGCCATGCCTATCACGGGGTGCGTCAGACGGTCAAGCAATCCAGCGACAGCAGCCGGCTAGATGGCAAGCCCCCGCAAGACCCCGCCCGCCGACACCGGCGCACGGAGCCGACTGATCGAGGCGACCGCACAGATCATGCGCGACGAGGGCTACGCCGCCGCGACCTCCCGGCGGGTGGCCACGGAGGCCGGCGTCAAGCAGGCGTTGGTCTACTACTACTTCCCGACGATGGATGACCTGTTCGTCGAGGTGCTCCGCACCGGGGCGGAGGTGTCGCTGGCGAATATGCGCGCCGCACTCACCGACAACGACCCGATCCGCACGCTGTGGCTGATCAACAGCGACCTCCGAATGACTGGCCTGAACACGGAGTTCATGGCGCTGGCCAACCACCGCAAGGCGATTCGCGCCGAGCTCAAGGCATACGCGGAGCGGGTCCGGGACATCGAGACCGCGGCGGTCACGGTGGCGATGCGCGCCAGCGGGGTCGACCTGCAGAAATACCCGCCGGTGGCGGTCTCGATGATCATCGCCCAGGTGGCCCGCAGCCTGTGCAATGAGAGTGCGGTCGGGGTCACGCTGGGCCATGACGAGTTGCGCGCGTTCATGAAGCGCCAACTCGATCTCCTGGCCGCGCCGCCACCCGCGGGCACGTGAACCGCCGGCGCCTGGCTCTCGGCCCGGATGGTTGACAGCCGCGCCGCATCAGTGTCACGCTCCTGATCGATCGACCAGTTCCGGTCGATCGAGCCATCACGCCGGACGGGCGATCGCTTGCCGGCGTCCAAGGAATCGAGGAGCGTCATGGGCGGACGAGTCGAGGGGAAGGTCGCGTTCATCACCGGCGCGGCGCGCGGCCAGGGGCGTAGTCACGCCGTACGACTGGCCGAGGAAGGCGCGGACATCATCGCGATCGATGTCTGCCGGAAGATCAGCAGCGACAGTCGAATTCCGTCGTCCACCCCCGACGAGTTGGCCGCAACCGCGGACCTGGTCAAGAACCTCGGCCGTCGCATCGTCACTGCCGAGGTCGACGTCCGCGACCACGACGCGATGAAGGAGGTGGTCGACAGCGGCGTCGAGCAGTTGGGCCGGCTGGACATCATCGTGGCCAACGCCGGGATCGGCAACGGTGGCCAGACGCTGGACAAGACCAGTGAAGAAGACTGGGACGACATGATCGACGTCAACCTCTCGGGGGTCTGGAAGTCGGTCAAAGCCGCTGTCCCCCATCTGATCTCCGGCGGAAACGGCGGATCGATCATTCTGACCAGCTCGGTGGGCGGCCTGAAGCCCTACCCCCACACCGGCCACTACATCGCCGCCAAGCACGGCGTCATCGGGTTGATGCGGACCTTCGCCGTCGAACTGGGTCAACACTCGATCCGGGTCAACGCCGTCTGTCCGACCAACGTGAACACGCCCCTGTTCATGAACGACGGCACCATGAAGCTGTTCCGTCCCGATCTGGAGAACCCCGGCGTCGAGGATCTCAAGGTCGCCGCGCAGTTCATGCACGTGCTTCCGGTGGGGTGGGTCGAACCGATCGACATCAGCAACGCGGTGCTGTTCCTGGCTTCGGATGAGTCCCGCTACGTCACCGGACTTCCGGTCACGGTGGACGCGGGCAGCATGCTGAAGTGATGCCGTCGGCCCGAGGTGTGGCCGGGCCGATTCCGGGCACTCTCCGAAGATGAACACCGTCGAGTACACCACCGGCCGCTTCGCCGACGTCTTCGGAGAAGCCTCGGGCCCCACGGTCCTGCTTTGGCACGGCACCCAGACCGACGCCCGGGCCACGGTCCGTCCGCTCGCCCAATTGCTTGCCGACCGCGGGCTCGGGGTGGTGGCCCCGGACTGGAACTCGCACGCCGCGGACCGTGGGCGCTCCGACCTGTTGAGCTCCGTGGAATTCGCACGTAGCCGATCCGACCGCCTGGTGCTGGTCGGCTGGTCGCTGGGGGGCGTCGCGGCGGCCGGCCTCACCATCGGGGCCCCCGAGTACGGCGTCGACCTCGCCCACACTGTGTGCCTGGCCGGGGCGTTCATGGTGCCCGACCCGATTTCGGGTGAGCAGCTGAGGCCGCAGTTGTCCGGAGAGCGCACCGGAGCCCCGTTCACGTTGCTACACGGCTTGGCCGACGACGTGGTGCCGGCGCAGACCAGCCGGTCCTTCGCCGCCGATCTCGACCAGGCGGGCTGGCCGGTGCGACTCGTCGAGCTCGAAGCCGATCACGGCAATATCGCTGGGGCGCGGTACGACGCGGCGGCGGACCGCTATGAGCCCGCGCACGACCCGGCGACGCGCCAAGTCGCCGGCACGGTAGCCGACCACATCGCCGGCGTGGCGATGGAACCGCCGGCTACGGGCTGACGACGAGACGTTCCGGGACGGTCACGTGGGAGAGAAGGGGTTGGCCAGCCGGACCCCTTCGATCACCTGCCCGTCGTTGAGGTCCTCGGTCCATAAAGTGTCGCAACGTAATTCGGTTGCGCTGCGCACGATCATGGCATCCCAGAAGGAGAGCTGATGACGACTCGACAGCATCGCAGCGGCAACAACATCGTCGGCCAGCGGCGAGTGGACTCGCCAGCGTGACAAGCTGTTCAATCTGTCGATTGCAACTCCAGAGGCGATCGTCTTGGCGACCTTGCGCGTCGCGTTGACGTAGAACTCCTGTAATACCTGGACGCTGATCGCTCCGCGACGCTCGCGCCACAGCCGATCCACGAGAGCCTGGGACATCTCGTGCTTTTCACCCGCTGTCGCATCGTATGCATAGAGCAGAATATTCGTGTCGACGAACTCCACGGTCAGCGCTCGTGGAGTTCGTCGCGGGACCACGTGATCGGCCCCACCCGCAGATCGAGGCCGTCGCTCATCAATCGACGCTCAGCCGCCCAGACCTCGTCATAGTCACGCACATCGCCGACTAGCTGCTCCAGCAGGCGCGCAACCAGGCTCGATACCGACGTATCGCGCTGAGCGGCCAGCACCTTCGCGCGGCGAACCAACTCCTCTGGCATCGACAACGTGATGTTCTTGGTTGCCATGTGATCCAGCGTAGCACTGAATCACAGGCACGAACTTCGAGTATCTCGGGAGGTGTCCGCGCCAGCATTGGCACATCGTCGGCCGCCGCGAGTCCATCTACTGATTCAAAATCGTGAACGCGGGAACTAGTCATAGCATGGCCACGTATCGAGTTCTCAATCCACACGGTGATGTCGTCGACACCAAAGACATCGAAAGCGCCGACGACGCCCACGCTTGGTTTGTCGACCAGAAGGCAGATCCCGAACTGGGCTGGCGGATGGAAGTGCGCTCAGACGACGGCGACTGGGCCTTCTTCGACAGCAGCGAAGGCGACCGCAAGTACTAGGTGACTAGTCACCGCTCCGACGGCGGCACACCCCCGATGCGCGCCGTGATGTCCGCAGCCGCGTCCCGGATCTGCTCGCCGAGTTCCATCACGCGGTCACCGGCCAGGGGTTCCGGCGCATCGACCAGGCTCAAGACCAGCGCCGCAGCGGACTCGGCGTTGAAGACCGCGGCGCTGATCGCGACCACCCGGTAGGACAGCTCGGGGTGGATGTCGCGCAGCAGAGAATCTGCGTGTGGGCTCCCCGTGAGCTCCCGCAGAGTCGGCCCGGCGGCGAGACTCTGCAACGACAAGGCGTGCTGTCCTCGTTGCTGTTGGACCACCTCGGCAACGCCGGTGCCGTCTCGGGAAAGGTGTTCGACCGCATATCCGCGCTCCCTGATCAATTGCAGCGCAGACGAATAGGCGCCTTCGAGGATGCCGGCTGCGATACCGAGGTCCCGCTCGCCCCGTGCGTGCCATTGCCCGAGTTGATAATCCGGCAGCCACGCGGCGGCCACGGCTCCCAGCGGCGGAGCGAAGTCGACCCGGTCGCCGAGCCGAAGACCCAGGCTCCCCCGGCGCCCGCTCGCGGGCTGGATGATCTCGGCGACCACCAAGTCGGCGGCCGACGGGACGAAACCCAGACACACCACGTCGGCCGCGTCGGCGAGCGCATGCATGGCGTCGCGGGCGTGGTCGACCACGTCGATGGCCCCCGCCGCGGCCTGGCCGACCGGGATCAGCGCCGGGCCCAGCTGATAGGTCTTGTGACGAGGGTGGCGCACCAGCCAGCCGGCCCTGGTCAATGCGATGACCATCGGATAGCAGGTTGCCTTCGCGGTCCCGAGGTGTCGAGCGATCTCGGCCAGGGTCCGGCCCCGGCCGGGCTCGGCCATCAGCAGATCCATCAGCAGCAAGATCCGCTCGGTTTGCGGCGATTCACGCACCATTGTTTGCACTATGCCAACAGTGGAACGCACTATGCAACTTCGCTATGGTCGAGGCGGCGTCACGACGTGACGCGGCACACGAACGTAGAAAAGAGTGAGACCAATGTCGGTCACCGGTGGACAGTTGCTGGCCCAGGCGCTCGCCGACGCGGGGGTCGACGATGTATTCACGCTGCACGGCGGTCACCTCGACGCCTTCCTGGTCGCCTGTGGCGATGCCGGGATCCGACTGACGGACACCCGCCACGAATCCAGCGCCGGCCACGCCGCCGATGCCTATGCGCGCGAAACCGGCAAGTTCGGGGTGTGCGTCGTAACCTCGGGACCCGGCTTCACCAATGTCTACAGTGCGCTGGCGAACGCCTTCCTGGACCGGGTGCCCACGCTGTTCATCGTGGGGGCGCCGCCGCTGCGGGAGACCGAAACCAACCCGCTGCAGGGCGGTTTCGACCAGATCGCCGCCGCCGCGCCGGTCACCAAATGGTCGCACCGGGTTACCGACCCCGCGCGCATTCCCGAACTGGTGGCGCTGGCCGTGCGCAAGGCCACCTCCGGTGCGCCCGGCCCCGTGCTGCTGGAGATCCCGATCGACGTCATGTTCTCCGAGGCCGAGGCAGACCGGGTGCGCCGCCCCACCAACTACGTGCTCGACAGCCGCACCGCGCCGGAGCCCGCGGCAATCGACCGCGCACTCGAAGTCCTGCACAGCGCGCAGCGGCCGGCCATCCTCATCGGCGGCGGCGTCGTGTTCTCCGGCGCCTCCGAGGCCCTGGTGCAATTCGCTGAAACCGTCGGCGCCCCGGTGTATTACCCCGGCAAGGCCGACGGCGCCATCCCGGCCAGCCATCGCCTCGCCGCCGGCGGGTTGCTGGCGCTCAGCGCGCTGCCGATGGCGGGCCTGGACACCCCCGACGTGGTCTTCCTCGTCGGCACCCGGTCGGGCATGTTCACCGGCGGGCGCGCCAGCGTGTTCCCCGGCGCCCGCATCGTGCAGATCGACCTCGACGCCTCCGAGATCGGCCGCATGCACGACGTTGAGGTACCCATCGTCGCCGACTGCCGGGCCACCCTGGAGGCGTTCAACGCCAAGGCAGCCGAACAGGATTGGCCCGACTGGTCGTCGTGGGTGCAGGCCGCCACCGGCATGCGCGCCATGCACACGGCGCTTTACACCGACGAGGCCACCTCCACCGGCAAGCCGCACCCCTACTTCGCCGCCCGGGCCGTCGTCGAGGCCTGTCCGCCCGACACCATCTTCGTCCTGGACGGCGCCGAGGCTCCGCAGTGGGCCGAATTCTTCACCACCGCCGAGGAAGTCGGTCAGATCCTGCGGTTGGGTTACCTCGGCTGCCTCGGTGTCGGTCCCGGCTTCGCCATCGGCGCTCACCGCGCCCGGCCCGATGCGCCGATCGTGCTCATCACCGGCGACGGCGCCGCTGGTTTCCACATCCAAGAGTTCGACACCATGGTCCGGCACCGCATCCCCGTCGTCACGGTCGTGTTCAACAACGCGGTCTGGGGCATGTCCATCCACGGGCAGCAGGCGGTATACGGCCAGCCCGGCGTGGTCGTGACCGAACTGGCCGAGACCCGCTACGACCAGGTGGCCCAGGCCTTCGGCGCGCACGGCGAGCATGTCAGCTCGGTCAGCGCGATCCCCGACGCCATGAAGCGTGCCTTCGCCGCCGGCGGACCGGCCTGCATCAACCTCGAGGTCGACCCGGAGATCGTGCACCCGATCACCACCATGATGCTCGGCGATGTCAACGCGACAGACGAGATCGTCGTGCCGTACTACGAGAACATTCCGCGCTGATCGACGACTGCTATCTAGCTGTGTATCAAGCAGATCCGGCTGCGTTTCGCCAGCGCACGGTTTCGTCCTAGTCTGTTACGAAACCTGACTGTAGGAGGGGCCGTGCCGGACCATGAGGTTCGAATGATCGTGCTGTCCACCGATGATCTCGATGAGTCGATCCGGTTCTACAGCGAAACCCTGGGCATGGCCGTGAAGTTCCGCGACGGCGCCCACTTCGCCGCGCTGGATGGCGGATCGGTGACCCTCGGGCTGGCCACGGCCGTGGACCATCCGATACCCGGTCAGGTCGTCGTCGGCATCAAGACGACCGACGTCGACGGCGCCGCCAAGGCCGTCGAGGCGAGCGGCGGCGGCATCGTCAAGGGCCCGTACGACGACGCGCACGAGCGACGCGCGGTGGTGTACGACAACAAGGGCAACGGGCTGGTCTTCTACAGTCCGCTGGCGCGCTGAACACGCCCGCGAAACCTTGGACGACCCAGCGGATCAGGGGCGGGGCGGTTTCGTTCGCAGCGTCGCCCTGGAACTGATGAGTTCGGTCAGCACCAGGTAGAGCGACCTACGTAAGTCCTCGATGTCGGGCAATGGTTGGGTCTGCTGGTACCCGGTGAGAACGAACATCCCCAGCCGCGCCAGGCTGTGCGCTTCGAGCGGATCGTCCACGAGTCGCAGCACCATCTCGAAGGTGACGCGGTACCGCTGCTCATCGACAGCGGCCTGGATCCGACGAACCTCCTGGTCACTGTGCGACCACGCCCGAATCGACGCCTCGGCACGGTGCGGCAGTTCGCAGGCGAAATCGACGAGGACGGCAACGGCCTGCTCGGCGTCGTCGTATCGGCGAGCAGCGTCGGCGAGCAGGACGGTCCGCTCGTCGAGCCAGAACTCGAGCAGCGCGGTCTTGAAACCCGCCCAGCTCTTGAAGTAGTGATAAAAGGACCCGGTCGTGACATCCAGTCGCCGACATAGCGGCGCCATCTTCAGTCCGCCGTGTTCGACTTCCCCGAGGATGTCGATCGCCGCCGAAAAATAATCCCTACGCTCAACCACCTTGCGAATTATCCACGCCGTGATCCGCACTCCCGCTTGGGCGACCTCGAATCCCCCGAAGCCGACACCGCAACGGGCGGGTTGGTCGAGCGGCACCTACTGTCCCCGCTTCGGACCCGGAGTGAACGTGATCGGCATTTGGCCCGGATCGAGTCCTCCATCTTCGCCACCGCGCGCGGGGACCGCCCATGACGGCTGGCCTGCGTTTACGGTCGAGGCGTGAACATCGACGAATACCGCGCGTACGACGCCACCGGGCTGGCACAACTGGTCGCCGACAAGGCGGTGACGGCGGCCGAACTGCTCGCACTGGCGCAGCAGCGGGCGGCGGCGGTCAACCCCCGGATCAACGCGATCGTCCAAGACGTACCCGCCGATCCCGGCCGGGGACCGGCCGGGCCGTTCGCCGGTGTTCCGTTCCTGATCAAAGATCTCGCGCAGGACTACGCGGGGCTGCCCACCTCGGCCGGGTCCCGTGCGCTGATGAGGCGGCCCGCGGCCGAACACGCGAGCGTCGTGCAGCGCTGGATCGATGCCGGGCTGGTGATCTTCGGTAAGACCAACACCCCGGAGTTCGGCGCCAAGGGCATCACCGAACCGGCGGCGTGGGGTTCGACCCGCAACCCGTGGGATCTGCACCGCACCCCGGGTGGGTCCTCGGGCGGGTCGGCGGCCGCGGTCGCCGCGGGCATCGTGCCGTGCGCCGGTGCCAGCGACGGCGGCGGTTCGATCCGCATTCCCGCGGCCAGTTGCGGTCTGGTCGGTCTCAAGCCCGGCCGCGGGTTGACTCCGTCGGGTCCCGCGACGGGCGAGTCCATGCACGGGGCGGCCGTACATGGGGTGATCTCGCGGACCGTGCGTGACACCGCGGCGATGCTCGACGTCCTGGCCGGGGGCGAACCCTGCGGGCCCTTTGCCCCCGCGATGCCGACGCAGCCGTTCGCATCATGCGTCGGGCAGGATCCCGGCCAGCTGCGAATCGGCGTGCGGGTCCCGACGGCGATCAACCCCGACCCGCACCCCGAGGCGTTCGCGGCGGTAGAAAACGCGGTGCGCACCCTGACCGACCTCGGGCACCACGTCGAAGAACTGCCACGGGCCCCGTTCGACGACGCCGCCCTTGCCCGGGACTTCCTGCTGACCTGGTTCGTCTACACCGCGTGGGAGCTCGCGGAGGCCAAGCGCGTGACGGGCGCCGGCGACCAATCCTTCGAGCGCGACACGCTGATTCTGGCCGGGCTGGGCCGGGCGACCAGCAGCGTCGACTATCTGGCTGCCGTGCAACGCCGCCACGAGCACACCCGCAAGCTCAGCACCTACTTCGAGTCCTACGATTTGCTGCTGACCCCGACGCTGGCGACCCCGCCGCCGCAGATCGGCGAGTTCGATCTGCCCGTTGCCTTGCAGCGGGGCGCGGACGTGCTGATCAAGACCCGCACCGCGGGCCTGCTGCGCTACACCAAGATCGTCGACGACATGGTCGACAAGAACCTGGCTTGGGTGCCGTACACGCAGTTGGCCAATCTCACTGGCCGCCCGGCGATTTCGCTGCCGTTGCATTGGACCGCGGACGGTCTACCCCTGGGCGTTCAGTTGGTGGCCCCGCTTGCCGGCGAGTCGCTGCTGATCCGGCTCGCTGCCCAACTCGAGGCGGCGTTGCCGTGGCGTGATCGCGTGGCCCCGATCTGAGCTCTGGTCAACCCCAGTAGGCGAAGCTGCAAGTGGGCCGCGGCTCGGTCACGAAGGACACCAGCTGATCGCCGTCGAAGGTGATGGTGCAGATGAGTTCGGCGTCGCCGCCGTCTGCGCTGACTTCGGTCTCCAGCTTTTCGTACACGTCGTACTGCTTTTCCCAGGGCAGGACCACATTCGTCTCGGTCTGCTCGGGGCCCTCGTTGATGCGGTAGCGGATCGTCACCCGCGCGTCGCCGCCTCGGACGGCCAGGACCGCGGTGCCGACGGGCGCACCGGTCGGGGCCGCCGGCGCCGCCTGCAACGTCGTGGTCTGAGTCGAGGTAGTGGTCGGGGAGGTCGCCGGCTCGTTCCCGGTTTCAGCCACCGGGGTGCCGGCGGTGCTGCCACATCCCGTCGCGACGAGGGCTACTGCACTGACGAAAACTCCGACGGCATGGCTCCACAGGCGCATGCCTCAGCCTACGATGCCGCGGGCCGGCGTCGGGACGGAAATTCTCGGGCCGGGACGCGGCGGAATCAACATCGGTGTCGCCGCGTTGCACTGATCCGTGGCTATCGCTGATCTCTTCCGACCCCTTGCCCTCCGCTCGCTGACGGTGCCGAACCGGTTCGCGATGGCGCCGATGACCCGGCAGGCCTCCCCGCACGGCGTTCCCGGCGCCGATGTGGCCGAGTACTACCGTCGCCGCGCCGCGGGGGGCGTGGGACTGATCATCACCGAGGGGGTGCGGCTGCCGGACCCTGCCGCGGCCTTTCCGTTCAGCATTCCAACGCTGGCCGGTGACGAGGTCCTCGCCGGCTGGCGACGCGTCGTAACCGCTGTGCACTCCGAAGGCGGGACCATCGCAGCGCAACTGTGGCATCAGGGCGGGGAACGCAGCGACTCCGACGGTGTCGTCCCGGTGAGCCCGTCCGGCGTCGACGGCCTTGGACAGCCCAAGGGCCGGGCACTCGAGCGTGGCGAACTCCCCCAGGTCGCCGACCTTTACGCCCGCGGCGCCGCAACCGCCCGCGAACTCGGTTTCGATGCCGTCGAGCTACACGGTGCCCATGGTTACCTGCTCGACGAGTTCCTCTGGGAGAAAACGAATCTGCGTACCGACGAATACGGCGGGCCGCTGGCGGCACGGACCCGTTTCCCGGCCGAGGTGGTGGCCGCGGTGCGCGAGGCCGTCGGACCGGATTACCCCATCATCTTCCGCTTCTCCCAGTGGAAGGGCACCGACTACGCGGCGAGCATCGCCGATGACCCGACACAGCTGCAGGAACTGCTCGCGCCGCTGGTCGACGCCGGGGTCGACGCATTCCACCCCTCCACGCGCAGGCATTACGTGCCCGGCTTCCCGGACCACGACCCCGAGTTGAGCCTCGCCGGGTGGACGAAGAAGCTGACCGGGCTGCCGGTGATCGCAGTCGGTTCGGTGGGCCTGGAGACGCAGTTCCGCAGCGAGAAGCAGGGGCAGCTCATCCAACCCGCGCCGGTTGACCGCCTGGTGAATCAGTTCGAGGCCGGCGAATTCGACATCGTGGCGATCGGACGGGCGCTGCTCGCCGATCCCGCGTGGGTGAATCGCTTGCGCGACGGCGAGTTGGATCGCTTCGCCGGGTACAACCCGGAAACCGCGCTGGCCGCGCTCGCCTGACCTGGCGCCCAAAGGTGAGATTGGGTCGCTTGGGGCGAGTGGCTTTCGGCATTTCGTCGAACTCGGCGACCGTCAATGCGAGATCCGGCATAGTTGCCCGCGGGACGCCGAACTCTCAGCGGAGGTGCATCGATGACCGATCGCGAAAAAGCCAAACAACCGAAGTTACTTTCGGGCGGCAACCCGCAGATCCCCAAGGGGGAGGGCGACGGTCCGGTGCAGGACTACATCGCCGCCATGCCCGAGTGGAAACGGGGCCTGGGTGAACGTCTCGACGACCTGATTGCGCAGACGGTTCCCGACGTGCACAAGGCCGTGAAATGGAACCAGCCGTTCTACGGCAAGCCGGACGGCGGGTGGTTCCTGTCGTTCCGGTGTTACACCAAATACGTTCAGGTGCAATTCTTCCGGGGCAGCTCGCTGAACCCGCAACCACCGAAGTCGTCCAAACACGACGAGGTGCGCTACTTCGACATCCACGAAGACGACGAACTCGACGAGGCCCAGCTGCGGTCCTGGATCGAGCAGGCCAGCGAGCTGCCCGGCGAAAAAATGTGAGGTGGCCGCCGCCCAACGACGGCCACCTCACAGCTGCCAACTCAGTGGATCTGCGGATCCGGCGGATTCTCTGAAGCCCGCCCCGAAAACGCGTCCCGAACGTGATCGACGGTCGCGGTCACCATGCCCATGGTCTTCAGCACGGTCGGGTTCGGCGGGGTGTCCGGGTGCGGCCGAGCCGGCGCGATTCTCTTTGCCGCTTCAAGCTTTGCACCCAACTTCAGCAGTTTCTCCTGTGACGACGGGGAGCGAGTGGTCCAGGCCGCGCTGCGCGACCCGGTCCCAGTGATCGCCGTGCAGGTGCGACAGCACAATCGCATCGATGGGCGGCAACTCGGCCACCGTGAGCGCCGGCGGCTTCCGCCGCTTGGAGACCAGACCGTATCCGAGATAGGCACGCTGACCCTGATGGAGGAAGTTCGGGTCGGTGAGCACCGTGATGCCACCGGCCGAAATCAGGGTCGTGGCGTCCGACGAACGTGACCGTGAGCTCCATCAGGGATCAGCGTCGGATCAGGACTGCTTGGCCCGCTCCGATTGCCGCTTCTGCTTCTCGACGTCCGCCAGTTCCTCGACCCGATCGGCCTGCGCACGTTTGGTTTCGGCCGCCTGACGCTTCTTAGCCGCATCCTGGCGCTTGGCGTCCGCGTCCGCGGCGGCCTTCTTCTCCGCGGCCCGGATTCCGTCCAGTTCCCGCCGTTTGGTGGCTTCCACCGACTCCTTGCGGCGGGCAGCGACATCATCGGCCTGTTTCTTGGCTGCGGCGGCGCGGTTCTCCGCGGTGGTGGTCGCGGCGCTCTTGCGCTGCGCGGCCGTCGACTGTGCGTTTGCGACTGCCGTTTCCGTTGCGGCGCGGGCTTCCTGGCGGTCCTCGACCGCCGCGTCGCGGGTGGCCTTCAACTCGGCGTCTGCCTGCTCCTTCTTCTCGGCTGCCGCCGCATCGAGTTCCGCCGCGCGGCCCCGCACCTCGCTGCTCTTGGCCAGCGCCGCACCCTCTCGCATCAAGTCGGGCTCCGCCAAGGCGTTACCAACGGTGGCGTCCAATACGCCCAGCGAGCGCTCGTAGAACAGGCGGGCCGGTGCTTCTTCACCCATCCGCGACATCACGCGATCCCCGATGAGCTGTAGTGGAAAGCGGACAAGCTGATACTGGAACCGCAACACGGTGCGCGGAACTTCGATGATCTTCATTTGTTGACTCCTAGGGTTCGCGTGTTCAGGGACGGTCGGTTTGGTCGGACAGGGTGTCGGCACGTTGCCTGAGTCGCTCCGCTTCCGCACGGTCGGCTTCAGCCTCTTTCACCTCGTTGCGATGCTCGTCAACGGCGTCGACGACGTCCCGGGTGGCGGCGCGGACCTCGGCCCGCTCCTGGGCCTGGGCGCCCTGCACCTGCTGCTGAGCGTCGATTTCCGCCCGCACCTTCTCCTGCGCGGCCTCCTGACGGGCAGCCCGTTCGGCCTCCTGCTTCTGTGCGGCCTGCTGTTGTTCCACCGATTCCTCGACGGCTGCCGTGGTGGCGCTCACTGCACCCTGCGCGGTGGCGCTGCGCTGACGGGCCTCGGTCTCCTCGATCCGGGCAGCGGCAGCTTCGGCATCCGCGACCGCGTCAACCGTGTTGGCCTCTTTGCGTTCCTGGGCCTGCACCTGTTCGAGCTGGCCTTCTGCGGTCAGCGAGTCGTTGCCGGTAACCGCGCCGACGACTTCCTTGGCCTTGCCCTTGACGGTATCGATCAAACCCTTGCGGGCCTGGCCGGCCTTGTCGTGCTCACTCATACATTTCTCCTGTTGATTTTGGGGACGACGTCGCGGCGGTCAATACACGTGCGACGTCCCGATATCACCCACAACGCTGGGGCTCGGCCCTCTGCATGCTCGTTTTGCGCAATGTTCAAACCCGAGCGCGCCGGTCCGGGCGTGGTTAATGCTTCACCGCGGCCTTGCCGGCCTGGCTCAACAGCACCCCACCAGCACCCACGGCCCGGCGATGAGCAGCGGATCCATCAAGGTATGGGAGTTGTCGACGCGGGGAGTGCCCACGCGAGCCTTCCACCCGTTGTGGGTGAATTCACGTCTGATGCCGGTCTGTGTAATCGGGTTGTCCGGACGCAGGCTGACAAGCGACGCCACATGGCTCTCGATTGCGTTGATGCGGTCGGCACCCAACAGCAGCAGCCAGTGGGCGGCGCGCGCCTCGCTGTAGCGGTAGGCGTACCTGCGGACCATGCCGGACAGGCCCCGCGGTGGGGTGGCCGTGCCGAACACCGGTGTCAGGCGTTCGTGTTCGATCGACCGTTCCCGCGGCCACTTCTCCGGCTGCTGCTCGGGCAGGTCCCAGTGCGCCCCGGTGACGGCCGGATCGAACTTCAGCCGCGGGACCGACGGTCGGTCGTTGGGGTCGAGGTCGACACCCCAGCCGGGGATGCGGGCCCGCAGGGCATCGCTGTCCGGAACCGGGGGACGGTCTGCTGTTGCGCGAACGTCCGCGCCTTGGCCAGCCGATTCTCCAGGTAGTCGATCACGATGACGCGGCCCGCACCCATCAACCAGGCCGACTTCGCGGCGTACAGCCCGACCGGACCCGCCCCGAACACCGCGACGGTATCGCCTTCGGCGATGTCGGCGAGCTGGGCACCGAAGTAGCCGGTGGACAGGGCGTCGGTGCACAGCAGTGCGTCCTCGTCGTCCATCCAGTCCGGGATGACGGCGGGGCCCACATCGGCGAACGGCACCCTGACGAACTCCGCCTGCCCACCGTCGTACCCCCCGCACGTGTGGGAGTAGCCGTAGATGCCGCCGACGGCCGTAGCGTTCGGATTCACGTTGTGACAGTTGGAGTACAGCCCGCGCGCGCAGAAGTAACACGATCCGCAGAAGACGTTGAACGGCACCATCACTCGGTCCCCGCGTTTGAGGTTCTGTACCGACGGACCGACCTCCTCGACCACCCCGATGAACTCGTGGCCGAACGTCATGCCGACCCGGGTGTCCGGCATCGCACCCACGAAACGCGCCCTGCCACCGCCGATGTGCCCCCGCCTCCCGGATCGGCCCGGCGGCAGCTATGCATACCTGGGGCCCGCGAGGGGTACTCGGGACCGGCGCCGCCGCGGCGCTCTATGCCCACAAGCAGCACAGGAGGCGGGGATGGCATCGGCAGCGACGGCCAACGTACGGGAGGGCGGACCGCCCGAGAGCAAGCTCAAGCGCAAGATCACCGGGCCGCTGTTGTTCCTGTTCATTCTCGGCGACGTGCTGGGGGCCGGCATCTACGCCCTGATGGGTGTGCTGTCCGGCAAGGTCGGCGGCGCATTGTGGGCGCCGCTGTTGGTGGCGCTGCTCCTGGCGCTGCTGACCGCAGGCTCCTATGCCGAGTTGGTCACCAAGTACCCGAGGGCCGGCGGCGCGGCGGTGTTCGCCGAGCGTGCCTTCGGCCGGCCCCTGGTGTCCTTCCTCGTCGGGTTCTGCATGCTCGCCGCCGGCGTGACCAGTGCTGCGGGGCTGTCGTTGGCGTTCGCGGGTGACTACCTCACGACCTTCATCGACGTGCCGCCGATAGCGGCTGCGGTGGTGTTCCTGGCATTGATCGCCGCGCTCAACGCGCGCGGTATCAGCGAATCGGTCAAGAGCAACGTGGTCATGACGATCGTCGAACTGACGGGCCTCCTCGTCGTGATCATCGCCGGGGCCGTAGTGCTCGGCGGCGGTCGCGGCGACGTCGGTCGCCTCGGCGAGTTACCCGACGGATCGGTGCCGGCGGTCGCGATCCTGGCGGGGGCGATCATCGCCTATTACTCGTTCGTCGGCTTCGAAACCTCGGCCAACGTCGCCGAGGAGATCCGCAACCCAAGCAAGGTTTACCCGATGGCACTCTTCGGCGCCCTCATCACCGCCGGGATCGTCTACGTCCTGGTGGGGATCGCCAGTTCCGTGGTGTTGGCCCCCGAAGACCTGTCCCAGTCCTCTGGCCCGTTATTGGATGTTGTCGCCGCGTCCGGGCTCGGCTTTCCCGACTGGGCATTCAGCGCGATCGCGCTCATCGCTGTGGCCAACGGGGCGCTGCTGACGATGATCATGGCAAGTCGACTCGCGTTTGGAATGGCCGAACACGGCCTGCTCCCGGGGGTTCTCAGCCGGGTGTTGCCGCAGCGCCGCACGCCATGGGTGGCCATCCTCGCCACGACCGGGGTCGCCATGCTGCTCACGTTGGTCGGCGACCTTTCCACCCTTGCCGAAACGGTGGTGCTGCTGTTGTTGTTCGTCTTCATCGCGACCAACGTCGCAGTCCTGGTGTTACGCCGAGACAGCGTGGAGCACAGCCATTTTCGGGTGTGGACCGGCGTTCCGGTGCTGGGGGTGGCCTCCTGCGTCCTGCTGCTGACCCAGCAGACGGCCAAGGTGTGGCTGTTCGCGGCCATCCTGTTGGCCGTCGGTGTGGTGCTGTACTTCGCAGCGCAAGCCGCAGCGCAGCGTACCGTCGACGATTCGGCGTCCTGAGCACGCGACCTCGGGCGAAATCCTCGGCTCGCATCCCGCGGTTTTACGCCTTTCACCTGCATCCGGAACGGCAGCCAGGTAGGATGAGGGACGGTTCAGCAGCAGCCGTCCGGGTCGCGATCGCGACACATCGCCACCCACAGTTTCGACGCTGAGGCGATAGGGCTGACAGATATGACAGATATCCTCACCACGGATCCATTTGGGCGACGCTCCCGAGGGCGAGCTACTCCCCCGGGTACCGGTTTTCGCCGTGCGGAACCCGAAATAGCCACGGACTGGCAGGATTTCGACTTCGCACGGGTCTTGGTGTCCGGGGACATCGATGCGGCCCACACCTGCGAAGTGCGCGACTACGTGCTGAGCAAGGTGCTGGTCTGCCACCGTCTGGTTCTCGACCTCACCCGTGTACGGTTCTTCTCGTGCGAGGGATACCGGATGCTCGGGACGCTCAAACAGCGGTGCACCCTGGCTGATGTCGAGTTCAAGGTGCTCTACGGACCGCACGTGACAACCACCATCGGAGTCTGCGAGCAGGCCGACCAGCACGCACGCACCGCGGTGAACTAAGGGGCGTCGGCGAGGTCACCGCAGGCGGCTGTCGATCACTTTCTGCGCGATGTCGGCGAGCTTGATGTTGCTCTCTTGCGACAGTTGGCGCAGCATGTCGAACGCGCGCACGTCGTCGACGTCGAACCGCTCCATGATGATGCCCTTTGCCTGGCCGATCCGGTCCCGGCTCAGCAGCGCCGTCTCGAGCTGATGCCCGTGCTCGTTTGCCAAGATGGCCGCGGTGGCATGGGCGGCCAGCACGCTACCGACGGTCTGAGCGTCGCTGTCCCATACGTGCGGCTGAAATCCGAAGAGGTTGAGCGCCCCCGCGGTCCGTTCGGCGGTGAACAGTTTGAACGAGATACCGCTGAGCACACCGATTTCCACTACCGCCGGCGAATACTGCGGCCACCGTGTCTCCTGCCGGAAGTCTTCCGTGCGCACCACCAAATCGTCGAGTGCCGCCTGGATGCACGGCCCTTCGTTGAACTTCACCTGCAATTCGTCGAGACGCTCGGGTATGTCCGTGGTGCCGCCGAGGGACTCGAAACCGTTTCGACGAATCATCAGCACCCCCGCCGTGTCCACCCCCGGAATCAGCTCCACGGCCGCAGCTGTGACCTCGGCAAGCACATCCTCGGTCGCGCGTCGCGCCGCCGTCGCTCGGGCCAGCTCGGCCATTCGTGCCGCCAGGTCGCGATCCGATTGCGTCGCCATACTCCGCCCTTTCCCCTTTGGTCGGCCCGCTGCTCACGGAACGGGCGCGATTCTGGGCATCGAGTCTATGGTTTGGACTTCTGCGTTACTGGATATCAGCCTGCGATGGGCGCGGAATGGGATTGCGTCGTCGTCGGGGGCGGGGCGGCGGGTTTGAGCGCCGCATTGGTGCTGGGCCGGGCGCGGCGCCGGACCCTGATGATCGACGCCGACGCCCAGAGCAACCGCGCCGCCTCCGTCATCGGCGGACTGCTCGGTTACGACCAGCGGCCACCCGCCGAGTTCTACGAAGCCGGCCGTCGGGAGCTGAAGGCCTATCCCAGCGTCCAATACCGCCCCGGGGAGGTGCTGGACGGCACCCGGACCGTCGACGGGCTGGGGCTTCGTCTCGATGACGGTCACCGCGTCGCGGCCCGACGGGTGTTACTCGCCACCGGCATGCAGTACTGCCCGCCAGATCTACCGGGTCTGGCGGAATTGTGGGGCACGACGGTGTTCCAGTGCCCGTTCTGCCACGGGTGGGAGATGCGTGATAAGCGGCTGGCCGCGCTGGCAAACGGCGAAGAAGCGGTACACGCCGCGCTGATGCTCCGAGGCTGGAGCGACGATGTCGTCGCCGTGACCGACGGTCCCGCTGACCTCGACCCCCACCAGCGTCGACTGCTGCAAGACGCCGGTGTGGCCGTCGATGAACGCCGGCTCGTCGGCGTGGTCGGCAGCGCGGGCAAACTCACCGAGCTGACCTTCGCGGAAGGCCCGCCGTTGCCGCGCGACGGGCTGCTGGTGGAGGCCCCGCTGCAACAGCGGTCGCCGCTGGCCGAAAAGCTGGGCGCCAGTTGCACTTCCGGCCCGCTGTCGCCCGATGCGATCCGCGTCGACGAGCTGTTCAGGACGGATTCACCTGAGGTATTCGCCGCCGGTGACGTCTGCACCGAGCATCCGCACGTCGCAGGCGCAATCGCCGCGGGCTCCAATGCCGCGATGATCGTGGTGCAAAGCCTGCTCGCCGATGACGTCGGGCTGCCCTATCCGCCGTCCTGATTGCCGCGTGCACGTTTGGCCGACGACGGTACCGGGAACCTTCAGCCACAGTGCAGCGTGGCCGGTGGGGGTCCGCCGGCCAAGAGGGCAGGGAGGCCGAGATGCAACCGAAACCCGACGCCGATGCGCCGATCGGGGAGCTGATCGCGCAGTTGTCGGCTCAGACCACGCGGCTGGTGCGTGACGAGATGCGCTTGGCGCAACGCGAATTCACCGAATCGGCAAAACACGCCGGCCGTGGCGCCGGCATCATCAGCGCCGCCGGGATCGCGGCGATGTTCGGATTGGCCAGTGTGGTCACCGCCGCCATAGCCGCTCTCGCCCTGGCGGTACCGGTGTGGGCGGCGGCGCTGATTGTTGCCGCCATCCTCTTCGTCAGCGCCGGTATCGCGGCTCTGGTCAGCAAAAAACAACTCGAGCAGGCCTCCCCCACCCCGGAACGGACCGTGGCCAACGTGAAACAGGACATCGAGGAAGTGAAGGGCGCTCGACATGAACGCTGAGAACACACCCCCACCCGACCGCAACGACGAGCCCGGGGCGGACGCCGATATCGACGAGATTCAGGCCGACATCGAGAAGACTCGCGATGAACTCGGCCAGACCGTGGAAGCGCTGGCAGCCAAGGCCGACGTGAAGGCCCGGGCCGAGCGGAAGCTGACCGAGACCAAGGAGCGGCTCAGCGAGCAGGCCTCGCACACCGGCGAGGTAGTAGCCGACAAGGCGCACGCCGCCCAACTCGCCACCCGTGAAGCGCTCACCACCGACACCGGAACGGTGAAACCGGCGGTTCCGGTGGCCGCCCTGATCGCCGCAGGCGCCCTCATCATCGGCGTCGTGCTCTGGCGTCGTCGCCGCTGACCATTCCCTGCTTGCGAAAGGAAGCACATCCCATGCCGAACAAACCGAGCACGTCCGCGAAAATCCTGTACCGGCCCGTGGGCCTGGTGAGCTCGATGGTCGGCGGTCTGCTTGCCAGCGTCATCTTCAAGCAGGTGTGGCGGCGCGCCTCCCCGGGCGACAACTCCGATCCGCCCCAGCCGTTGGAAACCGAGTACCCGTTCAAGGAGATCTTGCTGGCCGCCGCCATTCAGGGCGCGATCTTCTCGGTGGTCAAGACCGTGATCGACCGGCAGGGTGCCCGGTTGTTCGAGCGGGCGACCGGTGAGTGGCCCGGTAGCTGACCTCGGCGTCCCCACTAGTGCCGGCGGACGAAGCTGACCTCGGATCGGGTGAGAGGCCGGGCGCATTCGCTGCAACTGAGCCGCGGCGACAACGCCTCGCCGCATCGAAGATGGGTCAGTCGAACGGGTGGCTGCCCCTTCGCCAACCACCGGTCCCCCCAAGCCAACATCGACAACGGCACCGGATACAAATCCAGCCCCTTGGCGGTGAGCCGGTATTCGTAGCGCGGCGGCCGTGTTTGATAGGCCTGCTTTTCGATGATGCCATGGTCGACGAGGTGCTGGAGGCGCTGGCTCAGAATGTTGGTGGCGATACCGAGGTGTTGCAGGAACTCCTCGAAACGGGCCGTGCCGTAGAACAATTCGCGGATGATCAGCGCGCTCCAGCGGTCGCCGAGGACCTGGAGGGTGGCGGCGATGGAACTGCGCCGCGGGCGCTGCAGCAGATCCAGATTGGGCGCGCGCCGCCGCGCGGCGGTATCCGGGCCCGCGTCGAGCGCGCCCGGTCGCCGGTCGAAGCTGACGTCACGCGCGTGGATCACCTCGTTGCACGCGGCGCAGCGCAGCTCAGCCCGAATCCGGTCACGACAGCCGATGTGAGCCACCCGCAGCGGGACCGGTTCGCCGTCGGAATACCAACGATCGCCCCAGGCCATCGCGGTCATCGCGCACATGAAGAAGTCGGCTCCGGCCGGGGTGAGGGTGTAGTCGCGGCCGTCCTGCGCCATCAACCCGTTGGCGCACAACGACGACAGGCGCGCGCTCAGGGTCGAGCGCGCGATCTGCAGGCGGTTCTGAAACGCATCGAACCGGTGGGTGCGGTCGATGATCGCGTCGCTGAGCAGCAACCATGACCAGGCATCCCCAATGGCCTCGACGGCGCCGAACACCGAACAGCTGAGCGGCGCAGATGACTCGGCCAGGTCCGACACCGAATCAGCCTACCGCCTGCAGTTCGGATCAGTCCTGCCAGAACGTCTTTGATCGCTGTCGCCGCTGCTGACGACGTTCCCGGTCCCGGAAGTCGGAGACCCCGTCGGTCTTGTGGCGACCGATCCATTCGGCCTCGAGCGCGAGGCCGACGGCAATGTTGTCGGCGCCGTAGTTCAGGCACTTCTTGGTCCTCTCGAGGGTGCGTGGGTTCTTCTCCAACAACACCTCGGTCAAGGCCTCGACCTCGGCGTCGAGTTGCTCCGGTGTGGTGAGACGGTTGATCAGGTTGTACTTCTCCGCGGTCGCGGCGTCGAAGAGGGCACCTATCAGGTTCCACTCCTTGGTCTTTCGGCGCCCGGCAAACCCGGCCAGCCGACTGGTGCCGCCCCACCCCGGGGTGATCTCCCAATCGATTTCCGGCATCCCCCACCGCGACCGATCGGTGGCCACCACAAAGTCGCAGACCAGGGTGAGTTCGAGGCCGCCGCCGACGGCGATCCCATCGACCTTCGCGATCGTCATCTTCGTCAAGTCCTCGATGATCTTCGCGGTCTCCTGGTACAGCCGGATCTGCCGGCCGGCGATCTCCTCGTCCCAGCTACTGAACTCGGCGACGTCATCGCCGGCGCAGAAGGTGTCGCCGGCGCCCTGGAGCACCACCACCCGGCACTCCCGGTCGTCGCGAATCTCCCGTACGGCGTGGTTGAGCTGCTCGGACAGGTCGCGGTCCAACGCGTTGTGCACCCGGGGCCGATTCAACGTCACCGTGGTCACCGGACCGGAACGCTCCACGATCAACTTCCGTTCGTCATTCATGGCAACCTCCAACTAGTTACTTGCATAACAAGACGTACTTGCATAACGAGACTTTAGAGCACCTGCGCCTGTCGGACAAGGGCCGGCGCGGATGACTGCGGCGCGTGGCCGTCGACGGTCCCGGTTCGATGCTTGAACGTGTTGCAGCAGAAGGCCGTTCGTTCCTGCAGGATTGAGCCGGCCGCGCCGCCGGCCATTGTGGCGCGCGCAAAACACCATGACGGCGATTAAGTATCAACTACTTGTCATCTTGGCGGCTGCGAGCTACGGTCGGAGCCGGTAGCCCTGCCCGCAGCGACGGAAGAACCTACGGCGCACTGCAGACGGGGTCCGCTGGTACGCAGCCCTGCGCCGGCGTTCTTTGAGGTCGAATTGCAGAGGAGCGGGCATGGCTCGGTTTCCCAAACCAGCTGAAGGCAGCTGGACGCAGCACTACCCCGAACTCGGCACCGGACCGGTGTCCTACGAGGATTCCATCAGTCCCGAAATCTACGAACTGGAGCGCAAGGCGATCTTCAAGCGGGCCTGGCTCAACGTCGGCCGCGTCGAACAGGTGCCCCGCACCGGCAGCTACTTCACCAAGGAGATGAAGGCGGCCAACACGTCGATCATCGTCGTGCGCAGCAAGTCCGGCGCCATCAACGCGTTCCACAACGTGTGCCGGCACCGCGGCAACAAGTTGGTCTGGGACGACATGCCCTTGGAAGACACCAGCGGGATGTGTCGGCAGTTCATCTGCAAATACCACGCCTGGCGTTACGACCTGGACGGCAATCTCACCTTCGTCCAGCAGGAGGAGGAGTTCTTCGACCTGGACAAGAGCCGCTATGGACTGGTGTCGGTGCACTGCGAGGTGTGGGCCGGGTTCATCTTCGTCAACTTCGCCGAAACCCCCGAGCAGTCGCTGCCCGAGTTTCTCGGACCGATGATCACCGACCTGGAGGGCTATCCCTTCGACAAGCTGACCTCGCGGTTCACCTACCGCTCGGAGGTGAAGGCGAACTGGAAGCTCTACATGGACGCGTTCCAGGAGTTCTACCACGCACCGGTACTGCATGCGAACCAGTCGCCGACCGCCTACTCGAAGGCCGCCGCCGAGTCGGGTTTCGAGGCACCCCACTATCAGATCGAGGGCCCGCATCGGTTGGTGAGCACCTCCGGAGTGCGGGCCTGGGAGATGGCCGACGAGATGCGTAAGCCGATCGAGGACATCTGCCAAAGCGGGTTGTTCGGCCCGTGGGACAAGCCCGATCTCGGCGAGATGCCGGTCGGCCTCAACCCGGCCAAATGTGATCCGTGGGGTCTGGATTCATTTCAGCTGTTCCCGAACTTCGTCATCTTGTTCTGGAGTCAAGGTTGGTACCTGACGTATCACTACTGGCCGACCTCGTTCAACACCCACACCTTTGAGTGCACGCTGTACTTTCCGCAGCCCCGTACCGCTCGCGAACGGCTGGGTCAGGAGTTGGCGGCCGCGTCGTTCAAGGAGTACGGCCTGCAGGACGCGAACACCCTCGAGGCGACCCAAACCTCGATCGAGTCCCGCGTGGTCACCGAGTTCCACCTGTGCGACCAGGAGATTCTGCTGCGTCACTTCCACCAGGAGACCGCCGCGTGGATCGACGACTACCAGCGCACGACAGCCGGAGTGTGAGCGCCATGCCAAGCATGTTGCCGTCGGAATTCGCCGACCTGGAACAGTTTTCGGAGTGGTGTCTGGGCTCTGAACCGGAGCGCTACGCCAAGCGCCTCGGCAGCGACATGACCCAGATGCAGGCCTTCTACGACGCCATCACCGCACGGGCCGAGGAGGCGATCTCCTACTGCGACAAGTTCGCCCTCGATGACATGCCCGAGGACGTACTGAACCTGATGCACTTGCTCTATTCCATGGTGACGGTGTCTTTTTCGGTCGAGTGCTGGAAACAGCCGCGGGTTCCCGATTCCGGTGCCACCTCGTTGGACTGCGTCGCCGAGCCCGTCCCGTGACTGCCGCGGCCGAGGCCGGGTCCGGGGCCACGGTTCTGCGGGCGGCCCGCTGGGCCGACGTCGCCGCGGGGGTCGTTCATTCGCCCGCGGTGATCGTGGTGGACGGCAACCGCATCACTGCTGTGAACCCGGAAGGACCGCTGCCCGACCCGGGCACCGAGATCGACCTCGGCGACGTCACTCTGCTGCCCGGCCTGATGGACATGGAACTCAACCTGCTCATCGGCGGGCCCGGCAGCCCCGAGGGTCTCCCCACCCCGATGCACGGGGTACAGGACGACCCGGCCTACCGAACCCTGCGCGGCGCGGTCAACGCCCGCACCACGCTCGACGCCGGATTCACCACCGTGCGGAACCTGGGTCTGATGGTCAAGACCGGCGGCTATCTGCTCGACGTGGCCCTGCAACGCGCGATCGACCAGGGCTGGCATCCGGGTCCGCGCATCTACCCCGCCGGGCATGCCGTCACGCCGTACGGGGGGCACCTGGACCCCACCGTGTTTCAACGCCTGGCGCCGGGCGTCATGCCGTTGACCGTTGCCGAGGGTATCGCCAACGGCGTGCCCGACGTGATCGCATGTGTGCGCTACCAGATCCGGCACGGCGCCAAGCTGATCAAGGTTTCGGCGTCCGGCGGGGTGATGTCGCACAGCACCGCACCGGGCGCACAGCAGTACTCGGATGCCGAGTTCGCGGCGATCGCAGACGAGGCGCACCGCGCCGGGGTCCGGGTGGCCGCGCACGCGGTCGGCGACACCGCGATCCGGGCCTGCATCCGCGCCGGGATCGACTGCATCGAGCACGGCTTCCTCGCCAGCGACGAAACGCTCCAGATGATGGTCGACCACGGCACTTTTCTGGTGTCGACCACGTATCTGACGGATGCGATGGCCATCGACCGGATCGCGCCGGAGCTGCGGAAGAAGGCGCTCGAGGTCTTCCCCCGCGCAAAGGCGATGCTGCCCAAGGCCATTGCGGCCGGGGTGAAGATCGCCTGCGGTACCGACGCCCCCGCGATCCCGCACGGGCAGAACGCCAGGGAACTCGGCGCGCTCGTCGAGCGCGGAATGACACCGATGCAGGCACTGCAGGCGGCGACGGTGGTCAGCGCCGACCTGCTGGACGCGGCGGCCGAACTCGGCCGCCTGGCTCCGGGCTACCTGGCCGACATCATCGCCGTGCCGGGCGACCCGAGCGTCGACATCACCACCACACGCGACGTGCGATTCGTCATGAAGGACGGGAAGATCGTCAAACGGGCGTGAGGGCGATGTTCGTCCCGGGACTCCGACCGCCCACAGCGACGTGCGCTAACGTCGAGGGACCGCGCAGCGCGGGAGTGGTGGTCCGCGGTGGCGGCAGGAGGCGGACATGGAACTCACCGACAACACGTTGTGGCTGCTCAAGCAAGCCTTCTACTTCTCTTTGACCTCCGTGAACGACGCGGTCAAGGGCCACGGCGTGAGCACCGCCCAGATCGGCGTGCTGCGCCAGTTGGCCAACGAGCCCGGCCTGTCGGGCGCCGAACTGGCTCGCCGTCTGCTGATCACCCCGCAAGGCGTGCAGCTGGCCCTGACCGCCCTGGAGAAGCGCGGCCTGGTCGAGCGCAAGCAGGACCCGCAACACGGTCGCATCCGGCAGGTCTTCCTCACCGACGAGGGCCGCGCAGTAGCCGGTGCCGTGGTCAGTGACGCCATTGCGGCCCACGACAAAGTGTTCGGCGTCCTGACGCCGGCCGAACAGCAACAGCTGCGCGCCCTGCTCGCCCGCATCGTCGAGCAAGGTACCGGGCACACCCTCTTCGCCGACCACGTCGAGAGCTAGACGACAAGGCCACGAGCCGATGGGCCCGGCCCTTGTCCCCGATGACAAGTACTTGATACTGTCGACGGGTGCATCCCGTGACTCGGCCTTTCGACGCGGTCGAGGCGGTGCCCGTTCCCGATTCGAACGGGTTCTCGCCGCTGCGCGTGAAGCGGGTAGTGCAGGAGACCGACGACGCGGTGTCCCTGATCCTCGATGTACCGGCCGCCGACCGGGAACGCTTCGACTATCGCGCCGGCCAGTTCGTCACGCTCCGGGTGTTCGTCAACGGTCAGGAGCATCGGCGGTGCTACTCGATGTCGTCCTCGCCCGCGGTGGAAACGGACCTGAGGATCACCGTCAAACGCGATCGCGACGGACTGGTCTCCAACTGGCTCAACGACACCGCCACCGCCGGCGACGAATTACACACCGCACCGCCCGAGGGCCGCTTCGTCCTTGCCGACACCGACCGGGACCTCGTTGCCTTCGCCGGCGGCAGCGGGATCACGCCGGTGTTCTCACTGATCCGCACCGCATTGGCCACCACCTCCCGACGGGTGGGGCTCTACTACGCCAACCGCAACCGCGACTCGGTGATCTTCGGTCCGTCGTTGACGCAGTTGGCCGAGGCCTACGGCGAGCGCTTCACCGTGCACCACCACCTCGATCACGATGCGGGCATGGTGGCGCCGCAACAGCTCATCGCTTTCATCCGCGACTTCAGCGATGCCGAGGCCTACATCTGCGGGCCCGCACCGTTCATGGACACCGCCGAGGCCGCGCTGCATGCAGCCGGCATTCCCAAGCCGCGGGTTCACCTGGAGCGTTTCACCGTTGCCGCGGCGCCGGCACCCGATCCGAGGGCCGCCGCAGTCACCGAGGAAGTGACCATCGAACTCAACCGAAGCACGGTGACGGTGCCGTACCGGGCCGGCAATACGCTGCTGCAGACCGCCCGCCTGGCCGGACTCAAGGCCCCGTCGTCCTGCGAAACCGGTTCGTGCGGAACGTGTATGGCGCAGGTGACGGAGGGGGCGGCGCGGATGCTCAACAATGACGCCCTCGACGAGGACGAGGTGGCCGACGGCTGGGTGGTCACCTGCCAGTCGCTACCGACCACCCGGACGGTACGGGTGGTCTACGAGTGATGGTCATGGAAAGGGCGTTTCGGTTGAGGTTCGCGGCGGCGTTGCGATGACGCGGGTAGCGGTGGTGACCGGCGGCGCGTCGGGAATGGGGGAAGCGACGTGTCACGAGTTGGGCCGCCGCGGGTACCGGGTAGCGGTTATGGATATGAATGTCGATGCGGCGCAGCGGGTCACCGATGATCTTCGCGGCAACGGGATCACCGCGGTGGCCGCGGGTGCAGACGTCACCGACCGCACTCAGGTCGAAGACGGCTTCGCCAAGATCCGCGGCGAACTCGGCCCCGTCGGCATCCTGGTCACCAGCGCGGGTTTGTTCGGCTTCGCCGCGTTCGCCGACATCACCGTCGAGTCCTGGCAGCGCATGATCGACGTCAACCTGACCGGCACCTTTCACTGCTGTCAGGTGGCGCTGCCGGACATGGTGGACGCGAAATGGGGCCGCATCGTGATGATCTCGTCGTCGAGCGCCCAACGCGGCACCCCCTTCGCCGCGCACTACGCGTCGTCCAAGGGCGCGCTGCTGACCCTCACGAAATCCCTGGCCCGCGAGTACGCGTCGGCTGGTATCACGGTCAACAACATCCCGCCCTCGGGGATCGAAACACCGATGCAGCACCAGTCCCAGGCTGCCGGCCACCTGCCGTCGAATGAGACGATCGCCGGCAACATACCCCTCGGCCGGCTGGGCACCGGTGCCGATATCGCTGCGGCAGTGGGCTTTCTGTGTTCGGACGAGGCCGGCTTCATCACCGGGCAGACCCTTGGCGTCAACGGCGGGGCCGTGATGTGACTCCGCACCGTGCAGTCTCGATTCACCACTATCCGCAGGGAGGTTCGTATGGCGATGCAATGGCCGAAGCCGGCTGAGGGTTCCTGGACCGAGCATTACCCGGAACTCGGCACTGGACCGATCTCGTTCCGCGACTCGACGTCCCCGGAGTTCTATGAGGATGAGCGCGAAGCCATCTTCAAACGGGCCTGGCTCAACATCAGTCGCGTCGAGGAAACCCCCGATACCGGCAGCTACATCACCCGGCGGGTGGAGGCCGCCGACGCCTCGTTCATTGTGGTGAAAGACGACCGCGGCCAGATCCGGGCCTTCCACAACACCTGCCGTCGGCGCGGCCACACCGTGGTGGACGTGGACTATCGCAGCACTGAACTACGCGACACCGGAACCGCATTCGAATGCCGGCACTGTGGTTGGCGCTATGGGCTCGACGGCACACTGCAATCCGTCCCGGACTCGGAGCGCTTCCCGCATCTGGACCGCGCAGATTTCGGCCTGGTTGCCGTGCACTGTGAGGTGTGGGCCGGCTTCGTGTTCGTCAACTTCGACGAGAAGCCGCGGCAGACGCTGCGAGAGTTTCTGGGCCCCATGGTCACCGGGCTCGACGACTACCCCTTCGGCAAGCTCACCGAGCGTTACGACTGGGTCGCCCACAACAACAGCAACTGGAAGATCTTCGCCGACGCCTTCCAGGAGTACTACCACGTGCCGGCCCTGCACACCCAGCAGGTGCCGCCAGAAGTACGCCAGCCCAACGCGGGCTTCACCTGCGCCCACTTTCAACTCGACGGCCCGCACCGGGTCGTCTCAACGGCGGGCACCCGACGGTGGCTGCTGGCGCCGGAGTACATGTACCCGATCGAGCGCGCCACCGGCAGCGGCCTGGTCGGGCCGTGGCGCACCCCCGACCTCGGTGACCTACCGGCCGGACTCAATCCCGGCGGGATCGAACCGTGGGGGATCAGCAACTTCCAGATCTTTCCCAACCTGGAGATCCTGATCTACGGCGGCTGGTACCTGGTGTACCGGTACTGGCCCACCTCGTACAACACGCACCGCTACGAGGCCTACACCTATTTCCATCCGGCCCGCACGGTCCGGGAGCGGATCGAACACGAGGTGGCCGCCGTCGTTCTCAAGGAGTTCGCGCTGCAGGACGCCGGGATGCTCGGCGGCACCCAGGCGGCGCTCGAGTATGACGTGATCGATGAGTTCCCCGTCAATGACCAGGAGATCCTGGTCCGTCATCTGCACAAGACCGCCGTCGATTGGGTGGCTGCCTACCGGAGCGAACGCACCCCGGCGGGAGCGTCGCAGTGACGGCCCCGCGGCTGCCGAGTGCGTTCGCCGAACTGGAACCGTTCGCCGAGAGATGGTGCCTCGCGACCGAGACCGAGCGCTGGAATGAACGGGTTTCCAGCTCGATGCCGGCGATGCGGGAGTTCTACGATGCCTTCTTTCCGCGGGTGGAAGAGGCGATCGAGTACTGCGACAAGTTCAGCCTGGACGATCTTCCCGAGGATGCACTCAACCTGCTGTACCTGATTTATTCGCTGGTGCTGGTGGCGATGGCGGTGGAGATCATGCACCAGCCCACCCCCGTCGACGCCGCGGACGCGGTCATGATCCGTACCGGCGAGCCGCGGCCGTGATTGCTCCAACTAGGAAAGGCGACAGCGCATGAGCGTGTTGACCCTCAACAAACTGACCTCCTCGGTGGGCGCCGAAGTCGTGGGTGTCGACCCCGATCGCCTCGCCACCGACGACGGTCTCGGCGCCGCAGTCCTCGACGCCCTGGAGGACAACGGGGTGCTGGTCTTTCACGATCTGCATCTGGCGCCGGCGGCGCAGGTGGCGTTTGCGCAGCGTCTGGGCGCGATCGACCGCTCCGCCGACGGCCACCACCCGGTGTCGGGGATCTATCCGATCACCCTCGATCGAACGAAGAACAGCGCGGCCGAGTATCTCAAGGCCACGTTCGACTGGCACATCGACGGCTGCACACCCATCGGCGAGGAGTGCCCACAGAAAGCCACGGTGCTCTCCGCGATCCACGTTGCCGCCCATGGCGGGGAGACGGAGTTCGCCAACTCGTATGCGGCCTACGACTCGTTGAGTGAGTCCGAGCAACGGCATTACGAGACGCTGCGGGTGGTGCACTCCCTGCAGGCCTCGCAGAGTCGGGTCTACCCGAACCCCACCGAGGAGCAACTGGTCCGCTGGCGCGCCCGACCCACCCACGAACACCCCTTGGTGTGGACGCACCGCAGCGGCCGGAAGTCGTTGGTGTTGGGGGCCTCTGCGGATCACATCGCCGGGATGGACGTCGAGGAGGGACGGGCGCTGCTCGATGCGCTGCTGGCCCACGCCACCTCCCCGGACAAGGTGTACAGCCACCACTGGTCGGTGGGCGACACCGTGATCTGGGACAACCAGGGGGTCCTGCACCGCGCGGCGCCCTACGATCCGGACTCGCCGCGGGAGATGCTGCGCACCACGGTGCTCGGCGACGAACCCATCCAGTAGGGCTACGGAATGAGTCCCTGCAGCCGGGCTTGCGAGACCGCTTCGTGGCGGGTACCCGCGCCCAGCTTGCCGGCCGCGCTGCGCAGATAGCTCTTCACCGTCTCGATCCGCAGCGAAAGTCGTTCGGCCGCTTCAGCGTTGGTGCAACCGAGGGCGACCTGCGCGAGCACGTCACGCTCGCGGGGCGTCAGTCGTACTGCCGCGGGCCCGGGGCGCCCCGCGAGCTGTTCGGCCAGCTGCTGCAGGTGCTCACGCATTCCCGGCTCCGCATCGGCGGCGAGCCGGCGCAGCTCCGCGTGGACCTGCCGGATGGTCTCCGGGCTCGCGGCGCCGGCGACCTGCGCCTGCCGCAACCGCAGTCGTCGGTCCACCTCATCGCGGATGCGTAGCTCGTCGGCCAACCGGCGACCCGAATCGATCATGAGCTCGACGGCCCGACCGCCCATCGGGGCACCCGAGCGGTACGCGCCGTACAGCATCGCCCGCGGCGCCCCGTCGACGACCACGGGCACCGCCAACACCGACTGGATGCCCTCCGAGAGCACGGGGATGTCGTAATCGTGGGTGATGGTCGACGCGGTCCGGTAATCGGCGACCGACAACGGCCGACCGGCCACCATGCTGGCGCCGCCGAGCCCCGAACTCGGCTGCACCACCACGCCGCGCAGCAACCCCGTCCGGGTGCCGACGAACTCGCTGAGCAGCAAGATGCCGTCGTGCACCTGGCCACCGAACAACACCGGAATGCCCCCGTGGGACGCGAGGTGACGCAACTCGGCCCGCAGTGCGTCGGCATCGCGCGGTCGCAGCAGCGCCGAACCGGTCGACATGTTCTTCACCCTCTTCCGGGGGTAGCGGGCGGACGAGTGTGACGTAGATCCTAGCTGTCATGACCAGCAACACCGATTTGTATCGTGACGCCCGCGACCTCCTCGTTTCCGTCCTCGGCGACTACGACAAGGCAATCGAGACGTTCGCGTGGCCGCAGGTGGCGGGCACGTTCAACTGGGCGACCGACTGGTTCGACGTCATCGCGCGCGACCCGGCGTCGGCGAGCCGACTCGCGCTCTGGATCGTCGAAGCGGACGGCGGCGAGCAGAAGGTGACATTCGCCGAGATGGCCCGGCGCTCGGATCTGGTCGCGACCTGGCTGCGGCAACTCGGCGTCGGCAAGGGCGATCGCGTCATCCTGATGCTCGGCAATCAGGTTGAGCTATGGGAGGTGATGCTCGCAGTGGCCAAGCTCGGGGCGGTCATCATGCCGACCACGGCGGCGCTGGGTCCGGCCGACCTGACCGACCGGATCGGCCGCGGCGGCGCCCGCTTCGTCATCGCCAACGCGGCGGACACAGCGAAGTTCGACGCAGTGCCCGGCGACTATGCGCGCATCTGTGTGGGCGACGCCGTACCAGGGTGGCACGCCTACGCCGACGCCGACGAGGTCCCGACCGCGGGCCCATTTCAGGCCTGCACCGACGCGGCCGACCCGATGCTCATCTACTTCACCTCGGGCACCACCAGCCGGCCCAAGCTCGTCGAGCATTCGCAGGTCTCCTACCCCGTCGGGCACCTGACCACGATGGCGTGGATCGGCGTGCGGCCCGGCGATGTGCACCTGGCGATCAGCTCGCCGGGGTGGGCCAAGCACGCCTGGAGTTGCTTCTTCGCGCCGTGGATCGCCGAGGCGACGATCTTCGTCTACAACTATCCGCGGTTCGACGCCGCCGCGTTGTTGCACCAGCTGCGCCGGGCCCGGGTCAACACGTTCTGCGCGCCGCCGACGGTGTGGCGGATGCTGATCCAGGCGGATCTGGGTCCGAAACCCGACGGGCTGCGCGAGGTTTTGGGTGCGGGCGAGCCGCTGAATCCCGACGTCATCGCCCAGGTCGAGCAGGCCTGGGGACTGACCATCCGCGACGGGTTCGGCCAGACCGAAACTACGCTGCAGGTCGGCAACACCCCGGGTCAGCCCGTCAAGGCCGGGTCGATGGGCCGGCCGATGCCGGGGGTGCCGGTGGTCCTCGTCGACCCGATCTCCGGGGAGCCCGCAGACGAGGGCGAAATCTGCCTCGACCTCAGCCACGCGCCGCCGAACCTGATGACCGGCTACGTCGATGACCCCCACCGCAACGCGATCGTCACCGCCGGTGGCTACTACCACACCGGCGACGTCGCCAGCCGCGACGAAGACGGCTACATCACCTACATCGGCCGCACCGACGACGTGTTCAAATCGTCGGACTACAAGGTGTCGCCGTTCGAGTTGGAAAGCGTACTCATCGAGCATCCGGCGGTCGTCGAGGCCGCCGTCGTCCCGCAACCCGATGACACCCGACTGTGCGTGCCGAAGGCGTATGTGGCGTTGGCCGACGGCTGGGACGCCGACGCGGGCACCGCCAAGGCGATCATGGAGTACGCCCGCGACCATCTGGCGCCCTACCTGAAGGTGCGCCGGGTCGAATTCTTCGACCTGCCCAAGACCATTTCGGGCAAGATCCGCCGCGTCGAACTGCGCGACCGCGAGGACGACGCGCACCGCCGCGGCGTTCCCATCGACACCGAACACCGCTACGAGGACTTGGTGGACTGAGTCGCGTCCTCCGTACTCTGGTGGGATGAGTGTCGCACCGGCCAACCCCGTCGCCCTGAGCAGCTGGTTTGCCCGCGAACTGCCGGAGATGGCGGTCACGTGGCAGGCCGCAACCCCGCCCGATCCGAGGCTGCTGATCGTCAACGAGCAGCTTGCCGCCGACCTCGGCCTGGACCCGCGCTGGCTGGCCAGCCCGGCCGGCGTGGGGTTCCTGGTCGGCACCGCCGTGCCCGAGGACGCGGCCCCGGTCGCGCAGGCCTACGCCGGCCACCAGTTCGGCGGTTTCGTGCCGCGGCTGGGCGACGGGCGAGCGCTGCTGCTCGGCGAGTTGGTCGACACCGAGGGCCGGGTACGCGACGTGGCACTCAAGGGGTCCGGTCGCACCCCGTTCGCGCGCGGCGGGGACGGCCTGGCCGCCGTCGGACCGATGCTGCGCGAGTACCTCATCAGCGAGGCCATGCACGCGCTGGGTGTGCCCACCACACGGTCGCTGGCCGTCGTCGCCACCGGATCGCCGGTGCACCGCGAGACACCGCTGCCGGGAGCGTTGCTGACCCGGGTCGCGAGCAGTCACCTGCGGGTCGGCAGCTTCCAGTACGCGGCGGCGAGCGGCGACCTGGCGCTGTTGCGCCGCGTGGCCGACCACGCAATAGCCCGCCATGCTCCGGCCGCGGCGGAGAGCGCCAAGCCGTATCTGGCGCTGTTCGAAGCGACGATCGCGACGCAGGCCGCCCTGATCGCGCAGTGGATGCTGGTCGGCTTCATCCACGGCGTGATGAACACCGACAACATGACGATCTCCGGCGAGACCATCGACTACGGGCCGTGCGCCTTCATGGACGGCTACCACCGCAGCACCGTCTTCAGCTCGATCGACGTCGCCGGCCGCTACGCCTACGGCAACCAGCCGGGGGTGGCGATGTGGAACCTCGCGCGGTTCGCCGAGACCCTGCTGCCGCTGTTCGCCGACGACACCGAGCGCGCCATCGAGATCGCCACCGGGGCACTCGACGGGTTCAGTGGTCGATACGAGGCCGCCTGGACCGCCGGGATGCGCGCCAAGCTCGGCCTGGCCGACGCCGACGATGCGGCGGTGACGCCACTGATCGACGACCTGCTGACGCAGCTGACCCAAAGCGGCGTCGATTTCACCTCGTTCTTCCGCGCCCTCGCGAGTGCCGCGCGTGGCGACCGCGAGCCCGTCCGTGGATTGTTCCTCGACCTGCCAGCGTTCGACGGCTGGCTGACCCGCTGGCTGGCGATGGGCCCCGACGACGACGCGATGGACCGGGCCAACCCGATCTACATTCCCCGCAACCATCTCGTCGAGCAGGCGTTGACCGCCGCGACCGACGGCGACCTCGACCCGTTCACGCGGCTGCTGGCAGTGGTCACCGACCCGTATGTGGAACGGCCCGGGCTGGAGCACTACGCGCAGCCGGCGCCGGACTCGTTCGGCCCCTACCAAACCTTCTGCGGCACCTGAGGTCAGAGCACGTGGTCGCCGATGAGCCTGCTGATGGTGCGCATGTCGACCTGTCCTCGGAAGTCCAGCCGAACCGTGCCGAGGCCGGCGAACCACATCTCGAGCTCGGCGTCGACGTCGAAGCGCCCTGTGGTCTCGATGCTCCACGCGTGAATCTTGTTGTAGGGCAACGATGAATAGTTCCGATTTTTGCCGTTGATGCCCTGCACGCTGATCACGATCAATCGCTTGTTGGTGAAGACCACCGAGTCCCGCATGCCCTTGAAGCTGAGTTCGACATGTTCACCGTCGACCAGGATCGGTGCCAGCTCGCCCGCGGCGGCCTTGGGACCGGCTGGGCCCAGCTTGACGAAGAGACCGTTTTGAAAGTCGATCATGGCCCGGACGGTACGTCCCGGCGTCAGGCAGCGGGACGGATCGCTCAAACTCGGGGCTGCCACGCGATTTCGGTGCGCTCAGCGGCGCTCAGCGCCTCCGGGCGCACCGAAATCACGGGCGCAGCGGTCGGATGAGGACCTCTTGGGCGGTGCTGGCCACCACGGCTCCCGCGGTATCGACGATGGTTCCGCGGACCAGCGCGCGGTGTCCGAAGATCGTCACCGCCTCCTGGACATAGAGGTGCCACTGGTCGAACTGTGCCGGCCGGTGCAGCCAGATGGCGTGGTCCAAGCTCAGTCCGGCGGCCGTCGCATAGTTGACCGCATCGGGGTGGACGCGAAACGCCATGTCCACGAATAGATAGTCGCTGGCGTAGGTGAGCAGCGCGTGGTGCAGCGCCGGATTGTCGCCGATGTCTCGCGGCAGTCGCATCCAATGCCCGCGCGTGCCCGCGGCCTGGGCGCCGCCCAGGAAAGTGGGTGCCTCAGCCATCCGCAGTTCCAGCGGCGGAGGGACGTCGATCCAGGTCTGCGCGAACGTCTGGAGTTCCGGCGGCGCCTGCTGCGCCCAGTGCTGCAGCAGCGGCAGCTCCTCCGGCGGCGGCCCGGCGGGGCGCACAGCCGGCGTCTGCGGCGCTTCCGGGTTGGTGTGAAAGGACGCGACCGCGGTCAACACCGCGGCGCCGTCCTGCCTGACCTCGACGTGCCGCGTCGACAGTGACCGACCATCGCGCGTGCGCTCGACGACGATGTCCACCGGCACCTCGGTTTGCCCGGAGCGCACGAAGTAGGCGTGCAGCGAGTTCGGTTGTTGGCCCTCGACCGTGCGGCTGGCGGCCAGGACCGCTTGCCCGAGCAGCTGACCGCCGAAGATGTGCCCGAACCGGTCGGGCTCGCTGGCAGCCCGAAAGGTGCCGTCGCCGACGGGTTCCAGCTGCAACGCCCGCTCTACATCGTCGAGCGCCGCCAGGATGGACTTCTCCAGGGGCAGCCCGGTACCGCGCAGCGGACCCGTGAATTCACCGCCGCCCGGGGTCGGCGCATCGTGGGACCGGGTCACCGCGCTCCTCCTCGAACCACCCGCGCCAACCGCGCGAAGAATCTACGAACCGCACAGGACCGTAGCCCGCGGCGGGTAAGTAGACCAAGACGGGTGCTTAGGGTAATGGGCCTGATGCGCACCATAGGACTCCGTGGCGCAGGGCCTCGGCCGAAACATCACCGAATGGCTGCGGTCCGGTCACACCCGGGCTCGTTTGCATCTCGGTCCAGCATCCAATCCGCTTTTGGCCCCAGGAAGTCCTTATATTTCAGATGCGTAATTTCTTCCCTGTAATTCACCCGACCAACCAGAAGGAGTCGACGGTGCGGCTTAATTTTGATCGATTCCTTATCGCGGGAGTGGCCTGCATTGGATTAGGCGCGGCCGCAGTGGGATTGAGCCCAGTTGCGGCAGCCGGCGGGGCCGACTGCGTCGAGAAGATGTCCGGCACCGCGGCGCCCTGCGCCGCCGTCTCGATCGAGGCGTCCGGCATCGGCGCGCTGCCCGGACCCCCGATCGCACCGCCGCCCGTGGTGCCACCCCTGGTCCCACCGCCGGTGGTGCCGCCGGTCCCGCCTCTGGTGCCGCCGCTGCCCCCGGTCCCGCCGTTGGTGCCGCCGGTGCCCCCGGTCGTGCCACCGCCGGTGCCTCCTGTCGTCCCGCCGCTGGTGCCGCCCGTCGCCGCCGCCGCACCCCTGGTGCCCGCCGCAGCAGGCGCGCCGATGGTGCCGATGAGTGGCCTGGGCGGCAAGGGCGTGCCGACCAACCCGCAAACCACCGGCGGGCCCGCCGCCGGGGTGCCGACGCTGCCCGGCGCGGCCAACTAACAATCGGTACCCATTGTGCCGCAGATGGATTCCCTTCCATCTGCGGCACAATGCGCTGGCGGGCACGCACCGGTGCACGGGGTCAAACCGTGACCGATAATTGACCTAAATGTCAATGGTTGCAACCACATTCGTTGACGACAAGCACCTAGGATGGGTGCGTATACATGGTGTTGTTCATCTCAAGAGGTCGGGTACATGCGAGCGGTAGTTCGTTTTGCTTTCGCGGCGGTCGTGGTCGCCGCCACTGTGGCTTCGCCGACGGCTAGGGTCGAAACGACTGCGGTCGTGCGACCGCTGGACTCGACGATCGAGTCGATTCAGCCGATCGGCGACGAACCCGTTGGCGTGGCCCACCCGGTAGTCGTGACATTCAACGGACCTGTGGCAAACCGGGCAAGTGCGGAGCGTGCCCTGCGGATCACCGCCACCCCGGCTATGACGGGCCACTTCGAGTGGTTGGAAAGCAACGTCGTGCAATGGGTTCCAGACCAGTACTGGCCCGCGAACAGCACCGTGAAACTGGCGGTGGGCGGCAAGCGCACCCAGTTCGTGACGGGCCCGAAGGTGCTCGGGGTCGCCAGCCTGTCCAAACACACGTTCACGGTGACCATCGACGGCGACCCGGCGGGGCCGCCGGTGCGGCTACCCGCACCACACCACCTGCCGCACGCCGGCGAGGAGGGGGTGCTGCTGGCCTCGATGGGACGCGAAAAGTATCCGACGCCCGTGGGCAAGTACACGGTGTTGGAGAAGAACCGGACGGTGCTCATGGACTCCAGCAGCGTCGGGGTTCCCATCACCGAGACCGAGGGCTATCTGCAGGAGGTGGACCATGCCGTGCGTATCACCTGGCGGGGCATCTTCGTGCATTCGGCGCCGTGGGCCGTCCCCTCGATGGGTCTCGAGAACACCAGCCACGGCTGCATCGGCCTGATTCCCGCGGCCGCCGAGTGGTACTACGACACGGTCAAGGTCGGCGATCCAGTGATCGTGGAGGAATAACCGCCGGTCCGACACCGTCCAATTTCACGGCATGCCAGGGAAAATTGTTTCCCGCCGCCCCCTGCTGATCCCCACCACGGGGTATGGTCGAGGAATCGGGACCACCCAGGACCCCATAATTCAAGGGGCCAGCATGTCTGATAAGTCTCCTCGTCAAGCCATGGCCAAAAAGTCCGGCAAAAGCCTGAAAGAAAAACGCGCCGCCAAGCACGCCAAGGCCGCCCAGGCCCAGTCGTCGGCCACCGACTCCCTCATCAATGGCAAGAAGCGCTGACCGGCCACAGCTTTCGCTAGGCGTCCTGGCTCATTCGCGTAAGCCGAATGAGCGCCGATTGCCGATTCATCCGGCGCATTTCAGCCGCATCGACGCCGGTATCCAGCACCGTGTCTTCGTTGAGCACGGCTACGGCGCCGGCTTCGGCGCCACTGACGAAATGCTGGCCGAATCCGTCGGCGGAATCAGGACTCGGGCACAGCTGATCGCGGACTGCGATGTCGTCCTGCTCCCCAAGGTGCAGGCCGAAGACCTCGTGGAAATGAAAGACGGACAGGTTGTTTGGGGCTGGCCGCATTGTGTGCAAGACACCGCGCTGACCCAGGTTGCCATCGATCGACGATTGACGTTGATCGCGTTCGAGGCCATGAACCATTGGCGCAGCGACGGCGGCTTCGGTGTGCACGTCTTTCACAAGAACAACGAGTTGGCCGGGTACTGCTCGGTGCTGCACGCGATGCAGCTCGCGGGGGTCACCGGCAGTTACGGGCGCCGGTTGAGTGCGGCGGTGATCGGCTTCGGCGCGACGGCTCGCGGGGCGATCACCGCCCTGAACGCCCACGGCGTCGACGAGGTGCGCGTGCTGACCAACCGAGAGGTGGCCGCCGTCGCATCCCCGATCCACTCCACCCAGATCTTCCAGATGGGGCAGGACGAGGACGACCCCACTCGGACCTGGGTGGAGATGCCCGACGGGCCGGTGGCGGTGGCCGAGTTCCTGTCCGACAGCGACATCGTCGTCAACTGTGTGCTGCAGGATCCCACCTCGCCGTTGGTATTCGTCACCGAAGACGAATTGACGAAGTTCGCCCCGGGCAGCCTCATCGTCGACGTCTCGTGTGATGCCGGCATGGGTTTCAGTTGGGCCCGGCCGACCACCTTCGACGATCCGGTGGTCGAATTGCCCAGGGGCGTACTTTATTACGCCGTCGACCACAGTCCGTCGTATCTGTGGAGCTCGGCGACCTGGGAAATCAGCGAGGCGCTGTTACCGCACCTCGAAACTGTCCTCGACGGTCCGGCCGCGTGGGACGAGTCCCCGACGATTGCGCGCGCCATCGAGATTCGCGACGGCGTGGTACTGAACCCCGCCATCTTGTCGTTTCAGAACCGGGCCGAGGCCTATCCGCATGAGCGGCTACGCTAGGCGCGGTATACCCGCGACGGGGCCAGGAAGTCGGTGTGAATCCGGCACGGTCCCGCCACTGTGACCGGGGAGCGGACCCCATGCGTGACCACGGCCTTCGGGCTGGAAGGTCGGGGCGAGTGATGATCCGGGAGTCAGGACACTGCGCCGCCGCGGACCGCAATGGCGGGGCGTGGAGACCCCGGAACGGAGATCGCTCATGTACGCGCACGCCTGCCCACGGATGCCTCTCGGCCTACCGCACCGCGTTGCACCGCGGGCCGATCCCGAGCGGGTGCGGGCCGCGGTTGCGGACGTGGCCAGGTTCGGCCCGCCCTATCCGCTGTACCTCGATCCCGGGACCGCCGCGTTGTCCCGTCAGCAGTTGTGCGAGCCGAGCCAACTGCGATCGCTTCTCGGTGCGATCGGGGACCGCGTCGGCTCTGACGAGGATCGGGTCACCGCGTCCACGCTGCAGTACGGCTTCGCCGCACGGTGTTGGTCGCTGGTCTTGGGCGCCTGGCAACGCGGCGGCGTGGTGATCGACCTGCGCGGTCTTGGCTACGTCGTCAATCCCTCTGGGTCAGTAGATTTGGCTCTCAACGACTTCCGGGGTTGGGAGGGCAGCTCGATGGAATTCGATGAGGTGGTCGAGGTCATGGCGTACTCGATTCTCAGTGATCAGTTCACTGGTTTCCACGCGGCATTGCGCGGGGTTGCCCGGGTTGCCGATGGATTGCTGTGGGGGAACGCGGCCTCGGCGTTGTCCTCGGGCGCGCGCAGGGTTGCCGCGGGCCGGTCCGACGATCGGGTCACGCCGCTGGCGACTGCGCTGCTGTCCAGGGCTCCGTTGCGCAACAAGATGGTTTCCGCGCCGGTCGGCGGCGCCCGTCGGAGTACCTGTTGCCTGTGGTACCGCACCCGGGACCGGACCAAGTGCGGCGACTGCCCGCTGACCGAGCGCGCTGTCCTGCGGCGGGACGTTCGCCACTGAGCGGGAGGTGCTCTGGCGCAGCGCCGCCCCGGACACCACCATCGGATCAATGCACGCAGCCGGTGAATACGACGTCATCGTGGTGGGTTTCGGCGCGGCCGGTGCCGCCGCCGCGATCGAGGCCGCCGATCACGGCGCGCGGGTACTGGTCCTGGACCGCGGTTATGGCGGCGGCGCCACCGCGTTGTCCGGCGGCATCGTCTACGCGGGCGCCGGCACGGCCGAGCAACAGGCCGGCGGCTATGCGGACACCGTCGAGGACATGCGCGCCTACCTGCGGGCCGAGGTCGGTGATGCCGTCAGCGACGACACCCTCACCCGGTTCTGTGAGCAGAGCCCGACGATGATCGAGTGGCTCAAGGCCCAGGGGGTGCCGTTCCGCGGCGGCCCGGTGTCGTCGTACAAGACCTCCTACCCCACCGACGACTTCTACCTCTACTACTCCGGCAACGAAAAGGCCTACCCCCACAGCCGGCACACGCGTCCGGCGCCGCGCGGCCACCGCGTCGTGGCCCCCGGCATGAGTTCGGGCAAGGTCATGTTCGAGCACCTGAGCCGCTCCGCCAAGACCAAGGGCGTCGACGTCGTCCCGCTGGCACGGGTACACGATCTGATCAAGGACGACCAAGGCCGCGTCACCGGTGTCCGCTATCACGCGGTGGATCCCAATCATCGCGCTGCACAGCGGTACTCGAGGCTGACCAGACTTACCGGCAAGGTGGGCACCTGGATGCCTGGCCTGGTCAAGGGCGTGGTCGCCCGGGCTGAGCGGATCTGGTCCGAGGCCGCGGTGGAGCATGAAGCCCACGCCGGCGCGGTGGTGCTGGCGGCCGGTGGCTTCATCTACAACCGCCCGTGGATGCAGGAGTTCGCACCGCAGTTCATGAAGATCTCGCCGCTGGGCACCCCCGGCGACGACGGCACCGGGATCGCCCTCGGCCTGTCCGCCGGCGGCAAGACCGACAAGATGGGCAATGTCACCGCGTGGCGCTTCCTGGCGCCGCCCAGCGCGTTCCTGGAGGGGCTGACGGTCGGCGCGGACGGTCGGCGGATCGCCAACGAGGACCTCTACGGCGCGACCCATGGCAACGTCATGATGCGCGAGTTCAGCGGCTGTGGGTGGGCGATATACGACGCACCGACCTGGAAGAAGGTCCGTGCACAGATCGGCGAGCAGACTCAACTGTTCCAGCGCCTGCAGCTGATCTACCTCTTCACAGTCGGGCACAAGAAGGCCGCCACAATCGAGGCGATCGCGCGGAAGAACGGCATCGACCCGGCGGGGCTGCGACGGACATTCGACGAGTACCGGCGTGGAATCGACAGTGGTGCCGGTGATCCGGGCCGCAAGGTAGCCGAACTGTGCCCGCCGATGCGAACGGGACCGTTCTATTCGATCAACATCTCCGCCGACTCGTCGACGTTCTACCCCATTCCGGGGCTGACGCTCGGCGGCTTGGTCGTCGACGAGAGCACCGGCGAGGTCGTGCACCGCGACGGTGGGGTGGTGTCGGGACTGTACGCCGCCGGCCGCAACGCGGTCGGCATCTGTTCCAACAGCTATGTCAGCGGCCTGTCGATCTCCGACTGCATCTTCAGCGGCCGCCGCGCCGGCACCCACGCGGCGCAGACCGGGCCCAACGGACCGTCGCACCACTTAGGGTCAGCACGGTGACGACGCAGACCTACGACCATGACCAGACCTTGCGCGAGGTAACGACCCCCGCGGGCGTGCTTCGGTATCACGAGGCCGGCGACGGCCCGCCGCTGCTGCTGCTGCACGGTTCGGGCCCGGGCGTGACGGGGTGGCGCAACTTCCGCGGCAACCTCGCCGTGTTCGCCGCACACTTCCGCTGCCTGATCTTGGAATTCCCCGGTTACGGCGTGAGCGACGACTTCGGGGGTCACCCGGTGGTGGACGCGCAGGCCGCCATGGTGCATTTCACCGATGCCCTGCAACTGGAGCGCGCGGACATCATCGGCAACTCAATGGGCGGCGGCGTCGGCATCAACTTCGCGATCAATCACCCCGAGCGGGTCGGCAAACTCGTCACCATCGGCGGGATCGGCACCAACATCTTCAGTCCCGGCCCCAGCGAGGGCATCCGGCTGCTGCAGGAGTTCACCGAGAACCCCACGCGGGAGCGGCTGATCGACTGGCTGCATTCGATGGTCTACGACCCGGCGCTGGTGACCGAGCAACTCATCGAGGAACGCTGGGCGTTGGCCACCGAGCCCGAGACCCTGGCGGCCGCGCGCCGGTTGTACGGCAAGGCCGCCTTCGCCGCGATGATGGACATGATGCGCAAGGCCGACTTTCCGATGCCGTGGGCGACCATGCACAAACTCACCGTCCCGACGCTGCTCACCTGGGGTCGCGACGACCGCGTAAGCCCGCTGGACATGGCATTGATCCCGATGCGCACGATTCCCAACGCGGAATTCCACGTGTTCCCCAACTGCGGACACTGGGTGATGATCGAGGCCAAGGCCGCGTTCGAGCGGACGGTGCTGTCGTTCCTGGCGCGGGACCGAGGCTGACTCTCCTCGCCGCCGTGGACGGGGCGCGCGCCGCGGGTCTCGACGAGCTACGGCTCATCCCGACGACCGCCGATCCCGACGAAATCGATCGTGCACGTGAGGTGCTCAGCATCTAGGCCCGGCCTTGCGATGCGTGTGATGTTTCGCGCGGCTGGCCAGCGCAAGGATGCGTTGGTTTCGCTGCTCTCCACGAGGCTCCTCGATCGTGGCCCGTCATCGTCTGCTGACGTCCATCCACAGCATGGACCGCGCACGGGCCCCTCGCCGGTCACCTGTGGATATCCGTCACCCGAAGATGACGGCATCTGGTCGAGAGGCCGTCCGGAGACAGCCCGGCAGCCTATTCAGCGATGTCCTAGACCTGCTTGAGCAGATCGAATCCCTTGTAGCCAGCACCCGCCACTTCCGCGCAGATGTCGAGGTAGGCGGCGAACCCGCCGATGAAAAGCAGGAACACGCGCGGCTTTCCGGGCACGTTGGCGCCCATGTACCACGAGTTCGCCCGCGGGAACAGCGTGCCCTCGGCGCGGCGATTGCACTCGGCGATCCAGTTGTCCACCGCGTCCGGGGTCGCCTCGATGGCGGCGAGGTCGTGCTGGTCGAGATGGGCGATGGCATCGGCGATCCAGTTGATGTGGGCCTCGGCGTGCAGGACCATGTTGGCCAACACCGCGGGCGCCCCGGGGCCCGACACCAGGAACAGGTTGGGGAAGCCGTCGACACCGAGGCCCAGGTAGGTGCGCGGCCCGTCGGCCCAATCCTCGACGAGTCGCTGTCCGTCTCGACCGACGATGTCGATCTTGGCCAGGGTGCCGGTCATCGCGTCGAACCCGGTGGCCAGCACCAGGGCGTCGACGTCGTAATGCGCCGCCGCGGTCGCGATGCCCGACTCGTCGATCGACTCGATCGGAGTCTTGCGGACGCTGACCAGGGACACGTTCGGGCGGTTGAAGGTCTGAAAGTAGTTGGTGTCGGTGCAAATTCGCTTGGTGCCGATCGGGTGGTCATCGGGGATCAGCAGGTCGGCGACCTCCGGGTCGTCGATGACCGCGCGGACCTTCTGCTCATAGAACCTGCGGGCCTCTTCGTTGGCCTCGAGGTTGATCATCTGGTCGGAGAACGTCTTGGAGAACAGCACTCCGCCCAGGCTCCACCGCTTTTCGAACGCCGCCTGCCGTTCCTCCGGGGTGACCTCCATGGTCAGCTTCGGGTGCGCCACGTGCGGAGATCCGCCGCCGCTGCGCCAGGACATCCGTCGCCGCTCGTCGTAGGTGTCCTTGGCGTGCGCGATCTCCTCGGCCGTCAGCGTCCGGTTCCCCGCCGGGACACTGTAATTCGGGGTGCGCTGGAACACATACAGTTCGGCGGCCTGCTTGGCGATCACGGGAATGGACTGAATCCCCGAGGAGCCAGTCCCGATCACCGCAACCCGCTTGCCGGTGAAGTCCACGCCCTCATGCGGCCAGTGGGCGGTGTGATAGACCTCGCCGCCGAAGGAGTCCAGCCCCGGGATGTCGGGAGTCAGCGGCGAGGAGAGCGGGCCGGTGGCCATGACCACGAATCGCGTGGTGATCACCTCACCGGTGTCGGTGCTGACCGTCCACCGCAAGGTGTCCTCGTCGAGCACCGTCGAGGCGACCTTGGTGTTGAACGTGATTCCGGAACGCAGATCCAGTTTGTCGGCAACCCAGTTGATGTAGGCAAGAATCTCGGGTTGGGTGGCGTACTTCTCGGTCCACGTCCACTCCTGCTGCAACTCGTCGGAGAACGAATAGCAGTAGTCCAGACTCTCGACGTCACATCGCGCGCCCGGGTATCGGTTGAAGTACCAGGTGCCGCCCACCTCCGGGGCCGCCTCGTACACCCGGACGGTGAGGCCTTGCGCACGGAACTTGTGCAGGGCGTACAGACCGGCGAATCCGGCACCCACCACAACAACATCGACATGGCTATCGGTCGCGGTACTCACGGCAGCGAGGTTAGGTCGCCGCCGCGGACCGGGCCGGGGTGCTTCCCGGTCAACGGGCAACCGGATATTTCTCCCGACCACCGGTGACTGCGACTTCCGGGCCGCGCCGCTCGAACCAGAATGCACGCCATGACCGACGCCGAATCCAGCGACCGGCCCGCGGCCTCTTCGCGCGGCGTACCGCTGACCGTGACCGCCGTGATCGACGAAAGCCACGACGCCAAGTCGCTGGTGTTCACGATCCCCGACGAGCACCGCGCCCGGTTCGATTACCGCCCGGGACAGTTCCTGACGCTGCGCATTCCCAGCACGCAGACCGGTTCGGTGGCCCGCTGCTACTCGCTTGCCAGTTCCCCGCACACCGACGCCGCCCCCAAGGTCACCATCAAACGCACCGACGCCGGCTACGGATCGAACTGGCTGTGCGACAACGCTGCTGTCGGTGCCACCATCGAAGCGCTGCCGCCCGCGGGCCTTTTCACACCCGATGATCTCGACGCGGACTTTCTGCTGTGGGCGGCCGGCAGCGGTGTCACGCCGGTGATGTCGATTCTCAAGTCGGTGCTCACCGGCGGCGACGGTCGGGTGGTGCTGTGTTACGCCAACCGCGACGAACGCTCGGTCATTTTCGCCGCGGAACTGCGGGAGCTGGCGGCCCGCCATGCCGGTCGGCTGACCGTCCTGCACTGGCTCGAGTCGATCCAGGGTTTACCGACCCGCGCGCAGCTGAGCGGTTTCGCCCGCATGTTCACCGGATACCAGTCGTTCATCTGCGGACCGGGACCGTTCATGGCGGTGGTGCAGGAGGCGCTGACCGAGGCGGGCACACCGCGGGAGAACATCCACCTCGAGGTCTTCCAGTCGCTGACCGGCGACCCCTTCGTCGACGGTCCCGTCGAGGACCTCCCCGACGACGGTGCGGCCGCGGAAGTGGCGGTAACCCTCGACGGAACGGTGCACAACCTGCGCTGGCCGAAGGGACGCAACCTGGTCGACGTCATGCTCGCGGCCGGTCTCGAGGCCCCGTACTCGTGCCGGGAAGGCAACTGCGGATCGTGTGCGGCCACCCTCGTCGAAGGCGAGGTCGACCGGGGTGATGCCGACATTCTCGAGGCCGAGGACATCGCCGACGGGCTGTTCCTGGCGTGCCAGGCGTGCCCGCTGTCGGACCGGGTGCTGGTGGAATTCTGACCAGGGGATCCGGTCCGCTCAACGGGATGGGACTAGCGGACCGGGGCCCTGCCCAGCCACTATCTTCAGCATGACGAAACGGGTGATCGACAGCCTCGCCGAACGCGCCGACCAGTTCCGCGAACAGGCCGAGGAAGCCGAAAAGATCGGCCAGCTGACCGACGACACGGTCAAGACCATGAAGCAGATCGGCAACATCCGACTGCTGCAGCCCAAAGCACATGGCGGCCTCGAGGTTCACCCGCGGGAGTTCGCCGAGACGGTGATGGCCACGGCCGCGCTGGATCCGTCCGCGGGGTGGATCAACGGCGTCGTCGGCGTGCACCCGTACCAGCTGGCCTACGCCGACCCGCGGGTGGCCGCCGAGATCTGGGCCGACGACGTCGACACCTGGGTGGCGTCGCCCTACGCCCCCCAGGGCGTGGCCGTACCCACCGACGGCGGCTACATCTTCACCGGTCGCTGGCAGTTCAGCTCGGGCACCGATCACTGCGACTGGATCATCCTGGGCGCCATGGTCGGCGACGCCGACGGCAAACCGCTGATGCCGCCGCAGATGCTGCACATGATCCTGCCCCGCAAGGATTACCAGATTGTCGAGGACTCCTGGAATGTCGTGGGTCTGCGCGGCACCGGCTCCAAGGACGTCATCGTCGACGGCGCCTTCGTCCCCGACTACCGGACCATGGACGGCATGAAGGTGATGGACGGAACCGCGCAGCGCGAGGCCGGGATGACCGAGCCGCTCTACCTGATGCCGTGGTCCACGATGTTCCCGCTGGGGATCTCGTCGGCCACCATCGGGATCGCCGAGGGCGCGCTGGCCGCGGCCCTCGACTATCAACGCCGGCGCGTCAACTCCAGCGGCGTGGCGATCAAGGACGACCCCTACGTCATGTACGCCATCGGTGAGGCTGCCGCCGACATCAACGCCGCCCGCCAGGAACTGCTGGCCAACGCCGACCGCATCTACGACCTGGTGGCCGCCGGCAAGGAGGTGTCCTTCGAGGACCGCGCCGCCGGCCGGCGCACCCAGATCCGGGCGGTGTGGCGAGCCGTGTCGGCCGTCGACGAGATATTCGCCCGCTGTGGCGGCAACGCCGCACGGATGGACCAACCGCTGCAACGCTATTGGCGCGACGTCCACGTCGGCCAGGCGCACGCCATTCACGCTCCCGGCAGCACCTACCACGCGTCGGCGCTGAGTTCGATCGGAGTGGACCCGCAGGGACCGCTGCGGGCGATGATCTAGGGAGTTGGTCATGAGTCTGATCAGAAGCCTCGGCTACGTCACCGTGCAAGCCACTGACATGGTGCGGTGGCGCCAATTCGCCTTCGATGTCTTGGGTTTCGCGCAAGGCAGCGGGCCCGATACCGACGCGCTCTACCTGCGGATGGACGAACGTGCTGCCCGCATCATCGTGCGACCCGGCGACGTCGACAAGATCGTCACCGTCGGCTGGGAGGTACGCGACCAGGCCGCGCTCGAAGAGGTCAAGCGGGCCCTGGCTGCTGCCGGCACCGAATACGAGGAGCTCTCGCAAACCGAGGCCGACGCCCGCCGGGTCGAGGAGGTCATCGGTTTCCTCGATCCGGCCGGCACCGCGCTGGAGGTGTTCCACGGCGCCGTCCTGGACCACAGCCCCGTCGTCACACCGTTCGGCGCGAAGTTCGTGACCGGCGATCAGGGCCTGGGCCATGTCGTGCTGCCGGCGACGGACGTCAACGGGATGTTCGATTTTTACACCCGTGTTCTGGGTTTCCGGTCCCGCGGCGCGTTCCGCGTCCCCGCGCCGCCGGAGTTCGGTCCCATCCGCGTGCGCTTCCTCGGAATCAACGAACGCCACCACAGCCTGGCGATCTGCCCGGCTGCCACCGTGCGCGATCCCGGCCTGGTGCACATGATGGTGGAGGTCGACTCGCTCGACGCCGTTGGGCAGGCCCTGGACCGGGTCGCCAAGGACGGCTTCCAACTGTCCTCGACCCTGGGCCGCCACACCAACGACAAAATGGTGTCGTTCTACGTCCGCGCACCCGGCGACTGGGACATCGAGTTCGGCACCGAGGGCATGCGGGTGGACGAAAGTTACTACACCGCTGAGGAAATCACCGCCGACAGCTACTGGGGTCACCAGTGGGTGGACGATCTGCCGGCGGCGATGCGCCCGTGAGCGTCTGACCTCGTCCCGGTACCGGCCGACGAGATTGCGGTGACGGCGCCGAGATTCACCTCACGGCGCCGAGATTGAGCTAAGGGCGGCTGGATCGCCCGTTTCCCACCCGGGGCGCAATGTCAACGCCCGGGATGCATTCTCAGGATTACCGTCGCGCCCGCGGCGCCGCCCGTGTTCTCCGTGCCTGCTCGGCGCCCGTGCCGTTGCCCCATTCCGCCATCTGTGTGACAGCGCGCACACAGTGTGGTAGATATATGCGGATTAGGCATATGCCTATTAGTAGTGTGCGGAGCCACGGAGGACACATGACCGCGAGCATCGAAGCCCCAGCCCCAGTCGAGAAGAACGCCCGGCCGGAAACCCCGAGCGCCGTCATCGACCGGGTGTCCCTGGTCCTCGACGCATTCGACGGCCCGGGGCGTCTGACCTTGGCGCAGATCGTGCGTCGCACCGGGCTGCCCCGGTCCTCGGCGCACCGGATGCTTGAGCGCCTGGTGCAGCTGCGCTGGCTGCGGCGCAGCGGCCGGGACTACGAACTCGGCATGCGGCTGGTCGAGCTCGGTTCGCTCGCCGTGCACCAGGACCGGCTGCACAAGGCCGCGATCCCCCGGCTGCATGAACTGCACGCGGCCACCGGGCTGGTGGTGCACTTGGCAGTCCTCGAAGGCACCGACGTGGTGTACATGGAAAAGATCGGCAACCGGATGGCCGCGGCCATCCCCACCCGAGTGGGCGGCCGCCAGCTGGCGCACTGTACGGCCGTCGGCAAGGCGATGCTGGCCTTCGCCGACGAGGACGACGTCGACGTCTTGGATGCCGCCCTGGTGCCGCGCCTGACCAAGTACTCCGTCGCCACCCACGCCCAACTGCGCACCGAGTTGCTGAAGGTCCGCTCCCACGGCATCGCCTTCGACCGTGAGGAATCGCTGCCCGGTTTCGGGTGCGTGGCCGCCGCCATCGGCGAGCCGGGCGAGGCCGTGGCCGCGGTGTCGGTGTGCGGTCCGATGAGCCAGATGATGTTCGATCAGCGCCTGGTGGCCCCGGTTCGGATGGCCGCGATGGGCATCTGGCGAGCCGTGGAGGGCGGGCCCGTGCGGGTGACGCCCACGCTGCAGCAGATGCGCCCGTTGCGCGTCGGCCCAGGCGCACGCCCCGCAATCCAGCACGCCGCCACCCGCAAGCTCGCATGAGTCTCGATCCGCAGATCGCCGAGATCATCGAAACGCTGGACGCCGGGTTCCCGCCGGTGCACACGATGACCGGAGTGCAGGCCCGCGCCGCAATCCGATCCCGGTTCGTCCCCGCCGCCGATCCCGAACCCGTCGCCGCCGTCGAAGACAGCACGGTGCCGGGCGCGGAGGGACCCATCACCGTCCGTGTCTACCGGCCCCGCGTCGCGCTCGAGAGGCCGGTCCCGACACTGGTTTTCGCGCACGGCGGCGGCTGGGTCTTCTGCGACCTCGACAGCCACGACGGATTGTGCCGCGCCTTCGCCAACGGGATGGCGGCGGTGGTCGTCTCGGTGCACTATCGCCGCGCCTCGGAAGAGGGCCGGTGGCCAGCGGCCGCCGAGGACGTCTATGCCGTCACGTCCTGGGTCGCCGAGCACATCGGCGACTACGGCGGCGACCCGTCGACGGTGTTGGTCGGCGGCGACAGCGCCGGGGGCAACCTGGCGGCCGTCACCGCGTTGATGGCCCGTGACCGAGGCGGCCCCGCACTGGCCGGTCAACTACTGCTGTATCCCGTCATCGCAGCCGATTTCGACACCGAGTCCTACCGCCTGTTCGGCGAGGGCTTCTACAACCCGCGCCCGGCACTGCAGTGGTACTGGGACCAGTACGTGCCGACCATCGCCGATCGGACGCATCCCTACGCGTCGCCGCTGCACGCCGCGGATCTCTCGGGTTTGCCGCCCGCCGTCACGGTGGTGGCCGGTCACGACCCGCTGCGCGACGAAGGCCTTGCCTATGCGGAGGCGCTGCGCAAGGCCGGGGTACCCACGACTGCGCACTACTTCGAGGGCGGCGTGCACGGTTTCATGACCATGCCCGCTTTCGACATCTGCCGGCAAGCGCGGGCCCAGGCGTGCGCCGCCATGACTGCAATCCTGGACCGGCCCGTCACAAGGTAGCGGAATGCGATGCGGGAGCCGTATTCTCGGTCGCCACCGGCGTCGTGGCGCCGTAACGCTGGGTGGGGTCCAGCACACAGTGGGTGCGCCCAAAGACCGTGACCATGCATTTGTTGTTGTGATTGCACCGGCTGCGTACGCTACCGTCGGCGATCATCTGATTGACCAGATCCGGTTCGCGCAGCAGGGCCCGGCCCATGGCCATGAAGTCGAATCCCTCCCGCATGCCGGTCTCCAGGTGATCCCGATTGGTGATACCACCGAGCAGGATGAGTTTGGTGTGACGCAGCACCGGCACGAACTGCCGCGCCGCCGGCAGCATGTAGAGATCTTCGTAGGGATAGCTGCCCATCGCCCACTTGCCGGCCAACCGCACCCCCGGACGCATGGCCTTGGGCATCACCTTCGCGAACTCCCGCACCGGCACGTCACCGCGGAACAGGTACATCGGCTTGAAAACCGAGGAACCCTGGGTCAATTCGATGGCATCCAAGGTGGCGTCCGCGTCCAACAGCTGCGCCGTGCGCAGTGCCTCGTCGATCCAGATGCTGCCGGGCAGGCCGTCATCCATGTCCAGCTTGGCGATCACCGCGATCCGATCGCCGACGACAGCACGGACCCGGCGCGCAATCTCCCGCACGAACCGGGACCGGTTGTCGATATTGCCGCCGTACTCGTCTTTGCGACGGTTGATCAACGGGCTCAGAAATGAGCTCGGGAGGTACAGGTGCCCGAAATGCAGTTCCACCGCGTCGAAGCCGGCGTCAACCGCGACCTGGGCGGCAGCCCCGAATTGGTCGATCACGGCCAGGATCTCGTCGCGCCGGATCTCCCGGCAGTAGGCGAACGAGGTGGGGTTGACGAAGCGGCTCGGTGCGACCGCCGTTACCCCCGTCAGGCTCTTCGGGGCCACCACACCGGCGTGGCCGAGCTGCGCCGAGATCATCGCGCCCTCGTCGTGCACCGCGTCGGTGAGTCTGCGCAGACCGGGCAACGCCTTGGTGTCCATGACGAGTTGCCCAGGCGCGCTGGCCCCTTCCGGGGACACACAGCAGTAGGCGACCGTGGTCATCCCGACCCCGCCGGCCGCGAACGTGCGATGAAAATCGATCAGGTCGTCGGTGACCAGTCCGTGCGGCGATCGCCCCTCGGAGGTGGCGGCTTTGATGATCCGGTTACGCAACGCCACGGGCCCGAGTTGAGCGGGGGTGAACGGGTCCGGGCTGACGTCGGTCATCCGGCAACAGTTCACCGTGTGGTGGGGCACGTCAACGGCGGTGTCCCGATGGTCGGGAGTGCGGCGGCGCCGCGGGTGTCACGCCGCCTAACCTCGATCCATGGCAGGCGGTGAGGTCTTCGTCATCGACCGGGTGCTGACCAAACCCGGTCGGGCCCGTCAGTTTGTCGACCGCTACCTGGCCGAGTACGTGCCCGGGGCCAAGGACCGCGGGATGACGTTGCTGAATGTGTTGGTCAGCCCGCCGATCTGGTTCGAGGATCAGTCGAACACGGTCACCGTCACGTGGTCCCTGCCCAGCCCACTGGCCTGGTGGCAGATGACGTGGCAGGCACGCCCAGATCCCAGCCTCGGCCAATGGTGGTCGGCCATCGATGAATTGGTGATCGAACGGTCCCGATCGGTCGCCGCGGCGGCTGCCGACGTCGACGCGCTCGGTGAACCGTCCGATGTTTAGCGTCACCCGACTCCTGGACGTGGCGGCCGCGGATTGCGACCGGGTGCTCACGGCCGTGCGCGCCGCCGCGGGCGACAGCGGGGCGCTGCGGTGGGTCGTGGAACAGACAGACCCTGGGTCGCGCAATGGCGGCGACATACTGACGCATCTGCGCTTCGCCGACGAATCGCACTGGCGGGCCGCCGAATCCGCCATCGCTCAGGCGTTGACCGATCCCGCGATCACCCGAGTCAACGGGGTGTCGTACACCGGGGAGCCGAACTGCAGCGGCACACCGGGCACGGTGTACCGGGCGCTGCTGCTGCGCGTGCAGCCGGGCACCTCGGACCAGACCGTTCGGCGCTTCGAATCCGAGTTGCGGTCGATGCCCCGGTACGTCGACACCATCCGGGCATGGCAACTCAGCCGGGTGATCGAGCCGCTGGGCGCATCACCCTGGACCCACGTTTTCGAGCAGGAGTTCAGTGATGTCGCGGGCCTGATGGGCCCGTACCTGATGCACCCGATCCACTGGGCCGCCGTGGACAGATGGTTCGACCCGGAGACGACCGACGTGATCATCCGAGATCGGGTATGCCACAGCTTCTGTCGGATGGCCAGCCCGGTGCTCCACCCGTCGTCGTAGCCGCGTCCGGGAATCTCAGCCGGTCACAGACCGGCCGGCAGGATGTTCGGGTTCGCTGCCACCGGGGGCTCCAGCGGTGGCAACAGCGCGGCGCCGTCGAGGCTGTGCACCGGCAGTTGCTGCGACCACGGGTAGTGCAGACTGAACGCCACCAGGCCGGTGCGCTCGGCGGCCGGGCGGTGGCACATCGCCAGCACCGTCTCGGCCAGGTACTCCACCGGTTCGGTGGGAAAGGTGTCCGGGATCAGGCTGGCGGCCCCCGGGGTGCGGATCGCGCTGGACGGGCCGACCACGTTCACCGCGATGTTGGAGTCCAGGAGTTCGGCCGCCACCCCCTGGGTGAACCGGTGCAGGGCCGCCTTCATCGACGCGTAGACGACATCCCCGGAGGATTTGTTGTACTCCCGGTAGGGCCGCGCCGGGGCCAGGCCGGTGACCGAGCCAATGTTCACGATCCAGCCTGCACCCTGGCTTTGCATGTGCGGAATCGCCTGCTGGGTCAGGATGAACGGGGTGCGCACATAGTGCTCGACGGTGCGCTCGAAGGTCTCGATTGCCATGTTCTCGATCACCGAGTAGTCGGCGTAGCCGGCATTGTTGACGAGAATGTCGAGGCGGCCGGTCCGCGCGACGACCCGATCGATCAGCCCCGCCCGCTGCTCGGCGTCCTCGAGGTCGGCCGCGAGTCCGAAGGCCGTACCGCCGGCGGCTTCGATCAGTTCGATGGTCTCGGCGATGGTGCCCGGCAGCGCCGTGGCCTGTCCCGCGCGTACCGACATCGACGCCTCGTACGAGCGGGCCGTGACCGCCACCGTGGCCCCTTCGGCGGCCAGGCGCTGGGCCACCGCCCGCCCGATACCGCGGCTGCTGCCCGTGACCAATGCGGTTTTCCCGCTGAGTAATCCGCTCACTGGAGGCTGAGGTCCTCTTCGATCGGGGTGCGGTGGCTTTGCCATACTTCGATCAACCGGAACGGGAATGCGGTGACGATGCGACCGCCGCCGGACCGGTAGTAGGTGTGCGCGGTCGGGGTGTGGCACCACACGGTGTTGGCCATCGTGTCGTCGATGTGGCGGACGTAGTCCTCGAAGGCCTCGGGCTTGACCTCGATGGTCGCCGCGTTGCGCTGCGCCATCAACTGCAGGCATTCCAGCACGTAATGGACCATGACCTCGACGCCGAAGTTGTGTCCGGCGCCGTGGCCCGGACTGTAGTTCGGTGCCGAGGAGATGAACAGGTTCGGGAATCCCGGGACCAGGCCGCCGCGATAGGAACTCGGGCTGTCGCCCCAGAATTCGCTGAGCCGCAGCCCGTCTCGGCCGCGGATGTCGAGGGTGGCTAGGAAGTCCAGGTGGTAGCCGGTGGCGTAGACGATGACGTCCAGGTCCAGCTGTCGGCCGTCCTGGGTGACGATGCCGCGCTCGTTGACCCGGGCCGGTTCGCTGGCCTCGACCTCGACGTGCGGCCTGGTCAAGGCCGCGTAATAGCCGCCGGGGTCACGGATGATGCGCTTGCCGTAGGGGGCGAAGTCGGGGGTGACCTTGCGTCCCAGTTCGGAGTCCGCCCCGAAGACCCGATCGATGTAGTCCAGGCACATCTGCAGCAGCACGTCGTTGGCCGGCGAGATCGACAGGTGCTCGGCGGCCCACTCCGGGTCCCGCACGATGACCGGGTAGTTGTTGTCGGCGGTACCCCAGAACGACTTGAGCCGAGTCCAGTTGGCGTAGAACGGAATATGGGAGTTGAGCCAGCGGCGGTGGTCGGGGACCTCGTCGGTCAGCCGGCGACGGGGTGCCACCCAGTGCGGTTGACGCTGAAACACCGTCAGGTGCTCGACCTCGTCGACGCAGGCGTCGACGATCTGCACGGACGTGCAGCCGGCCCCGATGATGGCCACCTTCTTACCGCGCAGATCCAGGTCGGTGTCCCATTCGGCGGAGTGCACGCTCACACCCGCGAAGCTGTCGCGGCCCGGCAGGTCCGGCCACCTGGGACGGTTGAGGTAACCGACCGCGGGAATGACGACGTTCGCGTAGCTGACGTCGCGGGTGCCGGCGGCGTCGACCGCATGCACCTGCCACTGCTTGCGCTCCTCGTCCCACCACAGTGCCTCGACCTCGGTGCCGAACCGGGTCTGCGCGCGCAGGTTGTTCTTGTCGGCGACGGTCTGCAGATACTTCTGGTACTCGTCGCCTTGTGGGTAGTAGCTGGACCAGGCGCCGTTGATGTCGCGCGACAGCGAGTAGTAGGCCGAGGGGGTGTCCACGCCGATCCCGGGATAGCGGGTGGTGTACCAGGTGCCGCCCACCTCGGGGTTGCGATCGATGATCTCGTAGTCGATGCCGGCGGCCGCACATTCCAGCGCCGCCGCCATCCCGGAGATACCGGCTCCGATGATGAGGACCCTGAAGTCGGTGGGCAGGTCGGCGTCGCGCGCAAGCACCGGCTGCGACGGATGGAATCCGCCCTGCTCCAGCAGCAGTCCCACGTACTCTTGGCCGACCTCGGAACCCAGGGCCACCGGCGCGATGCGGGCGAACAGACCGGCGTCGTCGAACGGCAGGGCGCCGTCGGGACGTGGCCGGTCCAACGCCTCGGCCACCGCTTCGACCAGGGTCTCGAGGGTCTCGGGGTCGGTGACGCCCACCTGTTCGGGCGGGTTGGGCTCGAACGAGATCTGGTCCGCGAACCGGTCCACCACGGCGGCGTCCCCGGTCAGTTGCGCCAGCACCGCGACCAGCACCCCTGCGTCGGCCAGGCGCAGGTTGGCGCGCAGTTCGTCGGAATCCAGCCCCGTGCCGTTCGTCGACACAGTCGCATCGGTCGTCATCGAACCTCCTCGCTCGCCGTCGAGTATGTGGTGCCCAACGCTCGCGCGGTGGGCCCATTCCGACTCAGCGGGATGCTGCTTGATCGACGGCGGACAGCCGCGCCTACAGTCCCAGGCATGACTGACCTGGACGCCCTGCTCGCTTCGACGCGCAGTCACGCCCTCGGCGACATCCCCCGCCGCTCCGCCCGCAAACAGCCCGACAAGGTCGCGATCATCGACGGCGAGGTGTCGTTGACCTTCGCCGAGTTCGAACATCTGGTTGACCGCGCCGCGGCGGCGCTGCGCGACAACGGCTTTGCACCTGGTGACCGGGTGGCTCTGCTGGCCCACAATTGCTGGCAGTACGCGGTACTGGCGTTCGCGACCGCCCGGGCCGCAGTCGTCCTGGTACCCATCAACTTCATGCTCACCGCCGAGGAGATCGCATTCATCCTCGGACACAGCAAGGCCACCGGCTTCCTTGTCGAAGCCGAGTTGGTGTCCACCGCCGAGCAGGCGATGCAATTGGCCGGCACGGTGAGCACCAAGGCCGCGCTCGTCCCGCCGGGTCAGGCGCTGCCGACGGGCTGGGACGACTTCGCGCACTGGCTACAGACCAGCTCCCCCGCGCCGAGCCCGGCGGTCGCCGATGACCAAGTGATCCGGTTGATGTACACCAGTGGCACCGAGTCACAGCCCAAGGGCGCCATGCACTCCAGCCGCAGCCTGATGGGCAACTACATCAGCACGATCATCGCCGGGTCCATGGCCAACACCGACATCGAGGTGCACTCGCTGCCGCTGTACCACTGCGCGCAACTCGACAACTTCCTGATCACCGACATCTACCTCGGCGCGACCAGCATCATCGTGGCGCGTCCGGACCCCGAGTTGGTGCTGCGGACCATCGAAAAGTACGGCGTCACCAACTATTTCGCTCCGCCGACGGTGTGGATCTCGCTGCTGCGCTCACCGGTCTTCGACGAGGTGGATCTGTCCAGCCTCCGCAAGGGGTATTACGGCGCCTCGGCGATGCCCGTCGAAATCCTGGCCGAGATGCGCGACCGCCTGCCCGACCTGCGACTGTGGAACTTCTACGGCCAGACCGAGATGGCGCCGCTGGCCTCGGTGCTGGGACCCGACGAACAGGACTCCCACCCCGGCGCGGCGGGACGGCCGGCGATCAACGTGGAGACCGCGATCCTCGACGACGACGATGTCGAGGTCGGCCCCGGCGTGGTCGGCGAGATCGCCCATCGCAGTCCCCATTTGATGCTCGGCTACCTGGACGACGCGGCCAAGACGACCGAGGCGTTTCGCGGCGGCTGGTTCCATTCCGGTGACCTCGGCTATTACGACGAGTTCGGCCTGTTGCACGTGGTGGACCGCAAGAAGGACATGATCAAGACGGGCGGGGAGAACGTCGCCAGCCGCGAGGTCGAGGAGGTGCTCTACCGACACCCCGGCGTCGAGGAGGTCGCGGTGTTCGGCCTGCCGGATCCGGTGTGGGTGGAGGCGGTGGTCGCGACGGTGGTGGCCCGCCAAGGCGTGGAGGTCACCGAGGACGAGCTGGTGGCGCACTGCCGAGCGCACCTGGCAGGGTTCAAGACCCCGAAGCAGGTGTTCTTCGTCGACGCGTTGCCCAAAAACCCCAGCGGCAAGCTGCTCAAGCGCGTGCTGCGGGCGCGTTTCGAGTGATTTCGGTGCGCACAGAGGCGCCCAGCGCACCCGGGCGCACCGAAATCGGTCCCACTGACCGGTCAACGCGGTGTCGCGGTAATCATGGTGCGGGTTGACTCGTCATCATGACCAGCGAGATCACACTGTCGGAAGTCCAGGAGTTCATCGCCCGTTTCTGGTACCACTACGACCAGGGCCAATTCGATGTGCTCGCCACCTTCATCGCCGACGACATGGAGTACCTGAGTCGCTCCGATTCCGGTAACTGCCCATTTGAGGAACTACTGGCCGCCGAGGTGCACGGCGGCTCCGAGACGCTGGCATGGCTGAGCAAGCACCGTGACGAGAACCCCTACCCGCTGCGGCATCACGCCACCAACATCTTCCGCACCGGAACCAATGGTGACGCCACCAAGGTCCGCTTCTACCTCTACGTCAACCAGGTCACCAACAACGTGCCGTTCGACGTGTCCTCGGGGGTGGTAGACGTCGACATCCGGCGTACCGACCGCGGGTTGGTCTTCTCGTCGATGACGGTGATCCTCGACGCCGAGGACTCGATCCCGTTCGCCGAGTATCGGGCGAAGACGGCCGCGAACGCGTGAGTCGGGCTCGCGAAACTTTTGGCGGCGGTGTCGCCGTCATCACCGGCGCCGGCGCCGGTATCGGGGCGGGCCTGGCCCGTCACGCACATCGGCTCGGAATGACAGTGGTGCTGGCCGACGTCGACGCTCCGGCCATCGCCGCGCTACGCGAGGAGTTGGTCGCCGACGGCGGCACGGCCGTCGACATCGTCTGCGATGTGCGGGACGCCGACGCGATGGTCGACGTGGCCGAGCGCGTCTACCGCGACAGCGGCCCGGTGCGCCTGCTGGTGAACAACGCCGGTATCGAGCAGTTCGGCTACCTATGGGACACCCCGGTGGCCAATTGGAACCGGGTGATGGACATCAACGTCAGCGGCGTGTTTCACGGCGTGCGGGCGTTCTTGCCGAGGATGATCGCCGAGGCGTCACCGGCCTGGGTGTGGAACCTGTCCTCGATCGGCGGTGTCGCGGCGGTCCCGCTGCAAGCGCCCTACATCATCAGCAAGCACGCGGTGCTCGCCCTGACCGAATGTTTGCGACTGGAAGTGCAATTGGCCGGCCACGACCACATCCAGGTCCAGGCGGTGTTGCCCGGAGCGGTCAAGTCCAACATCTTCGAGGCCGCCGGTGGCGTCGAGGCCGACCGGGCGGGCACCGATGTCGATGCCGCCGAATCCCAACGCGAAGCCATGCTCGACATCAAGGCCGCCGCCATGGATCCCGTCGAGGCCGCCGAGGTGGTCTTCGAGCAGTCGGCGCAGGGCGACTTCTACCTGCTGACGCAACCGGACTACGTCAGCTCCGCGATGGCCGAGCGGGCGCAGGTGCTTACCACTCGGGTGCCGCCGCAGCTGCGGACCAAGCGCCGCTTCGACCCGGACAAGCACTGAGGCCAGGGCGATGAACGGAGTCCACCGGCCAGCTCTCGACCCGGACGCCGCGGCCCGCATCGCGGGCTTCGGCCCACCGGTGCCCATGCGGGAGCGGGGCCTCGAGGCGGTGCGCGCGGCCGTCGAATCCACGCCTGCCCCAGCGGATCTGACCGCGATGGCCGACATCGATGACACCGCGGTAGCGGGCCCCGGCGGGCCCATCCCGGTGCGCATCTACCGGCCCGTCGACGCACCCGATCCCGCGCCGGTGCTGGTGCATCTGCACGGCGGTGGCCTGGTGATGGGTTCGCTGAACTCCTTCGGACCGTTGGCGCGGGCACTGGCGGCGGCCAGCGGAGCCGTAGTGGTGTCGGTGGGATACCGACTGGCACCGGAGAACCCGGCCCCGGCCCAGTTCGACGACGCCTGGGCCGTCACCAATTGGGTTGCCGCCAAGGCGGACTCCCGGGGCTGGGACGCGTCCAGGATGGTGCTGGCCGGCGACAGCGCCGGGGGTGCCCTCGCTGCGGCCGTTGCGCTGGCGGCGCGCGCCGACGACGGCCCCGCCATCTTCGCCCAGGTGCTGATCTACCCCGGCCTGGACCGCGACATGGCGGCGCCGTCGATCCTCGCCCAGCCCGACGCGCCGATGCTGAGCCACGACGACATCGTCTACATGCACGAGCTGGCCGACCGGGGCGCGGGAACACCCCACGACATCCGGCGGGTGCCCGCCTACGCCACCGACCTGCGGGGGTTGCCGCAGGCCATCGTGGTGACCGCCGAACTGGATCCGATCTCGGATTGGGGCGAGCGCTACGCCGCGCGGCTCCGCGACGCCGGCGTGCAGACGACGATCACCCGCTACCCGGGCATCTACCACGGCTTCCTGATGCGGTCGGAGTCCACGGCCCGGGGCAGACTCGCGCTGGCGGAGATCGGGGCGCTGCTGCGCGCGAAGTTCGCCAATCCGCTGCCGTTCTAGGTGTTTCTCCCGCTGGGCGCGGGTGCGGCCAACCTCCCGATGATCGGACACCTCGGGTTCCGGCGCGGGCGCCACCGCACACAATCGATGCAGACCTAGCGTGCATCCACGCCCGAACTTCACCAGAAGGAGTCCCTGTGATGCTCACAGAACAGCGGCGAATGGAGCTGTCCGACATCTTGCGCCCGGCCGCGCCGCCCCGCGAGATCGACAACGTCTACACCGATGACCAACGCGAGCGCCTCCTCGATGTGGTGCGCAAGGACGGACCGTGGCGGCTGATCATCGCTCAGCACTTCGCCTCCGCTGAGGAGCTGATGGCCACCATGAGTGGCGCCTTCCCCGAGGGCTTCGAACCCAGCCTGGACCTGTTCCTCACCCCCACGTTCCGCGGCCATCTGGCCAATCACGGCACGTTGCTCTACCCCGAACTGCACGACTGCTTCTACAACGCGAAGTTTCTCGACGCGGCCAAGTCGTATTGGAACGCCAAGTACGCCAAGCCGCAGATGATGCTGTTCAACATCAACGGCCCGTGCGCCAACCGCGATCCGGGACACCTGGATTCACCCAGCTTCCGCGGTGTGCGTTACGAGAACGCGCCGACCTGGCTGGTCAGCGTCATGGGCAAATCTGGCCTGTTCGCCGACTACCTGATCAAGATGGCCCAGGTGATCACCTGGTTTTCCCACGACGCGGGCAGCGGCTTCACCTACTGGCCGGAGGGACCGTTGAAGGCACCCCAGCGCATTCAACCGCCGGTCTATAACCGTGGCGTGGTGGTTCAAAACGAGATGCTGGTGCACCGGGGCGAGGCCAACGGGCCGTTGGATCAACAGGTTCCGTCCGGCCTGGCCTTCGACACCGTCTTCGCCGGCGATCCGCAGTCTCGTGACCATTGGGTGCTCAAGAACGACGACGACGTCATCGCGCGGCATCACACCGACGAGTTGCGCTTCCTGGTGCACTGGTCGGCGGAGGTCTTCGAGGACTACGACGAACTGAAGAAGAACATGGACCACTCCGACGATCTGACCATTGACAAGGCGATCGACATGATGGTGGACGACCTGGCCAAGAAGGGCGTCGCCATCGACATCCCGAGCGCCCCGCTGCACGACCCCGCGTTCATCGGCGCACTCAACGCCGCCTACGACTTGGGCGGGCCCGCAACCTATCCCGAGGAAGCCCCACTGAGCGCGTTCCAGCTCGCCTGATCCGACGAATGGTTCCGCTCCGGTGGAGCACTCAAGTTCTGCCGGTCAGATCATGAGGTAGCCGAGCCGGCGTGCGCTGTCAGCGATGCGCAGCGTCAGGCCTGGGTGGCTGAGTGGGAGGGAAAGGGCGGGTCGCGGGGGCATTGCGGAGGTAGCGGCATTGAACAACGCGATGCACGGTTGGCCGGCGAATCGGCTGTTGTACCGCAGGCCGTCCAGGTCCGGGAATGCTTGAGTGATGGTGCGGGCCCAGCGTTGCGTGATGGAGTGGGGGCCCGTGGACAGTGCGAATGTGCCGCCGGCACGGGTAGGCCAGGCACCGCTGCTGTCGGTGGCCAAGTCGAGCAGCCGGAGTTCCCGGGTGAACCGCAGTCCGGTGAGATAGGGGGCACCGCGGAAGCGGTCGACGGTGCGGTGGGTTTGGAAGGCTTCCGCCAACGCTGGGGTGGGCCCGGAGGCGCCGTACCAGACGCCGACGCCGTCGTGGTGGCGGGGCGGCGAGGGGTGCGGGTCGAATCGCAAGTGCGGGCCGTGTTCACGGAAAGCGTTCCAGGCCAGCACGTGATCGCCAACGGTGCGGTGGACACGCCACCACAGCTCCTCCCGCGCGACGCGGTAACACTCCTCGTCTCGGATGCCGATGGTGCGAAGCTCTGCTGCGGGCGGCGGCCCGGGCAGGCGTGTGGTCACACCGTGTACCAGTCGGCGCCGGCCGCCACCGCGGCAGCCTGGTCCACGTCGCCGCCGTCGCGCAGCCACTCCAACACGGTGACAGGACGATCGAGGAACAAATCCGGCTGAGGGGTACGCAAGAATCCAGCTACCGCGATCGGGTGCAGATCGGCAGGTAGCGCGCGGAGTACTCGGTCAAGGCCGCGGATGTGCCGGGTTGGGCCGCCGTTCTCACCGATTTCGAACTGCAGCAATGGAAACACCCAACTCTGCCCGTCTGGGATGGCCCACAGTTCGCCGGCGAGACGCTTCTGTCGCACCCGGGAGTCGCTGATCCCCAGCCCGTTGGCGACTTCATCGGCGGCGAATGCGGTGACGGCAATGCGCGCGGCTTGACCGGCGATCTCGGTGCCGGCAGCTACGAACGCGTCGCGGTCTTCTGGGAAGTTCGCACTGTCGAGCAGACGCGCTTCATCCTCGGTGAGCGCGGTTGCCCATGGCCGCGCCACCGGCAGGACCTTCAGCGCAGCGACGAACTCAGCCGGGGTCACCTCGAAACGTTCACGGAGCAACCGCTCCAGCTCCGTCGATACAGCCATCAGCCCTCCCTAACGCAGACTAACGACATGCTACGTCCGTTAATGGCGGCTGTCCATTGCAGCGGCGCTGGCACGATGCCGACCGAAAAGAGGTGAGTTACCAGCTAAACGGTCCGTCCGCACGGTTACGGCTGCGCCCAATTAGCACCGTCGGCTGCGCAACCAGGCCGGAAGCGTCTGCTTACCGCGGTCCGTCGAGGACCGGAAGCGCGCCGTCGCGAGCCGCGGTCTCGATCGAGGCCCGCAACCGCGCACACGCCATGAACAGGCCCGGCCGCAACACGGCACCGCCTGCCAGGGACGGCGTAGCCGGTTCCTCGACCTGTCGACGCTCGATGCACCGCTCCAGCGAATTGCGGTTCCACTGCACGCTGGTCTGCTCCCAACTGCTCTTGCGGGCCAGCACGCGCGCCCCACACGACCCGCAGGAGACCGGCATCATCGGTGCATCGTTGAGCCGGTTGTCGGGCCGCACGGTCATGTCGTCAGACCCACCAGCCGCGGCAGGCGATTGGCGGCCAGGTTCTCCTCGACTTCCTTCAGCCAGGCCTCGCGGGGACGGGTGGTGTCGATCTCGAACTCGAAGCGGTCCACCATGTCCGGAGCGACGTCGGCGACATCGACGTAGAACTGCTCGTACCACCGGCGCAACTGGTAGACGGGGCCGTCCTCTTCACACAGCAGCGGGTTGTCGATCCGGGCCTTGCGCCGCCAGATCGCCACGTCCTGCTCGAAGCCCATCTTGACGAAATCGCCCAGTGCAGTTGCCATCTCGATCGCCACGTCCTCGGGGACCGTTTCCGACTTCTCGACGGTGATCCCGTACTGCAGCACGAATGAGTTCTCGTCGATCGGATAGTGGCAGTTGAGCAGGACGGTGCGTTGATCGCTGTGCTCGTAGTGGTAGGTGAGATCGTCGATCATGAACGACGGCCCATAGTAGGAGGCCACCGACGTGGTGCCGAGGATCTTGGCGCCCTCACCCGAGCCGAGATCCGGTCGGGCCTCGCTCTTGTAGTACTGCGTGGCGACGTGACCCTCGAAGATGTTCTTGAAGCCCGTCGGCAGGCCGCCGTGAATGTAGAAGAAGTGCGCCATATCGACCACGTTGTCGATGATTTCGCGGCAGTTGGTATCGACGATCGTGGTGTACCAGTGCCAGTCGGTCCAGGAATCGGTGCCCACGCCCTCGATCCTCGGGATGGCCACCTCGGCGGGCGGGGCCTTCTTTTCCGGGTCGTTCCAGACGAAGAGCATGCCGTCCTGCTCCATCGTGGGCCAGGTCGCGGTGCGGGCGAGCTTCGGCACCCGTCGGCTGTAGGGCACCTTCTTGCAGCGGCCGTCCCCGCCCCAGCGCCAGTCGTGGAACGGGCAGGCGATCTCGTTGCCCTTCACTTCGCCGTCGGACAGGTCACCGCCCATGTGCCTGCAGTAGGCGTCCAGGACGTTGATGGCGCCGTCCGCGCCCCGGAAGACCACCAACTTGGTGCCGAATGCGCTGATGGAGTGCGGCTTTCCGTCGCCCAGATCACGCGTCAGACCCAGGCAGTGCCAGCCCCGGGCGAAGCGGGCCGGTGCGGCCTGAGCCTCGATCTGTCGAACCTCGGCGACGCCGTCAGGCTGCAACCATGTCATTGTCGGCCATCCTCGCTGTGTATTGCTGGCAGGGAACAGACCCGTTGTAGCACCGGGGCGGTCCGCTGACTGGGTGGCGTTCCACTGACCGGACGGGGCCCCGGCCGATTTCGGTGATCGGGGGTGACAATCGCCCGGTGACCGAACCACAGCACCACACCGTCGATCTCCTCGTCATCGGCTCCGGCACCGGAATGGCCGCCGCGCTGGCCGCGCACGAGCTGGGGCTTTCGACGCTGATCGTGGAGAAGACGTCTTACGTGGGCGGGTCGACGGCCCGTTCCGGGGGCGCCTTCTGGATGCCGGCCAATCCGGTGCTGGCCGAGTCGGGTTCGGCCGACACGCTCGAGGCGGGACACACCTACATCGACACCGTGGTGGGCGACGATGCCCCGCTGGACCGTGCGCACGCATTCGTCGACGCTGGGACGGCCACCGTGCAGATGCTGCGCCGCAATACCCGCATGAAATTCCTTTGGGCCAAGGGTTACTCGGACTACCATCCGGAGTCCGCCGGCGGCAGCGCCGTGGGCCGTACCTGCGAGTGCCGGCCCTTCAACACCGCGGTGCTGGGTCCCGAGTTGGCCCGGTTGCGGCCCGGTGTCATGAAGTCCTCGTTCCCGATGCCGGTCACCGGCGCCGACTACCGCTGGCTCAACCTGATGGCCAAGGTGCCGAGCAAGTCCTGGCCTCGCATCCTGTTGCGCGCCTTCCAGGGCATCGGCGGCCTGGCCTTGCGACGGCGTTATGCCGCCGGTGGTCAGGCGTTGGCGGCGGGCATGTTTGACGGGGTGCTGCGCGCCGGCATCCCTGTGTGGACGGACTCACCGGTGGAGGAGTTGGTCCTCGACGGCGGCCGCGTGACCGGGGCCGTCGTGCAACGCGACGGCACCGCGGTCACCATCACCGCCCGCCGCGGCGTGGTGCTGGCCACCGGCGGGTTCGATCACCTGATGAGTTGGCGACACAAGTTCCAGTCCGAACGACTCGGCGAGCACGCCAGCCTGGGCTCCGAGGGCAATACCGGCGACGGCATCCGGCTGGCCCAGGACACCTGTGGCGCGGGCACCGGTCTGATGGAACAGGCCTGGTGGTTTCCCGCGTTCGCCCCGCTGCCCGGCGGCGAACCGACGGTCATGCTCGCCGAGCGCTCCCTGCCGGGCTGTCTGCTGGTGGACCAGACCGGCAGGCGCTTCGTCAACGAGGCCGTCGACTACATGTCCTTCGGACAGCTGATCCTCGAACGGGAGCGGGCGGGCAATCCGGTCGAGACCATGTGGATGGTGTTCGATCAGAAGTACCGCAACAGCTATCTGCTTGCCGCGGAGCTGTTTCCGCGCATGCCGATCCCGCAGGAATGGTATGACGCCGGGATCGCGCACCGCAGCGCGGACCTGCCGACGCTGGCGGAGGCCATGGGCGTGGATCCGTCGACTTTCGTCGCCACGATGGAGCGCTTCAATGCACTGGCCGGCGCAGGCGTGGACACCGACTTCGGCCGCGGCGCCAGCGCCTACGACCGGTACTACGGCGATCCGACCGTCACCCCCAATCCCAACCTGCGTCCCCTGGCGTCCGGTCCCTTCCACGCCGTCAAGGTGGTCCTGAGCGACCTGGGCACCTGCGGCGGCCTGCGCGCCGACACCCGGGCCCGGGTGCTGCGGGAGGACGGGTCGGTGGTCGAGGGGCTGTACGCGATCGGCAACACCGCCGCGAATGTCTTCGGGATGCGCTATCCGGGCGCGGGCGCCACCATTGGGCAGGGACTGGTGTTCGGGTACCTCGCGGCGCGGGACGCCGCGGGCCAACCGAGCTGAGTACGACGGGTCTCAGCCCGGCGCGGCCGAGCCGTCCGCGTCGTCCTCGGCGACCATTCGCCGCTCTACCTCGTACCAGTACTCCCGCACCGGGAACTGGACCTCCTGCTGAGCGGATTCGCCGAAGGTCTCCTCGACGGCATCGAGATCCTTGATCATCTGCAGCGCCCGTTCATGTTCGGACGCGTAATACTGCTCGGACCACCGCAACGCCAACCGGGCGTACGCCCAGGCGGGCTGATCGGCCGTCCACCGGACCTCCCTGGCGACGGACTGGTACATCTGCTCGGCATAGTCGGCATGGGCGGTCAGAATTTCCCTGAGGCGACCCGGTTCGGCCAGGTGGCCGAGCATCACCCGCAGCACCGGATTGTGCTTGAGCGCAGGAGGTTCGACGGGTTCGTCATTGGCCCAGCGGGTGACGGCGGCCAAGCCTTCCGGGGTGATCTTGTACATCCGCCGATTCCGGACACCGTCGTCGACCCGGGAACTCACCATTCCATGCCGCTCGAGCCGTTTGAGCTCGGAATAGATCTGGCTGTAGGCCGGGCTCGAATAGAAGTACCGGATGGCCCAGTTGATCCACTTCTTGATGTCATACCCGGACAGCTCATCCCCGCTCGAGAGCAGGCCCAGCAACGCCCAACCGGTGGGCGACACGTTCACCCCACCAGGTCCGCTGTCGGCCGGTTCCGTCACCGACCAAGGCTAACAACCGTCACGCTACGGGCGGACCTCAGCTGCCGCTGACCGGGACGGGACGTTGCGCAATCGCTGTCGCGGCCGACAGAGTGGTCCGCAGGTCAGCCAGCCAGCGCTGCGGCGAGAGGAAATCCATGCCCGAGGAGGCCGTCGGCCCACAGATCCCCGCCGCGGCGAACTTCGATGCCGTCTTCGATGTGGTCGTCGTCGGCTCCGGCGGCGGCATCGCCGGCGCCTACACGGCGGCGCGGGAAGAGCTGTCGGTCCTGCTGGTGGAAGCCACCGAGCAGTTCGGTGGCACCACCGCCTACTCCGGCGGCGGTGGCATGTGGTTCCCGTGCAATCCCGCGCTGGCACGCGCCGGCAGCGACGACACCATCGATGCCGCCCTGACGTATTTCCGAGCGGTTGTCGGCGACCGCACCCCGGCCGACCTCCAGGAGGCCTACGTCCGCGGCGGCGCCGGATTCATCGAGTACCTGGAAGAAGACCCCGGCTTCGAATTCATGGCGTTGCCCTGGCCGGACTACTACGGTTCGGCGCCGGGCGCTCGCAACGACGGCCTGCGGCACACCATTGCGGTACCGCTGCCCGACCGCGACCTCGGGCAATACGCCGGATCGGTGCGCGGCCCGCTCGATACCGAGCGACTCGGCGCGCCCGCACCCGACCTCCTGATCGGTGGCCGGGCCCTGGTGGGCCGCTTTCTGGCGGCCCTCGACAAGCTGCCGAACGCCTCCTGCTGGCGCGAGGCCCCCCTGACCGAGCTGATCGTCGACGACGGCCGGGTGACCGGAGCGGTGATCGAACGCGACGGCACGCCCATGCGGGTGCGGGCCCGGCGCGGCGTGCTGCTGGCCGCCGGCGGCTTCGAGCAGAACGCGGCGATGCGCGCCGAATACGGCGTGCCGGGCAGCGCCACCGACACCATGGGCGGGCCGGGCAACACCGGGGCCGCCCACCGCGCGGCGATCGCGGTCGGCGCCGACACCGACCTGATGGACCAGGCCTGGTGGTCGCCGGGGATGACCCACCCCGACGGCAGGTCGGCCTTCGCGCTGTGGTTCACCGGCGGCATCTTCGTCAACCAGGATGGGCGCCGATTCGTCAACGAATCGGCCCCCTACGACCGGATCGGCCGAGAGGTGATCCGCCAACTCGACAGCGGCGCGACCACGCTGCCGTTCTGGATGGTCTACGACGACCGCGCCGGGGCCATTCCGCCGGTGGGCGCCACCAACGTCAGCATGGTGGCGGCCGAGGAGTACCGCGCGGCGGGGCTGTGGCACAGCGCGGACACCCTCGAGGAACTCGCCGCGATGATCGGCGTCCCGGCCGGCAACCTCACCGCCACCGTCGCACGCTTCAACGAACTGGCGGCCCTCGGCGTCGACAGCGACTTCGGCCGCGGCGACGAACCCTACGATCGCTCCTTCACCGACGGCGCCAGCCCGCTGGTTCCCATCGACACAGCGCCCTATCACGCTGCCGCCTTCGGGCTTTCGGATCTGGGCACCAAGGGTGGGCTGCGGACCGACGTGCACGGCCGGGTGTTGGCCCGCGACGGCGCGCCGGTGCCCGGTCTCTACGCGGCCGGTAACACCATGGCGGCCGTCAGCGGAACCACCTATCCCGGCGGCGGCAACCCGATCGGTGCCTCGATGTTGTTCAGCCACTTCGCGGCCCTCGACATGGCCGGCGCGGAGGTCCACCGTTGAACCGGCCCAGCACGCCCGACGAGATCCAACGCAGCGAGGCCGTTTACAGCCCGTTGACCGAGTCGTTGCGGCGACTCATCGACGTCACGATCCGCAGCGATGCCGGCGAGGCCGACGTGCGCCGGGCGCACGCGCTGATCGAAGAAGCCACCGACCTTTTGAGTGTCCAGCTGGACCCGGATCCCTTCCGGGTGCGCACTACGCCCGAAGGCCGGCCGTTGACCTGGGGCAACGTCGCGTTCGGCCTGCGTAACGCCGTTGCCCCTCCCTTACGGGTCCAACGCGACGGGACCGGCAGGGCAACAGCGGATCTCGTGCTCGGCGCCGCGTATGAAGGTCCCGCCGGTCAGGTGCACGGTGGCGTGTGTGCGTTGATCCTCGACCATGTGCTCAGTGCCACCGCCCACCGCCGGGACGCACCGGCCGTCACCGGCACGCTGACGCTGCGCTATGTGGCCCCCACCCCGCTGGGCCCGGTCCGTGCCGAATCCTGGACCGACCGGGAGGAACGCGGGAAAACCTTTGCCGTGGGCCAACTCCTGAATGCCGACGGTGCCGTCACCGTACAGGCCGAGGGAATCTTCATCCGACCGAAGGCAAAGTCATGAGCGTGCCGCAGCTAGTCCGAGGAGCCGTCAAATGTTGCGTATTCCAGCAGTTCTGACCGCGGTAGCCGCCGCTGCCTTGGCCGGGGTGGCGACCAGTGCCGTGGCCGCAGCGGACAACCCGGACTGGGGGATCAACGGCACCTACACCGCCACCTCTAACGGGGAGTGGGCGCGCAAGAACGAGGTCTTCTACGATCAGGACAGTCTGCGCAGCACCTGGACCGTCAACACCCAGTGCAGCTATCCGGGCGAGTGCACCGGCACCGTGCACAGCGAGTGGGGCTGGTCCGCGCCGATCTATCAGAAGAGCGGCGTCTGGTATGTCAAACACACGATCGATGACTGGATACCCTGCCCGGATGGCAGCACCGCCCCGGGTTTTCAGACGTTCCGGTTCAAGGCGATGACGCCCGAGGGCGCCAACGCGGACATCACGTCGACGACGCTGGTGGGCGAGGACATCACCACCGGCCCAAGCGGTGCCTGCGGAGTGAACAAAGCCGTGTACATCAACATGCCGTTCAAACTCACCAAGGTCGGTTGATCCAAAGCCAGTGCAGCACCGCGGTTTCCGCCCGTCCACCGACGCCCTACCGCGGCATCAGGTCTTCCCAGCTCTGCGCGGCCGGCTGCGCCAAATCCGATTGGCGGAACACCGAGCCGTCCGGTGTGGCGTACTGCCCGGTGCCCGGGTTGTACGTGGCGATCGCGACCGAGGGACCGGCCGCATCGTGGGCGCTCGGCGTCACCGGCAGCGCCCCCTCGACCGGGGCGGGTCCCGGCGCCGGAGGCGGCAACGGAGTGCCCTCGGTGGGTCCGAAGATGTTCGCGTCGGGGGTAACCCGGTCATCCGGTGGGACTCCCTGGGCGATGAGGCCCGGATCGATCGGGTACGGGCCGAGGGCATGCTGGCGCTGCGCCAACGGCCGGAAAGGCTCGTCGCTCTCACAGATCTCGACCGTCGGTGCGCGCTTGCCCGGCTGGGCGATGCAGGGGTAGTTGCGTGCCCCGCGCACGCCGATCGGTGAATCCTGCGGCAGCTTGCAGTACAGACCCTCCGGGGTGTCCACGTCGGTCAGGTCGGTCGGGGAACGCCACGACGAGGGCGGCAGGAATCCCACCGTGCAGGCCGCCGGGTCACCGAGGGTGACGGTGAACTCGGCCAGCGCCAGGCCGGTCGGGTTGTTCAGCGACGACCCGTAGGACTGGGTGGCGGCCAGATACGGCGGAAGCAGCACCAGCAACTGTTCGATCGACGGATGGTAGGTGACCCCGATCTGTCCCACCGTGGTCAGGTTCGCCAGCAGCACCGGCAAGGTCGGCTTGATCTGGTTGAGGAGCCGTGAGGCCTCGTCCGCGGTGTCGGAGCCGGTACGCAGGATGGTCCGCACCTCGGGGTCGCGGGCATCGATCGCGCCGGTGATCCCGGCCAGGCTGCGCGCCCAGGTGCGGATGGCATAGACGCTTTCGGCCTGACCGTCGAGCAGCGGACGACTCTCCTCGATCAGCGTGCGGGTGCTGTCGGCGTGGTCGTTGAGGTCGGCGGCGAGCCGGGCCGACGAGTCGAACAACGAGCCCAGGTCGTGACCGGTTCCGTTGAGCGCCTTGAAGGATTCGTCGAGCAGGCCGGTGAGCTTGCCGGTGGGGATGCTGCCGACCAGATCGTTCATTTGATCGAGCATCGGGCCGACGGGCTGCGGCAGCGCGGAATGGCCCGCCACGATCACCGTCCCGTCCTCCAGATAGGGACCACCCTCGGTGCGCGGCAACAGATCTACGTACTGTTCGCCGACCGCGGACACGCTGAGCACCTTCGCTTCCAGGTCGACGGGGATCTTCGGCGAAGTCTTCAGCGACATCGTCACCTCGGCACCGTCGCGGGTCGGACGGATGTCGGTGACCTTGCCCACCTCGATGCCCCGGTAGGTCACGTTGGAGAACTGGTACAGGCCGCCGGTGCCGGGCAGTTGCAGCTGCACCGAGATCCGTCCGATCCCGAGTAGCACCGGGGCCTGCATGTATACGAAGATCATGGTGCCGACGCCGATCACCGAAGCGACGGCGAAGATGGCCAGCTGGGTACGGACGAAACGCGTCAACATCAGCCCTGTCCTCCCTCGAGCGCCGGCGCCGCACCCGTGGGCGCATCGACCAGCGGCGGAATGGTGGCCAACTCGTCGGGCACCGGGGTCAGCGGAGCTTTCAGCGGGTCCCGCGTGTAAGTCGAGTACCAGGGATCACCCGGCGCCGGGACCAACGAGGCGTTCGGCTCGCCCCACCGGGTACCGAGCAGGAGTCCGCTCTTCAGCCGCGAAATCGTGAAGTCGAACACGATGAACTGATTCATGAAATCGCCGCGGATGCCGCGGTCGATGAATTCCTGGGTGTACGGATAGGTGGGCAGGTACGCCAGGGCGGTCGCCAAATCGGGTCCCACATCGGCGAGTGCGCGCACCGTCGGTTCCAGGTTCTCCAGGTTGCGGACGATATCGGCCTGGGACTCGTTGACGAGTTGCGTTGCGGTGTCACTGAAGTCACCCAGCTTGCGTAGCGCCGTCGTGATGCGCGGGCGCTGCTCGTTGAGCACCTCCAACGCCTTGGGGATGCGGTCCAGGGCGTCGGTGAGCACGTCGCGTTCGCCGGCGAACGTCGCGGCGAGCCGTTCCAACTCCGAGATCGAGGCAATGATGTTGTCGTGCTGGTTGTCCAGCAGGCCGATCACCTTGTTCATCCGGGTGACCAGGTCCCGGATCTGAGGCTGCCGACCGTCCAGCGCGGCGTTGAAGTTGTTGATGATGCCACCGATGTGGCTGAGCCCGCCGCCGTTGACGACCACGGACAGCGACGACAGCGTCTGCTCGGTGGAGGGGTAGGTCGAGGCCTTGTCCACCGGAATGGTCGCGCCCGCCGGCAGCCGGCCGGTGGGCTCCTCGCCGACCGGCGGGTCCAGGGCCAGGTGCATGGATCCCAGCAGGCTGGTCTGCCCCACGGTGGCGACGGCGTTCGCCGGGACCACGGCATCGGGCTGCACCGAGAGTTCCACCTGGGCGCGCCAGTCGTCCACCACCATCTTGCGCACGGCACCGACGACGACGTCGTTCACCATGACCGGCGAATTGGATTCCAGCGTACCGATATTGGCGATCTGAACCCGGTAGGGAATCGCATCCCCACCGGTACCGACGGTGCCGGGCAGTGGCAACGAGTTGAGACCGTCGAAGGAACAGCCGGACGCCACCAGTGCGACACCGCACGCGGCGGCTATCGCGCGTCTGATCCGCGGTGTCCTCATGGGGTGGTTCCCGTCGGTGCCGGCGCTTCCGCGGGCAGCAGCATCTCGGCCAGGTTCGACGCGGCAGGTGCAGCGGCCGGCGGAGCGGGCAGCCCCGGCGGGACGGGGGCGCCCGGGTACAGCGCAGGATGGCGAGCAGCGGGCAACCCGTCGGGGGCGTAGGCCCCGGGGGGCTGGGGCGGGTCGAACCATCCCGGCGGCGGCGGGGAATCGCCGCCGGCGCCGGTGTACGCCGAGACCGCCGGCGGTATCTCGGCCGGCACCGGGGCCCCTCCCGCACCGCCCGGCGCGAGGCTGGGATCGGAGTAGATCACGTTCTTGGGGGCGGGCCCCAGGAACGCGTTGAACGGCACCGGCAGGTAGTTGAAATTCATCAACCGCAGCGCGGGCCCCAGGTACTCGGCACAGGCCTTGCCCGACTCCGAGGCGGTGACATTCTCGACCGCTGCGATCGATGCGCAGATGGCGTGCAACGGGTTGGCGAAGTTGTGCACCGCGAACGACCCGCGCGGGCCGCCGGTGTCCGGGTTGTAGATGTTGTAGCCGTTGACCAGCGCGTTCGGCGCGGCATGCAGCACATTCTTGACCACCATGCTGTTGTCGGACAACACCTGGGTCACGTTCGCCAAGCGCTGCATCTGCTCGGCGGTTTGATCCCGCGAACCGGCGACAAACCGCTGCACCTTGCCGACGGCCTGGGACAACTCGCCGATGGCCGAGTCCAGATCCGCGCGGCCGCCGTCGATGACGCCGGTGACATCGGCCAGCCGGTCCTGGAACTGCACGATCTGAGTGTTGCTGTTGCGCAACGCGCTCACGAACACCTGGAGGTTCTCGATGGTCGACGCAATGTCGCCGCTGCCCTGGCCGAGAGTTCGCCCCACGTCGGACAATTCGGTGATGGTCTGCTTGAGTAACTGCCCGTTGCCGGACATCGCGTCGGCGGCGGTGTCGATGAAGCGTCCCAGCGAGGTGCCCGAGACGCCACTTTCCGGGCCCAGTTCGGTGGCCAAGCGGGTGAGTTGTTCCTTGATCTGGTCCCACTCGACCGGGATCGCGGTGCGATCTTCCCCGATTTCGCCGCCGTCGGCCATGGTCTCGCCGGTTGCCTCCGGACGCGAGCCGTAGGCGGGAGTCAACTGCACATACCGCGCCGACACCAGATTCGGGGCCACGATGATCGCCTTCGCGTCGGCCGGGACGGGGACGTCGCGGTCGACGTGCAGGGTGAGTCGGGTCCGGGTGCCGAGCGCGTCGATCGATTTGATGGTGCCCACCCGCACGCCGACGATGCGCACCTCATCGCCGGGGTAGATGGCCGTCGCCGACGTGAAGTAGGCGACGATCGTCTTGGGGCCCAGAAACCTCTGATGCCCCACGTAGCCGACGCCCGCCACCAGCGCCGCTGCCACAGCGGCGAGTAGGAGTTTCGTGGCCCGCGGACCGAGCCGCCGATTGGCGATCATGGTCATCCTCCGGGAATACCGTTGTTGGGGAAGGGGAATTCGGCACGCGGTCCGGCAGTGTCGGGTGGCTGGCCGGCGTTGACGCCGCGGCGGAATCCGAGCGCATAATCGAGGAAGGGCTGCAGGGCCGCGCCGGGCAGCATATTGGACGGAAACCCGTTGTAGTAGAACCCGTTGTTGACCGCCTCGCCCTGGGTCAGTTGGTACTTCGCAAGGCCCTCAAGCGCTTTCGTCAGGTTGTCGCGGTTGCGTTCGAGCATCTCGGCGACCCGGTTGAGTTGTTCGAGCGTCGGGGCGAGTTCCTGCTCATTGTCATCGACGAGACCGGACAGTTGCTGGGCCACCGCCGTGGTGTTGGCGAGCAGGGTGACGATCGCGTGCCGTCGGTCCCGCAACACCCCGAGCAGGTCGTTGGCGTTGAGGATCAGGCGGTTCACCTGTTGACTGCGCTCGGCCAGGATTCCGGTGACGTCGCTGGCGGTGCTGAGCAGACTACCCAGGGACTCGTTGCGGTTGTTCAACGACTTCGACAACCGGCTCACCCCGTCGAAGGTGGGGGCCAGTTGTGGCGCCACCCGCTCGATGGTCTCCGACAACGTATCCAGCGACTGGTTGATGGCGGCGGTGTCGGTCGCGGTGGTGTTCGAGGTGAACTCGTTCAGGGCGTCGGTCAGCGTGTAGGGCGACGCGGTGCGCGACAACGGAATGACACCGAGCGCACCGATGCTGCCGCTGCCCCGTGGTTCAACCACCAAGACTCGTTCGCCGAGCAGCGTGCCGATGCTGATCTGCGCTTCGGTGTCCTGGCCGAGTCGCACCTTGCTGTTGACGGCAAAGGTCACCAGTGCCGCGCCGCCGTCGAACTCGACATCGGAGACGGCGCCGACCGTGACCCCGGAGACCTTGACGTCGTTGCCTGCGGTCAGGCCGCCCGCTTCGGCGAAGACCGCCTGGTATCGGACCGAGGTCACCATCGACAGCAGTTGTTGCGGCTGCAACCCGACCGCGATGACCAGCATGATCAGCACCAGGCCGATGAATCCGGCACGGACCAGGGAGGATTCCCGATATTTGAGCATCAGGGCTCCTCGCATCTTCCGGTGTTCTGGATGAGCCAGGGGAAGTAGGCGGTGCGCCCCTCCAGGTCCGAGACCCGCATCGAGATTCCGCAGAGGTAGAGGTTCAACCAGCTGCCGTAGGAGCCGAGCCGCACCAGTTTGCGGTAGTTCTGCGGGGCCTTCTGCAAGGTGAGGTCGAGTCGGGCCAGGTCCGTTTCATTCGACAGCAGCGGTGCCAACCGGGTGAGTTGATCCACGGTGCCCGACAACGACGGTCGGGCTTCGGTGAGCAGGTCCGCCAGGGAGGCGGTGCCGTTGTCCAGCGCCGTGATGGCCGCACCGATCGGATCGCGTTCTTCGGCGAGACCGCTCACCAGGCGCTCGAGGCCGTCCACCGCACCGGAGAACCTTTTTCCGTCCTTGGCCAGTACCGCCAGTGTCTCGTTGAGGTTCTCGATCAGGCGCTCCACGGTCTCCCCGTTGTCGGCCACGGCGTTGGTGAACGACGACGTCCGGGCGAACAGCGACTCCAAGTCCCCGCCCTGTCCCTGCAGGATTTGGATCAACGAGGCGGTCAGCGCATTCACGTCATCGGGATCGAGCCCTTGGATGACCGGCTTGAGGCCACCAAGCAGCAGGTCCAGATTCAGTGCGGACTCGGTGCGATCCAACCCGATGTGGGATCCCGGCGGTTGGATGCGGGCGGCGCCGGGTTCGTCGAGCAGTTCCAGGTAGCGGTCGCCGACGAGATTCAGGTACCGCACCGCAACCCTGGTGCCTTCGGTGAGGCGGATGTGGTCGTCGGCGTCGAAGGCGACCAGCACGGTGTTGTCGGGCTGCAACTCCACCTCCCGCACGGTGCCGATCCGAATTCCGGAGACCCGCACCGAATCCCCCGATCTCAGGCTCGACGAGTCTTCGAACAGCGCCGAATAGGTGTTGGTGGAGCCGGACCGGTACTGGCTGAAGATCACGAACAGCCCCCCGGTCAGCAGCACCATCGTGACCACGAAGGCGCCGAATTTGGTGGCCGTGCGTCCCAGTCCGCTCATCCGGGGTGCCCAACCTGTGAAGAGTTGCGCGGCGGCCCACCGATGGGTCCGTAGAGCATCTGTTTGAGTCCGTCGGAGTTCAGCAGGATCCCCTCGTTGCCGTATTGCGCGGGGTTGGCACCGACGTCTGCGATCACGAACGGCGGACGCTTCTGGAACCCGACCGTGGGCAGATCGGTGCACTGCGGCCCGCCGGTGGCGGCCACCTTCGGCAGGTTCTGTGGGTAGCGGTAGCGCTCCTGGCCCGGGACCACGGCCTGCAGGAGCACCCCGCCGGGCATCGGGGTGCCGGGCGCCTTCGCCAGTTCGGCGGCACCGCCGATGCCGCAGGTCAGCGCCGGGTTGTACTGGTTGGTGAGGTCGGTGGTGGGCACGAGCAGGCGCATCACCTCGCTGATCGCGCGCCGGTTGGTACCTACCACGTCGTTGCCGGTGTCGGACAGGCCGATCACGCTGATCAGCAGGGCATCGAGATGCTGCTGTTCCTCGACCAGAGTTTGGCTGATCCGGCTCGACGCGGCGACGGTGGTGATCAGATCTGGTGCGGCGTCGGCATACGCTCGGAAAACCTCTGGCGCAACGGTGATCTCGTGCTCCATCGCCGGCAGACTCGGGTCGATCTTGACCAGGAACTCCTCGAAATCGGACAGCATCTGGCCGATCTGCTCGCCGCGGCCGTCCACCGCCGTCGCCAACGCGCCGAGCGTCTCGTTGAGCTTCGTGGGTTCGATCTTGTTCAGCACCGAGGACAGCTGCTCGAAGACGGTGTTGACCTCGACCGAGACGTGGTCGGCGCCCAACACCTGGCCGGCCTGCAGCGGCTCGGCGGCGGGATTCACCGGTGGAATCAGATCGACGAACTTGGAGCCGAACACCGTGGTGGAGGCGATTTCCACGCGGACGTTGGACGGGATGATGTCCAGGTAGGCAGGGTTCATGGCCAGGTGCAGCGCGGCCCGGCCGTCCGGCAGCGATTCGATCGAGCGCACCGTACCCACCTGGGCGCCATGCAGTTTCACCTTGGCGTCGGCGTTCATCACCAGACCGGCGCGCTGCGAGAGCACGGTGACCGGAACCGACGTGGTGAAGCTGCCGCGAAATAGGCCCACCGCCACGGCCACCACCGCCACGGCAGCCAGTACGCTCGCCGCCCCCACCAGTCGTCTCTTGATCTCCGGATCCATTGCCATCAGTTGCGCTCCGCCCTAGCCCGAAAGGTTGAAGTTGCCGTTGGAGCCGTAAATGGACAGGGAGACCAGCAGGGTCACCGAGACGACGGCGACCAGCGAGGTGCGTACCGCGTTACCGACCGCGGCCCCGACCCCGGCCGGCCCGCCCGCGGCGAAGTAGCCGAAATAGGTGTGGATCAACAGGATCGTGATCGCCATCAGGATCGCCTGCAAAAACGACCACAACAGGTCGATCGGATTCAAAAACGTATAGAAGTAGTGGTCGTAGAGGCCACCGGACTGCCCCAACAACACCACCGTGGTGAACTGCGCGGCCACAAACGACATGATCACCGCGATCGCATACAACGGCGTGATCGCCGTCATCCCCGCGATGATCCGCGTCGAAACCAGATACTCCACCGGCGGAATCCCCATCGACTCCAGCGCGTCGATCTCCTCGTTGATCCGCATCGCGCCCAACTGCGCCGTCACCCCCGCCCCGAACGTGGCGGCCAACCCGATACCGGCCACAATCGGCGCCGCGATACGCACGTTGATGAACGCCGACAAGAACCCCGTCAACGCCTCGATGCCGATATTGCCCAGCGACGAATAACCCTGGATCGCCAACACCCCACCAGTGGCCAACGTCAAGAACCCGACGATCACCACGGTGCCGCCGATCATCGCCAGCGTGCCCGCACCCATCGAAATCTCGGCGATCAACCGGATGATCTCCTTGCGGAACCGCACCATCGCCGGCGGCACCCCAGCCAGGGCACGACCATAGAACAAGATGTGATCGCCGATCCCGGAAAAGAAGTCCACCGGCCGGCCCGCCTGGCCGACCAGCCGCGGAAAGCGTTGCCGCAACAGCGTTGAAGTACCCATGGCGCCCGCCCTACCCGTTCGTCATCTGAATGCCGATGGCCGTGACAATCACGTTGATCACGAACAACGCCATGAACGCGTACACCACCGTCTCGTTGACCGCATTACCGACCGCCTTGGCCCCACCGCCAGTGATCGTCAACCCCCGATAACAGGCCACCAACCCCGCGATCAGACCGAACAACGCCGCCTTGACACACGAGATGATCACCTCCGGAACCCCGGTCAACAGCGTGATCCCAGCCGCGAACGCACCCGGATTCACATCCTGAATGAACACCGAAAACACATAACCGCCCAGGATCCCGATGATCACCACCAAGCTGTTCAACAACAGCGCCACCAGACCCGCCGCCAACATCCGCGGCGTCACCAGACGCTGCACCGGATTGATGCCCAGCACCTCCATCGCGTCGATCTCCTCACGAATGGTCCGCGACCCCAGATCCGCGCACATCGCCGTCGCACCCGCACCAGCCACGATCAACACCGTCACCATCGGACCCAACTGCGTCACCGCACCGAACGCCGCCCCCGCACCCGAGAGATCCGCCGCCCCCAACTCCCGCAACAAAATGTTCAACGTGAACGACACCAGAACCGTGAACGGAATCGCCACCAACAACGTCGGCGCCAACGACACCCGCGCCACAAACCAGCACTGCTCCAAGAACTCCCGGCCCTGAAAGGGCCTACGGAAGAGGAATTTGAGGGCGTCGGCGGACATCGCGAGGAGTCCACCGACCGCCTGCATGGGTCCGGATTTGCCGGCTCCGAAACCGCGCAGTCCGACGGACCAGCGGTCCTGGGCATTACTGACCATGTGCCGCAGAAGCCTCCCTCGACTGGCTCAACCGAAAACCCAGCTCCGCGCGCCGATGCACCGGACAAGGAGACGGTGACAGCCCGCGCCGACCGGCGGCACGTCCCATCCCATCTACCGGGAAGCGTCGGAGCCGCACCCCCGCACGGCGGGAGACCGTAATCTCCTGTCAGATGTGTGCGCGTTCGCCGATCCGAGGAGTTGAGCCGTGTCGCTGCCCCCTGAACCCCCACCCGCGCTGTCGCGTTATGCCCAGCGCCGCGTGCTGATCACCGGCGGTGGTTCGGGCATCGGGCAGGCCTGCGTGCTGCGGATCCTTGCCGAGGGGGGTCACGTGGTCGCCGCCGACATCAGCGCCGACGGACTCGGCGACACCACCGCCCGGGCCGGCGCGCACGGCAGCCGCTTGTCCACGGTGGTCATGGACGTCGGCGACGAGGGTTCGGTCCAGGCCGGGGTCGGTGCCGCGTCGGAACGATTGGGTGGCCTCGACACCCTGGTCAATGCCGCGGGGATTCTGCGCTCCTCACATCTGACGCAGACCACGTTGGCCGATTTCGAACAGGTACTGCGGGTCAACCTGGTGGGGACTTTCCTCGTCACCCGGGAAGCCATCGGCGCTCTGCACGCCGGCAACGGGCCCGCGGTGGTCAATTTCAGTTCCACCTCGGCGCACTTCGCCCATCCCTACATGGCCGCCTACGCCGCCTCCAAGGGCGGGGTGCTTGCGATGACCCACAGCTGGGCGATGGAGTTCGCCAAGGCCGGTATCCGATTCAATTCCGTTCAGCCCGGCTCGATCTCGTCCGGGATGACCGACGGCACGGGATCCTCGCGGCAAAGCGTCGGGCCGGGACTGCCCGAGGACGCCGACTTCGCCTTGTTCGGCAAGGTCGCACCGATGCTGCCGCTGGCGGGCGGACAGATTTTCGCCAGCCCGGACGCTGTTGCGGGAGTCGTGGCGATGCTCGGCAGCGACGACGCGCACTTCATCACCGGCACCGAGGTCCGGATAGACGGCGGCGCCCACATGTGACGAGCCGTCCTGCACGTGCAAGTTCGGCCCGAACCACGGAGGATTGACATGAAGATGGCGAAGCTGCTGGGCACTGCTTCAGCCGTGGCTCTCATGAGCCTATTAAGTGCTGCGCCAAGCAATTCCGAGCCATTCTTCGCCAATTACCAGCTCGTCATCCCGGACCGGTACGACTTCCACACCTGGACCTGGGCGGTCTCGCACTGCGCGCCGGTCGCTGAGGACTGCAAGTACATCTCCGCGATCCCGATGCCCGTGGCCAAGGCGTTCGAGTACACCGGCACCGCCCACTTGGCCGACGGTCGCTACACGTTGGCGGTGGATGTCCCCGACGGATTACGCTGCGGCAACGTCTATTACGGACCGATCATCGCGACCCACGACGTGTATTCCTGGGACGCGGCCAGCTTGCAGGGTACGTTGACGTCGTCGTTCGCGAGCGGCTGCGATGGCACGCCGGGCGGCGCGTTCAGCTATCCGTTCTCGCTGGTGCGGCTGTAGGCCGGTATCAGCGGCCCTGGGTGTAGCGAGCGGCATCGGCCGCGTGTTCGGCTGAAACACACACGTCGTAGCGCTGCGCCTCGAGCGATTGCACACTGGAGAAGTCTCGCTCACCCCCGGTGGCGAGGTGGGCGAAGAAACCGAATACAGCACCCCAAAAGGCGCCGATGGCCAGGGCGACCAACATCGTCACGATCCACGCGGGCCCCAGCGTGAAGATCGACAGCAGCAGGCCGATCAACAAGCCGAACCACGCACCGGCGGCGGCACCCGAGAGCGCCGCCCTGCCCTTGTTCATGCGGCCCGTGACACGTTCGACGGTGCGCAGGCCGTCGCCGATGATGCGCACGTGCTCGACGGGGAAGCCGTCGTCGGACATCCGGTCCACGAGCCGTTGGGCGTCGATGTACTTGTCGAACGACGCGATCACGTGCCGCTCGGGGGACCCCACTCCGGGGTGTTCGGGCTGACCGCTGGGCATTGTCACTGCTACCTCCAGATTTGTCGCGGGCGCGGGGTGCGCCGACACCGAGTCGGATACCCGCTTCGCATGGATGGAACCTTCTCCTAGCCGGCTACGTCGAAACTCGCGATGACCTTGCTGGGTGCGATGCGCACCACCAATTCGTCGGGCGCCGCGTTGCGCCGACCGTACTGCTCGGCGCGGTCCTCGCCCATGTAGCGTGCGGCGATCCGGGTGGCGACCGCAAGCAGATCGGGGTCGTCTTCGCGCAGCGCGGCGACGCCTTGGATCTGCACGAACGCGAACGGCGGGCGTTCGTCGTCGACCACCAGCACGACCCGCGGATCACGTTGCAAGGCACGTCCTTTGGCGGTGTCTCGACCCGTGTTGAAGACGATTGCGCCGTCCTCGACCAGAAACCAGACCGGAGCGACGAGCGGGCGGCCGTCGCCGGCGAGGTACCCGAGCTTGCCCGTGCGGGTGCCCTCGGACAGAAAGGCCACGACGTCGTCGCGTAAAGCAATTGCCGCCACGCGGTCCATGATGCCGGGTGGGGCGCGGCGACGGCGCCGATTGGGGAGTCTATTCGGCGATTTCGGCGATCGCCGACGCCGAATCCAAGTCGCCGAACGCGATCGCGTAGCGCTGGGCCAACGCCACGGCGACCTCCGCGCGCTGCCACATGCCGCCGTCGGCGCTGGCGGTGACCAACCACAGCGCCAAACCGTGGGCCACCGAGGCGCGGTAGCGCAGCCAGATCTCGTCGGCGGACGGCGTCTCGTCGCTCGGGAGTCCCAGCGCGTCGCGGTACTCGGCCAGCAGTGCCCGCTCGTGCGCGCGTCGGTCCTCGGTGGTCACCGCGCCCTGCAGGAAATAGCCGACGTCCAGTGACCAGTTGCCGCGCCGGGCCATCTGCCAGTCGAGAAATCCCACCTCACCGGCCGGCGTGACGTAGGTGTTGCCGATATGGGCGTCGCCGTGCAGCAAGGTCTGCGGCGAGGTGGTCAGCGTCCGGATGTAGGGCTTCCAGATCGATTCGACGAGCTGATCGATGGTCAACGACAACACTTCGGCCGGGGTATCGGCATCGAGTCGTTCCAACGCCGAGGGCAGCGGGGCGTACTGCAGACCATCGAAGGGCTCGAACGGCTCGAGCCAGCCCAACCGGGGATGCGCCAGCACGCGCTCACCCCAGAAGCGTCCGTGCATCCGGCCCAGGGCTCGCATGCCGGTGGCGGCCTGCTCCACCGAAAGCGGCCGCAGCGAATCCCGAGGATCGGCGCCGCGCGCGGACAGATCCTCCATCACCAGGCAGAAGTCGTAGGCGTCCTCGTCGGCCACCGCGGCATAGACCAGAGGGTGCTCGAGCGGCAACTCCACCGCCGCGCTGAACAGCCGCGGTTCGTGGAACATGCCGCTGGTCATCCGGATCAGATCCTTGTGCGCGGGGTCGGCCGCCTTCACGAACACCGTGGCCGGCCCCGCGCCGGCCGAATAGGTCAGCCCCAGCCGGGCGCGGCGGTTCGTGCCGTCGTCGCGCAGTTCGACGGTCACCGCGTCGACCACGGCGTCCGGGTGCTGCTGCGCCAGCGCGGCGGTCATCCACTCGGACGTGATTTCGTCCAGGTTCGCGGGCACTGTCAGGGGCAGCGTGTTCACGCGAATGCTCTCCTCGCGGTCGGGCCAGCTGTAGTTACGACACGACTCGTGTCGTAACGGCCGACGCTACCCGACTCGGGCACGCCGGGGAAGGGTTTGCCTGCTCTAAGCTCGCGGCATGCCTCAGGCCCGGGGTGGCAGGCCACGCGACGCCCAGTTGCACGACGAGATTCTGGTCGCCACGTGCACGTTGCTCGTCGCGCGCGGCTACGCCGAGGTCTCCATGGACAGCGTCGCCGCCCTGGCGGGAGTCAGCAAGAAGACGCTCTACCGACGCTGGCCGTCGAAGGCGCCGATGGTCGCCGAAGCCGTGCTCAGCGCCTACGGTCGCCGCAGTACCTTCGAAGTGCCCGAGACCGGTGACCTGCGCGCCGATCTGCGCTCCTGGCTCGTCGAACACGCCGAATTCCTGGGCGAGGCAACCAATGCGGCGCTGATTCGGTCGCTGATCGCCGCGGCCGCGGCCAGCCCAATGGACAACGAGGCGCTGTATCGCCAGCTCAGCGTTCCGCAACACGACGGGCTGGTCACGCGCCTGGGCAGGGCCGCGGCCGACGGCGAAATCCGCCGCGGGCTCGATCATGAGCGCATCGCCGATGCCCTGATCGGCACCCTGCTCCTCCGCGTCCTGGTGGCGGCTCCACAAAACAGCGCGCCCGCAACAGAATTCGATGGCCTGCTCGATGCCCTGCTGCACGGGATCGGCCCGGCCGAATAGCCCGCGCGCACACACGGGCGGGCCGCCGCGGTGTCGATTGGTAGCCTCAGCCCGGAGAACGGTCGCATCCGCCTGAGGGCGGGTGCCAGGGAACCCGGTGTGAATCCGGGACTGGCGCGCAGCGGTATGGGAGACGGACTCGACACTGGCCACTGGAAACACTTCCGGGAAGGCGTCGGGTTCGAACGATCCTGAGTCCGAAGACCTGCCGTTCTTCGTTGAGTCCACCGTGTAACTCGCGCACAGTTACCCAGACTTCGAAGGCAAGACGTGCACAAGACGGGCGTTCCCGCAGTACGACGGCTCCGCGCCGGTCCATTGACCGCGCTGCTGGCCGTCCTCACGGCCGTGAGCATCCTGCTGTCCGTCGCCTTCGGCGCCGAGCACATCCCGATCGGTGAGGTCTGGCGCACCGTCACCGGCCGATTCGGCGGCACGGAGGTGGACGTCGCCTACGACGTGATCATCTGGGACCTGCGACTGCCCCGCTCGGTGTTGGCCGCGATCGTGGGTGCCGGACTGGCGCTGGCGGGTGCCCTGATGCAGGCGCTCGTGCGCAACCCGCTCGCCGAGCCCTACCTGCTCGGGGTGTCCGCGGGCGCCGCCGTGGGTGCGACGGCCGTGATGACCCTCGGCGCGCTCGCCGGCCTGGGCGTGTGGGCGTTGTCCGGCGGCGCGCTGCTCGGCGCGTTGGTCGCCACCGTCACGGTCTACAGCGTGGCCCGCGCGCAGGGCGGGTTGACCGCGCTGCGGTTGATCCTCTCGGGAGTGGTGCTGTCCTCGGCGTTCATGGCGTTGTCGTCGTTGCTGGTGTTCACCGCCGGGGACCCGCACGCCGCCGAGGGCGTGATGTTCTGGATGCTGGGCAGCGTCGCCGGTGCGACGTGGGCCAAGGTGCCGCTCGCGGGCGCGGTGGTGGCGATCACGCTGGCCGCGATGATCGCGATCCACTCGTGGCTCGACGCCTACGCCGCCGGCTCGGATACCGCCACATCCCTGGGCGTGCCGGTGCGCGGGCTCCGCACCACGCTGTTCGTCACCCAGGGCGTGCTGGTGGGTGTGCTGGTTGCGGTGTCCGGGGGTATCGGGTTCGTCGGCCTCATCGTCCCGCACGCGGCGCGCCTGGTGGTCGGCGCCACGCACCGGGCAATGCTGCCCGTCGCGGTCTGCGGCGGAGCGCTCTTCCTCGTGTGGGTCGACGTGATCTCGCGGGTGGCGGCGTCCCCCCGGGAGATGCCGTTGGGCATTCTCACCGGGCTGATCGGCGCACCCATCTTCCTGTTCCTGATGGGGCGTCGGCGCTACGAGTTCGGCAACAGCTCATGAGCCCGACCTCGGCCGCCCTGACTGCGCAGGGGCTGCGGTGTTGCCGCGGCGTCCGAACCATCGTTTCCGAGGTTGAACTGGACATCCCCGCAGGCACTCGGTTGGCCGTCGTCGGCCCCAACGGCGCGGGTAAGAGCACCCTGCTGCGCGCGTTGGCCGGCCTCGACACTCCGACGGCCGGTGCAATCCAGATCGACGGCCACGACGTGCGCCGGATGTCCGCCCGGCACCGGGCTCTCACGGTGGCCTTCGTCGGGCAGGAGGAGCGACCGTCCGGGGAGTTGACCGTCGCCGAGGCGGTCGGTCTCGGACGAACCCCGTATCGGCAACCCTGGTCTGTCGCCGCCGCGCAGGATCGCGGAATCATCGACGACGCGTTGGTCTCGGTGGGCCTGGGCGGCTGGGGCGATCGATCCTGCACCCAACTCTCCGGCGGCGAGCGTCATCGCGTGGTGCTGGCCCGGGCTCTTGCGCAGCAGACCGCCGTGCTCGTCCTGGATGAACCTACCAACCACCTCGATGCGGCCTGGCGGCTGCGGTTCATGCAGGTGCTGGACGAGCTGGAATGCACCGTCGTTGCGGCGATGCACGACTTGGACCTGGTACTGCGGCATTTCGACGCGGTCGCCGTCGTCGCCGAAGGCGGGGTCCTCGCGCACGGACCACCCACCGAAGTGCTGAACGCCGCGTTGCTCCGACGGGTCTTCGAGGTGGCGGGAGATATCGTCCCCCATCCCGAAACCGGCCTCCCCTACCTGCTGCTCACCCACGTCGACCCAGCCGTCCACTGAATGCGAGACACGGTCATGAAACATTCCAAATCCGGTGCCAGGCTTTTGTTTTCGGCCCTTGTCGTGAGCCTGACAGCCTGCGGAGCGCAGGCCGAGAGCGCCGCCAAGGACACGGTGACCGTCACCAACTGCGGCGCCGACGTCACCTACGAACAGCCCCTTGAGCGGCTGTTCGTCAACGACGGCGGCATGATCGGGATCGCCCTTGCCGCCGGAGCGCGCGAACAGATGACCGCGGTGAGTTCCCTGGCCCGCGACGTCGACGTCCTGCGTCTCGCGTTCGGCGAACAGGTCGACAGCCTCGACGAGGTCGCGCCCGCGCAGCCGTCGCTGGAGAACATCGTCGGCGCCCGTCCACAGGTGCTCTACGCCGGCTACAACTACGGGATGGGTGAGGCCCGCGGCATCACGCCGGAGGTCCTCGCGCGGCACGGGATCGAGGTGTACCAGCTTTCGGAGGCGTGCCGACCCGTCGAGGGGGAACGCGTCCGCGGCACCATGGACCCCTGGGTCGCCCTCGACACCGATCTGCGCAATATCGGGATCATCACCGGCAACGCCGAAACCGGCGCACGCGCGGCCGACGGTATCGCGAAACGACTCGAGAGTTTGCGTGCCGCACCACAACCCAAGCACAAGCCGAAGGTCTTCGTGTTCGACAGCGGCAGCGACACCATCTTCTCCTCCGGTGCCTTCGGCGGACCGCAGGGCATCATCGACGCGGCCGGGGCGCGCAACGCCACCGACGACGTGCAGGACACCTGGACCGCCGTCAGCTGGGAACGCATCAGCATCGCCGATCCGGACCTCATCGCGTTCGTCGACTATCCGGGCCAGTCGGTCGAGGAGAAGATCGGCGCGCTGCGCAGCCATCCGGCCAGCAGGAATCTCAAGGCGGTCCGCGAGAACCGGTTCATCAACTTCCCCTACGCGATGTGGGTGTCCAGTCCGCTCAACATCGACGCGGCCGAGGCACTGCGCGCGGTGCTCGAACGCCGGGATCTCGCGCCGAAGTCCGGCATCGAGCCGCGACTGGACGTCGCTCAACTGCAGCTGGGCGGCAACGACTGGCTGCAGTAGCGCTGTCGGCGGCCCACCACTGGCGCGAGGGGGCGCAGACTACGTAATTTGCGCGGCGTGTTGGCCGGGGACCCGCACGCTCGCGGTAAGGGTGGGGTGAGGGGTGGGGGTGAGGGTGAGGGTTTGGGAGGTAGCGCGCGCTACCAGCCCGCGTTGCGCGCCAGTTCGAGGGCGTAGTCGTTGTCCCAGGTGCCGGCCGGCGGGTGCCCGTTGCAGGCGCCGTCGGATTCACCGGGCCGTTTGACCCACAGGTAGGCGTCCACGTTCGGGCTCGCGGTCGCGGTGGTCGGCGCCGCGCCCAGGGCGCGGCCCGCCGGGTTGCACCAGTAGAGCTCGTCGTCGGTGGCCCCGAAGCCGTTGCGCGACGTGTCGATCACGTAGGGCGACCCGCCGGTCATGCCGGAGATGGCGTCGCCGTAGCCGATCTGCTCCTCGGTGGTGAAGAAGTTCGCGGTGTTGAGGCTGAACCCGCGCGCGCGGTCCACCCCGACCTCGTTGAGCATGCCCGCCATCGCCTCGGCACTCACCCAGCGCGAGTGGCCGGCGTCGATGTACACGGCCGTCGCCGGGTTGGCGGTGAGCCGGTCCACCGCATAGCGGATCAAGTCGAGGCGCTCCTGACGCTGCGCGGGCGACAGGCAGTCGGCCATCGCGAGCGCGTCGGGTTCGAGGATGACGGCCGCCGGGCCCGAGCCGATGGCACCGGCGACGCCGTCGATCCAGCCCTGATAGGCGCCGGCCGATCCGAAGCCGCCCGCGGCGTAGCTGCCGCAGTCCCGGTTCGGGATGCCGTAGAGCGCCAGGATCGGCATGGTGCCCGCGGCCTGCGCGGTGGCGATGTACTTCGCGTCGACCGCCGGGGTGGACCGGTGGTCCATCCAAAGCGCCTGCGGGGTGTTGGCGATGGCGGTCAACTGGGGATTGGGCGGATTGGCGCTGTTGGCAGCCCGCATGGCCGCCGAGTTCGGGTTGACGTAGAAGGTCTGCCCGGCCAGCGGGTTGGCCTCACTCGTCAAAAGCACCTGCGGGGACTGCGCGACGGGTGCCGGTTCGGCCACCAGACCCATGCCGGCGATCACCGCAACTGTCAGGAAAGGGGCGCTCCACCGCGCGACTGCACCAGCAGCTGAGGACATCACCCCCAGAAAAGTAGTGCCCTGGCGCACTATGCGCCAATCCCGCCGGGCCGTTGCCGAGGCGAACCGCCGTCAGCGTCGGTACGTCGCGCCAAGATCGCGCTGCCCAGCCAGTCCCGCAGAAAGCGTCGCAACTCCTCGCGGCTGCGCGACGCGTCATTTGGCGCGACGAAGAAGGACAGCATCACTCGCAGGGTGAATTCGACCAGGTCACGCTTGGCGGACTCGTCGTAGCCGTACTGCGCCCAGTCGACGTCGAAGCGCGCCAGCATCCGCAGCCCGAAGCCCTGCGCGGTTTCCGAGGCCACATCGCCGGTGTGGGCACCGCCGTACGACTCCGACAGCAACGTGCCCAGATGCGGGGTGCGCGCCACCTCCTCCAGGGCGAACAGCACGCCCTCGACCATCGCATCGGCCGGGTCGGTGATGCCTTGCACCGCCGCGGCGAGCTGATCGAGGAACCCGTCGACCGACGCGAACGCCGCGGCCTTCATCACCGCGTCGGCAGTCGGGAAGTACCGGTAGACGGTCTGCCGGATGACCCCCAGTTCGGCGGCGACATCGGCGATGCTGACCGCCGCTCCGCGCTGAGCGATCAGTTTGACCGCGGCGGCGACAATCCGCTCGGCGGCCTCTTCGTCGTTGCCCGGCGGATCCCCGACCCAGCCGCGTCTGCGCGCCACACACAACTCCTTGACCTGAACCGACCCGCAGTTTAAACGCCGGAGGCAAGGCGAGGTCGAGAAGCCGGCGCTAGACCAGGTCCGGTTCCACCTGGGGTGCGGGCACGCTGGCCCGCGCCACAGACCGATGGGCCGCCACCGCCGACGCGAGTGTCACCGCGGCGATGGCAAAGCACATCAGCGTGTACCACAGGCTGCCGATCGGATCGCCGTTGGCGGTCACGCCCTCGACAGCACCGAAATAGGACGGCAACGCCGCGATCCACAGCACCGCCATGACCGCGAGGTACACCCCGGCGTAGCCGAATATGATTCCCGGCGAATGCGGTTGGTTTGCCGCCAGGTCGTCATTGACACCGCTGCGCAGTCGGCGCCACTGCATGACGAAGACGGCGATCGCAACGCCGGCGACGACCACGAGTTCGGCGGCGTAGGCCACGCCGATCACGGTGGTGCTACCGGTGATGGCGCCGGAGACGGTGGCGGGCAGCGGCAGCAGCGCGGTACCGATCGAGGCGAGCACACCGATCACGAGCGTGCGCCAAATCAGTTGGCCGGCCGAGAAACTCCGCCCCGCATCGACGTGGCGGCCGACGAAGAACTGCACGCAGAACGCCAGCGACATCGGCCATAGTGCGGCGAACACCACGACGCTGGGCAGCGGCACCGCGTCGAGGAACGGTTGGTTCATCGGGTGATCCAGCGTCCACTCCCACCACCGCAGTTGCGGGCCGAGGTGGTCGAAGATCTCGTAGAACGCGTGGTGGACGAAGCCGACGCAGACGGCGCCGATCAGCGTGCCGTAGCGGCGGAAGATTCCCAGGGTGCGGACGATCTCGAACGCGATGGTGGCCATGATGGGGTAGATCGCGATGATGTACAGCGGCAGTCTGCCCCAAAGGAATTCGACCGTGAACACGTTGTGGGCGAACATCGTGTCGACGTGTTCGCTGATACCGAAGGCGGCCGGGAAGTACAACGGCGGTTCGATGATCAGCAGATAGGCGATCGCCCCGATCCACAGCACGAGGTTGGTCGGGTCGTTGTGCCGGCGCAACCGCGCGATCGCGTATGCCAGCGCAACGAGCGCGCCGATCACGATCAGAAGCTCGAGGACCGGTAGCGTCCAATTCTCCAGCGCCAGGGGATTGCGGAGTTCGAACAGGCCGCCGGCTTCTTCACAGGTGAACCCCAGCCGGGTAGCCAAACCCTCGAAGGTGGACGCGCACAGATCAGACATCAGCGGCCTGCTTCCACTCGATCTTGTCGTTGTCGTCGGCGGTGTACCACCGGGTGACGTCGTAGCCCGCGTCGTAGCGATCGAACCAGACCTGGGCCAGTTCGGGCAGCTTTTCGTGCGCGGGGTTGTGCCCCGGGATCTGGCTGCGGACAACGCCTATCATCGCCGCCAGTTGGTCCCGAACCGGTAGGTGCCCGAAGGCGTTGCCGAACGGGCCGTCGTTCCCGGCCTTGACGAACGGCAGCTTCTGCAGCACAGCCTTCTTGCGCCGCTGCATCCCGAAGGTGGAGATGGCGTCGACCTTGCGGTCCTGCACCGGGATGTACTTGTTGAAATCGTCGCAGGCCAGCTGGATCACCGACCACACGTGTCGGAAGATACTGGGGGCCACCCGCATTCGGTACCACGGCTGGTCGACAACCTCGTCGTAGATCAGCAACGCGGAACTACGGTGCTCGACCTCCTCGACGAAGTGCCACAGGAACAGGGAGGCCACCCTGTCGTCTCCCGGCGCGAACAGGGTGTCGTCGTGGTCGAGCATCAACTTGAACACCGGCGTGAAGGTGGCCTCCAGGTCGGCGGTGTAGGCCAACCGGTACTTCAACGGGGTGTTGGCGGTCATGTCGTCGAAGGACCCGATGACCTTGTCGTAGGTGTCCTGAAGTTGCGGATACGCCTTGATCAGGCCCTTGGCATGCTGGCGGTGGGCCATCGCGTGTTGGCCCTCCTGCCGCACGAACGCGTCGGCCTCTTCGGCTATTGCCGGGTCCTTGATCAGCGGCATGGCCTCGGTGATCATCCGCCCGATCATCTTCTCGAAACCGATGGCCAGGAAGGATACCGCGTTGGCCATTCCGGAGAAGGCCGGGTTCGCCTCGTTCCACAGGAAGGGCACCGGGTGGTTCGCGAACGCGAAACGCATCTTGCGGACGATCAGATCCGTCATGGCCGACCCCTCATCGCGCGTTGCCGGTGGCAACGGTCATCAACATACAACAAGACACTATTCCGTCTGACTGTATGATGACAAGTCCCGGGGTGCCGCCTGCCGCCCCCGGCCTAGTCGTCCCAGCCCATCGAGAACACCTCGAACGTCGTCGCGTGCGTCACGGCCATCCGCTCCCCCGCCTGCCGGGACGCTTGCCCCAGGAATTCGGCGGGATCGAACTGCGCCCAGCCCAATCCCTCGATGTAGGCCCGGTGCGCCCGCAACGACTCCACGCCCAGCTCAAAGGTTTCGGTGATGTCGACGCCGTGCCCCGAGTCCGGGGAACCGGCCGCCCAGACCTCGGTCACCCCGCCCCACGGCTCAAGGCTGCCGTCGAGTTGCTCGGCGAAGATCCACCGATTACCGGCGTCGCGGACCGCGTCCAGCGTGGCCTTTCCGGTGGCGATGTGGTCGGCCTGGTTCAGTGCGCGGCCACCCCAGCCCTCGCGGAAGTTGTTGGTGATGACGATGTCCGGGCGGTGCCGTCGCACCTCGGCCGCGATCACCCGGCGCAGCGGCACACCGTATTCCAGGATGCCGTCCGGCAGCCTCAAGAAATCCACGGTGTCCACGCCAACGATGCGGGCGGATGCGACCTGCTCGGCCTCGCGGGTGGCGGCGCATTGTTCGGGATGCATGCCGTCGATGCCGGCCTCCCCGCTGGTCACCATGCAGTAGACGACGCGCTTGCCCTGCCGGGTCCAGCGCGCCACCGCCGCCGCGGCGCCGAACTCCATGTCGTCGGGGTGGGCGACCACGCACAGCGCGCTGTCCCAGTCCTCGCGGACGGGCTGCAATGCGGGCGTCGAACGATCATCACCGAGAGGCATGCGGCGAGCATCCCACCCGTGCGGCAGAGTGATCAATCGATGGGTGTCGTCCTCGCTCTGCTGTCCGCCTTGGGCTACGGAATCTCCGATGTCTTCGGTGGGCTGGCGTCGCGGCGCATCTCGCCGGTGCGGGTGGCCCTGATCGGGCAGGTTGCCGGCCTCTGCGCCGCCGCGGTGGCACTGCTGGTCGTCGCGGCCGCGTCGCCGGCGGGGGCGGACCTGGTGTGGGGCGCGTGCTCGGGTGTCGGCACCGGACTCGCCATGGTCTTCCTGTTCCGCGGCCTGAGTCGCGGGGCGATGTCGGTGGTGGTGCCGGTCAGCGCCGTCGGCGGCGTGGCGTTGCCGGTGCTGGTCACGGCCGCGTTCCTCGGCGAACGGCCACCGGCACTGGCCTGGGTCGGCGTGCTGCTCGCGTTGCCGGCGTTGTGGTTCATCAGCGGCGGCTCGGATCGGTCCGGGACGGTGCAGCGCGCCGCGGTGTATGACGGCCTCGGGGCCAGCGGCGGCATCGCACTGCAGTACCTGTGCCTCGCGCAGGCCGATGCGTCGGCGGGCCTGTGGCCCATCCTCACCGGACGCGCCGCGGCCGTCGCCGCGGTCCTGGTCGCCGCGGTGACCTTCATGCGCCACCGCGGCCCGCGCGCCACCGCGACGTCGCCAGTGGCCGCGCGCCCGTTCACGTTCAGCGTCGCCGCCGGCGTGCTGGCCGCCGCCGCCCTGGCCGCCTACCTCTATGCCCTGCGCACCGAGTTCGTCACGGTCACAGTGGTATTGGCCTCGCTATACCCGGTGGTGCCGGTGATCGTCGGGCTCGCCTTCCTCGGCGAGCGGCTCCGCACCTCCCAGGTAGCCGGGCTGGCGGGGGCACTGGCGGCGGCGATCCTCATCGTCGTGGCCTAGAAGAGGGCCGCGGAAGCCCCGGGGCGCGGTCGCACCGATCGCGTCGTCGAGGTGGTCACACCGTGATCCCGGCGGCGCCGAGCGTGCGCTCCAGGGCCTCGACGTACTCGCTGGTGCCGTTGAACGGGCCGTGCACACCGATCGCCACATCGAGGAAGGCGCTGTACTCGTCGTTGACGTGGGTCTCCCACCGGGTCAACTGTCCGTCATCGTTGGTCTGGATGAAGCTGTAGGAGTAAAAGCCCATCTTCACACCGTCTTTGGTGTGGCCCTCCCAGCGCGTCTTCATCGTCACACCGTTGCTGGCTGGCCAGTAATCGAAACCGGCCGGCTTCCAATCCGGGAAGGTCAGCGAATAGGCCTTGGCCTCCATGGTCGAGGCCCGAGCGGTGTCGGTGGGAAACTCGCTGAACGGGAACACCTGATCACCGGTGAAGTACGGCGACACATACACACCGTCGTCGGCGAACCTCCACGCATCGGCGAAGGCAGCGCCGTCCTTGACGCCCTCGTTCAGGTAGGCGTCGCGGTAGGCCTCCGCCATCCGGGTGTGGTGGGCGATGCGTTCTTCCAGATTCACTTCGGCGTCCTTCTTCTCGGGGGAGCAGGGGGTAGCGCACAAGTCAGCAGAGCTGACGTCCGGCGAGGGCCTGCCGGACGCGCGGAGCGCGTCGACTCCACGAGTGTGACGGGCCTCACGATACACGGGTGCATCGCGGATACAAGTATGCATAAAGTGGTCGACGCCACACCTGCGGCGGAGCGCGGACGCCGCGGGCTCTCGGCTCGGGCGCGTGATGGAGGATGCTCCGGTGGTGGAACGCTGGACCGAGGAGCGCCGCGCCGAGCAGCTACGCCAGCTGCTTCTCGACGCGGCGGAGGAAGTCTTTGCCCGCAAGGGCTGACCGGGGCGGCGCTGGAGGAGATGCCGACACCGCCGGGGTCACCCGCGGTGCGATCTACTCTCAGTTCGGCGCGAAAGAGACCCGACGATGAATTGTCGATCGCCACGTCGTCTCGCTGAGCTGCGCGGTCCGGTGCGTTCGGCCGCCCGCGCTGCCACTCGCGTCAGGCCGGTAGGTTGGCCTTCAACACGGCGAGCGCCTCGGTGCTGAGCCGGGCGAGTTCGTCGGCCTCGGCGGGTTCCAGTGCGGCCGCGAAGATCTCGGCCATGCGCCGATTGGTCGCCTGCTCGACCTCCGCGTAGCGATCCTTCTTGTCCGCGCCGTCGGCGAAGGGCTCCGGCCAACCGAACATCTTGGTGTACTCGACACCGCCGTGCAGCATGTGCGCTTCTACCGGGGCGATCCCCGAGACGGTGAGCAGGTTGAAGTGCACGTCGGCGCGCAGTTCGCGCAGCACCATCATGACCTGCAGGGCCCGCGCCGGCGCGTCGTCGGCCAGCGGCATGGTCCGCCAACCCGCAAACATCGGCGTGCCCGCGATGGGGGTCGGCGCGATCAGCTTCTCGCCCAGCGCGGCGATGCGGTCCAGACCCTGCGCGCCGGACAGGTACTTGCGCCCAAAGTCGGCGATCTGCTCCCAATACTGTTGGGCGGCACCGAGGGCGCCCCGCACCGCAATGCCCTCGTCCCACAACGCGGCGGTGGAGGTCGGTTCGAACACCGCGAGCACCGCCGCGACGGTGGCGCCGCCGGCCTCACCGAGCACCCCGGCGCGGCCGGCGATGTAGCCCGCCAGCGGATTCTGATAGCCGGCCGCGACGCTGCCGGCGAAGGTCTCCGGGTGCAGCATGAAGCGGCCGAGGGCGTCTCCCATCGCCGCACCCGTGTCGGCGGCCGCGGCCGCCATATCGGTATTGCTCATGACAATGACTCCTCTTGGTCAGCGCACAACGGACGTCCTGCAACGGGTGCGGGCGACGCTCTTCGCGAGATGTTTTGCGTCCTACAACATTGCGATTTCGTAGTCGCGGATCTGCCCGCTCAACACACCCAGCTGATCCTGCGCGGAACCGAGCGTGTTGTCGATCGCGGTGAGCCGCGCCGCGTAATGCGCGACCGGGTACTCGGCGGTGATTCCGATGCCGCCGTGCAGTTGGATGGCTTCCTGACTGATGTGCCTGCCCGAACGGGCGATCTGCAGCTTGGCCCGGGCGGCGACCGTGGGATCGAGCACGCCGTCGGCAATCGACATCGCGGCGTAGAGGTTCATGCTGCGGGCCAACTCCAGCGAGACGTACATGTCCGCCGCGCGCTGCGTCAACGTCTGGAACGTGTTGAGCGTGACCCCGAACTGCTTGCGGCTCTTCAGATACTCGGACGTCAGGCGCAGCGACTCCTCCATGGCGCCAAACGCTTCGGCGCACAGCGCCGACTGGATGCGCACCAGTGCCCGCTCGATGGCCGGTGTCGCGTCGGCGGCCGATCCCAGCGGCGTGGCCGGCGAGCCATTCAGGTCGATCTGTGCACCACGCAGGCCGTCGAACGTCCGGAAACCCGTCTTGTTCACCGCATCCCCGTGGACCAGGAACAGGCCGGTGCCGCCGTCGGGTAGGGCCGCGGTGACCACCAGGGTGTCGGCGGTGTCGCCGGCCGGCACCGGGTTCTTCCGGCCGCTGAGCACCCAGGCTTCACCGTCGGGACGCGCGGTCGTGCTGACGGCCGCGGTGGCGCCGCGCATGCCGGGTTCGGTGTGGGCGAATGCCAGCAGCAGGCGGCCCTCGGCCACCTCGTCGAGCAACTGCTTCTGTTCGTCGGTGCCCTGCTCGGCGATCACCGCGCCGGGGGCCAGCGCGGCCTGCAGCACCGGCTCCGGAGCCAGCCGCCGGCCGATCTCGGTCATCACCGCCGTGATCTCGATCTGCCCCGACTCCGACGGGTCGAAGCCGAGACCGAGGATGCCGGTGTCGGCCAGCTGCCCCCAGACCTCGCGGCTCCAGCCCACATCGGTGGCGATGACCTGATTCCGGCGTTCGACGTCGTAGTGCCGGGCCAACAGGTCACGGGTGGTGTCGCGCAGCAGTTCCTGCTCGTCGCTGAGTTGAAAATCCATATTCTTGCCGGCCTATCTCACAGTCCGAGGATGGTGGAAGCGATGATGGTGCGCTGCACCTCGTTGCTGCCGCCATAAATGGAGGTCTTGCGGTAGTTCAGGTAATGCGGCGCGCTGGCCTGTGCCCACTCGGGCGACGCGATCGCGTCGACCTCGAACGGCAATGCGTCGGGCCCCGCGACCTCCACCATCAGCTCGGTGGTGATCTGTTGCAGCTCACTGCCGCGCAGCTTGAGCACCGACGATGCCGGGTTCGGCTGGCCGTCAGCGGACCCGGCCGTCACCCGCATCTGGGTGAGTTCCAAGGCCAGCAAGTCGTTCTCGGCCTCCGCGAGCCGTGCCGCGAACAACGGCTCGTCGATCAGACCGGTTTCGACGGCGCGCTTCTTCACCTCGGCCAGCCGCACCTTGGTGGTGCCGACGTGCGCGATGCCGGTGCGCTCGTTGCCCAACAGGAATTTCGCGTACGACCAGCCCTTGTTCTCTTCCCCGACCAGCTGGTCGGCCGGCACCCGGACGTCCTCGAAGAACACCTCGTTGACCTCGAAGCTGCCGTCGATGAGCTTGATCGGGCGCATGGTGATGCCCGGGGTGCCGAGGTCGATCAGCAGGAAGGAGATGCCGGCCTGCCGCTTGGGTGCCTGCGGATCGGTGCGCACCAGGCAAAAGATCCAGTCGGCGTACTGGCCCAGCGTGGTCCAGGTCTTCTGCCCGTTGACCACGTAGCTGTCGCCGTCGCGCACCGCGGTGGTGCGCAGCGAGGCCAGGTCGGAGCCGGCCTCGGGCTCGGAGAAGCCCTGACACCAGAAGATGTCGAGCGCGGCCGTCGGCGGCAAAAAGCGTTCCTTGAGTTCCTGCGAGCCGAACTCGGCGATCACCGGCCCGACCATCTTCGCGTTGAACACCAGCGGCTCCGGGACACAGGCCAGCTGCATCTCGTCGAGCCAGATCTGCTGCTGCGTCAGCGTCCAGTCCTTGCCGCCCCATTCGACGGGCCAGTTGGGCACCGCCAGACCGTGCTCGTGCAGGATCTTGTGGCTCGTCACGATGTCCTCGCGACTGAGGTGGCCACCCTGCCGATAGCGTTCCCGCATCTCTTCGGGGAATTTGGTGGTGTAGATGGTCCGGAGTTCGTCGCGGAAGGCGGCTTCCTCCGCAGTCAAAGCCAGCTGCATAGACCCCAGACTAGCCCACCGGTTGGTTGGGTTGGTTGACGCTTGGCTGGAGTCGGGCGGCGCCCCAGGGCAAGACCGGCGGCTGATCCCGCTCACGCCACGAAATCGTCCCAGTTCGTCGCCAAATAGTTCAGAAATCGTGGGCCGACCGCCTCGGCCGTGAGGTGTTCCCGGGACACCGGCAGCGCCGCGGCCCGGTAGGTCGGATCGGCCAGTGCCCGTCGGGCGAAGTCGTGGTGCAGGATCGCCGCCTTGCCGATCAACACGAAATCGGCACCGCTTTCCAGGCACCGGCGCGCCGTCGGCACGTCGGTGATCTTCCCGGCGACCCCGACGCGCGTGTTCCCGCGGGGCAGATCCATGAACACCTCGATGAGACGGCGGCCGCGGTGCGCCTCCTCGTGCGGTTCCTTGAACGCGTCCCACAGCGAAAGATCCAGGTAGTCCAACTGACCGTCGGCGAGTACGTCCGCCGCCAAGACCCGCGCCTCGTCGAGGACGATGCCGTAGCGCTCCGGTGAAAGCCGCAGCCCGAGTTGAAAATTCGACGAGGTGGCCGACCTGATCGCGGCGATGATCTCGTGGACGATGCGGAATCGATTCTCGGCCGAACCGCCGTAGCGGTCGGTGCGGTGATTGCGACGGGCGTCGAGGAACTGGGCCACCAGATAGCCGTGTGCGCCGTGGATCTCTGCGCCGTCGAAACCGGCCTTCTCCGCGCGGACGGCGGCATCGGCAAAATCCAGGACGACCCGCTCCACCTGGGCTGTCGTGAGCGCGGTGGCACCCTTTTCCGGCTCGTCCCAGGGCGCCACGACCGGCACCCCGGTCAGTTGCCGATCGGCGCGGCGACCGCCGTGCTGCAGCTGCACCGACGAAACGGCGCCGGCGGCCCGCAGACCGGCGGCCAGGCGGGTCAGACCGGGCAGGTGCCGGTCATCGCACACGCCGAGTTGGCCGTCGAATGCCTGGCCGTCCCGGCTGACGTGCGCGGCGCACGTCATCACCATCGCGAAACCGCCCTGGGCGCGGCGGACCAGCCACTGGTACTCGTCGTCGTGCAGGGAGCCGTCGGCGTTGCTCTGCATGTTGGTCAACGGCGCCAACGCCAGCCGGTTGTGCCACGCGGGTCCGCGCTCGAAGTGCAGCGGGGCGGACAGGTCGGTCATGGGCGTTTCTCCAGACAGATCGGGTCGTGTCGTCGGCCCAGGCTACGCAACCGATCGTGCTGGACTCCGCGCCGGTGAGCGCCGCGGACATCGGTGTGTAGGGCGCGACCATCCCCGCGCGATAGTCTTCCTTGTCGGCCTCAGGTAACAAGCCGATAGAAAAGTTGAGCAATTCATGACCGCAGCACCTGAAACGTCGGCGCTCGAATCGCGGGTCGGCCACTACTACACGATGGACGACACGTACATCGTCGGCCATGAGAAGGTCCGCGAGTACGCCCGCGCCGTCCAGGACTACCACCCTGTGCACTGGGACCTTGCCGCCGCCGCGGATCTGGGCTACCCGGGTCTGGTGGCGCCGCTGACGTTCACCTCGACCCCTGCCATGGCGGCCAACCGGCATCTGTTCGAATCGGTGGTGCTCGGTTACGACACCTACATGCAGACCGAAGAGGTCTTCGAACAGCACCGCCCCATCGTGGCCGGAGACGAGCTCCACGTCGACGTCGAACTGTCGGCGGTGCGCCGGATCGCCGGGCGGGACCTGATCACGGTGACCAACACGTTCACCGACACCGCCGGCGAACGCGTGCACACCCTGCACACCACCGTCGTCGGTGTCACCGCCGAGGATGTGGATCCGGCGATCAAGTCGGCCGTGCAGAACGCCATGATGCACGACGTGAACCTGTTCGGTCCCCCATCCGATGTCGCCTACCAGAAGACCGTGCGTCCCGAGGGCGCGGTCCGGATCGCGCAGGCGGGCGCGACGCGCACGCCCGGGACACCGTACTTCGACGACGTCAAGGTCGGCGACCAGCTACCCGTGCACCATGCTCGGCTGACCCGCGGCGACCTGGTGAACTATTCCGGCGTGGCCGGCGACGCCAACCCGATCCACTGGGACGAGGGCATCGCCAAGCTGGCCGGGCTGCCCGACGTGATCGCCCACGGCATGCTCACCATGGGCCTGGGTGCCGGGTTCGCCTCGGCGTGGTCGGGCGATCCCGGCGCGGTGACCCGCTTCGCGGTGCGGTTGTCCGCGCCCGCGATCGTCTCGGCCACCGAAGGCGCGGACATCGAGTTCAGCGGCAAGATCAAATCGCTGGACCCGGCGACCCGCACCGGTGTCGTGCTGATTTCCGCAAAGTCCGCCGGCCGCAAGATCTTCGGCCTGGCAACGCTGGACGTCCGCTTCCGCTGAGCGGGCTGTTCACAGCTCCATGACCTGTCCGCCCTCGACCAGCCACGAGCGGTCCAGCTGGACGTTCTGCAGCATCCGGCGGTCGTGCGTCACCAACAACAACGCGCCGTCATAGCTTTCGAGCGCCTGCTCGAGTTGCTCGATGGCGGCGAGGTCCAGGTGGTTGGTCGGTTCGTCGAGGACCAGCACGTTGGTACCGCAGGCCTGCAGCAACGCCAGGCCGGCGCGAGTGCGCTCCCCCGGCGACAGATCATCCACGGCGCGCTCGACATGGTCGGCACCGAGGCCGAACTTCGCGAGCAGCGTGCGGACCTCGGCCGTCGGCCAATCGGGCACCCGGTGCTCGAAGCGGTCGACGAGTCGCTGCGGACCGGTGAATTCCGCTCGGGCCTGGTCGATTTCGCCGATCGCGACACTCGGCCCCAGACTCGCCCGCCCCTCGTCGGGCTCCCGGCGCCCCAGTAGCAGCCGCAGCAGTGTCGACTTCCCGGCCCCGTTGGGTCCGGTGATACCGATCCGTTCCCCGGCGGCCACCTGCAGCGACACCGGCCCCAACACGAATTCGCCTTGCCGCGCAACGGCCTTGTCGAGGGTCGCCACCACCGCGCTCGAGCGCGGCGCGGCGCCGATGGTGAACTGCAGCGCCCATTCCTTGCGGGGCTCGACGACTTCCTCCAGGCGCGCGATCCGACTCTCCATCTGCCGCACCTTCTGCGCCTGCTTCTCGCTGGACTCGGTCGCCGCGCGCCGTCGGATCTTGTCGTTGTCGGGGGCCTTGCGGATTGCGTTGCGGACACCCTGGCTGGACCACTCCCGCTGGGTACGGGCGCGCGAGACCAGGTCGGCCTTCTTCTCGGCGAATTCCTCGTACTCTTCGCGCCGGTGCCGCCGCTCGACCTCGCGCTCCTCCAGATAGCTTTCGTATCCGCCGCCGAAGACCCTGGTGCTGTTCTGGGCCAGATCCAGCTCCAGCACGCGGGTGACGGTGCGGGCCAGGAACTCTCGGTCGTGGCTCACCAACACCACCCCGCCGCGCAGCTCACCGACGAACCGTTCCAGCCGTTCCAGCCCGTCGAGGTCCAGGTCGTTGGTGGGCTCGTCGAGCAGCACGATGTCAAAACGCGACACCAGCAGTGCCGCCAACCCCACCCGCGCGGCCTGCCCACCCGACAACGCGGTCATCAGGGTCGAATCCGGACGCACCGCGTCGGTGTCGAGACCCAGGTCGGCCAGCACGGCCGGCAGCCGCTCCTCGAGATCCGCGGCGCCGGTGGCCAGCCAATGATCCAGGGCCACCGAATAGGCGTCCGCCGGATCCGGCCCGCCCGGCTGCGGGTCCGCCAACGCGGCGGCCGCGGCGTCCATGGCTCGGGTTGCGTCGGTGCAGCCCGCCCGCCGGGCGATGTAGGCGGCGACGATTTCCCCGGGCACCCGGTCATGCTCCTGCGGCAGCCACCCGATGAAGGCGTCGGCCGGCGCGACGCTGACCGTCCCGTCGAGTGGTTCGAGAACTCCCGCCAGGATTCGCAGCAAGGTGCTCTTGCCGGCACCGTTGGCACCCACGACTCCGATGACGTCACCCGGCGCCACGGTCACGTCGACGCCCTCGAACAGGGTGCGGTGGGCGAACCCGCCGGCCACGTTCTTCGCGACGAGCGTTGCGGTCATGGCCTCATCGTCGCACCACCGCGAAACCGCCGACCTACCGGAGGCGGGCCTCCAGCGTGGGCGCGAACTCGGCGAACCAGTCGAGTGCAGCCGGGTTTGCAGTCGCGTCGCGGTTGGCCACCTGCTCGGGCGGCCGGCCCAACAGGATCCTGCGTACCGGAACTTCCATCTTCTTGCCGGACAGGGTCCGCGGCACCTCCGGGACGACGAAGACGTCGTCGGGGACGTGCCGGGGCGATACCTCGCTGCGAATCGCGGCGAAGACCCGAGCCCGCAGGTCGGCCGGTACGACGTCGACGTTGCCGTCGCGCAGCACGACGAACAGCGCGAGGTAGGACGGCCTGCCGCGATACTCGAGGTCGATGGCCAGGGAGTCGAGGATCTCCGGGTACTCCTCCACCACGCGATAGATTTCGCTGGTGCCCATCCGGACGCCAGCCCGGTTGATGGTGGAATCCGAACGGCCGTAGATGATCCCGGTCACCGACTCGGGTCGCGGAATGAGCCGCAGCCAGTCGCCGTGGCGCCACAGACCGGGATAGGTCTCAAAATAGCTTTCGTGATAACGCTTCCCGCCGTCGTCGCCCCAGAAGTACAGCGGCATCGACGGCATCGGCTCGGTGACCACAAGCTCGCCCACCGCATCCATCAGCTCGCGGCCGGAGTCGTCCAGCGCCTGCACGGCGACGCCGAGGCCGCGGCACTGCATCTCACCGGCGTACACCGGAAGAATCGGGCACGAGGTCAGGAACGCCGCGCCCGGATCGGTGCCGCCGGAGATTCCGGCGAGCATCAGGTCCTGCTTCACGTGCTGATACACCCAGCGGTAGGCGTCCGGAGTCAGCGGCGATCCCGTCGAACCCAGGCTGCGCACCGCCGAGAGGTCGTAGTCGTCACCCGGTGAGACACCGGATTTGATGCACGCGGACAGGTAGGCCGGGCTGGTGCCGAGGAAGGTGGCCCGCTCGCGTGCGGCGAATTCGAACAAGGCACCGGCGTGCGGATAGCCGGGATTCGCGTCGAGTTGCAGAATGGTGCAACCGGCGGCCAGTGTCACCACCGACAGATTCCACATGATCCAACCGGTCGAAGACCACCACAGGAAGCGGTCCCCTTCGCCTACGTCGAGTTGGAGTGCAGCGGATTTCAGGTTCTCCAGCAGGAAGCCGCCGTGACCGTGCACGATCGGCTTCGGTTTACCGCTGGTCCCCGACGAGTAGACGACCCAGAGCGGGTGGGCGAACGGCACCGGGGTGAACTCCAGCGGGGCCGGGGTCGCCACCGCGTCGCCGAAGGCCAGCGTCGACACCTCGCCCGGCGCCTCGAAGTCCGCGGCGGCGTCGAGGTGTGGCACAAGGATCACCGTTTCCAGCGACGGCAGCCCCCCGGCGATCTCACGCAGCACATCCCGGCGGTCGAACGCCTTGCCGCCGTAGCGGTATCCGTCGACCGCTACCAGCACCTTGGGTTCGATCTGCTGGAACCGGTCGAGGACGCCCGCGGCCCCCATGTCCGGTGCGGCACTCGACCACACCGCACCCAGGCTCGTGGTCGCGAGCATCGCGATGACCGATTCCGGCACGTTGGGCAGGTAGGCCACGACCCGATCGCCCTGCCGCACCCCGAGGCCGCGCAGCGTCGCGGCGAGTGCAGCCACCTGCTCGCCGAGGTCTTGCCAGGACAGTTCCATGCGCGGCCGGGACTCCGACTCACACACCACCGCGGCGCGCGCGGCCCAATCCGGATGCTGAGCGCGCCACAGCGACTGCTCGGCGTAGTTGAGCAGGGCGCCGTCGAACCAGCGTGCCCCGGGCATGCCGCGACCGTCCAACACCCGCTCGTACCCGCGGTGCGCGACGATCCCGGAGAAGTCCCAGATCGAGGACCAGAACGCCGACAACTCGGTCACCGACCATCGCCAAAGTTCCTCGTAGCCGCTGAACTTCAGCCCACGCTCATCGCGCAACCAGCGCAGGTACTTCGTGATCGCGGCGCGTTCGACGCGGTCAGCGGACGGGGTCCACAACAGCTCAGCGGCATCGTCGGTCATGTCCATCCACCTGTTTTCGTGTCCATCGCTGGACCCACGATAGATCGGCGAACAGCCGTCCGGGGGGTTGCGCCCCGCGCCGGGTCCTCACGCTGTGGCAGCACGGCGGAAATCGCTGGGATTGACGCCCCGAATCCGCTTGAAGGCCGCGCTGAACCCGAACGGATCGCTGTATCCCACGGTGCGCGCGATCTCGGCGAGGGTGGTGGCCTTCTGCTCGGCCAGCATGTCCGCTGCGAGCGTCATGCGCCATCGGGTGAGATAGGTCAACGGCGGTTCACCCACCACGTCGTTGAACCGCTTCGCCAAGGTGGACCGGGATACGCCTATGCGGTCGGCCAACGACGAGATGGTCCACGGCGCAGCGGGTTCGGCGTGCAGAATACGCAGCGCTTCGCCCGCCACCGGGTCGCGTTGGGCCGCCCACCAGGACGGCGGCTCGGCGCCGGGGCGGTCGAACCACGCGCGCAGCGTGCAGACCAGCATCCAGTCCAGCAGGCGGTCCAGCACCAACTGTTGGCCCGGGGCATCGACGGCAACCTCGGCGGCGAGGTGGTCCACCACGGGATCTCCGGTGCCGCCGGCCTCCACCCGCAACGCCACCGGCAGCGCGTCGAGCAGCCGACGGCTGATCTCTCCGCGTACCGGATAGGCGCCGACGATCAAGGTGGTCGCGCCGGCGTCAGCGGGGTCACTCCAGCCGAGGCGGTGTCGGGTACCGCCCAGCTCGGGCGTCGCGCAGAACTCCCCGCACGCCACCGGCTCGGCGTCGGTGGCGGGATCATCAACGAAGGTGAAGGTGCCCGGCCCCCGCACGATGATCGTCTCGTAGGCGCGCAGCGGCAGCGGCGGACCATCCTCGGGCACGATCCACCCCGACCCGCCCAGCACGGTGCACAAGGTCAGCGGCGCCCCGTCCACGAAGTGCAGGGCCCAGGGTGGGGAAAGCGTCGAACTGCCGAACAGCGAGCCCTGGGCCCGCACGCCCCGGAGCAGGTCACCGAGCACATCCATCCCACGATATTAGACGAATGGACAGGTAATCCGGTCTATCACCTATGGAACTGTCCGACGGTGCGGCGTTGGATCGAAGCCATGCCAACAGAAACCGTCCTCGTTCTCGGCGCCACCGGCAAGACCGGCCGTCGGATCCTCCCCCGGCTACGACTGCACGGCACGGCGGTGCGCGCGGCCTCCCGAACCAGCCCGACCCCATTCGACTGGTCCGCGCCCAGCGGCTGGGATGTCGCCCTGGCCGGTGCCGCCGCCGTCTACATCGTGGCCCCGCCCACCACCGGCCCGGCGCACGAGTTCGTCGCCCGCGCCGAGGCCGCCGGCGTGCAGCGTCTGGTCCTGCTGTCCGGGCGCGGCGCCGACACCTGGGGGGACTCCCCGTTCGGGCTGGACATGCGCGACGCCGAGGCAGCTGTGCGAGGTTCGTCGCTAGATTGGACTATCCTGCGCCCCAACAACTTCAACCAGAACTTCGACGAAGACGTCTTTCATGCCCCGCTGCTCTCGGGCGAGTTGGCACTGCCGGCCGGTGAGGTTCCCGAACCCTTCATCGACATCGAGGACGTCGCGGACGTCGCCGCGGCGGTCCTGACCCAACCGGGCCGCCACACCGGAATGACCTACGAGCTCAGTGGACCGCGTGCGATCACGTTCGAAGAGTCCTGCGAGTTGATCGCGCGGGCCTCCGGAGAATCGATCACCTACAAACAGGTTTCCCCCGAGGAATACGCCGCCATCCTGGTCGAGCAGGGACTGGGCGAAGACACCGCGCACCACGTCGCCGCGATGTTCGTGATGATGGAGCAGGGACTCGTCACGGGGGCCGCGGCGGCTACCGACGGCGTGGCCACCGTGTTGGGACGGCCGCCGCGAACGTTCGAGGACTACGTCGTGCGGACCGCGGCCACCGGGGCGTGGCAGCGATGAGCACCGCCGCCGGTGGGCTGACCGCTCAGGACCTGGAGTTCCTGGCCCGGCCCCTGCACGGCTTTCTGTCCACCGCCGCCGGACCGACACCGCCGCAGCCGCGCCCGGTGTGGTTCGAGGTCACCAGCGAGGGCGGCATCCAATTATTCACGGGCGTAGACACTTTGAAGGTGAGACGGGCCCGTCGCGACCCGCGCGCCTCGCTGGTCGTCACCGCCCCCGTCGGTGAGCGCGAACGATGGATCTCGGTGGCCGGCCGCACCACCGTGGATCCCGACGGGGCGCGTGAGCTCGCCACGCGCCTCGCGGCTCGCTACTGGGACCTCGATGATCCCGTGCGCGTCAAGGACCTCGACGCAATGCTGGCAGAAGAACACGTTCGCCTGATCATTGCGCCGCAGACCGTGCAACGCAGCGCGTACTGATCGGTGCAAACGCGTCCGAAGGTCAGGCCCAGTCCAGCACCGTGTCGCGCAGCGGCGCCTTCAGCACTTTGCCGGATGCGTTGCGCGGCAACGCGTCGGTGATCACCACCTTGGTCGGCTTCTTGTAGGACGCCAACCGGGTCGAGACAAACTCGATCAGATCAGCTGATGTCGGCGGATCGGAGGGGTCACGGGGAACCACCACCGCCACCGGAGTCTCGCCCCATTTGGGGTGGGGACTGCCCACGACGGCGACTTCGTGCACGTCGGGATGGTCGGCGATCGCCGCCTCCACCTCACCGCAGTAGACGTTCTCGCCACCGGAGATGATCATGTCCTTGAGCCGGTCGACGACGTAGAGGAAGCCGTCTTCGTCGGCGCGAACCAAGTCGCCGGAGTGGAACCAGCCGCCGCGGAACGCCTTCGCGGTCTCCTCGGGATTGTCCCAATAGCCCAGCATCGTCTGGGGTCCGCGGTACACGATCTCGCCGACGGCACCCTGCGTCACGTCGTTCATCTCGTCATCCACGATCCGCACATCCACCAGCGGCACCGGCTTACCGATTGACCCCAATTTGTCGAGGGCATCGGCGCCGTCGAGTGCCGTTGTCACCGGCGACATCTCGGTCTGCCCAAAGGTGCACACATTGGCCGCGTCGGGGAACGCGGTGGCCATGGCCCGCAGGATGGCCGCGGAGGCCGGCGCCGCGCCCCACGAGATGGTGCGCAGGCGCAGTTGTCGGTCCGGGATCGTCGGGCTGGAACACACGGCCTGCCATTGGGTGGGCACCAGGAACGCGTTGGTGACGCCCTCGGTCTCGAGGAGATCGAGGAACCGTTCGGGATCGAACGCGCCGGTCGGTGTGATGACCGTCGGATATCCGAAGATCAGATTGGGCACCAGTGCGCCGATGGCGGCAATGTGGAACATCGGCGAGGTAACCGCGACCACCTCGTCGTTGCGGACCAGCTGGAATGCCCGTGCGAGGGTGAGGGTTTGCCCCAGCAGGTTCTGGTAGGACAGCATCGCCCCCTTGGGCCGACCCGTCGTCCCCGAGGTGTACATGATCATCGCGCAGGTACTGACGTCGCCGGGCCCGTCGCCGAGGTGGGGCGGCGAGGCCGCCACGGCGGGTTCGTAGGTTTCAGCACCTGGGCCCGCGCCCTCGGCGCGCCCACCGACGACCAGGCATGCCAGCTCGGGATGCTGCTCGCGCACGCCGCTCACCAGCGGCGCCAGCTCCGCTTCCACGATCACCGCACCCGCGCCGGAATTCTCCGCGAGGAAGGCCACCTCGGCCGCGACGAGCCGGAAGTTGACCGGGACGGCGATGGCCCCGAGCCGGTTGACCGCCAGCAGGGCCTCGACGAACTCCGGCCGGTTGGTCAGCAGCAGCAGGACCCGGTCGCCGGCGTCGACGCCCCTGTCCGCGAGTGCGGTCGCCAGCCGACGGCTCCGGTCGTCGAGTTGCTGCCAGGTGGTCGTGGTTCCCCGGAATCGCAAGGCGGCGCCGCTCGGTTGGCAGCGTGCGTGCTTGCTGACCTGCTCGACCCAGGCCAGGGCGGTGTTCGGGTGAGGTCTGGTGGCACTCATCCATACAGACTTACACGACCGGCAGTTTTCGACCCGGGCCTGGCGCGCGGTGCGGCGGGGCTAGTTGTACTGACCACGGACGTTGGTGACGGCGTGGTGAGGTGACAAGACGAAGACCTCCGAGTGAAGTGCGAGCTGTCTAGGAACGCACCGACTCATCTCGGAGGTCTTCGTGTCTCACCGTAATGCTCCTTTGTCCGAAACCGGTCGTCTGCGGCTGGCTCGTTGCGTCGTTGATGACGGCTGGTCTCTGCGTCGGGCCGCGGAACGCTTCCAGGTGTCGGTGTCCACGGCCTCGCGCTGGGCTGGCCGCTACCGCGAGCACGGTCAAGCCGGCATGGTCGACCGCAGCTCGCGGCCGCATCACAGTCCCAATCGCACGCCCACACGCACCGAGCGGCGCATCATCGGAGTTCGGGTGACCCGGCGTTGGGGACCTGCGCGGATCGGTTATCTGCTGGGGATTCACCCCTCCACGGTGCATCGGGTGCTGACCCGCTACGGCATCGCCAAGCTGCGATGGCTCGACCGCGCCACCGGACGCGTCGTGCGTCGGATGGAGTCAGCGCGCTGCGGCGACCTGGTGCACGTTGATGTCAAGAAGCTGGGCAAGATCCCCGCCGGCGGCGGCTGGCGCATGCTCGGGCGCGCGAAGGGCCGACGCAACGCCAAGGCCGACAGAAGCAGCGGTGTGGTCAGCAAGCACGGCCACCCCATCCGCGGGTATCACTTCATCCACACCGCGATCGATGCCCACTCGCGGTTGGCCTACTCCGAACTGCTGGCCGATGAGCGCAAGGACACCGCCGCCGACTTCTGGTTGCGCGCCAACGCATGGTTCAACGAACACGGCATCAATGTACGAAAAGTACTGACAGACAACGGATCATGCTACCGCTCGCACGCTTTCCGGGACGCACTCGGTGACATCGAGCACCGTCGCACACGACCCTACCGACCACAGACCAACGGCAAGGTGGAGCGCTTCCACCGCACCCTGGCCGACGAATGGGCCTACGCGCAGCTCTACACCAGCGACGCGAAACGCTGCGAAGAGTATCCGCGCTGGCTGCACACCTACAATCATCACCGCGGCCACACAGCACTCGGCGGTCAACCACCCGCCAGCCGCGTACCTAACCTCTCAGGTCAGTACAGCTAGTCCTTGCCGTGCGGGTCGGCGGCGTTCAGAGTCTCGACAACCTTGTCGTAGTCTCCGCGCGCCTCCCCGTACCGCAGGAACTTCACCCGCTCGACCTGGATTTCCTTGGCGTCGGGACTGGTCTCCAGGATGTCGATGGCCTCGCCGATGAAATCGTCGAGCGGCATCGCGAAGGCGCTGTCACGCTGGCCGGGCATCAGGTCGGTCGCTACCGACGGTGGCTGCAACTCTTTGAATTCAACGCTGGTGTCGGCGAATTGGAGCCGTAGCGATTCGGTCAGCAGATGGATCGCGGCCTTGGATGCGTTGTAGCTCGGCGTGGCCTGCAACGGCGCGAACGCCAAGCCCGAGGACACCGTGATCACCGTGGAGTCGGGCTGGCGCTGAAGATGGTCGATGAACGCGGCGATGAGGCGGATCGGGCCCAGGACGTTTGTGGTCACGGTGGCCTCGGCCAAGGCCAGGGCGGACCCCGGTCGGCGCCAGTCTTCGATGTGCATGACACCCGCCATCGGGATCAGGACGTTCAGGCTGGGGTACCTGCCGATGACCTCCGCCGCGGCGGCCGCGACGCTCTCGGGATCGGTGGTATCGATCTGGACGGTACCCAGGCCTGGATGCTGTGCGGCAATTTCCGCCAGCAACTCGGCTCGTCTGCCACCGACGATGACGGTGTTCCCCTTGGCCCGCAGAGCCAGCGCCAACGCCAGACCGATGCCGCTGGTAGATCCTGGAATGAATATCGTGTTGCCCGAGATCTGCATGGCCACTGGCCTTTCGTCGTGCCGCGGGGACTATCGAGAAGCGTGTGAAGCCATAACTGTTGGACTTCGTACTTTATGCCCAGATGTTCGGTCGAGCGCGGGGCAATTCGGACTCCGCGGCGTCATCGTGCGGGTTCGATCCGCACGCAGCAGTACCGCTCGTGCGGAACCAGGCGGGCCCGGCGTCCGGTGCACTGCGCGCCGCTGAGCAACCCTTCGATGAGTCCGAGGTTCATCCCGCACACGAGGTCGGTGTGCCGGTCAGCGAGCGCGTGGAACGGGCAGTTGGCCAGCAGGATGCCGGTGCCGTCGACGCGGGGTTCGTAGCCGCACCGGGCGAGGACGGCCAGCACCCCTTCGTCGGTGGGTTCGGCGTCGGCGCCTAGGGCCTGGCCGAATTGGCCGGCTCTGCGCTTCAGACTCGTGCGGGGTGACTCACCGGTGCTCTCGGCGTCGTCGACGGCCTGCGCGAGCAGTTCTCCGGCCAGTTCATAGGAGCGTTGCGGCAATTGCACGGCGATGGCGGTGTCGCTGCGCCGGTACAACTTGGACGGCCGGCCCGCGCCCGGACCGGACCGGCCGCTGCGACGGGCGAATTCGACGGCGAGCAGACCGGCTTCGGCGAGCTTGTCGAGGTGGAACGCCGCCGTCTGACGGGGCATCTCGAGTGCCTCGGAGACCTCATCGCGACTGACCGGGTCCGCTTGGACGCACACGTAGTCGTAGAGCCTGCGGCGGGAGGGTTCGTCGAGGGCTGCCACGGCGCTGATATCCGGTGTGCGGTCCATGCCGCCATTCTAAAACTAATCACCATTGACTCAATCGACACGCCGGTTCTAAAATTAGTGATTATCGTTCTTAGAACTAGGAGGAGTCATGGCCACCAGCGCCCCCACCCACAAGTTCGTCGATTCGGACCGGCTGTCCGAACCCGGCTACCAGGCCTTCCTGCTGCTGCGGACGGTGTTCACGGTCGCTCCGATCCTGTTCGGCATCGACAAGTTCACCAACCTGATGACGGATTGGCCGCAGTACCTCGCCCCCTGGATCGACAACATCCTCCCTGGCACCGCACTGCAGGGCATGTACGTCATCGGAGTGATCGAGATTGTCGCCGGCATCGCCGTCGCCGTGATCCCGCGTTACGGCGCGCTGATCGTTGCAGCGTGGTTGGGCGGCATCATCGTCAACCTGCTGACCCTGCCCGGCTATTACGACGTCGCCTTGCGTGACTTCGGTCTGCTGGTTGCCGCGGTCGCGCTCGCACGGTTGGCCGTCGCCTACACCGGACCGAACGCGCATCGGTAAGCCCACCCGAGATCGGCCGTCAGGGCGGTGACGGAAACTCCTCGACCACGGCCGAGGCCGCCTCCTCGATGATCGCGCGCATCGCCCGCTCGGCCTGTCGCTCCTCGCCCATCCTGATCGCCCGCGCCACCTCGTCGTGCAAGGCGATCGCCTCGAGATTGGGCCGCTCGGGCATCATCCCGTGATGCGTGCGGCCGGCCAGCACCTCGGCGACCACGCCGTTCAACGCCCGAAACATCTCGTTTCCGCTGGCCTCCAGCAGTGTCTGGTGAAAAAGCTTGTCCGCCAACAGGTACGCATCGAGGTCGCCGGACCGCCCGTGCACCACCATGTCGGATACCGCAGTCGCCATGGTCCGGCACTGATGGGGGCTTGCGCGTCGCGCGGCCAATGCCGCTGCCGCCGGCTCGAAGCCGAGGCGCAGCTCGGAGAGCGACACCAGCTGGGCAGTGCGGTCCCCGACTTCCAAGCGCCACCGGATCAGCACCGGGTCGAAGACGTTCCACTTTTCGCTGGCCTGGACCGTGATCCCGACCCGCCGCCGAGATTCGACCATGCCCATGGATTCCAGTACCCGGATCGCCTCGCGGGCGACGCTGCGCGACACCCCATGCTCGGCGCTCACGCCGCCCAGATTCAGGACCCGCCCGGGCCCGTACTGGCCGGAGACGATGGCCGTCCCCAAGGCAGTCACCAGACTGCCGTGGAGAGCGCCCACATTCGGCCGATCAAGCATCAATAGATGATGTCAGAGACCCCGCCGTCGCGGTAGGAACATCTGATTCCGACTTGCCCCTTGCAATAGTATGACGATTGATGCAGGCTGTGTGACGACGCACACACGGATCAGGCGGAGGGCGCATGGCAGCACCGATCGTCGTCATGGGAGTTTCGGGCTCGGGGAAGTCGACCGTCGGCGCCGCGCTGGCGCAGCGAATCCGGGTCCCCTTTGCCGACGCCGACGACTTTCACCCGCCGGCCAACGTCGCGAAGATGTCGGCCGGTCACGCGCTCGACGACGACGACCGGGGCCCGTGGCTGGAGTCGATCGGAGAGTGGTTGGCGCGGCACCGCGACGGCGGCGTGATGAGCTGCTCCGCCCTGAAACGCCAGTATCGCGATCAACTGCGTAGGCACTGCGCCAAGATCGAATTCCTGCATCTGGAGGGTTCGGTCGAGACCATCGGCCGGCGCCAGGCCAGCCGGCCCGGACACTTCATGCCGGCGACGCTGCTGGCCTCTCAGTTCGAGACGCTCGAACCTCTCGAACCCGATGAGCACGGTGTCGCCATCGATGTGGACCAGAGTATCGACGCCATCATCGAGAGTTACATCAGCACAACCGAAACCCAGGCAGCCGAGCAGGAGGACCGATGATTCGAGACACTGAAGGCACCGCGGTCGGGAGGTCCAATGGAGGCAATTGACCCGGCGTTCGGGACCACCACACTCCTGCTGATCGCGGCGGGCGCGGTCGCTCTGCTGCTGTTCCTGATCATCAAGGTGAAACTGCACGCCTTCGTCGCCCTGGTGCTGGTCAGCGTGCTGACGGCGCTGGCGGCCGGCATCCCCGTCGCCGATGTCCCGGATGCATTGTCTTTCGGGTTCTCCAACACGCTGGGCTCGGTGGCGCTGCTCGTCGGGTTCGGTGTCATGATCGGGCGCCTGCTCGAAATCACCGGCGGGGCCCAAGTTCTCGCCGACACACTCATCGGGCGGTTCGGCGAGAAGCGGGCACCGTTCGCGCTCGGCGTGGCGGCCCTGTTGTTCGGTTTCCCGATCTTCTTCGACGCCGGACTCGTCGTCTTCCTCCCGATCATCATGACCGTGGCGCGGCGGTTCGGCGGCTCGCTGTTGTTGTACGCGTTCCCGGCCGCGGGAGCGTTCGCGGCCATGCACGCGTTGGTCCCGCCGCATCCGGGTCCGGTGGCGGCCGCCGAATTACTCGGCGCCAACATCGGTCTCACATTGATAATCGGCGTCCCGGTCGCCGTGGCGTCCTGGTACGTCGGTGCATTCCTGGTGTCCCAAATCATCGGTAAGCGCGTGCACGTCGACGTCCCCACCGCGTTGTTCGGTGAGCTCAACGGCGGCCGCGACACCGAGGGGGAGGCCGGCGGTACCGCCGTGACGGCCGGCACGGTCGGCACCGTCACCCGGACACCGCCGGCGTTCATCACGGTGCTCGGTGTGCTGATGCTGCCGTTCGTGCTGATCTCGTTCAACACCGTGCTCAACACTCTGATGACCGCCGGGGTGATCGAGGAGGGCGCGACGTGGGCGGAATACCTGAAGTTGTTGGGCACCACCTCGGTTGCGCTGCTGATCACGGTGATCGTGGCGACCCTGGTACTCGGATTGCGCGGTCGGTCGATGGCCGCCGTCAGCGACATCCTCGACAACGCCCTGGGCCCGATCTGCGCGATCATCCTCATCACCGGTGCCGGCGGGATGTTCGGTGGTGTGTTGCGGCTCAGCGGCATCGGCGATGCGCTCAGCGGGTCGCTGTCCAATCTCGGCATGTCGCTGATCCTGCAGGCGTTCATCATCTCCACGCTGCTGCGCGTCGCGCAGGGTTCGGCCACCGTCGCGTTGACGACGACGGCCGGACTGCTCAGTGCGGCCGTCGCCGCAGCGGACCTGTCCAGCCTGCAGCTCACCGCGTTGGTGATCGCGATCGCGGCCGGCGCGACGGTGCTCTCCCACGTCAACGACTCGGGTTTCTGGCTGGTCAGTAGGTTCTTCGGCATGGACGTCAAAACCACGCTCAAGACATGGACTGTCATGGAGACGACACTGGGCCTGAGCGCCTTTGCGATCAGCCTCGGGTTGTGGGCCATCGCTTGAGTCGGCAGGGATAGGAGAAGACATGACTCGCAAGATTGCGACGGAAACCGCCGTGGACGTCGAGCACCTGCTGGAGTTCGTGCGGCCGCGCCACCAGATGATCCTGCTCACCCGACGTTACGACGGCACCCCGCAGGCCTCGCCCGTCACCGGCGGCGTCGACGACTCGGGACGGATTGTGATCTCGACCTACCCCCAGCGCGCCAAGACCCGCAATGCGCGCGCTCGTCCCGACGTCAGCGTGGTCGTGCTCTCGGCGGACTGGAACGACGCCTGGGTCCAGATCGACGGAAGCAGCGAGATCGTCGAGGCCCGCGACGACGTCGAGCCCTTTGTCGAGTACTTCCGCAACATCTCCGGCGAGCATTCGAACTGGGACGAGTTCCGACAAGCCATGCGTGATCAAGGCAAGTCGCTGATTCGGATCACCCCGACCCGCTGGGGTCCGATTGCGACCGGAGGCTTCCCGCCGGACCTGGCGTAGTCCCATCACGTTGCATGGCATCGCGGAAGTCGGCGATCAGCGCGGTGACCTCCGCGGCCTGTTCGATCTGCGGGAAGTGGCCCGCCCCGGGCAGCATCGCCGCGGTCGCCCCGGGCACACGGGCAAGCACCAGGTCGATCCACGCCGAACTCTGTCCTGATTCGAGTGACACCCGCTCTCGTGCGGTGTTGAGCGTCGTGCATTGAATCGCCAGCAGGGGCCCGCGGACAGCGGCGAGTGCACTCTCCACCGCACCGGCATCCCAACCGACCAGGCTGGTCAGCAGATTCCTGCCGGCCGGCGCGGGCAAACCGACCCCGCGGCGAATGATCCGGTCCGCGAGAACGGGGTCACTCGACGGGACGAACATCGAATCGAAGAACCGCTGCATGAATCGTCCGTAGCCGGTCCCGGCGAGTTCATCCGACATGGCCTGCGCGGCGACTGCGGGATCACCATCGCCGATTCGGCTGCCGTCGACGAGTACGAGCCCGGCTACGGCGCCGGGTGCCACCCGGCACGCCTCGAGGACCACGCGACAACCCATGCTGTGGCCCACGAGGATCGCCGGCGGCAGCCGCAACGCCGTCATGGCTCGGGCCAGCGCAGCGCCATACGCCTCGACCGTGCAGTCCGCCGGCGTGCCCGGGCTGGAACCGTGCCCGGGTAGCTCGCCTACGACGACGGTGGTCCGTGCCTTGAACCAGTCGACCTGGGCCTGCCAGTCCGTGGCATCGCAGGCCAGCCCGTGCACGAAGACCATGGGCGGCCCACCACTGCCGGCACGTGTCATTCTCATCTCGGAGCTCCTTTGCTTGAGCGGGGGTGTCACGTCGCCGCTCTTTACAGCTTCGGTTCGGCAGCTAGCCGATGCACCACATCCCTTGTGGCCAGGTATAATTCGCGCCAAGTCCGATACAGCACGTCGTAGCTTTCACGGTTGGCGGCAGCCGGGGTGATCTCCGAGGCGATCACGGTCCAGTCGGTGTCGGGCGGCACCAACCCGACACCGATGGCCGCCAGTAGGCAATCGCCGTAGCTGGCACCGATTGTCTGCTGCGGAACCAGCTGCTGACGGCCCGTGACATCGGCCAGCGTTTGCGCCCACACCGCACTGTGCAGCCCACCACCCACCGCCACCGTGCGCGTTGCGGTGCAGGCGTCGTCGAACCCGTCCAGTATTTGCCTGACTCCGAACGAAATACCCTCGTATGCAGCACGAAACAGATGTCCGCGGCCATGGCGGAGGGTAAGGCCGGCGAACACCCCGCGCGCATCCGGGTCGAAGACGGGTGTGCGCTCGCCGGCGAGGTAGGGCAGCATCAGTAGGCCGTCACTGCCGGGAGGAACCGCCTGCGCCTCGGCTGTCAACGTCTCCAACGGCGCCCCACCGGTCACGCCCTGCAACCAACTCACGAGGCTGCCGGCAGTCGAAGTGCCCGCGGCCAGGGCCAGGCTGTCAGGCTCCACCCCCGCCGTCGTCCAAAAACCGGGCTCGCTGAAGTACGAATCGATGATCTGCACCAGAAACATCGTGGAGCCGTACATGAGCATTTGATCGCCCGGTTTGCGAACCCCCACCGAAAACGCCTCTGCGAACGCATCGACGGTGCCGGCCACCACGGGCGTGCCGCAGGGGAGGCCGGTGGCCGCCGCGGCCGACTCGTGAATGACGCCGACGATCTCGCTGGGCCACACCAACCGCGGAAGCGGCAGGTGGCCGCAAATACGCTGCGCCCATTCGGTATTCCAGCCGAACTGCCGCGTCGCATACAGCGGATCGCACTGACTGGCCGTGTGGTGGTCCAGCACGTACTCGCCGGTGAGCTTGGCCGTAATGTACGAGTTCGAGCCGTACCAACCCCTCGCCCGGGCGAATACCTCCGGTTCGTGGCGCCGCACCCACTCCAGTTTGGGACCGACGGCCTGGCTCGACAGCACGGTTCCCGCTCGGTCCAGGATTGCGTCGGCACCCAATTCCGCTGTCAACAGGTCGATCTCGGCGGCTGCCCGAGTGTCGATGCCGTACAGGATGGCCGGCCGCAACGGCCGCAGCGCTTCGTCGCAGAGCACGAGGCACGGGCCGACACCGCTGACGCACAGTCCGGCCACCGCCGATCCGGTGGGTACCTGGGCGATCAGCGCGGTGCTGATGTCACAGATCTCACCCCACCACGTGGCCTCCGCGTCGACTTCGGCCCAACCGGGACGGGGCAGCCGCATCGCATGGCTCGACGTTGCTGAGGCCACGACGGCCCCGGATGCGTCGACGAGGATGCCCTTCGTGCTCGCCGTCCCCATGTCGATTCCGAGCAGCAAGTCCGACACGCCAACCATGAGTGTGGCCTTCCCGCGAGTCATGACGTGCGCCGTTGCCGGCGCAATCCGTTCACGCTAGAACGCTTCGGGCAACGGTGGCGGCAGATTATCGATTACCACTAGAGGCTCTCGACCCGCTGACTACGGGCTGAGTTCGCCGGCGACTGCTCGCAACGCCGCGACCACGGCGCGGGCGGCCGCACTGGGCCGCGCACCGGTGACCGCGAGCGTGCGCCGGCCCAACCAGGCCGGGTCGTCGACGTGGACGCAATGCACACCGGACGGCACCGACTGCGCCGACAATGCCGGGAGCAGACACACTCCGAGGCCCGCGCCCACCAAGCCGAGCCGGGCGGGCCAGCTGCGCACTCGGTAACCGATCACCGGATCGGTTAGCGTGGGCCAGGCCGCGAACTGTGGATCCCCCGCCGAACCTGTTCCGGCGATCCACACTTCGTTCACCAGCTCGCTGACGCAGGCTTCGGCGCGGCCGGCGAGGCGATGTCCGTCCGGCACTGCGACACAAAGATCCCCGGCGTACACCCGATGCCGTCCGAGACCGTCGAGGTCGTAGTCCGGTAACCCGGCGCCCGCACCGATCACCGCCACGTCGAGCCGATTACCGCGAACATCGCGCAGCAACGTGGGCGTGCCCGCCTCGGTCAGTGCCACGACCAGTCCCGGGTGCTCGACGGCAAGCCGCGCTACGGTCCGCGGCACCAGCACTGACATTGCCGCCGGGAACGCTCCGACGGCCACCCGGCCGGCGAGCTTGTCTCCCAGGGCTTTCAGGTCGTGGTGCAGGGAGCTGACGGCGCCGAGGATCCGCGCGGCGTGCTCGATCACCCGAGTACCGGCGGGAGTCACGCTGACACCGCGCAACTCGCGCACGAACAGGCGATAACCCAGCGCCGACTCCATCGCCGCGACCTGCCGGGACACCGACGGTTGCGAATAGCCAAGAGCGCGCGCAGCCGCCGTGAACGATCCTTGCAGCGCGATCTCACGACAGACGCGCAAGCCTTCCAACGTCACTTCGGCCACGCCTCACCGTACCCATGCGCAGCATGCATGGATAAAGAGCGAAATGCGGATGCCAGGCATGGAGTGCGCTGCCACCGGCACGCGTTGAGCCAACGGGACAACGAAAGGGATCGACATGGCCAAGACGTGGTTCGTCACCGGCGCCTCGCGGGGAATGGGACGCGAACTCGTCGAGCAGGTGCTCGAACGCGGCGACTCGGTGGCCGCGACACTGCGGAGACCTGAACAACTCGACGATTTGGCGCAACGCTACGGCGACCGACTGTGGCGCCAGGCCCTCGATGTGACCGACAACTCCGCTTTACGCGCCGTGGTTGCAGCGGCATTCGACACACTCGGCCGAATCGACGTCGTCGTATCCAACGCCGGCTACGGGGTCTTCGCCGCGGCCGAGGACCTCACCGACCACCAGGTCCAGCAGATGATCGAGACCAACCTCGCGGGCTCCATCCACCTCGCCCGCGCCGTGCTGCCGCATCTTCGCGCGCAGGGCGGTGGATTGCTGATGCAGATGTCGAGTATGGGCGGACACATCACGTTCCCCGGATTCTCGCTCTACCACGTGACGAAGTGGGGTATCGAGGGCTTCTACGACGCCTTGGCCACCGAGGTCGAGCCGTTCGGAATCCGCACCACCCTCATCGAACCCGGCGTCGTCCGCACCGGATTCTTCGACGCGGCCGAACATGTCCCACCCAGCGCCGCCTACCGAGGAGGACCGGCCGACCGGGTGCCACCCGCCCCCGAGGACATGCCGGTCTGTCCCGAGCGCACCGTCGCGGCGATCCTCCGGGCCGCGGACTCCGACACGCCGCCACGCAGGCTGGTGCTCGGCACCGATGCGTGGACGCTGATGACCGACGCGCTGAGCCGGCGCCTGGTCGAGGTCGCTGCGCAGCGGGACAACGCTGCGACGGCGGACTTCAGGTCCTAGCGCCGCTTTTTGCGACTGTCCGACTTGCCGGAAAGCTGTAGTGCATTGACCCAGAGTTTGGTCAGGATCGCCACGACGTCATCGAGATCGCGCTTCCCGATGACGAGGGCCTCCATCGCCATTCGGCTCACCATTCCGGACAGCGCATAGGATGTGAGGAGCGGATCCAGGGTCTCATCCGCCAAACCACGGCTTTGCAGCTCTGCTATATGACGGGCATTGCGCTCAACGAACTTCTCCGATCGGTGCCGTCGGAGTGCTTCGAAGTCCGGGTCGACCGTGGCGACCTGCTGCATGAGCGCCATCAGTTTCGCGTTCCGCAGATACGCAACAAGATAGGCGCGGTTGCTGGCCTCGATCACCGCCGCAGGATCGTCGTCATCGGCGACGCGGGGCATCCCGGGGTGCAACATGTCATCCTGCGCAGCCTCCAGCACCGCTGCAAAGATCTCTTCTTTACTGGAGAAATAGGTGTAGAAGGTCCCGGCCGAACACTTGGCCTCTACGGTGATGTCGGACAGCCGAGATCCGAGGAAGCCGTCACGCTCGAATACCGTCCGGGCTGCCGTCACCAGCGCCGCGCGGGTCCGCAGCCCGCGGGCGGTAGCGGGCAACTCCCTTGCTCCGGTGCCCCCGGCAAGAACCGGGGCATCGGCGCCGATGTCCGTCCCATCCTGCCCGCTCATGGGTCAAGTTCTACTTGAATCGCGATTCGCCCCGCAACCACCGAGTCACCCGTCAGAGCGCTTTCAGCTCGTCGATGACGTCGGAGACCGATTTCTTGGCGTCACCGAACAACATCGAGGTGTGGTTGAGAAGGAACAGCGGGTTCTCGATACCGGCGTAGCCCGACGACATCGACCGTTTCAGCACGATCACCGAGCGGGACTCGTCGACGTTGAGGATCGGCATGCCATGAATCGGTGAACTCGGGTCGTTGCGCGCCGCGGGGTTGGTGACGTCGTTCGCGCCGATCACGATGGTGACGTCGGTGCGGTTGAACTCACCGTTGATGTCGTCCATCTCCTTCATCGCGTCGTACTCGACATCCGCCTCGGCCAGCAGCACGTTCATATGCCCCGGCATGCGCCCGGCCACGGGATGGATGGCGTACTTGACGTCGACACCCTTGGCGTCGAGCAAGCCGGCCATCTCCTTGACCGCGTGCTGTGCCTGGGCGACGGCCAGGCCGTAGCCGGGCACGACGATCACCTGGTTGGCGTAGGCCAGCTGGATCGCCGCATCGGCGGCTGACGTGGCCTTGACTGAGCCCTGGTCGCCGCCGGTTGCGGCAGCGACTCCGCCGTCGGCACCGAAGGAGCCGAACACGATCGCCGGGATCGACCGGTTCATTGCCTTGGCCATCAGGTTGGTCAGGATCGAACCGGAAGCGCCGACGATCATGCCGGCGACGATCATCGCGGTGTTGTTGAGCGCCACACCCGCTGCGGCAGCGGATAATCCGGTCAGCGCATTGAGCAGGCTGATGACAACCGGCATGTCGGCGCCGCCGATGGGGAACACCACGAACAGACCCATCAGACCCGCCAGCACCAGCACTGCCACGATGGTCCAGGTCGCGTTGCCGACGCCGGCGTTCAGCCCGATGTAGACGGCCGTCGCGACGGCGCCGAGCAGCAGCACAACGTTGGCGATCTGAAATACACTGGCAGACTTGACCAGTGCCTTCTCGATCGTCTTCGGAATCGATTCCTGCAGCTTGAGGAACGCCACCAGGGAGCCCCAGAAGGACACCGAGCCGATGATTGCCGCGAACAGCGACCCCACCACCAGTGCCACCGTGGGGTTTTGCTCGGGGGTGAAGTAGGCGAACCCGTCGGTCTCGATGAACTCCGCCCACGCGATCAACGCGACGGTGCCGCCACCCACACCGTTGAACAACGCGACCAATTGCGGCATCGCCGTCATCTTGGTCTTCTTCGCCGGTGGCACGCCGAGAATCACTCCGATTGCAAGCCCGGCCGCGATCAGGATCCAGTTGGTCGCAGCAGTGTCACGCACCGAGAGCAGGGTCGCCACTACGGCGACGCCCATACCGGTGGCCGCGATCCAGTTGCCGCGCACCGCGGTCTTGGGGCCGGTCAGACCCGACAGACCCAGGATGAACATGCCGAAGGCCAGAATGTAGAGGACGGTGACGAGATGGTTCACTTGGCGACCTCAGGCTCGACCTGGCAGGGAGCGGGCCTGCGCCCCTTGAACATTGCCAGCATCCGGTCGGTGACCAGGAAGCCACCGATCACGTTGACAGTGCCGAAGATCAGCGCGACCAGCGCGATGATCCGCACACCCCAACCGGCGTCGGCGGGCAACTGGCCCAACACGATCAGCGCACCGAGCACCACGATGCCGTGAATCGCGTTGGTGCCCGACATCAGCGGGGTGTGCAAGGTGTTGGGCACCTTCGAGATCACCGCGAACCCGACGAACCCGGACAACACCAGGATCGCCAGATTGGCCAGCAGTTGGTCGTACATCCTCTAGTGCTCCCCTTCACGGCTGACACACGAGGCCGCGACGACCTCGTCGTCGAAGTCGGGTGCCAACGCGCCGTCGGTGATCAACAGTTCCAGCAGTGCGGTGACGTTCTTGGCGTACAACTCGCTGGCGTGCTCGGGCATCGTCGCGGCCAGGTTGGTCGGCGCGGCGACGGTGACACGATGGCGGATAACGGTCTGGCCGGGCTCGGTCAGCTCGCAGTTGCCGCCGGTCTCCCCTGCCAGATCGACCACCACGCTGCCGGCCTTCATGCCCCGCACGGCGGTGGCGGTGACCAGCCGCGGCGCGGGCCGACCCGGGACCAGGGCGGTCGTGATCACCACGTCGAACCTTGTGATCGCCTCTTCGAGCGCCTGCTGCTGCAACGCACGTTCGGCGTCGGAGAGTTCGCGGGCGTACCCGCCCTCACCGGCCGCGGCCACCTCGTTCTCGCCCAGGCTCAGCCACTGGGCCCCTACCGAACGCACCTGATCGGCGACCTCGGGACGCACGTCGTACCCTGTCGTCCGGGCACCGAGTCGCTTCGCGGTTGCCAGGGCCTGCAGGCCGGCCACGCCTACGCCGAGTACCAGCACCGTCGCCGGTTTCACGGTCCCGGCAGCGGTGGTCAGCATCGGGAAGAACCGCGTGGACTCCGAGGCCGCCAGCAGCACGGCCTTGTACCCGGCCACATTGGCCTGTGAACTCAACGCGTCCATCACCTGCGCCCGCGAGATCCGCGGGATCGCTTCCATCGCGAAAGCCTGCACGCCCGCTGCCTTGAGCGCCCCGATCTGATTCTCGGTGTCGCGCGGTGCCAGAAACCCGATCAACGACTGACCCCGACGCAGCTTCGCCACCTCCACATCGGACGGCGGCGCCACCTTGACCACCACGTCCGCACTCCACGCATCCCCGGTCGTGGCCCCGGCCGCCGTGTACAACGCGTCGGGGATCAACGCACGCTGACCGGCGCACGCCTCGACCACCACCGCGATACCCGCACCGACCAACGACGCGACCGTTTTCGGCACCAACGCCACCCGGCGCTCGTCGGCGCCGGTTTCGGCGACCACGCCGACGGTCAAGGTGTTGTTCTCCCGGTGGTTCACCGGAGCAGCGCTCGGCTCATGACGACCCGCTGAATCTGGTTGGTGCCCTCATAGATCTGAGTGATCTTGGCGTCGCGCATCATTCGCTCGACCGGGAAGTCGCATGTGTAGCCGGCGCCCCCGAACAACTGCACCGCATCGGTGGTGACTTCCATCGCGACGTCAGAGGCAAAGCACTTCGCTGCCGCTGAGATGAACCCCAGATTGCCTTCACCGCGCTCAGCGCGCGCCGCGGCGGTGTACACCATCAGGCGCGCGGCCTCGATCTTCATCGCCATGTCCGCGAGCATGAACTGCACGCCTTGGAAATCCGAGATCGACTTACCGAACTGCTTGCGGTCCTTGGTGTATGCCAGCGCCGCATCCAACGCTCCCTGGGCGATACCGACCGCTTGCGCGCCGATGGTCGGCCGCGTGTGGTCCAGCGTCTGCAGCGCCGTCTTGAACCCGGTACCGGGATCACCGATCATCCGGTCGCCCGGAATTCGGCAGTTCTCGAAGTACAACTCTGTCGTCGGAGACCCCTTGATTCCCAGCTTGCGCTCCTTGGGTCCGACGGTGAATCCCTCGTCATCGATGTGGACGACGAATGCCGAGATCCCGTTGGCGCCCTTGTCGGCATCGGTGACCGCCATCACGGTGTACCAGGACGACTTTCCGCCATTTGTGATCCATGCCTTCGCGCCGTTGAGGATCCAGCCGTCGCCGTCGGCCTTGGCCCGGGTCTTCATTGCGGCCGCATCGCTGCCGGCCTCGCGCTCGGAGAGGGCATACGACGCCATCTGTCCGTCGACCAGATCGCCGAGTACCCGCTTCTTCAGATCGTCGGATCCGCGCAGGATCAGGCCGGTGGTGCCCAGCTTGTTGACCGCCGGAATCAAGGATGCCGATGCATCTACGCGGGCCACCTCCTCGATGACGATGCACGCCGCCACCGCATCGGCGCCCTGTCCGCCATAGGCCTCAGGCACGTGGACAGCGTTGAAGCCCGAGGCATTCAGCGCCCTGAGCGCCTCTTCCGGGAACCGCGCGTTCGCGTCGACATCGGCGGCGTGCGGAGCTATTTCCTTCTCCGCCAGTCGGCGAATCGCGGCGCGCAGCGCGACGTGCTCCTCGGGAAGCTGATACAAGTCGAACTCTGGTTGTGCTGTCGCACTGCGCATGTCAGTCGGCCGTAGCCAGGAAGGCCAAGCGGCCAACCGTGCTGCCCTCAGCGAGTCGCGTCAGGCCATCCGGCACATCGGAGAGCCCCAGGTGTTCGCCGATGAGCGGCTTGACCACGCCGCGCTCCGCCAGCCTGGTCAACTCCTGGTGGCATTCCCGGACGGGGCCGGCATCCTTGGCGTTGTACAACCCCCAATGCAGACCGATGATCGAATAGTTTTTGATCAGTGCATGATTCAGGCCCGGAGTGGGAATGGTTCCGCCGGCGAACCCGATGACGAGGATGCGCCCCTCGAACGCGATGCACTTGGTGGACTTGGTGTACGAATCGCCGCCGACCGGGTCGAAGACGACATCTGCTCCGCGACCTCCGGTGGCCTTCTTGACCACGTCGACGAAATCCTGCTCACGTCGGTCCACGACGACGTCGGCCCCGAGTTGGGCGGCGTAGGCCGCTTTGTCGGCACCCCCGACGACGCCGATCACGGTGGCACCGGCCGCTTTACCCAACTGCACAGCGGCGCTTCCGACGCCACCTGCGGCGGCGTGCACCAACAATGTCTCATCCGGCAGCAACTGCGTGCGGCGGTGCAGCGCAAACCAGGCGGTCTGGTATCCGATGGTCAGCACCGCGGCCTCGGCATCGTCTAGTGACGGCGGGGCGAGGAACACTGTGGACACCGGCATGAGTGCCGACTCGGCGAAACCGCCGTGCTGCGGGTTGACGACGCCGATCACGCGGTCGCCGATGGTGAACCCTGCCACCCCGTCGCCCAGCGCGGTGATCTCGCCGCACAGTTCCGAACCGGGGGTGAAGGGTAGGTCAGGTCTGACCTGATACTCACCGCGGCACAGCAGCACGTCGGCGAAGTTGGCGGCCGCGGCAAGTACCCGCACCCGAACCTCCCCGGGCCCGGGCTCCAGCTCGGCTACGTCGCGGAGGCGAAGAACGTCGCGGGGCTGACCCAATTGTTCGACACGCCAGGCTTTCATGATTCTCAGTCCCTTGGTTCAACGTTCTCTGGATTTGGAAATGACACCGATTGGACGGGCGATTGCCCGGTCACAGCGGGATACCTCAACACATCTAATATGAAGTTGAGGCCAAGTTCAAGTTGAGCTCAACGGTGGCGGCTGATGAGGTCGAGGCTGCGACGCTCCATCAGCAGCGTGAGCCGGCCGAACGCCTGGAAGGCCGGGTTGGTGGTCTGGCCGTGGTAGTACCGGTAGTAGATCTGTTGGCATATCGCCGCAGTCCGGAACAGTCCGAAGATCTCGTAGAAGGCCCATTCCCGTTCACTGAGGCCGATATTCATTCGGTCGCAGTAGTAGTCGACTACTTCTGCTCTGGAGAGCATGCCCGCGATATGGGTCGGCTGTCGGCGGAACTGGTGCAGTTCGGGCTCATCGCCGGCCTCGATCCAGTACGCCAGGGCGCCACCGAGATCCATCAGGGGGTGCCCGATGGTTGCCATCTCCCAGTCCAGCAGGCCGACCGGCGAGTGTGGGTGCGCGCGGTCGAAGACGAGGTTGTCGAACCGGAAATCGTTGTGGATCAGGCATGATCGGTCGTCGGTCGGCTCATTCTCGTCGAGCCAGACCATCACCGAATCGAAGTCCCCGACGTCCGGCGTCTTGGCCTGTCGGTAGCGTTTGGACCACCCTCGTAGCTGGCGGTGAATGTACCCGTCACCCCTGGACAGCCAATCCAGCTGGGCTGCCGCCGGGTCAAGCTGATGCAGGTCGATCAGGACATCCAGCGAGCGGATGCACAGGGCCGAAATCTCGGCAGCCGAGAGATTCATCTCCGGCGGGAACTCCTGACGGGGAATGTGGCCGTCGATCCGTTCCATCACGTAGAACGGCGTGCCGATGACCGCAGTCTCTTCACACAGCCCCAGCGTCCTTGGCACGTACTCGAAAACCGGCTGTAGCGCATGCTGGATGCGGTACTCCCTGGACATGTCGTGCGCACCCGCCGACTTGTGTCCGCCCGGGGGCCGGCGCAGGATCAGGTCCCGCTCCGGGAAGCGCAGCAGATAGGTGAGGTTCGAAGCGCCGCCGGAGAATTGCCTTACCCCGGGACGTGTCGTCACGCCGAGTTCGTGTTCGGCCAGCCATGCGCACAGCCGGTCGACATCGAACGCGTCCTCGGGGCGCACCGCTGCGGCATCCGCGACATCGGCGGTGTCGATGAGACCCTCTGTGCCCTCAGACATACTTGCCCAGTTCCAGTCTGCTGATGACACCGAGGTGTACCTCATCGGGTCCGTCGGCGAGCCGCAGTTGGCGGGCCAACGACCACGCCCCGGCCAGCGGGAAGTCGTCGGACAGCCCACCGCCGCCGTGGATCTGCATGGCGAAGTCGACGATCTCCTGCACCACCGCCGGCACATGGGACTTGATCTGGCTGACTTCGCCGAGCGAGCCGCCCGGTCCCACGGTGTCCAGCTTCCATGCAGCGTTCAACACCAGCAGCCGGGCGGTGTCGATGGCGATGCGGGCCTTGGCAACTCGTTCCTTGTTCCCGCCGAGGTCGATCAGCGGCTTGCCGAAGGCCCGCCGCTCACGACCACGTCGGCAGGCGAGCTCGAGAGCCATCTCGGCCAGACCGATCAGCCGCATGCAATGGTGCACGCGCCCGGGTCCCAGCCGCCCCTGAGCAATCTCGAAGGCCCGGCCGGGGCCGAGCAGAACGTTGGCCGCAGGCACCCGGACATCGGTGAAGGACACTTCACCGTGGCCGAAGGGCTCGTCGAATCGGCCCATTGCCGGAAGCAGTCGTTCGACCACAACCCCAGGGGTGGTGCGCGGCACCAGCACCATGGTGTGCCGAGATCGCCGCGGCGCCTCGGGATCCGACACACCCATGAAAATGAGCAACTCGCAGTCCGGATGTCCGATGCCCGTGGTCCACCATTTGCGCCCGTTGATCACGATGTCGTCCCCGTCGGGGATGGCGGTCGCGGCCATGTTGGTGGCATCCGAGGACGCCACACCCGGTTCGGTCATGGCGAACGCCGACTGGATGGACCCGGCCAACAACGGCTCGAGCCAGCGCTCGCGCTGCTCGGCGGTCCCGTAACGCAACAACACCTCCATGTTCCCGGTGTCCGGCGCGTTGCAGTTGAAGGCGTACGGGGCGAGTTCCGAGCGGCCGGTCTCCTCCGCAATCGGCGCGTAGTCGACGTTGGTCAGTCCCAGCCCGCCGTCGGTCCCGAACCGGGCGGCGTAGTCGCCGGCGTGTTCGGCGGGAAGGAACAGATTCCACAGGCCGGCGGCTTTGGCCTTGTCCCGGAGTTCGCTCAGCAGCGGCAGCGGTGTCCAGGGATCTCCACCGCCGGTGCGCAGCGCAGCGACGTCGGCGTGGTAGCGCTCCTCGACTGGTGCGATCTCTTCGGCGATGAAGGCACGTACGCGATCAAGAAGTTCGGCTGCGCGAGGCGACGGTTCGGAGTTCATGTGCTTGACCATACCCGCTCTATTGAGCAATGCTAAACAGATGGTGAGCAAGCGAGAGTCACGCCCGGGGTCACGTCCTGCGCTACGGCTGAAGTTCGGTGATCGACGAGATCAATTGCTGGCCATCGGGTTAGGAATCCTCGTCAAAGAGCCAATACACAAGTTGTCGCTGGACGAGGTGGCACGCAAGGCCGAGATCTCACGCAGTCTGCTGTTCCATTACTTCCCGACGAAGAGCGACTACTTCGACGCGGTACTCGACGTCGCGGCCCAACGGGTACTCGACAACACGGCCCCGCCCGCCGACGCCGATCCGGAGGCGGCGCTGCGCCACGTCGTATCCGCGTTGTTCGAACAGATCGATCGGCGCCGCGAGTTCTACCTGGCGTTCATCTTTGGTCAAGGCGCGCTCACGCTGGGTGGGGACCGCGTCGCCACCCTGCGCGCCGACCTCGGTCAGCGCGTGGTGGATGTCCTGGAACTGGGTGAGCGCGACGGCGCCGCGACCATCGTGCATGCCTGGGTGGCCTACGTGGAAGACCTTGCGCTGCAGTGGACAAGCGTCCCGGAACCCCAGCGCGGGAGCACCCTGGCCGAGCGCGTCGAACACTGTGTGGCCGCGCTGCGCGGTTTGATCGCCCTCCTACCGAACGCGCGTGGCGCCTGATCCGGCACCGCCAGATCGGATCACCGGCCCGTCGCCATGGCCTTGGCCTTGGCCTTGGCCTTGGCCTGAACGACCAGGAGTTGAGCCAGTGCCTCCCGATCGATCGCGCGTTTGAGAATCTTGCCGGTCGAACCCTTCGGCAGCTCGTCGACGAACTGCAGCACCCGTGGAATCTTGTACGCCGACAGCCGCTCTCGCGCCCAGGCCATGAGCGCAGCACCGTCATGAGGCATGCCTGGGTTCACCACGATGACTGCGGCGACCTCCTCGCCGTAATGTGCGTGCGCGATGCCGATCACCGCGGCCTCGAGGACCTCGGGATGAGCATAGAGCACCGCCTCGACCTCACTGGGGTAGACGTTGTAACCGCCGCGGATAATCAGCTCCTTGGCCCGGCCCACGATGCGTAAGTTGCCCTCGGCGTCCAGCTTGCCGACGTCGCCTGTGCGCAACCAGCCGTCAGCCGACAGCACCTCCGCCGTGGCGTCCGGACGACCGCGGTATCCCCGCATGATCGTCGGACCTTTGATGTATACCTCGCCGGATGCATCACCCACGACCGGCGAACCTGCGGAGTCGCGAATCTGGACCTCCGTCTGGAACGCCGCCGCGCCGACACTGCCGGGCGGCGTGCCGGGACCGCCATAGGTTCCGATCGCGGTGGTCTCGGTGAGCCCGTACGCCTCGAACAACGTGCAACCGAACTTCTCCTGGAACGCACTGTTGACCGCGCCAGGTAACGACGCACCGCCGGACAGCGCGAGACGAAGATGGATGAAGTCTGCAGGGACTGCATCGACCGCGTTGTGCAGCATCGCATTCCACATGGTCGGTACGCCGCACATGACGGTCAGTCGATCGCGACGGAGCAGCTCCAGCATGGCCTCGGCCGAAAACCGGTCGAGCAGCGACATCGTCGCACCGGCGGTGAGGGTCATCATCAGCACCGCCGTCTGGCCGAACACATGGAACAACGGCAAAGCGGAACCGATCCGATCCTGCGGCGTCACGCCGGCGAGCCGGACGGCGATCTCCCCTGCGGACAACACATTCCCGACGGTCAACTCAGCCCCCTTGGCCCGGCCGGTGGTCCCCGACGTGAACAGGATGACGGCGACATCGTCGGACGCGCGTTCTTCCGCAACAGTCAGTGGCACAACGTCACTCACCGCCGCGCCTTCAGGCAGAATGCAGTGGCGGATGCCTGCGGCGGCCGCGGCATCGGCGGCGACGACGCTCGACTCGTGCCACGCGATCACGAGCGAACATCCGGCCGCACCGATGAAGTAATCCAGCTCGGCCCGCGTCGACATGGTGTTGACCGGGACCACCACGGCGCCCAGCGCCTGGATACCAAGGTAGGCGACGACGAATTCCGGCACGGTCGGCACGATGAGCAGGACACGATCTCCCGCGACGATGCCCTGGCCGATCAGAGCGCCCGCGTACGCGAGGACGCCGTCGCGGAGCTGCGCGTAGGTCCAACTGTGCTGCGCGTCCGTCATGGCGAGTTGCTCAGGCTGCGATCCGGCATGCCTGAGCATCGGCGTGATGACGCTAACCATCTGCTGCCTTCGGGATCAGGCACTGGTCAGACTTGATCTGCCCCATCACTGCGGCAAATCCACCAGTACCGCCAGCCGCGCCCGGTGCCGGCCCGAGGTGCCCAGTGCGATCTGATCCGCTTTGGCCCGCTTGAGATACAGATGCGTCGTGTGCTCCCACGTCATGCCGATTCCGCCGTGCATCTGCACTGCCTCCTCGGCGGCGGTGACCGCCACCTCACCGCAATACGCCTGGGCGACACTGGCGGCCACCGCTGCGTCGGGATCATCAGCCGTGGCCGTCGCAGCGGCATAACGTGCCGCCGCAGCCGCGGACTCGACTCCGGTGTACAGATCTGCCAGCCGGTGCTTGAGCGCTTGGAAACCGCCGACAACCCTGCCGAACTGCCGCCGCTCCTTGACGTAGTCGACCGTCGCCTCCAGACACCATCTGGCCAGGCCAAGCTGTTCGGATGCCAGTAGGGCGGCGCCGACCTCCAGCGCGCGCCGGATCGCCTCGGCTGCATCGCCGTTCACCAAGGTGCCTGCCGCGCTGTCCAGCGTGACGTGTGCGAGCTGCCTCGTCATATCCAGTGAGACCACCGGAGTCAGGGTGAGATCAGCGGAAGCCACTGCGTACACGGCAATTCCGGCTCGGGTGGCAGCCGGCACCAACAGTACGTCGGCCTCCAGTGCCCCGGCCACGCTGGTAATGGTGCCGGTCAGCCGTCCGTCGACGAGCTGAACCGTCGCCACATTGGAGGTCGGCTGGGTCGACCAGGAGACGGCCAGCGCCGCCGTCTGCTCGCCCTGAGCTATGGGTCCCAACAGGTCGGCGTCGGAATCCAGGAGCATCGTGGTGGCGATCACCGCGCTGGTGAGGAACGGTACCGGCGCGACCATGCGGCCGAGTTCCTCGAGGACCACCGCGGCTTCCCGCAACGAGCCGCCCGCTCCGCCATGCTGCTCGGGCACCAGCAGCCCGGCCAGGCCGATCTCGACCGACAGCGCCTTCCAAAGACCAGCGACAACCGACCGGTCTGCGTCGTACATCCGGGTGATGGCATCCGGGTCGCACCGTGCGGCGAGCAGACTCCGTACGCTGGCACGCAGCTCTTCCTCGATTTCGGTGTAGAGCAGGTCGAGTTCACTCACTTGGCCGTCTCCTTCCACGGGATGTCCTTGTCGACGCGGGCTTCTGCGGGCAGACCCAGCACTCGTTCGCCGATGATGTTGCGCAGGATTTCTGAGGTACCGCCCTCGATCGAGTTGCCCTTGGCGCGCAGATAGCGGTAACCCGCGTCGCGGCCGCACAGGTCGACGCTGGTGGGCTGCACCATGGTCCAGTCCGAGTAGTGCAAACCCTCTTCGCCGAGCAGCTCCAACTCCAGGCCGGTCAACTGCTGATTCAGGGTGGCGAACGTGAGCTTCATCGCCGAACCCTCGGGGCCTGGTTGGCCGAGTGCGAGCTTCTGCCGCAACCGAGTCCCGGCCAGCCGGGCCACCTCGGCATCGACCCAGTGCCGCAGCAGCCGGTCGTGCAGCTCCGGTGTCCGTTGTTCGGGGCATTTACGCCAGGTGCCGGCGACGGTGCCGATCAGTCCGCCTTCGCGCGGTGCCGCCTGACCGCCGATGGCCACCCGCTCGTTGTTGAGTGTGCCGTTGGCCACCGCCCAACCCTGGCCCTCCTCACCGAGCCGCTGGCCGTCGGGCACCCGCACGTCGGTGAGGAAGACTTCGTTGAATTCTGCCTCGCCGGTGAGCTGCCGTAGCGGTCGCACCTCGACGCCGGGCACATTCATGTCGCACAGGAAGAACGTCATGCCACGGTGTTTGGGGATGTCGGGGTTGCTGCGTGCGAGCAGGATCCCGAACCTGGCGTTCTGCGCGTCCGACGTCCACACCTTCTGACCGTTGACCACCCAGTCCTCGCCGTCGCGCACCGCACGGGTGGCCACGGCTGCGAGGTCCGAGCCGGCGCCGGGCTCGCTGAACAGCTGGCACCAGATCTCCTCGCCGGTCCACAACGGTCGCAGGTAGCGCCGCTTCTGTTCCTCGGTCCCGAAGGCCAGGATCGTCGGCGCCGCCATACCCAACCCGATGATGTTCGATTCCGGTCGGTTGTTCGGCGCGCCGGCCTGCTCCAGCAAGGCATCGACCTCAAGCTGCCAGGCCGCCGGCAGGCTCAATCCGCCGTGTCCCTCGGGATAGGACACCCGCGCCAGTCCGGCGTCGAATCGGGCCCGCAGGAACTCCAGCCGATCCGTGGTCTCCACGGCGTGGGCCGCGAGGAATTCTTCGACCAGCGCCTGCAACTCGTGCAACGTCATCGTTTCGGAACCTCTCTTGTCGCTCACGTGTCACCGGTGGTTAGGCTCACGCCGCCGTCGACCACCACGGTCTGACCGGTCATCCAGGCCGCATCCTCGGAGAGCAGGAATGCCACCACACTGCCGATGTCGTCGGGTTCACCCAGCCGCTTGAGGGGATAGCCCGCGGCGACTTGATCGGCGCGCCCCTCGTAGAGCGCGGCGGCGAACTTGGTCTTCACTACCGCCGGCGCGACGCCGTTGACCCGGATAGCCGGGCCGAGTTCGACGGCAAGGAGTTCCGTGATCGAGTCGAGCATCGCCTTGGTGGCGCCGTAGAACCCGATTCCGGGTTCGGTGCGAATCGCCGAGAGTGAGGATACGTTCACGATGACACCGGCGTTGTCGTTCATCCATGCCCGGTGAACCTTCTGCACCCACGACAGTGTGGAGATGCAGTTGACCTCGACGATCTTGCGTGCCGCGGCAAGGTCGAGTTCCAGCACCGGGCCGTAGGTCGGATTGATGCCGGTGTTGTTGACCAGGAAGTCGATGCTCCCGAAGGTCGAGATAGCTTGACGGACAGTGTCATCCTGATGCTCGAGATCGTCGGCCTTGCCAGCGACCGCCAACGCGTTCTCGGCCCCGCCCAGCTGCGCGACCGCGTCATCGAGCGCTTCTTGACCACGCGCGGTGATGACCACCTTCGCGCCGTCTGCCACCAACCGTGCCGCGATCGCCAGGCCTATGCCGCGGCTGGCCCCGGTGACGATGGCGGTCTTGCCGGCGAAGCGGGCGCTCACGAGAGGCGTTCGATGATCATGGCCATGCCCTGGCCGCCACCGACACACATCGTCTCCAGCCCGAACTGCTTGTCATGCCACTGCAACGAGTTGATCAGCGTGCTGGTGATGCGGGCGCCGCTCATGCCGAAGGGGTGACCGACCGCGATGGCACCACCGTTGACGTTCAGCCGGTCCAGCTCCAACCCCAGCTCGCGCGCCGACGGAATCACTTGCGCGGCAAAGGCTTCGTTGATCTCGGCCAGGTCGATATCGCCGATGGTCATACCCGCGCGGGCCAGCGCCTGGCGGGACGCCTCAACCGGACCCAGCCCCATGATCTCGGGAGACAGGCCGGAGACGCCGGTGCTGACGATGCGAGCCAGCGGAGTCAGGCCCAATTGCTTTGCCTTGGTGTCGGACATGACCACGACCGCGGCCGCTCCGTCGTTGAGGGCACAGCAGTTGCCCGCCGTGACGGTGCCATCTGGACGGAAAACCGGCTGCAGGGAGGACAAGCCGTCCAGCGTCACCCCGGCGCGAGGTCCGTCGTCCTTGCTGACGACGGTGCCGTCGGCCAGCGTCACCGGCGTGATGTCGCGCTCCCAGAAGCCGTTGGCGATCGCCGCTCCGGCGAGGTTCTGGCTGCGCACCGCGAAGGAGTCCTGCTCGGCACGAGTGACGCCCTTGAACTGTGCGACGTTCTCGGCGGTCTGCCCCATGGCGATGTAGACATCGGGAAGCGATTCGTGGTCGCGGGGATCGACCCAGGTCTGTCCACCCGCGGCGAACGTCGCGGTGCGGGCCTTGGCGTCGTCGAAGAGCGGGTTCTCCGTATCGGGCAGGCCATCGGCGGCGCCCTTGGCGAAGCGACTCACGGTCTCCACGCCGGCCGAGATGAACGCATCGCCCTCCCCTGCCTTGATCGCATGGAAGGCCATCCGGGTGGTCTGCAGGCTGCTGGAACAGTACCGATTGACGGTCACCCCGGGCAGCTGGTCCATACCGGCAAGTACCGCAACGACTTTCCCGAGATTGTGGCCGGCTTCACCCGCGGGCTGCCCGCAGCCCAGCATGAAGTCGTCGATCATCGCCGGGTCCAGCTCGGGCACCTTGGCAAGGGCGGCCAGGACCATCTGGACGGTCAGGTCATCCGGCCGCATCTCCTTCAACGATCCCTTGCCGGCTCTGCCGATCGGTGATCGGGCAGTCGAGACAATAACGGCTTCGGGCATCAACGCTCCTTTGAAGGTTCCAGACAGGCGCTCAGGCCAAGCAGGCGCAAACCACACCTGCAGAGGTTCCAGAGTGCTCCGAAATCGGCTGGATGGCCTATATCTGGCGCACTTTTACCCCCGGGTGGGGGATGCCGTGTCTCACGGCGTGGGAATTACCTACGTCGATGTGGGCGCATCGACCACGCCCCGAAGAAGGATGTCGCTCATCGCTTTTCCGATCTCGGCGCCGGTCAGCGGACCGCCGGGACGGTACCAACGGTGCATCCAGTTGACCGCGCCGAGGATCGTGTAGGTCACCATCCGGGCATTGAGGTCAGACCTGAACTCTCCGTTCCGAATTCCGTCTTCGGCGATCGACCGCACTGCATCCTCGAAGCGTCGCGCACTCTCGACGAAGACCTGTTGCAGTTCGGTGCCCGAGGAGCTGATCCAGCGAGCATCCTCCTGGACGTAGATGTTGAGGAACGGATACTGCATCTCGTAAGACGTGGCCAGCAACTCGACCACCTCAGCTATGCGATCTGTCGCTGAATTCGGCTTGGCGGCCACAGCTTCGGCGCCGTGCACGTTGTAATCGGTGCTCTGTCGCACCAGCTCCAGGAAGATCTCTTCCTTGGTACCGAAGTAGTAGTAGATGTTGGATTGGCTGATTCCGAGGTGGTTGGCGATGTCGGTGATGCTCGTGCCGTTGAATCCCCTGATGGCGAACACTTCGGCGGCCTTCTCGATAATCTGCGCACGCTGCTCCAGCCACGCCGGGCTGCGTTCCTGGCGCGCCAGCTCGCGCCGTTGCGCGATCTTGCTGGGCTGGCGAGCCTTCGACTCCTTCATGAGTCAACTTCCTCGTCGTCCTGGACATGCCGAGACCTCACCCGTGGATCGTAGGGTGCGGTCGAGGACCGAGGGTACCGCCCAGACCCGACTGCGGTCAATACAGCTATTGACCATCGCTAGGCCCTGGTACTCAGCCGATCGTAGGTCGCGGAAGTGTTTCCTTGATCCCGCAGCAGGTGTTTGCGCACCCGCGATGTCGGTGTCTTGGGGAGCACCTCCGCAAGCTCGAGATAGCGCGGCTGCATGAATGCGGGCAACCGGTCGCCGAGGAACTCGACCACGTCCGAAAGCCGGATCTGCGCGCCGGCTTCGGCGACTATGAAGACCTTCACCTCGTCATCGCCGGCGTACTCGCCGGGATGGGCGACACAAGCCACCTCTTCAATGCCGGGGAACGCCAGCACTTCCCGCTCCACCTCGAAGCTGGAGATGTTCTCGCCGCGTCGGCGCAACGAGTCCTTGTAGCGATCGTGAAAGTAGTAGAAGCCGTCCTCGTCGACACTGACCGCGTCGCCGGTGTGGTACCAGCCGTCGCGCCACGCCTCAGTCGTCGCATCGGCGTCACCCTGGTAGCCGAGCGACATCAGGGTTCGCTCGTCCGAGCGGACGACCAGCTCACCGATGGTGCCCGCGGGCACGTCCTGACCTGCACCATCGATGATCCGGGCGTGAAAACCCGCGCGCACGGTGCCACAGCTTCCGGACGGTACGGACTGTCCGATCACCTTGGTGATCACCATGCTCGTCTCCGTGGAGCCGTATGCCGTACACAATCCACGCAGCCCGAACCGCTCGATGAAACCGGCGGCATCGGCGGGCAGCGGGGCTGCGAGCAGGAACTCCATGCCGTGGTCCCGGTCCGCGGGGGATACCGGCCGGGACTCGAGGTACTGAGCGACGGTGCCGGGGGCGACCGCGAAGGTGGAGCCGAGTTCCTTGGCAGTCTGCCAATAGGTGGACATCGCAGGTGAGCGCCGCACGACGATGGTGCCGCCCAGCCGCATCATCTGTACCGACGGGGCAAACGCCGAGAGATGGAACCAGGGCAGATCCGCCTGGAAAACCGAGTTCTCGGTAAGCCCGGCGCCCTCGATCAGCCAATCGACGACGCTGCAGAAGTACGCGTGGGTGCTGATCGAGGCCTTGGACGGCCCCGTCGTCCCAGAGGTCAGGAGCAGACAGTGTGGGTCCGACGGCAGTACCACCGGCGGCGGCGCAGCCGGTGCAACCCCCGCCTCGGCGAGTACGCCGGGGTGGATTCGTCGCGCCGCCCAGCGCGCGGGCAGGTAGTGCGCCTCGGTGTCCTCGGCAATCACCACGGCAGGGTCGATCCGGTCGCATGCGCTGCTGAGCATCTCGCCGCGATAAGTCGGATTGACCGGCGCGATGACAGCGCCGAGCAGCGTCGCACCCCACCAGGACCGGATCCAGCCCTCTCCGTTCGACAACAGAATCATCACCCGGTCCCCCGGCCCCACGCCCAGCGCAGCGAGAACCGCCGCAGCACGATTCCCGGCATCAAGGCTGTCCTGCCACGTCCACGTCACCCCGCCCTCGTACTTCACCAGCGGGCGGTCCGGCCAGGTCTCCGCGCCGCGACAGAGGAGACCGAGGATGGTGTCGGATTCGGACATGTGGGCTCCTCTTGGGGCAAATGCAGCCCGTCCCGCCGGAGGTTATCCGGCGGGAAGGGGCCGCTGGGTGCGACTGTAAGGGTTGATTTCTGCGGACCCGGATTCGGGTTAGTGGAAGTCCATCCAGTGCCCGTGCGGGGTCCAGCCCACGGCGAAGGGCAGTTCGACCTTGGCGATGGGGCCGGCAGGCAGATCCTCGGCGTTGAAGATCATGAAGTCGGTGTGCCGTTCGTTGAAGTACGACACCGGGGTGATGAGGTAGCCGTCGCCTTCGGGCGCGTCCGGGGACCGCGGCACGAACACCGATTCGTAGACCCCGATCGGACGGTCGTGTTTGATGGTGTAACTGTCCTCTTTACCGGTGTGCACGTTGCGGCGCAGCACAGTGTTCATCCGCATACCGTCGTTGACCTGTTCACCGGCAATGTAGAAGCCCCACTCGTAGGGCTTGCCCCAGAACCGCTCGTCGATCTTCGGCAGCTCCGCCGGGATGTCACTGAGATGCTCACTGGTGGCCTTGCCCTTTTCCAGGTCCAGGACCCAACGGCCGATGCAGGTAGTGCCGACCTGCCAGAACGGGACGAACGGCCCGCCGGGCGGAAACACCTCGTCGGTCTTGAAGGGCGGTGAGTTGAAGATCGGTCCGTCGAGCACGATCTTGCCGTCGGTCTCGTTGGCCGACAACGTGTGCATGATGTATTCGGGCTCGAAATCGGCCTCGATCCACTGCACCGGACCGTCGATGTCATCACGGCGGATCACCGCGATGACGGTGGGCAAGTTTACATCCCAGCCATATAGACCCCGCCCCTGGGCGATGCGGGCCCGGTCCTGCAGGAAGGGCGCGAACGCGACGATGGCGTAATTCTCGGTGATCCACATGTCGTGCGCGATGGCACAGTACGGCCCGTCATCGAGGTGCTTGGTACGCACCACCCCGTCGAGGGTCACACAGTGCACGCTGATGAAGGGTTTGCGGTCGCGGTAGGTGCAACTCCACAACTCCTCCTTGACCTCATCCCACTTCGGGTGCGGCCCGAAGGCCCCGTCCCCGAAACACACCTTCTCGAACAAACCATCGGAAAGCTGACTCGACCACGGGACAATCCCCTTGGTCTCCAACGTGATCGGATCCAGCGCGATCGGCGGGCACCCCTGCTCCGAGAGTGCCAGCACCTCACCGTTGAACGGCATCGCGTTGATGTTGGCCACGCCTTGGGGGATTCCCGCGTTGTGCTCGTCACGGATGGCATCGCCCAGGCCCCAGGCCCGCCAGTCATCGAATTTACCGTCGGCGTAGGAGAACAACGACCGACCGGCGCGCTCCTCGGCGACGAACTTCGGCGTCCGCACCCAACGATTGCGGAACTCGACCTTGCCGTCGCGAAACACCAAGCCCTGCACCATGCCGTCGATCGTGTACACCGTCTCAAGACCCTGCTTGTTCGGACGACGCCAGGTCGGGCCGTTGCGGTAGAAGCCGCCCTCCAACCCGTCGGGCAGTTCACCGGAGACAATGCAGTCTTCGATCGTGGCTTCGAAACGCATGGGCCGGAACGGCCCTCGCTGATTCGCGGGAATACCCATAGAGATCCAACTCCTTAACTAAAAGCATTGAGACACCCCGGCAGGCCGCTCGCGGTCGGGGTTGTCAATAGCATTATTGACAGCTCGGCGGCTGGGTGTCAACCCACTGAGTCAGTGGACAATTCGACGAACACCAGCAGTGATCGGAGTCGACGCAGCAATGGGCCCGGCGGCGAGGAGCGCGCTCCCCACCACCGGGTTGTCCGGTTCCCCGCTAGCGGAAGTCCATCCAGTGCCCGTGCGGGGTCCACCCGACCACGAAGGGTAATTCGATCTTGGCAACGGGGCCGGCAGGCAGATCCTCGGCGTTGAAGATCATGAAGTCGGTGTGCCGTTCGTTGAAGTACGACACCGGGGTGATGAGGTAGCCGTCGCCTTCGGGCGCGTCCGGGGACCGCGGCACGAACACCGATTCGTAGACCCCGATCGGACGGTCGTGTTTGATGGTGTAACTGTCCTCTTTACCGGTGTGCACGTTGCGGCGCAGCACAGTGTTCATCCGCATACCGTCGTTGACCGGCTCGCCGGCGGTGTAGAAGCCCCACTCGTAGGGCTTGCCCCAGAACCGCTCGTCGATCTTCGGCAGCTCGACAGGGGTGTCACCGAGACGTTCACTGGCAGCCTTGCCCTTTTCCAGGTCCACGACCCAGCGCCCGACACGGCTGGTGGAGACCTGCCAGAACGGGATGAACGGGCCACCAGGACTGAAGAGTTCGTCGGTCATGAAGGGCGGCGCGTCGAAGATCGGTCCGTCGAGCACGATCTTGCCGTCGATCTCGTTGGCCGACAACGTGTGCATGATGTACTCCGGCTCGAAATCGGCCTCGATCCACTGCACCGGACCATCGATGTCATCACGGCGGATCACCGCGATCACCGTCGGCAGACTGGTGTCCCAGCCGTAGATGCCGCGGCCCTGCGCGATGCGGGCCCGGTCCTGCAGGAACGGCGCGAACGCGACGATGGCGTAGTTCTCGGTGATCCACATGTCGTGCGCGATGGCACAGTACGGCCCGTCATCGAGGTGCTTGGTGAGCACCACCCCGTCGAGGGTCACACAGTGCACGCTGATGAAGGGTTTGCGGTCGCGGTAGGTGCAACTCCACAACTCCTCCTTGACGTCATCCCACTTCGGGTGCGGCCCGAAGGCCCCGTCCCCGAAACACACCTTCTCGAACAAACCATCGGAAAGCTGACTCGACCACGGGACAATCCCCTTGGTCTCCAACGTGATCGGATCCAGCGCGATCGGCGGGCAGCCCTGCTCCGAGAGCGCAAGCACCTCACCATTGAACGGCATCGCGTTGACCGCACTCACACCCTGGGGGATTCCCGCGTTGTGCTCGTCACGGATGGCATCGCCCAGGCCCCAGGCCCGCCAGTCATCGAATTTACCGTCGGCGTAGGAGAACAACGACCGACCGGCGCGCTCCTCGGCGACGAACTTCGGCGTCCGAACCCAACGATTGCGGAACTCGACCTTGCCGTCGCGAAACACCAAGCCCTGCACCATGCCGTCGATCGTGTACACCGTCTCAAGACCCTGCTTGTTCGGACGACGCCAGGTCGGGCCGTTGCGGTAGAAGCCGCCCTCCAACCCGTCGGGCAGTTCACCGGAGACAATGCAGTCTTCGATCGTGGCTTCGAAACGCATGGGCCGGAACGGCCCTCGCTGGTTGGCCGGAACACCCATGGAGTCGCCTTTGCTAGCGCAACGAAGCCCTGACAGACCCGCTTCGTCGTCAATACGATTATTGACGGACTGCGGGAACGGTGTCAAGGCCGCTGCTCATGGGGAAGTGGCGCTCGGGGCGTTGAGTGCAGACGTCGTTCAGCGCACCGGGGTCAGTACGAAGATCGGTATCTCACGGTCGGTATTACGCTGGTAGTCCGCGTAATCGGGCCAGGCCGCCACGGCGCGTTCCCACCAGAGTTGCTTCTCCTCGCCGAGGACCTCGTGCGCGTCGTAGTCAGCGCTGACCGTCCCATCCTGCAACTCGACGCGAGGGTTGTTCTTGACGTTGAAGTACCAGACCGGATGTTTGGGGGCCCCACCCAACGAGGCGACCACGGCGTAGCTACCGTTGTGCTCCACCCGCATCAACGGGATCTTGCGCAGCTTACCGGTTTTGGCGCCCACGCTGGTCAGCAGGATGACCCGCTTGCCTTTCAGCACGGTCCCGCGAGTGCCACCCGATTGCAGGTACTCCTCGGCGTTTTCGCGGGCCCAATCCAATGTGCATGGTTCGTATTCTCCAACAAGTGGCATGCCGCCAGCATAGCCCGTGCAGCGCTGTTAGCGGGGGCACTGCGTCCCTGATGGTGCTCGAATCATGTTGTGCAGCAGGATCTCGCGCGTTAGGCGATGAGGCCGAGTTGCTGGGCGCGGCTCGCCGCTTCGGCCCGGTTTCGCACGCCCAGTTTCCGGTAGACGGCACTGGTGTGCTGCTTGACCGTCCACCGCGACAGGTTCAGCCGCACTGCCACTTCCGGGTTGCTCAGCCCTGAGGCGACATGCTGCAGGACGTCGAGTTCACGCTTGGACAGGCGGGCCGCAGACGGCGCGGGGTCCTTCGGGAACACCCGCCCGCCTTCCACGACCCGTTTGATTGCATCGATCATCGCGGCCGCCGGCAACTGCTTGGGCAAAGATGCCACCGCCCCGTGCCTGCGAGCCAGCGCGGCCGACACCGGTGCCTCTTCCGACATCAGCACAATCTTGAGATCCGGGATCCGTTCCTTCAATGCGCGGCACAGCGCGAACCCGGACCGGCCTCCCAAAGAAGCGCTGATCAGCACTAATTGGGGGCGGCGCTGCTGCACCACCTGCCAAGCAGCCGCCGCCGATGCCGCAACCAGACAGGATGTCACCCACGGCGCACCGGCCAGCACCGCACGAAGACCGGCTCGCACCAGTGGGTGCTCGTCGACAACCAGGACGCGCTGCGGCATGCACCCGTCCGCTGAGTGGGGGCGCAGGACTTCCCGCATCACCACGGTGTCATCGACCGCACCGGCATCGTGACCTACCGTGAACATGAAGATACCTTCCCGACCGAGTTCAGTCGTCGTAGATGATGACGCCGCGGAGGTTCTTACCCTCCCGCATGTCGCTGAAGGCCTGGTTGATGTCCTCGAGCCGGTACGTCTGGGTGATGAGCTCGTCGAGCTTCAGCCGCCCGCCGCGGTACAGATCGCAGATCCGCGCCACGTCGTTGCGCGCGATGGTGTTTCCGTACAGGGATCCCTGAAGTCGCTTGCCGGACATGGCCAGTGAGAACAGATTGATCTTGACGTCAAGCTGCGTCGCCGGCGCCGCGGAGGTCAACACCATGACCCCGCCGGGGCGGGTCATCACTTCGGCGCCCTCCAGCAGGTCGCCGGTCATCACGCCTACGGTGATGATCACCCGGTGGGCGCCTTGGCCATTCGTCAGCTGCGCGAGAATGGGCGCTGCTTCCTCGTAGGTGGCCACCGCATGCGTGGCACCGAATTCTTTTGCCTTGTCCCGCTTGAACGCCACCGGATCGATCGCGATGATGTCTCGGGCGCCCTTGTGCACCGCACCCTGCACCGCGTTGATGCCGACCCCGCCGATGCCGATGACGACGACGGTGTCGCCCAATTGCATGTCGGCGGCGTACACCGAGGAACCCCACCCGGTGGGCACACCGCAACCGATCAGGGCCGCCTTGTCCAGCGGAATGTCCTTGCCGATCTTGGTGACCGCGTTGACCGGAGCGCACACGTACGGTGCGAAGGTGCCGAGGTAGGACATGCAACCCACGCCTTGACCGCGCGCGTGCACGCGGTGGGTGCCGTCCGGCGCGAGACCGCCGAGGATGCCGGCGCCGAGCACACACAAGTTGCCGCGACCAGAGGCGCACAGGTCGCAATGTCCGCACGCCGGCAGGAACGACATCACCACGTGGTCGCCGACCACCAGGTCGTCGACACCCGGCCCGACCTCGGTGATGACACCGGCGCCCTCGTGACCACCCAGCAGCGGCGCGAAGGGGATCGGGATCACTCCGTCGTCGAAGTGGTTGTCGCTGTGGCAGATACCCGAGGCCGCGAGCTTGACCATCACCTCGTGCTGTTTCGGCGGATCGATCTCGATGTCCTCGACGCTCCAGCCGGAATTGGTGCCCGGTTCCCAGAGCAACGCGCCTTTGGTCTTCATACCGTTCTCCTCTGCCTGGACTCGCTGGTCACCACTGGATCATCTTGGTTTCGAGGTACGCGGCGATCCCTTCGGGACCGCCCTCACGACCGTGGCCGGACTGCTTGAAGCCACCGAAGGGCTGTGACGCACACACCCCATGGTTGTTCACGAAGATCTGACCCGTCCGGACCTCGCTGACAACACGCTTGGCGACCTGTTGGTCATTGGTGTACACCGAGCCCGACAGCCCGTACGGCGAATCGTTGGCGATGTCGATCGCCTCGTCGATGCTGCCGTAGGAGATCATCGAGATGACGGGACCGAAGATCTCCTCGCGCGCAATCCGCATGCTGTTGTCGACTTCGGTGAACAGCGTCGGTTCGATGTAGAAGCCCTTGGCCAGATGCGCCGGTCGTCCGCCACCGCAGGCGACCTTCGCGCCTTCTTGACGGCCGATCTCGATGTAGCTCTCGACCCGGTCGCGCTGACGCTCCATGGCCAGCGGTCCCAGCATGGTCGCGGGATCGAACGGGTCGCCGACCACCATCGCGCTCATGGCGGCGGCCATCGCCTCGGCGAACTCCGCAGCGCGCGAACGCGGAACGAGCACCCGGGTCAGCGCCGCGCAGATCTGTCCGGAATGGCCGATGCCACCGGCCAGCAGGGTCGGCAGGACGTCGGCGAGTTCGGCGTCCTCGGCGATGATCGCGGCCGACTTGCCGCCCAGTTCGAGGGACACGCGGGCAATGCGCTCGCCACAGAGGCTCCCGACGCGCTTGCCGGCTTCGGTGCTGCCCGTGAACGTGACCTTGTCCACGTCGGGATGCCGAACCAGGTGCTCGCCCGCCTCGCGGCCGGCCGGCAGGATGCTGACAACACCTTCGGGTACTCCGGCGGCCTCCAGACATTCGGCCAACATGTAGGTCGTGAGCGGGCCTTCGGGCGCCGGCTTGAGCACCACCGTGCAACCGGCGGCCAGCGCCGACCCCAGCTTCAACGCGGCGCCTCCGACCGGCGCGTTCCACGGGATGATGGCGCCGACCACGCCGACGGGTTCGCGGACGATGCTGACGTTGGCCTCACCGTCCACGCGATCCTCGGAGAACGCCACCTGCTCGTGCAGTCGGGCAGCCTGCCGGAACATCTGCACGGCCATGGCGTGCAACGGCCCGCCGAGGGCGACCGGCGCCCCGATCTCAGCGGCGAACACCGGGGTGAAGTCCGGTACCCGCTTCTCCACCTCGTCGGCGATCCGGTTGAGCAGTTCGCCGCGCTCCTCGGGGCTGGTCTTGCGCCAGCCGCCCTGGAACGCCTCCCGCGCCGAGGCCACCGCGCGATCGATATCCGCGGGAGTCGGTTCCGGGACCCGTGAGATGACCTCCTCGGTGCTGGGCGAGATCACCTCGATGTGCCCGTCGCCTGCCGGGTCGACCCACTGGCCGCCCACATACAACTTTTCGAAAGTCGGGACGGAGTTCTTGTTGAGTACTGATGTCATCGAACGCTCCTCTGCGCGGTTGGTGCCGGTTGGTCTGGTTGGGGCCGGCCGAGTGCTCGGGCCATGTTCCGGTGCGCCTCGGTCACCGAGGGCTCGTTCGCACCGATGAGCAGACTGTCGCGCAAGCCGCTCTGAATCGCTGCGTTGATCCCGGGGACCTGGGCGTAGTCCTCTTCCTCGAGCGCAACACTGGCCAGTTCGTAGAACGGTCCGATTGCGGCACGTTCCTCGTCGGTCATATTGGCCTTCAGCATGATTCGGTTGTCGGTCAGCTGTGTATCGGGTCGCCGCCCGGGAAACAACCGGGTGATGAAGCGGATATCGGCGAAGTCCGGGGCGGTGATGATCGTGTTGGGCCACAGGTACAGCACGGTGTTGTAGGGAGCACTGGTGAGGCTGTCGAGCACTGCCTCGACATCCGGAGCCGCCGCCATCTCTTTGACCACGTTCATCGACCAGGTGGTCCGGATGTGGCGCCCCTGCGGCCCGAACGCATCATGGGTGGAGCCGTTGCCGATGAAAGACGGGGCCAGAGTGCGGGCGTGCACCGTCTTGACGTGGTAGCTCTCCAGGTAGCCGCACAACGCCACCTTCCAGTTCACATCATGTGGCAGCAGCTGCAACTCTTCGACGGCGAAGGCGTCGAGATCACACATCGCGAGCTGAGCGGCGAAGTCCCCGAGGAACGCGTCGATGTCCATCTCGACCTTGGGGTCGAGCACCACGAAGATGAACCCGTGCCGCTCGGCGCAGGGCAACTCGACCAACCCGTAGTCGCAGAAGTCGATATCGCCGAACTTGCCCGGCTGGGTCACCGAGAGCAGCTCGCCGGCCGGACTATAGGTCCAGGCGTGGTACGAGCAGCTGATCCGCTTCTTGATCTCACCGCTGCCCTCGAGGAGCTTAGCCCCGCGGTGCGAACAGGAGTTCAGAAAGGCCTTGACCGACCCGTCGTTTTGGCGCACCAACATAACCGGGACGTCGAACAACAGCTCGGTGCGAAATGTCCGTGGACCCGGCAGCTCACCGGACAGCGCCGCCACAATGGGCACCGCGTGCATCAACGCACGTTCGGCCGACGCCACCTCGGGGTCCAGATATTCACCGGCGGGCACAACTCGAGCGCCATCGGGATGCAGATCCGTGGTGCCCGCCTGGACGTGCTCGATATGGCGCAAAGTCAGCACACGGCGCGTCAGCTCCGCGAGGTCGCCGGTCTCCGGTGCCGACTCGATGGTCATGCCGGGCAACGCTACCGCTCGGCAGCAACATTCGTCAATAACTGTATTGACGGATGTTGTCGTCGACTGTTTGGATGATCCGAGCCGGGGCCGAAACGTCTCGCGCTCCCACGGAACGTGCGCGGGGACCCCGCACCTCGCGGCGCGGGCCCAACCGGACGGCCAACACCCGTCGGCGGTGCCCAGGCGGCCGGAACGGCTCATCCAGCATCGCAGCGCGCACGCGAAGGCGACACCGACACGCTTTCCGATCCCCGCCCGCGACACGAAGAGGAGCCCAGCGTCACATGAAGATTCGCTTTGATCGCAGCAAATGCCAGGCGCACGGCCAGTGCCACGGCATCAACCCTGAGCTGTTCCCGCTCGATGATGACGGGTACCCGACGTTGACCGAAAGTGTCGTCGAGTCCGGCGATGAGCAGGATGCCCGCTCCGCGGTCGCCGCCTGCCCAGAAGATGCGCTCACCCTCCGGGCGGATTGATCTCCAGAACGCAGCCGTCGCTGCCCGACCGGTGCGCACGGTGCAGCCGCGGGTCCGCCATGGCCGAGCGGGCGCAGCAAAGCTGTCAATAGCCACATTGACAGCCCCGCCGGCCCGCCGCTATCTTCGGGAAGTTCTGTGAGCTGCACCATAACGCAGTGCAGCCGCCCTCGATTGCCACCACGTATCAGAAGGGGAGCCAGCCATGCCTGAATCCGACAACCGTGAGTTCGTCCAAGGTCTCTACGCAGCCCTCGCCGAAGGAAACCCCGGCCCACTGTTCGAGGCCATGGACGAGGACTTCGTCACCTACGAGGCCGAATCACTGCCTTTCGGCGGCGAGCACCGCGGCCCGGCTGCCAACCAGCGATTGGTGGAGTCCATCTCCCGCTACGTCGACTTCGCCAGTATCAAGATGGACCAGTTCCTCGCCGGCGGCGACTTGGTGATGGCGCTCGGCACCGTGGTGTGGCGGGGAGTCGACGGCGACCAAGCACTCGAGATGCCTCTCGGCGAGATCTGGGAGGTCCGCAACCGCCGGCTGATCTCAGCGCGCCCGTTCTACCTGGACACCGCCGCCATGCTGGCACCCAAGGCAAAAGAAGCCACGGTGTAGCTGCGAATCCGGCTTTCCCGTCCGCGATGATCTCGCTGGACGGGGAAGCCGGCCTATCGCCGTGTTTCGTTGTGCTACTTCGACTTCCCGGTACCGGTGATTGCCGACCCTGCCGACGCTGTTGTCAGCTGCGGGGTGCCGGCGTCAGCATGGTCTGCCACGTTTTGTCCTTCGGTGCATTCTGTCCGAGATCGGCTTGGGTGTAGCTCTTTCCGTCCGGGCCGGTATAGGTACCGGTTTCCGGGTCGTACAGCGCAGTGGCTATCGCCGGTTCGGCCGGTGCTGGTGCGCGGGCAACACCCGGGGGCAGCTGTGGAACATCCTGGCCGGTCAGTGTTGCGTTCGGGTCACCCTTCCAGTTGTGGCCCTCGTTGAGCGGCACATACTCCTCGTCGCTCTCACACATCGCGACCGTGGGTGCACGCTTGCCCGGTCGCGTCAGGCACGGATAGTTGCGGGCACCGCGCACGGCAGTGAAACGCGACTCCTGCGGTATCCGGCAGTACCGGTCCCCGGGTGGGGCGTCCGGTGCGTCTTCGAAGCTCGGTGGCCGAATCTGCGAAGCCGGCAGGAACCCCGTCGAGCATGTCGGCGGCGCATTGAGATTGAGGTTGAAGTTGAGCAGGGTGCCGTTGTACGGGGTCTTGACGTCTTTGAGCATGACGGCACTGCCCGACATGTTGGCGACGCCCTGCGGCAACAGGACCAGGAGCTGTTCGATGGCGGGTTGATATGTCACCCCGACGTTTCCGATACTGACGAGGTCTGCGAGCAGCACCGGCAAAGTCGGTTGCAGGCGCTCGACGAGTTGACGGGCTTCATCGGCTGCCGGCGGGCCCGCGGTGAGAAATCCCGACACTCCCGCGTCGTGGCTCTGTAGAGATCCGGAGACGGTAGCCAAGTGCGAGGCCCACGCCCTGATCTGATCCGCCGTCTCGGTTTGAGAGTCGAGTACCGGCTGGGTGTTGTCGATGGCCGACGTGATGGACTCCAGGTTCGCCCGTGAATCGATCGCCAGCGCCGTCGTACCCTTGACGAGCCGGGCGATGTCGGGACCCATGCCCCCGAATGCCTGGTAGCTCTCCTCGATCACGGTGTTGAGGTCGTCCTGAGGTATTGCCTGCAGACCCCTGTTTGCGGCGTCGAGGAGGCCGTTGATATCGGGCGGCACAGTGGTTCGATCCACCGGCACGACGTCACCGTCGCGCAGCGGACGCGACGCTCCGTCGCGGGGAAGAAGTGCGATGTATTGCTCACCGATGGCGGACTGACTGTGGACTTCCGCGTCAAGGTCAGACGGAATCGGGATGTCGGCATCCAACGACAACACGGCGTGCACCCGGCCGTCCACCAGGTCGACGCTCTTGATCCGGCCGACCTCCGTACCGCGGTAGGTGACGTTGCCGGCGGAATAGATGCCGCCGGCACGCGGCAGTTCGACGGTCACGGCGTAGCGACCGACTCCGAAGATGAGCGTGGGCGCCTTGATGTAACCGAAGATCATCACGGTCCCTGCGACCAACGCGATCGAGAAGAACACCAACAGCTGGAGCTTTATCCGCCTCGTCAAAATCACGTCAGGACCCCTGATTCAACTGGTAAGGAATGATGAGCGGGTTTCCAGCCGTGTACGGACTGGGGAGTTGACCTATGGTTCGGCCCCAGCGCATCTCGAGCTCGGTCAGCTTGCCCTCGAACCGAGTTCCGGTGAACATCGCCGCGTCGATCCGACTGAGGGTCAGGTCGAAGATTCCGGTCAGGTTCACGTAATCGCCGCGCACCCAATTTTCGATGGTCTCCTTGGGGAACGGATACGTCGAGAGGTAGCTCAGTGATCGGGTCATCGCGGGCCCCGCGTCGGCCAGCGACTTGAGCACCGGTCCGACGTCGTGGAGTTCCTTGACGACGTTGCCCTTGCTTCGGTTCACTGCATCGGCCGCAAGCTCGCTGAAGTTGCCGAATTCAGCGAAAGCGTCAGTCAGGTCGCCCCGCTCGTCGCTGAGCACTTCCAACGCGTCCGGAATGGTCTTCAGTGCCTTGTCGACGACGGGCTGCTGCGCGGCGAACTGCCCCGCGACGGCATTGAGGCTATCGGCGGCCGCGATGATGTCGTCCTTCTGGACATCGAGTTCACCGACGAAGACGTTGATTTGCTCCAGGAAACTGCGCATGTCCTGTTCGCGGCCCTTGAACGCGGTACTGAACGTCCGCGTGATGTCGTGGACCTGCCCCAGACCGCCGCCGTTGAACAGCATGGACACCGCGGCCAATGTCTGCTCTGTCGTCGGATAACTGGCGTCGCTCTCCAGCGGTATCAGAGATCCGTTCTGCAGCTTGCCTTCCGGCTTCTCATGCACTGGCGGGGCGAGCTCGATGTGCAACGTTCCCAGCAGGCTGGTCTGTCCGATCTTGACCGTTGCGTTCGCCGGAAGCTCGACGTTCCCGTTGAGGGTCATGGTGACCAGCGCGTGCCAGCCTTGCCGTTCGATATCGCTGACGTTGCCGACGGTGACGTCGCCGACGCGCACCCGTGAGTTCCGCTCCAGGTTGGTGACCTGAGGCAATTGCGCCTGCACCCGGTACGCGCCGGATCCACCACCTTCGGTGCCCGGCAACGGCAGCGTATTGACACCACGCCAGCCGCAACCCGACAGCGCGGCGACCAATGCCAGCAGCACCAGCGCCACCAGGACGCGTCGCCGCGGACCGGCCGTCATGAGCCCGCCCCGGCGGGAACCATCAGTCCGGGCAATCCGGCCGCGGGATCGGTGGCAGGCGGTCCGGGCCGGCCGGGATCCGAGTCTGCGTCACCCTCGGCGGACAGCGGCGTGTGCGCCGGTGGCGGCGCGGGCCGGTAGTCGGGCCGCAGCCAATCCTCGCTGTGGGTGATCTCGTTCGGTCGTGCCACGGCGCCGACCACCGGATTGAGTCCGATGGGCGGAAAGTTGTACTGCCGGTTCTTGATGATCGGCGCCAGGTACTGGACGCACAACTTGGCCGACTGCTCCGCGTTGAGTCGAGAGGCCGCCTGCAGCGCTCCGCACAGGAACGAGACCGGATTGGCGAAGTTGTTCACGGCCAGGATGCCGGTGGCCGCGGCATTGCCCGGCGGGAAGATGTTCACGAAGTTCTGCAATCCGTTGGGAAGAACGTGCAAGGCCTGCTTGACGTCGCCGAGGCTTTCGTCGACGGCGGTGCTGATCGATGCCAGCTTGTCCGAGGAGGTGCCGAGTGCCTCGCGGTTCTCCGCGACGAACTCTCGGACGTCATCGGCCGCGGTGAAGATGTCGCTGATGGCCTGACCGAACTCGTCGTGGTCGTTGGCCAACACCGAGGTGGCGCTTGCCAGATTCCGATTGAGTTGACCCATCAGATCTGTGCTCGACTGCAGGGCCGTCACCAGAATCGACAGATTCTTCACGGTCCCGAAGATGTCGGTGCTGTGGTCACCGAGCGCGGAGAACGCCTGAGCCAGTTTCGTCAACGTGTCGCGGATCTCGGCACCCTGACCGCGCAGGTTGGCGGCGGCGGTGTTGATGAACCCGCCCAGCGGGCTCACGCCCTCGGCGAGGGTCGGTTGCAGAGTCTCGGTCAGCGTCTGCAACTGTTCACGAAAATCGTCCCACTCCACCGGAACCGCGGTGCGCTCCGTCGGGATCACCCCGTTGTCGGGGAACTCAGGCCCGCCGGTGAACACCGGCGTCAACTGGATGGCGCGTGCCGAGACCAACTGCGGAGAGATGATCACCGCCTGCACGTCGGCGGGGACCTTGTACTTGCCGCTCACCCAGAAGCTGATCTTTGCGCGGTCGGGTTGCGGTTCGATGGTGTCGATCTCGCCGACCGGGACGCCCAGTACCCGAATCTCGTCGCCGGGGAAAATGCCATTGCTGTTCGCGAAATACGCCACCACATGGGTGCGTCCGGTCTGCGGCACCGTACGCACCGCGACGACGACGGCCACCACCAGGGAAAACGCCACGGCGATCGCCAGGGCGACGCGCACGTTCGCTTTGGCGCCGTTCATCGCTGCGCTCCGTCGGTCGCTGGTGTTGATTCCGCATTCGGCGGCGGGGGCATGATCGCCGGCGGGCCGGGCGGCGGCCCACCGGGTGCGGGCGCCGGCAGCGGCTCGCGGTACGGATAGCGTAGATCTCCGGGATTTCCGGTGATCGCCTCAGGCACAGTGAGTTTCGGCTCGCCACCCTGGCCCGTCCGGGGGAAGGGCATTGGTAGGGGCGGCGTGGCGGGCTGGCCTACCTGAGGATCAACGCGTTCGGTGGGCAGCAGAACATTCGGATCCAACCCCAGGTCCGAGAATGCTGCGTCGATGAACGGTTGAATGAACTGTCCGGGCAACACGTTGGCCAGGATCGCCTTGAAGTACGGACCCGAGGCCACCGACTCGCCCAAGGACATGGCATAGGAGTTGAGCAGCTTGATGGCCTTTTGGATCCGCTCCTTGCGGCCCTCGATTATCGCCAGGGCCCCGTTGAACTTGTTCAGCGCCGGCCGCAGCGTCTCACGGTTGTCCGCGACCAGCCCCGAGACCTGCCGCGACAGCGCCGAGATATCACCGGAGAACCGGTCCAGGGCAGTGCTTTGCGTCTGTAACTGTGCCAACAATGCGTTCGTGTCGGCGATCAAACCGACCACCTCGTCGGTGCGCTTGGCCAATACGCCGGTCACCGTGTTGGCGTTCTCCAGCAGCCCGCGCAGTTGCGCATCGCGCTCGTTGAGCGTCTGTGAGAAACGCGCCGCACCCGCCACGGCAGCCTGCAGATCGGGCGCGGTGTTCTGAAACGTCTGCGCCAGCGTCGTCAGCGATTCGTTGAGCTGGTCGGTGTGCAACTCGCCGATGGTGTCCGCGAGATCCCCCAGCGCGTCGGGCAGCTGGTAGGCCGAGGTGGTGCGGTCCAACGGTATTGGACCCCCGAGCTTTCCGTCTCCCCGTGGGGTGACCTCCAGGATCTTGGCGCCGAGCAGGCTCTTGGTCTTCACAGCGGCTTCGGCGCGATCGCCGAGATCGACGTCGTCGTTGACCTTGAACTTGACCACCACGCTGGTGCCCTCCAGGTCGACGACCTCCACCTCGCCGACCCGCAGTCCGGCCACCTGCACAGCGGCGCCCGTCTTCAGACCGCCGGCTTCGGCGAAGTACGCGCTGTACTCGGTGCCGGAATCGAAGAACGGTAGGTGCTTGTACTGCAACGCTCCCAGCGTGACCACGGCGGTCACCGCCACCCCGACCACGCCGACGATCCCGACGTTGCGTTCAGAGAAGTGTTTCATTTCGCAGCGCACCGTCCCGTGTCCTGGGTTGCGAGTTTGACGTAGACAGGCTGGCCGCCCTTGCCGTTGACCTTCAGCATCAGGTCGCAGATGTAGTACGAGAAGTAGTCGCCGTGCATGCCCTGTCGGGCGAGTCGCTGATAGGCGTCGGGCAGCGTCTCCAGGAGGTTGTCGACATATTCGTGGTCCGCGACCACCAGGCCGCTAACTCGATCCGACTGTTCCACCACGGTTTTCAACGGAGCCCGCGCCTGGCCGAGCATGTCTGCCACGGAGTGTGAGACCGCGCTGGTGTGGGCGATGGCAGCGCTCACGTCTGTCTTGCGACTTGCCAAGGCGCCGATGAGTTCCGATAGCGAGTCGACCGCCTTCGCGAACTGGTCGCCCTGGTCGCCCAGCGATGCCAGTACGGTATCGAGATTGCCGATGACCTGCCCGATCAGCGCGTCGCGGTCGGCCAGGGTGTCGGTCAGGGCGGCCGTCTGCGAGAGGAAGGAACTGATGGTCGTACCCTGGCCCTGGAATACGTCGACCAACTGACCCGTGAGCAAGTTCACCTGCTCGGGATCGAGCGCACGGAACAACGGACGGAAACCACCGATCAGTGCGTCGAGGTCCAGTGCCGGTTCCGTACGGTCCTGCGGTATCACCTGTCCGGCGGCGAGCCGCTGAAGGCTGCCAGTGCCTTCGCGGAGCTCCAGGAACCGGCCGCCGATCGGATTGTCGTATCGAATGGCCGCTTCGGAACCCCCAGTGAGGACCACCGAGTCGTCGGCGGTGAACTCGACCACCGCCAAACGCTGTTCGTTGAGCACGATGTTCTTCACCTTGCCGACCTCTACGCCGGCAATACGGACGAAGTCGCCCGCCTCGAGGCCACTCACGTTCGTGAAGTCGGCGCGGTAGCTGGTTTCCTTCTGAAACCGGAGTTGCGCGAAGAGCGTCAGCAGGGCAAACGTGCCCAGCAGACAGACCAGTACAAAGAGTCCCAGACGCCAGATCACGCCCCCGAGCTTTTCTCTCACCGCGTCATCTCTCTATCGTTCATTCGGTCACGCTCGGAGGCGGGTCCTGCTGCGCAGGAGCGGGGTTGGTTCCCGGCCCGGTGCCATAGGGTGGCGGCGGGTTCGGTACACCGGGCACCGGGGGTGGTGGCGCTCCGGGCGGTGGGCCGGCCCACAGCGGTGTTCCGTCCGGTCCGAAAAGCGGTGCCCCGTACGGGGGTGCCCCGGGGTAGGGCACCGGACCGATGGCCGGCGGTCCGTCACCCCGGACGCTCGGCTGTTCCGGCACACCGCGGGTGGCGGGCAGCCAATTGACCCAGGACGGGCTGCCGATTCCCGGATTCGGACGGATGTCGAGGCCCGTTCCCCATCCAGTGTTGGTGACCAGCTGGCGGACCGGGAAGTTCTGATGCGGGTAGGGCAGCGATCCACAGCCGGGCTTGCCATCGGGGCCGCCCTTTGCTGCGACGATGGGCAGGTTCTCGGGGAACTTGTACGGGTCCTTCCCGAAGTGCAGTGCGGCGTCGGCGATTTCAGTTCGGCCGTTGCCCCCGAAGGCGCGGTACCCGCCATTGTCGAGGAAGGATTTCGTCCCCACCAGCAGACAGGTGTAGCTGGGGTTGTACTTCAGCAGCAGATCGGTGGTCGGCTCGAGTATGTTGACCGCGTTGACAAAGTTCTCCTTGTTGGGTTCCAAGAAGTCACCTGCGCTCCGCGAGAAGCCGATCACGCTCAGCAGCAACGTATCCAGTTCCTCAGCCTTGTCGGTGATCGTCGCACTGGTAGTGCTGGCGGCATCGAGCGTTGATAGGATGTCGTCCGCAGCAGCGGAATAGGTGTCGCCGAAGTCCTTGAGCGACCGGAAGTTTTCCGCGACTTGACCCATCCGCGGGTTGACGGCCAGCAGGACCTCGTTCGCATCGGTAGTCGCCTGACCGATGCGTTCGCCCTGTCCTCGCACGCCTTCGGCGAACGCGCTGAGCACCGCGTTGAGCTTCGAGGGGTCGACTTGGTCCAGCACTCCCAGCAGGCTCTGGAACACCGTGTTGACCTCGGTGCTGACGTTGCGTGATTGCAACACCGCACCCGCCACGAGTCCGCTCGGACTGGGATTGGCCGGGGGGATCAACTCGACGTACTTGGCGCCGAAAGCCGTCGTCGCACGGATCTCCGCCAGCACATTGGACGGAATTGCGGCGGCCTGATCCGGAAAGATGTCCAGTTTGAGGCTCACTGGATGTCGGCCACCTTCGATACCCGCCACCCGCCCCACCTGCACGCCGAGCATCTTGACCTTGGCCCCGGACTCCATGACGAGGCCGGCGCGGTCCGAGGTCAGCGTGACCGGGACGAACTTGCGGAATGTGCCCGCGAACAGGCCGGCGCTCAACAGCACCGCCACGATCACCACGCCCACCAGAAACGCCGACCACCAGACCGGGTGAATGCGGGTGTACAGACTCTTGTTGTTCATAGTCGCTAACCCGAGAGGTTGAAGTTGCCGGATTGTCCGTAGATGGCCAAGGAGACCAGCAGCACCGCCAACGCCGTAGCGACCAACGAGGTGCGCACGGCACGCCCTACTGCCTCGCCGACCCCGGCCGGGCCGCCGGACGCGGTGAACCCGTAATAGGTGTGGACCAGCATGATGACCACGGCCATCGTGACGGCGAGGAAGAAGGACCAGATCAGGTCGGTCGGGCTCAGGAAGGTGTTGAAGTAGTGGTCATACACGCCGGAGGACTGGCCGTACACCGCGGTCGTTCCGAATCGCGCAGCGAAGAATGACATGAGGATCGCCACGCAGTACAGCGGGATCACGACGATGATTCCGGAGATGACTCGGGTCGAGGCCAGGTAGGCGACCGACCGGATGCCCATCACCTCCAGTGCGTCGATCTCCTCGTTGATCCGCATTGCCCCCAACTGGGCCGTCGCCCCGGCGCCGATGGTCGCCGCCAGCCCGATTCCCGCCGTCAGCGGGGCGATCAAGCGGACGTTGAAGTACGCCGACGCGAAGCCGGTCAGCGCTTCCACTCCGACCTGTGAGAATTGGTTGTATCCCTGGACAGCCACCAACGCACCGGTGGTCAGTGTCAGGAACCCGACGATGACCACGGTTCCGCCGATCACCGCCAATGCCCCACTGCCCAATCCCATCTGAGCGATCAGGCGCAGCAGTTCGGTCCGGTACCGACGGAAGACCTCACCCGTGGAAACCAACGTCTCGACGAAAAACTGGGTCTGTACACCCAGCTTGATCCAGCCGCCGGTCCAGCGGCGCAGCCGTCGTTCCAGGCGCGGGAAGATGGTACGCGCCGCGATGTGGGTCACAGGGTCGCCTCCACACTGACACTGCTCGCCAGGATGTTGATCGCGAACAGCGCCACGAAGGTGAACACGACCGTCTCGTTGACCGCGTTGCCTACTCCGGCCGGCCCGCCTGCGACCGAAATCCCCTTGTAGCAAGCGATCAAGCCGGCCGCCAGTCCGAAGAGTCCTGCCTTGATGAGTGCGGTCACGACGTCCGCGAGGCCGGTGATGATCGTCATGCCGCCCGCGAAGGCCCCCGGTGTCACATCCTGGACGAATACCGAGAAGAAGAAGCCGCCGGCGATACCGACGAGGATCACGACCGAGGACAACAGCACCGCGACGAAGGTGGCGGCCAGCACGCGGGGCACCACCAGCGCCTGAATCGGATCGATGCCCATCACCCGCAGCGCGTCGAGTTCCTCGCGAATGGTCCGGGCGCCGAGATCTGCGCACATGGCGGTCGCTCCGGCCCCTGCGATCACCAAAACGGTGACCACCGGACCCAATTGGGTGACGGTTCCGTACGCCGCCCCGGTGCCCGAGTAGTCTCCGGCACCGAACTCGATGAGCAGGATGTTGAAGGTGAAGACCAGCAGCACCGTGAACGGGATCGACAGCATCAACGTCGGCAGCAGTGAGACCCTGGCAACGAACCACGCCTGGGTGAGGAACTCCCGCCACGCGAACGGCGGTTTGAACATCAGCACGAAGGTATCCGCGGACATCGCGAAGAACGCGCCGATCCCGCGGAACGGCCTCGTCAGACTGTCTGTCGCAATCATTTGTGTCCCTTATTCATTCGCGGTCACATAGCTCGGAGTTACGGTTGGCGCTGCGCGCGCGGATCATCGAATGAGGTTGTCGCGCTGGCGAGTCCGGCTACCGGCGACTGCGTCTTGCACTGTCGCCGGCAGCTGCAGCGGACTGGTGGTCATGAAAAGGTAGGCTACCTGCATTTCTCAGCAATCGTCAATAGTTGTATTGACGATTGCTATATCGGGCGGATTGCGAGATCACGGGATGCGCTGGTGTTTCCTGTCCCACCGGCCAGCGCACACCGTCGCGTTCAGCCACGCGGCCCTGTCGGCATACGCTCAATACCTTGGCCGGCCGGGGAATTCAGGTATTCGCGGAGTGCAGCGTTGCCCGACATCCAGCCGCCCCAGCGACTTGTGATTCGGCGGGGCAACCGGGCACTGGTGCGTCGGGTACGGAGAAACCACGACTGACTGCGTTATGGCGCTCCCGGCAAACAAGTTGACCGCGGGAGATCAGCCTCAGAGGGACGGCGCCGGAAGGCTAGCCGGCTCCGGCCAGACTCGCTGCGGCAGTGCTGTTCGCCAGCCCCTCCCCTACCTGCAGAACCAGCTTGCCGGTGTTGGCACCATCGAACAGCATGTTCATGGTGCGCCCATACGCCTCGATACCACCGGTCTCCACTTGCTCGTGAGTGACCACGTCACCGCGGCGAATCCAGTGCCCCAGTGCGGCATACGCTTCGGGATAGCGCCTCGCGAAGTCGAAGACGATGAAACCGGTCAGCGATGCCCGCTTCATCAGCAATTGCATGTAGCGGGTCGGTCCCGGCTGCGGGTCGGTGGCGTTGTACGAGGAAATCCCGCCACACAGCGCCACCCTGGCACCACGACGCAGGTGGCCCAGCGCCGAATCCAGGACGTCACCACCGACATTGTCGAAGTAGACGTCTATGCCCTTGGGCGCAGCCGCTCTGAGCGCCTTTCCGATCGAGCCGGCCTTGTAATCGATGGCGACGTCATACCCGAGTTCGTCGGTGAGCCAGGCGCACTTCTGCGGGCCCCCGGCGACGCCGATGACTCGGCAGCCGGACACCTTGGCAATTTGTCCTGCAATGCTGCCGACCGCGCCGGCCGCACCCGAGATCAGCACGGTCTCACCGGGTTTCATCCGGCCGACATCGAGCAGTCCGAAGTAGGCGGTCAGCCCTGGGAAGCCGAGGGCGCCGAGCCAGGCCGGCGCCGGTGCCAGCGACTCGTCGATATGCATGACGTCCTCGCGACCGTCGGAGACGGCGTACTCGCACACCCCGAACATTCCGGAGACCGTCTGGCCCACTTCGTATTCCGGATGACGGGAGGCATAGACGCGGCCGACGGCATGGGCGCGCATCACGGCGCCGATCTCCACCGGCGGCACATACGTCGGGACCTCGCCGATCCAGCCACGCATGGCCGGGTCCAGCGACACGTATTCCACGCGGACAGCGAATTCGCCCTCACCGGGCTCGGGAATCGGTTCGGTGGTGATCTGCCAGGTTGAGTCGTCGGCACGGCCCACCGGGCGTTTTGCCAACCGGACTTGTTTGTTCACTGTCATCTCCGTTTTGGGTGTGTTCCGAGCCGGCCGACGATGCGACGTCGGCCGGTGCTGGTTCGAGTGCGTTATTTGCCTGGTGCGACGGGCCGGTCCGGGTTGGGACGCCCCAGCGCCCGTGCCATCACCCGGTGTGCCTCGGTGACCGAGGGCTCGTTCTCACCCACCAGCAAGCTGTCGCGGAGGCCGCTGCGGATCGCCCGGTTGATCCCGGGCACCTGCGCGTAATCTTCTTCCTCCACAGCCGTCCGAGTGAGTTGCTGGAAGGGCTCCACCGTCGCGCGCTCGTCGTCGGTCATGTGTGCCGGGATCATCGTCCGATAGTGGGTGATCTGCTCATGCGGCTGGTGTCCGGGGAACAGGCGGTTGATGAATCGAATGCCGATGAAATCCGGCGCAGTGATGAAGGTGTTCGGCCACAAATACAGCACCGTGTTGTAGGGCGCATACTGCAATCCGTCCAGCACCGCCTCCACATCGTCGGCCTCGGCCATGTCGACGACCTCGTTCATCGACCACGTGGTCCGGAAGTGACGTCCGTCCGGCCCGAAGGCATCGTGGGTGGACACGTTGCCGATGAAGGCGGCCGCTAACGTCTTGGCGTGCACCACCTTGACGTGGTAGCTCTCCAGGTACCCGCACATTGCGAGCTTCCAGTTCACATCGTGGGGCAGCGTCCGCTCGTCGGCGACAGTGAATGTGTCCAGATTGCACAGCGCCAACTGGGGGCCGAAGTCCCCGAGGTATGCATCGATGTCCATCTCACCCTGCGCATCGAGCATCACGAAGATCAGTCCATAGCGCTCGGCGCACGGCAACTCCACCAACCCGTTGTCACAGAGCTCGACTTTGCCGAACTTGGCAGGCTGCGTCACCGACTTCAGTTCGCCGCTGAGCGAGTAGGTCCATGCGTGATACGAACAGCTGATTCGCTTACCGATTTCGCCCGAACCCTCGAGCAAACGCGCCCCGCGATGTGAGCACGAGTTCAAGAACGCCTTGACCGACCCGTCGTCCTGGCGCACCAGCATCACCGGCACATCGAACAACATCTCAGTGCGGTAGGACCGTGGCCCCGCCAACTCACTGGAGGTTGCCGCCACCAGCGGGACAGTGTGCATCAATGCCCGCTCGGCCGCGGCCAACTCCGGATCCGTGTACTCGCTGGCAGGTATCACCCGCACCCCGTCGGGGTGGGCGTCTGTGGTGCCCGCGCGAATGTGCTCGATGTGCCGCAGGGTCAACGCCCGCCGCGTCTCAGTCGCCAAATCACCGGTACTCATTGTGGACTCGATCGTCATGCGCAGCGACGCTACCGCCACCCGGCAACATTCGTCAATAGCGGTATTGACGACGAGGCTCGCGTGGGGCATTGAGTCCGGCCCCAACGCATCGACGTCGCGTTTAGCGCGTACGTGGGCGGGCACCCAACAAGGCATGCGAGCACAGGAGGTCTTCATGCAACCCAACCGCTTCCGCACGCTGCTGGACCGCGACGGTCCGTTCGTGTCGGTCCACTTCGACAGCTCCCATGACACCGAGGGCGCGGCGGCGCAACTGGAACTGCGTTGGCGGGCGATCCGTGACGAGCTCGAAGCACAAGGGGTCGGGCGTCGCCGCCGTTCTGCGCTACAGACGGCGTTGAGGCACGCCCCGACCCAACCAATACGCTTGCACAGAAAGCTCCCCCGATGACCGCTTCCCCGCCGGACCCTGATCCCGCGAACACCCCGGACCTCGAACTCGGAGGTGGTGTCGCCGCCGGCGGCACACCACCGGAGTCGGCTCAGACATCAGGCCTCGCAGAGCCGGCACCGCGGCCGCGCCACCGTTACACGCCCACGCAGATCGTCACCCTGATTGCCGTGGCGATCTTCGTCCTCGTCTTCGCCGGGACCGCCGTGGGGTTAATCCTGAACATGGTGGGGTGACCGGTCAGCTCCGGCTGACCAGGGGTTTGAGCATGGCCGGAACCCGCCCCGGCGCCGGTTTGGCACCGGGCGCCGTGGGTAAGCGAAAACGAAAGCTACAGCGAAAAGGAGGAAGCATGACCGATCAGCAGCCTGGCAACATCATCGACGACATCATCGATGATCACCGCGAATTCGAACAACTCTTCGCCCAGATCAAATCCGGCGACCCGCGAACCAGGTCCGAGGTGGTCGAGCACGTGATCGCCGAAATCGTCCGCCACGCCATAGCCGAAGAGCAATACATCTACCCCGTGGCCCGCGAGGTGCTGCCCAACGGCGACGAATTGGTCGAGCACGAAATCGCCGAACACTCCGAAGCCGAGGAGGTGATGAAGGAGATCGAGAAGACCGATACCAATGATCCGAAGTACGGTGAGCTGGTCGAAGAATTCATCGCCGATATTCGCCACCATATTGAGGACGAGGAGAGCAAGCTACTGCCTCAGCTGCGGGATGCTTGCCCGCGCGAGCGGTTGCAGGAGCTCAGCGAGACCTTCCAGAGGGCCAAGAATCTCGCGCCCACGCGGCCGCATCCGCTGGCTCCGGACCGGCCGCCCGCCAACAGGATCCTCGGCCCGGGCGCCGGTTTGGTCGACCGCGTGCGGGATGCGCTCTCGGGCCGCAACGCCTGACTGCCAGCACCCGCGGTTGTCCCGGTTACAGCTCAACACCCTTCGGCCGTCGCCGCAGCGGCCACCTCAATCACGTCCGACACGGCACCGCGGCGCGCCCAGGCGGCGCGTTGACGCATGGCGCCGTTGCCGTCGGCGAAGACGCGGCCGAGTTCAGCGTCGACGAACTCGAAGTCACCCACGGCTCGCAGTGCCGGCGCGAGACGCTCGACCAACTCCCGCAACAGCTCGATGGCCGGCGCGAGTCCGCGGTCCCCGAAGGGGTCGACCGCCAGGCCGTCGAGCCCGTCTCTGGCCGACTTCCATTGCGCCGCAGCCAATTCATGCTGCCGAAGACGAGGAACGCCGACGCCGCGCGCTTCGTCGTCCAGCGCCGTCATGACCGCTGCACGGGTCAGGGCGGCGAGTAGCACCGTTTCTGCGGCGGTGGCGGGCACGTCAGCGACGCGCACCTCCACGGTCGGAAAGTTCTCCGACGGGCGGACGTCCCAATAGACCATGCCGTCGTCGAGCATGGCGCCGACGTTCTGCAGCTGCTGAACCGTGGCGTCGTAGTCGTCGACCGAGTCGAAGTGCGGTGGGGGTCCGGCGCTGGGCCACCGCGACCACAACACCTGCCGCCAACTGGCGTAACCGCTGTCGGCATTGCGGTAGATCGCGGAGTTGGCCGTCAGTGCCAGCAGCAGCGGCAGCCACGGCCGCAGCCGGTTACTCACGCGGATCGCCGCTTCCCGGTTGGGAACCGCCACGTGCACATGGGAGCCGCAGATCCCCTGCTCGTGCGCGATCATGCCGAACCGCTCCCCGATCTGCCGATAGCGCGGCGAGTCGGTGATCGGAAAATGGTGCGGCACCGTCGGCGGCAGCCCGACCGCCAGCAGCTGCGCGCCCGCGGCGGCGGCCGCGTCCCGGGTGACGCCCCGCAGCCGCAGCAGCTGTGCGCGCAGGTCATCGAGGGTGGCTGCCACCTCGGTGGCGGTCTCCACTTGGCAACTGGTGAGCTCGAGTTGCAGCTCGACGCCCTTGGCGGCGGCGAGTTCGGCGACCCGGGTGTTTCGGGCGACTGGCTCACCCGTGGACGGATCGACGAGAAGGAACTCCTCCTCCACGCCGATCGTGGGATGACTGGCCATGATCTCTTCCGACGCGCTGATGGTCCTGCTCAATTGCCCGCTTACCGTGGCGCGGAAACATGGCATCGGACACAGGGGCCGGAGGCTCCGCACGCCAAGGCAGCTCCGGGACGACTTGTGCCGCGGTATCCAATGGAACCGACCCTCGCGAGTCGCTCTCAGTCCACGACTCGATACTCCACGCCCAGTGAGCGATACGTGCGCTCAGCGCGCCGATCACGGGTGAGCAGAGTGTGGTGGTTGTCGACGGCAGCTTGACCCACGAGGGCGTCGTAGACCGAGCCGCCGACGATGCCGAGTCCGGCAAGGCGTTCACGAAGAACGCGGGTTCCGGCCGCGTCGAGCCAGCAGTCTCCGGGGAAAGCCGCGGCCAACACCGTGGCCGCTTGATCGGCACTCAGTCGCAACGGCAGCGGCAGGCGAGTCAGTACCGAATACGTCTCAAACGCGGCATGCCCGGCGAGCACCGGACGAAGGTCAACCAGGGCGCGCCGGCACGCCCGGTGAGCTTCGTGGGAGGGGTCGAGAGCGGCGACGGCAACGCTGGTGTCGCACGCCCAACGGTCACTCACCGTTGGGTGTCGTCGCGAAGTCGGCGCACGTCGTCATCCGTCAGCACGGCACCCTCGACGTCGCCGAGAAGCGGCAATCCGTCGGCGGCGTTGTCGATCGAGCGTTGCCGCGGCCGAACCGGTTCGATCCGCAGGCCGGATCCATCCGGAATCAGTTCAAGCGGGGTATCCGGCGTGATGCCCAACGCGACACGCAGCGCCTTTGGGATGACCACCCGCCCCACCCGATCAATTGTCACGTACATGGCATGACATTACCATCGAATTGGCAAGATGGTGCGGACGTAGCGCGCACCTCCGACCCCTCCGTGGCACGACCTCAAGAACCTCAATCACCGTCCGACCACCGGAAGACCGCCAGGCAACCGATCAGCCCACCGATGCTCCACGCCGTCAACACCAGGAAGATCCGCCAATGCTCCCAACTGCCGGCCGGCTCGATGGCCACCAACTCCGGCGGCAGCAACACCGACCGGAATCCCTGCGCCATCCACTTCACCGGAAACAGCGACCCGACGACCAACATCCAGGCCGGCAACACCATGAGCGGAACGTAGGTTCCCGACACGAACTGCAAGCCCACGGCCGGGCCGTTGGTCAGGGCCGCCGCCGAGACCGCGTTGCTCGCGAAGTTGCTGATGAGCACACCCAGCAGCGAGCAACTGATGACACCGAGCAAGAAGACCCAGGTCAGCGTGAACCAGCCGAAAAGGTCTGTGGGCAAGCGCAGCCCGAAGACGAGCACGCCGACGGCCAACAGGATGACCGCCTCGGCCAAGCTGACTATGGCGACCAACATGATCTTGCCGATGAAATACGACGTCGCGGTCGTCGGGGTGCCGCGTAGTCGCCGCAGCGCCCCGGTGTCCCGGTCGGCGGCGATGCTGATGCCCAGGTTGACGAACGATGTCGACAGGATGCCGTAGGCGAGCATGCTCGCCGCGATCACCGAACCCGTGGTGACTGCGCTGCCGGGCAGCCTGGTCGAGAAGATCGAGCCCAGCAGCAGACAGATCACCGCCGGCATCGAGAACGTCAGGACCACCTGCTCGGGCCGGCGGTAGAACATCTTCAATTCGGGCACGACGCGCGAGAATCCGATCCGCACCGCCGACGGGACCCCCGCCGCGGTGGTGTTCGCGAGTCCGGTCGACATCACGCCAGTCCGATCAACTGCAGGTAGGCGTCTTCGAGCGTGGGTCGGGTCACGGTCAGCTGGGCCAACTCTTCGCCGGCGTTGCTCCGCTGCCTGATGAGTTCGGTCGGATATTCCGTCCGCTCGACGTGGACTCCGTCTCGGTCGGTCCACCGGACGGTGGCAGCGGTGTCGACATGCGCGGTCAGCCTCGCCGGCGAGTCCACCGCGACCAGCTTGCCCGCGGCGATGACCGCCACCCGGTGCGCCAACGCCGCTGCCTCCTCCAGGTAATGCGTGGTCAGCAGGATCGTCGTGCCATCGGCGGCCAGCAATCGAATCAGGTCCCAGAATTGGCGCCGGGCCTCGGGGTCGAAACCGGTGGTGGGTTCGTCCAGGAACAGCAGTTCCGGCTTGCCGACGATGCCGAGAGCGACGTCGAGTCGGCGGCGCTGGCCACCCGACAGCGCCCGCACCCGCGAACCGGACACCGCGGCGAGACCGACGAGTTCGAGCACTTCCGCCGGTTCCCGTGCGGTGCCGTAGCAGCTGCTGAACATCTGCACCGTTTCGCGCACGGTGAGCATCCCCGCATCGCTGACCTCCTGCAGGACAATCCCGATTCGAGCGCGCCAGTCCCGGCCGGCGGCTGCCGGGTCAACGCCGAGGACCTGTACCCGCCCGGAGTCCCGTTTCCGATTGCCCTCCAGGATTTCTATGGTCGTCGACTTGCCGGCCCCGTTGGGGCCCAGGATCGCGAAGATCTCGCCGTAGCCGACATCGAGGTCCAGACCGCGCACCGCGTCGGTCCCGCCGTAGGTCTTCGACAGGCCCCGAACATGCACCGCGGAAACGCGTTTCGTGGCATCCGCCGCCGGGCGGACCTCGGAGCGCGTCACGACTGCGACCCGCCCAGCTCCGGCTCGGTTGCCTCCGCCTCCAGCTGGGCCAGCAGTTCCCGCAATTCGGCTTCGGACAGGTCCTTCATCAGCACTTCGACGGGATCCTCGGTGACGGCTACGGGCGTTGCGTCCGCCGCGGTCGCCGTGCCGTGGATCGAGTGGAGTTCGGCCACGATGCGGGCGGACAACGAGTTCACGCTGACCCCGCGCAGGATCTCGAGCACGGGCAGGTCGATCGAGAACATCGTGTTGATCCGCACCCGGAAGTCCATGGCCATCATGGAATCCAGGCCGATCTCATCCAGCATGGCCTCGGGTTCGATGTCGCTGGGCGCGCACTCGAAGACCGCGGCGACGACGCGTTGTACGTGCTCGGCGACCATGCTCGGCCGGTCGGCCTCGGGGGTCGCGGCCAGCACGTCGAGGATCGACGTCCCCGAATCGGTGGGATCGCCTGCTCCCCGGGTAGTTTCGAGCTCCGAGAACATCATCGGCAACCGGCCGCCGAGCCCGGCATGCCGGGCTCGGTTCCAGTCGGCGGTGATCGCCACCACGGCGGGCACCTGCTGGTTGATGACGCGCTCGAGGATCCGCGCGCCCACCGCCGGGGTGATGAGCTCGATGCCCCGCTGCGCATAGATCTTCTCCAGCTTGAGTTCTTCGACCATTCCCACCGACCACGGTCCCCAGCCGATGGTGAGTGCGGGCAGCCCCTGTGCCTGTCGGTGCTGCGCGAAGGCATCGAGGAACGCGTTGGCGGCCGCGTAATTCCCTTGTCCCGGAGCCGCAATGGTGGATCCCGCCGAGCCGAACAGAACGAAGAAGTCGAGGGCGTGCTGGTTGAACGTGTCGTGCAGCACGCGGGCGCCGGCGATCTTCGGGGCCACCACGGTCGCGTAGTCGGCTTCCGCCATGTTGACCAGGAGCTGGTCATTCACCACCCCGGCGGCGTGGATGATCCCGCGGACCGGGCGGCCGCCGCCGCGGATGTGGTCCGTGAGCCACGTCCTCATCTGGTCGGCATCGGTGACATCGATACTGGCGCTGCTGATGTGGGCGCCATGCCGCTCGATCGCGCGGATCGCGGTGATGGTGTCGAAGTGCGGGTCGTCTTCGGCCAGTGTCGCCCACTGCTCCCTCGGCGGGAGAGCCGTGCGGCCCACGAGCGTGATGTGTCGTGCGCCGCGTTCGGCGAGGAACGTGGCCACGACGCGGCCGAGTGCCCCCGCTCCGCCGGTGACCAGGTAGGTCGCATCGGGGGCGAGTTTGGCGGGGAAGGGCTTTGTCAGGTCGCGGCAGGGCCGCAGGCGCGGGACGAAGGTCATGGCGCCACGGATCGCGATCTGGTCTTCAGGGTCGCCGCCGCACACGTAGTCGCAGATCCGCGCGGCCGAGAACGCGTGCGAATCCGCGGCGTCGATATCGATGAGACCGCCCCAGTGCTCGGCGAACTCCTGGTGGCCGATGACGCGCCCGAGACCCCAGAGCGCGGCCTGGTCAACGCCGGTCAGTTCGGCGCCGGGGGCCGGCTGTGCGTTGGCGGTGACCACGAAGAGACGGGGCTTGGCGCTGCGGTGCTCCGCGAGTGCCTTGACCAGACGCAGGATGGTGAACGCGCCCAACTCGTCGACATCGTGCGAGTCCGCCGACATGTCCAAAGGCCAGCAATCGATGATGCCGGCACCCGCCCCGTCGAGGTGCGCGGTGATCAACGCGCCCCAGTCGATGACGGTGTGCGCACCGGCGGAGGAGTGCGCGACGGTGTGCACACGGTGACCACGACCGCGGATCTGCTCCGCGAGTCGAGCGCCGACACCCGATTCGTCGGCGAGGATCAGCCACGATGCCGGCTCCGATGCCTCGTCATCAGGAGCACTGGTGGTTGCCACGTCAGGCTTTTCGACCCACTGGATGTCGTACAGGCCCTTGTCGATGTGATCATGCGACATCCGCGACGATGCACTCACCGATTGCACCGTGAAGCCGTCGAAAACCGCGGTCAGGGTGCCCTCACGGTCGGTGATCGTGATGTCACACTCGACGGCCTCTCTCGTCGCCAATTGCACCCTGACCTGCACCGTCATGCGTTCGTCCGCAGGGCCGTAGAGGGCGCAGTGCCGGATACGCGTCGGCAGGAACGGCCCGTCGCTGTCCTCTTGCCCGGAAAATGGTGCGCCGAACAGCGTTTGGAAGGCGCCGTCGATGAGCGCGGGATGGAAGCGGTAGTCGGCGAGTTCACCGGCGATCGTTGGCGGGACGACGATTTCGGCGGCTGCCCAGTCGTGGCCGGCGGTGACGCTCGACACCGATCGAAAGGCGCGGCCGTAATCGAATCCGAGAGCCTCGGTGCGACGGTAGAACTCCTCGGCGTCGACGGCCGTGGCCGGCCCTGCGGCGGGTAACGCGCCATGACCGGGCGGTGCCGCCGGACGGGTGTTGAGTTCTGCGGTCGCGGTGATCGTCCACTTCAGCTCGCCGTCGGCGGTCGCCGTGAACGCCGCGAATTCGAGGGTGCCGTCGTCCTGGTTGAGGGTGGTCCGCAACACCGGGTCGCAGGTGTCATCGAGAATGACCGCGCGGCGCAACACCAGGTTGTCGACGCTGTGCTCGGCGCCGTATGTCTGCCTGCCGGCGGCCGATGCCATCTCGACGTACACCGCCCCGGGCACGACCACGCTGCCCTGGATCCGATGTTCGGCGAGGAACGGGTGGGTGGTCGCGCTGAGTTCGACCTCCCAGGTCGGATGCACCGCACGCACCGGCTGCCCCAGCAGGGGGTGCACCGGCTTGTAGTACAGCGCCTCCTCGGCTTCATAGGTCTCGTTCCAGAACCGCTTGGTCTGCCACGGGTAGGACGGCAGCTTGAGCAGGCGCGCACCGTCGCCGGGGTTCAGGTTCTCCCACGCGACGTCGCGGCCCTGGCAGTGCAGGGCGCCCACGCAGTTGAGCAGCACCCGGCTGTCGTCCTGGTCGCGTCGCTGCGTCGCGGTCACCGAAACCTTCTGTGTTCCTGCGGTTTCGGCGATGGCCGCGGCCAGCACCGGATGTGGTCCCAGCTCGACGAAGTGGGTGCACCCGTCGTCGAGCATCCGGCGCAGCGCCGGTTCGAACAACACGGTGGCGCGGGTGTTTTGCCACCAGTAGGCGGCGCCGTCGTCGTAGCGATCCAACAGCTCCCCGGTGACCGTCGAGTAGATCGGCAGCGTCGCAGCCTTCGAGGACAGGCCGTCGAGGGCGACGAGCAGTTCGTTCTTCACCGCGTCCATGTAGTGGGTGTGATACGGCACCGCGACCGCCAGATAACGGTGGAACACCGCCGCCTCGTCGAGTTGACGCGCGATGCTGTCGAGGACGCGGTGGTCGCCGGCGACGGTGACCGCCGTGGGGCTGTTGATGGCGGCCACCGACACCCGGTGCCCGAACTCCGCCAATGTCGGCGCGTCGAGCGACTGCATGAGTGTCTCGGCGTCGAGCCCGACCGCGAGCATCCGGCCCTGCCCGCTGGTGCGCTGCTGCAGGCGACTGCGGTGATAGATCACCGCAACGGCCTGTTCGAAGGTCAACAGACCCGAGAGGTGGTGCGCGGCCACCTCGCCGGCGCTGTGGCCGACGACCACGTCCGGGGTGATGCCGAAGTGCGCCAGTTGCTCCGCCAACGCGACCTGCACCGCGAAGTTGGCGGGCTGCGCGATCTCGGTTTCCGCCATCCGGGAACGGTTTTCGTCGGCGCGCAGCTCATCGAGCAGGGACCAGTCGGCGTAGCGGGACAGCTCGCGGTCGCAGCGCTGGATGCTCGCAGTGAAAACGGGGTAGACGTCGAGGAGTCCGCGGCACATCCGCCACCACTGCGGTCCCATCCCGGTGCAGACGAATGCCAGCTTGGGTGCGGAGGCGGCGCGCTCCACCGAGAGTTGTCCACCGGCCGAGATGGCCTGGAGCTGGTCGCGCGCCTCGGCGATGCTCTCGACGGTGAAGGTCTGGCGGTAGCCCAGGTGGGCGCGGCGCCGCCCGAGTGTGTAGGCCAGGTCCGCCAGGGTGATATCCCCGGGCGTCGCCAGGTGTTCGGCCAGCCGACCCGCCGTCGCGGCCAGGGCCTCTTCGCTGCGCGCCGAGATCGGCAGCACGGTGTGCGGACCGCCCCCGTGGGCGTCGGGAGCGACTGCGGCCGCCGGTGCGGGCGGTTCGGCGAGCACCACGTGGGCATTGGTGCCGCCGAACCCGAACGAGTTGACGCCGGCCACGCGGCGGACGCAGTCGGGGAAAGGTCGGCCCGCAGCGGGAACCTCGAGCTTGAGGTCCGGCAGCGAGACGTGCCTGGTGGGGGTGCGCAGGTGGAGGTTGGCCGGGATGAAGCCGTGCTTGAGCACCAGGGCCGCCTTGATCAGTCCGGCGACCCCGGCGCCGGCCTCGAGGTGGCCGATGTTGGTCTTGACCGATCCGATCACCAGCGGCTGCGTCGCCGGCCGCTCGGCGGTCAACGCGTTCGCCAGGGCGCGCATCTCGATCGGGTCGCCGACCGGTGTGCCGGTGCCGTGCGCCTCGACGTAGCCCACCTCGTCGGGGTGGACATCGGCTCTGCCGAGCGCGGCCCGGATCGCGGCTTCCTGAGCCTCTTCGCGGGGCACGGTGATGCCGTCGGTGCGGCCGTCCTGGGACACCGCCGTGCCAAGGACCTGAGCGTAGATCTCGTCGCCGTCGCGCAGCGCCTGCTGCAGCGGTTTGAGGACGACAACAGCACCGCCCTCGCCACGCGCGTAGCCGTCAGCGGAATCGTCGAACGCCTTGGAACGCCCCTCCGGGCTGAGGAATCCGCTGGTCGATTCCGCGATGGCGGTGTTGGGTCCGATCATGATGTTGACGCCGCCAGCCAATGCCAGGTCGCATTCGCCGTTCCAGATGCTCTGCGCCGCCAGATGCAGCGCGACGAGCGAACTGGAGCACGCGGTGTCGACCGTCATGCTGGGGCCGCGGAAGTCGAAGGCGTGCGAGAGGCGGTTCGCCAGCATCGTCATCATCATGCCGGTCGCCGAATGCGGCTTGAACCGGTAGCGGCTGGTGCGGCCCTGGTTCTGCAGGAGTTGATAGTCCAGGGTGAAACCGCCGACGAACACGCCGATCTCGCTGCCCGCCAAGCCGTCCGGGGGGATCCCACCGTCTTCCAGCGCCTCCCAGGTGACCTGCAGTAACAGTCGTTGCTGCGGATCCAGGGAATGCGCCTCGCGCGGCGATATCCCGAAGAACTGCGGATCGAATTGGTCGATCTCGTCGAGGAACCCGCCCCGGCGGGTGACGATCTTGCCGAGCTTCGTCGGGTTGGGATCGTGGTAGCGCGCGGCATGCCACCGGGTCTCCGGCACATCGCACGTCGCATCGACCTCGTCGCACAGCAGACGCCAGAACTGCGCTGCGGAGCCCGCGCCGCCGGGGAATCGGCAGCCGATTCCGACGATCGCCAATGGTTCCGGGCTGGGGCGCGCGGTCATGCTCGACCCACCGTTGACGAACGGTCGGCGGGCACGGGGTCGCTGACAGGCATGGGCACTCCTCGTCCTATGGCACGGCTTGTGAGTAGTTCGTCACCGCGGCCAAGCTGGATGGGTACCCACTTGGGCCGCTGATCCGCGCAGCGTGGGCGGCGAGGTCAGCTCGGTGCCAGCGCGGGCACGGTGGCGACGATCCAACTCCTGCTGAGGGGGTTGGCGGCCGATTCCGCGCGGTGGATTCGGCGCAGTTCGCGCAGCAGCGGGTCACGCTGCCACGCCTGGACCTGCCGCACCATGGCGTCGTCGTCGAACCGGTGGACCTTCTCCTCGAGCACGGCCTCGACAAGTTGGCCCGCCACGTGGCGCAGCAGGCGGGCGTTGGTCTCGAACTGCGCGGTGAAGTCCTGGCTGGGGCCCATCATCGCGGTGTGCAGCGTGGCCATGAAGTTCAACGGCGCGTACAAGTCGACGAACGGCACCGCGGCCGACTTCTCCGCGACCGCAGCCCACTCCCGGAAGAAGCGCTGCATCCGGTTGCTCAGGGCGATGAGACCGTCGAGGTGCGGCACGAATCCGGGATCGTCGGTGACGCCCACGAATCGGTCGTTGATGTAGAGCAGACCGATGAATCCCCAGTAGAAGGCGACATCCCAGATGATCTTCGCCGCCATCACCGCCGGCGTACCCATCAGCGAGTATTGGTCCTGGTAGACCGCCAGCCACATCTCGGTCAACGAGCGGAAGAGCGAATCGCTGATCTGGGCCCGCGCCGCGACATCCTCGCCGTCGAGTTCGCGCACCACCATGTCGGTGATCAGACCGTTGCCGATGGCCACGAGGTCCAGCCCCGAGGAATACAGCGGGTCGAGGAAGATTCCGGCGTCGCCGGTCACGCACCAACGGTGCGCACCGTCGAAGACCTTCGCCGCGCCGTGGCTGTAGTTCTTCATGACGCGGAAGTCGCGGATCTCGTGGTCGTGTTCGGCGAGGACAGCAGCGCACTGCGGCTCATGCTCGCGCAGCCACCCCTTGGCCTTGTCCAGCGTGTTGAAGTCACCGAACGCATGGAATGCGGGGTCGGCCACGATGCCCACGCTGGTCGCGCCCGAGCCCAACCGGATGAGCCAGACCCAATAACCCTCACCCATCAGGTGATTGGTGGACAGGGCGCGGTCCCCCTCGACGAGCCGGCCCTGCCACGCCGGGTCCTGGCTCCACTGGCCGACGTCGATCTCGGTCGCGACCCGAAACCAGACGGCGTTGCAATGGTGCTGGTTCGCGCGCTTGAGTTCCAGCTGCCGCGGCAGCACCCGATTCCGGCCCGACGCGTCCACGACCCACCGCGCGGTGATCGACGCATTCGCGTCGTCGCCCTGGACGGAGACAACGTGTCGGTCCGCGCCGAAGTCCACGGCGCGGACCCGGCCACGAGCGGTGTCGATGCCTGCGGCCACGCAGCGCCGATAGAGTTCGTTCTCCAACCTGCCGCGGTCGATCTGGTAGGTGACCTGCGGGACGAACGAGGAACTACCCACCTCCATTCGGGCGGCGATATCGGTGTTCCCGTTCTGGGAGAAGAACATCCGAAGACCCATCTTGCGGATGTGCGCCTCGCCCAGGTGTTGGCCCAGGCCGAGGCGGTCCCGGAGGTAGTGCGCCGACACCTCCACCGTCGACTCGCCGACGGTGTGGGTGACCTCCGGGACCGGGTGCACGTTCGGTTCGATGAGCAGAATCCGGGTTTGGGCGCGCGCACTGCGGATCTCCAACGCGAGCGTCAGTGCCGCGATGCCGCCACCCACGATGATCACGTCGTGATCCACTGCGGGAGCCGGGGATTCGACCAACTGGCTTCTGATCCGGCGGACCAGGGCCGCTCGGGCGGTCGCGTCCAGCTTCGCGACCTGGTCAGGCACGTTCATACGGATACCCTTCTTCAGCCGGCACCGAGGGCTCTTCGGTGCGGTGACGGCCGTACACGGCCTCGAATATGGGCGAGGCCATCAGCGTCGTGATGATGGCGACCAACACCAAAATGGTGAACAGCGTGGGGGTGATGATGCCCGCCTCCAAGCCGATGTTGAGCAGGATGAGCTCGATCAGCCCGCGGGCGTTCATCAGCGAACCCAGCGCCACCGACTCGCGGGCCGAAACCCCGCTCACGCGCGCGGCCACCGCGCACGCGATCCCCTTCCCCGCGACCGCGACGACCAGCAGACCCAGGGTCACCGCCCACAAGGCCGGCGTGTTGACCAAACCGATCTCGGTGTTCAGGCCCGAGTAGACGAAGAACAGCGGCAACAGCAATGTCGTGGTGAGCGGTTCCAGCTTCTCGGTGAGACGCCGCGCGAAGAAGCCGGACGGCATCGCGACCCCGAGGATGAAGGCGCCGAAGATCGCGTAGATGCCGATCGTGTCGGTGACCCACGAGCACGCCACCAGCAGGATCAGCACGGTGCTGAGCACCGGGGTCGGGATGCTCTGCCGTTCCTCCGAGACCGCGCCGAGCCGCACGAAGGCCCGACGTCCGAACGTCAGCACCGCGACCGTGTAGAGCAGGCCGCCGACGATCGCGACCACCGCCATCTCGGGACTGTTCCGATGGACGGCCAGCACGGTCGCCAGCACGCACCACGAGATCGCATCCGAAGTCGCCCCGCAGGCCAGCGCAAGGGTCCCCAACGGGGTTCCGGCGAGCCCCTTTTCGAAGATGATCCGGGCCAACATGGGGAAAGCGGTGATCGCGACCGAAGCGCCCAGGAACATCATCGCCATACCGAGACTGACTCCGGTGCCGAAGAACCCGCCGGCCGACAGCAGCGGAATGGCGGCGAGCGCACCCAGCGCAAGCGGGGCAAAGGTTCCGGTCATCGACACCGCCGCGGCGGTACCGGCTCGCTGCTTGACGTGGTTGATGTCGAAGTTGAGACCGACGACGAACATGTAGAGCACCAGGCCGATCTGCGCCGTGGTGTAGAGCACGACGTTGCTCACCCCGGACGGAAACAGGGCCTGTTGCAGATCGGGCGCGACCCGGCCCAGCAGCGACGGGCCGAGCGCGACGCCCGCGATCATCTCGCCGACGACCTGCGGTTGCCCGATACGCTGCGCCGCCAATCCGGCGAATCGGCACGCGGCCAGGATGACGGTCAGTTGCAGGAAGAAATGGATGGCGGTCTCGGTGGGCATGGCTCAGCACCGCCTGTTCGGCGTGCCGGTCTGCGGCAGTGGTGGTAAGAACGAGGGCGCGGGTGGCGGCACTTCGCCAATGTAACTCCGGTCGGATCGCGCCGATCGCGGGAAAGGGTTCGTCCTGCCCCCGCCGAAGCGCTCCAACCGGTCTCCGCGACGCGCCGGAAAGACGGTGGAATGTCCGGAATTTACTGTCCGCCAACGTGTTAGGTCGGCACCTCAGCACTGGGCACTACGGCCGGACCTCGGCATCGCCACCGCCCGCAACATGTCACGGACTCGTCACAACCTCGGGAGCAGTGCACCCGACTTTCGCAACGGGCCAAGGGATTACATCGCCGCGCGAAAACATCTTCTCGAAAGGATTAAGGCGGCCCGCATTTGGTTACCCTGCGGGGATGTCTGAATCCCCCACGACCGCCCGTATCGACGACGCAGCTCCCGGCGACCTCATCACCTTTGACCGTGGCGTCGGGGAACAGGCCTTCAAGGTGGTCCACAAGGAAACGGCGGAATCGGGTTTCCTGATCACCCTCGAAGGCGACGACGGCGAGACTTGCCAGCTCGAAATGGCCGCCGGCACGCCCGTCAAGCGTTCACTGGAGTCCAAGTGGGAGTCGACGCAAAGCCCGACCCCGGATTCAAACTCCTGATGCGATAGCCGCCGCGACCGCGTCAAGTGGGTACCCCCTCACCCATGACCAAGACCCACCGCCGAGAGAACACCCCCAACAGGGCGGCTGATCAGCGTCCCGACGTCGTGGTCATCTTCGCGCCGCTGCCCGTCCTGACCGTGACGGTCGAGGACCGCTCCGGCGTGGCAGACATCCATGTCCACGCCGGGGGGGCAGGGGGTGTGGCAGTCACGCATGGTGTCCTCGCTCGGGGTGCCGGTAGTGCTGTGCGCGGCCCTCGGCGGCGAGACCGGCGAGGTTCTCGACCACCTGCTGCCCGTCCAGGACGTGACCGCGCGGATTGTTCCAATCAGCTCGCGCAATGGCGCGTACGTGCACGACCGGCGCACGGGCAGCCGCGAGGTCGTCGCCGAAAGTCGCGGCAGTTCGCTGGACCGCCACGAGCTCGATTCGCTCTACGAGCTCACCCTGACCGAGGGCCTGACGCACGGCAGGGTGCTGCTGTCAGGACCCCAGGAGGATGACGTGCTGCCCGCCGACCTCTACCGTCGCCTCGCCACCGACCTCGGGGCCAACGGCTGCAAGGTGGCGGCCGACCTGTCCGGTGAGCGGCTCGAAGCGGTGCTGGCCGGCAAACCCGACCTGATCAAGGTGAGCCATGAGGAACTGCTGGACGACGGTCGAGCAAATCCGACAAGGTCGACGACCTGGTCGCGGCCATGCGTGGCCTGCGGGACGAGGGCGCCGGCACGATCGTCGTCTCCCGCTCGGGCGCCGCCCCGGCGCTGGCGCTGCTCCACGACGCGCACTCCGATGACGACGTCATCGAGATCGAGATGCCGAAATTGGAACCCGCGGACCCGGCCGGGGCCGGGGACTCCATGACGGCGGGCATGGTCGCCGCCCTGGCGCGAGGTCGTTCGCTGCGCGCCGCGCTGCAGATCGGGGCCGCCTGCGGGGCGCTCAATGTCGTGCGGCACGGGCTGGGCACCGGCGGTGCGCAGGCCGTGGAAACGCTCGCCGAGCGGGTCGAACTGCGCCCCTGGAAGTAGAGCGGACGGATAAGGCGAAGGAGGACGACACGTGCGTCGCGCACTGATCACCAACGACGACGGGATCGACTCGCCAGGCCTACATGCGCTGGCCGAAGCGGCTCGAGACGCGGGGTTGGAGGTGATCGTGGCGGCCCCCGTAGAGCAGGCCAGCGGTGCGAGCGCGGCGCTGAGCGCGGTCCGCCGGGACGGCCGCACCGTCGTCGAGCGCCGGGAGCTGCCCGGACTCGGCGGCGTCGACGCATGGGCCGTGCACGCTCAGCCCGGACACATCGTCGCCGCCGCGCTCAACGGCTGGTTCGATCCGCCCCCGGACCTCGTCCTGTCCGGCATCAACCACGGCGCGAATGTCGGTCGGGCCGTGCTGTATTCGGGCACGGTGGGGGCCGCGCTCACCGCGAAGATCCACGGCGCTCGAGCGCTGGCGGTGTCCCTGGATGTGGCACTGCACCCCTCGGGCGAGCGGCACTGGGACACCGCCGCCGGTCTGGTGGCGCCGGTGTTGGAGCTGCTGCTCGAGGCGCCCGAGCACACGGTCCTGTCCCTCAACGTCCCCGATCGGCCTGCGGCCGAGCTTGGCCCGCTACGCCACGCACGGCTGGCCAGCGGCGGGGTGGTGCAGGCGCGCGTCGACGAGATCCGCGACGGCGACCTGCATCTGGGCGAGTTCGAAGTCTCCGAAGAGCCAGAGCCGGGCACCGACAGCGCGCTGCTGATCGCCGGGCACCCCACGCTGACAGCGCTGCGGTCCGTCGATGCCGATGACGGCGACCTCGTGCAGCAGTGGCTGGGCTCGCTACACCATTCGTAACTGTTCGCCCGTGAGGCGTCTTCCCGTCCCCACTATAAAGGCGAGGTGGGGGCTTGCGGCAAGCCCCCGAACCTCGTGCACAATCGCCGGGCCACTGATAACGCATGGGGGTTTTGTCATGACGGCTACGCCGGAACATTTTCTGATACACGAGTCGGGCGCGTATCTGCACGGCACGAAAGTCGACCTCAAGGTGGGTGACTTCTTGGTGCCCGGCCGACCGTCGAACTACGAGGCCGGTCGCATCTCCAACCACGTCTACATGACCAAGGTGTTGGCCGGTGCGGTGCTGGCGGCCGAGATGGCGCTCGGGCCGGGGCGGGGGCACGTGTACATCGTTGAGCCGCAAGGGTCCGTCGAGGACGACCCGAATGTCACGGACAAGAAATTTCCGGGGAATCCGACGCACTCGTACCGCAGCCGGGAGCCGGTGCAGATCGTTGGGGAGATCACCGATTGGGTGGGGCACTCACCGGAGTACTTGCAGGCGTTCCGCGAAGGGTTGGACGACTTGCGGCGCAAGGGGCTCGCCGTCATCTACGACTGACAACCGTGGCCCTATTGCGGCCAACCCGTCAACGCCAGGTCGGCGACGGCGTGCAGGTCTGTCCGGCTCGCCCCGCTGCGGGCCTGCACGGCGATTCCCTGGCACACGACGGCGATCCAGCGGGCCAACAACAGGGTGTCCACGCCCGACAACTCGCCGTCGGCCGCCGCAGTGTCGAACCGTTCGGCGAGTCGCTGCACCGTCGTCTCGCGAAGCTCGGCCAGGCCGGGGGCCGCACCGACGGTCAGGCAACCGTGGATGTCGCCGCTGACCGTGTCGGCCGCGCCGTGCACCATCGCCTCCGCGACATCGCGCGCCGTCGGCCGGGTCAGGGCGTCGTCCAGATAGGCACTCGGTCCGGCGAGGTAGCGCCGCAGGGCCCGAGCGAACAGCTTCTCCTTGGACTCGAACTCGGCGTAGATGCTGCGCCGATTCACCCCGGTCGCGGCGGTCACGTCGGAGATCGACACCGCGTCGAAGCCGCGCTCCCAGAACAGCCTCATCGCCGCGTCTTCGACCTGCTCGGGGTCGAACTCCCGGGGCCGACCCACCGCCATCGCGCATCCCTTCCTGTGATCCCGGTCACACTGGGAATGCTCTGCCGCGTGATCGGTCTTGACCAGAGCGTACTAAGTAACACATCGGTTCGTAACTGCGAGGAGACCTTCGACATGAGCACCACACCCCTGCAAGGACGGCGAGCACTGGTCACCGGCGGTTCGCGCGGCATCGGCGCGGAGATCGTCCGTCGACTGAGCGCAGACGGCGCCGCGGTCGCGTTCACCTACTCGGCCTCGGGGACCCACGCCGAGAAACTCGTCGCCGAACTGACCGCCGGCGGCGCCACCGTGGTGGCCATTCAGGCCGACGCCGCGGATCCGGCCCAGAACGCGGCCGCGGTCGAGCAGGCCGTCGTCGACCTCGGTGGCCTGGACATCGTGGTGAACAACGCGGCCGTCGCACACCTCGCGCCGATCGACGACTTCCCGGCCGAGGAGTTCGACCGCCTGGTGGCCATCAACATCGGTGGGCCGTACTGGACCACCCGCACCGCGATCAAGCATCTCGGCGAAGGCGCACGGATCATCAACATCGGCAGCATCAACGCCGACCGCATCCCGGGGCCCGGGCTGGCGGTGTACGGCATGACCAAGGGCGCGGTGTCCTCGTTCACTCGTGGGCTGGCCCGCGATCTCGGCACCCGCGGCATCACCGTCAACAACGTGCAACCCGGGCCCATCGACACCGACGCGAATCCCGACGGCAGCGACTTCGCCGCAAGCCTCAAGCAGGTCACCACGCAAGGCCGCTACGGACAGACCGGCGACGTCGCCGCCCTGGTGAGCTTCCTGGCCGGCCCGGAGTCCGGCTACGTCACCGGCGCGAACCTGAACGTCGACGGCGGCTTCACCGTCTGACGGTCCCGGGTTCGCGTCCCCCGGGTGTCCGCGCGCAGTGCGTCGCGCCGCGCACCACCGGGATGCCATCCATCCACAGGTCGCCGAGGCCCAGAACAGGCCCGACGGCGAATTACACACATGTTATTCACAGCGTCCGCGACGAGTGGAAGACAGCGGATCACTACCGGCTGTGATGGCTCAGGTGACGCGTCTAGGGCCGGAAAAGGATCCCGTCCGCCGAGGCCGCCGCCATCAACTCCGGAATCGTCATATCCCCGTAGCCGGTGTGCACGGGCCCCCGCTTCGTGCCGAGGAACGGCACCACGCCGGGGTCCGACGTGACGTCGAGATGGTAGGCCTGCACACCGGGCAGGTGGTACTGGAAGAAGTTCATCAGATAGTCCACCAGGAAGATCGCGCTGCCCACCGGGCTCCTGCCCCACAGCGCCGCGGCGTTGTACAGCGGCGTCATGGCGGCGGGATCGCCCACCATCACGATGGGGCCGTAGTGCGGTTTGCTGCCGCCGCCGGGCACATACGGCGGCATGAACGGTTGCAGTCCAGGCAGATCGGTGGACATGTACGGCGCGGAACTTCCGTAGGTGCCGATGTTGACGAACATCGACTCGGCGCCGTTGCCGTCGACGACGGTGTTGATGCCGGGCGCCTCGAACCCGATGCCCGAAAGGCCGGTCTGCTGCGCGACGTACTGGGCCTCCCAGCCGCCGAGCGAGTGACCCGTGACGAAGAGGTCGTCCTCGCCGAAGCCCTGCAGCGCCGCCTCGGCCTGCACCTGCTCGGCGAAGTCGAGGGCGTCGTGAAACGCCCACGGCGTGGTCCCGGTGAACACGATCTGCAGGTCGGCGATGACCTGCGGGATCACGATGAGCGGGTTGAACAACAGATGCGTCCCGCCCGTCGTGCCCTGATAGGCGATGATCACCTGCCCCTCGGGGGTCACCCAGGCCTTGCCCACCATGCCCGTGAGGATGTTGGTTCTCGACATCTGGCGGCCGTTCACGACGAACGGCTTCAGGTCCCCGGGAGTCGAGCCGAGCACGTACGCGGCCGTCGACGCGTTGAGGAACTGCGCCACCGTGGGAGTCGGCCTGTCGGTCGGCCCGTCGTAGGTCAGTGTCGGGACCGCGGGTTGCGGAGGCGGGGGCTGCTGGAGGCCCAGCAGGCGCTCCACTTCACGGAAGGCGCCGAAGATCAGGTCGTTGATCGGGGTGAGGCTGACCGGAAGCGTAGGGCTGTTGGCCGAGGAGGTGAAGTCCAGCGCCTCCAGCACCGCGTTGACAATGCGGCCGGGCAGTTCCAGCAGCTTGGCGCCCGGCGACAGCGGTTGTGGCGCAACGGGAGTCGTCGTCTCGACCGTGGTTGGGTCGACGACGGCGGCGAGCGGCGCCGGCAGGTCGATCTGACCTGCCGCCGACGGTTGGACTTGCGCCGGCTTTGGCTGCGCAGCCAGGGCGGCGGGGAGTTCGGGTGGGGCAGTCGGCGTCACCACCGCCGCGCTGAGTTCCGGCGCCGCCGCGTTGCCGAATGTCGTCAGGGTCCGCTTGAGCGTGACCCTGTCACGAACCCGCAGGACATCCGCCGGGGCGGTGGTGCCGACCGGATTGACTTCCACGACAACCGGTTCGGGAACGACGGGCGTTTCCGGGGTCGTGTCCACGGACGGCACCTGCCCGACGGTCTCGACCGCCGGCGGGTCAGCGATCTGAGCCGAGGGAACCGCTGAAATTTGGCGGGGCTTGGTGGTGTCAGCGCCCCGATCCAGCCCGTGGGCCTTCACCCGGGCCAGTGCGTCCTTCACCCGGGCCGGGATGTCGGTCACCCGGGCGTCTTTCGTGGCCTTTCGGTTGGCGAACGGCCTGTCCCCGCCCGATGCCTCGCCGCCTGCCTGGCCGGCGCGGGTCGGCCTACCCGGCGCGGCCCCAGGTCCACGTGTGGAATCGGTGCGCCCCGGTGTCCCCGCGTCGGCCGACCCTGCGCTGGCGGTCGATGACGATCCGGAGTCGTCTGCGTCCGCCCAGGCGATGCCCGGTGCGGGTGCGTAAAGGACCCCGACCGACACGACCGCTGCGATCCCGTAGCGGAACATCCTGCGCTTCGGTCGAACTTCCGCCTTCTCGACATCGTTCACTGCGGACGCTCTCCCTCGGATCGGCGTGGGTCAAAATGTGACAACACACAATGTCACATGTAGGTGGGCCTTGGCCGCTGTTTCGCCGGAACTTTGCCTCCTGACCTGCGCTGCGCTCGTAGGCTGAGGCGATGAGCGCCTCCGCCACGACCGCACTGCCCTGGCTCTGGCTTCGCCACGGCCTGCGGTTCATCGCGGTCGGCCGGCAGGCATCCGCGGCCGAGTGCCCGATGACCGCAACCGGACCATCCCCGGCGCGCAGCTAGGCATCCCTGGATGGTCAACGTTCCCGAGACCAGATACGCGCGAGACGGTGACGTCCACCTCGCGTATCAGGTCGTCGGTGACAGTGGGCCCGACCTGCTGTTCGTGCCCACCGCGACCTTTCCCATCGATCTGCTCTGGGACGACCCCACCGTCGCGGGCCTGCTGCGCAGGCTGGCGTCCTTCGGTCGCCTGATCCTGTCCGACCTGCTGGGGGTCGGCAGTTCCGACGCGGTGCCGATCAACCGGCGCGCGGCGATGCAGTCCTGGACCGACGGGCTGACCGCCGTGTTGGATGACGTCGGCAGCGATTGCGTGGCGATCGTGGCGATGTCCGAATCCGCGCTGCCCGCCATGCTGTTGAGCGCGACGCATCCGCAGCGCGTGCGGGCATTGGTGTTGTGGAGCCCCTATGCCCGCTACGTTCGCGGCCCCGACCGCACGTTCGGGATGCCCGAACCGGTGCTCACCAAGTACCTGCAGGGTTATCGAGACACCGTCGGCAGGGGAGCCGTCGTCGACCACCTCGCACCGAGTTGGACCGGCGACCCCGCCAAACGACGGTGGTGGGCCCGCAATGAGCGGCTGTCCGGCGGACCCGGGTACTTCGAGAAGATCTTGGACGTCTTCCTGCGCACCGATGTCGGCCCCGCGCTCGCGAGCATCCAGGCCCCGACGCTGGTGCTGCACCGCCGCGGGGACCGGCACGTGATCGGCGCGCACGCCCGCGAGGTCGCAGCGCGGATCCCGCGTGCGCGCCTGGTCCAACTGGACGGCGAGGACAACGCGCTGTTCGCCGGCGACGCCGACCGGGCGCTCGACGAGATCGAGTCATTCGTCACCGGCACCCGCCGCAGCGGCCCGACCAGCCGAGTGCTCTCGACCGTGCTGTTCACCGACATCGTCGGGTCGACCGAGCGCGCCGTCGAGTTGGGCGACGAGGCCTGGTCGTCCATCCTCGATGCGCACGACCGGACCGTGGCGCAGCGTGTGAGCGCCGCGCGCGGCGTCGTCGTCAAGTTCACCGGCGACGGTGCCATGGCCACCTTCGATGGTCCGGCGCGCGCCATCGACTGCGCGTGCGCGATCCGCGACGCCGTGGATGACCTCGGGCTGAAGGTCCGCGCCGGCCTGCACACCGGCGAGGTGGAGGTGGTCGACGGCGACGTTCATGGCATCGCGGTGCACATCGCGGCGCGGATCATGGCGCTCGCGGCCCCCGGTGAGGTGCTCGTATCGGGTGGCATCCCGCCCCTGGTGCTCGGGTCGAGGATCACGTTCGAGGGCCGGGGCAGCCATCACCTCAGGGGCGTCCCGCACCGCTGGCCCGTGCACGCGGTCGTCGCGGGCCAAGGCTGAACCTAATCTGACGTTGCGATGACCGCAGCGCCACCGCGCCTGCGGGTTACGTGAGGTCGTCGGTCCCGGCGTCTACGATTCCTGCGGCCCCCTCTCGGCATCGACAAAAGGACCCGCAGTGAGTTACACCGCCGCCGACATCACCGAACTCGATGATGTCCAGCACACACGCCTGCGGCCGGCGGTCAACCTGGGCCTCGACGTGCTCAACACCGCGTTGCGTGAGCTGATCGACAACGCCATCGAGGAAGTGGCCGACCCCACCCACGGCGGCTCCTGCGTGACGATCACCTTGCACGCCGACGGATCGGTCAGCGTCGCCGACGACGGCCGCGGCCTGCCCGTCGACTCCGACCCGGTGAACGGCAAGAACGGCATCGTCAAGACACTGGGGACCGCGCGGGCCGGCGGCAAGTTCTCCGCGCATACCGATGCCGCCAGCACGGGTGCCGGTTTGAACGGAATCGGGGCCGCCGCCGCGGTGTTCATTTCGGCGCGCACCGACGTCACGGTGCGCCGGGCCGGCAAGACCTACGTGCAGAGCTTCGGCCGCGGCTATCCCGGCGTGTTCGAGGGTAAGGATTTCGACCCGGACGCCCCATTCACTCGCGCCGACAACCAGAAGCTGCGCGGCGCCGGCAACCGAAAGCCGGACGCCCACGGCACGACGGTGCGGATCCTGTTCGACCCGGAGGTGGTCCCGGATACCAGCGTCGACGTCGGTGAGGTGCTGCTGCGCGCCCACGCCGCGGCCCGGATGTCGCCCGGCGTGCACCTGGTCGTCGTCGACGAAGGCTGGCCCGGCGAGGAGGTCCCGCCGGCGTTGCTCGAACCCTTCGACGGACCGTGGGGCACGGACACGCTGCTGGACCTGATGTGCACCGCGGCCGACACTCCCGCCCCTGGCATCCGCGCCGTCGTCGAGGGTCGCGGTGAGTACACCACCGGCCGCGGCCCGACCCCGTTCCGCTGGTCGCTCACCGCGGGCCCGGCCGAGCCGGCCACGGTGGCCGCATTCTGCAACACCGTTCGCACCCCCGGCGGGGGATCCCACCTGACGGCCGCCATCAAGGGCTTGTCGGAGGCGCTGGCCGACCGGGCCTCGCGCATCCGCGACCTGGGCCTGGCCAAGGGCGAAGAAGGCCCGGAGCCACAGGATTTCGCGGCGGTCACCGCGCTCGCCGTGGATACCCGCGCGCCTGATGTCGCGTGGGACTCCCAGGCAAAGACCGCGGTGTCGTCGCGGTCGTTGAACGTGGCGATGGCCCCGGATGTCGCGCGCAGCGTCACCATCTGGGCGGCGAACCCCGCCAACGGGGACGCGGTGTCGTTGTGGACCAAGCTGGCGCTGGAGTCCGCCCGGGCCCGGCGCAGCGCGGAAGGGGCGAAGGCGCGGGCCCGCGCGGCGTCCAAAGCCAAGGGGCTGGGCACGAATCTGTCGCTGCCACCCAAGCTGCTGCCCAGCCGGGAGAGCGGGCGCGGGTCGGGTGCCGAGTTGTTCCTGTGCGAAGGCGATTCCGCGCTGGGCACCATCAAGGCCGCGCGGGACGCCACCTTTCAGGCGGCCTTCCCTCTGAAAGGTAAGCCCCCCAACGTCTACGGGTTCACGCTCAACAAGGCGCGGGCCAAGGACGAGTTCGATTCGATCGAACGCATCCTCGGTTGCGGCGTGCGGGAGACCTGTGACCCCGAGCTGTGCCGCTACGACCGGATCCTGTTCGCCTCCGACGCCGACCCCGACGGCGGCAACATCAACTCCAGCCTGATCTCGATGTTCCTCGACTTCTACCGCCCGCTCGTCGAAGCCGGGATGGTGTACGTGACGCTGCCGCCGCTGTTCGTGGTCAAGGACGGCACTCAGCGGATCTATTGCCAGGACGAGTCCGAGCGCGACGCGGCCGTGGCCAAGATGAAGGCCACCTCGAAGCGCAAGGTCGAGGTGCAGCGCAACAAGGGCCTCGGCGAGATGGACGCCGACGACTTCTGGAACACCGTGCTGGATCCGCAGCGCCGCACCGTCATTCGGGTGCATCCCGACGACGATGAGAAGAAGTTGCGGCACACGTTGTTCGGCGGACCGCCCGAGGGCCGGCGCACCTGGATGGCCGATATCGCCTCCCGCGTCGACACCGCTTCCCTCGATCTCGACTAGGAACGTAGGTAATCACTGTGACCGCCACCCTGGATGTTCCCGAGCAGAATCCCGACCTGGTGCTCGAACAGAGCGCCGACGACTACTGGAACCACTATCAGCTGACCTTTGCGCTCTACAGCGTCAGCGACCGCGCCATCCCGTCGGCGTTCGACGGGCTCAAGCCGGGCCAGCGGCGTCTGCTCTACCAGATGCACGACTCGAAACTGCTGCCCGGCAACAAGCCGCAGAAGTCCTCGAAGGTCTGTTCAGCCGTCACCGGCAACCTGCACCCGCACGGCGGCGCGTCGATGTACGGCGCGGCGGCGCTGATGGCCGCCGAGTTCCAGCGCGTCAAAGTCATTGACGGACAGGGCGCTTTCCCGCGCATCCAGGGCGACATACCGGCCGCCGACCGCTACACCGAGATGCGGCTGTCCGCGCCCGGTGCCGCGCTGACCGCCGAACTCGACAGTCACGCGGTACCGATGGTGGCGACCTTCGACGGCGAGTGGATCGAGCCCACGGTGCTGCCGGCCCAGTGGCCGGTGCTGTTGTGCAACGGTGCGATGGGCATCGCCGAGGGGTGGGCCACCAAGGTCCCGGCGCACAATCCGCGCGAGATCATGGCCGCCTGTCGGGCGCTGTTGAAGACCCCGAACATGACCGACGACCGCCTGGTCAAGCTCATTCCCGGGCCGGACTGGGGCTGCGGCGCGACGGTGGTCGGCACCGCCGGGCTGCGCGAATACATCACCACCGGTCGCGGCCAGTTCACGGTGCGCGGCACGGTGACCGTCGACGGAAAGAACTGCATTGTCACCGAGCTGCCGCCCGGTGTCGCGAGTAACACTGTGCAGGAACGGATCCGGGCGCTTGTCGAGTCCGGCGAAATGCCCGGTGTCGCGGACATGTCGGATCTGACCGATCGCCGCAACGGGTTACGGATCGTCGTCACCGCCAAGCGCGGACACAACGCCGAGCAGATCCGTGAACAGCTGCTGGCCCTGACACCGCTGGAGTCGACCTTCGCCGCCAGCCTCGTCGCTCTCGACGAGAACCGGGTGCCGCGCTGGTGGTCGGTGCGGGAGCTGATCGCCGCGTTCCTGTCGCTGCGCGACTCGGTGGTGCTGCACCGCAGCGAGTACCGGTTGGAGAAGGTCGCCGCGCGCCGCCATCTGGTGGCCGGCCTGATGACCATCCACCTCGACATCGACGCCGCGGTGGCGGTGATCCGGGGATCCGACACCGTCGACGAGGCCCGCCAGGGTCTGCAGGACCGGTTCGCGATCGACGCCGTGCAGGCCGACTATGTGCTGGCGTTGCAACTGCGCCGCCTGACCAAACTCGACGTCATCGAACTGCGGGCCGAGGCCGAGAAGCTGGACGCCGAGTTCGCCGAACTCACCGAGTTGGTGGCCAATCCAGATGCCCGCCGAGTGGTGATCGACAAGGAACTGGTGGAGACGGCGAAGCTGTTCAAGGGTTCGGAGTTCGATCGCCGCACCGTGCTGGACTTCGACGCCGCTCCCGTCACCGCGGGAGCCGCGGACGACGGCCCGCGCGAGCGCAAGGTCAACGCGGCCTGGCGACTCGACGATCGAGGGGTGTTCTCCGACAGCCACGGCGAGTTGCTCACCTCCGGCCTGGGATGGGCGGTGTGGACCGACGGTCGGGTGAAGTTCACCACCGGCGGCGGTCTGCCGTACAAGATCCGCGACATCCCGGTCGCCCCCGACATCACCGGGTTGCTGGGTTCGGGGGTGCTGCCCGAGGGTTTCCACCTGGCGCTGGTGACCCGACGCGGAAAGATCTTGCGCCTCGACCCGGCAGCGGTGAATCCGCAGGGCGCGGCCGGCAATGGCGTGGCCGGGGTCAAGCTGACCGGCGACGGCGACGAGGTGATCGCCGCGCTACCGGTGTCCTGCGCCAACGGCGAAGCCATGCTGTCGTTGTCCGAAAAGAGTTGGAAGGTCACCGAAGTCGCCGACATTCCGGTGAAGGGCCGCGGCGGCGCCGGGGTCGGGTTCCATCCGTTCGTCAAGGGCGAGGACGCCCTGCTGGCGGCGACGATCTCGGTGACCGGGTACGTGCGCGGCAAGCGCAAGGTGCGGGCCGAGAATCGGGCGAAGGCGTCGATCAAGGGGTCCGGTGTGGACGTGACGCCGGCCGGCCCCTAAGGCATCAGCAACCTTCGGACGTCGCCGCCGCGGCGGCGCCAGCGGCGTCCGGGTCGTGATCCGGCGGCCACACCGGGCCGAGGCTGTCTATTCCGTCGCCTGGTTTGGCTCGGTTGTCACATCCAGCGGTTTGTGCTCGACGACTTCGTCCGTCCCGGGCCGGTCGTCGTACCGCGACATGTACGCGTCGATCTCGTCGGCGATCTCCGGTCCGGGGATGCCCCACCCCGGCTGATAGCCGTACACATCTGCGAGGGTTCGGTGCCCGCGGTCCCCGTCGAGGATCTCGACGTCGTCGGGGCCCAGCAGAGCGGGGTGACGAACCCCGGCCGCCTCTGAGACCTTCACGAGATCGCGGCGCAACGTCAGGATGTAGTTGGCCAGCCGATGCGACTTCTGCTCCGGATCCAGCCCCCGCGCCAGCCACGCGTTCTGCGTCGCGACACCGGTCGGACAGCGATCGGTGTGGCACTTCTGCGCCTGAATACAGCCGATCGCCAGCATCGCCTCCCGCGCCACCGTGATGACGTCGACGCCCAGGGCAAACGCCACAATCGCGTTGGCGGGCAGTCCGAGTTTGCCCGACCCGATCCAGGTGACCCGGTCGGTCAAGCCCGCCTGCGCGAACAGTCCGTACACCCGCGCGAAGCCGAGCCGGAACGGGAACGACACATGATCGGCGAAGACCAGCGGGGCGGCGCCGGTGCCGCCCTCGCCGCCGTCGATCGTGATGAAATCCACGCCGCGCTGACCGTCGGCCATCCGGTCGGCCAGTTCGTGCCAGAAGCCCAATTCCCCCACCGCCGACTTGATGCCGACGGGCAACCCCGTGGCATCGGCGACCCGCTCGATGACGTCGAGCATCTCGTCGACATTGCGAAACGCGGTGTGCCGGGAGGGGCTCGCGACGTCTTTCCCTTGCTCGACGCCCCGGATCCTGGCGATCTCCGCGTTCACCTTCGCGCCCGGCAGATGACCGCCCAGACCCGGTTTTGCGCCCTGGCTCAGCTTGAATTCGATTGCGCGTACCGGCCCGGACGCGACGACGTCGACGAGCCGATCCAGGTCGAAGTCGCCGCTCTCGTCGCGGCAACCGAAATACCCGGTGCCGATCTGGAACACCAGGTCACCACCCTGGCGATGGTGCTCCGACAGACCGCCCTCGCCGGTGTTGTGCCAACAATCGGCGATCTTGGCACCCTTGTTGATCGCCTGGACCGCTTGCGGGCTGAGCGAACCGAAGGACATTCCCGACACGTTGACCGCAGACGGCGGCCGGAAGGCATGCCGACGTCCGCGGGGGCCGCCGAGCAACTTCGCACCGGGCACCTCGATGTCGCGCCCGTGGATTGGCGAGGCGGGCACGACGTCGGAGAACGTGGCCTGCTTGATGATCGGGTAGGCGGCGTTCTCGGTGTCGTTGTCCGTGCCGAACGCGAAGTAGTTGTTCTCCTTCTTCGCCGAGGTGTACACCCAGCGCCGCTGGTCGCGACTGAACGGCCGCTCGGCATCGTTGCTGGTGATGATGTACTGGCGCAACTCCGGGCCGACCGATTCCAGTAGGTACCTCGCCCGGGCGATGATCGGGAAGTTGCGACGCAGGGTCTGCTCCTTTTGGACCAGGTCCTGCACGGCGATGCCGACGAGGGCGGCGACGGGAGCCAGTGCCGCGAGCGTCCGCTTCTTCATGCCGTTCAGCCTGCCATTCATCAGCGGCACATGCCAGGAAACCCCCGTCGCCGAAACCAGCTGTGATCGGAGGCGCGACCCCAGCTACCGCTCCCCGTCGATGACCGCGTCGACGCTTGCCCCGCCCAGTGCGATCACTGTGGCCGGTCCGACGGGTACGAACGGAACCTCCTCGGCGCCAGGACTTTTGCCCGTCAGCGCCGCCAGGCCGAAGATAGCTTCGTCGGGAACCGCACGGATCTGGCGAGTACGGTGCCCGGCAAGCATCATCAAGCTGATCGCCTGCCATCCCAGTTCAGTTCTGCCCGTACGTTGTCTCCAGGTCGGGGTCCTGGCCTCGGCGCGCGCCCGGCCAGGTAACCGATCGTCATCGCGACCACCAGCGCCGCGACGATCCCTAGCCGACGCCCGTGACCGCTTCCTCTCCGGGGGGACCCGGAGCCTGACTTCACCTACCGCGAACTCACGGTCGACCCCGACGTCGCCGATGCTGCGCTGGAGAAGATCGACGTAGATTCCGTCGAGGACACCACGCTCGCTCCTTCATGTATCCGCCGAGCGTCGCCGCTGTCGACATGTCGACCAATTGATCCAGTTCGGCGTACAGCTGATACACGCGCTTGCCCGACTCGACGTGGACCAGGTAGTGGGGAACCTCGCGGCTGTTCAGCCAATCGAGGTAGGTCCTGTTGAGGCGTGTGGGAATAACGTCGGGGATGGTTTTGCCCATGGCGGGTTTGATGACCCCGGGCGGATGGGATTCCCAGTCCTCGCGCGCATCATGGGTTTCGATGAACGTGAAGTCGCTGAGGGCCGCATCGGAGAGTGCCCAATGACTACCCGCCGCATGCAGTCCTCCCGTGGCTGTGCTTTTGCATAGCTCCACCAACTCATGCAACGAGTTGGGATAGGCCGTGCGCGGCGCCGGGTTGACGTATGGGATTCCCTTCTTGTCGTGGTGGCGGCTCCACGGTTGGTTTGGAACAGTCTCCACTGCCATGAGCGCTCCCCCTCCGACGCGCCGCGCCGCAACAAACAGGCGTGGTCACACTTTAGTTCGCGCTGAGCCTTCGTAGTCTGACTTTGGCAGGTCGGGTCTGCTGCACGAGTAGCGCTGCCGACCAGGACCTCGGCAACTTTGCGATGCAGTGCTCGTCGCACAGTGGGCGGTGCCAACTCGTCGACGACCTCCCGTAGCAGTTCATGCCGGAACCGTCAGACGTCAGGGCCCGCCGGCACCAGCACGCCGGCCTCGTTGAGCCGATCGAGCACATCGTCGACTTGGCTTTCGTCGAGATCGACCATCGCCGTCAGTATCGATTTGTCGACCTCACGACCGATCGCCGCCGCCTCTACCACCGGCAGCATGTTGCTTCCAGCCCGCAATGGAGCGATCAACGGTTCGTACAGCGTGTCAGGGACACGCCGCTGCCCCAGGGTAGCCATGCGCATGTCGGCCACGATCTGCTCAACGTAGAACGGCACACCGTCGCAGCGAACTCGCACATCGTCACGCTCGGCGGACTCCAGCGTCGGGTCCAGCGCGTCGGTAAGCTCGTCTGTCTGCTGCGCAGTCAGCGGTTCGATGGCACAGGCCGTGACCGGCCAGTGGTCGGGCACCACGGTTCGGTCCCGGCTGGTGAGCACCCATCAGCAGTCCGCCATCGCCCGCCGCCATGGTGGCGCCAAGCACCGATTTCGTCGGTTCGTCGAACCACTGCAGATCCTCGGCGACAAGCAATCCCGGGACCTGGAGAGCGTCCCCTACGGCGAGGTGCGCACGCTGGTGTCGACCTTCGGCACCTTCACCCGCGGCACAATCCAATGCCGCCACGGGTTGTTGCTGTCGCCGCGGTAAACGCCCGCACCCCGGTCACGCAGGCTGCTTTCCGGGTCGTCGTAAGCCTGGGCTGTACCGGAAAACCCGATCAGTCCGGCCGACACCATGCCGACAACCAGTCCCGCCGATCCGAACCTTTTCATTCGTCTCGCCCCTTCTCTGTGCGGTTCCCTTGGCAGCTCATCCCAATAGAGGGTGCAACCGGCGCGGCGGCGATTTGATTCCAAAGCGGCGACTTCGTCAGGTACAGAACTTGTCACACCCCCCTGCAAATATCAGGTCATGCCCACCGCCGCAGCCACTTTCGCCGAGGAGGTGACACCTGTGCAGCGGTTGGAGGTGTTGTTCGACGAATTGGCGGAGCTGACCGGTCAGCGCAACGCGATCGACGGTCGCATCGTGGACATCGTGGCCGAGTTGGACCGTGACGACCTGTGTGGGATGACCGGCGCGCGTTCGATCGCGGCATTGATGGCCTGGAAAGCCGGGGTCACACCCCGCAACGCGGAGACCATGGTCGCGGTCGCACGTCGGATCGACAAGTTCCCTTGCTGCGCAGAGGGATTGCGCGAGGGCCGGCTGTCACTCGACAGGGTCGGGGTCATCGCCGAACGCGCCGCCGACGGATCCGACGCGCACTACGCGGAGTTGGCTGCCGTGGCCACGGTCAACCAACTGCGTACCGCGGTCAAACTCGAACCGCGGCCCGACCCCGAACCCCGGCCGCCATCGCAGCGCTCGATCGACAAGCTTGTCGAGGACGAGCACACCACCTGGCGGATCCGGTTGCCGCGGGTGGAGGCGGCCAAATTCGAGGCGGCCCTGCAGTCTCATCGTGACGCGCAGATCGGCGAGTGGAAACGCGACCACGAACCCCGCGGCGGGCAGGTGCTCGATCAAGCGCCTCCGTTTCCCGATGGCGTCGACGCTTTCATGAGCCTCATCGAGGCCGGCTGGGACGCCGAAGCGGCGCGCCGTCCGCACGGCCAACACACCGCCGTCGTCGTGCACGTCGATGTCGAGCAACGCGTGGGCGCCCTGCATCTGGGCCCGCTACTCACCGACGATGAACGTTGCTACCTGCTATGCGACGCCACCTGCGAGGTCTGGTTCGAGCGGAACGGCCAGCCGATCGGGGCAGGCAGGGGCACCCGCCAGATCAGCCGTCGGCTACGCCGCGCACTCCAAAGGCGAGACCGCTGCTGTGTGGTGCCCGGCTGCGGGGGCACCCGTGGCCTGCACGCCCATCACATCGTGCACTGGGAGGACGGCGGACTCACCGATCTGAGCAACCTCGTGCTGGTCTGCCCCTACCACCATCGGGCGCACCACCGCGGTGTCATCACCATCACCGGTCCCGCCGATCAACTCGTCGTCACCGACGCTGCCGGGCGCCCCCTGACAAACAGCGCACTCGCACGACCACCAACCCGACCCCTACCCGATGTACCACCGTGTCCCGGCCCGACCGGCGAACGCGCCGACTGGTGGTGGTACACCCCCTTCGAACCACAGCCGCCTCCACCGAACTATCCCTCGGCGTAGGCAATTCGGGCCGCCGACGCTCGCCAGACGCGGCTACCTCAGGTGGTGACGCGCATTTCAGAGCCCGGGTGGGAACTGAGTGTGACGACCACTGTGCCGGAGCCAGTTTCGAAGACGGTGTTGGCGTACCCGATGAATCCGTAGTGCCCGTCGATGGTGGACACGGCGGTGAGGGCCCTGCTTCCGGTTGCGCCGGTGTCCAGGTTCGCCCAAGTCACGGTCACGGTGAGCGCGCAGGATCCGTCGTAGACCCCGGCGTCGTAGCGGATTGCCACCCGGACACCGTCTTCGACTCGATCCTCGATCTGTATCGGCGTCACCTGAGCCTCGGCGCTGACGACACCGTCGCACGTCGGGGACGCCACCACCGGGACGGCCTCGAGGTGCGCCACGCGATCGGCGCGCGCCGTGGCCACCGACAACCAGGCCGTAGCCAGCACAACTGCGAGCCCGCCCACAGCACGCACAGCAGTCATGCCCGATCTATCGACAGCCGCGGGAGCGGCGTTAGCCATGGCACCGCGGGCCCAGATGCCGCCCCGCCCGCAACGAATCGAACACGAACCGACACCCCGACCGCCGTCACAGTGTTGACAGCGACCACTTTGGTAACGTTCGCGCCGTGCAGGTTTCCAGGCGTGACGTACTGCGGTACGCCGCCGCGGCGTCGGCGCTGGCCGGGCTTGGAGCGGTATCAGCCGGTAAGCACGCGCCGGTGGCCGAGGCCGCCGCTCCCACCCTCATCGACTTCGCGATGCGTCAGATTCCGGCGCAGGACATCCGGGCCGCCGGCCACGCCGGCGTGATCAACTATGTGTCGACCTCCCGGCCGGGCTCATCGTTCGGCGCCAAGCCGATCACGCTGCCCTACGCCCGGTCCCTGACCGCCGCGGGTTTGGTGATCGTCAGCAACTACCAGTACGGAAAACCCGGCGGGACCGCGCCATCGGACTTCACCCGCGGGTACCCCGGCGGCGTCGCGGACGCCCGCACCGGCTGGCAGCTACACACGGCGGCCGGTGGCGGCCAGAGCGCGCCGATCTACTTCAGCGTCGACGACGACATCGACCGCCATACCTGGGACAACCTCGCACTGCCGTGGTTTCGCGGCATCAACTCGGTGCTCGGGGCGCAGCGCACCGGCATCTACGGAGGCATCAAGGCCTGCCAGTGGGCTGCCGCCGACGGTGTCATCGGTAGGTCGCGGGCACCCGGCAAGGTGTGGGCCTGGCAGACCCGGTCCTGGTCCCAGGGCCAGATTTTCCCCGCCGCGGTCCTGTACCAGCGCATCATCGACACTGCCTCGAATCCGGGACCGCTGGTGGGCGGCTCCCGTGTCGATGTCAACGATGTGCTGGCCCAGGATTGCGGCCAGTGGAATCTGCACCTCTGAGGGGCGACAGCCGGTAGCCCGAATCGGGCGCTGGTGGTTTCAGCGTGCGGGTGGGGCCGCGACGACGAAGCTCAAGGTGCTCGCGGTGCTCCCCCCGATGTTGAGGGTGCCGAATCGGCGGGCGCCGGCGATCTGGTAGTCGCCCGCGGTGCCGCTGACCTGCTTGGCCGCATCCACGAGCATCCGGACACCCGTGGCACCGACGGGGTGGCCGCCGCCGATCAGGCCCCCGCTGGGGTTGATCGGAAGGCGTCCGCCAATGGCGATGTCGCCGCTCTCGATTGCCTGCCAGGACTGCCCGGGTCCGGTGAGGCCCAAGTGGTCGATCGCCAGATACTCGCTCGGGGTGAAGCAGTCATGGACTTCGAAGCCGTCGACGTCGTCGAGTTCCACCTGGGCTCGACCGAATGCCTCCTGGATGGCCTCGCGCACATGGGGCATCACATAAGGGGATTCCGGGTCGCGGTGCAGTTTCTGCTGCAGACCCAGCCCGACGGTGCGCTGTCCCCAGCCCTCGATGCGGGCCAGCGGACGGGTCCGCGGATGGTCGCGCAGGTATTGGTCGTTGACCACCACCAGGCCGGCGCCTCCGTCGGTGAGCTGGCTGCAGTCCGACCGTCGTAGCCGGCCCTCGACGACCGGATTGACCAGGTCGTTGTCGGCGTTGGCGACGAGATCGGGCAGCGCCCAGGATCTGGTCTGGGCGTTGGGGTTTCGCTTGGCGTTGGCCAAGTTCTGGGCGGCGATGGCATGCAGGTGAGCATGGTCGAGACCGTAGCGGCGGTCGTACTCGTCGGCGACCTTCGAGAAGGCCCAGGCCCACATGTTGCCGGTGTCGGTGCCCTCATGTCCGACCCACGCGGCCGCACTCATGTGGGCCGCGCCGACATCGCCGGGCACGGTCTTTTCCAGCTCCAGTCCGACGATCAGCGCCACGTCGTGAAAGTCCGCGCACAGATCGGCGATCGCCCCTCGGGCCGCCACGCTTCCGGAAGCGCAGGCGGCCTCGTGCCGGGACGCCGGGGTCCCCCACAACGCCGGGTTGACGGTCGCCGGCATCGCGCCCAGATGCCCCTGGGCGGCGAACATCTCGCCGAAGGCGTTGCCGACGTGCACGACGTCGACGTCTCGTCCGTCCATGGCGGCCGAAGCGAGGGTGGCATCGACCACTTCCTCGGCGAGCGCGGCAAAGTCGCGGCTCTCCCGGGACAGGTTGCGGCTGAAATCACTCTGGTAGGCCCCGACAATCCACACCCCGTGTCCCATTGCTGCCTCCGTTCGGTGGATCGGTAGCTGTCGGCGCACTCACCCGACACAGTGATGATGCAGTTGACAGAGTTACTCTGTCAAAATTACCTTGAGGTCGCGGCGTGCGGCGGGTCACCGCCCGCACGGTCGAGCCAATCCAGTGGAGGCATCGTGGAATCCGAACTGTTGACGACGTTCATCTCGACACTGCCGGCCGATGACGTCCATCCGTACCGCACCGGCCCGTGGCGCCCGCAGCGCAATGAGTGGCGAGCCGATGACCTCGAGGCCGTGACGGGGCGCGTACCCGAGGACCTCGACGGGGTCTACCTGCGCCTGACCGAGAATCCGCTGCACCCGGCCATCCAGAACTATCACCCCTTCGACGGCGACGGGATGCTCCACAGCGTCGAGTTCACCAACGGCACGGCCAACTACCGCAATCGGTTCGTGCGCACCGATGGTTTCCTGGCCGACAACGAGGCAGGCCAGTCGTTGTGGGCGGGGTTCATCGAGAACCCGTCCGACGCCCTCCGCACCGACGGGTGGGGCGCCCGCGGCCGGATGAAGGACGCGTCGAGCACCGATGTGACCGTGCACCGCGGCAAGGCACTGACCAGCTTCTTCCTGTGCGGCGATCTCTACCAGCTGGACCCCTACACCGCCGAGACACTGGGCAAGGAGACCTGGGGCGGCAACTTCCCCGAGTGGGGCGTCTCGGCCCACCCGAAGGTCGACCCCGTCACCGGTGAACTGCTGTTCTTCAGCTATAGCAAGGAGGCGCCCTACCTGCGCCACGGGACGGTCGACAAAGACGGCAACCTGCTGCACCTGAGCGACCTCGAACTGCCGGGCCCCGGATGCCCCACGACATGGCCTTCACCGAGAACTACGTCATCTTCAACGACTTCCCGTTGTTCTGGGATCCGGAGCTGCTCAAACACGATGTGCACCTGCCGCGGTTCTGCCGCGACCTGCCCTCGCGCTTCGCGGTGGTACCACGGCGCGGCGATCAGTCGAAGGTCCTGTGGTTCGAGACCGATCCCACCTACGTCCTGCACTTCACCAACGCCTACGAAGACGGCGACGGGATCGTGTTGGACGGGTTCTTCCAGGGCAACCCCTCACCGTCGACCAAGGGCGCGCGCTCGCTGGAGGAGGCCGCGTTTCGGTGGCTGGCCCTCGACGGATTCGAGTCCCGGTTGCATCGCTGGCGTTTCAACCTCTCGACCGGCAAGGCCACCGAGGAACAACTCAGTGAAAGCTTCACCGAGTTCGGGATGATCAACCCCACCCGGCAGACCCGCGATTACCGCTACATCTACGCGGCGACGGGCGAACCCGGCAAGTTCTTGTTCAACGGCTTGGTCAAGCACGACCTCCAGACCGGATCGCAGGAGCGAATCACGTTCGGCGACGGCGTATTCGCCAGCGAGACACCGATGGCGCCCCGGGTCGGATCCACCGGTGAGGACGACGGTTACCTCGTCACCTTCACCATGGACCTGAACGACGATGCGTCCTACTGTGTCGTGCTCGACGCCGCACGCCCCGGCGACGGGCCGGTCTGCAAGCTGCGACTGCCCGAACGGATCTGCAGCGGAACTCACTCGACCTGGGTGGACGGCGCGGAACTGCGGCAGTGGCACGGCCCGCGATGAACGGACGCCCGCTCCCGGGCGAGCCCCCCGGCGGCGGACTCGACCCGCCCGCCCCGGCCTTCGAACTGGAAGCCGGGACCACCAATGCCATCGGACGCATGCTCGCGTTGCTCGGCGATGAATGGTCACTGCTGCTGGTACGCGAATCACTGCTGGGTGCAACGAAGTTCAGCGACTTCACCCACCTGCCGATCTCCAATGCGGTCCTCACGGCCCGACTGCAGTCGCTCGTCCGCGATGGGCTGTTGTACCGGCAGATCTACCAGCAGCAGCCACTTCGGGCCGCTTACCTGCCGACCGCCGAATGCCGGCAACTATGGACCGTCCTGATCTCGATCTGGCAGTGGGAACGGACCTGGGTCCACGACCGCTCCGACGAACTGCCCCTGATGCGCCATCGCACCTGCGGTCAGGACTTCGCGCCCATCCTGATCTGTGCGCACTGCCGGGCGCCGACCGAGGCACTCGACATCGACGCGAGGTGGGGTCCCAGCGGCGGTTGGCCGCGGTCGGTACCCCGGGCCACCACCCGCAAGCGCCTACGCGCCACCGACAACGACCAACCCGGGATGTTCCCGCAGACCATGGCGATCTTCGGCAACCGATGGTCGGCGGCAATCATCGGCGCGGCCTTCCTGGGTACCCGGCGGTTCAGCGATTTCCAGACCCGGTTGAAGGCCCCTCCGACGCTCATCGCCGGCCGTCTGAAGGTGTTCTGCGACATCGGGATCCTGCAAGCAGCCGCTCACCCCAAGCGCGCCGACTGGTCCGAATACCACCTGACCCCCAAGGGCCTGGCGTTCTACCCCGTCGTCGCCTTCGCCATCCACTGGGCCCTTACCCACTACCGCGGCGGCGAGGGGCCGGCCCTGCTCCAAACACATCGACCCTGCGACCACAGCTTCGGCCCACTACTGATCTGCGACCAATGCACGCAGCCCTTGGCGGGCAGCAGCATTCAGGTGGAGCCTCGCCGAGGCGAGGTGACCGGGCTGGCGGCCGATACCTGAGCAACGGAGCCGGCCCGGGTGCCCCCACCCGCCCGTGCCCTACTGCGGCGCGTATCCCACCGCGGCTTTGGTCTCCAGGAACTCGTCGAAGGCGAAGGGTCCCCACTCGCGGCCGTTGCCGCTGCGCTTGTACCCGCCGAACGGTGCGCTGATGTCGAAGTTGTGGTTGATCGACACCGAACCCGCGCGGATTCTGCGCACCACCGCGCGGGCGGTCTCCAGATCCGCACCCGACACGTAACCGGCGAGCCCGTACTCGGTGTCGTTGGCGATCTCGACGGCCTGGTCCAGATCGTCGTAGCCGAGGATGCACAGCACCGGCCCGAAGATCTCCTCCTGCGCAATCGTCATGTCGTTGCGGACGTTGGCGAACACGGTGGGTTTGACGTAATAACCGGTCTCGAGTCCGTCGGGCCGACCGACGCCGCCGACGACCACGGTGGCGCCCTCATCGGCACCCTGCTGCAGCAGACCCTGAATCTTGTCGAACTGCACCTTCGAGGCCACCGGTCCGATCGCGGACTTGTCGGAAGGGTCGCCGACCTTGACCGCGGCCGCGGTCTCGCGGGCGATCGCGGCGGCCTCGTCCATGCGGGAGTTCGGCACCAGCATTCGGGACGGCGCGTTGCAGCTCTGCCCGCTGTTCACCATCATCACCGACACCCCGGCGGCCACGCTCTTGGCGAAGTCGGCGTCATCGAGCACGATGTTGGGGCTCTTGCCGCCGAGTTCCTGGGTGACCCGCTTGACCGTCGGGGCCGCGTTCCTGGCCACCTCGATGCCGGCACGGGTGGACCCGGTGAAGGACACCATGTCGATGTCGGGATGACTGGCCAGCGCGGTTCCCACGCCGGGTCCGTCGCCGTACACGAGGTTGTACACGCCGGCAGGGACCCCGGCGGCGTCGATGATCTCGGTGAAGATCTGCGCGGAGTAGGGCGCCACCTCGGAGGGTTTGAGCACCATGGTGTTGCCGGTCGCCAATGCGGGGAACACCTTGCAGGCGATCTGGTTGATCGGCCAGTTCCACGGCGTGATCATGCCGCAGACCCCGATCGGTTCCTTGACCACCAGGGTGCTGCCGTGCTGCTCCTCGAACTCGAACTTCTTCAGCGCCTCGATCGCGGTGGCCAGATGCCCCATGCCCATCTGGACCTGGGGACCGGCCGCCAGGGACGCCGGCGCACCCATCTCCTCATTGACCGCGTCGGCCAGGTCGGCGGAACGGTTCTGGTACTCGGCCAGGATCGCTGCCAGCAGGGCCAGGCGTTCGTCCCGAGTCGTCAGCGACCAGGTGGTGAACGCCTTGCGGGCGGCTTCGACCGCGGCGTCGACGTCCGCCGCGCCGCCGAGAGCGATACGCCCGGAGATTTGTTCGGTGGTGGGGTTGTCGACGTCGAGGCTCTTCGGCTCGATCGGATCTACCCACTGGCCGTCGATGTAGAACTTCAGATATTCGCGCATGGCTCCACTCTTCCAGACACTTCCCGCCTCGGGCCGGCTGTGGACGGATCCGCGCCGGCCCTCAGCCGGTTCGGGTGTCCCGGCCGTGCGGTGCCCGCAAGCCGAGAGTGCGACGCCCGGCCGCGATCAGCGCATCACGCAATGCCGCCTCGTCGACGTCACCGAAGTCGGCTCCAGCGGCCGACGCGATCCCCGCCATCACCAGCCCGGCCTTCACCTGTCCGCCCAGCCCGGGTTCGACCTCGGCGAATAGTGCCATCTGGCGTTCGACGACGGCGCCCCACTCGGCGCGGGTACGCAGCAGCGCGACCACGCCGGGGTCGCCGGTGAGCAGTGGCAGCAACTCACGCTGCGATGCGGCCAGCGCGGCGTATCCGACGAGCATGTGGTCGGCGCGGGCGCGGGCGCCGCGGTGCGACTCGGCGGCGTCGACGAGCGCCGTCACCTCGGCGATCAGCGGTTCCATCACCGCGGTCAGGAGCTCTTCACGGGTGCGGAAGTGGTGGTAGATCGCGGACTTGGTCAGTCCGAGCTCCTCGGAGATCATCTGCAACGAGGTGCCGGCGACGCTGTGCCGTTTGAACAGCTCGATCGCGACGTCGATGAGGCGCTGCCGGGTGGGTCCGTTGGATTCGGTCGAGTGTCCGCTCACACGTTGCCTTTCTGGCATTGCTGACATCACACATTCATGGTGACCGATCGTACAGGAAACTACTGTACGTTTGGTCAGGCACAGCTTTACGTTTGGTCAGCAGTTCGGGCAGTGCACCCCAGACGTCGAACCACTGAAAGAGGACCGCCATGTCGATCGACTTCGACCAGAAGGAACGGACCGCGTTCGACCTGTCCAACAAGGTCGTCGTCGTGGTGGGCGCCGGCCAGAGCCCCGGCCCCGGCCTGGGCAACGGGCGGGCCATCTCGATGCTGGCCGCCCGCCACGGCGCCGAGGTGGTCGCGGTGGACCTGAACCCGACGGCCGTGAAGGAGACGGTCGAGCTGATCATCGCCGAGGGCGGCAGCGCCTACGCCGTGGAGGCGGACGTCGCCGACAAGGACGACTGCCAACGCATCTTCGACACGGCGATGGCGACCAGCGGACGGGTGGACGGCATGGTCTACAGCGTCGCGACGAATCCGCCGTTCGACTTCGAAACGAACTCGATGACCCTGGAGAACTTCAACCGTGGCATCACCGTCAACATGCTGGGCTGCTATCACTGCAATCTCTTTGCCGCGCAATGCATGGAGCAGAACCCCGGTGACACCACCGGGAGCATTGTCAACATCTCCTCGATCGCGAGCATGAAGAACGAGATCGGCATGAACGTCGGCATCATGCCCTACGCGCTGGGCAAGTGCGGGCTGAACCAGATCACCGAGATCGCCGCCGTGCAATACGCCGGAGCGGGCATCCGCGTCAACACGTTGATGCTGGGTCCGATCGACTCCGTGCTGGCCAACCGCGACTCGCAATCATTGTTCGGCGTCGACGCCGACGAAGCGACCGAGCGACACAACGAGGTCGTCAAGCTCAAGATGGGCCGGGGCAGCGTCTGGGAATCCGCTTATGCCGCAATGTATCTGCTCGCCGACGAGTCACGGTTCATGACCGGGCAGCAACTCCGTCTCGATGGCGGCGCCACCCTGGTGCGATGACCCACCACGCGGCCCCCGTCGGAGGTCAGGCGACCTGGCTGACCTGCACGGCGGACTCGCCGATGGTGGCCGCGTCGGTACCGATCATGGTGCGCAACAACTTCCGGTGCTCGCGGCGACCACGGTGGTCGGCACGCTCCATGCCGCCCGGCACGGCGAGGGCGGCCACGCTGCGCGCGAGGTTCAGCGGCAGCCGCAGCAGCGGATACCACGGCAGCGAGTGGGATGGCAGGCCCAGGGACTGCACGGCGCGCCGGCCCAGGAATGCACTGGTGATCGAAAGGTGCTGGGCGCGCGCGAGCCTGCGCCGCAGCCCCGGCAGGGTGTCGTAGTGCCAGGCCAGCGGGTCCTCGACCATAGGGACAGCCAACTGTCGGCTTGATTCGTCGGGCGCGGCCAGCGCCGACAGCGTGTGGGCCAGCACGCGGACGCTATCGCGGAAATCCCTTGGCAGCCATTGGTCTTCGACGCCGATCAACCACCCGACGTAGCGGGTGAGGTGGGCGACCGCACTGTACTCGGAGGGCGACAGGATGACTCCCATTCCGACGGCCCCCACGGCGGGCGCGACGAGCGCACCGACCAGCGTCGCGGCCATGTCGGTCTGGTTGACCGGCAGCCCCCACTCGTCGGCGCGCCAGTCGGGCATGGCCGACACGTGCCGACGGACGAAGGAATGGATCAGCCGCACCCGGAGGGTGGATCGGTAGCCGGCGCCGAGGGGTTCGAGCCCGTCTTCGGAGATGACGTCCATGGCCCACTGCATCGTTTCGGCGAACCGCTTGTTGGAACCCTTCTCCAGCGCGCCGGTGCGAATCAGTGTCTTGTTGAACCCCGAGAACTGATAGCCGCCGAGCAGGGACACATCGCGGGCGACATACATGCCGTCGGCACCGCCGCGCCGCAGCGCGCGCTGTCCCTTGCGCACCATGTCGGCGTCCACCCAGTCCGGCGGCGCCTCATATGTGTGAAAGAAGTCGCGCAAGGGTTGCGGGGCGTCCGGAATGCCGGCGATGCCGTCGTGGAGGGCGCGCTCGAACAACGGCCGCGTCTGCTCCATCCCGGTGGCGGCCATCCACTCGACGAGTCGGTCCATCGGCCCGTCACCGACGGTGAGCCGTTCACCGAGGACCTGCCACTGCTGCTCCGTTGGCTTCCTGATCGCCAGGGCCGTCGCGATGGCACGCACGCCCGCCGGAATGGGCCGCGGACGGTCGGGGTGGCGCGTCGGAATGGGCACGTTCATGGCAGGCGTTCTCCCGATCCCTGTTTGACAACGGGTGTAGTCATAACGCTAGACCGGGCGGCGCGGCACTGTCAACGAAGGAATGCGGCGACCACTGCCGGCCGTGCGGTGACACTCAGTGCCGCGCGGTCAGCGGCGCGGCAGCGTGGTGATGTGCACGTGGTCGAAGTGGCCGTAACCGCTGGCCTGCGGACCGGCCGGCGTGTAGTACGTGCCCCGCCAGATCACATCTTGGAGCCCCAGGCGGCCCGCATTCGCCATCGCGAACTCGAGAATCTGGTCGCCGAGCGCGATGCCCTCGGGGCTGCTGTGGTTGGGAATCATGATGTCGATCGCGAGGCCGCGGGGATGCCACGGCTTGGAGTCCGGCCGGACCCCGTCGATGTGGTTGACCTGGGGAAACCGTGCGCTGACGGCGCGGGCGGCCAGGACGGTGTTGGCCTGCAGGCCGGCCTCGTTCGCGACGCCGACCGGCAGCGCCTCCGGGATGTCGATGCGGGCGGCCGCCAGGGACGGCTCGGGCATCGCGACAATTGCCGGGTCTTCGGGCGCGGGCTCATTCGGCGGCGGTGGCGGTGGCAGCGCGCTGTCGATCACCGCCTGCTGTTCGGGGGTCAGCGCCGCGTACTGCGCCTCCGCGGCGGCGATCTGGCGCAGCAGTTCCTGCCACTTGGCCTGCAGGTCCGCCCGTACCGCGGTGGCCTGTTCGGCGGCGGCGCGGGCCTCGGCGGCCGAGCGCTCCGAGGCCTGGGCGGCGGCGCCCGCCTGCTCGCGTCCCGCCCGGTAGCCCTTCATCTGCTCCGCGGTGGTTCTCTCGATCACGCGCTGCAGCGCCAGCCGGTCGATCAACCGTTGGGGCGAGGATGCGGTCAACACCGCCGCCATCTGGCCGTCGCGGCCACTCATGTAGGTCATCGCCGCCACCCGGTCGACCGCCGCCTGATAGGGCGCCAGCTGGGCGTTCGCGGCCGCAAGGGCCTCGAGGTCGGCGCGGTGGCGGTCCTCGGCCGCGGTCTGGGCGGCCAGTCGGGCGTCGGCATCGTGTTGAGCGGCCGTGACGGCCTCGCGGGTCTGCACGGCTTGACTGGACAGTTCGGTGAGCCTGGACAGCGCATCGTCCGCCGGGTCGGCATGCACGTCGGCCATCAACAGCGCCGCCGCCAGCACCGCGGCCGCGGAAGCGCACACCGCTCGCCGAAGTGAGTGGCGCACCCCGGTCATACGGATAGTCACGATCCTTCGCTGCAAGGACCGCTTCAGGCCCAGCTTGTCTACGTCCCCGGACAGGTTACGAACTGGCCATGACGATGTCCACCCACACCTTGGTTCGGTCGCGGCTGAACTCGGTGCGCCGACGCCGCGCGGGGCTACCCTCGATTCGGTGACGGTGTCACGATTTCGCCTGACCCGGCTCTGGGCCGTCGGCACCGTCGTGTTCGCTATCACCGCCGCCCCGGCTTGCGGGCATTCCGCGGCCCCGCCCCCGGCCACCGGTACGCCGACGACGACTGTCGCGACGACCGCGTCGCCGACCCCCGTCGTCGCCGAGGTGATCCCGAGCGGTGACTTCTCCCCCGTGTCCCGGCTCGTCGAGAAGGCGGTGGCCGCGCAGCGGCTGCCCGGCGCCGTGGTCCAGGTCGGACACGCCGGCAACGTCGTGTTCCGCCAGGCCTTCGGCTCGCGCAAGCTGGCCGGCGAACCAGGGTTGGACGGCGCACCTGCCCCCGCGGAGCCGATGACCGAGGACACCATCTTCGACGTGGCCTCGTTGACCAAGAGCCTGGCGACCGCGACCGCCGTCCTGCAGCTGTACGAGCAAGGCCAGGTCCGGATCGATGAGCCGGTGCAGACGTATCTGCCCGCCTTCAACCCGGCCGACGATCCGCGCCGTGCGCGGGTGACCCTGCGCATGTTGCTCACCCACACCTCGGGCATTGCCGGAGACTTGAGTCTGGACGGTCCGTGGGGACTGGACGAGGCCGACAAGGCCCAGGGGATCCGCCGTGCCCTCGCCGCGTGGGTGGTGTTCGATCCCGGAGAGCTCTTCCACTACTCCGACATCAACTTCATCATCCTCGGTGCGGTGCTCGAGCAGCTCACGGGCGAAACCGAAGATGTCTACGTGCACGAGAACGTGCTTGTCCCACTGGACATGTGGGACACGCGTTATCTGCCTGCGACCAAAGCCTGTGGCCCGCACCGAATCCGGGGGACTGCGATCGTCCCCGATCCGAATGGAGCTCAGGTGAACGGCTGCCCGGCTGGCACGTGGAGCACCGACCTGCTGCCGCGCATCGCGCCGACCGCGCTCGATGAGGACACTCCAGGGCTCAACCCCCACTACGGGCATCCGCTGCGCGGGACCGTGCACGATCCGACGGCACGCCGCATGGGTGGCGTGGCCGGCAGTGCCGGAGTATTCACGACCGTGCACGACATGGGCCGGTTCGCGCAGGCGCTACTCGACCGGCTGGCCGGCCGTCCCAGCCCCTTCCCGCTGGCGCGATCGACCGTGGAATTGATGACGACTCCGCAGCAGCCCGCACCGGCGAAACCCGACCTGCGTGGTTTCGGCTGGGACATCGATACCGCGCACTCCGGTCCGCGCGGCAGCGTCTTCCCTGTCGGCAGCTTCGGCCACACCGGGTTCACCGGGGTGACGTTGTGGATGGATCCGGGGTCGAACACCTACGTGGTTGTCCTGGCGAACGTGATCCATCAGCGCGGCGGTCCCCCCGTCACAGCGCTGAGTGGCGAAGTGGCGACCGAAACCGCACGCGCCCTGCATCTGTACGACAACTGACATCCAAGGCGGGACGTTGAGCGCTTTCCTCGACGAGGGCGGGGTAGTGCGTGAGGTCGTGGAGCGCAATTCGCCGGCTTGGAATCCGACCATGGCGCTGGCTCCCGACGACCGCCGCTCCCGAGTCGTCGCTGTCACCGAAATGGGTAGGCAGGCTCGCGGGTGGAATATTCCGTGCGCTGTCGCGATTGAACATCGGATGGAGCCACCACCGAGACCGCAGCCCGAGAGGTATTCCCCGCCATGAACATTCACCTGTTCACCCGCCGCGTGCCCGCCTCGTCATCCGTCCGCAGCCGACGCGTACGAATCCTGTTGCAAGCCTTCGCCGTTAGCGCGGTCGGGGCAGCGGCCCTGCTAGGCGGATCCGGCTCGGCCGCGGCGGCACCGACCGGCATCGCCAGTACCGGCTGCACCGACGTAGAAGTGGTCTTCGCCCGCGGCACGTTCGAGGGACCAGGCATCGGCAAGGTCGGCGCCCCGTTCGTCGAGGCCCTCCGGAATCGGCTGCCCGGCCAGAGTGTCGGGGTCTACGCGGTCGACTACCCCGCCTCGACGGACTTTGCCCGCGCCGCCGACGGCGTAGCCGATGTCAGCAATCACCTCAGCGAGCTGGCCACCCGCTGCCCCAGCACCGATATCGTGCTCGGCGGCTACTCCCAAGGTGCCGCGGTCAGCGCCTACGCCACCAGCGACAGCGTCCCCGCCGGCTACGCGTTGCCCGCCGGCCTGTCCGGGCCGCTAGCACCGGCCGTGGCCAACAACGTTGCCGCCGTGGCGTTGTTCGGCAAGCCGTCCGCCGGCGTCGTGAACCTCCTGCAGCAAGGTGCGCCACCCATCACGATCGGGTCCGCCTTCGCGAGCAGGACCATCGATCTGTGCGCGCCTGGGGATCCGGTCTGCCAGGTGGGCAGCCTCGATCGCAAAGCGCACAGCGCCTACGTCAGCAACGGGATGGCCGATCAAGCTGCCGACTTCGTTGCCCGGCAGATCGCCAGCCGCTGACGCGGCGGCACCACATCCGGCCCGGACAAGAACGCCCATGCTCACCGCAGACCTCGCCGTCACGCCGGGCCGAGTTGCGCGGCCAGGTACGGCGCCGTGCGGCTGAGTTTGTCGGCGGCCACCACCGCCGGTGTGCCGGCTACCACGACGGTGCCGCCGTCGTCACCGCCGCCGGGTCCGAGGTCGATGACGTGGTCGGCTCCCGCCACCACCGACATGTCATGCTCGGCCACCACGACGGTGTTGTCGGCGTCGACGAGGCGGTGCAGCTGCGTGTGCAGCAACTCGACGTCGGCCGGGTGCAGGCCTGTGGTGGGTTCGTCGAGCACGTAGAGGGTGTGGCCGCGTTTGACCCGCTGCAACTCCGTGGCCAGCTTGATGCGTTGCGCCTCACCGCCGGACAGCTCGGTCGCCGGTTGTCCCAGCCGCAGGTATCCGAGCCCGACTTCCCGCAGGGTCACCAAACTCCTTGCCGCGCCGGGCAAGTCGCTCAGAAATTCGGCTGCCTCGTCGACGGTCTGCGCCAGCACGTCGGCGATCGTGTGACCCCGATAGGTGATCTCCAGGGTCTCCGCGGAGTAGCGCGCGCCACCACAGGTCGGGCAGGTGGCGTAGGTGCCCGGCAGAAACAACAACTCGACCGCCACGAACCCCTCGCCCTGGCAGGTGGCGCAGCGCCCCGCGGCGACGTTGAACGAGAAGCGGCCGGCGCTCCAGCCCCGCCGCCGCGCTTCGGCGGTGTCGGCGAATCGTTTACGGACGGCGTCGAAGAGCCCGGTGTAGGTCGCCAGGTTCGAGCGTGGGGTGCGTCCGATCGGTCGCTGGTCCACCGTGATGAGACGGTCGATCAGCTCGGCGCCGTCCACGCTCACCCCGACGCTGGAGTCGACGTCGATGTCGAGGAGTTCGGCATCGCCGTCGGCGGCGTCCTCCGCGAGTTCGACGGATCCACCGAGCCGGCGGGCCATCACGTCGCCGAGCACCTTGCAGACCAGCGTCGACTTGCCCGACCCCGACACCCCGGTGACGGCCACGAACGAGCCCAGCGGGATGTCGACGTCGACGTCGCGCAGGTTGTGGAAGGTGATGCCGCGCAACCGCATAACGCCGCTCGGCGGGCGGGCGGTGCGTCGGGCAGCGGGCCCCTCGGCGAACAGGTAGCGCCGGGTGACCGACGCTTCGATGTCGGCCAGGCCGGCCACGGCCCCGCTGTAGAGCACGTCCCCGCCGAGCTCACCGGCACCGGGGCCGACATCGACGATCCACTCGGCGCGGCGCACCACGTCCATGTCGTGCTCGACCACGAACAACGAGTTCCCGGCCCGCCGCAGCCGATCCAGCACCTCCAGCAACGGTTCGGCGTCGGCCGGATGCAGTCCGGCCGACGGCTCGTCCAGGACGTAGAGGACGCCGAAGAGCCCGGCCCGCAGCTGCGTCGCCAGCCGCAGCCGCTGCAACTCACCCGGCGAGACCGTGGGCGTGCGGCGGTGCAGGCTCAGGTAGCCGAGCCCCAGATCGACCAGCACGGCTATCCGGGCCACCAGGTCGGCGGCGATCATGGTCGCCACCTCGGTGAACTCACCGGACTCGGTGGATTCGTAGGCCGCGGCGAACTCCGTCCTGGCCGCGGCCGGGGCCAGGACATCGGCGAGCGCCGTCAACGGCAGCGACACCAGGTCCGCGATGGTGCGCCCGGCGAAGGTCACCGCGAGCGCTTCGGGCCGCAGCCCGGCGCCACCGCAGACGGCGCAGTCGGCGCTGTGCACGAACTGCAGCACCCGACGCCGCATCGTCGCGCTCTGCGAGTTGGCCAGCGTGTGGCGGACGTGGCGCTCGGCGCTGGAGAAGGTGCCGTTGTAGTAATAGTCAGCGGTGACCGGATGCCGGCTCGGATCGATCTCGACGGTGGGCTGATCGTCGGTGAACAGGATCCAATCCCGGTGCCGCTTGGGCAGTTTGCGCCACGGCTTGTCGATGTCGTAACCAAGCGTGATGAGGATGTCTCGCAGGTTCTGCCCCTGCCAGGCGCCCGGCCAGGCGGCCACCGCGCCGTCGCGGATGGTCAGCGACGGATCGGGTACCAGCGTCTGCTCGGTGACCTCGTGGATGCGGCCGAGGCCGTGACACTCCGGGCAGGCGCCGATCGTGGTGTTCGGCGAGAACGCATCGGAGTCCAGCCGCTCGGTGGCGCCGGGCGGGTAGGTTCCGGCACGCGAGAACAACATGCGCAGCAGGTTGGACAAGGTGGTGACGGTGCCGACCGTCGACCGCGACGTCGCGGTGCCGCGGCGCTGCTGCAGCGCGACCGCCGGCGGCAGGCCGGTGATGTCGTCGACCTTCGGGGCGTCCTGGGGCAGCAGTAACCGCCGCGCATACGGGGCCACCGATTCGAAGTACCGGCGCTGGGCCTCGGCGTAGACGGTGCCGAACGCCAGCGAAGACTTGCCGGATCCGGACACCCCGGTGAACACCACGAAGGAATCGCGCGGTGCCGCGACATCCACGGCGTTCAGGTTGTGCACGCGGGAGGCGTAGACGCGGATGAACGGGTCCGGGCCCTGCCCGCCCACACCGCTACCGTCGTCCACCTGAGCCATTGTGTACGACCGCCCTGCCGCCGCGCCCGAACCGTAATGAATAAATTGCCTAGGGTGGGGTAACCGGTGGGCGCAGCGTTGCCCCGCTCCCAGGATCTGTTTGGAGGACACTCATGCGCCGGCGGTTTATCAATCGGGCGATGACGACGACGGCGATCGCCGCCGTCTTGATGCTGATACCCGGCTGTGGGGCGCAGGTCTGGGGTATGCCTGCGGCCGGCGAGAATGCACCGCACGCCCCCGTCGTCGTCCCGCAGGCCCCGCCTCCGGGACAGCCCCAGGTGCCACCGGCACCGACGGCGGAGGGTCTCGACATCCGGGTCCGTCAGGCCGGCGCCGACGCGGCCGCCTCCGGGGCCGATGTCGAGATCGTCGTGCTGGACCGCAGCACCGGCCAGCGCTTCGCCAGCGGGTCCAACAAGCCCTTCCCCATCGCGTCCGTGGTGAAGCTGTTCATCGCCGACGACCTGCTCCTGCAGGAGTCGGAGGGCAAGACTGAGCTCTCCGCCGCAGACCGCAAGTCGCTCGAGATCATGCTGCGCTCCTCCGACGACAGCGCGGCGCAGCTGTTCTGGGACCGCAGCGGCGGAAACGCGATCATCGGACGCATTGTGGCGCGCTACGGGTTGGCGGGCACGACGGCGCCGTACAACGGACACTGGGACGTGACACAGAGCACCGCTAGCGATCTCGTGCGCTATTACGACATGTTGCTGAACGGCGCCGGCGGGCTGCCACCCGAGCAGGCCGAGGTCATCATCGGCAACCTGGCGCGCTTCACCCCGACGGGCAATGACGGGTACCCGCAGCGGTTCGGTATCCCCGACGGTCTCTACGCCGAGTCGGTGGCGGTCAAGCAGGGCTGGTTCTGCTGCTGGAACGGCGGCAACCAGCTGCACATGTCGACCGGGATCATCGGACCCGACCGCCGCTACGTGATGGCCGTCGGCTCCCTGGACCCCACCGATGAGGCCACCGCCCGTGCCAACATCACGCAGGCCGTCAAGACGATGTTCCCCGGCGGCAAGGTTTGACGTCGCCGGCATGAACCGCGCTCAGCCGGTGAAACCCTCCCCCGTGCTCGACCGGTCGTGGTGGCTGTAGGTCAGCGGGATCTGTCGGCCGCGGGCGATCTTGTTCAGCATGCCGATCCGCGCGCGGGCCGCCGCACCGGACTTCTTCTTGCGCTCCCGAATGGGGTTGGAGAACGGCAGCCTGTCGGTGACCATCGCGATTCCGACGTTGAGCCGGGTGAAGTTCGTGAACATCCGCACCCGGCGCTCGAAGTTGTAGCCCAGCGGCTCGAAGAGCGTCCCCGCGACCATCGCCTCGATCTGCCGATACCCGAACACGACTCCAGCCGGGGCCAGCGCGATGGTCGCCGTGAGCTGGTTGGCGTAGCGAGCCACCAACTTCTTGACCAAGTCGGGCTGGGTTTCGGTCAGGGTTTCGATGTGGGCGGGACCGGCGATGGCGTCGACGAGTTCGGCCCGCCACGGCGACGGGTTGCCACCCCTGGCCAGGACGTAGTTCAGTGACTTGATGAGCTCCACCCCGTCGGCGGAGTGCAGTCGCTCGGGCGCACCCCACAGGCGCCCGGAGTATGTCGAGTACTCAGCCAGGTCGTCGAGTTGTTGGCGGGTCAGTTTGCGCCCGAACGCGTGATCGACGAGTCGTCCGAGCAGCATCCCGCTGCCGAAGCCGAGCAGCGAGGTCACCGGAATAGGCTCACCGAACTTGAGGTAGACCTGGTCGCCCCACTTGCGCCGCAGCCCGCGGCTGACGATTGCGTGCATCAACCGCACTCGCACCACGTCCTGGAAGGCTTCCGAGTGCCGGTCGAAGATGTCGGGCAGGGTGAACTGCGCGAACACCCGCGCCGTCTCGATGAAGCGGCGCGGGCCATCGTCGGCGAACCGCCCGGTGGCTCCGGTGGATGCGGAGATGTCACCGGTCATCGCAGTCTCGTAGAACGCCCAGCCCTGGATGATCGTGGTGGCGGCCAGCGTGCTCGACATCGCCAGCATCCGGCCTCGTTCGGCCGCGACGAGATCGAACTGGTCGGCCAGGGTGTCGAGGTGCTCGAAGAGTTCGACGAACTCCGGCGGCGGATTCTCCAGCGTGTCGATACCCTGCGTCAAAGCCTGCTCGAACAGCGCCCGGCCCTTTTCTGGACCGAGGCGCTCGAACGCGTCCGCCGCACCGATCATGTGTTCGTCGGCCTGCCAGAAATAGTCATCACGCATGCGGGTGATGTCGTTCGGTTCAACCTCTTTGTCGATATCGATCCACTCGCCGAACATGAACTCCCGCATGTGCCGCCACTGGGCGGCGAAATGGTCACGTCCGGGCGGGATGGGTCGCAGCGGCTTATCGGGGTGGTCGCGTCGATTGAACTCGACGTCCTCGAGCAGGATCGCTGGACGCGTACCGGTCACGGTCATCAATCGGGTCCAATCGCAGAAGTACAGGGCACTGATTGCGACGCTATCGCAGATAGGCGGTTATGTGAACCGTCATTCCGCACCTGATACGGAATCCGTGCAGGTGACGCGGGGTGCTTCGGTTGCGCTCGGTGGGCAGCCGAGCAATGCGATCGCGGATCGACCCGCTGCTCTTAGACTGACGCCGTACCCCGAGTCACTGGCATCTGGTGGAGGTGAGAAGTGTGGCCGCTGCCTTCCCCGACGCCGCCGAGCTGGAGCGCGTACTGGACCTCGCGGCGCGCGCCCCTTCGGCCGGCAACACCCAGCCCTGGCGCTGGCACGTCGACAACCGGGGCGTGCAGTTGTTCGCCGACTGGCCCCGCCGCCGCGGTGACACCGACTCCGATCGGCGCGACGTCTTCCTGAGCTGCGGCGCCGTGCTGCACCACTGCGCGGTCGCGTTCGCCGCCGCCGGCTGGTCGAGCCGGGTCCATCGCTTCCCCGCGGACGACGTGCTGGCGTCATTCGAGTTGGACCCGCAACCCGCCGGTGATGGCAGTCGCGAGTTGGCTGACGCGATTGCGCTCCGTCGGGCCGATCGGCGGCCCTATAGCGGCTCGCTGCCTGCCGGCACGGTCGAACTACTTGTCATGCGTGCGCAACGCTTTGGGGTGCAGCTGTCCGTGGTGCCGACCAGTCGATGGACCAGGATCGGCGCGACCGAATTTGCGCTGCGCTACGCAGCTGGTGCCGACCAGCACGACGACGACCAGGCCGCGATGCTCGTGTTGGCGACCGACACCGACAGCGACCTGATGCGGCTGCGCGCCGGCGAGGCACTGAGCCACCTGACGCTCTCGGCCGCGGCCCTCGGACTCGCCACCTGCCCCTTGACGGAGCCGCTGCGGGATCCGCGCAACAGCCTGACACTCGCGTGCGAGATCTTCGACGGCGACGCCTACCCGCAGGCATTGATCCGGCTCGGGCAGCAGTCGGACGGCGATCCGCTGCCGCCGCTGGAACGGCGGTCCGTCGCGGAGACAACCACCTTCGCGCTCCAGTAGGGCGATGCCGGAACCCCCTATTTTCCAAGGAGTTCCGGCACCGCCGCCGGCGTCAGCTTGCCAGGAATGCGTCGATCTGGTTGATCGCCTGCGTCGAACCCTCTTCGACGCCCATCTCGAGCACCTGCTGCAGGCCTTCGGCCGTCTCGTACCTGCTGACGTAGGTGACCCGGGTGCCGCCGTCGCCGACCGCCTCGAAGGTGTAGACGCTGTGCGCGACCGGCATGTCGCCGGCCGGCTTCAGCTCGTCGTCGGCGAACCCGTCTTCGAAACTGAAGCTGCGCGGCTCGTCGACGGCGGTGACGCTCCAATAGCCGCCGTACTTCTCGCCTTCGGGTCCGGTCATGAAGTACGTGACGGTGCCGCCCGGCGTGAGCGCATGCTCGACCACGGTGGCCGGGTACTCGGGCGGACCCCAGATTCTCTCCAGCTGCCGCGGGTCGGCGTAGATCTGCCAGACCCGCTCGACGGGCGCCGCGAACTCCGCGGTGATCGTCAGGGTGAGGTCGTCGATGTTTTTGCTGATGTTGGTGACAGGCATGGTTATTCCTTGCTGAGTAGGTCGTCAATGCGAGCGATGCGGCCGCGCCAGACGTCTTCGAGCTCGGTGAGCATCGAGGCGACTGATCGCACGGCCTCCACATCGCCACTCGCCAGCTGCTCTCGCCCCTGGCGACGCTTGGAGATCAGGCCTGCCTTCTCCAGCACGGCGACGTGTTTCTGCACCGCGGCGAAGCTCATGTCGTAGTTCGCCGCCAGCGCGGTGACCGAGTGTTCCCCGGCCAGCACCCGACGCAGGATGTCCCGCCGAGTCCGGTCGGCCAGGGCGTGGAAGAACGCGTCCGCGCTGTCCTCGTCCCGATCGGTCACAGCACTAATGTACAACCAATCAGTTGTATGTTGTCAACCCCGATTTTAGGCCGGGCCCGTCACAGTTCGCAGGACGCATCCTCGTCCGGCAACTCGAGATCGATCAGGTAGTCGGCGGCGATCTCGTTGACGCACTGGTTGGTTCCGGCCAGCACGATGGTGTGGCCCTCCCCTTTCACGGTGAGCAAGGCACCGCCGAGCGTCTCTGCCAGCTTGACGCCGCCGGCGTGCGGCGTGGTGGGGTCACCGGTGATCGACACAACCAGTGTGGGCGGTAGGCCCACGACGTCGGCTGCGTACGGGATGCCCAGCGTCGGCTCGGTAGGCCACTGCTCACACCCGTCGCGGGCGCCGGTGAGCGCCACTCCGGGATCCATGAACGGGGCAGCGTCAAAGATGCTGGCGCGCAAGGCATCACCCTGCTCTACGGTGAGGCGTTCCTCGTCCATGCAGTTGATCGCGTAGAGCGCCTCGGCGAGGTTGGGCCAGCGGCCCTCGGCGTCGCGGAGCGAGAAGTCGTAGTTGAGTTGGAGCAGTTCATCGCCGCGCCCCCGCTGCAACTGCGCCATGCCGGTGATGATTCGGGGCCAGGCCGCTTCGGTGTAGAGGCCCGCGATGACGCCGCCGATCGCTTCGTCAAAGCCCAGGTCGGAGTCCAGCGCCGGCACCGGTTGCCCGTAGAGCGGCCGCACGATCCGGTGGAACTCCTCGGTCGCCCGGGCCGGGTCGTCGCCCAGCGGACAGTCCTGCTGCTCGGCGCAGAACTCGGCCATCTGGCCGAACGAGCGCTGGAACCCGGCATACGCCGCGACCCGGCGCTCGAAGGTGCCCTGGTTCGGGTCGATGGCGCCGTCGAGCAGCATCGCGCGCACGTTCTGCGGGAACTGTTCGGCGTAGACGGCACCGAGTCGCGTCCCGTAACTCTGCCCCAGGAAGGTGAGCTGCTCATCGCCGAGGACCGCCCGCAGTACGTCGATGTCACGCGCCGAATCGCGGGTGCCCACGCTGGCCAACACGTCGAGGCCGCCCGAGCGCTCGGCACACCGATCGAGGATCTCTCTGGTGTCCTGTTCGGTCCATTGCACCGCCGTGCCCTGCGTGCTCAACAGGAACTCGCCACGGTCGGCCTCGGCGTCGGTGAAACAATCGACGGCCGGGTCCGTGCTGCCCACGCCGCGCGGGTCGAACCCGACCAGGTCGAAGCTGTCGGTCAGCCGGGCCTCCGGCAGGGACATCGCCGTCGCCGCGGTGGCGAACAAACCGGAACCGCCGGGCCCGCCGGGGTTGATCACCAACGAGCCGATGGGCTGACCGCGGGCGGGCACTCGGGCGACGGCCAGGCGCGCGGTCTTTCCTTCCGGATCTTGATAATCCAGCGGCACTTCCACACGTCCGCACTCCATGGTCGGCGCCTGGGCAAAGACCGCGCGCTCGATCGCGGTATTGGCATAGCCCTCACAGGACTCCCAGGCAATCTCTTGCGAGTAGAACCGATCCAGGCCAGATGACGGTGTCGGTGAAGTGCAAGACGTCATCGCGATGGTCAAGGCCAGGATCAGGAAGGCGAGGGACGAGCCCCGGCGCTTCTGGTGTACGGACGTGAAAAGCCTTGCCAGCATTGGATAATCCGTTCGGTGGTCGGTCGGTTTTCCGCGGGATCAGAACTGGCTGCCGCCGCCGTCGACGTAGATCTCTGAGCCGGTCATGAAGGTGCTGCCGTCGGAGGCCAAGAACGCGACCACGCTACCGACCTCCGCCGGCCGGGCGAGGCGCTTCATGGGCATCGAGGCGGCCAACGCTGCGAGGCCGTCGTCGGCGCCGGTGAAGAGTTCCTTCAATCCCGGCGTCTCCGTGAGTCCTGGGGCGACGACGTTGACGCGAACGTTGCGGTCGACGAGTTCTTCGGCCCAGCTGCGAGCCAGGGATCGGATCGCGGTCTTGGAAGCCGCGTAGACGCTCGTGCCGGGATTCGCCTTCACATCGCCACTGGACCCGCACAGAATCACCGAGGCGCCCTCGTTGAGCAGCGGAAGCGCGGCCTGCACGGTGAAGATGATGCCGCCCACGTTGGTGTTGAACGTGTGGGTGTAGTGCTCCCAGGTGATATCCCCCAGGGGCGCGACCTCGGCGATGCCCGCGTTGGCGAACACGATGTCGAGTCCGTGGCCCGCGGCTTCGATGGTGGAGGCGACGCGGTCGAGATCGGACTGCTGTGTCACGTCGGCGCGGATGAAGCCGGCCTGCCCGGAGCCGATGCCGGCGACGGCTTCCTTAAGGGCCTCTTCGCGACGACCCACCAGAAAGACGTAGGCGCCGTCCTCGGCGAGCGCACGCGCAGCCGCAAGGCCGATTCCTGATGTTGCTCCCGTGACGAGTGCAGTCTTACCTGTCAGAGACGGCATGTGATCCTCCATTTCTTGTACCGCTCGATTGCGGTCGTGCATTGGCGTAGGGGGAGATGAGTTCGCCGGAGACGAAGCTCGGCGGTGAGACCACGACTTGGCCGCCGGCGCTGCGGAATTGGTCGACATCGTGGCCGGACACACCCTGGAACTGGACCTGCAAGACGCGTGGGCGTCGCCACTCCCCGTTGACCCCGAACTCGACATCGCCCATCACCGTGGGAAACGTCGCGCTCCGGGCGTACTCGGAGAGACTGGCGTCCTCGAGACCACCCGTCGCCTCGACGGCCTGGGCGACGACCTGCAGCTGGGCATAGGCCAACGGCGCCATGTAGTGGCCCAGGAGATCGACACCTGCAGCTGCGGCCCGGCTCTGGTAGGTGGCAAGCAGCTCTCGGACGCCGGGGAACATCATGGTCGGTACGGGCGCCCAGTATTCGTAGTTCACGAAGCCGTTGAGCAGGGGTCCGAGTGCCGTCCGCACCGCGGTGTTCTGCGGTCCGATCATAGCTCCGCCCACCAGCCTCGGGCGGAACCGGTGTGCGCTGATCGTGCGCACCAGGGCGACCGAGTCGTCGAGATAGGAACACAGAAACAGCACATCGCACCCGCTGTCGGCGACAGCGTCGACGACGGGCCCGAAGTCCTCGGTGCCCAGCGGATAGGTCGCTTCGTGCACGATCTCGATGCCGTACTTCGCCGCGTTGGCCTTGGCGCCGAGAACGGGATTGCGGGAGAACTCGGCGTCCGCGGACAGCAGCGCCGCAGTGGTCGACCGCGGTTGTTGCTCGGCGGCGAGCGCGAAGAACCCCTCTGTGAGTGCGGCATTGGGATCGGGTCCGGTGGGAATCATCGCGAAGTAGTTCGGATAGCCGAGTTCGTTGTTGGCGCCGAGCGCCATCAGCCCGACGAAGAAGCGCTGCCGTTGTGCGATCAACGGCAGCGCCGGCAGCACCGTGTTGGTGCCGTACCCACCGACGACCAGATCCACCTTGTCCTGGTCCAGTAGCCGGCGGTAGAGACCGGGAACCCGGGCCGCATCCGCATGATCGTCGTAGTACACCAGCTCCACGGGCCGGCCCAGAAGACCGCCGCGGCCGTTGATGTCCTCGCACCAGATGTCGTGGGCAAGTCGTGCCGACCCGGTGTTGCCTGCTACCGGGCCGGTCAACGACATGCAGTACCCGATGCGGATGGGTACCGAGGTAACGGCCACTTCAGACTCCCGCGCCGACCCGGCCGTTGAGCAGTTGCATCTCCCACGCGAACGCGATCCCGCTGCCGCCGGCATGCTCGAGGATGACCTCGGTGAAGCCGGCCGCAGTTTCTTCACGCGCCCAATCACGTTGCCACTCGGACAACACCGCCAGCCAGGTGATCGGCACCGCGCCGGCGGCGACCATGCGACGCACCGCCATCTCGTGCGCTTCGGCCGAGACGCCGCCGGAGGCGTCGGTGACGATGAAGACGTCGTACCCCTCGGCTAGGGCCTGGATCGTCGGCATCGCCAGGCACACCTCGGTCCACAGCGCTGCCAGGACGAGTTGCTTGCGGCCGGTGGCTTTCACCACGTCGACGACGTTCTGGTCCTCCCAGGTGTTGATGAACGTTCGGTCGATCGGCTTTTGATCGGGAAAGACATCCTGCAGCGCCTTGATCAGGTAGCCGCCGCGTTCCTCGAGCACCGTGGTCAGAATCGTGGGCACGCCAAAGGCTTTCGCACCTTTCGCCAGACCCACGACGTTGTTGGCGATCAGGGCGGGTTCGTGACTGTTCAGGTTGGCGAACTGAAACGGCTGGTGGTCGATCAGCACGACGACGCTGTCCTCCGCGCGCAGCAATCCATCGAGACCGGTTTTGGGCATGGGAGTTCTCCTTCGGGTGAGCAACACACCAGGTACTGAGGGTCAACCACCGCCGCTGGGGGCGATGACAATGACGGTACGGCCCGGCTCGTCTCGTGTCAATACGGACCGTCTCGTGTTGTCTTAGGCCGTGTCCCTCGCTAGTGTGCTGACATGTCCGCGAACCCTCCCGATCCCGGCCGGCGCAACGAACAGTCGCGGCAGGCCATCCTGGACGCGTCTATCGCCCTGATCAGCGAGCGCGGGTACGACAACGTTTCGATCGAGGCGATCGCCAGACGGGCGGGTTGCGGCAAGCAGACCATCTACCGATGGTGGCCGTCGAAGGGTGCGGTGGTACTCGAAGCTGCCACCCGGTCCCTGAATCCCGTCGTGGTGTTCCCCGACACCGGTGACATCGTCGCCGACCTGCGGACCCAGTTGCTCGGCATCTTGGAGTTGGTCACGACCACGGGTTTCGGAGCCGCATATCGCGGTGTGATCACGGCGGGTCAATCCGATCCCGGCCTGTTGGACGCCGTCTACGAGCAAGTCGTCGAACCCAACATCACAGGGTTCAGCGCGCGCGCTGGCCTGGCTCAGGAACGCGGCGAGATACGCGCCGACGCCGACGTGCACACGCTGCGTGACGTCCTCTACGGGGTCATCGAATACCGAATGTTGCACGCAATGCCACTCGAACCCCAACACGTCGACGCGCTGTTGAAGCTCGCGTTCGAGGGAGTGCGGTGAGGGGCGTTCGCCCGATGACCTCGAGGACAACGACTGTCGCGAATCCGTGCACCAGTGACCATGCGGCCAATTCTGCACCGGTTGGGTCGGCCACGGCGTGCGGATCGGCGAGGGTGGCCAACCTACGGGAACGAAATCTAGTCTGTCTCAGCTGGACCGCGCGTCGGTGAGGATTTCGACTAGCGCCGGCCCGGGGTGGCTGAGCGCCGTTGCGATAGCCGAATTCAGATCGGCAGCGCGGCTGACTTGTTTGCCGTAGGCGCCGCAGTCTCGCGCATACGCGGCGAAGTCTGGATTGTGCAGCGAGGTCTGCGACACCTCGTACTCGGAACTGCGCTGTTCTTGGGTGATCTTGCCGAGTTCACCGTTGTTGAGCAGGATGTGGGTGATGTTCATGTCGTACTTGACCGCGGTGGTGAAGTCGGCGAGGTACTGGCCGAAGCCACCGTCGCCGGTGACGGCGATGATGGGGCGGTCGGGGGCGGCGGCCCAGGCCCCCATCGCCGCCGGGAAGCCGAAGCCGATGGACCCGAGGTAGCCCGACATCAGCACGGACTGTTGGTCTTTGGTCTCGAAGTAGCGCCCGAAGGAGTAGGCATGGTTGCCCACGTCCACGGTGAGCACGGCGTTGGCCGGGATGAGGTGGCTGAGTTCGGCGAAGACCGTCGCTGCAGCGATCCGGCCGTCGGGGTGCTTGGCGGCGCGGCGGGCTTTTTCGGTACCACCGTCTTGAGCCCGGCCGGGCACGCTGCGACCTGGCCCTCGTCAAGTTCGCCCGGGTCGGCGGCTTTGTGCCAGTCGAGTTCGTGGTCGTTGTCGGCGATGCTCACAGCGGCGTCACTCCTGCGTAGGGGACCCCGCTGAGGTAGGCGAAGTCGCGGTCGAACGTCGTCAGGTCCTCGAGGGTGAAATCGGCGAGGCGCCGGTGTCCGCAGGCCCGCGCGAGCACCACCATCAGGTCCACCGCCGAACGCAGGTACCGGTCCAACCGTTCTGCGGCCTGTCGCACCGGCAGGCGAGCGCGGAGGCGCGGATCTTGGGTGGCGATGCCGACCGGGCAGGTGTTGGTGTGGCAAGCCCGCATGCCGACGCAGCCGATGGCCTGAATCGCGCTGTTGGCGATGCCGATCGCGTCGGCCCCCAGCCCCAGCGCTTTGACCATGTCCGCCGGTGTGCGGAGGCCACCGGTGATGGCCAGCGTGATCCGGCTTTGACTGCGGTCCAGGTGCCGGCGGGCCCGGGCCAACGCCGGGATGGTGGGTACCGAGATGTTGTCGCGGAAAATCGTGGGCGCGGAACCGGTTCCGCCGCCGCGGCCATCGAGGATGATGTAGTCGACGCCGATCTCGAGGGCGGCGTCGAGGTCGCGCTCGATGTGTTGGGCACTGAGTTTGTAGCCGACCGGGATCCCGCCCGAGATGTCGCGGACCTGCGCGGCGAAGTCCTTGTACTCCGACAGGGAGGTCCAGTCCGGGAACCGGGCCGGCGAGATCGCCGCCGTGCCCGCGGCCAAACCCCGCACTTCGGCGATCTTTCCCACCACCTTGGTGCCGGGAAGATGTCCGCCGGTACCCGTTTTGGCGCCCTGGCCCCCTTTGAAATGAAACGCCTGGACCTTGTTCAGATGCTCAACGCTCCACCCGAACCGGCCGGAGGCAAGTTCGTAGAAGTACCTCGAATTCTGCTGCTGTTCTTCGGGAAGCATGCCGCCCTCCCCGGAACAGATCCCCGTCCCGGCGAGTTCGGCCCCGGCCGCCAGCGCAGTCTTGGCCTCCTCGGACAACGCACCGAAGCTCATATCGCTGACGAACACCGGAATGTCGAGCACCAGCGGGCGTCTGGCACCCGGTCCGATCACTGTCTCGGTGCTGACCGGTTCCTCATCGAGCAGCGGTAGCCGCGCCAGCTGCGCGGTGACCAGCTGGATCGAATCCCAGGACGGCAGCTCGGTGCGCGGCACGCCCATCGCCGCTGCGGGACCGTGCTTTCCGACCTTGCTCAGTCCGTGCGCGGCAAGCTCATGAATTCCGGTGTTGAACGGTTCTTCCGCGGTATCGGCGGGCCTGGCCCACCGGCCCTGGTAACCGTCGTCATCGTGGGATTGCCCATTGGCCCGGGCGAACTCGACTATCGCGGATTGGTCGACATAGACGGCCCCGTCCCGGACCCAGGCCGCAAACGTCGCCAACGCCACCGCGGGGTTGACCGGTGAGACGCCGGTCTCGACGTCGTAACGCCAGCCATGCACGTCACAGAAGACCACGTCGCCGTCGACGTGCCCATCCGCGAGCAGCGCACCACGGTGTGCACAACGGCCATACAACGCCGAGACATCCGCACCACGCCGGACGAGCACAAGGTCCACACCCGCGGTGTTGACCGCGAACGGAGCGTTATCGGGCAGCTCGGACAGGGCCACCACCCGCACGCCGGTTCGCGATTCTGGCGCCGTGGTCATTGACTGCTCCTCGGGGTTGGTCAGGGGTTGAGTCAGCCGAGCACTCGGCCGAGGAAACCGCGCACATGGCCCGCAACGACGTCGAGGTGACTCTCCAGTAGGAAGTGCCCGCCATCGATCAGGTGCACCTCCGCGTCTGTGGCGTCGCGGGCGAAGGCTTGCGCACCCGCTGGCGCGAAGATTTCGTCGTTGCGGCCCCACACCGCGAGTACCGGAACCTCATTGGTGCGCAGGAATTCATGCAGCAGCGGGTAGAGCGGGCGGTTGTTGCGGTAGTCGCGGAACAAGGCCAATTGCACTTCGTCATTGCCCTCTCGGGAGACGAGAGCGAAGTCGTGCTCCCAGGTGTCCGGGCTGACTGTGCTCGGGTCGGATACGCCGTGCACGTACTGCCAGCGGATGGCGTCAAGGCTCAGCGCGACCCGGACGGCGGGTTCGGTGTCGGGGCCGGGATTCGCGCCGTATGCCCAGATTCCTTCCCAGAACGATTCGACGAAACCGTCCTCGTAGCCGTTGCCGTTCTGTGTGACAACGGCGGTGATCCGTTCGGGGTGTTCGAGCGCGAGCCGCCACCCTATGGGCGCGCCGTAGTCGTGGACATACAGGGCATAGCGCTCCAGGCCAAGGTGATCGAGCAGCCCGGATGTGAGCCGGGCGAGGGCCTCGAAGGTGTAGTCGAACTCTCCCACGCGCGGAGCATCGGAGCGGCCGAACCCGAGGTGGTCGGGTGCGATTACGTGGTAGTCCCCGGCCAGCAAAGGGATGAGTTCACGGAACATGAACGAGCTGGTCGGGTAGCCGTGCAGCAGGACGATCGCGGGAGCATCCGCTGGTCCGGCTTCGCGATAGAAGATCTCGTAGCCGTCGACAGTGACGGCCCGGTGATGTACCACGCTCATTCGTAACCCCTTTGGTGGTTTTGTGTGTTAGGTACCAACAGATGTTGGTCGCCGCGAGTGACTTACGGGGGAGGTGCCCGCGGTCGCGGCGAGGTCGGCCAACAACATGCGCAGCTGGGATCGGCCGCGCTGGATTCGTGACACGACGGTGCCCAGCGGCGTGCCCATGATGTCGCGAATCTCCTTGTAGGCAAGCCCTTCGACGTCGGCGTAGTACACCGCCATCCGAAGCTCCTCAGGCAATGCGTCCAGGGCGTTTCTGATGTCGGTGTCAGGCAGCGACTCCAGGACCTCTACTTCCGCGGAGCGCAGTGCTCTCGCTGAATGTTCGGCGTTGGCGGCGAGCTGCCAGTCATGGACCGTGCCGCTGATGGTCTCCGTGGGCCTGCGCATCCGCTTGCAGCAGCTGCTGATGTGCGCGTCGGCCTGGATGCGAAAGAGCCACCCGATGAGATTTGTTCCGTGCTGGAAGCTCCGAAATCCGGCATATGCCTTGACCATGGTCTCTTGCACCAGGTCTTCGGCATCGGCGCGATGCAGGGTCATTCGCATGGCCCCGGCAAAGAGGTTGTCCAGAAGAGGGATCACGTCACGCTCGAAACGAGCGGCCAACTCGTCGTCGGTCTCGTCGCAATCCTCAGACGCGATCATGTCAAAGTCTCCTAGACATCGTGTTCGGCCGGGATGGCGCCGAATCGTCCGGCCTGGTAGTCGTCGTAGGCTCGGACGACCTCCTCACGGGTGTTCATCACAAAGGGCCCGGACTGAACGACTGGTTCTCGGATCGGGCGGCCACCGAGTAGCAGGACCTCCAGGTTCGGCTCCGCGGCGAGTTGGCTCTGCTGGGCGGCAAGCGTTATTGCGTCCCCGGCGCCGTATACGGCGAGTTGACCTTTTCGGATGGGTTGCGCGGCCGTACCAACAGTGCCAGTCCCGGCGAGCACGTAAGCCAGCGAGTTGAATTCGGCCGGTGCGGTGGTGACCGATCGCACCGGCCGTGGGATGCCCGTGGTTGGGTTCGGTACGGGGACGCGGGGCAAAGTGAGCGTGTCTGCAGTGACGGCCGGCATGCTTATTCCTCTCAGTTGTCTGGCAGGCGTACGGATTACACGGCGCGACGAGTCAGGAGTGCCCACGACTGGCGTAGGGACCAGCCCGACAGACGTCAGGATTTCGAGCGGCGCGAGTGGCTTGAGCAGTCGGGCGGTCATGGTGTGCTGGCGCACCGCTCACTACCCACGTGCTCAGGCGTCTCCGTCGGCTCGTGCGTTGAGAAGCTGCGTCTCCCAGGTCGATGAGCACCACGGTCTTGGGCATTTGGGGACTCTCCTTGCTAGGCGAACCGGATATTCAGGGAACGAGCAGTTGCGTTGAAGGACCCGCGTGATTCCGAACGTGATAGTGAGTGAGAATACGGACCGGCCCGTCTCGTGTCAAGACGGACCGGTTCGTCTTAATGGTATGTAGGGGTCCTCCCTGCGGTGCTGGCTGCCGCGTGCCGTCGGTGCCACAGGGCAGTTTCCAGCGGGCGCAGCGGGACGCACCGCCGCCGCTGTCGCTCCCGCCGTCGCGAACAGGACGAACGTGGTGGCTCCAAACGCGTCGATCGAACTTCCGGCAAGGGCTGCGCCCATGGCCTGGCCGGACCCAATCATGAAGAAAGACAACCCAACTCCGAGGGATGTCGTCGTCGAGTCTGCGGCCTGCGAGCAGATCGTGGTGCTGCCGGCGGGTATGGACGCTCGCGCCTACCGACTGGGTTTCCAGTCAAGAACCACCCTGTACGAGGTGCCCACCCAGAGGTGCTCGGCCTCAAGGCATCTCTGCTCGCGGATGTGGGCGCCGACAGCGCGGTGCCGAGCTGTGCACTTCGCCCGGTGTGCGCGGACCTGACGCACGACTTGCCGAGCGCCCTGCAGGATGTCGGCTTGAACCCGAGCCGGCCGATCTGCTGGCTGATCGAGGGGCTCACCGCATACCTCACCGCCGCCGAGGTCGACCTGCTGCTGGACCGGATCACTGCTTTTCAGCGCCGGGAAGCCACCTGTTCATCGACTTCCTCGGCCAATCCCTGCTGGATCACCCCGCTCTACAGCCCATGCTTCGAAAGCTTCGCCGAGCATGGCATGGCCTGGATCTTCGGCACCGAAGAGCCCGAAGAACTGCTCACCGAGGGGGGCTGGCAAGCGCAGGTCACCAGCGTCGGCGCAATAGGCACCGAGCTGGGCCGCTGGCCGTTCCCGATGCTCCCCGCGGAACCCCGGGGGTGCCGCAGGATTACTTTGTCCGCGCGTGGCGGTGATCTGACGCCCCACCTCGGCTGAAACCACGCCCGGCGGTCCCCGTCGGTAGCATCGGCGCTGCCCATGTCGATCCCGCCCGGAGGAGTTGCGCCATGTCGGCCGAACCCGCTGAACTCGACATCGCCGAAGGCGCACTGGCACACGGCCTGCCGTATCTCGCACTCGGTTCTGGGCGGCCACTGGTCTTCTTGCGCTGGTTCACCGCCGATCACAAGAATCCCAGCGGTCCGCTGCGCACATCGGAGATCAAGACATTGGCTCCGCTGGCCCACCATTTCCGGGTGTACGCGGTGAATCGAGCGCCCGGGATGTCCGAGCGCACCACCATGGCCGATATCGCCACCCAACACGCGGAGGCGCTGCGCGCCGAGTTCGGCGGTCCGGTTCGCCGCAGCCTGCACCTGATGGCGCCACTAATGGTGCGAAATCCACTGTCGGCCAAAGCTTCTGGCGTCGCGATGTGGCTGTTGACCCGCTGTTCCACCCCGCAGACCACAACGACACGCTTGCTTTCATCCGTGCCGAGGATTCCTTCGACCTCGGTGGCCGCCTCGGTGATATCGTCGCACCGACCCTGGTGATCGGCGGCGAGCACGACATCGCTTACGAAACCGACAACTTCCGCCACACCGCCGAGGGCTTCGCCGATTCGAAGTTAATCATCTACCCCCGCACGACCCACCTCGGCGCCGTCAAGCACCCGCGGTTCGCTCCCGACATCGTCGACTTCCTATCCGCCGCCTGACCAGCGACCGGCGGGATTCCCGTCGCCAACTATCCACGCGCGGCGCGGTTCTCAGACCTTCGGGCAGTAGAACTGGGGCTGGCCGCGGTATTCCTCGGGCGGCAGGTTCCGCGCCGGCGTTTGCACCAGCGGCGAATCGGCCGGCAGCCGGCCCTGGCTCCGATCCAGCGCGGAGCGTTTGCGCGGGTGCATCAGCCGCCGCTTGGGTCCGTACTTCGCGACCAGCGTGATCACATCACACAGCCGGTCGTGCGCCCACTGCTGTCGGGGCGACCACGTGTAACCCATCAGCTCCCGCACCGACGGGTCGTAGAGTGCGACGGTCATGAACGTCAGGAAGCGCTGCATGACCTTCAGGTTCAGCGCCCACAACGGATCCGGAATCCACTGCAGCGACGGATGCTTGGGCATGGTGGACAGATCCATCACTTCGCGGGCGGCCCAGTTGTTCTCCAGCACATTGCTGCACATGTGGTCCCAGTACTCCTGGAATTCCTCCCAGGACTTCGGCACCGGCCGCATGCTCATCCCGTACATCCGGTACCAGGTGACGTGCTCGTCGAACAGCTGCCGCTTGTCGGCCTCACTGATCCCGCCGCCGAACTTCTCGGCCGCCAACAGGGTCGACTTGAAGAACGTGGCGTGGGCCCAGTAGAAGACATCCGGGTTCAGCGCACTGTATTGGCGCCCGCGCTCGTCGACGCCCTTGATACCGATGTGGTAGTCCCGGACCTCGGCACCGGTCTGCGGTGCGCGGTCGCCGTCGAAGACCACACCGCCGATCGGATAGATGGACCGCAGCAGTCGGGGTATGCGCTCCATGAAGAAGATGGAGTGCTCCTGCACCGCCGCGCCCAACTGCGGGTGCATGTTCTGCATCGAACCCGCCCAGGTGCCCTGGAACAGGCCGGTCCACTGGCCGAAGTACTTCCAGGTCAACGAATCGGGGCCCAGCGGCACCGGCGGCGCATCGTAGCCGCCGGTGGTTACCGGACAGCCCGCCGGCACCGTCGAGGCCTCAGCCTCGGCAACCGGGCAGGTCTCGGACGCATCTTGAGTCACTGGCCAATCTTTCCCTCGGAGTCAGTCACCATTCTGACTACGCTCGTTGTCATTGTCCAGTCTAGACAATCCGGGCGCGGTGTGTTCGGGTGGCCGGCACTTCCCGACCGACATCCCCGCCATTTCGCTCAAGGGAGCGCTCGGCGGCTCGACTCCGCGCAAGACTGTCACCTGGACACTCGCTGTTGAGCGATCTGCCCAATCGCCCGCGAGCTTGCCGGCGACCAACCAGAGATGAAGGAGATCCGCATGGCCACGGTGGCGGAACAGATGGTGGCGACGCTGAAGGCGAGTGGCGTGCGTCGCGTCTACGGCATCCCGGGCGACTCCCTCAACGGGTTCACCGATGCGCTCCGCAAGGACGGCAGCATCCAGTGGGTGCTGGTGCGCCACGAGGAGGCGGCGGCCTTCGCCGCTGCAGCGGACGCTGCGACGACGGGTGAACTCGCGGTGGCCGCCGGCAGTTGCGGCCCGGGCAACCTGCACCTCATCAATGGCCTGTACGACGCGAACCGGTCGCGGGTACCGGTCCTGGCGATCGCAGCGCACATCCCGACCGCGGAAATCGGGACCGGCTACTTCCAGGAGACCCACCCGCAAGACCTCTTCCGCGAAGCCTCCGTATACACCGAGTACGTCGCCCACCCCAGCCAGATGCCCCACGTGCTGGAGATCGCGATGCGCACCGCGGTCGAGAAGCAGGGCGTCGCGGTCGTGGTGATCCCGGGCGACGTGGCGCTCTCCGAAGCCGTCACCGACCGGGCCACCGCTATCCGCGCGAGCACCTCGGTCGTGATGCCCACGGCAGACGAACTCGCGCGCGCCGCAACACTACTCAACAACGACCAACGGGTGACCATCCTGGCCGGTGCGGGCTGCGCCGGCGCGCACGACGAGGTGCTGGCCGTCGCGGAGGCGCTGGGCGCCCCCGTCGTGCACGCACTGCGCGGCAAGGAGTTCATCGAGTACGACAACCCCTACGACGTCGGCATGACCGGATTGCTCGGGTTCGCCTCCGGCTACCGGGCGATGGAAAACGCCGACACGGTCCTGATGCTGGGCACCGACTTTCCCTACCGGCAGTTCTATCCCGAGCACGCCACCACCATCCAGGTCGACATCCGCGGCGAACAGCTCGGCCGGCGGCATCCATTGGAGCTCGGGCTGGTCGGGACGGTCAAAGACACGGCCACGGCCCTACTTCCACTGCTGGAGCGCAAGACCGACCGCAGTCACCTCGAGGACTCCCGCGACCACTACCGTCGAACGCGCGCCAAACTCGACGAACTGGCAACCCCGTCGAAGCGGGGCGCACCCATCCACCCGCAATACCTCGCGCGGCTCGTCGACCAACACGCCGCGGCGGACGCGGTCTTCATCCCCGATGTCGGTTCACCGGTCGTCTGGGCCGCGCGCTACCTGACGATGAACGGCCGCCGGCGGCTGATCGGATCCTTCACCCACGGGTCGATGGCCAACGCGCTGCCCCATGCCGTCGGCGTGCAGGCCGCCCACCCGGAACGCCAGGTGGTGGCCCTGGCCGGCGACGGCGGACTGGGGATGTTGCTCGGCGAGCTGATCACCCTCACCCAAAACAAGCTCCCGGTGAAGCTCGTGGTGTTCAACAACTCGTCGCTGAACTTCGTCGAGCTCGAGATGAAAGCTGCCGGTTTCGTCACCTACGGCACCGAGCTGATCAACCCCAATTTCGCCGAGGTCGCCCGCGCCATGGACATCCACAGCCGGCGGGTGGAGCACTCCGAGGATCTCCCCGACGCGGTCCGCGACATCCTGAGCCACGACGGACCGGCGCTCCTCGACGTGATCACCGAACGTCACGAACTGTCGATGCCGCCCGCGATCACCGCCGAGCAGGTGAAGGGCTTCACGCTTTACGCGATCCGGACCGTCATGTCCGGCCGCGGCGACGAGCTGATCGATCTGGCGAAAGCCAATCTGCGACAGCTCTTTTGACGGACGGTGGCGCATGCACTGGCCAAGACAGCGGATACAGCCCGGCGCGTGGATGACATCGACACCGCAGCGCTGGCGGGATACGCCGTGACGATGGGCCAAGGGCTCGCGGTGCACGCCGCCGCAGGAGTGACGCAAGCAAGGCTCGACGCGATAGTCGACGTTGCATTGGCGGGACTCACTGTGAATCGCCCCGGGTTTGATGCACACCTTCTTTCGAGGGAAGGTTGTTCACATCATGCCGAGGAAGTACGACGATGAGTTCAAGGCCTGGGCGGTGCGGTTGGTCGCCGACCATGCCGAGGAGTACGACACCCGCATGGCCCGCATCACCGCGGTGGCCAAGCGGTTGGGGGTGTCCTATGAATCGCTGCGCCGGTGGGTCAATCAGACCGAGGTCGACACCGGCCAGCGTGACGGAGTGTCCACTGACGTCGCACGCGAGAACAGATAGCTCAAACGTAAGAACCGTGAGCTTGAGGAAACCATCGGAATCCTCAAAGCTGCAACAGGTTTCTTCGTGCGGGAGAGCGACCCGCGACACCGCTGATCTGTTCGTTCATTGCCGAGCATCGCGCTCGGTTCGGGGTCGCTCCGATCTGCCGCGTACTCACCGAGCACGGCTGCCAGATCGCCCCGAGAACCTTCTACGCCTGGCTGGCCCGCCCGCCGTCGGCGCGGGAGCTGTGGGACACCGTCATCACCGAGGTGTTGGCCGGCTTCTACGAGCCCGACGAACACGGTCGGCGCAAACCGGAGTCACTGTACGGGGCCACCAAGATGTGGGCTCACCTGCAACGACAGGGCATCATGGTGGCCCGTTGCACCGTGGAGCGCCTCATGCGTGCCAACGGCTGGCGTGGGGTCACTCGGCGCAGGCGGGTCCGCACGACGATCGTTGATCCGGCCGCGGCGCGGGCTGCTGATCTGGTCAAGCGGCAGTTCCGGGTCCCCGCTCCCAACGTGCTGGCGGACTTCACCTACGTGCGCCTGTTCAACGGGACGTTCGTTTACACCGCGTTCGCCATCGACGCCTACGCGGGCCGGGTCGTGGGGTGGACCTGCTCGGCCAGCAAGGAGGGCCGGTTCGTGCGCCACGCGATACGCCACGCCGCGCAACTCCGGGATGATGAGGGGAATCCATTGTTGGGCAACACTATTCACCACGGCGATGCGGGATCGCAGTACACGTCTGTGCGGTTTGGGGAAACCCTCGCACTATCTGGTCTGGTGGCCTCGATTGGCACTGTGGGCGACTGCTTCGACTGTGAGAATGGTCGTGGCTGCCTGGTGGCCTGACTCTTGCTTTCGACTGACCCCGAGGTTTGGGTGTCGGTCCTGGCTGTTGATCTGTCGTCCGCCAGGTGGCCGCACCACATGGTGCTGGCCGGACGGGCAGTGACCTCATAGGAGCCTGACCTCACCAGGTCCCATCACAGTCCCGTCCACCCGACCGGCCAGCGTCACAACCCACGTTGGAAGGGTCGCAATGACAGGCATGAACCACCATCGGCGCCGCGGTCGAGTCGTGATCGGCGTCGACACCCACAAACACATCCACGTCGCGGTCGCCCTCGATGACTTCGGAGGCGTCCTGGGCAAGGAGAAGTTCACCGCAGACACCGCTGGGTACGGCCAGTTGATCGACTGGTCGATGGCCCTCGGTCATCTGCTGACGTTCGCCATCGAGGGCACCGGTTCCTACGGCGCCGGCCTGACCGCCGCGGTCCGGCGCCGCGACATCGGTGTCGTTGAAGTCATGCGCACCGACCGTCGTGACCGACGCTTACGGGGCAAGTCTGACTTCCTCGACGCGAGAACGCAGCCCGTGCCGTGCTGGCCGGCCACGCCGACGCCGTCCCCAAAACCGCCGACGGTGTGGTGGAGATGATCCGCACCATCAAAGTCGCCAAAGATGTTGCGGTAAAGGCACGCACATCGGCGATGATCTCCCTCAAGGCAGTCCTGGTCAACGCTCCTGCGGCACTGCGTGAACAACTGCAGCCACTGTCGAAGATGGCACTGATTCACCGCTGCACAGGACTACGGCCCGGTTCGATGACCACGGTAGAGGCGGCCACCAAACACACGCTGCGTTCCACCGCACGGCGCTGGGAACAACTCAACGACGAGATCACCGCGCACGAAAAGCTGCTCGCCGAACTCACCACCGCACTCGCACCGCAACTTTCGGCTGCCTTCGGCATCGGTGCCGACATGGCCGCCGAGACGCTCATTGTTGCCGGCGACAACCCCGAGCGGGTCCGCTCAGAGCCAGCCTGGGCCCGGCTCTGCGGCGTCGCACCCATCCCCGCGTCTTCTGGCATGACCACACGACACCGGCTCAACCGCGGCGGTCACCGCCAGGCCAACGCCGCGCTCTACCGCACCGTTATCGTGCGAATGCAGCATCACGAACCAACCAAGGCTTACGTGGTTCGCCGCACCGCCGAAGGCAAGACCAAAGCCGAGATCATCCGCTGCCTCAAACGGCTCCTCGCCCGCGAAATCTGGTCCCTGATACGCCCTCTGCGGATCAGTCCACAGACCATAGGATCCGCCTCTTGACGGATATAGGAGCATCAACTGATCCGCCCCGGCATGTCGGGAGGTTCTCTTATCTGAGTGCCTCCTCGGCATGAGGGTGCCGTTGGCGATGGTAGTAGAGCGCTTCGGCCCGATCGGGGGTTAGGTCCTGGCAGTAGCCGTTGGGTCGCTGACGGTTGTAGAAGGCCACCCATTCGGCGGTCCCCAGCGCCAGTTCGGTGGCACCGGGATAGAGCGGCTGGCGGTCGATGAGTTCGGTCTTGTAGCTGCTGTTCACCGATTCGGCCAGAGCATTATCGAAACTATCTCCGACGGATCCGACTGAAGGCAGGATCCCCTCAGCGGCCAGACGTTCGGTGAACGCGACCGCCGTATACTGAGCTTCCGCATCGCTGTGGTGAATAAGTGATTCCAAAGATGTTGCACCCGAACGCTTTCTGGTGTCGATAGCATGGTCGATCGCATCGGTGACCAGTTTCTGGGTCATCTCGGTGGCCACTTTCCAGCCTACGATCTTGCGGGCATAGACATCGGTGACGAATGCCGTGTAGGCCCAGCCGGCACGAGTCCGGCAGTAGGTGAAATCGGCCACCCACAATCGGTCAGGCGCACCGGCGACGAAATTACGCCGGACCCGATCCGGGGCTCGCGTCGCTGCCGGATCGGCGACGGTGGTGCGCACCCGCCGGCGCTTGCACGCACCCCGCCAACCCATCTCCCGCATGACCCGTTCCACGACACAGCGCGACACGTCGATACCGTTGGTGCGCAATACAATCCATGTCTTACGAGCGCCCAGGACTCGGTACAGACTCTGCGATTGGCGAAGCTGCCAGATCGCATCGATCACCTGCGCATCGGCCCAGTCGGCTTTCGAGGGGGCCTGACGGGCGCGGTGGGCGTAATACGTCGACGGGGCGATCGTGACGCCGTACTCGGAAAGCACAGCGCACATCGACTCGACACCCCACTTGAGACCATCAACGCCCACCCGCATGTGCTGGTGGGCGCTGATGAACTCCACGACTACTGAGAGGGCCGGTCGAGCTCGGCGGCGAAGAAAACCGAGGCCGCCTTCAAGATCGCGTTGGCCCGCTTGAGTTCGGCATTCTCCCGGCGCAGCTTGCGCAGGACCTCGGATTCCTCGCTGGTCTGCCCCGCCCGAGAGCCGGCGTCGATCTCAGCCTGGCGGACCCATTTGCGCACCGTTTCGGCAGTACCGACGCCCAGCAGGTCAGCGACCCGGCCCATCGCCTCCCACTCCGAAACTGTCTCGCTGCGCAGATCGGCCACCATCTGCACCGCCCGCACCTTCAGCTCGTCTGGATACCGCCTCGATGACTTCGATCCCACGTGCCCATCCTTCCCAACGGAAGAACTCTCCAGACACGCCGGGGTGGATCAATGACCCAACTCGGGCCAGACGCACCAGACCCACCGGTGTCTTCATCCGGGGACGGTTAGGACTCAGGCGTTGCGCGCGTCTTGTCCTTCGCAGAGGGGATCTCTGAGCGCGCCAGGTCAATTCCGTGTCGTGTCGGGCGCCCGTGTCTTCAGCGTCCCGGTGGGAGCAACATTGTTTGCCACGTCTTCTCCTTCAGTGCACCTTGGGCCAAGTCGGACTGCGTGTATTGATGCCCGTCGGGTCCGGTGTAGACGCCGGTGGTCGGGTCGTACTCAGCGGCGGCTATCGGGGCAGTCGGCCCGGGCGGCCCCGCCGCCGTTGTCGAAACCGGTGGCAACTGCGGGATGTCTTGGCCTGACGCGGTGGCGTTGGGGTCGCCCTTCCAATTGTGGCCGTCGTTGAGAGGCACGAATTGCTCGTCGCTTTCGCACAGCTTCACGGTGGCTGCCCGCTTTCCGGGCACGGTTTCACATGGGATGTTTCGGGCGCCGCGCACGTTGAGTGGTGAGTCCTGCGGGACTCTGCAGTATAAGTGGCCGGCCGGGAGATCCGGAGCATCCTCGAAGGTGGGCGCGCGTTTCTGTTGGGTGGGCAGATACCCAGTGGTGCATGGCGGCGGCTGATTGAGATTGAGGTTGAGGTTGATGAAGAATCCCTTGTAGGCCTGTTTGGTGTTGACATTCGCCGCGATGGCGGCCTGGTGATTGGCGACGAGTTGAGGCACCAGCACCAGGATTTGTTCGATGCCGTTTTGGTACGTAAGAGCGACCTGTCCAACGCTTACCAGGTTGGCCAGCAGAATCGGCAAGGTGGGCTGCAGCCGATCGACTAGCTGGCGTGCCTGTTCCAGGGCGGGGCCGGCATTGTCCATCACCCCGGCGACGGCGGCATCGCGGGCCTGGAGTTCGCTTGTTACGGTCGCAACGTGGGTCGCCCACGCCTTGATCTCGTCGGTAGTAGCGGTTTGCGAGTCGAGGACCGGCTGAGATTGGTCGATCAGTGCGACGAGAGGATCGAGGTTCTTGCGCGTCCCAATGGCAAGGTCTGCGGAATTCTTGACTATGCGTGAGAGTTCCGGGCCTAGTCCGCCGACGGCTGTGTAGGACTCGTCGACAACCGTCTTCAGGCTGTCGTGAGGCAGTGCCTGCAGCGCCGTGTTGGTCGCGGCGAGTAGGGCGTTAATGTCAGGCGGAACGGAGGTGTCGGTCGCTGCGATTACGTCGCCGTCTTTCAGTGGCGATGCTGTGCCGTTGCGTGGCAGCAACTCGATGTACTGTTCGCCGATGGCCGTTTGGCTGTGTACCTCGGCGGTGAGATCCGATGGGATGGCGATGTCGGAGTTCAGCGATAACACCGCTTTGACGCCGGTGTCGGTCAAGACGACGGACTGCACTTTGCCCACCTCGGTACCGCGGTATGTGACGTTCGCCCTGACGTAAAGCCCGGCTGCTCTTGGCAGTTCGACGTTCACGGTGTAGGAACCTATGCCGAACAACAGTGCCGGTAGTTTCATGAAGGTTAAGGCCGTGTACGTCCCGGCGACCAGCGTGAGCGTAGCGAGGATGGCCAACTGGGTCTTGATCCGTCTGTGCAACATTTACCGCCCCTGATCCGTGTGGTATGGCACCGTGAGCGGATTGCCTGCGGTGTACGGACTAGGGAACTGCCCAATGGTGCGGCCCCATTGCAGCTCCAACTCGGTGAGTGAGCCCTCGAACCGGGTGCCGGTGAGCAATCCACTGTCGATGCGGCTAAGGGTGAGGTCGACGATCATTGTCAGGTTGGCGGAGTCGCCGCGTTGGACATTTTCGAGCGGTTCGTTCGCGTAGGGGAATGTGGTCATGAAACTGAGCCAGCGCGTCATGCTGGGTCCGGCGTTGGCGAACGACTCCAGTACCGGCCCGATTCCCTCGAGGATTCGGACCAGGTTTTGTTTCGTTTGGTCGACCGTGTCAACTGTCAAGGCACTGAATTGGCCCAGCCGGTCGGCCGCCTCTACGAGGTTGTCTCGTTCTCCGTTCAGCACGGCGAGTGCTTCAGGGAGGGTCTTGATCGCGCGATCGAGGACGGGTTGCTGCGCTGCGAATTTGCCGACCAGCCGGTTTAGGCTATCGGAGGCCGCGATGATGTCGTCGCTTTGCTCGTTGAGGTGGCCCGTGAATGTGTCCAGCTGACCGATAAGGCTCCGAACGTCTTGCTCACGTCCGCCAAACGCCGTGCTAAAAGCCTCGGTGATGTCTTGTATCTGACCGATCCCGCCCCCGTTGAGCACTGTTGACAACGCCGCCAACGTCTGCTCTGTACTCGGGTAGGCGCCGGCACTCGACAATGGGATCAACGAACCGGCGCTTAGCTGGCCACGCGCTGCGGCATCCTGGGGTGGCGCGAGCTCGATATGCAACGAACCCAGCAAACTGGTCTGGCCGAGTTTGGCGGTCGCATTGGCAGGCAGATGAACATCACCGTTCAGACGCATAGTCACCAGTGCGTGCCAGCCTTGCTGTTCGATGTTCGTGACTGTGCCGACGGTGACGTCCCCGACCCGCACCCGCGAGTTCGATTGGAGGTTGTCGACGTCGGGCAATTGCACCTGAATCGTGAAGGAGCCCGGGCCGCGCCCCTCTGTCCCGGGCAGGGGCAGGGAATTTAGCCCGCGCCAGCTGCAGCCTGAGACTCCAGCTGCTACGACGATCGCGATCAAACTCGCTCCCGCAGCTCTCCAGCTGCTGAGTCTCACGAGCCAGCTCCTAAGGGTACCATCATGCCTGGTAGACCTGCCTCAGGGTTGGTGTAGATCGGCACGGCCGCCAGCGGGTCCGTGGGGGCCGGGTCGGCCGTGAGAGCCTCGGCTGCCAGCGGCGCATCAGTCGGCGGCACATAGTCGGGTCGCAGCCGGTCCTCGCTGTAGGTGACCTCGTTGGGCCTCGCCTGTGCCCCGACCGACAAGTTCACGCCCAGTGGAGGAAAGTTGTACTGACGGTTCTTCACAATCGGCGCCAAATATTGCACACACAACTTCGACGATTGCTCGCCTCCCAAGCGGGAGGCGGCCTGCACGGCCCCGCAGAGGAACGCAACTGGATCGGCAAAGTTGTTGACGGCCAGGACTCCGCTTAGACCACCCATGGCTGGCTTGAAGATGTTGACGAAGTTCGACAGGCCCGTGGGGGTGATGTGTAGCGTCTGTTTGATGTCGTCAAGGCTTTCATTGAGCGCGGTAGTAATCGACGCCAGTTTGTCTGACGCTGTGCCTAGCGGTTCGCGGTTCTCGGCCGCGAAGCTCTGAACGTCAGCGATGACCGCGTTGAGGTCCTCGATAGTCTGACCCACCTTCGCCGGATTATCGGCCAGTAGTGCTGACACCGCAGCCAGGTTTTGATTCAATTCTCGGAGCAAGTCTGTGCTGCCGTGCAGCGCTGATACGAGTGCTGCCAGGTTTCGCAGTGTGGCAAAGATGTCTTCGCTGTGATCGCCCAGCGCGGACAACGTCTGCGACAGGTTGATGATCGTCTCGCGGATCGTCGAGCCTTGGCCGCGAAGGTTGTCCGCGGTGGTATTGATGAGCGAACCCAGCGTGCTTACACCACCCGGCTCCGTGGGTCGCAACAACTCGGTTAGGCGTTCCAGCTGAACCCGCAGGTCATCCCATTCGACTGGCACGACGGTCCGGCCCTGCGGAATGATCGCACCGTTCTGCATCGTGGGGCCGCCGGCGTAAGGCGGCGTCAGCTGGATGAATCGCCCCGTTACAAGCTGCGGTGACAGTATCGCGGCAGTTGCGTTGGCGGGGACACTGTATTTGCGTTCGAAGGAGAATGTGATCTTGGCCCGCTGGGGCTGCGGTTCAATCTTGTCGATGGTTCCGACTGGCACGCCGCGGATGCGCACATCGTCGCCCGGAAAGATTCCGGTGCTGTTGTCGAAGTAGGCGACCACCGTTGTTCGATCAGCCCGAGTAATGGCGCCTGTGGCGACGAACAGTCCGGCAACGAGAATCAGCACCAGGCAGGTCGCGAGGACCATCCGCGGGCGCCTAAACTTCCTCATTCTCACGGTTGGCCTCCCGGCTGACTCGGCGGCGCCTCCCCTGGGGCCGGCACGTAGACCTGAGCGGGTGTCGGCTCGGGGATGGACTGCAGTCCCGGCGGCGAGAAGCCGGGCGGCCCCGGTGGCGGACCGCCGGCAGGCGGTGCTGGCGGCGGCTCCTTGTAGGGGTAGCGCGGATCGCCTGGTTTGCCGGTGATCGCATCGGGCAGGTTTAGCGCTGGCTCTCCTCCCTGACCGGTCCGCGGATAGGGTACCGGCAACGCTGGGGTTCCGGGCTGACCGGTCTGTGGGTCGGACAACTGGGACGGCAGCAGCGTAGCGGGGTCCAGCCCCAAGTCGGAGAACGCGGCATCGACGAACGGTTGGACGAACTGCCCCGGCAGAAGATTCGCCACGTAGACCTTGAAAAAGGGTCCACCCGCGATTGTCTCGTTCAGCTGCATGACGTAGCGATTGAGACCTTTGATGGCTGCTTGCACCTCCTCTTTGCGGTTGTCGATGATTGCGAGAACCCCGTTCAGCTTGTCGAGAGCCGGCTTCAACTGCTGTCGGTTGTCGGCGATGAATCCCTTTAGTTGTTGCGACACTGCCGAAACATTGCCCCAGACCTGGTCCAATGCCGCGCTTTGGGTACGCAGTTGTGCCAGCAGAGCGTTCGTGTCCTTCACTAGGCTGACAATCTGATCAGTGCGGTTGGCCAGCACTCCCGTTGCCTTGGCCGCGTTGTCGAGCAGGTTGCGAAGGTGAGCGTCTCGGTCGTTCAGCGTTTGCGAAAATCGGGACAGCCCGCGTACCGCGCGCTGTAGATCCGGTGCGGTGGTAGAAAAGGTCTGCGCTACGGTGGCCAGCGAGTCGCTCAGCTGATTGGTGTTGAGCCCACCGATCGTGGTCGCCAAGTCGCCGAGTGCGTCGGGCAGTTGATAAGGCGACGTCGTTTGGTCAAGGGGGATGGCGCTCATGAGTTGGACCTCGCCCCGGGGCGTGATGTCAAGCACCTTGGCGCCCAACAGGCTTTCCGTTTTGATTGCCGCTTCGGTGTGGTCCCCGAGGTGAATGTCTTCGGGGACCTTGAACGTTACGAGCACTCCAGGGCCCTCGAGTGCGATGCTGGACACCTTTCCCACCGGATAACCAGAAACTTCGACGGTGGCATCGGGGCGCAGTCCGCCCGCGTCGGCGAAATATGCTGAATAGGTGGCTCCCCGGTTGAAGAACGGCAAGTTTTGATACTGCAGTGCGGCCACCGTAATGGCGACAGCTGCCCCGGCGCCGGCGGCGCCGATGATCAACGGGTTGCGTTGTGAGAAGGGTTTCATTTTGGTGCACACCGTCCCGAGCTTTGGCCGGCAACCTTGACATACACGGGCTGGCCCCCTTTCCCATTGAGCTTCAATACGACATTGCAGAGGTAGAAGCTGAAGTAATCGCCGTAGATCCCTTGGCGACCCATCGCTCGGTATTTGTCTGGCAGCGTTTTGAGCAGATTGTCTAAGTAGTCGCGGTCTGCATCGGCGATGCCCGCGGCCCGGTCGGTCTCATGGACCACTTTCTTGAATGGTTCTCGAGCCTGTACGAGCAGGTCGGCGACGGAGTTCGTTGCGGCGTTTGTATAGGCAATCGTGTTGGAGATGTCGACTTTACGATCAGACAGTCCTTGGATTAGCTCTGAGAGCGACATCACCGCCTTGTCGAGTTGGTCGCTTTGGCTGCCCAACGTTCCCAGCACCACGCTGAGGTTGTCGATGACTTGTCCGATCAGGAGATCGCGGTCGGCCAACGTATTGGTCAGTGCCGCGGCCTGGTCCAGGAATGATCCGATGGTCGGGCCTTGGCCCTGGAACGCCTGTATCAACTGACCGCTCAGCGTATTGACCTGCTCCGGATTCAGCGCGCGAAAAAGGGGCCGGAAACCGCCTATCAGCGCATCCAGATCTAGCGCGGGTTTGGTGCGGACAAGTGGAATGGTCTGGCCGTGGCCCAGCACCTTTCCCCCCCCTGCGCCTTCTACGAGAGCTAGGTAGCGGTCACCAAAGGCGTTGTCGTAACGGATCGCGGCCCCTGATCCCTCGGTGAGGATGACCGAATCAGCGGCAGAGAACGCAACGCGCACGGTCGCATCAGGGTTGATCGAGATGTCCTGCACTTTCCCAACTTCCACCCCGGCTACTCGAACGGTATTACCGATTTTCAGACCCGAAACGTTGGTGAACTCAGCGCTGTACGTCGCACCCTCATTGAAGCGAGCCTGACCATAGATTGTCAGCAACGCGAATGCGCCTAGCACCGTGACCGTCAAAAAGATTGCGACGCGCCAAGCAGCGCCTCTCAGGTCGTATGTCATGGTTTGTCTCCCCAGATCTGTCGATCGTCAAGGGTCATGGTGGAGGTTGCGGACCCGGACTGGGCTCGGCTGCCAGCTGATCAGAGATAGTCGATGACGGGGCGGGCTGGGCGGGCGGTATGCCGGGCCACAACGGCACCCCGTCGGGCCCGTACAGTGGAGCGCCATAAGGGGGTGCCCCGGGATAGGGGATCGGTCCTGGCGCCGGACCGGGAAGGCACTGTCGGATGCTGGGCGGCTTCGGTACGGCGCGGGTCACCGGCAAGTAGTCCGCATAGCACGGGTGCCCGATCCCAGGATTGGGCCGGATGTCCAGGCCGGTTCCCCAACCGGTGTCGGTGACCAGTTGGCGCACCGGGAAGTTCTTGGTGACGTCCGGCAGTGATCCGCATCCCGGTTTTCCTCCGGGTCCTCCCTTGGCAGCGACAACGGGAAGGTTGTCGGGGTAGATGTAAGGGTCGTTACCCAGCGACAGTCCGAAGTCGAGCTGGATGGTGCTGCCGTCGGCTCCCCCCCAAGCGTCACGACCTCCATGGTCCAGATACCACTGAGCGCCCTGCATGAAGCACGTGTACACCGGGTTGTACTTGAGGAGCAGGTTGGTCGTCGGCTCGAGAGTGTTGACTGCTGTGATGAGACTGTCCTTGCTCGTGGCTAGAAGATTCGCACCAGCTTCAGAGAAGCCGATGGCGTTGAGCAGTAAGGTGTCCAGCTCGGTCGAATGATTAACGATGGTTTCGCTAGTCGTGCTGGCAGTATCGAGGACGGTGAGAATGTCTTGCGCGGCCGAATCATAGGTGTTGCCGAAGTCTTTCAGTGAGCGCAAGTTCTGATGGATGGTGTCGCTGCGCTCGTTGAGTGCTAACAGCACCTGATTGAGGTCAGTAGCTGCCTCGCCGATCCGCGCGCCTTGTCCGCGCACGGCATCGGCCACCGCGGTCAACACGCCGTTGAGCTTGACGGGGTCCACCATATTCAGCAGGTCGACCACGTTCTGAAAAACGGTGTTGACCTCCGTGCTGACATTCTTCGAGTGCAGCACCGCACCGGACTTCAGCCGTTCCGCAATCGGATCCTGCGGGTACACCAATTCAACGAACTTCTTACCGAATACCGTGGTGGCCTTGATCTCTGCCTGCACGTTTGCCGGGATGTGTCGAATCTGATCAGGATCGATCTCAAGCCTCAAACTGGCACCGTTCTGGCTTCCGTTGATCTGACTGACCCGTCCTACTTGGACGTCGCGTAACTGGACCTTGGCGCCGGGCTCCAGCACCAGCCCCGCTCGATCTGATGTCAATGTCACCGGTACGGAAGACTTGTACGCGCCGACGAAGAACACTCCTGTCGTAAACACAAACGCGCCGATTACCACTAGGAGGACCAGCGTCAACCACGCGGAATGGATGCGGCGTTCTCTTTCGCGGTTCATCTCTTCAGCCGCCGGCCAAGTGAATATTGCCGGACTGCCCGTAGATTGCAAGCGTAAGCAACACAAGCACGGTGCCCGAAACCACCAACGAGCTACGGACGGACCGGCCCACGGCCTCACCAACTCCGGAGGGCCCACCGGCAGCGTTGAACCCGTAGAAAGTGTGCAACAGCATGACGATAACCGTGAGCGCGACCGACTCAATAAAGGACCAGATCACGTCGGTGGGATTGAGAAACGTGTGGAAGTAGTGGTCATATACACCGGCGGCCTGGCCATAGATCACCGTGGTCGTGACGCGGGCGGCGAAGAACCCCATTATTGCCGCCACGCAAAACAGCGGAATCACCACGACCGTCCCGGCGATGACCCGGGTGGACGCCAAATACGCAATGCTGCGTATGCCCATCGCCTCGAGTGCGTCGATTTCCTCGTTGATTCGCATCGCCCCCAACTGAGCAGTGGCGCCAGCACCGATGGTCGCCGACAACGCGACCGCGGCGGTTCCCGGCACGATGAAGCGGATGTTGACAATCCCCCCCGCGAGCCCGGTCAACGCCTCAACACCGATCGACGCAAATTGGTTATATCCCTGCACGCCCACGAGGGATCCCGTCGCGCCCAGGAGGAGAACGAAGACCCCGACAGCTCCTCCGATGACAGCCAGCGCCCCGGAGCCCATTCCCATCTGTGCGATCACTCGCATTGTCTCGGTCGGGTACTGCCGGGCAGCGACTGGAACAAGTCGAATTGCCGTCAAGTAGAAGCGCATCTGCTCGCCGAGCCGATTCCACTCGCCGACAACGTTTTCGGTCATTCGCCGAGACCGCAGGAAGTATGCGCTCGGATGGATGGTTGCAGGCTTCAGCGCTGTCATGAGGCGGTCACGACACGGTTATCTGGATACCGACCGCGGTCACGATCGTATTGATCGCGAACAAGGCCACGAACGAGAACACCACGGTCTCGTTGACGGCGGTGCCGACGCCAGCTGGACCGCCGCCAGCGGTGACACCCTTGTAGCAGCCGATCAAGCCAGCCGTGAGCCCGAAAAACATTGATTTGACCATCGAGACGACGACGTCACCCGTGCCGGTCAGCAACGTCAGGTGGTCAACGAAGGCTCCCGCCGACACGTTCTGGACGAACACAGAGAAAGCGAAGGTGACGATCAGACCGAAGATGATCACCGAGGAGCCCAGCGCCAATGCCACTGTCGTTGCCGCGGCCACCCGGGGAAGGACTAGCGTCCGAATGGGATCGATGCCCATAACCCGCAGCGCGTCGAGTTCTTCTCGGATATTCCGCGCGCCCAGATCTGCGCAGATTGCGGTGGCGGCGGCGCCAGAGATTACCAATACTGTGCCGACAGGGCCGATTTGGCTGACAACAGCTATCGAGGCGCCAGTGCCGGAGAAATCTGCAGCACCAATTTCTGTCAACAACGAATTAATGGTGAACGTCAGGAGAACCGCGTAGGGAATCGTCAGCACCAACGCAGCGAGAGTCGATACTCGCGCTATGAACCACGTCTGCACAACGTATTCGCGCCAGGCGAACGGCGGCTGTAGCACCGCCAGCAAGGTGTCCAGCGACATTGCGAAGAAACCGCCCAGCGCGCGGATCGGCTTAGTGGCTGGGTGCGTCGTAGTCAGCAAAGCTTTGTCCACCCGCGGTCGTGGCTGCCAAGCATGACCGCATCGATGACTCGTCTCAGGCGGCGACCAATGTCACAGGGGTGGGCCCTTCTGATCATCGGTGATTTCATCCAGTCCTCAATCACTATCGGGCGTGCATACAGCGTTTGCTGAAACACCTCTGGCCAGATCGATCGTGTCTGACCGTGGGGCTTCGGTCTATCCAGAAACCGCGTGTTGTCGTCCTATATGCGCGACTGAAGTGAGCCAAGGGATCCATCTGTCACCGTGCAACTGCACGACCGCCTGGATGCGTTGTCGTGCGCCAAGTTCCGAGTAGACGTGCGCTGGCCGGCGCGGGCGGATGGCCCGATCCCCGGGAGGGACTGCCCCCGAACTTCAGTTGACCGCGGGTATGAATATCAGGCCGCGGTCGCGACCGGGTGTGGAGCAGATCGGACTCTATCGGGATGAGCTTGCCCAGAGCACGCTGTCGGCGCCGTCGTTGGTAGGTGCGCTCAATCCGGGTCACCATGCGCGAGGCGAAGATGGGCCGGGGTAGACCCCGTTGTCAGCCAAGGACGTTGCGTTGCCGGAGCGCGAAGAACGCTTCCATGCCGAGTTGACGACACTCCAGCGCGGCCCATCGATCTGGTCGGCTCGGTTGAATTCTGAGCAGCCTGCTCCGGGGTGGTTCCATGAGTCGATGCAACACAAGCGAAGTCTGTGGAGGTTGGTGTGACGTCGTCTCGTCGTGTTCGCAAACGTCCCGGTCGACGGCGCAGTCGGCCAAACGCCAGCAGTTCATGAAGCTCTTGGCGCAAGGTTCGACGCTCGCGGCGACACGCCGGGAAGTTGGTGTCAGTCGTTCGACTGGCCCACAGCTCGCGCAACGCCATGCGGTGCGCCTCAAGGACGGCAATGCGGTTCGTGCCCCCTGGAGCCCTTGACTACCCGGGTGAATCGCGTCGCGGTTTCTCTCCGGGGACGAACGGACCGAGATCGCCGATCGACGCCATACCGGAGAGACGATCCAAGCCATCGCCACCGCGATCGGACGCTCACCGTCGACGGCGAACCACGAACTACGAACTACGCCGCAACGTCACCGGGCAGGGCGGCGCCACCTTTCGAAGCCCATCGTGCCGCCACAGTACGCCTCCGACGACGGGGTCACTAAACTCGTGGCACATCCGGAACTACTCGCAGGAGTCAAAGAGCTTCTGGCGCAACGATGGCCCATCCAAGACTAGTCGAGCACTGCGCCGCAAGTTCGTCGACCTGACCGACTGGCACCTTGCTGCAGAGACCCATCTGCCAAGAGCTCTACCGGCCCAAGGGCCTGCTACTGCGCTGCCCTGCCCCGCCCCCCGCTGAGCACTGGCCGCGATCACCGCCGCGCTCACATGCGATCACCTGGCGTCGGCGACGTTTCGCGAACCCATCCTCAGCGTGCGCCAGCGTCCGTTCGCTCGAGAGGACCGTTCAGAGGCCGCGCAATGGGAAGGGGACGTCGTCGTCGGCCCCAGCAACGCACGGCGATTGGCAGCGCTCGTCGAGCGGCACACCCGCTTCGTGACTCGTACATCTACCGCCCCGATTCGTTTCAGCTGCGCGACGGACTATTGCGCGAGTTGGCCGGCCGGCCCGCCAAACTATTGCAGTCAATCATCTGGGATCAGGGCAGCGGGATGGCCGCCATCTCGACATCACTGCTGCTATCGGGGCGAAGGTGTACTTCTGCGACGCCGGTAGTCCCGTGGCGGCGGGACTCCGATGAGAGCACCAATAAGACTCTGCCGCAATATTTCCCGAAAAGCATTGATTTGTCGCGGTACACGCGTGTTGATCTTCTACGGGTCGAACTCCAACTCGACCACGGACCATGAGCTATCCTCGACGATCGCACCCCCACCGATATTTTCACACGGTTGCTAACCCCGAAAACGGTATCCGTGTTGTAATGACCGCTGTAAACATTCCTGGAACAGACCTGCTCACTTTTCGACCGGAGCGACAGATCTGCGTAAACCGTTGTGCAACAGCGCATGGATAAACATCTGTGACCGAGATTGACCAGGTTTAACCGGTGGACGCAACGCCTCAACGATGGACGTGCTTTCGATGGGGCAACCACCGGTACAAGATCCCGATCAGAAGAAACCAGCCCACAGAAGAGCGAGTCAGTCCATGGATCGAGGTTTCGACCTGTTTGAACCTGATCACGGCCGCTTGCACCACTTCCCAACAGACTCCCGGGCTGACGACAACCTCAGGAAGTCCTCCGCTAGCTAGGCTAAGAACCGGTCGATTGTCTTGATGATCTGGTAGGCGACTCGCAGTGTCGGCACATCAATGGACAGTTCTTCAGCGGCGGCGAGGTACGGCCCCAACATGAAGTCGACCTCAGTCTTACGTCGTCGCAATACATCCTCGTACATCGAGGGATAGCCGGTGCTTCCCTGTTCGCGCATCACTTTGCCCTGCCCGATGACGAATTCGATCGCCTCAGCAGTCGGGAGGGTGTCGAGTTCCTTAAGGCGCGATAGAGGTGCAAAGAAGTTCATCGGCTCGTACCCTTTTGCCCGGTAGACCGCGAGGAGGTCTTTCGCCAGCCCGACGAAGTACATCGCTCCCTCGCGCACCTCCATCCCCTCGAAGACCGAGGCGCCTCGGACTGCGCCCAGCGCCGTGACCGACCACGCTGCCGCCAGTGCGATCTGGGCCAATTTTTCCCACTCGACCTGTTCGATGTTGGTCACAGCCACTGCAGGAAGGCCCGCATCGGTGAAGGCAGCCGTTATCGCATCAACGCGAGCACTGGATGATCCGTCGAGTTCGCCGAAGTACGCGGTCACCTTGGCTGTAAGGTGGTTTCGCACGAAACCTGGTTCGAGCAAGGTGCCGCCCTCGATGGTGGAGGCTCCGATCACTCGGTCGGGCCCAATCCACCCGGCGAGCGCCGCGTCCTTCTCGACGGTGTTCTGCACTGACAACGCGCTGCTTACGACATCGCGCAAGGCGGCTGCGTCCGCTAAGGCCTGCGCAGTATCTTTGCCCTTCACCGCCAATACTAGGTAATCGAAGTGTCCAGAGGCCTTGGCCGCCTGGTCGACCGCCTTCAAGTTATCCTTTACGACTAGGTCGCCCCGACGGCCCGTGATCCGCAGGCCGTCGCGTGTGACGGCGTCGGTGTGTGCTGGTCTCCCGACCAGGGTGACATCCACACCAGTGTTTGCCAGATAGCCACCCAGGAGCGAACCGAGCCCGCCGGCACCCAAGATCACGACGCGCATCAAATGGCCCCAGCGGCCACTAGTTGCGCCTGCAGAACATCTCGCTCGAGATCGGACAGCCGTGCTTTGACGGGCGGCCGCACCGGTCCTGCACGCAGCCCCAACAGCTCGAACCACGCCTTCAAGTAGGGCATGGCCGCGACGTAGGAACCGGTGGCCGCGATGCGACCGATGAGCACCTCGTCGTACACCTGCCGGATCGAGTCCAGCTTTGCCGACACAGGCTGTGCCCCCGCCAGGTCATGAGCAAACGCAAGGTCAGTGTAGTGGTGCAGGTCCGGCCGCAACTTTCCATAGAGGATCAGGGAGAGCTCACCAAAAAGGACCCGCCCCTCGAAGAGTGCAGCGTCATGAGCCCAATAACGCTCATTCGGCTCGCTAATCACAAGACGGTCCCCGAAGCGGCGGCGTAGGGCGATGCTGTCGGTCCAGCTCAAGGTCCCATTCTTGACCCCGACGACGTTGGAGTGCTCGGCGATCCGAGCGACGGCGTCATGGCTGTACACGAAACTGGATACCGGCGTGCGATAGAGCACGAGTGCCAATCCAGTGGCGGGCGCTACAAAATCGAAGTACGCGACGACGTCGTCGTCGGTCTTGAGCTGCATCGACGGGTTCATGATCTCGGCTCCGGTGAAGCCGAGCGCCTCCACGAGGCGCATTTTCTCGATCGCCTGATAGGCCGACGACTCCAAAATGATCGTAAATAGGGGAAGGCGGCCGGCGGCGGCACTGGCGACGACCTCGTGGTAGCGCCGCCATTCGGCCAGAGTCATGTTCCATCCCTCGGCGAAGAACCCGCCGACGACGAGGCCGGTGCAGCCCATCTCCACAAATGCGTCGATGTTCTGTCGCAGCCCTTCTTCGTCCAGCTCGAACTCGTCGGTGAGGGGCGAAACGGGACACATGTAGAAGCCATTGAGTTTCTCGGTGGCCCATGCTCTGGCGTCGGACCCTAACGGTGTTGTACGGGTCATCTTGTTGGCAACTCCTTAAATGATCGCTGGACCTTTTGGAGAACTCAAGGTGGGACGGAATTGCTCTCCTCCGCTGAATGTTTAAAACGCTGTGCGTGGGCGCCGCTTCGTCAATCGAAGCCGTGGCCAACCATCGTGTCTATCCTTTTAGCGCTGGAGGGACTCCGATTCGCGCGTCGATGGCCGTAATGACTTGCGCGTCAACGACAACCGTGATTCGATGGGCGAGACGGGGTCAGTTTGAGAAGATGCCGACATCGCGCCCAACGTATGGGACCTTCTGTCGGTTCCGGTCGGATGTTGAGCAGTTTCTTCCGGAAACCGACAGTTCACATCGCGACGACTCTGTCCTTGTTGACAGCCTGGTGACGTGTGCGCAATTGGCAGCGATCAACTGAAGCTGGGGCGCCGGCGCCCTAAAAACTCGCTGGCAACCGGTCACAGCCTCAGGGCGAAACTAGCGCCCATGCCGTCCCATTCACTTGGCAACGGACCGCCGGACTCGCGATGAGTCCTGGGCGGTCATCCGCACTTGGCATCTGTCACGGACAGCATCGATGCAATCCCGCACCGTGGACTTCGCGCACTCGTCCAATGAAACGGCGACGCGCCTTCGATGGGTTTCGCGCCAAAGCTGCCCCGATCAGAACGATGGCTGACCATGATGTGCTGTTATCAAAGTGACCGACCGATGCCGCGCGCGGCGACCTGCAAGGCACCGTGCAGTCGACGACGGTCGCGCTTCAGGGTAGCCACCACCACGGCGATGGCGGCGACCACGGTGTCGTCGGAATGCCGGACCACCGGCACTGCCAGCGAACACGCGCCGAGGGACATCTCTTCCACGGTGGTGGCTACCGCCTCCCTGCGGACACGCTCCAGCTGCGCGGTCAGCACCGACGGTTGGATAACTGTGTACGGCGTGACCCGAGTCATACTGGCAAATACTGCCTCCTGGACGTCGGCGGGCGCGTGGGCCAGCAGCACCTTGCCGACTCCGGTGCAGTGCATCGGCAGCCTGCTACCGACCGTACTCACGATCGGAACCGACGCGCGGCCCATCGTCCGTACCAGATACAGCACCTCCTCCCCGTCCCGAATCGCGAGGTGCACGGTGGCGAGGGTGGCCGCGTACACGTCGTGCAAAAACGGCTCGGCGACCTGGCGCAGCCTGCCTTCCACAGGTGCCAGCAGACCAGCCTTCCAGAGCAACCGGCCCACCTCGTAGCGCCCGTCGCCGCGCCGGTGCAACGCCGACCCGGCCACCAGTTCGGCGGCCAGTCGGTGTGCGGTGGCGACCGGCAGTCCGGACCGGTCCGCGAGCTCGGAGAGGGTCAGGCTGCGGTGCCGCTCGTCGAAGGCCCCGACCACGGCCAGCAGACGCGATGCGACGCTAGCGCCCGGCGACGAAGTGTTACCTGCCAAGGCCGAGTCCTTTCCACTCAGTGGAACCATAGCGTTCACTTTGCCTGCAAGGAGTCCCTACCGTGTGAAGACCATGGCAGCAATCGACAACAATCCCGACAGTGCGGCTGCGAGTCAGCAGGCGATCAGCGCGGAGATCGGTGCGATCGAGTCGGAGTATGAACGCGCGGGTGCCGAGGAGACGCAGCCGCGGCTGAGCTACCCGCCGTACCGGAGTAGCCTGCTCCGTCATCCGACGCAGGAACTCCACCACGCCGACCCGGAGGGGGTCGAGCTGTGGACACCCAGCTTCTCCGAACGCGACGTGCATCCGTTCGAGGCCGACCTCACCATCCAGCACTCGGGCGAGCCCATCGGGGAACGGATGGTGGTGACCGGGCGGATCGTCGACGGGGACGGACGGCCGGTGCGCCGTCAGCTCGTCGAGATCTGGCAGGCCAACGCCGGCGGACGTTACATACACAAGCGCGACCAGCATCCGTCCGCGATCGACCCGAATTTTACCGGCGTCGGCCGGTGCCTGACCGACGACGACGGCAACTACCGCTTCACCACCATCAAGCCGGGCCCCTACCCGTGGAAGAACCACCGCAACGCGTGGCGGCCCGCGCACATCCACTTTTCGCTGTTTGGAACGGAATTCACGCAGCGAACGATCACTCAGATGTACTTTCCCGGTGATCCGCTGCTCAGTCTCGACCCGATCTACCAGGCGATCACGGATCAGAAGGCGCGAGATCGGTTGGTGGCCAGCTACGACCACAACTTGACTACCCACGAGTGGGCCACCGGATACCGGTGGGACATCGTGCTCAGCGGCGCGGCACGCACCCCGATCGAGAACCCCGACCACGGAACCGAACACTGATGAGCACGCCGCTGACCGCCACCCCTGCACAGACCATCGGCCCGTTCTTCGGTTACGCCCTGCCGTTCGACCGGTGCAACGAACTGGTTCCGCTCGGTTCCCCGGGAGCCATCCAGCTGCATGGCATCGTCGCCGACGGTGACGGCAGCGGAGTTCCCGATGCGCTGCTGGAGATCTGGCAGGCCGACGCCGACGGCACGGTCCCGGATGCGGCAGGCTCACTGCACCGGGACGGCTGGACCTTCACCGGGTGGGGCCGTGCCGGCACCGATGATGCCGGAAGGTACAGCTTCTCCACCATCATCCCCGGCGCTGTCGATCCCGGTGCGGCGCCGTTCATCCTGATCACTGTCTTCGCCCGTGGTCTCCTCAACCGGCTGTTCACCCGTGCCTACATTCCCGACGAGCTCCTCTCGCAGGATCCGCTGGTGACCTCCCTGGCACCCGAGCGGAGCGACACTCTCATCGCCGTTCATGACGACACCGGGCTGCGCTTCGACATCCAACTGCAGGACACCCCCGGCAAACCGGAGACGGTCTTCCTGCGCTACCCGGGGCATCAGCGATGACCGACAGCAGGTGCAAACCTCAAGTGCAATTGCGCCGCCTCTGCGGTCACCGCAGCGAGTCCCATCGGCGCGGCGAAATATCAACGATCGCCAGAACTGGGCCCATAAAGGGCAAGTTGAGCTTGACCAGGGGTCACTGGTCAGACACCCAGAGTCTTGCTGAATTTTTGAACCCATACCGAAAGGAGCCGGATCGATGACCTTATACCGTAACGAGTTAGACGAATTCGCCAAGACCCTGGCGCGAGCAGAAGGCCGCGAGAGCCAGCACGTCGCGGAAGAGAACCTCGTCGTTAGCTCCGCCGACGCGCACTGGATCCAGACCGGAAGCCCCTCTCAAATTGGGATGCTCCTGCGTATACCCGCCCGCTCCATTGAGTTCTTCCTGCAGAAGATCCCCGCGGGCGAGAGCAGTGACCTTCATCGACACGTACATGAGTCGGTCCACTTCGTGCAACATGGCTCGGGCTGGTCGGAGATTGGCGATCAACGTGTACGTTGGAGCGCTGGCAGCTTCATTTACACACCGCCGTGGATTTGGCATCGCCACTATGCCGACGACGGCCTCGACGTGGAGATGATCGTCATCGAGAACTCCCGGCTAATGGCTGCAGTAGACGCGAACCAAAGGGAGAGCAAGGGCAACGTAAGCTTCGCTGAGGCCTTTGGCGTCGCTGGCGATGGCACCACCGGGCGCTAGTGGTTAATCATTTTGATCAACTTCCGTTCACGTGGTGGATGCAACAACCTCTGGCTGAGGGTTGAGATGGGGCTGTCGGAGTTCGCGCGTGTGGAGCGCCGGTTTTGGGAACTGATTCGAGATGGGCTGTCGCCTCGGGAAGCTGGTGTGGTCCTCGGTGTGTCGGGGCATACGGGTTATCGGTGGTTGCTGATGCTGGCGGGGTAAAAGCACAATTGCAGACCAAAGCGCTGTTCATCGTCGGCCTCGGCTGACCCTCGAGGAACGTAACGGGATCCAAGATGGTGTGCCCGGGGTGACTCGATCCGCTCGATCGCACGCCGGCTGGGCCGGGTCCCTTCAACAGTGATGCGCGAGATCGATCGTAACGGGGTGTTTCGGGGACCGGACGGTATCGGGTGCGGTATACGTTCAGCGCCGGTGGCGTGGAGGCTGGCCATCGGCGGTCGTGTCGAACTGGAAGTCCATCTCCCAGATGACATCCGGCCGGATCAGTGACAGCGCACCAACGGTGACACCAACACCGGTTAACCTCTTCTTCCTCCGGCGCGGCGGGTTCTTCCTCCGGCGCGGCGGGACCCGGTTGATTCGATCGGTTCGTGTCGGTCCGTCGTCGGGGCGATGTCGGTGGAGCGTTTGAGCGGGTTTGCCTTGGTGGAAGATCGCTCCTGCTCGGACAAGGGCAACCAGATGGGGTGCGTTGACGGCACGCCATCGGGCTTGTGCGGCGTCGATCAGCTTGTAGGCCATCGCAATCCCCGCTGCACGAGAGCCGGGACCCTTGAGGACGTTGGTGCGCCGCCGCACCGTGGCAAATGTCCACTCAATCGGCTTCGTGGTGCGCAGATGTATCCAGTGTTCGGCCGGGTACTTGTAGAATTCCAGCAGCACATCGGTATTATCGACGATCTTAGCGACTGCCTTGGGATACTTGGCGCCGTGGTCGATGTCAAAGACCTTGATTGCACCCTGGGCCTTGTCGATGCCCTCGGCGTTGTAGATGTCCTTCATCGCCGCCAACTCAGCCGGATGTGCTGACTTCGATAGCGCGACAACGCCATTCGCCTTCTTATGAAACCAGCACCGCTGCCCACGCGTCGCGGGAGCACCTCCCGCACCGCCTTCCAGAACTTGAGTGCGCCGTCGCCGACGGCCAGCACCGGGGCGGCCATTCCACGGCGACGGCAATCCCGCAGCAGATCAGCACATGACTCGGTGGATTCCCGGTACCCGTCGGTGAATGCGACAAGTTCCTCGTGGCCATCGGCACGCACCCCGAGCATAACCAGGAAACACAGCATTTCCTGCTCGAGACCGACTTTGAGGTGGATGCCGTCGACCCGCAGGTACACGTAGTCGCTGCCGCGTTGCCCGAAGTCCTTGGCCTCGTCCTGCCACTGCTGGTCAGCCGGGTGATCATCGTGGCCGACGAGTTGTGGCGCGAGCTCCTGGCCTCGCTCAAGGCTCGCGGCCTGATTTTCGATTTCGCGATAATCAGGAGCCGTGACGTCGTGGGTATGCCCTGAGTCGGGGGTCTCGCAGCCGGGTCGTCGAGGGTGGGGTGCTGAGTTGGACGTTGTCGAGCAGAACGCGAAACACGGTGTCCTTTATGGCGCAGTCACTCGATCGAACGCGGCAACGAGGGTCCAGTCGTCAAGGCTCTGATGCAAGCCGAACCCACCGTCTTGGCGATCCACCAGGTCAGCTGAAGAACTGGCGCTTGCGCCGCAGATCCTCGTCGACGTTGACGGCGCACCACGTGCGTGAAGTCCAGCCTCCTCACGTCCCACGCAAGGTATGGTGCGGACTAACGCCGAACTTGCGCCGATAGGTCGAAGCGAATCGGCCAAGATGACCAAAGCCCCACTTCATCGCAATGTGGGCCACGGTCACATCATACGGCGACGACGCCGCCAGTTCTGCGTGTGCACGATTCAGACGAACTTCGCGCAGATACGTCAGCGGCGGAAGTCCGATTTGCCGCCTGAAGCCTTCCTGGAGAGCGCGAACTCCTATACTCACCTCGCGAGCAAGATCGGTGGTGGTCCAACTCTGTTCGGGATGCTCCTCGATAAGGTCGACTGCCGCCTTTACCGCCTTCGACGGCGGCGCCGCACGCTCGGCTTCGAGAACCATTGCATGGTACTGAGGTTGGGCGAGTAAGAACCCATGCATGATCAAATGTTCGAAATGTCGCCCCGTCATCGGGTGGTGAACGATGCTCTCGGAGAGAGAGCACTCTTTATACAAAAACGCAAGCAGCGCTAACCAGGTTCGGCTGCTTTCCGAAGTAAGGTCTATGTTGTGCGAAAGGTTCAGCGGCCGTGCTATGGGACGTCCTAGCAGCCCCTCCAGCTCCAACTCAAGATCCGCTCGGCTGAACTTCACGCATAGCTGGGCGCAATCGGCGGGCCATAGGATGCCCGCCGGGCGGCTTGGCAGGAATACCCACGCTTGCCTGGGTGTTGCTAGGCCCTTCTGCGAGCCGCACCAGGACTCGGCGTGGCCGGAAAGTGGGACGTTGATGTGGTAAGCATCCAATTCAGTCGAATTATCGAGCTCGACATCTGCTCCGTACCGGAGGTATCCGACCGTTACGGCACCGATTCGGGCGGCACTGAGCCGAGCGTCCAATAACCGATCCGTCCCAGAGAACCGGAGCCGGTGCGGGGTGAAGACCTGCGACGCGAGGCGTTCTGCCGCGTCTAGCTGTTGCGTGTGAACGCTCTCTTGCCTACCGAAGTACGGCTCGGCAATTCTCGCCACACTCTTCATTGGCCGAACATTCCTTCCTCTTCCCGCGAACTGTGCGGACCCACCTCCTCCCTCGACCACTGTCGAGGGAGGAGGTGGGGAGAATACGGTGTGCTGCGTCACACTAGCGGGCTGCATCGACGACCATAGCGCCTAGGGGGTTCTCTGTCCAGCAGAGGGGTCCTCCGACCATGTCGGGGTCCCATCGTCAGAGTCACGCTGTTCGACGTCAAGACCCCAGGTAGGGACGCTGACGTTGAGGCACCCCAAAATGGATCAACGTTCATGTGAAGCGTGGCGGCCTGCCTGTCGATGGCCAAGTTGAAGGATCCGCTGGTGGGCAGTTAAAAGGTATCCAACCCTTGCAGTAGTTCTTAGGTTGTTTTGGGGGTTCCCCCTTCGGGAGGAATTGTCAATACCTGTGGATCGGCGTGTTTCAGGCGACCTCCGTTCCGGCTTGCTGATCGCCGTCTGAGGGCGGTGTCGGTGGGGTGATTTCGGTGGGGCGTTCGAGCAGTTTGCCCTTGTGGAAGACCGCGCCGGCGCGGACCAGGGCGACCAGGTGTGGTGCGTTGACGGCACGCCAGCGGGCCGCGGCGGCGTCGATGAGCTTGTAGGCCATGGCCAGACCAGCCGCACGTGATCCCGGCCCCTTGGTGACCTTGGTTCTCAAACGTACTGTGGCAAAGGTGCTTTCGATCGGATTTGTCGTGCGTAGGTGGATCCAGTGCTCGGCGGGATAGTGGTAGAACTCCAGTAGGGTGTCCAGATCGTCGGTGATCTTGGCGACCGCCTTGGGGTACTTGGCCCCGAAGTCGACCGTGAAGGCCTTGACCGCGACCTGGGCCTTGTCGATATCCTCGGCGTTGTAGATCTCCTTGAGCGCCGACAACGCCGACGCGTGCGCTGATTTCGGCAGGGCGGCAAGCACATTGGCTTGCTTATGAAACCAGCACCGCTGTTCTTTGGTGGCCGGGAACACCTCGCGTACCGCTTTCCAGAAGCCGAGTGCGCCATCGCCGACGGCGAGCACGGGTGCGGTCATGCCGCGTCGTTTACAGTCGCGCAGCAGATCAGCCCACGACTCGGTCGATTCCCGGTAGCCGTCGGTGATCGCCACGAGCTCTTTGCGGCCGTCCGCGCGCACGCCGAGCATCACCAGCAGACACAGCTTTTCCTGGTCCAGGCGGACCTTGAGGTGGATGCCGTCGACCCACAGGTAGACGTAATCGGTGCCCGACAGGTCCCGGGCGGCAAACGCGCGGGCCTCGTCCTGCCACTGGCTGGTCAGCCGGGTGATCGTGGTGGCCGAGAGCCCGGCACCCGAGCCCAGGAACTGCTCCAGAGCGGGGGTGAAGTCGCTGGTGGACAGCCCGTGCAGGTACAGCAGCGGCAGCACTTCGCTCATCTGCGGTGACTTGCGTGCCCAGGCCGGCAGGATCGCCGAGGAGAACCGTTTCCGTTCACCGGTGTCGGGGTCGACGCGTTTGTCGTTGACTCGCGGTGCTTTCACCTCAACTGCCCCGGCTGCCGTCAGCACCTCGCGGGCCTGGTGATAGCCGTTGCGGACCACCAGCCGATGCCCCTTCTCATCGAGCTGATCGGCGAACTGGGCCACGTAGGCGGCGACCTCAGCCTTCAACGCGGCGGCCAGCATCTGACGGGCGCCGTCGCGGACGATCTCGTCCAACAACGACCGACCAGCACCGCCAGTGCTTTCGTTGGCCTCGATGGCATCGTGAACTACGGTGAGCATGGGCGTACCTTCCCGAACCAGCGCGCCAACGCCGGCTCATGATCGGACCTTCGGATATTCAGATCATCCTCGGGAAGGTGCGCCCACTTTCACGCCCCCTCACCGAGGCTCATCCACAGGTTCTGATCATTGCTCCTCCCCAGGGGCCGACCCCTTCGGTGTTGAGCGTCTTTCATGCGGTAGGAGTCGCCGTCGGTGATGACGACGGTGGCGTGGTGCAGGAGGCGGTCGAGGATGCTGGCGGCGGTGGTGTGCTCGAGCAGGAACCGGCCCCATTGTTCGAAGGGCCAATATGAGCTGATGCGGGGATCGGCGTTCGTAGGCGCCGGCGACGAGCCGGAACATCAGTTTGGTGCGGTGTCATCGAGCGGGGCGAAGCTCAGTTCGATGATCTATGCCGCCTTCGACATAGGTCGATTTATGCCGACCCCTCAACTATGCCGACGACGGCGTGATGACCGGCTGAGGCGCTTCGTGGACCGTTTGGAGCAGTCCGGGCAGTCCGGGCAGTCCACGATCACGGTGACCAATGCGCTGACGTGGTCGCAAAAAACCCAAGCACGACCGGGAAGTTCGGTGCGATCCAAGCGGATGACCGCAGTCCGTGGATTCGCCCGTTGCCTCAGCGGCATCGACCCGTCCACCGAAGTGCCGCCGCAGGGCTTGGTGACCAGCCGCCAGCGGTGGCGCCCGCCGTTCATCTACACAGCCGCCGCCATCGCGATGCTTGCTCGCGACAGCAGCGGCGATGCCGTCACTATTGCGCAGCGCGACGTATTCGACGTTGTTCGGGCTGTTGGCCGCCACCGGGATACGTGTCGGTGAAGCGTTGACACTCGACCAAACCGACATCGACTGGAATCAGGAGGTTCTGCTGATCCGGCAATCGAAGTTCGGCAAGTCACACAAATGTCCCCGTCACGAACAGCACTTCGACGCCTTGCGCCGATACGCACTACTGCGCAATAGTTCCGACCGGTCAAAGGAAACGACAGCTTCTTCGTTTCGCTGACCGGCCGAAGGCTGATCTACGTCTCGGTCTTCGAGGTATTTCGTAACCTGCGCCAGAGCACTGGACTGGGCATCACCTCGACGACCACACCAGCATCCACGATCTACGCCACACGTTCGCGGTCGCCGTGTTGTTGGGGTGGTGCGCGCGACGATGGGAATGTCGCTGCTCGCCTTCCCTGGCTGTCAACGTATTTGGGCCATCGCGATCCACGCTCGACCTACTGGTACCTCTCGGTTGCACCCGAGTTGTCGGCCTAGGCCGCCGATCGCCTCGAACGGCTCCGCGGGACGGTGCCGTCACGACCGACATCGCTGCCACGCTGCAATCCTTCTTCACCGAACGGTTGACCACACAACGCCAAGCCAGCGAACACACCATTGCCTCCTGCCGCGATAGCTGTCGTCTGCTACTGGAGTTCATGCAACGGCGAACGGGCACGTTGCCATCGCGGTTGCAGTGGAGAGCGGCCTCGATGCCGACGTGGTGCCGGCGTTCCTCGATCACCTCGAAGCCCACCGCCACAACTGCCCACGCACCCGCAACGCCGCCTCACCGCGATAAGATCGCTGTTCGTCTACGCCTCGCTGCGCCACCCCGGGCACGCCGCCTCGATCAGACCGAGGCAACCGCACTGTTGGCAGCCCCAGATCGCACCTGGACCGGCCAGCGTGATTACACCCTGACTTCTGACCCCGTACCGTAAGCGCAGTGCCGTTGCGGTGCTGCGTGAGCGGTTCGGGGTTTCGCAGCGCCGTGCCTGCGCGGTCGCTGGCTGGCAGGTAGACAACAGGCGGATCCGCGGGCTTTGGTGTGAGGAGGGCCTGCGGGTCCTGCAGCGCCGGAGGAAGAAGCGGTTAACCCGTATTGGTGTCGCCGTTGGTGCGATGTCACTGATCCGGCCGCATGTCAGGAGATGGACTTCCGGTTCGACACGACCGCCGATGGCCGCACCCTGAAGATACTGCACGTGATCGACGAGTTCACCCGCGAGCCCCTCGCGATCGACGCCGATCGTGCTACCGACGTCGACGTCGACGGCGTTGTCGATGTCGTGAATCACCTGGCCCCCCAACACAGGGCGCCGAACTATGCGCGGTTCGACAACGGCGCTGAGCTCGTGGCGCACGCAGTCATTGATTGGTGCCGATTCCACAGCACCAGTTCTCTTTTCACCGATCCTGGCTCGCCGTGGCAGAACGCCTGGATCGAGTCGTTCAACGGCAGGCTCCGTGACGAACTGCTCAACGTGTGGCGTTTCGACTCTCTAAGGGAAGCCCACGTGATCATCGAAGACTGGCGCTGCGACTACAACGCCAACCGACCCCACTCCGCCCACAGCGAACTCGCCCCAGCAGAGTTCCCCCTACAGTGGACCACGACCCATCAAGCCCAAGCCGCATAGCGACTGGACCACCAAACGGGTCCCCCTCACGTGGCGCGGGGCGGTCCGCCAAGCGGAGCTCACCGAGCGATCCGGGCCGTGCACACCTCTTCCCGGGGAACACCTACGGCGCTTACAAGGTTTATTCCGAACTCACGCTCGGATTGGAGCGGAAGTCCGCCCCAGCCAGATCGAGATGCCGGTAACCCGTGCGCCCATCAAGAGTCTGCCGGGGCACCCGTCGTCCACGCAGTCGACAAGCCTCCCACGCCTACTGATCTTGTCGCGCGGGCGCTTATTCACCCGGCTTCAAATCGGCTGCGGGTCACAGTTATCGGCGTCGTCGCACATACTGCGAGGGCAAGGTGTATCGCACGCGAATCGTGCTGCAAACGTTCTCCCGGCGGGTGTTTGGCTGGTGCCCAACCCGTGGACCAGAACCAAGCATGGCCACGCCACCGAATCTCGGGGTCCACCTGACTTTTGATCGCCGTTGCGGCAACGCCGCAGATTTTCAAGGCGAACCGAAATACTCGCGCGTGGGAAAGCAGACGATCGCTTACCGAATCCTCCAGGCCTCCTGAAGCTAATGCTTGGAGCCGATCTCCGCGAATCTCTTGCTCAAGTCTCCCTCACCCGACCCTCTCCGACTCTTTGGTCGACAACTCTATAGGCCCTTAGCGGACTGGTTCGACATAGCGACGTGTCGTCTAGAAGCCAGGTCCTTCGCGATTAACAGTGCGACTCACACACGCGAAAACCCATGTCTTCGAGGGAATGCAGTGATCGACATCGAGGCGAAAATCGGCTCGTCTAGGACCGAGGTGTTCGGAATCCGCAGCACCTGCTCTACGTCGAAGTCATTTCATCGGCACTCGCGGGGCCGTCACGGCATCGCCAAGTTGCGCGGCTCCATCGGAGAGGACGCCAATATCCAGAGTCGCGCGTTCGCCAATCAGGCGACGACCCAGATGCACCTCTTTTACCGCATTCACTCCGAGAGTAGCCACCAGCGCGGTGCCGTGTAAGTAGTAGGCGGTGAACGCATCCGAGGAGAGGCTGCCCCGTGTGAGAACCCGGTCTGCACGTTGGGGAGATCCGGCGACCTGAACGTTCGAGCCGAATTGGTCGGACCAGAACCACGGCACCTCCACCATGACATCGCCGGATCCCATCATGGCACGCGCAGCCGCGATACCCTGGTGCTGCGCATTCTGCCAGTGCTCGACTCGGGTTCGACCCCCAAAGATGGGATCCGGGCGCCTTGCGACATCCCCTGCCGCATATACGTGCGGTGCGGAGGTCGTACAGCGCTCATCGACCTCCACACCGTCTGCGACCCGCAGTCCGGCGGCCGCAGCCAGTTCGACGTTCGGATCGACGCCCACTCCGATCACAGCCACGTCGACGTCCCATGCGCGGCCATCGGTGGCAGTGATCCGAACCCCGCCGGCCGCCGTGCACAGCTCTGCGATTGGCACGTCTGTCATCACCGCCACTCCACATGTGGCGTAAAACTCGGCAAACATCGCGCCCACCGTGTGACCAAGTGTGCGCTGAAACGGCGCAGGTGCAGCTTCGAACATGATAACTTCGCAACCCAGTGCGCGGGCGCTCGAGGCGAGTTCAGCGCCAATAAATCCGCCACCGACGACGGCGACCGTAGCGCCCGGGACTAGTTGCGACCTAATAGCAAGAGCGTCGTCGAGCGTGCGCAGCGCGCACACCCGCTCCGATCTCACGCACAGCCGACCGGGCCAGCGGATCCGTGCACCGGTAGCCAGGAGGGCGAGATCAAAATGAATAACCTCTCCGGAAGCCAACCGAATAGTGCGGTTTGCGGCGTCAAGGGCGTCGACCCGGGCGCCGAGTACTAGATCGACACGGTTGTCGCTATACCAGGACGGCAACCTTAGTGAGCAGTCACTGACGCTGACCGCTCCAGTTATGATGCCCTTCGACAGCGGGGGCCGATCGTAGGGGGGATGATCTTCTTCCGAGAAGAGAAGTACCTTCCCGTCAAAGCCCTCCGCGCGTAGTGTCTCGGCGGCGTGAATCGAAGCCAGTCCCGCTCCGATCAGCACAATTGTGTCGCGTGTCATTTCGGGGGTTCGGCAGCTCGGATGCTGATAGCTCCGGACGGGCATTCCTGCGCAGCCGCGCGGGCGACCCCTTCTAGAGCGAGGGGAATGTCACCTACCAGTGATTCAGCCTTCCCGGCTGAGTTGATGACAAAGATCTCTGGCGCGGCGTCCGCGCACAAGCGATAACCACAACACCGGCGTGGATCGATTTCAGCATGGATCATTAGTCCGTTCCTCACTTGCGTACGCTGTTTAGGAGATCGGTGGGCCCGGTGGTCCGATGCGCCGACTGATCGTCTGTAGTTCGGTGTAGGCGTCGATGCTTGCTGGCGAGAACTCTCGACCCATTCCGCTACTCTTCACCCCGCCGAAGGGCGCCCGCGGATCGAGTGACCTGAAGCTGTGGCTATTTACGAACACCGAGCCCGAATCCAACCGACGCCCTAGCTCGAAGGCCCGCTCTTCGTTCTGCGTCCAGATTGAAGCTGCTAGACCGAACGCGGAAGAGTTCGCGGCGATGTTGATCACTTCGTCGACGTCGGTGTAGCGAATGATGGGGACGGTGGGACCAAATTGTTCCTTCGCCACGATCGACAGCGATGGATCGGCGTTTGTCACCACACTGGGCATCATGTAATGACCGTGATCCCATGCCGCAGTGTCCAACTTCCTGCCGAGCGTCGTCACGGTAGCATGTCCGGCGACCGCCTCCTCAAGGACCTTCTCGACGCTGCGCAGTTGCGCCGAGTTGTTCAGTGGACCCATTGTGGTCCTGGGGTCGTCACCGGGCCCGACAGCGATGGCATCAACGGCCGCCGCAAAGGCCTCAACGAAACGGTCATGAAGATGGTTGGGCACGTAGATTCGCTTAAGGCCGAAGCACACCTGCCCGGTCGCGGCGAAGGCGCCCTCGGCCATACGACGAACGGTCTCCTCACCGAGGTCGACGTCCTCGAGAAGGATCGCCGGATCGTTTCCCCCGAGCTCCAACGTGACGCGCTTTATGTCCCGGGCCGCCGTCGCCATCACCTTCCGACCCGTTTCCGTGCCGCCAGTGAACCCGATCTTACGTATGAGCGGGTGCGCTACAAGCGCCTCCCCAGCGGTGTCGCCGCCGGTGATCATGTTCAACACCCCGGGGGGAAAGTGTTGCTGGACAGCGCGAATCACTTCAGTGAGTACGAGCGGTGAGTACTCCGACGGCTTCAGCACCACAGTGTTGCCGGCCACCAAGGCCGGAGCAATCTTCATGAACGCCAACACCACTGGGAAGTTCCATGGGGTGATCGCTGCGACCGGGCCCATGGCGCGACGGCGGATTAGAGTCGAGCCGCCAGTATCTCGGATGATCTGTTCCTGAAGGGCTCCTGCAGCAATTCCGGCCGTGTAGCCGCAAATGCCGGAGGCGAATTCGAGGTCTATGTGCGATTCCTCCAGCGTCTTGCCATTCTCCCGACTGAGCACTGGTGAGTACTCTTCGATCATGTCGTGAATCGTGGCGGCGGCCGCGACGAGCGCCGCTTGACGTTCTTCGAGAGGTCGTGCTGACCATGCCGGGAAAGCCGCGTCGGCAGCTCGCACCGCTTCGTCGACCTGCTCGGAACCCGCGTCGGGCACGGTGCCGAGTTCCACTCTGGTGTCCGCTGGGCTGACCACGCTGATCAGGCGATCCGCGGTTTCCTCGCGGCCGTTGATGATGAGTTTAGCTTCAATCATCGGTCTCTCGTTTCTGCTGGTTCGCGGTGGTGTTCGGGCAGGCAAATATCGACCAATACATCTGTGCGCGCAGTTCAAGAGGCTGCTGACGCCGAAGCGGCGCGGCCCTCGTCGGGGTCGTTCGTAGAAGCCGGACTTTGAAGCTTCGTCGCCATCTCGGCCCAACGTTTTCCGTACCGCTGGGCGGATTCGACGACTGATACGGGAACATGCACAAAGGGCGGGCGGGCCGCACCCGCGCGTCCATAGCCTGCCGCGTCGATCGCCACTTTCCACCACGCTGATTGCATGGCCTGGAACTCCTCCATCGTGAGACCCAACGAGCGCATCGGCTCCTGCATCTGATCGGCGATAGTCGCTGCTGCCGTCCAATCGCTACGCTGGCAGGCATCACGCAATGCCAGCGATGGCCACGGGCCCATGCAAACGTCGATGCTCCAACCGCCCACTGCTCCGAACATCATCGCGGGATACATCAACTGGTCTAGGACGAGAACGGCCATCTTGTCCTCTACAGCCTTGATAGCTCCGATGACATTGAAGATGTCCATCGACGTCTGCTTCAGGGCGACAACGTTGGGGATCTGTGCCAACTCGCGAAACATGCTTGGCGTCAGCGTGATCCTGAATGCATGAGGATTTTGGTAGATCATCACGGCCATCTCGGGAACTGCAGCGGCCAGATCTTTAAAGTACTGGACCGCATTGTCCGGTGTCTGCGGCAGGTACATTGGTGGCCCCGACATGATCCCGTCCGCGCCCAGGTCGGCGATCATGCGTGCGCGCGCTATCGAATCGCGGGTGTTAAGGGTGCTTGCGCCTATGAATACCGGCACCCGTCCATTGACGGTCTCCACCACGGTCGCCACGAGTGTTCGGTATTCGTCTCCGGTCAGGGTGTGAGATTCGCCAGCACTGCCTGAGGTCACGATTCCATCAACCCCGTCGCGCACTAATCGGTCAACCAGATCGGATAACGCCTCTGTGTCGACGGTGTCGACGGCATTCACGTCGGCCGCGTCAGGCGTTCCGGGCGTTGGGACGAACGCCCACAGACCTCGCATGTCAGATGGTTCGAGTCGGGCTCTTGTCATATCAAACGTCCTTTCGACGATCTGTGTAGGGGGTTCCCCATCCACTTGCGCGACGTCAATGGCCCGGACCGTAGGGGTCTTGGAGCAGCCGCGAGACACTTTCCTTGCTTTGCCACGCCAGACTCTCGAGCTCTAGGGGGTCGAGCTGGATACGGAAGCCGAGGCGGGGACTGGCAATCTCCAAGCGCTCTCCGTTGCGAGTGTAGATTTTCTCGACGGTGACGACGGCGAATTCGTTTGCAATGGTCGTTGCCATACTGGGGTCCCCGGTCACGGCTGCGCCTTTCTGGCCGTTATGTGATTCAGAATCAACGGAACCCACTAAAAGAAATGGGCAAGATTGTGAGTACCGAGAACGGCGTGATCGAGCACTACCCGTCGTCTCGCTAGTCGCAGACCCATCTGACCACGCCGGATCACGTCTTGGCGTTCAGCGGATATGAGGTCGTGCTGGGGACTGTCGCCTCTATTGCGGAACAGAAGAAGATTGGAACGGACATCGTATTCGTCTGTTCCGGCCTTAGGGCTTACCCGCACGTTCGACACGTGCCGTCGGACCCGCGAGGGTGGATCTTCCGCCCATGCGTATTCGGTGTCCAGACGCAGTACCCGCAGCTGCAAGCCTAGGAAATCGTCATCCCAATGGGTCATTGCTGTTGAAGTTCCATCGCCATTGGCGCGCTCTCTACTTAGGCGCACCGGGATGATGTATCGAATGTCTTCAGAGCACATCTCCAGCCACTTGTGAAATTCGCCGTCGTCTAGCAGTTCCGCTTCTGCGAACAGGAAGTCTTCCATCTCGCTTCGTAGGAATAGTTGCTGTTCGACATTTGCTACCATGGCACACCATCCTTGGTATATAGATGAGAATTGGTTTCAGGCCGATTGATTTCTTGGTGCTTCATGAAGCCACCTCTGCGCCCTCGTCCAGGCTCTGTGCGCGAAGTTTGGGTTGTGAGCCATTTCCGCTCGTGTCATCGCCCGAGTCGGTGAGCAACTCCAGCACGCGGCCCCAGAATTCGCGTTGATTGCGCTCCGCGTATCCGCTTGACAAAGGACGGCCGGGCCCATTCCACGTGTCGTCGCTGGTCAGGATGCCGAGTCCCATTTCGAAGTTGAGCATCTGGCTGCCTGCGAGAATCCCCTGTGTTCCCGCAGTGATAGAGCGCCAGACCTCGGCGTCGTCCTGCTCGAACACACCAGAAATGCCGAAGGTGCGGACGTAAATCTCGTATGACTGCTGTTTGAACTCTTCGGGGGCGTCCTTCTCGACGAGAAACCACGACCACACTTCCATCTTGTCGTGGGACAGCGGACGCCATAGCCGGAACGTCAATATCGGCAACGGCATTGACATGTTGTCCTTACCGATGGTGACGTTCAGGAACGACATATTGGGGAAGACCGTGCCGTGAATGAACGCGGTGCCCTGAAGGATGTCTGCATGCTCTTGATCGCCGTACGCCTCGACGAGTCCGTCGACGACCTCTTGTGGATAGTTCATAAAGGGCGGCATCGGCTGCCCGGGTGGCACACCGAGTACACCGAGACCGTGACCGTTGGCGAGACTGATGTGCGCCGGCTCCGAAGCGAACTTTGGATCGGGCGGAGCCAGACCCAGTTCGACCGCCGAACGGTGCGTCATCAACGTGTGGTAGGCGTCTCCGACAAAGTTGTCCGCACCGAGTTTCCAGTTGGAGTCGATGATCCACCGCTGGGGCTCACCTCGGACCTCCAGTCCACCCTTGGTCTTCTTGGTGATCAGGTCCAAATACCACGCCATATCACCCAGGTAGTCGACAAGAGGTTCTGCCTTTTCGTCGAGGCAACCGAAAATCAATCCACCGTAGTTCTCCAAGCGCGGAACTGGGGTCAGACTCCACATGTCCTTATCCATCTCGACGCCGTAAACCTCATCTTGCGCCGGTACACCCGCTAAAGTCCCGGTATTGCGGTAGGTCCAGCCGTGATAGGGGCAGCGGAAGTGTGATGTGTTGCCCATCTCTGTGCGACACAGCATTGTTCCGCGGTGCCGACACGAATTCGCCATCGCCCGCACTTCGCCGTCCTCGCCGCGGACGACGATTATCGAACCGCCACCCAGATATCGCACCACGTAGTCCCCCGCCTCGGGTACCTCCGTCTCATGGGCCAGGAACTGCCAACACCGGCCGAAGACTCGCTCAGCTTCGAGCTTGTAGAGTTCAGCGTTGGCAACTAGTCCGGCAGGTAGACGGCCCTTTGCCAGACCTTCTATCCCCGCTGCGATCAGTTGCTGGATATCGTTCTTGTCTCCGACGGTAGTCATGCGATCTCCTAAATTTCTCGGACTGGGCTGGGCTACTTGATGGCTTCCTGGTTCGGCTGATCTCGCGGAAGTTTGCTACTGATATTCCAGTTTCAAATCGCTTTCGATCTCGGCAAGACGCTCCTGCGCCTTACCAATGCTCATCATCTTCTTCATGTCGCCTTCGACCTTTATGCGAACCGTCATGGCGGCGGCTTCGCCGCTGCGGTTTCCTTGGGAGAGCGCGACGGGGCGGCGCGGAATTTGTCGTCCGCGTTGGCAGCTGCGCTCACTTCGTGAACCCAGTCATTGGTGATGAATGTCATTGCCATGGCGCCCCTTCCTTGTGTAATTGATAGATACTTACGGGGTGGTGCTCTCGGTGCGACAGCGCTATTCGGTAGCGGGTTCCAGTGCCCCGGGGGGTGTCTGAGCGACCATCTGGTGGCCCCACACGCTGGGCGCGCCATACTGCGCGACCGTCCAGGTTTCGTCGTCGACGGTGGCCGCACCCCAGCCGTACTCGAGGTCGAACCCGCTGGGCGTGCGTACGTAGAACGAGACCATCCGATCGTTGACGTGGCGCCCGAGAGTCATGCTGAGCGGGATGTTGCGCGACATGCACAGGTCATAGGCGATACCGACGTCGTCGAGATCTTCCACCTCGACCATCACGTGGTGCAGTCCCCGCACGCCAGGCATCGGGGTCAGCGCGATGCTGTGGTGGCGGGGATTGCAATGGTAAAACCACAAGTCGATGAAGGTGTAGATTTCATCGCTCTTCTTGAAACCGAGTACGGCCCGGAGGAAATGGTCGGCTTGCTTGAGGTCAGGTGTAGCCAGCACGACATGACCGAGCCCCTGCGAGCCGGTGACGAACTTTGACATCGGCCTTCCGGGGTGGAATGACTTGGGCAAGATCCGTTGCCCATAGAACAGCTCATGTCGCAGTCCCATCGAATCGATGACGGCGATCAAACCCCGGACACCGCGATCAGCGAGCTCGTCGTCGCTTCCGAACTCGAATGGAATACCCTGCGCGCGTAGTGATTCGGCAGCAGCTTCCAGGACTTCTTCGTCACCGACATCCCAACCCACGTAGAGCATCCGATTGCGCTCACCAGACTGCACCGCGATCCGATGGTCAGCGTCGTCCATCCGCAGCCGCACCGACCCGTCGTCGCGTTCGCTGACTTGCATGCCAAGCACCTCGGGGCCAAATTCCAACCACTCCTTTGCGTCAGGTGACGCCACGCCCAAATAACCCAGCGATTTCACCAACATCTCTATGTCCTATCTATTCTGACGTCAGACCGGTACGGGGCGTGCTGTCTGCAAGGCCCAATCCGCCCGATGGCTGGCGCAATCCGCGCACACCCAACCCGCCGTCACTGTTGATGACGACGCCGGTCACAGCGCGCGAATTGTCCGCAGACGCGAGCAGCACGTAGAGGCCGGCATGATCGGCAGGTTGCTGCGCGAATTGCAGAGGATTGGTGCTCATCATCTCGGCGATGTCGGGGACCGATGACAACACGGTCCCGCCCTGGCCGAGGTCACCGATACCCCGCAGGCCCGTGATCGTGCCACCGGGCGCGACTCCGTTCACCCGGATCTTCGGCGCCAACTCGTACGCCAGTTCGCGTACCACGCCAACGACGGCGTGCTTGGAAGCGGTATACAACGGGCCGCCACTGGAGGCATAGAAGCCGGAGTTGGAGACAGTGAAGATGATGCTCGGCGCATCGCTCTTGAGGAGTTCGGAAACGGCTGCCCTGGCGCCAAGCAAATAGCCCTTGACGTTGACCGCGAAGATCTCGTCGAAGGCGCCAGAGAGGTCTTCCCCATCGAAACTCACCAAGGGAGTGAAGTAGTCGAAGATTCCGGCATTGCCGACGAATATGTCGAGCCTTCCAAAAGCATCGACCGTTTCGCGCACCGCCCTGGCGTTGTCTGCGTACGACGTCACGTCACCCGTTACCGCGACCAAGCTGCCGTCTAGGCCGAGGGAAGTCAGGTCCGCCACCGAGCGATCCAGCACACCAACGCATGCGCCCTCGGCCAGGAAACGCTCGACCACGGCCCTCCCGATTCCGGCCGTTCCGCCAGTTATCAGCGCAACCCGCCCAGTCAGCCAAGTCACACTATTGCCCTCCTTGACGCAAAAAGTTTTCATCGGTCTCTGCTTCCGTTTCCTATCGTCGTCGCCGCAGAAGGGTGGGTCTAGCCGCGCAGCGTTGCAAGTACTCCGATTCACGCTGATCTCGCGACCAACAGCCCGAGCGTGTGGGCAAAGAGGGCAATGGGCTCGACCCCGGTCTGCACCGGCCACGGTGGCGAAGTGCTGCAGCTTGCCCATCGGAACCTTGCCGATGGCTCGACACCGCGGCACACCCGCACGTTGACGACCCCGGCCCGGATGCCGCAAGGCCGCTGGTGTGATCGAGACCGCGCAAACCCGACGGCAAGAAGAATCGATTCCTATGAGTTCAAGCGTGACGCGATCGCGCTCTACCGTGACACCGAGAGCGCGGCGATCTCCGCCGAACTCGGTGGCTGTGAGGCGGTGCCGCTGACTGCGTAGTCCAAAGCCCCAGATGTGCCGATCCGGCAAGCCTGGACTTTTCCGCAAGCTACTCCCGGACCTCAGCGCGTAACCAGGCAGGCAAACTCATCCTCAGGGGTTTCCGAACCTAGTGTCATCTCGCTTCTGCCGGGAACACCCCGAGATTCCCTGCGTGCCAGGGTGAGTTGAGTCCAGTGGTTCATAGCAAACCGGCCTGATGCAGGGCGAGATACGGATCAACACTCCATGAGCAGTTCGATGATGACGTCGGTGCATGACAAGGAACGGATGGATGAAGCCCACCCGCGCGCCGACGGGCCGCGCCGCCGGCGTGCGTTCTCGGCGGCCGAGAAGTTGGCCCACCTGGATGCCTACGAGCAGGCCTGCGAGCACGGTGAGGGCGGTGCCTATCTGCGGCGGGAGGGCTTGTATTCGTCGTCGATCAGCGAATGGCGCAGGCAGCGCGATGCGGGTGTGCTGGCGGGCAAACAGCCCGGCGAGAAGATCGGCAAGCTGACCGCTGAGCAGGCGGAAATCGCCCGTCTCAAGCGGGAGAACGCGCAGATGAGCAAGCGCCTGGCCACCACCGAGGCCGCGCTGGACATCATGGGACAAGCACACGCTCTCTTGGAAAGTCTTTCCGAGAGAGCGGATTCCGACGAGCAACCGAAGAAGCGCTGACCGAGGCCTACAGGTCGCTGCTCGCGGTCGGCGTGTCGACCAGGCGCGCAGCGGCGTTGACTGGCATGGTGCGCTCTACGGCGATCCGGCGGCGCAACACCGCCACGGCGCCCACGCCGGCGGTGTCGCCGCAACCGGTGGTCGAGCCGGTCAACAAGCTGACCGAGTTGGAGCGGCAGTTGGTTGTGGCGACGCTCACCAGCGACCGGTTCGTCGATCTGGCACCGTTTCAGATCTATGCCCAACTGCTCGACGAGGGCGTTTATCTGTGTTCGGTGTCCACGATGTACCGGGTGCTGCGCGAGAACAGGCAGGTCAAGGAGCGGCGCCGGCTGGCGCGCCATCCCGCCAAGGTGTGTCCGGAGTTGGTCGCGACCGCGCCGCAGCAGGTGTATTCCTGGGACATCACCAAGGTGCCCGGGCCGGTCAAGGGTGTCTATTTCGACGCGTACGTGATGATCGACATCTACTCCCGCTACATCGTCGGTGTCCACGTCCACGCTCGTGAATCCGGTGTTCTGGCCAAGGAACTCATCGAGCAGGTGTTCAAGGTGCACGGTGTGCCGCACGTGGTGCACGCGGATCGGGACACGTCGATGACCAGCAAGACCGTCGCGACGCTGCTCGCCGATCTCGAGGTCACCCGATCGCATTCGAGGCCTCGGGTGTCCAACGATAACCCGTTCTCGGAGTCGTTGTTCAAGACGTTGAAGTACGGGCCGGAGTTTCCCGAGCGCTTCGGCTCCCTGTCTGAGGCACGGCAATTCATGGATGACTTCGCCCACTGGTACAACCACGAGCATCGTCATACCGGCATCGGTCTGCACACCCCCGCCAACGTGCACTTCGGGCTTGCCACCGACAAAGCCGCCGAGCGATGTGCCGTCCTGACCGACGCCCGTGCCCGACACCCACACCGCTTCAGCACCCACCGTGCGCCGAAGATCCTCGACCTGCCCGACACCGTCTGGATCAACCCACCAGCCCAGGAGGCCGACACGACCGCCGCTTAACACCCGATGGACTCATCCGCCTTGACAAATTCCGTTTCAATCCGATCTGACCGACGTGAGCCGCACCGCGATAAGTGCCCAGTAGGCGCCATGTCGCAACTTGCCGGGGGCCGAGGACGTCACCACAACGTTCCGTTGGCGCCGCCGTCGCTGTCGGAATTGCTCACAGCTCGATCAGCTATGACTACTAGGACCAAGGAGATTGATGTCTGAGCAAGGCGCGCGAGGCGATGTCGCGACAACGGAAGCGACCGGCAGGCCCGGTAACGGTGATGTCCTGTGCCGCATCACTGTTCGGCTGGACCAGCAGGAGACATCTACTCGGGGACTTCCTGGCGAGACGTTGTTGGAAAGCGCGAGACGTGCGGGTTTGGAGCCGCCGGTCTCCTGTGAGGCGGGCAACTGCGGTACGTGTATGGCGCGGCTCACGGAAGGAAGAGCGACCATGCGGAACAATGACGCACTTACCGTTGAGGAGGTAGCAGAGGGCTACGTCCTGACGTGTCAGGCAGTGCCGGAGGCCCCCTCGGTAACAGTTGATTACGATGCATGAGCAATGATTCGGGGCTGCCCCCGCAGAACTCACGGTTCGCCGACAACAGACAGGCTCACTACACACCTCGGTCGTACTCGGCGAGCACCCTGTCAGCGATCCGAAACGCGGTATTGGCATCTGGGACGCCACAGTAGATGGCGGCCTGTAGCAGCAGCTCTTTGATCTCGCCGTTGGTCAGGCCGTTTCGGCGGGCCGCGCGCACATGCATCGCTAGCTCTTCGTGGTGACCTCGGGCGACCAGTGCGGTCAGCGTGATCAACGACCGGCTGCGACGATCCAGGCCTTGCCGGCTCCAGATGGTGCCCCACGCGTAGCGGGTGATCAACTCCTGAAAATCTGTGGTGAATTCGGTGGTGGACGCGACAGCGCGATCGACGTGCGCGTCACCGAGCACCTGACGCCGAATCGCCATGCCCGCGTCGTAGTCGGTCGGGGCGCAAACGGCGAGGTGGCCTAAGATCAGGTCGCTGACCCGTTCGGGTGCCTCTGCAGGGGCCAGGTGCCCCACTTCGTCGAGCACCACCAGTCGGCCGTCCTTAACCCGGGATATCAAGTCCCGCAGACCCTCCGGAGGAGTAGCGACATCCTGTGCTCCCGCGACGGCGAGCAGGGGTGTGGTGATCTCACCGAGTCTGCCGGTCACGTCGAAGTCGGCGAGTGCCTCGCAGGCCGCGGCGTAGGATTCGGCATCGGTACGGCGCAGTGCGTCCAAGAGTGCTGTGGCCACCTCGGGTTGGCGGTCGACGAAACCGGGGGCAAACCACCGCGCCAGCGCGGTGCCGACCACCGGATCGGTACCACCTGCCCGTACCGTGGCGGCACGTGATCGCCAGTCCGCTGGCGTCCCGATTGCCGAGCCGGTGCACAGCAGTGCCGCCGAGAGCAGCCGCTCGGGAGCGTCCAGCAAGAGCTGCAGGCCTACTGCGCCGCCGAGGGAGTCGCCGGCGTAGTGGAACCGCTGTCGGCCGGCGTGGCGATCGGCAACCGCGAGCACCGCGGCGGCCAGCTCGGGCATCGAGAACCCCGCGGCCGGGGCGCTGTAGCCATGCCCGGGTAGATCCCAGCCGACGACGCGAAGGCGGCTGGTCAGGCGCTGGGCTGCTGAGGCCCAGAGCGTGACCGAGGAGGTCCCCAGTGACGGGCCCACGAGCAGCAGCTCCCCGTGTCGGGGGCCACCAAAGTCCGTGGTGGCAATCTGTGGGACGGTCATACGGCTCCATCGAGGTGGCGGTGTGCCCGCTGTAGCGCGGCCTGGACGAGGTGCTCGGACGCACCGGTGTAATCGGGACCGGCAGGGCGGCCGGTCAGAGTTGCCATGGTGCGCTGCTCGCCGAGCAGGTCGCCCGCGGTGTCCAAATTCGCTGCGGCCCGCTCGGTGTCGATGCCCAGTCCGGCCAGTAGCTCGCCGGTGTGGGACGCGGCGACGACGGTGCGTCGGGTCAGGGTGCGCAAGGCCGACCATTCGGCGTGCCAGCCGCCGTCGGCGCGCTCGTCGACACTGGCTGCCGATGCGGAATGGAGGATGGCGGCCAGATGGGGCGCCGTGATCGCAGTGCGGCGGATGAGAACCGACAGCACCGGATTGTCCTTGTGCGGCATCGTGGACGATCCCCCGCCGTTCCCCTCGGCGAATTCGCCGATCTCGCGCCGACTGCCGGTCGCGGTGTCGGCTGCGATGTGTCCCCAGGCGTCACAGCAGGTGACAAGGGCGTCCCCGGTTCTGGTGACGATCGAGCGTGTGCTGTGCCACGGCGCCGAGGACCCCGGTCAGCCAGCTGGCGGTTTTGGCTCCCACTGTGCTCGGCAGGGCGGGCTGGGTGAGGGTGCGGGCCAACATCGGGGTGAGCCGGTACCGGGCGGTGAGCTCGGTCAGCACCCCGATCTGCCGGTCGAGTTCAGTGCGGATGTGCGCGAGTGCGTCGCGCAGGCAGAGGATCAGTGCAGTGTCCAGCACGTCCTGGCTCGTCAGGCCCCGGTGCAACCACTGCGCGACAGGATCGCCGGTGCGCGTCCGCAACAGCTTCACCAGGCCGGTGACCGGGTTTCCGCTGTCCTCGGCGCCTGCGGCCAGCGGTTCCACGTCGGCGCTACCGATGAACCCCGACAAGTCGGTCTCTGCTTCCATTGGGGCTACCTGCGCTTCGACGAGCGCAGCCAGCCACGTGGTTTCCACCGAAACCATCGCTCGCAGGAATGCTGCCCCGGAGAAGAGGTCTCCGGCGCGGTGATCGCCCGGCCAGAAGGGGTCGGTCAACGCCCTGGTCCGGAGTACTGCAAGAACACTGTCTCCTCGGCTTCGTGGTCGCCCTGCAGCCTGATGTCGAAACGAAAGCCGTGCTCATCAGGGATCGCGATCAGCGTTTGGCGGCGGGCTGCAGGCAGTGCGGCCAGTAACTTGTCCCTGCCGAGCTGGCAGCCGGGTAGGTATGCGCGGGTGAACAGCCGGTTCAGCAGGCCGCGCGCGAATACCGTCACAGCGAAGAACGGTACCGAACCCGGTCCGATGGCACCGGGCGTCACCGTGGTGAAACTGTAGTGCCCACCGGGGTCTGTGCTGGCCCGCCCCCACCCGGTGAAGGTCCAGCCGTCGCGGCCGAGCGATCCCGGCGCCTTCTGCAGGACGCCCTCGGCGTCCGCCTGCGAGATCTCCAGCAGTGCGTCGGGTACCGGCGCGCCCTCGCCGTCGGTGACCCGCCCGTGTAACTGGATCGCACCTGGGTACCCGGGTGGCACGAGTTCGTGGGCTTCCCCGACCTGGAGCGCGAAGCCGAAGAATGGGCCGACGGTCTGACCCGGGGTCGCGGTCAACACGGTGCTCATCGAGTCTCCATCGGAGTGCTGGTGCTACCGGTCAGGACTATGTCCCACCGGTAGCCTGTGGACCACTCGTGGGAGGTGACGCCGTGGTCGTAGGCGGCCACGAGGCGGTCACGCGCCTTCTGGTCGGTGATCGACTGATAAATGGGGTCCAGCCCGAACAACGGGTCGCCCGGGAAGTACATCTGGGTGACCATCCGCTGGGTGAATTCGTTGCCGAACAACGAGAAATGGATGTGCGCGGGCCGCCACGCATTGTGGTGGTTGCGCCACGGGTAGGGGCCGGGCTTGATGGTGGTGAAGCGGTAGACGCCGTCGTTGTCGGTCAGACACCGGCCGACGCCGGCGAAGTTCGGATCGATAGGGGCTGGATGCTGGTCGCGCTTGTGGACGTAGCGCCCGGCGGCGTTGGCCTGCCAGATCTCGACGAGTTGACGGCGCACCGCGCGGCCTTCTCCGTCCACGATCCGTCCCATCACCACGATCCGTTCGCCGATCGGCGGGGCGTCCCGCTGGATAGTCAGATCTGATTCCAGCGAGTGCACATCGCGATCACCGAAGCAGGGCGCCCATAGTTCGACCCCCTCCGGGTCGGCACGGTAGAGCTCTTGGGTGGGGTGGCGGAGAATGCTGCTGCGATAGGGCGGGTAGTCCAACCGGGGTTGGGTTTCCTCGACCCCGGCACGCTGGTAGCTCTCGGAGATCTCCGAGATCTCCGAGATCTCGGCGCTGATCTCGGCCTGACTGGCAGATGCGCTGTCCGGGTTGGTGTCGACAGGTGCTGTCATGGTTGGCACGGTAGCCGCCCGCGGCCGTTCGATTGAAGGATAGAATTTCACTCAGCGGAAAAGGTGGGACATTTGTGGCGGGCAACGTTTCGACTCCGGGCGCTACCGTGGCTTCCAGATTGCTGGCGATTCTGGCTGCTTTCGACGAGCGGCACCGGGTGCTGACCCTGACCGATCTGGCCCGGCGGACAGATGTTCCGGTGCCCACGGCGCACCGTCTGGTCGGCGAGCTCGTCGCCGGAAAGGCGCTGCAGCGGCTCGACGACGGTCGCTACGCCATCGGACCGCTGCTGTGGGAGGTCGGTCTGCTCGCCCCGGTATCGGGTCCGCTGCGGCAGCTCGCAGAGCCCTACCTGCACGATGTCTATGCCGCCACCAAGGCGACGGTGCATCTCGCCGTACGCGATGGCGACGAGGTGCTCTTCCTGCACCGGATGCGGGGCCTGGCCTCGTTGCCGATCGTGAGCTCAGTGGGGAGCCGCCTGCCGATGCACGCGACCGGTGTCGGAAAAGTACTCCTGGCCTACGCGCCCGTAGACGTCCAGGCACGCGTGCTCGCCGATCTGACCCGGATCACCCCGCACACCGTCACCCAGCCGCAGGTGCTGTGGTCTCAGCTCGAACGCGTCCGCCGGGACGGCGTGGCGACCACGAGCGAGGAAATGTCGTTGGGGGCGTGCTCGTTGGCCGTACCGGTGAGGCGCTCGTCCGACGGTCAAGTGGTGGCGGCGATCGGCATGGTGCTGCCCTCTCTCAGGCGTGACCGCCAGCGTCTGCAGGGGGCACTGCAGGTGGCCGCCGGAGGCATTGGTCGCAGGCTCTGACCGGCCGCGTTGCGGGGGCCGTTCGGACTAGTATCTCTGTTGTGCAGAAAAGGTGGTCGGCATGAGCGACGCATCCGGTCCTGCCGCAGATCCTCCGGTGCCGCAGTATCCGATCGAATCGGTGGACAAGGCGCTCTAGTCCTGTTGCTGACCGATCGGCCGGAGATCCGGCTGAGCGAGGCTGCGCGGTACCTCGGTGTCGCGTCCTCGACAGCACATCGGCTTCTGGCAATGCTGCAGTACCGCGGATTCGTGCGTCAGGACTCGTCGTCGAAGATCTTCCGGGCAGGTCCCGCTCTGATGGGCTTGGCGTTCGCCGTGTTCGGACGCATCGATGTCGAGGACGCCGCCAAGCCGGTGTTGCACCGCCTCAGTGAGCAGCTCAACGAGTCGGTTCACGTGGGGATGCTCGACGGTGCGAATGTGCGGTTCATCGCTGCCGTCGAAGGTCCTACGGCCGTTCGGGTGGCGTCCCGACTCGGGCGAACGATGCCCGCGCACTGCACCTCGACAGGGAAAGTGCTGCTCGCCGAGCTATCCGAGGCTGAACTCGACAACGTCTATCCGCGTGAGGATCTGGACCGAATCACTGAGCACTCGATAGGACGTCGCACTGAACTGGACCTCGAGCTCGCCCGTGTCCGCGAGCGGGGGATACGCCGTCAACAGGGAGGAAAGCGAGGAGGGAGTGACGTTGTTGGCGGTCCCGATCTCCACTCCAGCGCCCGGTCTGCGACTGGCCTTGAATGCCGCCGCGCCCGTGCACCGGTTGACGGCGTCGATGTATCCGGAGGTGGTATCCACATTGGCCGATGCTGCGGCAGAGATCGGCCGACGGCTCGTCTGAGTGGACGCTGGGAGTCCGAACTACGAGCCCAGCTGCGCCATCTCGAACTTCCAGGCGGCGTCGGTGTTGAATTTCGCTCCGAGGTCGGGCAGATCATCCCAGTCCGCGTCGTCGATGTCGCGAGGGGTGCCACCCGCGGCCACTATCCGCATCGACATGCGAGCGAGCTGGTCGACGCTGATCGCCTGCAAGACTGCCTGCTGAACCGTCTCTGCGGCACTGACGATTCCGTGACCGCGGCAGATGGCCACGGGGTGATCGCCCATCGCGGCCACCATCTCCCTGGCGAGACGGGCATCGCGGATCAAGACCGCCCGTTCATACACCGGCACCCCCGCTCGCGCCATCCAGGCCCCCGGGATGTCGAATGCGCCGTAGATCGGCCGAATGGTGATGCCGGCGAGGCTCGCCGCGACGACCTCGGGTGGGTGCAGATGTGCCACGGCCTGGTTTTGCGGCTTGGCCCGCAGGCATTCGGAATGGATGGGCAGCTCGTTGGGCACCCGGTAGCCGTCGAGTTCTCCTGCTGCGCCGGCTGATCCGTCGAAGTGGACGAGCCGGATGTCCGAGCTCTCGGTGAAGGCGACCCCGCGGTCACCGTCGCTGCGGCACCGCACCAGCATGAGATCGTCGCCGATGCGCAGGCTGACATGGCCGAGAATTCCGTCGACCAGCCCACGTGCGGCAGCCACCCGACAGGCATCGGCCACCAATTGGCGTTCTTCGTGCAGGTGGCCTGCGAATGGCACGGTCACGCTCCTTTGGCGGCGGGGGACGGCCGCTGTGCGAGTTCCAGCAGGGATTCTCTGACCAACGGGTAGGCGGTGCCGGCCGAGAGGGCCTTGCGGCCGGCGATCAACGCGCGGGGCCAGTTGACCACGACCAGCCCGGTGAGCGTATCGCCGTCGTGGTAGAGCGCCGCAAACCGATTGGAGTCCGTTTCCTCCCCGAGGATTTCGACATGTCGGCCCTCGGTGTGACCAGGGTTTCCGGCGACCCGGATCTTCCAGTCGTACTGGTCGCTCCAGACGTATTCGACAGGGGAGTAGTCCAGTTGATCGTCGGGATGGGTGATGTTGTGGGCAACCAGCGCGGCCTGCTCGATGGCGCTGGTCCAGTGCTCGATTCGGGTCAGCCGGCCGGTTTCCGGGTTGCGCCAGCGCGCGACATCGCCGACCGCGAAGACCCCGGGTGCATCGACGGCTTGGCAGCGTTCGTCACACACCACACCGTTGTCGATCAGAAGACCCGACGACGCCAGCCAGTCGTCGTTGGGGATGGCGCCGATCCCCACCAGGACATAATCGGCGTCCACGGTGCGACCGTCGGTCAGGCCGATGCGGAACTCTCCGCGATGCCCGGTGACCTCGGCGACGCCGGCCCCGAAGATCGTCTGCACGCCGTGGCGTTGGTGCAGCGCCGCGAAGCGTTGGCCGACCTCGGGTCCCAGAACTCGTTCCATCGGGGCCGGAAGGATATCGATCATGGTGACCGCCAGGCCCATGGACCGGGCGGTGGCCGCCGCCTCGGCACCGATGAACCCGCCTCCGATGACGGCCAGTCGCCCGCCGCGTTCGAGGTCGGCACGCAGCCGCTGTGAGTCGCCCAGCGTGCGCAGCAGATGCAGGCCCTCGGGTTGCCCCCATGGCGAGGGCCGGGCCCGCGCCCCGGTGGCGATGACGAGCTGGTCGAATCCGACCCGGTCGCCGCCGTCGACCTCGACTTCGTTGCGTGACAGGTTGAGGGTGCTGGCACGGCTGGACAAACGGAGGTCGAGGCCGAGCTCGTTGGCGGCCGCCCGGGACAACAGGGTGACGTCTTCGACGCCGGTGGTGCCGGCCAGCAGGGCCTTCGACAGTGGTGGTTTGTCGTAGGGCAGTTCCGCTTCCTCGTCGAGGATGACGATCGTGCCGTCGAAGGCGTTGCGGCGCAGCTCCTCGGCAACGCGAACACCCGCGACAGAGGCGCCGACGATCACCACGGTCGACCTCGTCGTCATTTGTCCAGCCACAGCGCCGACACCGGGCAGGACCGGGCGGCCTCCTCGACGCGTGTCAGGTCGGAGTCCGGCACATCTGTCTTGAGCAGAACCACGATACCGTCGTCGTCGATGTCGAAATAGTCCTCGGCGCCAGCCACGCAGTTCCCGTAGCCCTGGCATGCGCTCGGGTCGGATCGGACTGTCGCCATGGCTGTTCCTCCTTGCAGTATCGCGGGATATGAGATGTGTGTGCGAGTCAGTTGCGTGGTTGCGGTTTCGGCGCGCCCATCCCCGACCCGCCGTCAGGGTGGGTGCTGGTTGCGGTGATGCCCCGGGATCGATCCGAGGCCAGGAAGACGAAGCTCCAGGCGTGGTCCTCACCGGACAACGCAACCTGCAGCGGGGTGCGCGCGGCCAGGTCCTGTGCACGGTTCGGGGTGTCGTTGAGCCGAATGGTGTCCAGGCCGAGGCTGTCGAGCCCGCGTAGATCGGTGTTGAGGGTGCCGCCCGGGGCCACGCCGTTCACTCTGATGTGGGGCGCCAGTTCGTGGGCGAGCGTGGTCACGAGGCCACGGACCGCGAATTTGGAGGCGACGTACAACACCCCACCGCGTCCGGCGTAGTACGAGGAAGCCGACTCGGTCAGCACGATCGAGGATCCATTGCCCGTTCGTAGCGCCGGCAGCGCGGCCTTGACCGAGTGCAGGTGGCTCAGCACGTTCGTCCGGAACATCTCGTCGAACGCCTGGTCGAGGTGGTCGGCGTCGATATCGCCGATGCCCCGGTAGAAGTCGAAGACGCCGACACAGTTGACCAGCGTGTCCAGGCCACCGAACGCCGCCACGGCCGATGCGACGGCACGGTCGTTGGCGTCGCGGGTCGAGGCGTCGCCCTCGGTGACGGGAACCTCGGGCAGTGCCGCACGCAACGCTTCGCACTTGTCGTGGTCGCGTTCGAGCACCGCCACCTGGGCGCCCTCGGAGCGGAACGCGTCGACCACCGCTCGGCCGATACCCGAGCCTGCGCCCACGACGAGGGCCCGCTTGCCGTCGAGCCACCCCGTCATCGATGCGCTTCCGGACCCGGCAGCAGGGGTGCGTTGATGTTGCCCACCATGGCTTCCAGTGTCTGGGGGTTCTGCCACGTGAGTGCTTCCACCTCGAGCGCGTCGAGGCTGATCCACTGTCCCGTCTTCGGTGAGCAGATCAGTAGTCGCGAACCGTTGCGGGTGTCGACGCGGCGCACTTCGACGTCTGAGAACTCGTTGGCGATCCGCAGGGGCTCGCCCACCGTGCGGCTCACCAGCTCGGCGAACCCACCCGCCCGGGCCGCCACGGTGACACCCTTGGTGTGCGCGTCCGTCGGTATCACAGGAACACCGCCAGGTTCTGCATTCGCAAGACGGATTCGTCGATGGAGATCGTGCGACGCGCCAGTTTCCACCCGCCGTCGTTGCGCAGCAGGTCTTCGCGTCCACAGGACACCAGCGCAGACTCGTTGACGTCGCCGCGACTGCGGAAGAGGAGTTCGGCCGACTCCACAACGAGGTGGTCGGCGTCGTCGGTGGCGAAGGTACGGACGTTGGTCACGTAGTGCCGCAACCGTGACGGCGGATCCTCGGTCCATGCATGTTCGGTGCGAAACCGGGCGACCCGGCGGCTCAGCGAGTCTTTGTTCTCGTCGAAGTGAGCCATTCCTGGTGAGGTGTCGAAGCCAGCGCCAAGGGCGGTCGTGACCTTGACCGGCATGATGTAGTGGATGTCCTCGGTCAAGGTGTCCAGCCACTGCTCGTAGTGCTGGGCATCGAGCAGATAGGCCTCGTCGACCAGGAACTGATGCGCCGCGAGGTGACGTTCGTCGTTGAACGGCAGGGGCTTTCCCGCCCGCTGCTGCCGAGGCGCGTTCTCGCCCAGGATCGCTTGTTCCGAATAGGTCGAACCGTGTCCGGCCCGGCTGTACCCGTTGGGGGAGGGTGTGTCGATCGCGGTCATGACTGTGGCACCGCCTGTCGTTCGGGGCCGCTCTGGCCGTTGGTCTGTGTCAGTGGGGTGATCCCACCGGGGTTGTACGCATCGACAGCCTTCACCGCTGCCTCGACCGGAGGGGCCTCGAGATGCTCGGCCCACAGCCGTAGCAGTGCCCGCTGGTTGCGTTCGTTGTATCCGATATAGGAGGTTCCGGGGCCGTGGAATTGCTCATGGGTGAGCAGTTCGCCGACCGTGCTGTCGTCTTCGAGCAGCCCCATCCTGCTGTTGAGCAGCAGCCGCCTGGCCATGGCGCCGGATGCGGTGTTGGTCAACGACACCCAGTTCTCGACATCGTCCTGCTCGAACATCCCGGTCGAGCCGAAGCACATCAGATACGCCTTGTAGGAGAGCTTCTTGTATTCCTCGGGAGCGCTGGAATCAACGGCGAACCACGAGTAGACCTCTGTTTCGTTCTCGCTGATCGGCTGCCACATCCGGATCGAGATGAACGGCAGGACGTCCTCGTCGGAGCCGTCGACCTTGGGCCAGTTGTGTACGAAACTCAGGTTCGGAAAACACGACGCGGCCGAGATCATGAACCCGTCCTTGCCGATCAGGTCCTGTTGATCGGCCGACCACACGGACTTAGCCCGCTCGATCATGTCCTCGGTGTAGCCGACGTAGCGCATCCGTTCCTCGAAGTCGCCCGGCGGAAGCTTGTAGGTGGTCCCACCACCCTTGTCGGCCCAGTAGGTGGTGCCGTCCTTGCGCTTGTCGGCCTTCGGCTCCCGGAACAGGCCGATCTCGACGACCGACATGTGCGTCTGCGGGGTGTGGTACATGTCGCCGGCGAAGTTCTCGGCGCCGATCTTCCAATTGGACTTGATCCGCCAGCGCTGCGGGCCGCGGACTTCGAGACCGTTGGGGCTCTGTTTGGTGTAGAAGTCCATGTAGAACTTGAAGTCCCCGAGGTAGTCCTCGAGGGGTTCGGCGTCGGGGTCCATGCTGATGAAGATCAGCCCGTTGTAGCTGGCGAGATTCGGTGCGGGAAGAAGGGCCTGTCCCTTCTTCTTGAAGCCGTCCTCACCGCCGTAGGCCTCTTGGTGGAACGGCAGGCCGAGAATGCGGCCGTCGTTGCGGTAGGACCAGCCGTGGTAGGGGCAGCGGAAGTTCGAGGCGTTGCCCATCTCTGCCCGGCACACCTGCATGCCCCGGTGCAGGCACATGTTGAACATCGCCCGGATTTCACCCTTGGAGTCACGGGCGATGATGAACGAGTCGTCGAGTACCCGCCGGACGACGTAGTCGCCGTCCTGGGGGATCTCCGACTCGTGGGCGACGAACAGCCAGGCCCGGCTGAACAGACGCTCCTTTTCCAGCTCGAAGATCTCTTTGTCGTTGTAGATGTGCGCGGGGATCATCCCGCGACGGACGTCGTCGAAGACGTGAAGGTGATCAGTCACTTGCGGGCCTCCAGCTCCAAGGATTCTGTATAGCAGAGACTGGCTTCTGCTCCAAAGAGGAGCGTAGCACGCCTGGGAGGGGCGGCTCAGTGACGTTGACAGGTTCCCTCATCGTCGACGTCCGATTTTCTTGCGCGACCAGCTCTAACCGTCGAAACATTTCATGTTTATGTTGGTGCGGCGACACCTGTTTGAACGTTGGGTGCATGCTGTCGTCTGCGGCGGGGTCGGCACCCCGACCCTGTGTCTGCAGCTCGCCTGAGGGCTTCTTGACGGCGTCGAGGGACTTGGACAGACCGTCGACTAGCAGTGCGGTGCCGGTGCGAGAAACGGATCAGCTTGTACAGCAGCCCGCCGCTGATCTTCTTCGGCGTTGCCGCGATCGCGAGCGTGATGGCCGTGCCGTCTGGGGTTCCGCGCAGTGACGAGGTGCCCATGCCGGTGTGCGGGCCGACGTGCCAGTAGGCGATCAGAATATCGTGGCGGATCGCACCGACTGCTTTAAAGGTGCCCCGCCGGCCCCGGATCGCGTGATATCGCGCACCCAGATAGGTGTTCTTGGTGCGCGCGGCTGCCTGCGCTGCTTCAGTAAGCACCGTCTTGAGTGCAACCGGGCCGTGCCGGGTCCGCCCCGAACGGGCTTTGCCTCCCGAGGCGTTGTTGCCTGGACAGATCCCGGCCCACGACGCCAAGTGTGCTGGCGTGGGGAACACGCGCATATCGACACCGATCTCAGAGATCATGCCGATCGCGCATTTACGGGCCACGCCCGGAATCGTCTGCAAGCGTTCAATGATCGGCTCGAAGGTCGCCACCCGAATGGTGATCTGTTCATCGAGGTCGGCAAGCTGCCCGTCCAAGAAGTCGACGTGGGCCAAGATCTGACGAACGAGCACCCCGTGATGACAGACCCGGAAACTACCGCGCAGCGCGTCGGTCAGTGCTGGGATCTTCGAACGCATCCTGCCCTTGGCCAACTCGGCCAGCACCGCAGGGTCGGATTCACCGGCAAGCATCGCCTCCAACATCGCCCGCGCAGATTTCGACAGCACCGTGGAGGCCACCGACGTCAATTTAATCCCGGCATCCTGAAGTACCTTCTCCAGTCGCTGCACCATCCGGGTTCGTTCTTCGCTGAGCACCCGGCGGTGCCGAGTGAAATCCCGCAGCTCCCGGATCGGGGGCGGCGGCACGAATGAGGGCCGCACCAGTCCGTGCTCCACCAGCTGCGCGATCCAAGCTGAATCGACCACATCAGTTTTGCGGCCCGGCACGTTCTTCAAATGCTGAGCGTTAAGCAGCTGAGGGGCTCACCTCACTGGGGGTGGCGACGGGCGGCCAAGATGGCCCGCCGCGCCGGCTGGCAGGTCAACAACAAGCGCATCCGTCGACTGTGGCGCGCAGAGGGCCTTCGGGTTCCGCAGCGGCGCCGCAAAAAGCGTCTCACCGGTATCGGCGTCGCCGTCGGCGCGATGTCACCGATCCGCCCCAACGTCATCTGGGCGATGGACTTCCAGTTCGACACCACCGCCGATGGCCGCACCATCAAGATGCTCAACGTCATCGACGAGTTCACCCGCCAAGCACTCGCGATCGAGGTCGACCGCGCCATCAACGCCGACGGCGTCGTCGACGTGCTGGATCGCCTGGCGCTGACCCACGGGGCGCCGCGGTACGTGCGTTTCGACAACGGTCCTGAGTTCGTCGCCCACGCCGTGAGCGATTGGTGCCGATTCAACAGTGCTGGTTCACTTTTCATTGATCCCGGCTCGCCCTGGCAGAACGCCTTCATCGAATCATTCAACGGTCGCCTGCGCGACGAACTGCTCAACTCCTGGCGCTTCGACTCCCTACGCGAAGCCCGCGTGATCATCGAAGACTGGAGGATCGACTACAACGCCAACCGACCCCACTCCGCCCACGGTGAACTCACCCCAACCGAGTTCGCTCTACAGTGGGCCACGACCCACCAACCCCAAGTCGCATAACGAGTGGACCACCAAACGGGTCCCCCTCACAGCCACAGCTGATCGACTCGATCCTCGAGGAGATAGAACACCGGTTTCCAATACACACCGGTCGATTCCAACCCGACCCGGCTCACCTGATGCGAAACCAGCCAGTCGCCCAATGCCACCAGTTCGGCGGTATCAGTGCCGAACGTCTTTGTCTCACTGCCGCGTCGACGGCCCTGCGGGAACCGCACGGTGGCGACCACCGTGTCTCGATGCACATCCAGACCCGCGCAAAACTCGACCACCTCATCCACGATCAACCTCCCGACTCGCACCAACAGGACAGGGCGACTGCCGGAGGAAGGTCGTCGATCAAAGGAGTCTGAAGTTCGCGCTCACCGGCAGCACAACCGGGTGCCCACAACCCTCCACGCCATACTTTTTTCCGGGCTCACGGGCACCAAGCGGCGTCGGCGTCAGCCCAGCAGCCACCACTACCAGCATCAACCCACGCCCGCACCAACGCAACACCGGCAAACGCCCGCGAACGCCGGATTCTCATTTTCATCGGGTGCGCCCGCAGCGGGCCCATTAGTACTTTTTTTAAAAACTGGCGGTCCAAACGTAATTCGGCGTTCTCCTTGCGCAGCCGCTCCAACTCGGCACGCTCATCAGCATCAAGCACCGCGCCATTATCGCCGCCGTCGTCGCGGGCCTGGCGCACCCACCGGCCCAGCAACTGCTCACCCACACCGATCTCAGCGGCCACATGAGCGATCGGACGACCCGTCTCGATCACCAGACGGGCCGCCTGCTCCCGAAACGAGCAATGATCAGAACCTGTGGATGAGCCTCGGTGAGGGGGCGTGAAAGTGGGCGCACCTTCCCGAGGATGATCTGAATATCCGAAGGTCCGATCATGAGCCGGCGTTGGCGCGCTGGTTCGGGAAGGTACGCCCATGCTCACCGTAGTTCACGATGCCATCGAGGCCAACGAAAGCACTGGCGGTGCTGGTCGGTCGTTGTTGGACGAGATCGTCCGCGACGGCGCCCGTCAGATGCTGGCCGCCGCGTTGAAGGCTGAGGTCGCCGCCTACGTGGCCCAGTTCGCCGATCAGCTCGATGAGAAGGGGCATCGGCTGGTGGTCCGCAACGGCTATCACCAGGCCCGCGAGGTGCTGACGGCAGCCGGGGCAGTTGAGGTGAAAGCACCGCGAGTCAACGACAAACGCGTCGACCCCGACACCGGTGAACGGAAACGGTTCTCCTCGGCGATCCTGCCGGCCTGGGCACGCAAGTCACCGCAGATGAGCGAAGTGCTGCCGCTGCTGTACCTGCACGGGCTGTCCACCAGCGACTTCACCCCCGCTCTGGAGCAGTTCCTGGGCTCGGGTGCCGGGCTCTCGGCCACCACGATCACCCGGCTGACCAGCCAGTGGCAGGACGAGGCCCGCGCGTTTGCCGCCCGGGACCTGTCGGGCACCGATTACGTCTACCTGTGGGTCGACGGCATCCACCTCAAGGTCCGCCTGGACCAGGAAAAGCTGTGTCTGCTGGTGATGCTCGGCGTGCGCGCGGACGGCCGCAAAGAGCTCGTGGCGATCACCGACGGCTACCGGGAATCGACCGAGTCGTGGGCTGATCTGCTGCGCGACTGTAAACGACGCGGCATGACCGCACCCGTGCTCGCCGTCGGCGATGGCGCACTCGGCTTCTGGAAAGCGGTACGCGAGGTGTTCCCGGCCACCAAAGAACAGCGGTGCTGGTTTCATAAGCAAGCCAATGTGCTTGCCGCCCTGCCGAAATCAGCGCACGCGTCGGCGTTGTCGGCGCTCAAGGAGATCTACAACGCCGAGGATATCGACAAGGCCCAGCTCGCGGTCAAGGCCTTCACGGTCGACTTCGGGGCCAAGTACCCCAAGGCGGTCGCCAAGATCACCGACGATCTGGACACCCTACTGGAGTTCTACCACTATCCCGCCGAGCACTGGATCCACCTACGCACGACAAATCCGATCGAAAGCACCTTTGCCACAGTACGTTTGAGAACCAAGGTCACCAAGGGGCCGGGATCACGTGCGGCTGGTCTGGCCATGGCCTACAAGCTCATCGACGCCGCCGCGGCCCGCTGGCGTGCCGTCAACGCACCACACCTGGTCGCCCTGGTCCGCGCCGGCGCGGTCTTCCACAAGGGCAAACTGCTCGAACGCCCCACCGAAATCACCCCACCGACACCGCCCTCAGACGGCGATCAGCAAGCCGGAACGGAGGTCGCCTGAAACACGCCGATCCACAGGTATTGACAATTCCTCTCCCGAAACTCCGGGGTGTACTTCTTACGCTTGCCCGACATACGGACATCCTTCCCGTGAGACCAGCAGTCCCACCAGTCAGGTGTCCACCATCAGGGGTCAACCCCAAGACCGCCGACCAAATCCTCGAATCCGTCGCCAGCTACTGCAAACGAATTAACAACTCAGGACACTAGCCGACGGACGCTCGTTTCCAGCTGTCGCGGTTGCCACAGAGCAGTGCAGTCATCGCTCGCCAGACCTCGTCCGCCAAGGATCACGCAACACCGGCAGCCTCCCCGCGCCGATCGTTGGCTGCGGTCAGCTGCGGAGCCGAGCGATGCGCGCGCCCCGACGGCGAGTACATTCCGCCATCTGCGACCGCGATGCATTGAAGCACTAACAACCCCGACGTGCCGAACTCCTTGTGAGCAAAGCATTGGGCCGTGCGACGACCACCCCAAGGACAAGTTGAATGCGTTCCGCTGCCTCCGATCCCCAATGCTGCGCTGCGAGCGACTGATCGACCTCGCTATATGTTCGACACAGGAGATCTTTGCCTCTCGAAAACGGAATGGGATTATCGATGCGAAGGGGTCGGCGTCGCCAATAACGCAGAAGGCTCGGTGACAACCCCAGCCCGCTCAACGCCTTCGGCTGAAAATGCGCGCCTCCCGCATACCGCCGACCAGCGATCGGAGCCTAATCCATGGTGATGGTCACTGCTTTGACTTGCGTGTAGGACAGCAACTCCTCCGTTGACTCTTCGGATCCGATACCTGATGACTTCCGACCGCCGAATGGTAGCCCCCAGTAGTGACGTGCACTGCCGTTTATCCACACGTAACCGGCATCAAGCTCCGCAGCCATGCGATGTGCTTGGCGCAAGTTGTTGGTCCACACTGCGGCGGTCAATCCGAAGTCAACGCTGTTGGCGACTTCGACCGCCTCGGCCTCGTCACGGACAGTCAGCACCGAAAGAACAGGCCCGAAGATCTCGTCGCGGGCGACGGCGGCCTCCGGGGTCACGCCGGCCAACACGGTCGGCGCGACGTACCAGCCTTTGTCGCCCACCCCCTCCGCACGTCCCCCACCAGTAAGCACGCTGGCGCCCGCCGCCCGTCCTGAGTCGATAGCCCGCAGCGACTTCGAGTACTGGGCTTGGTCGATGACAGGTCCCATGTTCGTGCCATCAGCGAGCGGGTGGCCCACTTTGATACCCGCGACCTCATCGACGACCAAATCAATGACCTCGTCAGCGACCGCTTCGTGCAGGAGCAGTCGACTAGTTGAGCCACACGATTGGCCGGCTGTGGTGGTGAAGTTCATCCCCACGACCGCACTTCTTGCCGCCGCGGCAAGGTCGGCGTCCGGCATGACGATCATGGGGTTCTTGCCGCCGAGCTCGAGCGTGACGTATTTGACGCCGTGCTCTGCAGCCAAACGCTGGATCCGGCGACCGGTACCCGGGGAGCCGATGAAGCCGATTCGCCGGACCAATGGATGGGCGACCAACGCGGCTCCGGCAATTGCTCCGTGTCCGGTCACCACGCCAAAGAGACCCTCGGGTAGAACCTCCCTGGCCAGCTCTGCGAGCCGAATGGCAGAGAGCGGTGTTTGGTCGGGCGCTTTGAGCACCACGGCGTTTCCCGCCATCAGCGGAGCAGCGATCTTAGATCCCGCAAACAAGACGGGATGATTAAAGGGGACGATTCGAGCGACCACGCCATAGGGTTGCTGCAGTGTGTAATGGAGGTTTGTCGAGAGTGGAATAGTACGCCCGCCGAGGTCCAGTGCGGCGTCGGCCATCATCTCGAGCACTTCGGCGGCCCAGTTGACGTCGTCGCGCATTGCAGGCAGCGGAAAGCCGCCGTCGATTGCGTCCAGCAGCGCAAGTTCTTCGGCGTGATCTCGCATCAGTGTCGCCAAAGCTCGCAGCGCGGTGCCGCGCTGTCGCGGCGTCCGAAGTGCCCAATCATGTTGGGCGGCATGCGCAGTCGCCACCACTTTGTCGACATCTTCGGCACTGCAGTCCGGCACTTGGGTCAACACGTCCCCGGTGCATGGATCGTCTACGTCGTAGACACCATGGGTCCCCAGAGTCGCAGCACCTAGCGGAAGCGTCCACGTCCTAGAGACTGCACGTAGCGCGTCGTCCAGGGACGTCACCTCGTGTCGACCCCGTACATCACTCAAATTCACTTCGTGGCACCTAATTTCTTTCGGCCTATCGATTCTCCGCGGAGAAATGGAACACAAGCGGCGGAACAAGAGCGCGGTGACGCTCGGCAATCGTCGGAATGCCACCCGTCCGCCCAGCCGATGACCGACCACCTGTGCCGTCGTTCGTTTTTAGATTGGGACCGCCGTCCGCGGTCACACGCGCTCTGGTCACGGGGTCTGGGTTAGCGTGACTTCAGACGGCACGTCCAACCCGTCGAGGTGGGGCGCCGCGTAGCGCTGCTGCAATGCGGCCCATCTCCTGCCGGCCTCGCGCGCTCCGTCCAGATACGACTCCGGCACTTCGGTGTAGGGCGGCCGGGTGGGCCCCGTGCGCATGAAACCCGCCGCCTGGAACTGCGCATTGTCGATCTGGATGCTGTACTTCAAAAATTCGGCGAAGTTGCCGCTCGGGTAGAGCGTCTGGAGAGCTGCCTCAAGTTCGTAGGTGAGTGCTTGGCACTCGTCCCAGCGCTCGGCCCTAATCAGGTCGCGCAAGCGGGTCACCGGTGCTGGGCCGCAGGCCACGTTGCCCGACCAGCAGGCGGTGACCTGCTCCGGGAACAGCCGCGCGAAGTAGTACCAGTCGTTTTCGAGCGGCAGCAGCCGTATGCGGCCGTCCACCGCACGGAGGTCGGACAGAAAGGCGGAGCCACTAAGGAGCCCGAGATGCTTGGCCGCGACGACCTGCGGTATATGGCTGAGCGCCTCGTAGGCCGACGTCCCAATCTTCCCCTTGAAAGCACCCGGGTTGTCGTAGACCACCAGCGCCAGGTGGGGCAACGTCTCGGCTACGTCTCGGTAGAACCGCACAATGCCGGCGTCATCGAGGGGCAGCCACATAGGACGCCCGACGAACAGACCATCGGCGCCGAGCTCGCCGAGCCGGTGGCCCCGAGCGATCGTGTCGCGCGTGTTGAGTGTCGTCGCGCCGGCGAAAACGGGGATACGCCCTGCGACGGCGTCGACTACGGTAGCAACGAAACTTTGCAGCTCGTCCCACGTGAGCGAGGCGCACTCGCCGAACGTGCCCGTGGTCATGAGGACGTCGACCCCACCGCGGACCATCGCGTCGGCGAGTTTCGCCGCCTCTTCGAGGTCCACCGAGTTTACGGTGTTAGTGTGGTCGGCAGTCGGGGTGGACGGAGTGGGGATGATGCCCACGACGCCGGTTACATCGTCAGCGGACAATGTCAGTTTAGTGGCCACGTTAGCTCTGTTTCTCTCGGCCGGCCCTTAGCGGGCGCGGAGATTTGCGGGGATCGGAGGGACCGGGTGCGTGCCCACAGACAGCTCAGGCTCTTCGAAGTAGAGATCCAGGGCTTTCAAAGCTGGGATGTCGTTCACCGAGAACAAGACGGCTTCTTTCGCAGACCGGTTGATGAAATGGTGCGTGCTCCAGTTGGGCACCACGAAGCTATCGTGCGGACCCCAGTCGAGCTCCACCCCGTCGACGACCGTCGTTCCTTCGCCGCGCACGACGAAGTACACCGCGCTCGAGGTATGGCGGTGAGCTTCGGTCCGCTGGCCCGGCTGCAGCAACTGCACCCAGCAATCCAGGGTGGGCATGGTTGAGCCACCCGTGACAGGGTTCGCGTAACGCAGGACTACGCCGTCATAGGGACTACCGGCAAGACCCGCCATGCGCCCAAGCTGTCGTTCCACGTCACACCACGGGTAGCGGAACGGAAAATTCGCCATCTTGGCCTGTTCCCAAGCGGGGCGCATCAGCCCACCCCGATCGGAGAGGTGCTCGCCCGGGTTCTCGCGCTGCGGCTGCCTCTCCTCCCCGAAGGACTCGTAGAAAGGCACGTTCAGGCCGAGCACCAACCCGATGTCCAGCACGTCGAACCAGACGACGTTCTCCGAGGTCGTGTTCTCATGATCGTGCCACGCCCAGCGAGGAGTCAGGACCAGATCGTAGTCGTCCATTTGACACGGTTCGCCGTCAACCACCGTTACCAGGCCTGGGCCACCGTGAATCGCGAACCGCAGGGCCGCCATGCTGTGGCGATGTGCATAAGCGATCTCGCCAGGCTTGAGCATCTGCATGCCCATGTTCATTGTATGGGTCGTTCCCCGGGCAGCCGGGTTGATGAAGGAGAGATTGCGACGCGCTGTGAAGCTCTCGGGCATCACGTCACACGACTTCAAAAGCTTCGCGTGTACGTCCTGCCACCGCCACAGAAATGGAACACCAGCCGGCCTAGGTCCACCGACGACACTTTCCAGCATCTCGTCGTACACCCATTGTCCTCGTAGGTTCGCCGCCTCGAGCTCGGCGTCGAACTCGGGAAGCGTTGGGATTTGACTCACAAGCCTTCGTGCCCTTCTCTGCTTTCCAGAACTTACCTCTGTATTAGGAGCTTAACTGCGGGAGAGGGATCTCGTCAATAGCGGTGAACAGGTGGGACGAAGGGTCAGCATGGACCCGATGGTCATCGACTTGATGAGGTACCGGGGCGCAATGCGAGTCGCAAAGGTCGCACAACAGCCGGCACTTCTCAGCCGTCGCGACACCTTCGTAAGTGCGGTTTGTCAAGGGGGTTGGGGCGGCCTGCCCTGTCCTCGTCTCTACGTGGTGCATCAAACGGGTTTGGCTCCCGATATCGTTCAATCGTTTGCCGGCGGCAACTGAATACTGACCAGAGTGCGGCAAGGTGGGGTTTCTGGGCGTTGTCGCAACACATCTCTAGGTTCTGGTGGTTGTGTTGACATTGTTGAGGCGTGTGCAGAAGGGGCCAGGCCGCCGGCCCCAATCGGCCAAGCGTCAGAGATTTATGGAGCTGCGGGCCGGGGGATGGACAGTTTTGGCCGCGGGCCGCGCGGTGGGGGTCCCGCAATGCAGGCAAACAACTGGGCGCGTGGATACAAGACGCACCTGGGCGGTCAGGCCGTCGAGCTCGTGCCAGCGCTGGATCGTCTGGCGGTGCGGCAGATCAGTCCGTGGTACCTACCGCAGGACGAGTGCATCGAGATCGCCGATCTACGACGAGCCGGTCTGACCGTCCGTCAAATTGCCGCCACGATCGGGCCGGCGCCCTCGACGGTGTCTCGGGAACTGCGGCGTAACAGCCAGCTCGACGGGTCGTACCGCCCGTTTGAAGCACATCGCCTGGCGGTGGTGCACCCGAGCACGGCAACATGCTACTACGCCCGGCAGTCTTGCGCTTCCTATGGGCGCGAAAGACTTTGGCGATCAGGAAAGAACCATAGAGTCTCTCGCGCGATCCGTTGGCTTCGTTCGTGGCCGCGACTGGCTGTTACTACTACCGTCAGATTGGCAGGTCGCCGCTATGAGCCTGACGACGATTGGCTGGAGCGTACCCGTCGATGATTTCGGAAGGACTGCTCACTCATCGAGACCGTCATCTGGAACGGCAAACACTGCCCTTGCATTGTCGTTGAGATTTGCGAATCCATCAATTATAGCGCGCGCAACCCGAATATTATTGTCCCCGATGCGAATCAGCCACGTGTGAAAGACCGCGCCGGTGAATTCTTGGCTGACCAGCGAAGGCGCCATCCAACGACGAAGAACTCAAGTCGTGTCGTCAACTCGATGACATCCTCAGTCGCAGGGGTATACGAAAGTACTTGACGCAGTTCGAGGTGTTCGTCGAAGATCCCGTCCCGTTGATCTAAATACATCTGCAGACCGTCGAGGCCTTTCCACTGGTGGCCACCTCGAAAACCGATTTGAAAGTCGTCCGTAAGGACAGTTGCGAACATATGTTCAGCTGTTCTACAGCTTTTCCAAGCGTAGATACTCATCGATCGCCGCTATGAAGGCAGGTAGGTCCGGGGCTTTTGGCATCTCAATTTTCTCTTCTGCATGTCGCGATTTCATTAGACTAGTTTCGTTGCGAGTTCAAGCGCAGCCCCTGTTAAGGTTTCGCCTACTTTGCGGACATGGGACGGCCGTAATCGATAGCTTGGGGCTGATGCATTGAGTGCGAGCCTCATCTCAGGACCTCTTCCGGGAATGACTACAGCAACAGATGCGACCCCTTCTTCGCTTTCCTCCCTGCTCGTCGCGAAACCGTTCTTTCTGACTTCCGCCAACAAACTGCGCAATTCAGCCACGGTACTCACGGAATGGGGGGTGAGTTGCACCAAATTTGGGTCGGGGTACAGTGCATGGACCTCTTCGTCGGACAACTCGGCGAGCATCACCTTACCCGTGGATGTACAGTGTGCAGGCATCGTCTTACCCAGACGCGAAGCTACCCGCACGGCGGAAGGGCTCTCGGCCGCCGCGATGAAGCGGACCATCCCGCCATCCAACATTCCGACGTGGACTGTTTCCTGTAGCTCGTTGCTCAACTGGCGCAGAATGGGACCAGCGGTGCGTGGTACGTCCATCCTGGCGGACACGGCGGACGCCACCCTTGTCAAAGCCGATCCTGGCAGGTAAGCCCTGCTGACCGGATCCTGGCGGATGAAGCCGCGATATTGAAGCATCGATAACAGGCGATGCGCTGTCGATGAAGCGACCTGCAAATACTCGCTGGCCTCGGTGAGGCGGATCTCTGGTCGTTCTCCAAGGAGCAACACTAAGCGGAGAGCGTTGTCAACAGACTCGATCGGATATTGTGGCCTTTTCGCCGCACCCACTTGGTCCACTGGCTGCTGCCATGCTGGCTTCTGCATGGCAGAAAGTGTACTCGTTGGTGAGAACACTAATGATCCGACATGTTGGCTGGGGGAGACTCATCGTGGAGCGGCAGGGTCTGCTGCACGAATAGGTGACATCTGAGTTGGCTTGCCCAGTGCGGGCGGGCTGGAAGGATGTCCTTGTGCCCAGGCCTTACCCTCAAGAGTTCCGCGACGATGTTGTGCGTGTGGCCCGCAACCGCGACGACGGCGTGACGATCGAGCAGATCGCCACCGATTTTGGTATCCATCCGATGACGTTGCACAAGTGGATGCGTCGAGCCGATATCGATGAGAGCACCAAGTCTGGGAAGAGCAGCGGCGAAGCCGGTGAGCTGCGCGAGGCGCAGCGTCGGATCAAGTTGTTGGAGCAGGAGAACGAGGTGCTGCGCCGGGCCGCGGCGTACCTGTCGCAGGCCAATCTGCCGGGAAAAGGCTCTACCCGCTCGTGAAAGAGCTCGCCGCGGACGGGATCCCCGTCGCGGTGACGTGCCGGGTCCTGCAGCTCGCCCGCCAGCCCTATTACCGCTGGCTGGCCCAGCCTGTCACCGACGCCGAGCTCGTCGAGGCCTACCGCGCCAACGCCCTGTTCGACGCCCACCGCGATGATCCGGAGTCGGCTACCGTTTCTTGGTCGCCGAGGCCGGCGATGCCGGTCAGCCGATGGCCGAACGGACCGCGTGGCGGATCTGCGCGGACAATGGCTGGTGGAGCGTCTTCGGCAAGCGTAAGCGCGGTAAGAACGGCAAGACTGGCCCACCGGTACATGACGATCTGGTGGGCCGGGATTTCACCGCTGAGGAGCCAAATCAATTGTGGCTTACCGACATTACCGAACACCACACGGGCGAAGGCAAGCTTTACCTGTGTGCATCAAGGACGTCTTCTCCAACCGGATCGTCGGCTACAGCATCGACTCCAGGATGAAGTCACGTCTGGCCGTCCAAGCCCTCAGCAGTGCGGTGGCCCGCCGCGGTGAGGTCGCCGGGTGCGTGGTCCACAGCGACCGCGGCAGTCAATTTCGCAGCCGGAAATTCGTCCGCGTCCTGGGGTACCACGGCATGGTCGGCTCCATGGGCCGTGTTGGGGCGGCCGACGACAACGCCGCCATGGAGAGCTTCTTTTCCCTGCTGCAGAAGAACGTCCTGGACCGCCGCCGCTGGGATACCCGCGAGCAGTTGCGCATCGCGATCGTCACCTGGATCGAGCGGACCTATCACCGGCGCCGCCGGCAGGTCGGCCTGGGGCGGTTGACCCCCATCGAATTCGAAGCAATCATGACCACACCGGCCAGTCAGGCCGCGTGACCCAAACTGTCACCTGATCGTGCAGCAGACCCGAACTGCTGCTGGTCGGCTTCTTCGTCAGCATCGGGTTTCAGGGGCTGCGCACCATCGAGAACGTCACGGTTGGCCTGCTGCTCCTGCTGCTTCTGCCGCTCCAGGCGGTGCTCTACTGGCTGCTGCTGTGGCTGCTCGGGATGCGCAACCGCACGAGTGTCCTGGCGGGCCTGCTGTTGTCGAACTACTCGGAGTTCGCGCTCATCGTCGTCGCGATGGGGGCCGAAGCCGGCTGGCTCTCCCACCACTGGCTGCTCTCGCTGGTGATCGCCGTATCGGCCGGGTTCATCGTGTCGTCGGTGGTCAACCCTAGAACCGTGTCCTGGGCGTCACGGCTCGCGCAGAGGCTGCCGGCCCGGCCGCCGGACAAGATCCACCCTGAGGACCGGCCCGTCGAGGTCGGGGACGCGTCCGCGATCGTCTTGGGCATGGGACGGGTCGGCCGGGCGACCTGTGCCCAACTTGAGGAGGAGCACGGGTACAAGGTGCTCGGCGTCGAACATGACCCGCACCGCGTCCGCTTCCTGCAAACGCAGGGCTTCAACGTCGTCGAGGGCGACGCCACGGACTACGACTTCTGGACCCGGGTCGTGCACAACCCGAACGTCAAGATCATCGTGCTGGCCATGCCAGCGCAACACGCCAACATCGATGCGCTGCAGGAGCTTCGCCGCATCGGCTATCCGAGCGGCACAGTCGCCGCCGTCGCGCTCTACCGCGAAGATGTCGAGGAGTTGGAGGGGCTCGGCGTGGACATCGTCGTACACCTGTACGCGGGGGCGGGCGAGGCCCTGGGACCGCGCCGCCGAGGCCCAGGAGTCGCGTGGTGCGAAGGAGGAGACCGCCGACGACGATGGGCCATAGCAGGTTCGCTGGGCCCGCCGTCCAAGCTGTGATCTCACCCGGTCTGGGAGCCGGCGCGCCGGCGCTCGGTGAGCACCCGCCACACCCAGGTGGAGGGCACGACCCGAGCCGTCGCAACGTACTCGAGGGTGGCTGGATAGAACAGTGCTTCGGAAAGATCGATCAACCCGTCGCCCTTGCCGGCGAGCAGCAACTGGTCGCCGACGCACAAACTCGTATCATCGTCCGGCGTCAGGATCAGCTCCGTACCGCGCACGATGAGCAGGATCCTGACGGGCAACGGTCTGGAGCGGTCATCGGAATCGCGCAACAGGGCACCTACGGTGAGCTCGTGGTCCGCGAGCCAGCGCACCACGGCCGGCGCCTCGGCGTCCGACAGAGTGATGACGTCGCGCTTCGGAACCCGGCGGCCGCATCGCTCGACCAGCTGATCCCGGGTTCGCATTGCCCACTCATCGTCCTGCTGCACTGCCTCCTCGATGAACCGCCAGAAGTTCGGGTGGACGATCCGCGCCAGCGCCTCCCGGGCCACCAGGTCGGTCGGGACGAACACGGAGTCCACATCCAGCGCCATCAGCAACGGCTTATGCATGCTGTCTTGCTTGCTGGCGGACCGAGACGAATGCATCGCAGTTGGCCAGTCGGGCACTTTCGGCCAGCGCGATGTTGGTCATGTCGTTGTCGGTGCCTGCTACAAGGCCGACCGAGTCGCGGAGTTCCGGCTCGTCGTCGGTAGGCCCGATCTGGTCGACCTCCAGTCCCGAGGCGCGCAGGTCCGACGTCACCTGCTCCGCAAACTCCCCGTCGCCGTACACCAGCCAGCGACCCCGGACCAAGCCGGTGCGCAGATCCGGCAGCTGGTGCTGGTCGTTGTCCATCAGCCACATCAGCAGCTGGTAGATGACGGGTCGGTGCAGCAGCAACGCCAGGTAGCCGCCGTACCGGTCGTGCGGGTTGATCACCGCGGCTGGGGCGAAGTCTTCCATCCGCTGCTGGACCGCCGGGTTGAGGCAGCTGGCGATGACAGGGATGTCGGGACGCAACAGCGTGACCGCCATCACGACAGCGAGATTCGCGTCGTCGTCGCCGGTAAGCGCCAGGACCCCTTGGCAGTTGGCCCGACCGAGTCCGGCCAGGCCCAACACGGCTGGGTTCTGGCAATCCCCCTCCAGCGCAGCCACATCCGCAGTCAGGGCGTCGATGACGACCGAATTCACGCGACGTTGCCGGATGTCGACCACCACGAACCGCCGACGCTGCTCATCCAACCCCAAACTCACCATTCGGCCGGCCTGGCCGTAGCCGAGGATCAGCCAGAACGGCTCCCTGAGTCGGCGGACCTGCCGACGGAACCGCTGCTCCGACACGGCGTCTTGGAACGCTGTGTCCCTGAACGCCGAGAGCAGTGCACCGATCGCGTACGCCCACGCAATCACCAACATGAAGATGGACAAGATGAGCCACATCCGCTGTGGACAGCTGAACGAATACGGGACCTCGCTGTAGCCGACCGTCGTCAGCGTGATCGCCATCTGATAAAAGGAGTCGAATAACGTCAGGTACTGCGGCTTGCCGTCGACCTCCGGGCCCGGCATCAGCATCACGCCCGCGACGTTGAAGCTGAACGTCACGATCACGAAGATGAACGGTGCCCGCATCCGGCGCAGGAGGACGAACACGGCGTCGGTCGTCTCGACCCCGGTCGGTACCTCCACCGGCTTGCGCACGCGCGGCTCGACCTTCCGCGGCCGGAAGTTCAAAAGGTGAATCGGTTGGGCCATCGGTCAACGGCGCCGGAAGGAGGCGGTTTCGACCACCAACAGGACCACGGACACCAGGTTGGCCAACAGTGCCCCACCGGATAGCGAGACCATGCTCGCGGTGTGCTCGACATTGAGTCCCTCAGCGGACACCTGGGTGGCCCACACCCAGACCGCGGCAGCCGCGATCAGTTGCAGCACCGCGACCAGACTGGTGGCCAAGTGGACCGCACCGATCTGGGTCCGGTCTCCGAACTTCAGCACGGTCGCGATCAGATTGACGATCACGGCTGCGAAAAGTTCGAAGACGTTATGGATGCGCGCATCGGAGATGTCGCCCACGAAGAAGCCGAAGTTCAAGGTGGCCGCCAGCACCACGAAGAAGCCGAACACCACCTTCTCGAGGTTCACCCTGCGCAGCCTATCGAGGATTCCGGCAGTTGGGGGGCCAGGGTCCGCCTTCGTAGCTCATCGTCACCGCGTTCAGGATGGCTCGTCGCTGGGCCTCCGAGAGGCTTCGGAGCAGATCGGCACACCAGACGAGGACGTATCCTTGGAGCGATCGCGGCAGCCGCTGTCCGCGGAGGTCACCGGATCCGCGTGTCATCGTCGCCTCCTTCCGCACCTTGCATGACGCCACGGCCTCATCCTGCTCGACTGCCTGCACCATTCCGCGCTCCCCCGCGAAACCGCAACGGGATCGCGTACGTCCTGGCCCACCGCGCCATCGTTGAGGTACTGACCCCATGTTCACAGGCCAGGTCTGGAAGCGGTCGGCCATGGGTCACGTACTCGGTGTAGAGCCAGTCGCGTTCGATGGCGTGCTTGGTTGTTCGTCCGACGTCGCGTAGGTCAATCTTGTAATCGTCCGCAAGGCGGGCCATGGTTTGTCGGCTCACGCCCGCGTCATGGGCGATGTCACGCAAGCTCTTTCGCTGGGTTTCGTAGTGGTCGATGAATCGCTGCCGAGGATAGGCGTGCTTCGCGGCGACTTGCTCGTCGGGCAACCCGAATACTTTGGTGGGTACGAACTTTTCGTAGCTGCGTAGGCCGAATAGACCAAGGCCATCGAGCCATTCTGCTATTGGGTTGCGCTTGCCGTGGTTCAGGCGATAGGGAGCTGGCAGCCGAAGTGTCGTCACGCGTGCAGCTGCGTACTCATCCCGGATCGATGTTATGCCGAAGTGGGCCGCTGCTATGGTCACCGCGGCGAGGTTCGCCTCATCGATGGACGCATACCGGATCGGCTGCCGTCTCACGCAGGACCCGTCACCGATCATGTGCGCCAACATGATCACCTCTGAATCGTACATACGCTGCGGGTGCGTCGGCTCGTCCAACCGGCGTAGAACCGCAATTCTGCTACCAGTGGCCAACTCCGGCACCGGCGCCCAGCCATCGATCTTCAGGATCTGTTGACTCGCCGGCAGTTCCAGCTGACGCCCAGACGCCAGTTTCAGCCGGCGCACTTCTCGATCGCCGACCGAGAATCGGCCCGGCACCTTCTGGCGGATGAGGCGCAACCGCTCGTCTACCGACCACAAAAGTGGTTGCTCACCGGTGCGCATCAAGTCGTGCAGGGGGACGTCAAACCCATTGTCAGCTCGGGCAACTCGCATCTGCAGAGGCATGGTGGCGCATGGAGGTCGCTCCGGGGCGGCGCACGACGCCCGTTCCTCATGTACCGTCTCGAGGTCCAGCTCACCAGCAATGCTCGAATCATCATGCGATGTCATGGCTCGAACTTACCGAGCGCCACCGACAGGATCTGCACCGAAAGCTCAATGCCATCAACTAGTTTCAGTCTCAGACACCGGGTCGGTTGCTGACAAATAGAGCGGAGGGGGCACCCATCTCACCAGCGCCTGCCGTAGCCGCTGCGGCTCCTACCGCGCCATATTCGTAAACCGCGACAAGTGCAGCTGATGCGCCACCGTGATTGTCGCCGTAGGTCCGTTGCGATGCTTGCCCAAAATGATGTCGGCTTCGCCGCCTCGTGGGTCGTCGCGATCGAACGCATCGGGCCGGTGAAGCAGCATCACCATGTCCGCATCCTGTTCCAAACTACCGCTTTCGCGCAGGTCAGAGACCTGCGGACGCTTATCGGTACGTTGCTCGGGCCCACGGTTCAGCTGGCTGATCGCCACCACCGGGACCTCGACCTCTTTGGCCATCAACTTGAGTTGGCGGGAGAAGTCCGAAACTTCCTGCTGACGGGACTCGTACTTCTTGCCGGAGCTCATCAGCTGCATGTAGTCGACCACAATGAGCCGCAGATCCGATTTCTGCGAAAGACGTCGCGCCTTGGCCCGGATCTCCATCATCGTCAGGTTCGGCGAATCGTCGATAAACAGTGGCGCTTCACTGATTTCGCTCATCCGCCGCGCCAGCCTGGTCCAGTCGTCGTCGCTCATCCGGCCCGATCGCATATCGGCGAGCTTGATCTTCGCCTCGGCTGACAGCAGCCGCATGACGATCTCGGACTTACTCATCTCCAGCGAGAAGATGACGCTCGACATCCGGTGCTTGATCGAGCAGGAGCGCATGAAATCCAGTGCAAGCGTGGATTTCCCAACACCAGGTCTAGCCGCAATGATCACCATCTGCCCGGCATGCAAACCGTTGGTGACCTCGTCGAGTTCGGTGAACCCTGTCGGCACGCCCCGGGCGACGCCACCGTTGGAGGCAATCGCGTCGATCTCGTCCATCGTCGGCTGCAGCAGGTCTTCGAGCGGGACAAAGTCCTCGGTGGTGCGCCGGTCGGTGACGTCGTACATCTCGGCCTGGGCGCGGTCGACCACCTCGGCCACATCGGCGCCCTCGGCCCCCGCGTAGCCGTACTGGACCACGCGGGTGCCGGCCTCCACCAGCCGGCGCAGCAGCGCCTTCTCCGCCACGATGCCGGCGTAGTAGCCGGCGTTGGCCGCCGTCGGCACCGTCGAGATCAGGGTGTGTAGATACGGCGCCCCTCCGATGCGGCGCAGCAGGCCGCGGCGGTCCAACTCGGCGGCCACAGTGACGGCGTCGGCGGGCTCACCGCGCCCGTAGAGGTCCAGAATCGCGTCGTAGACGTTCTGATGCGCCGGACGGTAGAAGTCCCCGGGGCGCAGCCGCTCCAGGACGTCGGCGATCGCGTCCTTGCTCAGCAGCATGCCGCCAAGCACCGACTGCTCTGCCGCCATGTCCTGCGGCGGCTGCCGACCGAAGTCCTCGCTGGGAGGCGCGTCCATCCCCTGTTGTCCGCGATCGTCAACTACGGCCATACGGCTTCCGCGCCCCCTACCCTCATGCAACCAAACACCTGTTCGACACCATGGAGTGACGGTAAACCCGGCCGCCGACAGTGTGCACCGCCAGACTCCCTGGGACCCGACCCCGCGCCGCTTCGCGCCGAGTTGACCGTAGACGTTGCTGAGGGGCAGCGGAACCAGGCCTGTTAGCGAACCTGTGCACTGCGTGTGGATAGCTGTGCGCAACCATGTTAGGGGGGTGGGGAGAACCTGTGGAGCAATGTTCAATTTTGGAGCATCACTGCAGTTACGCGCACCATACGACGTGTTCCAGGCTGTGGATGAGAATCGCTACGGCGTGTCGGGTCAGGTTGCGGTCTCGGGCGTGTTGTGTTGCGCGGAGCAATGCGTCAGGTAAACAGCAGGTGAGGTTCGCTGCGCACAACAAGCGAAGGGCAGTTCGCTAGCAGATACAGCAACTCCCCGGTGGTCGGCCACGAGGGCGACCACCGGGGAGTATTGACACTGCAGCTTAAAAGCGGCGACGTCGACGGGTCGATTACCCGGCGACGACGTCCAACGTCACGGTGGCGGTCAGACCCGTGTGCAGGTCCACCTCTACCGGGTAGGTGCCCAGAGTCTTGATGTGGCCCTTGGGCAGCGGCACGGCGCGCTTGTCCAGGCTGGGTCCGCCGGCCTTCTTGATGGCCGACACCACGTCGCCGGCGGTGACCGAACCGAACAGCTTGCCGGAATCGCCGGCGGTCTTCACGGGCAGCGATACCGAGCCCAGGCCCTCGAGCGCGGCCTTGAGTTCCTTGGCGTGGTCGAGGTCGCGCACGGTCTTGATCTCTTGCGCCCGACGAATCTCGTCGGCCTGACGCTGGGCGCCGCGGGTGGCCAGAATGGCCAGTCCGCGGGGCAGCAGGAAGTTGCGGCCGTAGCCGTCCTTCACCTCAACGGCGTCACCCGGCGAACCCAGATGGTCCACCTCAGCGGTGAGAATGAGCTTCATAATCTGGTGTTTCCGTTCCTGACGAGTCGCGCTCAGCGAGTAGTTGAAGTGAAGGGCAGCAGCGCCACCTCGCGGGCGTTCTTCACGGCGATAGCGACGTCGCTCTGATGCTGCACGCAGTTACCGGTCACCCGACGGGCACGGATCTTGCCGCGCTCGGAGATGTAGGTGCGCAGCAGTTGGGTGTCCTTGTAATCAATGATCTGGTTCTTGCCCTTTTTGGAGCAGAAGATGCATTTGCGTGTCTTGATCGGCTTTTCGGGCGCGGGACGACGCTTATTGGTCTTGGCCATCGTTGTTCTCTTTCTTTACTGCTAAAGGTGTACGTGCACGTATTTAGAAGGGGGGCTCGTCGTCGGCCCCGCCGAAGGAACCCGATGCCGGGGCGCTGCCCCAGGGGTCCTCGGCCGGTGCTGACGCGCCGCCGCCACCGCCGTTGGCGGCCGCCGGACGAGACTGTCCGCCGCCACCGCCGCCGCCGAATCCGCCTCCGCCGCTACCGCTACCGCCGCGGCTGGCCTTGTTGACCTTGGCCGTCGCGTAGCGCAGCGAGGGGCCGATCTCGTCGACCTCGAGTTCCATCACCGTGCGCTTCTCGCCCTCGCGGGTCTCGAACGACCGCTGCTTGAGCCGGCCCTGGACAACCACGCGAGCACCGCGGGTCAGGCTCTCGGCGACGTTCTCGGCCGCCTCACGCCAGATGCTGCACCGCAGGAACAGCGCCTCGCCGTCTTTCCACTCGCCGCTTTGACGGTCGAACATGCGCGGCGTCGAGGCCACCGTGAAGTTGGCCACGGCAGCACCCGACGGGGTGAAACGCAGTTCGGGGTCGGCGGTCAGGTTTCCGACGACGGTGATAATGGTGTCACCAGCCACGGGGTCCTCCTCAAGTCCTAATGGAGCATCGGCATGCGTCTAGGCATTCGCAGGCGAGCCTACGGAAGCACGGTGACGCGCACCGGGCGATCAGCGCTTGTCGGTCCGCATCACTTTGGTGCGCAGGACCGCTTCGTTCAGGCCCAGCTGACGGTCGAGTTCGGTCACCGTGGCGGGTTCGGCCTTCACATCGATGATCGCGTAGATGCCTTCGGCATGCTTGGCGATCTCGTAGGCGAGCCGGCGCCGGCCCCAGATGTCGACCTTGTCGACCGAGCCGCCATCCTTGCGGATGACGTTCAAGAACGTTTCCAAAGACGGAGCTACTGTGCGCTCGTCAAGTGTGGGGTCAAGGATGACCATGATTTCGTATTGACGCATGGGAACCTCATCACCTCCTGTGGTCGTAGCGGCCACGGCGTGTTCCGTGGCAGGAGAGTCGCCTGCGTCGGCAACCGGCTCAGGCTACAGGAACGGGCGCTGCGCTGGGAAATCGGCGATCGGCGCCGAATCCTGGCGCACGCGCGGCCGCAGCCGGCGCGGTAGCCAGCGCGGCGGCGCATCGGGCGCGCGGTCGAAGACGCCGCCGGCCGGGTCGTCGACGCGGCCGGACCAGCGCACCAGATCCAGCTCGGGCCGGTAGATCTGCCGGATCACCAACACACACAACGCCAGCACCGCGATGTCGCGCAGCAGCACCGTCGTGGTGAACCACTGCTCGGGTAGCCCCCGGTTGGCCTCGCCGTACAGGTAGTACATCCGCGGCACCCACACCAGCGCGTCGATGGTCATCCACGCCAACAGGATTCGCCGATGCGGCAGCGCGAGCACCGCCAACGGCACCAGCCACAGCGAGAACTGCGGGCTCCACACCTTGTTGGTCAACAGGAACGCGGCCACCACCAGGAACGCCAGTTGCGCGACCCGTGGGCGTTGCGGCGCGGTCAACGCGATGTAGCCGACCCCGACGCAACACAGCACGAACAGCACCGCGACCACGGTGTTGAGCACCACCGGCGGTTCCCAGAACCCCAGGTCCGGGTCGAAGCCCCGCCACCCGGTGAAGGACTTCACCACGTTGTAGAGCGAGTCCATGTCGTCGCCGCGGCGGGTGTTGAGCCGGAAGAACTCCGACCAACCCCGCGGGAACATCACCATGATCGGGAGATTGACCACCAGCCAGGCGGTGATCGCGGCCAGCGCCGCCCGGCCCACCCCGGCGAGCCGGCCGGTGCGAATCCCGAGCACCAACAGCGGCCCCAACAGCAGCAGTGGATACAGCTTTGCGGCCACCCCCAGGCCGATCAGCGCGCCGGCCAGGGCCGGTTTTCGCCGCGCCCAGGCCAGCATCGCCGCCGTCGCGAAAGCCACTGCCAGCGCGTCGAAGTTGGTGAAGATCTGGAAGATCACCAGCGGGGTGGCCGCCACCAGAGCGGCATCCCAGATCCGCCGGCCGGCCAGGCGCGCCGTGGCCCACACCGTCGCGAGCCACGCCAGCGCCAACCCGAGGGCGGCAATGTCGAAGAACACCACCACCTCGGCGACCATCGGCAGCGCGATCGTCGCGCTCAACGCGGTGTAGGTCTTGGCCAACGCCATCGACACGTACTGGTAGAGCCCGGTGAGCACCGGATATTCCATGTAGCGCACGGCCGGGGTGCCGTCGTACTGCACGCGTTGCTCGCCGGTGCTGTCGGTCTCCAGCCAACTGGACTTGTAGGGAAACTTGCCCTGGCTCAACAACTCTGCGCCGTAGAGCGGCACGGTGTCGGAGTAACACAGCTGATAGTAGGCGCGCTGATTGTCCCAATTGGCCACCCGCTGCGCGGGGTTGCCGTCGCCGATGGTCTGCAGGCACGGCGCCTTGGTGGCCCACCCCAACGCCAGGAACACCAGCGCCAGCGCGAACAGCACCCGCAGCGGCGTCAGGAAACGGGCCCGGCCGATCAGCGCGTGCCGGCCCACCGGCCCCCCGACGACATCCGAGAGCGCCGCCCCCAAAGGGTCGGTGCGGCTTGGCAAGTCACGGTCGGCGGCGCTGCGAAGATCGCTGGCCAAGGGCAGCGGTGAAACCGTTGCACCGTCCCGTTCCGGTGGTTCCTGCAGAACGGGTTCGTCAGCGTCCTGGCGCCCCTGGGTCACGGTGGCGGCGGCGGCGGGGGCGGTACGGGGGCGTTCGGGTCAAACGGCGCGCCGGGCGGTGGCGGCGGCAGCGGCGGTCCGGCCGGCACCGTCGTCGGCGGCCCGATCGGGATGGTGATCCCGGGCGCCACTTCGATGCTCGGCTGGATCACCTGCCCCGGCTGCGGTGGCAGCGGCGTCGGCGGCTCGTCGGTGGCCGGGTCCCGGGGCGGCGGCGGGGCCGCCGGCACGCCCGCATACCCCCCGATCGAATCGGGCTTGGGGAACGTCTCCTGGTCGGTGCCCTGCAGCGCGCCGTCCATCGTGTCTTTCCAGATATCGGACGGGATGCCCGAGCCGTACACCGAACCGCCCCACTGATTCACCAGCGGCTTGGTGCCCTCGGTGGTGCCGACCCACACTGCCGTCGACAACGACGGGGTGTAGCCGACCATCCAGGCGTCGCGGTTGTCGCCGGTGTCGCCGAGCTGATTGGTGCCGGTTTTGGCCGCCGACGGACGCCCGCCGGCCAGCGCGTGGCCACCCGAGTACGCGGCGATCGGCTGCATGGCGGAGGTGGCGTTGTCGGCGACGGACTCGTCGATGCGCTGCTCGCCGCTGTTGTCCTGGCCGCCGGCGTCGAAGAGCACGTCGCCGTCGGAGTTGACGACCTTCTGCACGAAGTGCGGGGTGCGGTACACCCCGGATGCGGCCAGCGTGGCGTACGCCGAGGCCATGTCGATGACCCGCGACTGGTACTGGCCCAGCACGACGCCGTTGTTGGGCGGGCCGCCCTGGCCGTCCTCGCTCAGGGTGTGCTCGACGCCGGGAAAGCTGGTGGCGATGCCGGCGCGGTGCGCCGCGTCGGCGACATCCGCGGGTCCGTTCTCGAGTTTGAGCATCAGTCGGTAGTAGCTGGTGTTCAGCGAGCGCTTGAGCGCCTCGGCGATATTGCAGGTGCCGCAGCTGCCGCCCTCGACGTTGCTGATCTCGATGCCGTTGACGGTCAGCGGGGAGCTGTCGATCTGATAGCCGAGGCCCATACCCTGTTCGAGCGCGGCGACGAGCGCGAACACCTTGAACGCCGACCCAGTGGGCAGACCCGCCTGCGCAAAGTCGAACCCGTTGGCGTCCGAACCGCCGTAGTAGGCCCTGACCCCGCCGGTCTTGGGGTCGATCGAGACGACCGCGGCGCGCATGTCCCGGTCCTGGCCCTCCAGCGCATCGGTCACCGCCTCCTCGGCCGCGGCCTGGGCCTGCGGGTCGATCGTGGTGGTGATCTGCAGGCCCTCGGTGTTGAGTTGCTGCTCGCTGATGTTGAACAGATCCAGCAGTTCGCGGATGACCTGGCGTTCGATCAGGCCGTTGGGCCCGGTGGTCTGGTTGGCGTTGCGCGCCAGATCGGGCGGCACCGTCGCCGGGAACACCTGCTCGGCGCGGACCTGCGGCGAGAGCGCGCCGATCTCCACCATCCCGTCGAGCACCCAGTTCCAGCGGTCGGCGGCACCCTCGGGGTCGACGGCGGGGTCCAGCGTCGACGGCCGCTGAATGAGCGCCGCGAACAGCGCACCCTCGGCGATGGTCAGTTCCTCGACGGGCTTGTCGAAGTACGCCCGCGAGGCGGCCGCGATCCCGTAGGCGCCGCGGCCGAAATAGATGATGTTCAAATACGATTCGAGGACCTGGTCCTTGGACCACTCGCCGGACATCTTGGTGGAGATGACGAGTTCCTTGGCCTTGCGCACCAGGCCGCCGACGCCACTGCGCTGATCGCCGACGAGCGCGTTCTTCACGTACTGCTGGGTGATGGTCGAACCGCCCTGCACGTCCCTGCCGAGGATGTTGTTGCGGAAGGCGCGGGCGAACCCGGTAAAGGAGAAGCCGGGGTTGCTGTAGAAGTCCCGGTCCTCGGCGGCCATCACGGCCTGCCGGACGTGGACCGGGATCTGGTCGATCTTGACGTCGACCCGGTTGCCCTCCGGGGGCACGATCTTGGCCAACTCGGACCCGTCGCTGGCGACGATCGTCGACACCTGGTTGGTGCGGATGTCGCCGGGCTTGGGGACCTTGACGATGGTGTAGGCCATCCCGAAGGTGATCAACGGCAACAGCAGGAACAGCACCGCGCACACCGTGGCGCCGCGGCGCACCCAGCGCCAGTTGATCTGCAGGGGCGGGCGGCCCGGTCCACCGCCGTCGCCGCCGGAGCCGCCCCGGCCGGGTCGGTCCTTCGGCGGCTTGGGCGGGGGTGGGGCGCCGTCGAGGGCGGCCTTGACCACGTCGATGGGGTCGCGCCAGCGCGGGTCGGAATCCGCCCGCACCGGGGGGATCACCGCGGTGGGCCGCAGATCCGGCGGCGGGCCCTCGCGGCGCGCGGCGTGCCGCCCACCGCCGGTTCGGGGCGGGCCGGCAGGTTCAGCGGGGCCACGGCGCTCGGCGGGACCGCGGCGCTCGGACGGCGCGGGCTGCTGCCACGGCGGTCGGTGGCTGTCGGTGCGGCGCTCATCGGCAGGCGGTGCCCCCTTGGGAGCATCACTGGCTGACCGGTCGTGGCGCCCTTCGCTATTCACTGGCCGTGCGCGCGCTGTCGCGCGCCGTCCGGGTGCGGCGCTTGGCGGGGGCGCTCTTCGGCGTCCGCGGCGCGCCAAGCACGTACGACTTGACCAAGTGGTTCCAGCTGCAGGTTCGGCATACTTCCACCACGTGTACAGCAAATTCGTCGAATCGCGTAGCCAGCAGCACTAGTTCCTCGGCCGAGCGCGCCGAACCGGACACCGCACCGAGGTGCTCGCCGAACACCCACGACACCAGCGTCAGCTGCTCCTTACGGCAAATCGGGCACATGACCGAGCTGGGTTTTCCGTGATATTTGGCGGCCCGCAGCAGGTAGGGGTTGGCGTCACACACCTCGGTGACGCCGGTACGGCCGGAATACACCTCGGCCAGCAGTGATCGCCGCCGCAAGGCGTAGTCCACCACCTGTCGCTGCAGTCGCACGTTGACCAGAGTACGTCGGCCCGCTATTCGCCGAGGCTCGACGGGCCGCACGCCGCCTCCGCGGACAGCGCGTCAACATGGCGTCGACCTCTTACGATCGTGGGGTGGCGACACGTCAGACGGCCAATACCCGCGCTAAGGACAGTGACCGAAACGACACCTGCAAGGTGCTCGACAGCGCGCTGGCGGACGGCCAACTCTCCGGTGAAGAGCACCGTCAACGCGTCGCGTCCGCGACCTCGGCGGCCACCCTGGGCCAGCTCGCCGCGCTGGTCGACGATCTGCAGAATGCGAACGCTCCGGTTCAGCTGCCCTCGCTGCAGCGGCCGGCGGCGCGCGGCCGGGGCGCCCTGGCGGCGGTGGCCGCGGTGCTGGTGCTGCTGGGCATCGGCATCGGGTGGGGGTTCTTCGGGGGCTCGGGGTCGACGCCGGGGGCCGCGGCCGGCGATCCCGGCGCACGCCCCGACGGCATTGCCCCCGTCGTCCTGACACCGCCGCGGCAGCTGCACTCGCTGGGCGGGCTGACGGGGCTCTTCGAGCAGATGCGGCAGAAGTTCGGCGACACCATGGGATACCGCGCGGTGATCTATCCCGACTACGCGTCGGTGAACCGTCTCGACCCGACCGAGGAACGCCGTGAGCTCTCCTACTCCTACCGCGGCGGGTGGGACGACCCGTCGTCGTCGGCCAAGAGCGACAACGCCCGCCTGGTGGATCTCAGCCGGTTCGACCACCGGGCGATCGTCGGGGTGCTGCGCGGCGCGCCGGAGACGCTGGGCCTCAAACCTGCCGACGTCACGACCAGCTACCTGATCGTTGACCCGTCCGGCGATCCCGCGACGCCGGAGGCGGTGGAGATCTCGGTGTACATCTCCAGTGAATTCGGGTCCGGCTCGATCGAACTGAATCCCGACGGCAGCCAGAAGCGGATTTCCTACCCCTGAGCTGTGCGATTTACCCGCACCGAGCGTGCGTAGTACCGGGGATTTTGCGGCGTGTCGGGCCGGGGACGCGCCCGCTCGCGGAGTTTTTCGGGGGTAGCCACTTGGTTTTCAATATATCGGCGCGATACAGTTTTGCGAGGTGTCGATCCGCCCTAACGGCGTGACGTATCCACAACTGCTGCGGGAGGTGATTTGAGTGCTCGAACTTGCCATCTTGGGCTTGCTGCTTGAATCGCCGATGCATGGTTATGAGCTGCGCAAGCGGCTGACCGGCCTGCTCGGGGCGTTCCGGGCGTTCTCGTACGGCTCGCTGTATCCCGCGCTGCGGCGCATGCAGGCCGACGGTCTCATCGTCGAGGACGCCGCCCCGGAGGGCACCACGAAGCTCCGCCGCGCTCGTCGCGTCTACCAGCTCACCGACACCGGCCGGCAGCGCTTCACGGAACTGGTCGCCGATACCGGCCCGCAGAACTACACCGACGACGGCTTCGGTGTGCACCTGGCCTTTTTCAACCGCACTCCCGCCGAGGCGCGGATGCGGATCCTGGAAGGTCGACGCCGCCAGGTGGAGGAACGCCGCGAGAGCCTCCGGGAGGCGATCGCGCGGGCCAGCAGTTCGTTCGACCGCTACACCAAGCAGTTGCACCAGCTCGGTCTGGAATCCAGCGAGCGCGAAGTGAAATGGCTCAACGATCTGATCGCCGCTGAGCGCAACACCCAGACCCGTACCGATCAACCCTGACCGCTGAGCAGTACCGAACTACGGCAGTACCGGATAAAGGAGAACACTCATGAGTGAGAACAACGCGACTGCGGCGTCAAATGCGTCCCAGGATGTGCGGGTCGCCATTGTCGGCGTCGGTAACTGCGCGTCCTCGCTTGTGCAGGGCGTGCAGTACTACGCCGACGCCGACGCCAACGCCAACGTCCCGGGTTTGATGCACGTCAAGTTCGGCCCGTACCACGTGCGCGACGTCAAGTTCGTCGCCGCGTTCGACGTCGACGCCAAGAAGGTCGGCTTCGACCTCTCCGAGGCGATCTTCGCCTCGGAGAACAACACCATCAAGATCGCCGATGTGCCGCCGACCGATGTCGTCGTGCAGCGCGGTCCGACCCTGGACGGCATCGGCAAGTACTACGCCGAGACCATCGAGATCTCCGACACCGACCCGGCCGACGTGGTCAAGGTGCTCAAGGACGCCAAGGTCGACGTCATGGTGTCCTACCTGCCGGTGGGCTCCGATGACGCCGGCAAGTTCTACGCCCAGTGCGCCATCGACGCCGGGGTGGCCTTCGTCAACGCGCTGCCGGTGTTCATCGCCTCCGACCCCGTGTGGGCCAAGAAGTTCGAGGACGCCGGTGTGCCGATCGTCGGCGACGACATCAAGAGCCAGATCGGCGCCACCATCACCCACCGCGTGATGGCCAAGCTGTTCGAAGACCGCGGCGTGACGCTGGACCGCACCTACCAGCTCAACGTCGGCGGCAACATGGACTTCAAGAACATGCTCGAGCGCGAGCGCCTCGAGTCGAAGAAGGTCTCCAAGACCCAGGCCGTGACGTCGAACCTGACCGGGGCACTGGCCGGCAAGGTCGAGGACAAGAACGTCCACATCGGCCCGTCGGACCATGTCGCCTGGCTCGACGACCGCAAGTGGGCCTACGTGCGCCTCGAGGGTCGCGCCTTCGGCGACGTGCCGCTGAGCCTGGAGTACAAGCTCGAGGTGTGGGACTCGCCGAACTCGGCGGGCATCATCATCGACGCGGTGCGCGCGGCCAAGATCGCCAAGGACCGCGGCGTCGGCGGCCCGATCATCCCGGCCTCGGCCTACCTGATGAAGAGCCCGCCCAAGCAGCTCGCCGACGACGTGGCCCGCGAAGAGCTCGAGCGCTTCATCGCCGGATAATTCTGCGGCGTTGAGCCTGTGCTCACCGATTGCGTCACGCGCTTGAATCCAAGGCGCATTTCTGGACGGTGGGCGCAGCCTCATTGGGCGACACGGGCTATAAAGACGTGGTGTACACCGACGACGATTTGCCGGATCTCGACGAATTCGCCCTGCTGCCGGAGAACGCCGAGCAGCTCGGTATCCGCGACCTCCCGCCCGTGCGGCGCCTCGAGCACGGCCCGATCAGCGCGCTGAAGTTCGGTGACCAGCCGCCGCGCGTGCTGTTCCTGCACGGCGGCGGCCAGAACGCCCACACCTGGGACACCGTGGTGCTGGGTCTCGGACTGCCCGCGGTCGCGGTGGACCTGCCGGGCCACGGCCGTTCCGCGTGGCGCGAGGATGGCGACTACGGACCGAAACTCAACGCCGAGACGCTGCGCCCGGTGCTGCACGAGTGGGCCGCCGGCGTCGACCTGGTGGTCGGCATGTCGCTGGGCGGGCTGACCGCATTGCGCCTCGCTGCCACCGAACCCGCGCTGGTCCCCCAGTTGGTGCTGGTGGATGTGACGCCCTCGGCCCCCGAACGCCACGAGCAGATGACCAAGGCCCAGCAGGGTGCGGTCGCGCTGGTCCGTGGCGAACGGACCTTTCCCAGCTTCGCCGCGATGCTCGACGCCGCGGTCGCGGCGTCGCCGCACCGGGACCGCAAGTCGTTGCGCCGCGGGGTGTTTCACAACTCCAAGCGCCTGGACGACGGCACCTGGACGTGGCGCTACGACTCGTTCCGCAAGGGTGACGGGTTCGAGGGACTCTGGGACGACGTCCCGGCCATCACCATGCCCACCACCCTGGTGCGCGGCGCCAACTCATACTTCGTCAACGACGAGGATGCCGAGTCGTTCGCCAAGGGCGCGCCGGGCTTTCGGGAGACCATCGTGGTGCCCGACGCGGGACATTCGGTGCAAGGCGATCAGCCGCTGCGGCTCATCGAGATTCTGCGCGGCCTGCTCTGATCGGTTGCCGCGGCGCCAAATGCCGTAGCCGCCTGCGGCCGCGCTCGTGCGGTTACCTTGGTGAGGTGATTTGCCCCACCCGCACCATCGCCGAACGCTGAGATCCGGCCATGCCGAAGAACTATGGGATCAAGGACAAGGATCAGGTGGTCGCCCACGTGGTGAACCTGATCCTGACCGGCAAGCTGCGCACCGGCGATCGCATCGACCGCAACGAGGTGGCCGAGGACCTGGGCCTGAGTCGAGTTCCCGTGCAGGAGGCCGTGGTTCAGCTCGAACATGACGGCATCCTCACCACGCGGTACCACCGCGGTGCGTTCGTCGAACCCTTCGACGAGGACACCATCGTCGAACATCACGAGCTTTACGGTCTGCTCAACGGGATGGCCGCGGCACGCGCCGCCGCCCACCCCAACCCGGCGCTGCTCGAACGCCTCGAGTCGCTGCTGCGGCAGCTGCGGCTGCTCGGCGAGAATCGGTCGTTTCAGGAACTCGGCCACGAATACCGCTGCACGATCAACGAGGGCTACGCCGGACCGCGACTGCGCGCGCTGATCCGCTCGTCGCAGAACTTCGTCCCGCGCAGCCTCTGGAGCGCCTACGACGAGCGTCGCGGCGAGCTGATGGGCTTCTACGAGGCCGAGACCGAGGCGATCCGCCGCGGCGACCCCGACGCCGCCCGGGCCGCCAACCACGGCGCCGCCGCGGCCATGGCCGAGATCATGATCGCCGAACTGCGCCGACGCGGCGTCCTGGGCGACTTGCGGTCGCCCTGAAAAGAAGAGCCCGACACCCCGGCGCCCGGCGGGCTACGTTCGTGCCATGAGATTTGCCTTCCCACGACTGCCGGCGCTGGGCGTCGTGGCGCTGCTGGGGCTCGGCCTGATGCTGGCCCCGCCGGCCGCCGCGGACCAGTGCGCCCCGCCCGGTGTCGGCAGCGCCAGCGCGCTGCCCACCAACCTTGCCGCCGCGGCCAAAGGCCCCGACGAGGACAGGTACACGACCGCGACGGTCGCGCCGCTGGACTCGATCGACGTCGCGACCCTGGGCCTCGGCACCCCCGGCACGCTGACCGTCGGAACCCTGTCGGACGCACCGCCGAGCATCTGCATCAACGCCCAGGGCCAGTTCACCGGATTCGACAACGAACTGCTGCGCGCGATCGCCGAGAAGCTGGGCCTGCAGGTCAACTTCGTCGGCACCGACTTCTCCGGCCTGCTGGCACAGGTGGCGTCGCGCCGCTTCGACGTGGGCTCCTCGTCGATCACCACCACCGAACCCCGGCGACGCACCGTCGGATTCACCAACGGCTATGACTTCGGCTACTTCTCGCTGGTGGTGCCCCCCGTCTCCCCGATCACGAGCTTCTCGCAACTGACCGCCGGCCAACGCATCGGCGTGGTGCAGGGCACCGTCCAGGAGTCCTATCTGGTGGACACCCTGGGACTGGATCCGGTGAAGTTCCCCGACTACAACACCGTCTACGGCAGCCTCAAGACCCGCCAGCTCGACGCCTGGGTGGCGCCCTCGCAGCAGGCCGTCGGTACCGTCCAACCCGGTGACCCCGCCGTCATCGTCGAAAACACCTTCAGCCTGGACAATTTCGTGGCCTACGCGGTCGCTCAGAACAACACCCCACTGATCGACGCGCTCAACGCGGGTCTGGACGCGGTGATCGCCGACGGGACCTGGGCACGCCTGTACTCCGAGTGGGTCCCCCGCGCGTTGCCGCCGGGCTGGAAACCCGGCTCCAAGGCCGCCCCCGCGCCACAGCTGCCCGATTTCGCGACGATCGCCGCGGGCCAAGCCCCCGCGGCCGAATCGTCCGCGCCGAAATCCACCCTGTCGCAACTGGGTACGGCGTTCTTCAGCTGGGAGCTCTACAAGCAGGCGATACCCGACCTGTTCAAGACCGGGCTGCCCAACACCCTCATCCTGACCTTTTGGGCAGCCGTGATCGGCCTGGTGTTGGGCATGGTGTTGGCCATCGCCAACATCTCCCGCTCCCGGCTGCTGCGCTGGCCCGCGCGCGTCTATACCGACATCTTCCGCGGGCTGCCCGAGGTGGTGATCATCCTGATCATCGGCCTCGGATTCGGCCCCGTCGTCGGTGGACTCACCGGAAACAACCCCTACCCGTTGGGAATTGCGGCGCTGGGGCTGATGGCGGCCGCCTACGTCGGGGAGATCCTGCGCTCGGGCATCCAGAGTGTGGAAGCCGGGCAGATGGAGGCCGCGCGGGCACTCGGGTTCAGCTATTCGTCCTCGATGCAGCTGGTGGTGGTGCCGCAGGGGGTGCGTCGGGTGCTGCCCGCGCTGGTCAATCAGTTCATCTCGCTGCTGAAGGCCTCTTCGCTGGTGTACTTCCTGGGGTTGATCGCCAGCCAGCGCGAGCTGTTCCAGGTGGGCCGAGATCTCAACGCGCAGACCGGAAGTCTCTCGCCGCTGGTGGCGGCGGGATTGTTCTATTTGTCGCTGACGATTCCGCTGACCCATCTGGTCAACTACATCGACGCCCGGATGCGGCGGGGCCGCACCTCCGCCGAGGCCGAGGACCCATTGGGCCCGACGCCGGCGACCACCCAGGAGATGATCTGATGACCGGAGAGGCAGTCTCGCTGGCGGGCAGGGATATTCATCTGGCCTTCGGGCCCAACAAGGTGTTGCGGGGCGTGCACCTCGATGTGCCCGCGGGCAGCACCACCGCGGTGATCGGGCCGTCGGGTTCCGGCAAGTCCACCCTGCTGCGCACCCTGAACCGGCTTTACGAACCCGACAGCGGCGACATCCTGCTGGACGGCCGCTCGGTGCTGCGCGACGACCCGAACCAGTTACGGCAACGCATCGGCATGGTGTTCCAGCAGTTCAATCTGTTCCCGCACCGCAGCGTGCTCGACAACGTGAGCCTGGCCCCGCGCAAGCTCAAGGGACTGTCCGGCGAGGCCGCCGAGGACCTGGCGTTGGCCCAGCTGGAACGGGTTGGGCTGCGACACAAGGCCGAGGTGCGCCCCGGCACCTTGTCCGGCGGTCAGCAGCAGCGGGTCGCGATCGCGCGGGCGTTGGCGATGTCGCCGCAGGTGATGTTCTTCGACGAGGCGACCTCCGCGCTGGACCCGGAGCTGGTCAAGGGCATCCTGGCGCTGATCGCCGAACTCGGCGCGGACGGGATGACGATGGTCGTGGTGACCCACGAGATGGGGTTTGCCCGATCCGCGGCCGACGCGGTGGTCTTCATGGACCACGGCGCGGTGGTGGAGGAAGGGCCACCGGAGCGGATCTTCGAGGGCGCCGAGACCGACCGACTGCAGCGCTTTTTGTCCCAGGTGCTGTGAGGGCCGCAATTTGACGGACGTGGAGTCCTGTCAGTCGCAGACAGGTTAGACTAGCGAACTATGCCCGAAGGCGATGCCACCCTCCCCGAGGTGACCCAGCTTGCCGAGGGTCTGCACCGTACGCTGGCAAAGCTGTTCACCCTGCTGCGCCGCGGTGATACCCATACCGAAGCGGCCGGTGAACTGACCCTGGCGCAGCTGTCCATCCTGGTCACGCTGCTCAACCAGGGTCCGATCCGGATGACCGAATTGGCGGCGCACGAGCGCGTCCGGACACCGACGACCACCGTGGCGATCCGCCGGCTCGAGAAGCTCGGACTGGTCAAGCGCACCAAGGACCCCTCGGACCTGCGCGCCGTCCTGGTGGACATCACGCCCAAGGGTCACGCCCAGCATCAGGAGGCGCTGGCGCACCGGTATGCCTCGCTGGCGGCCCTGCTGCGGCAACTCAGTCCGCAGGACCTCGAAACGCTCGACGCGGCGCTGGGGCCCCTCGAACGGTTGGCCGGCGGCGAGTAGCTCAACCCAGCCAATCCAGCACGGCCGCAGCGGTCCAGGATTGCTGCATGCTGCCCAGGGGTTCCCCGGTGAACGGTTCGTAGTACTCGGCGAAGGTGCCGTCGCTGGCCTGACGCAGACCTTCCCGGCGCAGCATCGACGACCGCTCGACCCAACCCCGGCGACCGAACGCCCACGAGAACAGCCAGGTCATCACCGGCCACACCGGTCCGCGCCAGTATTCGCGGGCCCGGAAATCGCGCGACACCGGTGACGTCGACGGGATCAGCGCGTACTTGAGGTCCGGGTGTCCGCAGAACCGCGGCCCCTCCATCAGCTTCAGCAGGGCCCGCTCCCGATCGTGCGGCAGCCCGCCGCACAGCAGCGGCGCGAACTGTGCCGCCGTCTCGGTGGCCACCCAGCGCTGCGCATGCACGTCGTAATCGCGGGCGCCGCCGGTTCTTTCGTCGCACCCCTCGATGACGCCGGCCCGGAACCGGTCCGCCCACCCGTACAGTTCCCGCACGTCGCTGCGGGAGCGCTGCTGTTCCTCGCCGATCTCGGCCAACACCGTACAGGCCACCGAGAAGATCGCCGAGACGAACACGTCCTCCACCGCGAAACTCATGACCTTGGGCAGTAATTCGTCGTCGTAGCGAGCGGACTTCATCTCCTCGAGCAGCCACAGGTAGCGGTCGTACTCGCCGTCGGAGGGACGTTGGGTGGCGTCGGTGATGATGCTGTTGTCTTCGCGCTGATACTCGGGCACAGCGCCGGGAATCACGTTGGCGTAGGCGGCATCCCAGCGCGGCGAGTTGTCCATCCCGGATTCCCAACCGTGGTACAGGGTGATCCGGCCGCGCGAGTTCTGATCGCGGCACTCGGCCAACCACCGGTGCCAGCGGACCAGGTCCTCCCAGCGGCGGTCCAGGAACGCGTCAGCCACCGCGCGGCTCGAGCGGCCGCGGCGGCGCGCATGGTCGAGGATGCGCTGCACGGCAATCGCGTGCACCGGCGGCTGGGTGATCCCCGAGGTGTGCCGGGTCCGCGGCGCGTGGGCGGCCAGCGCCGAACAGGCCCACCGCGCCGGGCCCGGGAAGTACCCGTCGACCCCGTTGGCGAACACGATGTGCGGGATCATGCCGTTGCCCCACTGCGCAGACAGCAACGTGTCCAACTCGACGACCGCGCGTTCGACACTCAGCGGGGCCAACCCGACCGCCACGAAGGCGGCGTCCCAGCTCCACATGTGCGGATACAACAGGGGGGCCGCGGTGGTCATGCTGCCCAGATCGTTGCCGCGCAGCAGGTAGGCGGCGCGGGCCGCGAGCTGCGTCGGCGTGAAGCTGGGGTCGGGGGCCATCCGACCATTCTGCGGCGTGGTGCACCGACTCGCGCGTCGAGGGACCCTGCGCGGCGCGCTGGGTAGGGTGGCGCCCATGCCGACCGCATTGATCACCGGTGCCTCCCGCGGCCTGGGTGCGGCGATCGCCTCCGCGCTGGCGCCCACCCACACCGTGCTGCTGGCCGGGCGACCGTCGGCCGAACTCGACGCCGTCGCCGAGCGCCTCGGCGCGCCGACCTGGCCGCTGGAGCTCACCGATTCCGAGAGCATCGAGGCCGGTGCCGAGGTGCTCGCCGAACTCGACGTGCTGGTGCACTGCGCCGGCGTGGCCTACCCGGGCCGGGTCAGCGAATCGTCGGTGGAGGAGTGGCGCGCCACGTTCGAGGTCAACGTCACCGGTGCCGTCGCCCTGACCCTGGCCCTGCTGCCGCAGTTGCGGGCGGCCGCCGGTCAGGTGGTGTTCATCAACTCCGGTTCGGGCCGCAACCCGTCCCCGGGGCTCGCGTCCTACTCGGCGAGCAAGTTCGCGTTGCGCGCGTTCGCCGACTCGCTGCGCGCCGACGAGCCCGGCCTGCGCGTGACCACGGTCTACCCCGGTCGGATCGACACCGACATGCAGCGCGACCTGACCGCCTACGAGGGGCGCGACTACGACCCGGCGCGCTTCTTGAAGCCGGAGACCGTCGCGCAGGTGGTTGCCAACGTCGTCGCCACACCGCCAGACGGCGACGTGCATGAGGTGGTCATCCGACCGCGCTAGTTTGCCCGATCCCGCCGCGCAGGTCGACGAAGGTGCGCAAACCACGTAAATCCCGCGGCGTGTCGGCCGGGGACGCGCACGGTCGCGGTAGAAATTAGGCGACGATGTTGACCAGCCGGCCGGGAACCACGATGACCTTCTTCGGGGTGGCGCCGGCCAGGAAGGCCGCCACCTTCTCCTCGGCGACCGCGGCGGCCTCCAACGCCTTGGCGTCCGCGTCGGCGGGCACGGTGATGTGGCCGCGGACCTTGCCGTTGACCTGCACCGGGTACTCGACGGTGTCCTCCACCAGATAGGACTCGTCGGCAACCGGGAACGGCCCGTGCGCCAGCGAGGTCTCGTTGCCGAGCCGACGCCACAGCTCCTCGGCCAGGTGCGGGGCCAGCGGTGCGAGCATCAACACCAGCGGCGCGATCGCCGCGCGCGCCGTGACGCCCGTCTTGGTGAGGTGGTTGGTGTACTCGATCAGCTTGGCCGCGGCGGTGTTGTTGCGCAGGTTCGCGTAGTCCTCGGACACCCCGGCAATCGCGCGGTGCAGCGCGCGCAGGGTCGCCTCGTCCAGTTCGTCGTCGGTGACCCGGCCCGCCCCGGTGTTCTCGTCGACCACCAGCCGCCACACCCGTTGCAGGAACCGGGAGGCGCCGACGACGTCCTTGGTCGCCCACGGCCGGGACGCCTCCAGCGGACCCATCGACATCTCGTACACGCGCAGGGTATCGGCGCCGTAGTCGTCGCAGATCTCGTCCGGGGAGATCGAGTTCTTCAGGCTCTTGCCGATCTTGCCGAACTCCTGGAACACCTCGATCTCGCCGTCGTCGGTCGCCAGGATGAATTTGCCGTCGCGCTCGACGACGTCGGCGGCGGGCACGTAGGACCCGCGCGCGTCGGTGTAGGCGTAGGCCTGGATGTAGCCCTGGTTGACCAGGCGGCGGTATGGCTCGCTGGAGCTGACGTGGCCCAGATCGAAGAGCACCTTGTGCCAGAACCTGGAGTACAGCAGGTGCAGCACCGCGTGCTCGACACCGCCGACGTAGAGGTCGACCCCACCCGGGTCGTCCGGTCCGTGCTCGGCCGGCCGCGGGCCCATCCAGTAGCGTTCGTTCTCCTTGTCGCAGAACGTATCCGGGTTGTTCGGATCGCAGTACCGCAGTTCGTACCAGGAGCTGCCGGCCCACTGCGGCATGACGTTGGTGTCGCGGCTGTAGGACTTCAACCCGTCGCCCAGGTCCAGGTCCACGTGCACCCAGTCGCCGGCCTTGTTCAGCGGCGGTGACGGCTCGGTGGACGCGTCGTCGGGGTCGAACAGCACCGGCGAATAGTCCTCGATGTCCGGCAGTTCCACCGGCAGCGCCGAATCGGGCAACCCGTGCGCGCGACCGTCGGCGTCGTAGACGATGGGGAACGGCTCGCCCCAGTAGCGCTGCCGGGCGAACAGCCAGTCCCGCAGCTTGTACTCGACGCGCTGCTGCCCGCGGCCGTCGGCCACCAGCTTGTCGGTCATGGCGGCCTTGGCCGTCGCGACGTCCATCCCGTCGAGGAATCCGGAGTTCACCAGGGTCCCGTCACCGGTGTGGGCGCCCTGCGAAATGTCGCCACCGGCAACCACTTCCACAATGGGCAGGCCGAACTCGGTGGCGAAGTCCCAGTCACGCTGATCCCCGCTGGGCACCGCCATGATGGCGCCAGTGCCGTAGCCGGCCAGCACGTAGTCGGCGATGAAGATCGGCACCGGGGCGTCGTTGGCCGGGTTGACGGCCGTGGTCCCCAGGAACACGCCGGTCTTGGTCTTGTTCTCCTGGCGCTCCAGATCGGACTTGGCGGCGATGGCCCGGCGGTAGGCGGCGACCGCCTCGCCCGGGGTGGCCGCGCCGTAGGTCCAGCGTTGATCCACCCCGTCCGGCCAAGTCTGCGCCACCAGGCGGTCCACCAGCTCGTGCTCGGGTGCCAGCACCAGGTACGTCGCGCCGAACAGCGTGTCGGGCCGGGTGGTGAAGACCTCGATGTCGCCGGCCGGCGAACCGAACTGGACATTGGCCCCGGTGGAGCGGCCGATCCAGTTGCGCTGCATGCTCTTGACCTTGTCCGGCCAGTCCAGCACCTCGAGATCGTCCAGCAGCCGATCGGAGTAGGCTGTGATGCGCATCATCCACTGCCGCAACCGCTTCCGGAAAACCGGGAAGTTGCCCCGTTCGCTGCGACCGTCGGCGGTGACCTCCTCGTTGGCCAGCACCGTGCCCAGGCCCGGGCACCAGTTGACCATCGAGTCCGAGCGGTAGACCAGCCGGTGGGCGTCCACCACGTCGGCCCGCGCCCCGGTGTCCAGCTCGGACCACTGCCGGCCGTCCTCGAGAGTCCTTGCTCCGGACTCGAACTCGGCGATCAGCTCGGCGATCGGCCGGGCCCGTTGCGTCTGCGGATCGAACCAGGCGTTGTAGATCTGCAGGAAGATCCACTGCGTCCACTTGTAGTAGTCCACGTCGGTGGTGGAGAAGCTACGCCTAGCGTCGTGACCCAGCCCGAGCCGGCCCAACTGCCGTCGAAAGTTGACGATGTTGGCCTCGGTCCGGATCCGCGGATGCGTGCCGGTCTGGATGGCGTACTGCTCGGCCGGCAGGCCGAACGCGTCGAATCCCAACGCGTGCAGCACATTGCGGCCGGTCATCCGGAAATAGCGGGCGTAGACGTCGGTGGCGATGTAGCCCAGCGGGTGACCGACATGCAGGCCGTCCCCGGACGGGTAGGGGAACATGTCCTGGACGAACATCTTGTCCTCGGGCACCGGTGCGCCGTCGGCCGGGGCCAGCGACCCCACCGGGTTCGGGACATTAAATGTGCCCAGTTCCTGCCACCGCTGCTGCCAGTCCTGCTCGATCCGGCCCGCCAGTTCCGCGTTGTAGCGAAATTGGGGTGCGTCGGATTCAGTTCCAGGTATCTGGGGTTCGGTCACCCAGACAGGGTATAAGGGCAGCGCCGCGGGCCAAAAAGGGCCGAATTCCAGTGATCTTGGCAACAGCTTGGTCTCGGTTGCGTTGCGAGGGCATCAGGGGTTGGTTCCAGGTGTGTTCCAGCTGTCGTCGAGCCGCGTTCGGGGCGCTGAGGCGGGGTTACAGTCGGCCCCTACAGGGGGTGGCGTGCGCCCCGAATTCGAATGATGCGGAAGTCAGCTTCCGCCACCTGGAAGGACGGGCGACATTATGTTCTCCAAGGTTCGTAGCTGGCGAGTGGTGGCGGGCGGTGCCGCCGCCGCCGTCGCCTGCGTAATGGGTTTTGCCGGCACCAACGCCGCCGCCGACCCGGTGCTGCCCGCGCCGCCGGCACCCGCGCCGGTCACCGTCACCCAAACCGTCACCGCGGCGCCCGTGGCCACCGGTTCGACACCCTCGGCGGCGCTCCCGCAGGCACCCGTCTCGATGCTGGCCGCCCCCGCACAGCCCACCCTGGTCCCGGCCGCCTCCGGAACGCTGCGGGAGTACTTCGCCGACCGGGGCGTGGCCCTGGAACCGCAGGATCCGCGCGTGTTCGAGGCGCTGCACATCACCTTGCCGATGCCGCCGGGCTGGACCCAGGTGCCCGACCCCAACGTCCCCGACGCCTACGTCGTGATCGCCGATCGCGCCAGCGGCGGCCTGTACACCTCCAACGCGCAGGTGGTGATCTACCGGCTGGCCGGCGAGTTCGACCCCAAGGAAGCCATCACCCACGGCTTCATCGACAGCCAGCAGTTGCCCGCGTGGCAGTCCACCGACGCGTCGCTGGCCGACTTCGGCGGGTTCCCGTCGGCGCTGATCGAGGGTTCCTACCTGGAGAACGACCTGCCGTTGAACACCTCGCGGCGCCACGTCATCGCCAAGGCCGGCTCCGACCACTATCTGGTGTCGCTGGCGGTGACCACCTCGGTCAGTCAGGCCGTGGCCGCCGCGGATGCCACCGACGCGATCGTGAACGGGTTCCGCGTCACCGATCCGGCCGCGCCGACCGCCGCGCCCGTCGCTGCTCCCGCGGCTCCCGCCGCGCCCGCGGCGGTCGCTCCGGGTGCGGTGGCTCCCGCAGCGGTGGTCCCCGGGGCGCCGGCCGTGGCTCCGGTGGCTCCCGTCCCGGCCGCACCCGCGGCGCCGGTGGCGGCGCTGCCCGGTCTGCCCGTGCTCCCGGCACCCACCGGCTAGCACCGACCCGCCGCCGCCTCGTTAAGGTGGCCCCTATGTTGATCGCCGGTGTGCTGTGCTTGTGCGCGGCCGTTCTCTCGGCGGGTTTCGGGCTGTGGACGCTGACCCGGCCGGCCGGCGAGGACGTATCCCAGCAGGTCCGGCGTGCCGTGGCACCCACCCAGCTGGCCGCCGCGGTCATGCTGGCCGCCGGTGCCGCCGTCGCGCTGGCGGGCCTGGGCTCGACCGCCGTGGTGGTGTTGATCGTCTGTGTCCTCGGCGCGGTCGGCACCGTGGCGGCCGGATCCTGGCAGGGCGCCCGATTCGCGGTCGCGCACGCCGCCACCAGTCCGCCCCCCTCGGACGACTGCGCCGGCAGCTGCGCGGCCTGCACCCTGTCGTGTAGCTGAGAGGCCCGCGGATATGAGCACGGACGGTTTCCCCTCGGCCACCTCGGTGCCCGCCAAGGACGTCGGCCGGCTACTGCTGCGCTGCGACGACCGCCCCGGCCTGGTGGCCGCCACCAGCTCGTTTCTGTCCGACGCCGGGGCGAACATCATCTCGCTGGACCAGCACTCCACGACGCAGACCGGCGGAACGTTCTTCCAGCGCACCATCTTTCACATGGCAGGCCTCGCGGCGGCGCGCGATGACCTGGAGCGGGACTTCGCCGAGCAGGTCGCCGCGAAGTTCGGGATGGACTTTCGGCTGACCGAGGCCGCCAAACCCAAGCGGGTCGCGATCATGGCGTCCCGGGAGGACCACTGCCTGCTGGACCTGCTGTGGCGCAACCGCCGCGGCGAGCTGGACATGTCGGTCGTCATGGTGATCTCCAACCATCCCGATCTGGCGGATCAGGTCCGTCCGTTCGGGGTGCCCTTCATGCACGTGCCGGTGCACAAGGACCGCCGGGCCGACGCCGAGGCCCGGCAGCTGGACCTGCTGCGCGGCAACGTCGACCTGGTGGTGCTGGCGCGCTACATGCAGATCCTGTCCGGGGGCTTCCTCGCCGAGATGGACTGCCCGCTGATCAACATCCATCACTCGTTCCTGCCGGCATTCGTGGGACAGGCGCCGTACCGCAAGGCCCGCGAGCGCGGGGTGAAGTTGGTGGGCGCCACCGCGCACTACGTCACCGAGGAACTCGACGAGGGGCCGATCATCGAGCAGGACGTCGTGCGGGTCGACCACCGGCACAGCGTCGACGATCTGCGTCGCCTCGGGGCCGACGTGGAACGCGTCGTGCTGTCGCGGGCCGTGCTCTGGCACTGCGAGGACCGGATCGTCCAGCACGGGAACCAGACGATCATCCTCTGAGTGGCGCGGACGGTTTCACGAGCGGCACAGCCCTGACCGCGACCGGCCACTGTGGTACGAATCCGGCGGATTCTGCGTACAAGGATCGACGCTCGCGCCAGGAATGCTCAGTTGCGGCTGGTGTCGATCGGGTGCGTCGCCAACATCGACAGCGGCATCGGCTGGCGCCGCAGCACGCGCGACCACAGATCCACCTTGGGTTCGACCAGAACGTCGGAGGGCAGCGCCGACAACACGATCCAGTCGTCGCGTTCGATCTCGCCCTCGAGCTGACCGATCGTCCACCCCGAGTAGCCCGCGAAGATCCGAACGCCCTCGAGCACCGGGGCCAGCACATCCGGTTCGGCGTCGAGATCGACCATCACGATCCGGCCCGACACATGCCGCAGGCCGGGCACGTCCTGGGAGTCCACTCCGACCCGCAGCGTTCCCAGACACAGTGCCGCATCCCGCTTCACGGGGCCGCCGACGAACATCGTCTTGGGCTTGGTGGTGAGCTTGGCCCATTGCGGCAGCACGTTGTAGACCGCCATCTCGCTGGGCCGGTTCAGAATGACGCCCAACGTGCCGCCGTCGTTGTGTTCGACGACGTAGATCACGCTGCGGCGAAACGTCGGTTCCAGCAGATCGGTGTTGGCCAAAAGCAGCGTCCCGGCGCGCACGCGGTGTGCGGCCGGGGCTACGAAGTCCTCCGGATCCTCTGGCTGACCCATCCCACCATCATGGCATCCATCACCCCGGCTGTGGCCAACAAGCGCACCGGCGCGGGCATATTTGTAGGGTGACACTTTGCGGATCGCCAGAAAGTGGTCGGTGTGGGTGACCCTCGTGTCTCGCCGGCCGTTTGGCGTTCCGTCCGCGCCCTCCCGAATTTCCGGCGTCTTCTCGAACTGCGCGTAGTCAGCCAATTCGGCGACGGCCTGTTCTCGGCCGGGCTGGCCGGCGCTTTGCTGTTCAACCCCGAACGCGCTGCGACCCCGTGGGCCATCGCCGGCGCCTTCGCGGTGCTGTTCCTGCCCTACTCGCTGCTGGGACCGTTCGCCGGCGCGCTGCTGGATCGCTGGGATCGTCGGCTGGTCCTGGTGGGCGCCAACCTCGGTCGGCTGGTGCTGATCCTCGGGGTCGGGCTGCTGCTGGCGACCCGCGCCAGCGACCTCGCGGTGCTGTGCGGCGCGCTGTTGGTCAACGGTTTCGGCCGCTTCGTCGGCTCGGGCCTGTCGGCGGCGCTGCCGCATGTCGTCCCCCGCGATCAGGTGGTGTCGATGAACTCGGTCGCGATCGCCGCCGGGGCGTTGGCCGCGTTCGCCGGCGCCAACTTCATGCTGGTGCCGCGCTGGCTGATCGGGGCGGGCGACACCGGTTCGGCGGCCATCATCTTCATGGTCGCGGTTCCGGTGACCCTCGCCCTGCTGCTGGCGCTGAGGTTCCCGGCCCGGGTACTCGGCCCCGACGACACCGTCCGCACCGACCACGGCTCGGCGGTGCGCGCGGTGGCCAGCGGCTGGCTGCGCGGCGCCCGGACCGTGTGGGCCGTGCCCCCGGTCGCCGCGACGCTGGCCGGGCTGGCGGTGCACCGAATGGCGTTCGGCATCAACACCTTGCTGGTGCTGGTCATCGTCCGGCACACCGATGTCCCGACCGTCGGGGTCGCCGGGTTGGGCACCGCGGTGGTGTTCGTGGCCGCCACCGGCACCGGCTCCTTCCTGGCCACCGTTCTCACGCCGGCAGCGGTGCGGCGTTGGGGCCGGTACACCACCGCCAACGCCGCGCTGGCCGCCGCGGCGCTCGTGCAGGTGGCCGCGGCGACCCTGCAGCTGCCCGTGCTGGTGCTGTGCGGCCTGGCCCTGGGCGCGCTGGGCCAGGTGGTCAAGCTGTGTGCGGACAGCGCCATGCAGATCGACGTCGACGACCCGCTGCGCGGACATGTGTTCGCCGTTCAGGATTCACTCTTCTGGGTCTCGTTCATCGCCGCGGTCACCGCCGCGGCCGCCGTCGTCCCGCCCGACGGGCAAGCTCCCCTGCTGGCGCTGGCCGGCTCACTGCTCTATCTCGGCGGGCTTGCCGTGCACGCGGCCGTCGGGCGTTTACGGTGAGGTCATGGGTTCCGCCGGAGCGATCATCGATGACCTCGTCGCCGAGAGCACCGAACTCGACGCCCTGGTGGCGCCGCTGGCAGCGGACGACTGGGCGCGCCCGACCCCGGCGCCGGGCTGGACCGTCGCCCATCAGATCGCGCACCTGCTGTGGACCGACCGGGCATCGCTGGTCTCGGTCACCGACGAGGCGGGTTTCGGCGACGTGCTGGCGTCGGCCGCGGCCAACCCCACCGGGTTCGTCGATGCGGCCGCCGAGGAACTCGCCACAATGCCGCCGCCGGAACTGCTGGCCGACTGGCGCCGCACCCGCACGCTGCTGCACGACGCGCTGCGCACGGTGCCCGACGGCCGCAAGCTGGTCTGGTTCGGCCCGCCGATGAGCGCCGCATCGATGGCCACGGCGCGGCTGATGGAGACCTGGGCCCACGGTCTCGACGTCGCCGATGCGCTCGGGGTCCAGCGCGAGCCCACCGCGCGGCTGAAGTCGATCGCGCACATCGGGGTCCGGACCCGCGACTACGCCTACGCCGTGCACGGCGAAACCCCGCCGGGCGCACCGTTTCACGTGGAACTACGCGCGCCCGACGGCGACACCTGGACGTGGGGACCGCCGGACGCCGCACAGCGGGTGACCGGATCGGCCGCGGATTTCTGTGCGTTGGTCACGCAGCGCCGACCGCGGCGCGAACTCGATGTGGTCGCCCACGGCCCCGACGCCGAGCACTGGCTGACCATCGCGCAGGCCTTCGCGGGGCCGCCCGGGCCGGGACGCTGAGCGCGCCAGCGCGACTGCGGAGCCGGACCGCATCAGGCTCCGCGTGGGCCGCTGAGCGCCCGCGCGAAGCGGAGCCACGCCGCATCAAGCACCGCGCGGGCCGCTGAGCGCGCCAGCGCTCGGCCTCGCTACAGCGCGCCCGCGTCGTCGGCGGCGCCGTCGCCGTCGGAATCCACCAACTTGATGTCCATCCGACCGTCCCCGTCGACGTCGACGAAGCCGACCGATCCGTCCTCGGCGATCACCCGGTCGGCCAACCCGTCCCCGTCGCCGTCCCACAGCCGGTCGTCGGCCAGCCCGTCGGCGTCGAAATCGACCAGCGGACCGCCGGACTGTTCCACGCCGTCGAGGCCGTACCAGCGCAGGCCCGTGCCGGTGCCCGGCGCCGCGGCCGCCACCGCCCAGGTCCCGGAACCGTCATCGGTGAACCACTCGCCGGCCGGTCCGGCGTAGTTCAGCACGGCGTGGTCGGCCAGCCCGTCGGCGTCCAGGTCGACCAGCGCGTCGTCGAACGTCCCGTCGCCGTCGAAATCCACCGCGACCCCGTCCAGGATGCCGTCGCTATCGGCGTCGACGTCGGGTTCGGCGGTCCACATCGAAGCGGTGCCGTCGTCGGCACCCATGCAGTACTCCATACCCGGATCAGACGGGCGAGCCGCCCGCGGCGTTCCACCATTTCAACAATTCGTCGACGGCCTCGTCGTGGCTCAGCGGCCCGCGCTCCATCCGCAGTTCCTTGAGGTGGTTCCACGCCCGCCCGACCTGCGGACCGGCCGGGATGTCGAGCAGCTTCATGATCTCGTTGCCGTCGAGGTCGGGCCGGACCCGCTCGAGGTCCTCCTTGGCGGCCAACTCCGCGATGCGTGCCTCGAGGTCGTCGTAGTTGGCCTGCAGCCGCGCCGCGCGCCGCTTGTTGCGGGTGGTGCAGTCGGCGCGGACCAATCGGTGCAGCCGCTCCAGCAGCGGCCCGGCATCGGTGACGTAGCGACGCACCGCCGAATCCGTCCACCGCCCGTCGCCGTAGCCGTGGAAGCGCAGGTGCAGGTACACCAGCTGGGACACGTCATCGACCATCTGCTTCGAATACTTCAGCGCGCGCATCCGCTTGCGGGCCATCTTCGCGCCCACCACCTCGTGGTGATGGAAGCTCACGCCGCCATTGGGTTCGTGGCGCCGGGTCGCGGGCTTGCCGATGTCATGCAGCAGCGCCGCCCAGCGCAACACCAGGTCGGGCTCGCCACGCTCCAACTCGATGGCCTGGCGCAGCACCGTGAGCGAATGCTGGTAGACGTCCTTGTGCTGGTGGTGTTCGTCGATGGCCATCCGCATCGCGCCGACCTCCGGCAGCACCTGCTCCCCCATCCCCGACTCGACCATCAGGTCGATGCCGTCGGTCGGATGGGCCCCGAGGATCATCTTGTCCAGTTCGGCGGCGATCCGCTCGGCGGTGATCCGACCCAACTCCGGGGCCATCTGCTCGATCGCGGTCCGCACCCGCGGCGCGACCGTGAAACCCAGCTGGGACACGAACCGCGCCGCGCGCAGCATTCGCAGCGGATCGTCGCCGAAGGACACCTCGGGCGCCGACGGGGTGTCCAGCACCCGGGCGCGCAGCGCGGCCAGACCGCCCAGCGGGTCGACGAACTCGCCGATGCCACCGGGCGCGTCGGCCTCGATCCGCACCGCCATCGCGTTGACCGTGAAGTCGCGGCGGATCAGGTCGTCGTCGAGGCGCTCCCCGAAACGCACCTGCGGATTCCGGGACACCCGGTCGTAGGTGTCGGCGCGAAAGGTGGTGATCTCCACCCGGTTCTGGCGGCGGGCGGCCCCGACGGTGCCGAACTCGATGCCGGTGTCCCACATCGCGTCGGCCCACGGCCGGACGATGCCCTGCACCACTTCGGGGTGCGCACCGGTGGTGAAATCCAGATCTGCGTCCGGGCCCAGGCGTCCCAGCAGCGCGTCGCGGACGCTGCCGCCCACCAGGTACAGCTCGTGGCCGGCGGCGGCGAACAGCGCCCCGAGTTCGCGCAGCGGCTCGTCGTGCCGGCGCAACGCCACCACGGCGCGCGCGAGCAGCGCGGCGTCGTCCTCGGTTGGAGGATCGGCGGCGGCGGCGCTCGGACGGGGCTCAGACACGTTCGGTGAGCCTAATGCGCCGCGACGACCTCGGTCTAATACCTCCTCGACTACGGGCCGGTCTCGATATCGCAGCAGCGGCGAGTGGCGGCATGGGGCCACCTCCGTGGCAGCTACTATCGCTTGGGTGTCCGACGGCGAACAGGCCAAACCACGACGGCGCCGAGGTCGGCGCCGTGGTCGTCGTGCCGCCGGACCCGCCCAGCCCGCCGGCGACGGTCATCCCGACAGCCACCTCGACGCCGCTGTCCCGCCCGCGGTGAGCACCCCCAAGACCACCCCGAACATCGCCGCCGCCAAGCGCCCGTCCGCACCGTCGCAGGGCAAGAACCGCCGCGCGCGTCCGCCCCGGCTGCGCACCGTGCACGAGACGTCGGCCGGTGGGTTGGTGATCGACCGCATCGACAGCCCGCCCGCCGAGCAGAGCGCGGCCCTGATCGGACGCATCGACCGGCGCGGCCGGATGCTGTGGTCGCTGCCCAAGGGACACATCGAGCAGGGCGAGACCGCCGAGCAGACCGCCATCCGGGAGGTCGCCGAGGAGACCGGCATCCAGGGCAGCGTGCTGGCCGCGCTCGGCAGCATCGACTACTGGTTCGTCACCGAGGGCCGGCGCGTGCACAAGACCGTGCACCACTACCTGCTGCGGTTCACCGGCGGCGAGCTGTCCGACGAGGACGTCGAAGTCAGCGAGGTGGCCTGGGTTCCGCTGCCGGAACTGCCGGCCCGGCTCGCCTACGCCGACGAACGTCGGCTGGCCCAGGTCGCCGGCGACCTGATCCACCGGCTGCAGACCCATGGGCCCGACGCGCTGCCGCCGCTGCCGCCGAGCGCGCCGCGGCGCCGACCGCAGACCCACTCGCGCACCCGCGACCGCCACAGTGACGAATCCGCTTCGGGACGGACGAACGGTTGCGGACAGTCGCCATGAACGCGCTGCGGCGCCGGCCGAGCGCGGCCTCCCGCATCGTGACCATGCTGGCAATCCTGGCGATGCTGCTACTGCCCGCCGCGCTGCCCGCGGCCGCCGCCCCCGGCGAAGCCTCGGAGCAGCCCGCCCCGTTCCTGATCATCAGCATCGACACCGTCAACCCCGACGTGGTCACCACCGCGAGCAGTTCCACCGTCACCGTCACCGGTTCGGTCACCAATGTCGGTGACCGGATCGTCCGCGACGTGGTGGCCCGCCTCGAGCACGCGCCGGCCGTCGGCGCCGCCGAGGCGTTGCGCACCGACCTGACCGGACCGACCGATCAGTTCGGGCCGGTCGGCGAGTTCGTCACGCTGTCGGACCAGCTGGCGCGCGGGCAGCAGGTGCCGTTCCGGTTCAGCTACCCGCTGCGCTCGGACGCCGAACCGGCGCTCGGGGTCGCCGACCCCGGGGTGTATCCGCTGCTGATCAATGTCAACGGCACCCCCGACTACGGCGCGCCGGCGCGCCTCGACGACGCCCGGTTCCTGCTGCCGGTCCTCGGGGTGCCCCGGGAGGATTCCACCGGCGACACCGGACCCGTCGGCACCGACGCACTCGAAGCCGTCATCCCCCCGGACACCAGCAAGCCGGTGCAGACGACAATGCTGTGGCCGCTGGCCGACCGGCCCCGGCTGGCGCCGGGCGTACCCGGCGGAACCGCCCCGGTGCGGCTGATGGACGACGACCTGGCGACGTCGCTGGCCGCCGGCGGTCGCCTCGACACGCTGCTGGGCGCCGCGGAGTTCGCCACCAGCGATCCGGTGGACCCGGGCGGCGAGGTGACCCGCGCCCTGTGCCTGGCCGTCGATCCCGACCTGCTGGTCACGGTGAACGCGATGACCGGCGGTTACGTCGTGGCCGACGCCGGCGACGGGCTCGGCACCGCGAGCCACCCCGGTACCGGGCAGGCCGCCGCGATCGCCTGGCTCGACCGGTTGCGGGCCCTGGCCGCGCGCATGTGTGTGGTGGCCGCGCCGTACGCCCAGGCCGACCTCGACGCGCTGCAGCGGGTCAACGACCGCGGCCTGAGCGGCTTCACCACCGTGGGCGCCGCCAACCTGGTGGACGGGCTGCTGGGCGTGCGGTCGGTGCGCGGCGCAACACTCGTGGGCGACGGCACGCTGAGCCGCCGCACCGTGGAACTGCTCAGCGCCCAGGGCAATACCGTGGCCATCGCGGCGGGCGATTCGACCGCCACCGATCCGGCCGACCTGACGGTGCGCCGGCTCTCCCCGCAGGTGGTCGTCGCGCCGTTCGACCCGGCCGTCGCGGCCGCGCTCGCCGCCGCGGGCGAAGCGCCGGTGGAACCGAACTACCTCGACGAGTCACTGGCGGTGCCGCCGCGGGACGACTCGCGCACCGCGCGGCGGCAGGACGCGCTCGGCGCCATGCTGTGGCGCAGCCTCGACCCGCAGGCCGAGCCACGCAGCCAGATCCTGATGCCGCCGCTGACCTGGGACCTGGCGCCCGATGACGCCCAGGCGATCCTGACCACGTTGGCGACCACGATCCGCTCCGGCCTGGCGACCGCGCGGCCGCTGCCCGCCGTCGTCGCCGAGGCCGCGGGGCTGCCCGCGACGCCGGATCCCGACGCGGTCTCGCGAATCGACCCGCAGGTCCGGTTCGACGACGGCGTCGTCAACACCATCGCGGGTCAGGTGGGTCGGCTGTGGGGCCTGACCGCGGCGCTGACCACCAACAACCAGACCGGCCTGACGGGGCTGCAATACACCGCGCCGCTGCGCGAGGACATGCTGCGTGCGCTGAGCCAGGCCGAACGCCCCGAGGTGCGCAACGAACTGGCCGCGCAGCGGCTGGCCGTGGTGGGCCGCACCGTCCACGACCTGTTCGGGGCCGTGACGGTGGTGAACCCGGGCGGCTCCTACACGCTGGCCACCGAGCGCAGCCCGCTGCCGCTGGCGCTGCGCAACGACCTGGCGGTGCCGATCCGGGTGCGCCTCGCGGTCGACGCCCCGCCCGGCATGTCGGTCACCGACATCGGCGAACAGGAACTACCGCCCGGCTACCTGCCGATCCACATCCCGGTCGAGGTGCACTTCAGCCAGCGGGTGGCCGTCGACGTGTCGCTGCACACCCCCGACGGGCTGACGCTCGGTGAACCGGTCCGGCTGTCGGTGCACTCCAACGCCTACGGCAAGGTGTTGTTCATCATCACCCTGGCGGCCGCGGCGGTGCTCATCACGCTGACCGCGCGCCGACTGTGGCACCGTTTCCGAGGTCAACCCGACCCCGCCGACCTGGATCGACCAGAACCCACACCATGAACGCACCGCAGGACGCCCGCCGCAGGCGCCCCCGCTCCACACCGCTGCCGCCACCACCGGCGGCCGCCGCGGGCTCGGGTCGGCCGGTGCGCCCGGAGTTGACCGACGCGGCCGTCGTGTCCCGGTCGTGGGGCATGGCCATTGCCACGCTGGTCAGCCGGATCACCGGCTTCATCCGCATCGTGTTGCTGGCGGCCATCCTGGGCGCGGCGCTGTCGAGTTCGTTCACGGTCGCCAATCAGTTGCCCAACCTGGTGGCCGCGCTGGTGCTGGAGGCGACGTTCACCGCGATCTTCGTGCCGGTCCTGGCGCGGGCCGAGCGCGAGGACGCCGACGGCGGCGCCGCATTCGTCCGGCGGCTGGTCACGCTGGCGACCACGCTGCTGCTCATCACCACGGTGTTGTCGGTGGCCGGCGCCCCGCTGCTGGTGCGGCTCATGCTGGGCAGTCACCCGCAGGTCAACGAGCCGCTCACGCGGGCGTTCGCCTATCTGCTGCTGCCGCAGGTGATCTTCTACGGGCTGTCGTCGGTGTTCATGGCAATCCTGAACAATCGCAATGAGTTTCGGGCACCGGCCTGGGCGCCGGTGATCAACAACGTGGTGGCCATCGCGACGCTGGTGCTCTACCTGCTGGTGCCCGGTGAACTGTCGGTGGATCCGGTGCAGATGGGCAACCCGAAACTGCTGGTGCTGGGCATCGGCACCACGCTGGGGGTGGTGGCGCAGACCGCCGTGCTGTTGCTGGCGATCCGCCGGGAACGGATCAGCCTGCGCCCGCTGTGGGGCATCGACGCCCGCCTGAAGCGCTTCGGCGCGATGGCCGCGGCCATGGTGCTCTACGTCCTGATCAGCCAGATCGGGCTGATCGTCGGCAACCAGATCGCCAGTGGGGCCGCGGCTTCCGGGCCCGCGATCTACAACTACACCTGGCTCGTGCTGATGCTGCCGTTCGGGATGATCGGCGTGACCGTGCTGACCGTGGTGATGCCGAGGCTGAGCCGCAACGCCGCGGCCAACGACTCCCCCGCCGTGCTCGCCGACCTGTCGTTGGCCACCCGGCTGACGATGATCACCCTGATCCCGATCGTCGCGTTCATGACCGTCGGCGGGCCGGCGATCGGTTCCGCGCTGTTCGCCTACGGCAATTTCGGGTCGGTGGACGCCAACTATCTCGGCATCTCAATCGCGTTGTCCGCGTTCACCTTGGTGCCCTACGCCCTGGTGCTGCTGCAACTGCGGGTGTTCTATGCGCGGGAGCAGCCCTGGATCCCGATCGCGATCATCGTGGTGATCACCATTGTCAAGATCGTGGCCTCGGTGCTGGCCCCGCACATGACCAGCAACCCGGACCTGGTGGCCGGATTCCTGGGTCTGGCCAACGGCCTCGGCTTCCTGGTGGGCGCGGTGGCCGGCTATGTGCTGCTGCGCCGGACGCTGCGCCCGCCCGGTGGCCGACTGCTGGGCGTGGCGGTGGTCCGCACCATCCTGGTGACCATCACCGCGTCCCTGCTGGCGGGTTTGCTGGGCTATGTCGCCGATACGTTGCTGGGCCTGGCGGAACTGACCGAGGCGTGGGGCGGGGCGGGCTCGCTGCTGCGGCTGGCGATCATCGGCGCCCTGATGCTGCCGGTCGTCGTCGCGGTGCTGGTGCTGGCGAAGGTGCCCGAGGCGCTGGCGGCGAAGACCGCGGTCTTGACCCGGTTACGGCGCGGTCACGCGGTAGCCGCAACTGGATCCGGTGTCTCCCACTCGGATCCGAGCCGTGCCGCGGTCCAGTACCCTGAGCAGAGGAATTCGCCCCCGCCGGCGTCGTGGCCGACCCACGCAGCAACCCGGCCGGGGACGCCGGCAGAGGTTGCCGGGGCTGGAAACGCAGGAGGACCGGTGGTGGACGATGACCCCGCGGGCAGCCCCCTGACCGACGCCGCCGGCGACCGTCCCCGGCAGGCCGCCGCCGATTCCGGAGCCGATGGACCACCGACGGCCGCGGGCCCGTCGTCGGAGCCGCCGCAGCGACCCCACGCCGACTTCGCCGGTGATCCCAGCCGGGAACCCATGGCATTCGATCCGCCCAGCGAACGCTCCGTGGATGCCGGCACCGATGACGTCTACCTGATCCCCGGCGCCAGCATCGCCGACGGCCGCTACCGACTGCTGGTGTTCCACGGCGGCCCCGAACATCTGCAGTTCTGGCAGGCGCTCGACACGGCGCTCAATCGCCAGGTCGCGTTGACGTTCGTCGATCCCGAGGGGGTCCTGCCGCCCGGTGAGGTCCGTGAAATCCTTTCCCGCACAATGCGGTTGAGCCGGGTCGAAGCGCTCGGCATCGCCCGCGTGCTGGACGTCACCGACACCGGTTCCGGTGGTCTGGTGGTCTCGGAGTGGATTCGGGGCGGCTCCCTACAAGAGGTCGCGGACACCTCGCCGTCGCCGATCGGCGGTGCCCGCGCGGTCCAATCGCTGGCTGCCGCAGCCGAATCCGCGCACCAGGCCGGGGTCGCGCTGTCGATCGATCACCCCAGCCGGATCCGGGTCAGCGTGGAGGGCGACGTCGTCCTGGCGTTCCCGGCCACCATGCCCGAGGCCACCCCCGAGGACGACATCCGCGGCACCGGCGCCGCGCTGTACGCGCTGCTGGTGAACCGCTGGCCGCTGCCGGAGACCGGTGAACCCAGCGGGCTGGCACCGGCGGACTTGGACGCCGCCGGCCAACCCGTCGAACCCCGCTCCGTCGACCGCGCGATCCCGTTCCAGATCTCGGCGGCCGCGGCCCGTTCCGTGCAGGAGGGTGGCGGGATCCGCACCGCCCCAACGCTGTTGAACCTGCTGCAGCAGACCACCGCGGTGGCCGACCGCACCGAGCTGATCGAACCGATCGATCAGGACCGGTCTCAGGTCGGCACCGAGGTCACCCTCGACGAGGAGACCGCCGCGCGGCGGCGGCGCGCCCTGCTGATCGGTGGCGGCGTCGCCGGCGCCATCGTGCTGGTCGCCCTGATCGTGCTCGCGACCCTGCTCGGTCGCATCTTCGGCGATGTCGGGGGCGGCCTCGACGGCGATCAGTTGGGCCTGAACCCGCCGACCACCGCCACCGCCGGGGACGACGGCACCACCACCCCGGCCGGCACCGCGGTCAAACCCGCCGGCGTGACGGTGTTCTCGCCCGGCGGCGGTGCCGATGCGCCGAGCCTGGCCGCGCTGGCGATCGACGGCGACCGTTCCACGGTGTGGCCCACCGACACCTACTCCGATGCGGTGCCGTTCCCCGACTTCAAATCCGGCGTCGGGTTGCTGCTGACCCTGCCGGAGCCGACGAAGATCGGTGCGGTCACCGTCGATCTGTCCAGCACCGGCACCCAGATTCAGATCCGGTCGTCGTCGTCGGCGAATCCATCCACACTCGAGGACACCACCGCCTTGACGGACCCGGCCACCATGCGCCGCGGCACCAACACCATCGAGGTCGACTCGTCCGAGCCGACATCCAATGTGCTGGTGTGGATTTCGACCCTCGGCAGCACCGATGGCGAGAGCCGCACCGACATCGCCGAGGTCACCGTCCACGCCGCGGAATGATCTGACCGGGGGTTGTCCACACCCGGCCAGGCGGCGAAGTGCCGCCGGTCGCCGCGGTCCCTACCGTCCACCCGGTGGTCAGCGACAGCTCCGAGAACACCCCGCGCTCCGATGCCGAACTGCTCACGGCGCACGTCGCCGGTGACGCGGGGGCGTTCGCCGAACTGTTCACCCGGCATCGGCGCCGGCTGCACCGCCTGGCCGCCGCGCGCAGCCCGACCCCCGAGGACGCCGCCGACGCGATGCAGGACGCGATGCTGGCCGCGCACCGCGCCGCGGACAGCTTCGGGCACCGCGCCACCGTCGGCAGCTGGCTGTACCGGATCGTGCACAACGCCTGCATCGACCGGGGCCGCGCCCTGGCGGCCCGGCCCGAGGTGTGGTTCGACGAGGACGAGCACCCCGTGGCCGACTGGACGCCCCGGCTGGAGACCACGCTGCTGGTCCGCTCCGCGCTGCGGGGGCTACCCGCCGACCAACGCGCCGCGGTGCTCACGGTCGACCTGCACGGCTACACGGTCGCCGAGGCCGCGCGGCTGCTGGGGGTCCCGGAGGGCACCGTCAAGAGCAGGCGGGCCCGGGCCCGCAGCCGGCTGCGGCAGGCACTGGCCCCCCGACCACACCGGGACGGCGAGGTTACCGGAGACTGATCCGGTGCCGTCCACCCCGCCCCAGCAGGGCGATCCCCGACCGCACCGGGTCACCGGCGTCGGCTCCGGAGGCGCCGGGCACAGCGCGCGGCCGGCGCCCCGCCCGGCCCGGCGGACCGCCGCGCTCCTCGGCGGCGCGGCGGCGCTGGTGGCCGTCGGGGTCGGCAGCGCGGCGCTGCTGATGTCCCCCGGCCCGGTGCCGTCGACGCCGACATCGGCCCAGCACATCACCGTCACACCGACCGTGCCGCTGTCCGAACCGGACATCGTCGCCCTGCTGCACCGCCCGCCCGATTTCGGGGCGCTGACGGTGCCCGGTCGTCGGGCGTCCTGCCTGTCCGGCCTCGGCTACCCGGCCGCCACCCGGGCGCTGGGCGCCCGCCCGATCGAGGTCGCCGGAGCACCCGGAATCCTGCTGGTGCTGCCGGGCGGCAGCGCCACCGAGTTGACCGCCGTCGTCGTCGCGCCGAACTGCAACGCCGCCGACACCGGTTTGTTGGCCCAGACCACGGTGGCCCGGCCCGACCCGGGCGATCCGCCCTGACCGCGGGCGACCAGGCCCGTCACCGCCGCCGGCGTGCGACGATCGATGTGCCCAGCGACGCCGCGGAACAGCCGCGCCTACGCTGGTGTTACTAGACAGTGTTCCGGCCCAGCACCCGAGGCCGCTCCGAGAGAACCCAGAAAGGCCCGCATGAGCGCCAGTCCGACCGTCCACGAGGTCATCATCATCGGCTCCGGCCCGGCCGGCTATACCGCGGCGATCTACACCGCCCGCGCCCAGCTGGCACCCCTGGTATTCGAGGGCAGCGCCTTCGGCGGTGCCCTGATGACCACCACCGAGGTGGAGAACTACCCCGGCTTCAAAGACGGCATCCAGGGCCCGGATCTGATGGACCAGATGCGGGAGCAGGCGCTGCGGTTCGGCGCGGACCTGCAGATGGAGGACGTCGAAGCGGTGTCGTTGACCGGCCCGGTGAAGTCCGTGACCACCGCCGGCGGCGAGACCTTCCACGCTCGCTCGGTGATCCTGGCCATGGGTGCCGCCCCCCGCTACCTGGGGGTTCCCGGTGAGCAGGAGCTGCTCGGGCGTGGCGTCAGTTCGTGCGCGACCTGCGACGGGTTCTTCTTCAAGGACCAGGACATCGCCGTGATCGGCGGTGGCGACTCCGCTATGGAGGAGGCCACCTTCCTGACCCGGTTCGCCCGCAGCGTCACCCTGGTGCACCGCCGCGACGAGTTCCGCGCCTCCAAGATCATGCTCGAGCGGGCCCGCACCAACGACAAGATCACCTTCCTGACCAACACCCAGGTGCTCGCGGTCGAGGGCACCGACACCGTCACCGGCCTGCGGGTTCGCGATACGGCCAACGGCAGCGAATCGGTGCTGCCGGTCACCGGCGTCTTCGTCGCAATCGGCCACGATCCGCGCTCGGAGCTGGTCCGCGACACGCTGGATCTCGACGCCGACGGCTACGTGCTGGTGCAGGGTCAGACCACCGCCACCTCCGTCGAGGGCGTGTTTGCCTCGGGCGACCTGGTGGACCGCACCTACCGGCAGGCGATCACGGCCGCCGGCAGCGGCTGTGCGGCGGCCATCGACGCCGAACGCTGGCTCGCCGAGGCCAGCGACGAGAACATCGATCTGATTGGAGCTCAGCAATGACAACTTCCGACAAGCACGCCACCATCGAGGTCACCGACGGCTCGTTCTCCGAGACCGTCCTGAAGAGCAATACCCCTGTGCTGGTGGACTTTTGGGCCACCTGGTGCGGTCCGTGCAAGATGGTCGCGCCGGTGCTGGAGGAGATCGCCGCGGAGAAGGGCGGCCAGCTGACCGTCGCCAAACTCGACGTGGATGCCAATCCGAACACGGCCCAGAGCTTCTCGGTGGTGTCGATTCCGACGCTGATCCTGTTCAAGGACGGCGAGCCGGTAAAGCGGATTGTCGGGGCCAAGGGCAAGGCTGCGCTGCTGCGCGAAATCGCCGACTTCGTTAGCTGACCGTTTGCCAGCGGCCGCGGCCACCCGGCCGCGGCGACGCTCGCATTGGCCTGGCGTTTTCCCGATTCCGGCGCAGGTCTGCGACAATAATCGCAGTCTGCCTTGCCATGGTCGGCGTCCCCGAGGGACTCCGACCGCCGTGACCGAAGGGCCCTAACTCATGTCGAGTCCCCGCCACGGAGCCGCTCCTGACGTGCTCCGTCTCGGAGACCGCGGCCTCGCTGTGACCGAGATCCGCGCCGCGTTGGCGGCGCTGGGTCTGATCGACAGCCCGGACGCCGACTTGACCACCGGAAAGCATGTCGCGGTGGACCTGTTCGACGCCGAGTTGGATGAGGCGGTGCGCGCCTTCCAGCAGCACCGCGCCCTGCTGGTCGACGGGATCGTCGGCGAGGCCACCTACCGGGCCATCAAGGAGGCGTCCTATCGCCTGGGCGCCCGCACGCTCAACCACCAGTTCGGCGCCCCGATGTACGGCGACGATGTCGCGACGCTGCAGGCTCGCCTGCAGGACCTCGGTTTCTACACCGGTTTGGTCGACGGGCATTTCGGGCTGCAGACCCACAACGCCCTGATGTCCTATCAGCGCGAGTACGGCCTGGCCGCCGACGGTATCTGCGGCCCGGAAACCCTGCGTTCCTTGTATTTTCTGGGCTCGCGGGTCACGGGCGGTTCCCCGCACGCGATCCGCGAGGAAGAAATGGTGCGCCGGTCCGGCCCGAAGCTGTCCGGGAAACGCATCATCATCGATCCGGGCCTCGGCGGGCACGATCTGGGCGTGCTGACCCAGGGTGCGGGCGGCCCGATCAGCGAAGCAGACATTTTGTGGGACTTGGCAAGTCGGCTCGAGGGCCGCATGACCGCCATCGGCATGGAGACCTTCCTGTCCCGGCCGGCCAACCACGGTCCCTCCGATGCGCAGCGCGCCGAGACCGCCAACGGCGTCGGCGCCGACCTGATGATCAGCCTGCGCTGCGCCACCCAGCCCAATCCGGCCGCCAACGGTGTGGCCTCCTTCTACTTCGGCAACTCGCACGGGTCGGTGTCCACCATCGGGCGCAATCTCGCCGATTTCATCCAACGAGAAGTGGTCGCGCGCACCGGTTTACGCGATTGCCGCAGCCATGGCCGCACCTGGGAGCTGCTCCGGTTGACCCGGATGCCCACGGTGCAGGTCGATGTCGGCTACATCAGCAATTCGCGGGACCGCGCCATGCTGGTGTCGACCCAGACCCGGGACGCGATCGCGGAGGGCATTCTTGCCGCCGTGAAGCGGTTGTACCTGCTCGGCAAGAACGACCGGCCGACGGGCACCTTCACGTTCGCCGAATTGCTGGCCCACGAACTGTCGGTGGAGCAGGCCAGCCGCTAGACCGGTACCTGCTGGGCGCCGCCGCCGGCGGCTGCCGCCCCGACGGGCTGTTGCAGCTCCGCGGAATTCAACAACCGCTCCAGCGCCGCCTCGACCTCGGCCTTCCAGCCCAGGCCCCGGTCCAGCTCGAGCCGCAGCCGCGGGAAGTACCGGTGCGGTGCGACCTCCACGAACCCGACCTCCTGCAGGAAGTCGGCCTCGATCATGCAGTGCTCGAACGAGCAGTCGCCGAGAGCCTCGATCGCCGACCGCGTCTCGGGGTCGGCGGTGGCGAGATCGATCAGATCCGCGTCGGCGGTGCGGCCGAAGGCCTCCAGTGCGCGCACCCCGCGTCGGATGAGTTCGGCAATGACCTGGGCGATCAGCGTGTGCGGCAGACCGTCGGACTCGTAGCCCGGTTCCAGGCCCATCGAGGTGAGCAGCACGGCGTCGGCGCTGACCGGTCCCGTCGGCAACCGCTGCGCGCGCGGCACCGCGTGCGGCGGGGCATAGAGGATGTAACCGACGCACGGTGCCTCCTCGGCACCGCCCGCCTCGACCGGCGGCGGCCCGACGGAGGCCACCTGTCCGCAGGAACCCCACTCGAGCATGACCATCGACAGCCAGGCTTCCTTCTCGAATTCGGGGTCGGTGAGATGGTCCTCGCGTCCCACGATGTCCGGATCGACCTCCCAGAACACACACCGGCGCGCGTGCTTGGGCAGCAGCTCGAAAGCTTCGAGCTGAAGCGGCGAGATGCGAGCAGACACTAGGTTGTCGGACCTTTCTGCGGTGCCGCGGTGTGCGGCAGCCCCTTCAGAATAGGAGAGGAACCGTCATCCCCACCAGTAGCGCGGATTTGTACCGAACTTCTATGGCGCACAACAACATTGACTGAAGTGCGCACTCGTGGCCCGCGGCTGGTGCGCCGCTGTGTCACAGTGACGTAATTCAACGGTATGCCTGGACCTGGAATTCAGCGGGCCGTTTTGTCCATCAGGTCGACAATCCGTTGCAAGTCCTCCACCGAGCCGAACTCGACCACGATCTTGCCCTTGCGTTTGCCAAGGCTGACCATCACGCGGGTATCGAAGGCTCCCGACAGCCGCTCAGCAACGTCCTGCAGGCCCGGCATCTGGATCGGCTTGCGGCGCTGCGGCGCGGAACCCGGCCCGTCGGCGCGGTTGGCCAGGGTGACGGCCTCCTCCGTCGCCCGGACCGACAACCCCTCGGCGACGATGCGCGCGGCCAGTTCCTCCTGCGCCTCCGGGCCCGCGTCCAGCGACAGCAGGGCGCGGGCGTGCCCGGCCGAGAGCACTCCGGCCGCGACGCGCCGCTGCACCGGGATGGGCAGCCGCAGCAGCCGGATCATGTTGCTGATCAGCGGGCGGGATCGGCCGATCCGCGCGGCCAGTTCGTCGTGGGTGACGCCGAACTCGTCGAGCAACTGCTGATAGGCCGCCGCCTCTTCCAGGGGGTTCAACTGCACCCGGTGGATGTTTTCCAGCAGCGCGTCGCGCAGCAGGTTGTCGTCGGCGGTCTCGCGGACGATGGCCGGGATGGCCGCCAGCCCGGCCGCCTGGGCCGCCCGCCAGCGCCGCTCCCCCATCACCAACTGGTAGCGCGCGGGCTCGGTGGCCACCTCACGCACCACGATCGGTTGCATCAGGCCAAATTCGCGGATCGAGTGCACCAGCTCGGCGAGCGCCTCGTCGTCGAACACCTGGCGGGGTTGCTTGGGATTGGGCTCGATGGTCGCCGGATCGATCTCGCGGTACACCGCGCCGATGTCACTCTCGGGCACCGCCGGCGGCGTCGGGGCCGAGGCCGTGCCGCCCCCGAGAACCACGTCGGCGGCCGCCGATCCCATCCTCGGTGCGGTCGAATCCCCGTCGGTCGGACCGGTCGGAATCAGCGAGGCCAACCCGCGACCCAGGCCACCCTTGCGCTTCGATGGATTCGTCATGACTATCCCTTTCCGGTGGGCTTCGCGCCCCGTTCGGCGATCTCGCGGCTGGCATCCAGATAACTCATCGCGCCCCGCGACCCAGGGTCGTAGTCGATGATCGTCATGCTGTAGCCCGGCGCCTCGGAGACCTTCACGCTGCGGGGAATCACGGTGCGCAACACCTTGTCCCCGAAGTACCGCCGCACTTCCTCGGAGACCTGGTCCGCGAGCTTGGTCCGCCCGTCGTACATCGTCAGGAGCACCGTGGTGACATTGAGTGCGGGGTTGAGATGGGCGCGCACCATCTCGATGTTGTTCATCAGCTGCGAGACGCCCTCGAGGGCGTAGTACTCGCATTGAATCGGGATCAGCACCTCGGGCGCGGCCACGAGGGCGTTGATCGTCAGCAGGCCCAGCGAGGGCGGGCAGTCGATGAACACGTAGTCGAAGTCGGACTGATCCAGTTCGGCCAGCGCGGTGCGGAGGCGGTTCTCCCGCGCCACCATGCTGACCAACTCGATCTCGGCACCGGCGAGGTCGATGGTCGCCGGCACGCAGTAGAGCAGTTCGTTGTGCGGGCTGCGGCGCAGCGCGGCCTGCAGCGGGATCTCGCCGATCAGGACTTCGTACGACGACGGCGTCCCCGCCTCGCGGCGGTCGATCCCCAGCGCGGTGCTCGCATTGCCCTGGGGGTCGAGGTCGATCACGAGGGTCTTGATCCCCTGGACGGCCATCGCCGCGGCGAGGTTCACCGCCGTGGTGGTCTTGCCGACGCCACCCTTCTGGTTGGCGACGGTGAAGACGCGGCGGCGCGTCGGCCGGGGCAGGCGCGCATTGGTGTGCAGCACCTCGGTGGCGCGCTGCGCGGCGGCCCCGATGGGGGTGTCGTATTCACTGCTGACGGCGCCCGCCGGTTCCCATGTTTCACGTGAAACATTGGCGCGTTGTGGCCGCGGGCGGTTGGTGCGTGGTTGTGAGGTCATCGTCCCCTCCTGGTTGGTGGACGAGTGCGCCGTCCGGACTTCGACTCCGACCGGCGCGCGACGACGACGGTTGCCGGTGGTTCCAAATACGTCACGCCACATTTCATCACCCTCACATCGTCGGCGCCCAACGATGTCATCACACGCCGATGCTCGGTCACTTCCGTCTCGGCCCGCTCGCCCTTCAGGGCCAACATCATGCCGCCGGTCCGCAGCAGCGGCATGCTCCACCGCGTCACCTTGTCCAGGGCCGCCACCGCACGCGAGGTCACCACATCGGCCTCCCCGTGGTCGCCGATCACGGACCGCTCCTCGGCGCGCCCCCGCACCACTGTCACGTTCTCGAGTCGGAGCTCGGCCACGGCCTCGCCCAGGAAGGATGCCCGGCGCAGCAGTGGTTCCACGAGGACCACGGTGAGGTCCGGGCGCGCGATCGCGAGCGGGATGCCGGGCAGGCCGGCCCCGCTACCGATGTCGACAACGCGGTACCCGTCGTCGACGAGTTCACCGATCGCGGCGCTGTTGAGCAGATGCCGGTCCCACAGCCGGTCGGTCTCACGTGGACCGATCAGGCCCCGTTCAACCCCGGCCGTGGCGAGCAGCTCGACGTAGCGCTGGGCGGTGGGCAGCCCCGCCCCGAAGACGTCGGGTGCTGCGGGCGGTACCGCAGTCACGCCGTCATGTTTCACGTGAAACATCCTCCGATGGTCGGGGCGTCGGCGCAGAACTACATCGATGTAACTCAGGTCAGTCGGGCAGGATGACGACGCGGCGCGACGGCTCCACGCCCTCGCTCTCGCTGTGCACACCGTCGACGGCGGCCACGGCGTCGTGGACGATCTTGCGCTCGAACGGCGTCATCGGAGCCAGCTGCTCGCGCTCGCCGCTCTCGACCACGCGCCGCGCCAACTTGTCGCCCAATGCGGCGAGCTCCTCGCGGCGGCGTCGACGCCAGCCCGCGACGTCCAGCATCAGCCTGCTGCGCTCCCCCGTCTTCTGGTGCACGGCCAGCCGGGTCAGCTCCTGCAGCGCGTCGAGCGCCTCGCCCTTGCGGCCAACCAGCTTCTCGAGATCGTCGCCGCCGTCGATGCTGACCACCGCGCGGTTGCCCTCGACGTCCAGATCGATGTCCCCGTCGAAGTCGAGCAGGTCGAGAAGTTCCTCCAAGTAGTCGCCGGCGATCTCGCCCTCGGCGACGAGGCGGTCCTCGAGGTCCGCGCCCTTCTCCTCGGGCGCGTCGGCGGTCAGCTCGTCGGCAGGCTGCCCCGGCTGCTCGGCGGTCTCCGCGGCGGGGGTGCTCTCAGCGGCGTCGGCGGCGGGGGTGTCAGCGGTGTCGGTCATGTCAGTCATCTGTTTTCGGGTCCCTCTCGAATCACTGTGGGGTGGGATCAGTGGCGCTGGGGATCAGCGCTTGCGCTTCTTGGGTTTGGCACCGGGGCCGGGCTTGCGGTTGCCCGCCGCGCCCGCCTTGGGTTGCGCCTTGTTCGGCGGCTTGGCGGGGGCCTTCGCGGCGGGCTTGGCCGCTGCTCCGGTGTCGGCGTCGTTGCCCGCGGGGGCCGTGTCGTCGGCCGCGGTCTCCGAACTCTCGACGGTGCCCTCGGCGACGGTCGTGGCGGCGTTCCCGGCACCGGCGGCGTCGCCGCTCTTCTTCCGCTTCGCGGGCTTGGCGCCCGGGGCCGGAGCGTTGGCCGCGCGGCGCTCGAGTGCCTCCTGCTTCTGGGCTTCTTCTTCCTGCTCGATCTTGCCGAACACGTAGTGCTGCTGACCGAAGGTCCAGACGTTGTTGGCGAACCAGTACAGGATGATCGCGAGCGGCAGGAACGGGCCGCCGACCACGACGCCCAGCGGGAAGACATACAGGGCGAGCTTGTTCATGATCGCGGTCTGCGGGTTGGCCGCGGCCTCGACACTCTGGCGCGAGATCGACGCCCGGCTGTTGAAGTAGGTGGCGATGCCGGCGGCGATCATCACCGGGACCCCGACCGCGATCAGCGCGGGCCGGCTGAAGGCGCCGTACTGGGTGAAGGCCTCCAGACCGGTCTGCTGCGTCATCCAGGCACCCAGCGGCGCACCGAACAGGTTCGCGTCCAGGAAGTGCCCGACGTCGGTGGCGCTGAAGACGTAGTTGGCCAGCGAGCGGTTCAGGTCCGGATCCAGGTGCTGGGCACCGATCCCGAAGCCGCCGGTGCGGTTGAACGAGCGCAGCACGTGGAACAGGCCGATGAACACCGGGATCTGCGCCAGCATCGGCAGGCAGCCCAGGATGGGGTTGAACCCGTGTTCCTTCTGCAGCTTCTGCATCTCCAGCGCCATCCGCTGGCGATCCTTGCCGTACTTCTTCTGCAGCGCCTTGATCTGGGGTTGCAGTTCCTGCATCTGCCGCGTGGTGCGGATCTGCCGGACGAACGGCTTGTAGAGGATCGCGCGCAGGGTGAACACCAGGAACACCACCGAGAGCGCCCACGCGAAGAAGTTCGTCGGGCCCAGCACGAACGCGAAGAGCTTGTACCAGACCCACATGATCGCCGACACCGGGTAGTAGATGATGTCGAGGCTGAACCAATTAAACATGCAACTCGTTCCTGCCGTCGTCGGCGTGAAGGTCGGGCGACTGTCGCGGATGGGGATGTCGCTCGGGTATTGGATCCCATCCTCCCCGATGCCACGGACCGCATTTCGCGAGCCGGACCATGGCCAGCCAACCACCGCGGATCAACCCGAACTCGCTCAGGGCTTCGACGGCGTACTGGCTACAGGTGGGCATGAATCGACACGTCGGCAGCCGCAGTGGGGAGACCATGTGCCGGTAGAGCTGGATGACGAAGATGACCGCGCGCACTGGCGCGCTGCGAAGGTCGGCGAGCAGAGTCCTCATCGACGTGCATTCATCAATTTGTGCGATCGCCGCAGCCCGGAGAGCAGCTCCTGGCGCAGCCGCGCCGACGCCGCGTCGCGGCTGCCGGGCAGGGCGCGGATCACCACCCGATCGGCGGAATCCAACTCGTCGAGGAGAGAACGGGCCACATGCCGAAGCCGGCGGGCCACGCGGTGTCGCTGGACGGCGGAGCCGACGGACTTACCGACGACCAGGCCGATCAAGGGACCAGCTACACCGTCGGGATCGCGACGCACATGCACGACGAGATCCGGCTGTGCAGCTCGCACTCCTTGTTTGACCGTCGCACCGAATTCGGTTGACCGGGTCATCCGGTGCTGCGCGGGGAGCACGTCACTGCCCGAGCAGACTCAGGCCGTCAGCGAACGACGTCCCTTGCGCCGCCGGCCGGTCACGATCGCGCGACCCGCGCGCGTCCGCATCCGCAGGCGGAATCCATGCACCCGTGCGCGACGCCGATTGTTCGGCTGGAACGTCCGCTTGCCCTTGGCCACGGCTGTATCTCCTCATCGTGTGGCCACCACATCTGCGCTCAGGCACATCCGGCAGCCGTTGGTAAGTTCTGCTGTCTTGCTCGTAACCGGCGCGCTCCGCCCGATCTCCGAATGGAGACCTTCGGGTTCGCAGCCGTATCGCCGACTTCCGGGCGACTGTTCGAGGGTACTGACAGGGATTCGCTGGGTCAAACCTGCTATCGGCCGGTCACCCCGTGGTCGGGGACCGGTGGGCGGCCCCCGATCCTTACCACGCCCGGGCCCGCTGACCACAAACAACGCGGGTCCGCCGCGATCGCCACCGAAACCTTTACCTCAATGTTGCCGAACGGTTGGAACTCCGAGACAAAACTGTTAGCTTCTGGGCGAAGCTGTTCCCGACGGAACGGCACCCAGGCCAACGCAACGACAACTAGGGCTGCCACTCTCTGTGCAACCCGTGAGACATTCGCCGGTAGGCTGCCTACGAAGGCAGTCCGTCTGTCCACACCTGTGGATAACTATGTGGACAGACTGCCCTCGTTGCGTTATCTATTGCTTGTGTCCAGCGTC